>NZ_LR732710.1 GCF_902506555.1 Sphingorhabdus sp. 109 | reverse complement strand
AAAACAACAGACTTTTAAAAAACGCCGCTTGCTTCACAGCAAGCTGGCAGCTTAATATCAACCAGATGGTGCCAAACACTCAACAAAGTGAATGACACATCTGTCTCAATTTATCTGACGACGGACACCCATTAACAGGGGCCCCAATCGCCAGCAACAGAGGGTTTAATCGTCAGAACAGGAATATTAGCGATCGCCGGGTCCAGTTGAAATATTACCAATGGTCGCTGTCGGGAATAGCTCTTGATGAGAACATATGGTCCTGATATGTTCTTCTTATCTACACAAACGAATCGCTCGCAGACGATTCTGCCGATCGCCGCCTTGAGGTAAATTATACCCGGATCGAAAAGCTGATCCCGGATCCGCGCAATGCGCGAACCCATTCAAAAAAGCAGGTCACTCAGATCGCAGAGTCCATCCGGGCATTCGGGTTCACCAATCCCATACTTGCTGACCCGATGGGCAATATTATTGCAGGGCATGGCCGGCTTCGGGCCGCCAGAGAACTGAACCTTGCCGAAGTTCCGGTGATTGTGCTTGCGGGCCTCAGCGAACCCCAGAAGAAGGCACTGCGCCTTGCGGACAACAAGATAGCGCTCAATGCAGGCTGGGACATGGAAATACTCAAGCTGGAGCTTGCCGATCTTTCCCTGCCAGAAGTAGACATTGATCTGGGTCTGACAGGCTTCAGTCCTGGAGAGATCGACGTGGCACTTGCTGATAGTGAGGACCCGGACGATGAAGTGATCCCTGCCGTCCCTGAAAACCCGCGTGTGAATTGTGGTGACATATGGCAGCTCGGTGAGCACCGGGTCGCCTGCGGCGATGGGCGTGATGCTGGTTTCTTGCAGAGTGTAGTTGGTAAAGGCGCCTTGATCGACTGCGCGTTCCTTGATCCGCCTTACAACGTGAAGATCAACGGCCACGCCAATGCCAAGGGCCGTCACCGCGAGTTTGCGATGGCATCTGGTGAAATGAACGAAGCCGAGTTCAGGATGTTCCTTGCTGAAACTTTGGGTGCCTGCGCAAAAGTATCACGCAGCGGAGCAGTCCATTTTATATGCATGGACTGGCGTCACATGGATGATGTGACCGCTTCGGTCGGTGATATCTACGGGGACCTGCTCAACATTTGTGTGTGGAACAAGAGCAATGCCGGAATGGGCTCTCTCTACAGGTCGAAGCACGAGATGGTTTTTGTCTATCGTGTCGGCGATGAACCGCACATCAATAACGTCGAACTTGGCAAGCATGGTCGCAACCGAACCAATGTGTGGGATTATCCCAGCGTCAACTCCATGCGCGGCTCCCGGCGCGAGGATCTGGCGCTCCACCCCACGGTCAAGCCAGTGGCGATGGTGGCGGACGCTTACTGCGATGTCACAAGGCAGAACGAACTTGTGCTGGATATTTTCCTCGGCTCGGGCACAAGTCTTGTTGCCGCCGAGCGAGTGGGGCGCGCCTTCCGGGGGCTCGATATTGATCCTGCCTATGTTGATCTTGCAATGCAGCGTTGGAGCGATCTAACGGGCAAGGAGCCGCAACTGGTGTTTCGCGATGGCGAGGATCTGGCGGCATGAGCAGTACGCGCTTTCAGCCCGGGCAGTCCGGCAATCCCAAAGGACGGCCTCGCAAGCATCGCCGGCCCAATGTTTCGGCGTTCGAGATCATTCTCGACAAAACATTGACCATTACCCAGAATGGAAAAGCGCGTGAGGCAACGGTTGAAGAGGCGTTGCAGCAGCAGACTCTTAAAGATGCTCTTGCAGGAAAGCGTCTGGCAATTCGCAAACTGCTCAAGATGATCGAGAAACGGGAAAGGGCTCTTGAGCAGAAGAACCCTGAACCGTGCCGGAAAATTGAGCTCAAGCACCATTACTCGGCTGACAACGCGGATGAGGCTCTTCGTATTCTCGGCATTGCAGAGCCCGAGCCGGCCTTTCCGACAAGATGGAAAGTGCATGCCTGGGCGACGCAGGCAGCATTAAGCCGTCCCGGACGCAAGAAATTGGACCGCAGGGAAGCCGACAATATCAGGTTCTTCTCATTTGATCCTGATAGCTTGAAGTGGCCGCGGAGTAGAGTTGAGTGAGCGAAGGTTACGGCAAGCCCCCAACCCCAATGCGTTTCAGGAAGGGCCAGTCAGGCAATCCGAAGGGGCGCCCCAGGAACCGCCATAAGTCTGTTCCTTATGATTCCGTGCTTGGTCAGATGGTGACGATCCGCGAGGATGGAGGAGAGCGCAGGATAACGGCTGCCGAGGCGTTCCTTCTCAAATTGACCCAGAAAGGGCTCGCGGGTGATAGCGCTGCTGCCCGGGACTCGCTCAATGCTATTGAACAAGCCCGCACGGAGCGCGGAGACGACAGGCAGAACATTGATGCTATTGTCTTATCGGTGGTCAGTTCTGGCGCTGATGCGATTTTGGAACCGCTTGGTTTGGCAAGAAGGAAATACCCCGCCGACAAAAACCGCGTGCGATGGGAATTGAACCCATGGATCGTCGAGGCTGCCCTTGAACGCCTTGGTGAAAGGCGGCTGACTATTCAGGAACAGCGCGAGGTGTGGAGCGGGGTGCGCACGCCCGGCAAGGTCAATTGGCCTGAATGGTGGGAGGTTAAAGGGTGAATTGCTCTGTTCGCCACAATTAAAGTTATTTGCGTATCAATGGTGGGAGCTAAAAGCCGACGCAAGACAACTCCATCGCCTACGCCAAGAAATGGGCCTATCCCGTGAAAAAATCCGGCACCGTTTTTCGTCAGCAACATTTCGCTTTAAATGAAGCATCGAGCGCAACAATGATTCACGCAACCAGGTTATTTTGGATCATTGTTACCGAAAATTAGTGTCAGTGCCGCCGACTTCAAGTTTTTCAACAGAATAGGACTGTTTGCGGACTGTCGGCGTTCAGAGCGCCCCGGTGTAACTCGGACCTTCCGCTTCCGACCCAATCTAAGTCGTTGGGATCGGGTATAGCGTAGCCCGAAAGCGGTCGTAGGTGGCGCGGAGATTACGTCCGCTTTCCGCGGCGACCTAAAGACTGCGCGACGGCTGCTCATGGGCGGCAAGCAGAAGTGGATCGTCGAGAGTCTGGAGATCATCAAGAATCTAACGTGTCGCGTTTAGCCTCGTCCTCTCTTGTATGGATTTCCGACCAGAGCTTTTCCGTTCCGGCTTCGACGGACTGGTTGAGATATTGGGAGGCGACTAACCATCCCTTGATCGGACGTAATGGGAGCAGACAGCCAATTCCCATCAGCGGGATCGCGATTACAAAAACAAGAGGCGCCGGCAACTCGAGAGCAACCTGAAGCCAGACCACGAAGAACAATAGCGGGAATGCAACAAAGCACAGAGAGAAGAATGCCGGGCCGTCATCCGGAGCCGCAAAACGGTAATCCAAGTCGCAGATGTCGCACCCGTCCTGAATCTTCAGCCAGGTGCGGAACATGCGCCCTTGACGACAACGCGGACAATGACCTTTCCATCCCACCATGAATATTGCCCTGGTTTTGCTGTTTTCGTCATCGGTCATGGGAAATCTCCATTGTTGAATAATGATGATCGCTGAACCGGGCGATCAGACAATCGACAATCAAGGGCTGGCCGTGCTATCATTTCTGTGCCAATTCGCGAAATTCCGCAACAAAGCCGGTGAAGAAATCCAGCTCTTCGGCTGTCAAACCTACGGCCAGCGCCCTTTCTCTGGCTGCATCTCGAGCGGCAGCATCACCATTTTTGACCGCACAGCCGAGGGCCAGAACTGCCGTGGTTCGTACATCGAAGCTGCGTTCGCCGAGCGCGGCGTCGATATCAGCGCCGGAGAGGCCTACATCGCGCGCGTCTTCCTCAGCCCTGGAAAGTGTATCCTCACAGCCGCAATCGTTAAGCAAGGCCAGTTTGAGCTGGCTTAATATCCGTTCGTATCCAGGATCAGCCATTGCAGGGATGCTCGGGTCGCAAACACAGAAATTCAGGCAGATATTCCCTGGCCATCGTGATCAATGCCACTACAGTCAGGTTCAGGAGCGCCGCGGTCAGGGGACCACTGCCCAAGGCTGCAATCACGATCGGCTGCAATTTGAACGCGGATAGCTTGAGCTCAGGCTCGACAAATTTCGAATAAGTCCATCTCATGATGAATTCCATGACCGCATTGGTGCCGCTGTCTTTTCAGGACGGCGGCACCATCAAGCGGGTCAAAAGTTGTAACTGATGCCGACCAGGGCCTGATGCTGGTCATAAAGACCACCATTGTTGCCGAAGTCGGTGTAGCGATATTCGAGACGCGCACTGATATTGTCGGTCAGCATGCGTTCAACGCCTCCGCCGACAAGCCAGCCGTCCAGGTTGTCGGATGCACGCGACGTCACATCATCAGAAACCAGTGTCGTGCGAACCCGGGCATTAGCATAGCCGCCGCGCACATATGCCAGTGTCTTGTCATCCACGAGATAACCTGCGCGCGCCGTCAGATCGAAGCTGTAACGAGGATCGATTGTGACCGAATCGCCAGACGTCTGGGCGCGGATATCATCATCAAATGCGCCGCTGAATCCAGCCTCTGCACCGATCACGAAGCGGTCACTGACCTTGTAATTATATCCGGCATAGCCGCCCAGCACGACGGCCTCGCGCGACACTTCAGCATCAACAGGCTGAGCATCGATGGTGCGATCAGCCACTTCAGCTCTGTTCCAGCCCGCCTGAACACCAACATAGGGACCGTCAAAATTATTTGCCTGCGCCGGCGCTGCGATGAAGCCTGCAATGCCTGCGAGGGCCGTAACTATTATTTTCGATTTCATTTCTAACTCCGTATCTTGCCCCTGAAGCGGGGTCGGATATGCAGATAGGATCGTCCGGCTTTCGTGATAATTGATCTTCAGCGAAAGATATTATTCCATTAAATGAAACATTGAATCAATTGATGAAGCGGTTTGCCCGCAGTCGTTCAGCAGCAAAATCGACGAATGTCCTTACCTTAGCAGACGCATTCCTGCCTTCCGGATGGACGATATGAACCGGCAATGGCTCTTCCTCATATTCCTCGAGAACCGTCTGAAGCTTTCCCGATACCAGATCCGGCCCGACCTGATAGGATAGAACCCTGGTGAGTCCCCATCCGGATCGCGCCGCCTCGATTGCCGCAGGATTGGAATTGCAGAATAAACCCGGCGAAACCCGGACAGTCTCCTTTTTCTCTCGACCAAATCTCCAGTCTAGCGAGGTCCAAGCGCTGGTTGCCGCAATTATCCGGTGCGTCGCCAGACTGGCAGGTCGTGCAGGGACACCCTCGCGGTCGAAATATTCCGGCGCACCGCAGACTACACGCCGGACGGATCCGACCTTGATCGCGCTATAGCTGGAGTCTGGAAGATGACCGATCCGGACAGCGACATCCAGACCTTCGTCAATCAAGTTGGTCACGCGATCCAGAAACACGAGACGTCCTGTCACCTCAGGATATAGGTCGAGAAACTCGGTGACGATCGGTAGAATATATATCTGTCCGAACATCACTGAAGCGGTGATCGTCAAACTGCCGGTGGGCTTTGCAAAGGATCCCGATGCGGCGGCCTCCGCCTCTTCAACCGCGGCGAGTATTTGCCGGCAGTCCTCAACATAGCGCGCGCCAATCTCGGTCAGCTTGACCGATCGCGTGGTGCGCGTGAGCAGACGGGCACCGATCAGACCCTCCAATCCTGCAACGGCGCGACTCACCGCAGGCGGGCTCATATTGAACTGGCGAGCCGTCTCCGCGAAACTACCGCTATCGGCGATGCGCACCAATATGCGCATGGCTTGGATCCGGTCCATTTTCTTCCTCCGTCAGCACTGGATAAATAAAGATTAGCGGGGCAGCAGTGAGAAACAAGCGCTATTATTTCAATTTTCGAAATACTGAATTCATAACATTCCCGGTTCTTACGCGAACTGGATTGCTCCACATAAGGCCTGCCGAGCATATCGGCTTCATTCAATCAGGAGCGATCCCATGCAACTCTATCATTTCCCACTTTCCGGCCATGCCCATCGGGCGCGTCTGTTCCTTTCACTCATCGGTGCAGAGGTTGAAGTCATCGACGTAGATCTGGGCGCAGGCGAGCATAAGCAACCCGACTATCTGAAATTGAACCGTTTTGGCCAGGTTCCGGTTCTGGTCGACGGTGACACGATCATCGCCGATTCCAACGCAATTCTGGTCTATGCCGCGAAGAAATTTGGCCGCACAGACTGGCTGCCTGACGGCGCGGCCGAAGCTGCAGCGGTCCAGCGCTGGCTGTCGGTTGCCGCAGGACAGATTGCTTTCGGACCCGCCGCTGCGCGCTTGATAACCGTGTTCGGCGCAACCTTCAGCCCGGATGAGGTAATTGGCCGCGCGCACGATGTTCTAACCGTTATCGAGGCAGAACTGGCAGGCCGCGACTGGATCGCCGGCGGACGAGAACCATCGGTCGCCGACATTGCGCTTTACAGTTATATCGCGCGCGCGCCGGAGGGGAATGTCGATCTCTCGGACTATCCCGAAGTCAACGCCTGGCTTTCCCGCATCGAAGCGATGCCCGGCTTCGTCCCCTTCCCCCGGACCCCGGTCGGGCTTGCAGCAGCGGCCTGACACCACTGGCGAGGCGGCGGTGCACATTGCTCTCCCTCCTGCAGCACCGCTGCCCCGCCCCTCTTGCAACAGGACCTTGGCCATGAACAGTTTGACCGGCGAACCCGCAGACGGACTCTTCCACGCAGGCGAAATCGCACTGCAGCGCTCGGTCGGCATGGCTGAACGGATGGAACATATCGGCGCAAAAATAGTGCGAGATTTCATGCCCGATCAGCACCGCGACTTTTATGCGCGACTGCCGTTTATCATTGTGGCGATGGTCGATCATTCTGGCGATATATGGCCCACAATGCTGACCGGCGCTCCGGGCTTCATCAGTTCCCCGTCAGCCAGGTCTCTGGTCATCCGCGGAACGCTTGACGCTGCCGATCCCGCTTCCGCCGGCGCCCAGACCGGCGCGGCCATCGGCATACTCGGCATCGAACTGCACACTCGCCGTCGCAACCGGATGAACGGAGACATCCACAGCGCCGGAGACGGTTCCCTGGAAGTCACAGTCGGCCAGGCCTTTGGCAACTGCCCGCAATATATCCAGCTGCGTGATTACAGCTTTTCACGCGAGTTGGACCAGACCAAATCGGCGACAGTCACGAAATCCGCCGGTCTGACCGATGAGGCCCGTGCCATTATCGCGGCCGCCGACACCTTTTTCGTCGCATCCTATGTTGACCGCGGTGACATCAGGCAGGTTGATGCTTCGCATAGAGGCGGCAATGCCGGATTTGTCAGGATCGACGAAGATGACCAACTGACGATCCCGGATTTTTCCGGGAATTTTCACTTCAACACGCTTGGCAATTTCCTCGTCAATCCGCGCGCCGGCTTGCTGTTCGTCGATTTTGAAACAGGCGACATCCTGCAAATCACCGGGACCGCGCGAGTCCTCACTGATTCTCCGGAAATCGCATCTTTCAGGGGCGCAGAAAGAATCTGGACGTTCCGCCCGAGCGGGATGGTCCTTCGCCGGGGGGCCTCGAACTTGCGGTGGACGATGCGCGAGAATTCCTTCTCGCCAAAAGCCCTGAGGACGGGCTCTTGGGCAGAGGTAGCGACCGAGCTTGAGGCGGGCTGCGCTACTCACCCCAAAGGCGAAACCCCGCTTTCCGACGCTGCACGGGCTGGCGGAAGCATGCCGCGGGAGATCAAGCCATGACTTTCAGCCTGATCGCCATGCCTGCTGTTGAGGAGTTGGCCATGGATCATTTTGCCCCGGATAGCATCCGCCACAAGCAACGCGATTCCGGCGCCTTTCACAAAATCGCAGGTCTCTATCTCCTGATGCTGCTGCTAATTTTCCAGTTTCCATCGGGTGCCGGCTCCGCCGATGCGCAAGCAAGCGCGGCAGAGACGGTCGCGCCAGCACAATTCCCCTCTGAGGAATGCATTCAGCCTCCTCTCTCCCCCCACCAGATAGAGGATTGAACCATGTCACGTCCCCCATTGCCCCCGTTTGACGAAACGTCCGCTCGCGAGAAAGTGAGACTGGCCGAAGATGGCTGGAACAGTCGCGATCCAGCCCAAGTTTCTATGGCCTATACTGAAGATACCAGATGGCGCAATCGCGCCGAATTTCCCCGGGGCCGCGAAGAAGCCAGGAAATTTCTGGAGCGGAAGTGGGCGAAAGAGCTCGACTACCGGCTAATCAAGGAACTTTGGGCCTATAGCGGCAATCGCATCGCGGTTCGCTATGCTTATGAATATCATGATGACAGCGGAAACTGGTTTCGCGCCTATGGCAACGAGAATTGGGAATTTGCCGAAGACGGTCTGATGCGAAACCGCCATGCCAGCATCAATGAACGGCCGATCACAGAAGCTGAACGTCTTTTCCGCTGGCCCCTCGGGCGGCGTCCTGACTATCATCCGGGCCTGTCCGAGCTAGGGCTTTAGCGGACTGCCGATATCTTCAGGCACTCTCGCATACAAAAGACAGCAGCTGCCGTTCCCGAACCATGACCAACAACCTTGAATCTTCAATATTGGGAAGCCGCCACTCTCGGCCCTTCACCGCGATAGGTGCGCGGCGTTTTTCCCGACCATCGCTTGAAAGCACGGGTGAAGGAGCTTTGTTCCGAAAAGCCGGTCAGGAAGGCAACCTCTACCAGCGAATGGCTGGTTTCGCCGACGAGCTTAAGCGCCACCTCCCGTCGCGCCTCATCGACCAGGGACTGATAGCTGTGTCCGAGATCCGACAAGCGGCGCTGCAAGGTGCGGCTGCCCATGCCCAAATGGCATGCCACATCCTCGAGACGCGGCACCCCATCGCTCAGGCTGTTGGCAATCTGGATTACCACCTCGCGGTCAATCCGGTTCGGTTCGGTAGTGCGAAGGATTTGCTCCATATGCTCGCGGAGAAAATTCCAGATATGCTGGTCTCCTACGCGGTTTGGTCGATCAACGTCCTGTTGATGCATGATAATCGCGTCGACTTCCGCGCCGTGGGTCACCGGACATTTGAAATGATCTTCAAGCGGTCGAACATCACCCACTGGCAGGTGAGTGAACTGGACACGCTTGGGATTGAACTCGTCCCCATTCGCATCGCGCCAAAGCGCGACAAAAGTTCCCAGCGCTGCTTCGTTCGAAAGCTTGGCGCCGTCATTATCCGGGACCGGTTTGTGGTTCATCCACCAGCATTCCGAACCTTTGTCCGCCAAGGCGAACACGGAATAGAGATTGTAGAGTCTGGCATAGCGGTCAAGCCGCTCGAACGAGCGTCGCAGCGTTGGAGCGGATTTGATCGTCAGCCCGAGCGGGCCGAACTCCTCACAACGCATCGAAGCCGACGTCCGCATGTGAAAGCTGATTTGCGGACGTTCTTCCCGCGCCAAGGTTTCAAACAGGAAATGGTGTTGTTCCACGGGTATCTGGTTCGCGGGGTCGGAGAGCAGCTCACGCACTATGCCGACGCGCGCCAACGCACGATTGGCAACCGCCTGCTCCGCCTGAGCAATCGCCTTGCGGGCAAAAAGGCTCGAAACTTCTACCACCTTGCGTTCTGCCTACCCCGTCGTTGCCGATTCAATGCTTCGTATAACGCATTTCTCCGAATTTGGCATGCCAGATCAAATTTTTGGCAGCCACGGTCAAGAAGTACCGCGCTCGGTCGGCGTAATCCAGTCATCGTCAACTCCAAGGCGAAATCCGGTGAACAGCAATATTTGACCTGTAGATCCGGATATATGACCCAAGGCGAGTTGGTAGGTTGAAACACTTGCTGAGGAATGAATGATGAACCACCCCCCCAAGCCTTCGCGCAAGCTGGCCTTCGCCCTGCTCGCGTCTATCGCAACAATTGGCATGGCTACCGGCGGCGCTGCTGCACAGGAAGAATCCCGCGCCGCAACCGCAACCCAACCACCGGTCAACGACGGATTGCCGATGCCCGGATTCGAGATCGATCCTGCAACAACCGCGATCGTCATTACTGACCCGCAAAACGACTTTCTGTCGCCCAACGGTGTGACCTGGGGCGTCGTGGGTGAAAGCATCACCAAGAACCGCACCGTTGAAAATCTGGGAGCACTTTTCAAGGTTGCCGATCAAACCGGCATGCCGGTGTTCGTCTCTCCCCACTATTATTTCAAACACGACCATCGCTGGCAGTTCGAAGGCACGCTTGAAACGCTGATGCACTCCATCGGCATGTTTGATCGCCCGCATGCCCTAACCCTCGAAGCTTTTGAAGGTTCAGGTGCTGACTGGCTCGACCAATACAAGCCTTACATCAACAACGGTCGCACAGTCGTGACCAGCCCGCACAAGGTTTACGGGCCTGACAGCAACGACTTGGCCCTGCAGCTGCGCAAGACAGGGATTTCCAAGGTAATCCTGGGCGGCATGTCCTCGAACCTTTGCACGGAATCGCACATGCGGTCGCTGATCGAGGCAGGCTTTGAAGTCATGGTTGTCACCGATGCCACCGCCGGTGCCATCACCGAACATTATAACGGCTACGATGCTTCGCTTGTGAACTTCCGCATGATTGCCAGTGCTGTCGACAATACCGACAACACCGTCAAGGCGATCAGGGCTGCCTATCGCAGCAAATAGCCCAACCCTCTTGACCTTTGGCTGGAGCCACTGACCCCTCTCCCTGCTCCAGCCGAACGGACGGTGACCGGGAATGCCCACTGCCCCCCGATCCCGGCTTCATCGGTCACCGTCCCCCTTTTTGAAAACTCAAAGGAGATAAATTATGCGTATTTTGCCAACCAGGCTTGCTCTCGCCATCGCGCTTTCCGCAGGCTTTTCGGCACCCGCTCATGCGGCTGACGAATATAATGTTACCAACGGCTATACTCTGGATGGCGCCGGATTGGGCGTTCATGGCGTCGACACGGTTGTACTCAGCACGATGAACGCTGTTGCGCCTGGCGAAGCAAGCCATGCGGTCGTTCACGATGGCGTGACCTATTATTTCGCGTCCGGACTGACGGCGGAACGGTTCCAATCCGATCCAGAGCGTTATCTGCCGCAATATGGTGGTTTCTGTGCCTATGCGGTTGCCCTTGGCAAGAAACTCGATGGCGATCCGCGGTATGCGGACATCGTGGAAGGCAAGCTCTATCTCTTCGTCAATGCCGCTGTTTTCCAGAGCTACCTCGCAGACAAGGAAAACACGCTGCGCACCGCCAAAGAGAAATGGCCGACCATCAAGCACAGCAAAGTCGAAGATCTCTGATCCCCGCAGGACGGCTGGCTATCCCGCAAGGCCAGCCGTTCATGCCGGGAAAACACCCTCTCCCGTTCGTGTCTCTCGTCAGGCACGACCCCATTCAAAGGACCGATTGAAATGACATCTTTCACCACCCACGACTTCGAAACCGCACCCGAAGACGCACAGCCACTGCTGAATGCCGCCACAAGCGCATACGGCTTTATTCCCAACCTGCTCGGAACGATGGCCGAGGCCCCGGCCCTGCTCGAAGGCTATATGACGCTGGCCGGAATTTTCGACAAAACCGATCTGTCAGAGGCCGAGCGCCAAATCATTCTGATGACGAATAACCGGTTGAACGCCTGTCATTATTGCATGGCTGCCCACACTTCGATCTCGCAAGGCGCCGGTGTCCCGCAGGATATAATCGAGGCCCTGCGCACCGATACGCCGATCAATGATCCGAAGCTCGAGGCGCTTCGTACTTTCGCCGCCGTGATCAACAAAACGCGCGGCTGGCCCGAAACTTCAGATATCGAGGCATTTCTTGAAGCGGGCTACACCCGGCAGAATATTCTGGAAGTTGTTCTCGGCACGGCCCTCAAGGTCATGTCGAACTATACCAATCATATCGCGGCCACCGAACTGGACGCTGCATTTGAACCGAACGCCTGGACGACCAACCTCGTCGACATGGGCTGATACAAGGCAAATCTGGTCCATTCTGTCACGCACACAGCCGATATCCCTCGGGAAGGCTAACCGCGTCCACTTCGACCGCGACACAACCCGCCGACCAGAGCTTGCCGCCACTGCAGGAGACCTGAAAAATGACTAGACTATTACGCATTGATGCCAGCGCGCGGATCACGCGTTCGCTTACCCGGGAACTGGCCGACAGCTTCACGCAAAGCTGGCGCGAGCGGCGTCCGCAGGATGAGATTGTCCTGCGCGACGTCGGCGCCAATCCGCCTCCGATCATCAGTCAAGACTGGATTGCAGCGGCTTTTGCAAAGGACCGGTCGACCGATCAGCAACAGCTTCTTGCGCTATCAGACGAACTGATTGCCGAAGTGGCCGGTGCCGACATCATCGTCATGGCAACGCCGATGTACAACTACGGCATGCCCGCCGCGCTCAAAGCGTGGTTTGACCAGGTTGTGAGAATCGACAAGACTTTTACCTTCGACCTCACTCGCGGCGATGCTCCGCTTGAACCGATATTGGCCGGCAAGACCCTCATCCTACTCACTTCATGGGGGGAATTCGGCTTCTCTGCTGGAAAGCCCAATGAAGGGCGCGACAGCCTGACTCCGCATGTCCGCACGGCATCGCGCTATCTTGGCGTGGAGACAATTCACCAGGTCGGGATCGAGTATCAGGAGTTTGGCGACGAACGCTTTGAAGCCTCGCATAAAGCAGCCTTTGCAGCGCTCGATCCCTTGGTCGAAACACTGGTCACGACGCTACCCCTGAACTCAGACCGCAGAAAGTCGGCAGCATGATAGCTCTACCTGAAGAACATGCACCTGCGACACGCAAGGCAGATAGGCGCGGCCACAGCATGCTCTTGGCGCGATGATCGGCAAATCCCGGTGCGTGGGTTTTCACTTACCCCGTCTCGCTCTCTCTAAAATCATCAGGATCTTTTTCCATGACCAATCAAACGGTAATCACCAACAGCTACAGGCCGATATCTGGCGCCGGTGAATTCGATTTCGATGTCGCCATCATCGGCGCTGGCACAGCCGGAATGGCGGCCTATCGTGAAGCTTCGCAATATAGCGATCGCGTTGCACTGATCGATGGCGGGCCACTAGGCACAACATGCGCGCGCGTGGGCTGCATGCCTTCCAAACTCCTGATCGCAGCAGCCGAGGCAGCGCATGCGGGGTCCAGGACTCCCATGTTCGGGGTCCGATATGACGATCCGGCGATCGACGGCATAGCCGTGATGAAACGGGTACGTAGCGAGCGTGACCGCTTTGTCGGTTTTGTCACAGAGGCTGTCCATGGATTCGACAAGGGCGAGATAATAAGGGAATATGCCCGCTTCGAAGACGATCACACGCTTCGGTTGAGCAGCGGACGCAAGATTTCTGCCCGCACGATCGTCATCGCCACCGGTTCGCGGCCCGCCATTCCCCAAGCATTATTCGCCGCCGGCGAAAGGCTGATCGTCAATGATGATATATTTGACTGGACCGATCTGCCCGGTTCGGCCGCGGTATTCGGGGCTGGTGTCATCGGTCTGGAATTGAGCCAGGCCCTGCACCGGCTGGGAGTGCGCGTGCGTCTTTTCGGAAGGGGCGGTCAGGCCGGGCCACTAACCGATCCAGTGGTGCGCCAATATGCGACCGACATTTTTTCTGGCGAGTTCCCGGCCATCTGGAACGCTGACACCCGGATTTCGCGCAAAGGGGAGACAGTCGCGGTGCGCTGGGGCGAAACGGCGGATCAGGAAGCCAGCTTCGACTATCTGGTCGCAGCCACCGGTCGCAGGCCCAATATTGATAAAATCGGTCTCGAGAATTCCGGCCTGCCGCTCGGAAAGACGGGCGTGCCTCAATATGACCCCTTGTCCGGCCGCGTTGGCGACACCCATATATTCATTGCCGGCGATGCTGCGCCTGGCCTGCCGCTGCTGCACGAAGCGGCAGATGAAGGCCGCTTGGCCGGAGAGAATGCAGCGCGCTTTCCGCATTCCTACAAACGATCTCGCCGCACCCCGATCGGCATCGTTTTCTCCGATCCGCAAATTGCGATGGTCGGGGCCAGCCATGCCTCGCTCTTGGCTAGACAGGAATGCCACTTCGCGACCGGAGAAGTTTCATTTGAGGACCAGGGCCGTGCCCGGGTGATGGGTCTCAACAAGGGTATCCTCAGGCTTTACGCCGAACACGGCAGCGCACGGTTTCTCGGAGCCGAAATGATCGGCCCTTCAGCTGAACATATCGCGCATCTTCTGGCGTGGTCCATTCAGGCCAACATGACCGTAGAGCAAATCCTGCAAATGCCGTTTTACCATCCCGTACTGGAAGAGGGCGTGCGCACAGCCTTCAGAAATTTGAACCATGCTCTTGGATTTGGCCCCAATCCTCCACTGCGATGTGTTGATTGCGGGCCGGGAGCCTGATCCATGGTCTTTTGCGGAAAGATGATGAAGATGTCTCGCGAATCCCAACATATCTACACAGGCAAATTTGATCAGGGCTTCCCGAGAAACGCAGTACGGTTTTGCAAATCCCCAAGCCATTGGGGGATCATTGTAATCTGGTGTTTCAACCGAAAGACGACCATTTCGCTATTTTCTGCCTGAGAAGCCCTTGTCTGTGCTTGCTCGACACCTGTGCCAAGTGGCCATGATATACTGAAAATCGGCAAGCTTGACAGCTCCTTTTTTCTAGTCGTCTCCGGGAAACAGCATGCATGTCCCCCGTCAGCGTTCGATAGACAGATTGCGGTTCATTAACATGTGAGTGTTTGGCACCATCTGGTTGATATTAAGCTGCCAGCTTGCTGTGAAGCAAGCGGCGTTTTTTAAAAGTCTGTTGTTTTATCCTTTCTCTTTGCTTGATGATTGATGCTGCCCTACCGAAGTAG
>NZ_LR732709.1 GCF_902506555.1 Sphingorhabdus sp. 109 | reverse complement strand
TGTAGCGGGACAAAAGCTTTTAGAGTTAGGGACAAGAGGTTCTAGAGCACTGGAAATCGTCATTTTGATACTCGTAGCGCAAAAAGTTGCGCGGTTCTAGTTCGATATGATCAACTCCTTCGCCGGTGTTACCTTCCCGCTCACACGGTAGTTTAGCGACACCTCCTCAATATCAAAATCGGCGAACAGTTCGCGGATCTCAGGCACTGCATTTATCGAGAGAACGAACCTGCCTTGGATGCTCGCTAAGAGGTCTCTCAGAACAGTAAAATCCGCTTCTGAGAAGATGTTCTTCCCGTAGTCGTCCTCGCAACCGAAATAGGGCGGATCACAGTAGAACAGCGTGCCTGGCCTGCTATCATATTTCCGGATAAGATCAGCAAAGGGCATCCGCTCGATAATCACGGATGACAAACGCTCGTGAACATCCTGCAGCATCGGTTCCAGCTTGGTTAGATTGAACCGGGCACCGGCATTAAAGTCTATACCCATGCTCCGAGGCATACCGCCAAAACCCATCCGCTGCAGATATAGAAACCGCGCAGCGCGCTCGAGATCAGTGAGCACATCTGGATTGGATGCCTTGAGCCGATCAAACTCTGCACGGCCCGCCAGTTGCCATCTTAGCGTATCGAGAAACTGCGGATAATGACGCTGTAATATCCGAAACAAGTTGGTCACATCGACCGAGATATCATTAATCACCTCCATCTTCGGCCGTTGATGACGGCGGAAAAACGGACCTCCCATACCCACGAACACCTCGACATATCGCTTGTGAGGAACCGCGTCAAAGCGCTCAACCAGACGGTTGGCTAAGGCGCGCTTGCCTCCCAGATATGGCGCGACAGGCTTGACTACGCGCACCGGGTCAAACTCTTTAAACTCTTCATTCATCTTTGCATCCCATATACGTCCTCGCCGGCCATCCGGTGAGGGAATTGACGGCAGCTGCAGCTGCCCGAGATGCAGGGTCTGATCCTGCGGTTAGTGGCGTTGGCGCGCCACTGCCTCCCTCTTATTCGCTGGAGGCTGGCGTAAAAGAATTCCCGGCCGGTTCCTCTTCCGGTACCTTCACAAAAAATTCGTCTTTCTGTCTGATGCTCAGGCCCTTGTCGGCCAGCTTTTTACTGTCCTTCATATCCTGTCCGGTACGGGGCTCGTCTGTCGGCTTAAGCGCCTCGATAATCGCCTGTTTGTTGAGTTCAACCCTCACTCGCATGAACCGTTTGGCAAAACCGCCGACATCTCGAACGGATCGCATCCAAGCGATGACGCCCGCCTCCTTCATTCCGCTGGGCAATTTGAGTTTCGGTGTTGTCAGCCGCTCGCCGATGGTGACCGGCCCCAGTTCCACCGATCGCCTCACCCCACCTGTCAAGACATCCTCGTTGGCAGAATAATAGGCCTGCAGCTTCTCGAATGCGATATCCAGCTTCGGCTTCAGAGTGGCAATATTCTCATCACGCCGCGCTTTAGCCTGGTCGATCTGTTCATCACAAATCGCTTCCGCGCGACCCACCGCACGATCGAGCAGGGCATAGTCTACGGCAACAACTATTGCTTCCAACTCGTTCTGTGGTGCCTCGACAGCGTCTTTCTTGCGACGCGCCATTATGCGGTCGCATCCGCATCGTCGGGTGCGACAGGCCATTCAGGATCCGAAAGATCAAGATCACGCAGCTGCTGCCGATAGACCTGCCATTGGCCGCGCGATGCGTCTATGATTGGCACGTCGGCCAGTTGCGTCCAGTCGCTCGCCGCCAATAGCCGATCGCGCTGGGTGCGGTTTCGAGCAACCACTTCCTCGGCTGATTTAGGCGGGTCAACTGCCCGTGGCGTTTTTGCGCCAGGTTCCAGAACCTTGCCGTGATGATTGAGTTGCTCAAGCAGATCTTCCCATTGCTTGTGGCTGATCGAAACGGCATCGCTGGGAATCGTGCACGCCGGATTGGGGACCATCTTGGGACGCTTCCGCGCCTTGATCTCCGCCGACGTCTGTTCAACCGCTATCTGGCGAACGCCGTGAACCGCTTCGTCGAACATGCTCGTTGTGGACGGACTATAATATTTATTGCTCTTATTCATAATACTATCCTCGTTAGAAACCGATGGCGAAAAACTGGCCGACCGTGCTGGTATTAAGCGCCGAGAATACCGTCAGTGCACTGACTGATTTACCGCTCACATATGGCCCATTATGCGATACACCGGTGTCAACGCTTCCGCCGTTGAAACCGGCAAAAACGCATTGGCTGGAGAAAGTGGTCGGCAACGTAACATTGGTTGAACCGTCACCCGATACGGTCGCCGTTCCCCATTGAAACACCAGCCCGAAAATCGTCTTAAAACCGGTGCCAGCCAGCAGTTGACCGCCAAGCCCGCCCTGGAGAGCAAGAGCGGTCACCGCCTTTGTGTCATCGGTTCCGGTGCTGACATCACCAGCCGAGGCCTTGGGCACAGTGATTGTGCGATTGACGGCTAGGTCACCGCCGCCTGTTGCCAGTCCGGCCGCAGAAATTGTCCGGCTTGTCGGCACAGCCCCCGATCCGTCACCGGCAGCGCCCGTGGCAATCGCAAGGATCGCCGCGTAAAGCTGCTCACTATCAGCTTTGTCGGGGTCTATTTCCGCTTGCTCAAGGACGTTGACGATTTCATCCTGCAAAGCGTTGAACCAGTCGGCCGACAGCTGTGTTGCCTGCTGCCCTGTGCCGGGATTACCTGCGTTAAAACGCCCGTCGACGCTGCCTGGGCTGTCAATTCGAAACATTTGTTTTCTCCTTATTCATTGAAATTCATCCAGAAGAGCGCGTCCGGCTCTGTCTCATAGGCAAAGATAACCTGGGTGTGCGCAGGAGCATGCCGACGGATGATGCACTCCAGGTCGATCGCACCAAAGCCGCGCAGACGCACGCCGATCCGGTCGCCGATCTTGGCAACAGCCACCAGCGATTGCTCGGAGGGAATATCACCCTCGAAAGATTGCACCATGACCGTCCAGGCAAAATCCCAGTCCGCTCCATTAAGCGGTTCGTCGCAGCGCATGCCGATTCGCGCGCTGCGGTGTTCGGCAATTTGCACCACATAGCCCAGGCGCGCGGCCAGTTCGGTGTAGAAAGCAATATCCTGCCCACCAATTCCGCTGACTTTCTGCGCCAGAGCCACCTGACGTTCAGCGATATTATCCGGCTGGCCGAAACAGGCATCCGGCAATCCGGCCACCCGTTCCCAATCGGAAAGCAGCTCCAATGTCGTGCGCGGATCAGCCTCTTCGATCAACACGGCTGACCGGCCATCGATGCGCGCAAATTCTTCAGCCAGACCGCCGATCAGCGCCGCAAGGTTGCTGTCGGCGGTAAAGTCCCAGGCAAAGCCTTGCGGCAGCAACTGGCGCAACTGGACGGCATAATCAAAGGCGATATGCTGATCCATCAGGCGTAGCTGACCTCTCCCAGAAACGGCATGAAGCCTTGTGGTGCCTCAATGTCCTGACTGGGTAGCAGCAGCTGGTGATTATTCTCTCCGGCCGCGAGCGAGATGGCTTCGCCAATACGGCTGAGATAAATGGTGCCACCTGGCGCTGTATCGCGGGCGAACATGTCGGCCAGTTCGGCCTCCACCGCCAGGCGCACCTCGGACGTATCGGGGACCAGGCGGATCATGATATCAACCGGCTGGGCGGTGGGCGCAAAAACGACGACATTGGCGGTGACCGGGCGCAGCGGCTCCAGATGTTCACCCAGCGCCTCGACATCATCCTCCAGCGGCAGAATGTCGTCCCGCCCGTCCATAACAAACGCAATGCCCACGGAACCCAGACCCATCCACGCCGGATAGACCCACACCCGCGTCACTTCATCAAAGGCCAGTGCCCACCGTTCATAGTCGCTCACCGAACCGCCATCGGGCGGCAGCTGGATCCGCTGCAACAGACGTGCGAGCAAGGCTGCATCGTCCTCTTCCTCGGCACCACTGGTCAATCCATCGTCATCAACCAGGGCAACAGACTGGATGCCGGCAATCGGCGACGTCAGAGTGAGTTCCCCGGCCGCCGCCATATTGGTGGACGGGCCGCCGTCGATTGCCTCGACCGCGATATCGGCGGTGCCGGACGCGAGTGTGCCGGCTGCCGATGTTTTATATTCCGTGCCATCAATCCGGGTCAGTTCGGTGCCGGCAGGAATCGTAACGCCGCTGGTCCCGGTAAAAGTCACAGAGCCGGATGCGCCAATCGCGCTTTTCCGGTTGATGCCCCATATCGATGCCCAGCGGGCAAGATGTTCGCCATCGGCCGTGTCGGGCAGAACCTGTCGGGAAATATAGTCGAGATAGCCATAAAGACCGGCAGCAACGCCGCCATGGCCCCGCATTACTATGTCTAGAAGGCTATGCCGCAAACGACTGTCTGCGCCGGGCAGACGCGCCTCGACATCAGCGCGACCGCGCTCGATCAGTTCGGACAGGGTTGGTCGGTTAAAGCTCATAAACTGGCATCCCATGTGAAATCATAACGCTGGCGGGCAGGACCGGTCGGCCGGTCGAGGGTGACGCCGATCGCCAGCACATTGCCCTGCGCCTCCACCTCGACCAGGACGCTGCGCGCAACCCGGTCGGTGACCAGCCATTGCAGAGCGGCGGTGGCATAGGTTTTTGCGAGCGCCAGCGTCGCATTGGTGACTTTCGACCGGCGCAGCAGCCATAGCAGCGAACCCACTTCTTCATGCCGGGAAGACAGACCATCAGCCGCAAAGCCATTGCCCCACCAACCCCGCCGATCGGCACCCTGTTCCGGCAGTTCGGCATCATCGGGCGCGCGGGCATCGGTGAACAATGACAGGAAGATTGCGGTGCGCATCCCGTCATCGATCGCCAGGGCGCCATCCTGCAGCACGATATCGCCGGTGAAGGTGCTTGCGTTCCAATGGAGAGCGAGGTCAGTCATGAATGGCCCCCTTAAGAACTTTCAGCAACAGATCGCTCGAGATTGTCCCGCTTGTCTTCCATAGCTTGTAAAACCGGCTCTCGGCGGACTGGAGATTGAAAGAATGACGGTGCCTAATCCAAAGAAGGAAGCGAACTGCCTCGCTCTCGGTAAAGTCATATCGGTTCCAGCACCAATTGCCGATCCATTCGATGGTGAAAGTGCAGGCGAAGCTCTTTCCTGAGACCACTATCCCCGCTGTGGTGTGCCTCATGGCCGGACCCGTAAATCGCACCGGTTCCAGCTCGATGTCGCTTTTGCCAATGGTAATACCGGAAATTCGTCCAGCAAATAATCCATTATCAGGATCGTTGCATGCGATGTCGATATGGATAGTCATGCCGCCGCCACCTTGTCGCTGCCGGTCAAGATTTTGCCGTTGACCAGATCGACATCATCGCCAATGCGCGCGACGGCCGGGCCGCCCGAAGCGCCCAGATTGATATCGTCGCTGTTGATGGTGCAGCTGCCGGCCGTGATCGTGCAATCCGCTTCGGCATCGATGGTGACATCCGGCGCGGTAACATGGGCCTCGGTCACAGCCGTGATTTCGATCTTGTTCCGGCCAAGCTTGATGAAATTGCCCAGATCATCGTAAAGTGCGACCTCGCCGGTTTCCAGCGCCTTCATGCGGTACCGGCGATCTTCCACTGCGATCACGACCATGTGGCTGCGCAGCCCGCCGACAGCGATTCCCAATCCCTCCGCACCGGGATGCGGGTTGCTGGTAAAGCCGTAATTCTGGAAACGCTCGACGCCCTCCTGCGATTCCTGATCGAGCAGTTCGATCTGCAGGGACTGCGCCTTTTTGGTGTCGTCGACCAGACGGACCAGCACACGGCCGATCATCATCCGGATCCGGTCGGACAGCGGTTTTGTCGCGCGGTTAAGATTGGCCATATCGTCCATCAATCGCCTCCCAGCGCCGAAGCGTCGTCGCCTTCAGCCGGTCCCTGGGCATAAGCTTCGGGCCGTTCGAGCCGCAATTCGGTCACCGTGCCGGCGTCATTCGATTTGATAAAGGTCACCCCGGCGATCAGCATTTCAGCGTCGATATAAAGCGCCGGTGCCTCCAGTTTGATCTTGCTGTCGATTGCCCATAATGCGCCGGCGTTTTTCCATCCCTGGACCGTGACCTGCGCAGGCTGACTGCGGGCGGCGCGGACATTGGCTTCCCACTCTGCCCGTTTCTGGGCACTTGCCTTGCTCGCCTGATCTTCGGCGATAATGATCAGCGGCCGATGCCGATTGATCGCCGGATCGGTGGCGCGCGCCGTGATCTTCGAAACGGTGGCACCATTGGCTTCATCGTCTCCGGACGCCTGCCCCTTGACGATATATTCGCCGAAGCGATCGGAAACATCATGCACGGCCGAAGCCGACAGGATATTCTGACCCTGCTTCAGCACGCCCACGACCGCGCCCTGGCCGGGATTGCCAACGCGGATCCGGCCATCGGCGAGCGACCAGATGATCAACCCGCGCATCCGCGCCAGACGCTCGATCGCGGACCAGGCGCTCTCCCCCTGTTGCAGGGCAAAGCGTTTGATCTTTGTATCGGCCGGCGCGGCGAAATCGATGGCGACGCCAAATGGCTGCGCCAGCTCGCTGGTAATCTGCTGCAGCGTGGCATTCTTCCAGCTGCCCGACGGATGGACCGCCGACGCATCGACCATATCCGATGCCTTGTCGCGGCCCGATATGACGATGTCGTGGCTTTCTTTGTCCAGAAGCGGTGACAGGCGATCGATCCAGCCAGTGATCAATATCTCACCGTCGATCGACACCGTGCAAAGCGCGCCTGCACGCATCGGCCAGGGCTGGTCCCCGGTGCGCTCCCGATCGGAGAGGCCAAGGGTAAAGCTGCCGACCAGACTGTCGAGGCTGCGGACAATGGTGACGTCGGTCCAGCCGTCATATTTCTGCCCGTCGAGTGTAAGGGTGACCTGCTCAACCATCACTACCGCCTGTCTCGCTCAAAACGGTGATGCTAGCGCCACCGGGAATGAAGCCGGGATGCGGAATGTTGTTGCGCATGGCGATATCATCGGCCTGCTGATCGCTGTTCTGGTGACCATAGAGGCGGTTGGCGATGACGAGTGCGGGCTGGGTCGATAAAATCCGGTAATCATAAATCCGCGCCAATGATCCGCCACGCTGTGTGACATCGCGGACCATCGCCCGGCGCAGGCGGTCAAAGGCATCCGCCCGGGCGTCCTGACCGTCATCAGCCGCTGCAAGAGCCAATATGTCGAACCGGTCGCTGATCCGGTCGCGCACCGCCACGGCCTCGTCATAGCTGGTAAAGGATATGTCGGCGACGGCGCGGACCAGTGCCGATGCGCAGAGCACCCGGAACAGATGGATCAAGGCATCCTGATTGTCGCGCTGGCGGATCCGCGCAGGCGTGATCGGCAGAACCGGCTTCAGATCCTCGCCATAGTCGATCATTTCCAGAAATATTGCGGCCTTCCGGCGCGGCGTGCGCTGCAGGGCGGAAACAGCCAGAACCATATTGTGGATCGCCTGCCCAAGCGAAATCGGCATCCGCAGCAGATTGGCCAGGCTGTCCGGCAGGAATCGCAATGTCGCATCAAACGCGCGCAGGGCCGGACCGACACCGCCGCCGACGCCGGCAACAAACTGGGTCACCGCGACCGCGCCATTTACGATATCATCGGCGGCTGTCTCAACAAAACCGGGAAGCCCGGCGATACTGAAATCCCCGGCAAAGCCACCGGGTGCTTCTGCGTCGATGGCATCCGCGACGCTCAATGCTTGCGCACGGCCGTCAATGGCTTGCGGCGTATCGACGGCCAGCCCCGCTTCCCCGAAGGTGACAGTGAAATAGGCAATGCCGCCTTCCGCCGTGCTTTCGGTGAATGTGAAATCGAGCACCACCAGCATCATCGCGCCCAGCCAGGGATGGATCATCTGGCCCGGCCCTTCACCTTCCAGCGCATCCTGCAGAGCGTCCCGATCGGCGAAATAGTCATTGCCCAGGACATGACATTCCAACGTGTAGGTTTTTGCCCGTGCGCCCAGATCCTCGGTCGTCGGATCGTTGCGACCGGGATATTCATGAGTGACAATCCGGCGACCACCAAAGGTCTCCTGACGCTGGGTTCGAAAGCCGGCGCCCCGAAAGCTGCCAGGCTGATATTCGTCACGCCAGCTCATGCCGCCAGCGCATTTGATTTGCCGAGCGTGACCGACATCGCCACGTCGCTGCCCTGGCTCGATGTCTTCTTGACCCTCGCCTTTGCTGGGCCATTGACGCTGATCTCAACTTCGGTCTTGCCGCTCACCCGCACGTTGTTTCCTGGCGCACTACTGGACAGCGGCCGGGTCTTGCCACTTGGCGCATAGCGGACCGAACCCGGCCGCGTTCCGCCAAAGGGATTGCTGCGTTTTACCGGTCGAGTTCCGAATTGCTGGTTATAGACCTTGCGAACGCGGTTCTTGGTTGCAAAGTCTGCGCGGCTGTTCTCGACAGTCTCGAGCTGGTTTCCGGCCTTCCATTTACTGAACCGTTCATAGGCCGATTGCGCCTTGCCGATTAGGCCGATGATTTTCATCAGCACATCGACGGTCGTGCCAAGGCCGCGCGCCACCGCTTCCCAGTCGGTACGTTCGACAAATTTGACGCCCATGTCCCAGGCTTTTTCAAGCGCCTTGGAGATTTTCTCGGCCCAGCGCTCCAGACGGCCGTCAGACGCCATTTCGCCGACCTTGTCGAGCAGCCGCTGCGCGCCGTCTTTGACCTTGTCAAAAATCCCCGCGTCGGCAACCTGCAGCTGGAATTTGGCCCATTGGTCTTTCAGATTGCTGAGCAGCCCTTTGAGGGTTTTAGACTGGCGCTCCATGCCACCGCCGAAGCGTTCGTCAAAAATGCCTGTCAGGGCCGCCTGTATCTCTGCAGCATCCTTTTTCACGGTCTTGGTCAGCGTGCGGCCGTTTTTGATATAGCTAAAGGTGACCTTATCGCCTTCGCTTTTCGATTTGATCGCAAATTCCTTGAGCCGTTCGAACTCGCCGGTTTGTGCATCTGCCATGGCCTCCACGGCCTGCATCAGATCCTTGTTCATGCCCGAGGCAGCATCGCCCAGCGATCGCAGGGCCCCGGTCGTCGGATCGATGCCATAGGCGCGCAGCTGGACATAGGCAGCCATCACGTCGTTGAGTTCATAAGGCGTGGACGATGCGAAATCCTGCACCCATCCCATCGCTTTTTTGGCCTTTTTTGCGGATCCCTCGGTGCCTTCCAGCATGATCTGGAATTGCTCGAAATCGCTGGCGACACGGAACATATCAAAAATCGCATATCCGCCCGCCGCTCCCGCCGCGAGAGCGCCATATTTGAGCGAGCTTCCCAACTTGCTGGCAAAGCCGCCAGCTGCTCGTTTGGCCAGCTTCATCGCGCGCTCGTTCAATTTAAGATCGCGGGTAAAACTGCGAACCCTGCGGGCAGCACTGGCAGTGGACTGAGTGAATGCCTGGTAGAAACGTCCCTTCGCGAGCCGCTTGTTCCGGCGCAGGCGGCGCTCTAGATGTTCCTGTGACCGGGCGAGTTTGGCACTGGTACCCGATGCTTTGGCGATCGCCTTATCCATGAATGAGTAGCCGCCAGCCGCCTTGCGCGTCGGGCCACTCATTTTGTCGATGGCTTGCAATATCAGGGAGAGTTTAAGTGCCATTGTTCCTTGCTTCCAAAATCCGTTCCGCCTGCATCAGCCAGCGATCAATGCCCGGCCAGTCGAGTTCCATCAGTTCCGAGGGAGGCCAGCCGAAAACGTCGGCAAGCGCGCCTAGACAGTCCTCCCAATTATCAACCCAGGCACCGTGAAAGACTGGATGATCTCGTCGATCCGCTCGGCATCGAAATCGTCGATTTCCCCGGCCGTGACCTTGTCGAGGCCGGTCAGCGCACAAAGCAGCTCGATCGAAACGGTCGCCAGACTGCCGTCCAGTTTCAGCGCATCCATGTGTTTTGCCTTGACCCGCTGGATCGTGATTTCACTGGTCGTTTCGACGCGCGCTTCGGCGCCCACTGCCTGCAGTTTCGTTTCCACCGGGAACACCAGTGGATAAACGACTGCGCCATTGGGTTCCTTCTTCAGCTGCTGAAATTCTTCCCAGCTCAGCTTTTCGAACGGCGCACCTTTTGGCATTCCATTGTCAGACATCAGCTCAATTCCTCGGCTGGTGGTCCCATGAAGCTCAGCGTCGCCTTGCCATCACTCTGGTTGATCACAGGCGGTTCGGAACAATAGGCGCCCCGGATCATCCATGTCTGACCGGTGTCGGCGGTCAGGGTGATGGTGGCATTGTCGATGCTGGCCAACGCGGTGACGCTGGTGCCTGGCTTCACAAAGACCGTGCAGTCGAGTTTGGAAGGCTTCGTGCTCTCCTGAAACCCGCCAGCATTATAGTCGCCCTCGACGCTCTCCCGTCCCGTCCCGCCGACATCAAGCGTCGCGCCCTTGTCGGTATCGAGCAGGATGCCATCGGCCTTGATCGTTGCTTGCCCGAAAACCTGATTGTTATTTGCCATGTCTTAACGTCCTTTCAGTGGTGTCTCAGAGGGCTCTTAGAGCCGGAATTGGATCGCGGCGGCAAAGCTGCGGAACTGATTGACGATGTCGGGCGGGATCAATGCGTTGAGCCGGTTGGCATCGTTTTCATCCCGCTCGACGATCAGATCGTCCTTGAACTGGTCCAGCTGCTCGACCAGGCCGGCCTCTTCCAGTTCGCGGAACAATGCGATCAATTCGGCACGGATCACCGATGGCGTAACAATCGCCTGACCGGCAGCATAGCGGGTGCCGTCATTGGCAAGCTTGTGCCGCGGATATTTGGCCGCGATGCGTATCCGGACTGCCTGGCGCAAAAAGGCCAGGGTCAGCGGCGTGTTGACATCAAGATAGCTGACGTCCTCGATGTCGAGTGCATTTACCTGATAGGTGGTTATTGCCCGCTCGATATAGACCGCGCCGCCACCATCGACCGTGAAGGTAGAAATGCCGTCCTGCAGGAGCAGTTCGCGTTCTGCCCTGGTGAACCGGTCCGCTTCCTTCGGCGCAAGAACGCCTTTCAATTCCAGCGTCTGAAACGGCCGCGCCGGATCGATCTGGGCATGATAGCCGATTGTGCCGCCATAGCTGGCCGCGACTTCCCAGGGTGGTGTCGGCGATTTGCCAGATCCTATGATCGACACCAGTTCCGAATTGCGGCCATCGCCAAATGTCGCCATCGCCGCCTGTGTGCCTTTCATCCCGGCATAGCAAAAACTTTCCAGCATGCGCAGCGGGCCCCATCGATCGTTCAGTTCAGTTTCCATGTCATCGAGCACCGCCGTCGAGGCCGAACCGACAATGATCGTGCGATATTCGTTGTCGCCCAGAAGCGCCGTAACCTCTGCATAATCCGGTTCGCCTGCACCGGATGCCATATCGGTAATGGTCAGGCCGATGCCAGAGGGCAGCACCTCTCCGCTATAGTGGCTGTGGCGAATGTCGATGTCATTGCCGATCAGGCCCTTGTGCCGGGCGGTGATGGTCACGTCGTCATCGGTGACCGATGCCGTAACCGGCAGATCGAGCGCCGCTGTAATCGCCGCCCCGATCAGGGTCGCGGTTGCCGCAGCAGAGGTGCCGCTGGGCACGACCACCGGGACGCTTTGCCCGGCGATCATCAACGCGATCGTGCCGGTCGCGGTGGCCGGACCGGTGACAGCAATCGTACCGGTCGCGGCAGTGCCGGCAGCGGGATCATCGATCGCGATCGCGACGCATTCGGAATAATTGTCCGCAGCCTTCAGGAACTTTGCCATCCGGTGCAGCTGCGAAGCGCGGCCGAATAACGTGCTGGCCTGATCCGCCTCGACAATCGGCTGAAAGGTCAGTTCGGCCGCTGTTCCAGTGGCCAGTTTTTGTCCGATCAGCAAGATGCGGTTGGCGATGGCCGGAAGCCCGCGAACGGCACGGCTATTGTCAAACTCGATATATTGGCCGGGCGTGCGCAGGCCAAATTGAATATTGTTAAAACTGATCATGCCTCAGATCCTTTTTTGGGTTTCTTTGTCGTTCTCTTGAATTTGGAGATTATGGCGTCGCCATCACGCTCGCGGCGGCGCCACCAGCTGCTGTCTGGGAAGTTCCGACCTTCTGCGGGAACAGTCATTCCGTTGACTTCCTTCAGGGTGCGGCCTTCGGCCGGCGCGACATGGATCAGCTTGCTCAACTCTGGTCTCCTTCGAGTGATAGATTGTCCGTTGCATCGGCCGCTGCATCATCGGGCAGATCCGGACCGACGCCGCCAAAGGCGGGAATGTCCCAATTGGCGTGGAAGGTTTCAAACGGTGCCAGATCGCCGTCATCAACGGACAGCGGATCCACGGTCATCGCGGTGACGAGCTGCACCGCATAAAGCGACAATTTGCGCTTGCGCAGGGCGTCTGTACGGCTGACCTCGCGGATCTGTGGAATCGCAATGCGGTCGATGTCTAGCCCCAGCGTTTGGCCGGCCAAAAGCGCGACGGCATCGGTGGCGAGCTGATAGCTGCCCGGTTCTCCGGAGCCGCCGTGACGAGTCGCGGTTTCGTTACGCAGGTTCTTCGCAGCGACCACCAGCCAGAAACGCGCGGAATAGCGGATCGCGCCGCTCGCCTGTTCCTCTCCGCCGGTAAAGCCGTCGAACGTCACCCAGGCAGCGGGCGGCCGGGCAGCGACCTTTTCGTCCTCGAAATAGGCGCCCCAGTCGTCGGGATAGCTTTCCAGTGTCTGATATTTATAGCCCAGCAGACTTTCACCACCGCCGATCGGCGCGCCAGCCCATGCGAGCTTGGCCAGAACAGCAAGTTCGAATTGCGCGATCATTTGCCCGCCCTCCGGATCCGGTAAAACCACCGGCGAAGGATCGGCAGGATGCGGCGACGAAACCAGCGACGCGCGCTGTCCCAGGCAAGATCAAGGATCGCCCAGATAAAAAAACCCCAGGGGAACAGGATAACCGCCCAGAAATAGATTTCCTCGCGCCAGTTCTGACGCTCGGCTGCGCGCAACTCCCTATAGCTGTAAGCACTGGTGCAGAGCATCAGGATGATCACGATGGTCAGGACGATCGTCGACCAGTTCATCGTTCAATCCCCGGTGCTACGGCAATGGCATAATCTTCTGCCAGCGCGATGATCTCGACGTTGTCTTCGCTCGACAGGCCAAGGAATTCCCGCTGCGGGATATCGACCGCTTCAACCTTGCGGAAACCAAGGCCGCCAGGCAGGCCGAAAGACAGATGCTTGGCGTTTTTGGCGCGGATCGTGCCGCCATTATTATGGATGCCGGCATAGATGATGTTGCTGCCCCACGCGGCATAGTCGCTGCCACTTTCCGGAGTGATGGAGTTTTTCAATATGGCGTTGTCCGTCAACGTCTTGCCGCCCTCGGTGCGCGCCCGGATCGATTGCGACCAGCGCGAACCATCGGGCGCGATTTCGGTTTCGAACCGCTCGATGGTGGAGCTTTCCCCGTAAAGCGCGATGTCACCCATCAAGGGAGAGATGTCACCAAAGGCCTGGACAAGTCCGAACAGTTGCGCCTCGATCGCGCTGGCACCTTGGGCGCGGATTTGGTGAGACGCGGCCATCAGTAACCGCCCAGGGAATCGCGCGACATTTTCTTTGGTGCGCTGTTGGTGTGGATCGCATCGGGACGCGGCGGCGCGATTTCGCTGCCTTCGTCCAGAACGACAATGCCTTTGGAGATTTTGCCCAGTTCGGCCAGCGCCTCGTCATGGGCTTTCTGGATGCTGTCGGGCGGCGTATCGCGCCACAGCTTGCGATAGGCAATCTGGCAACAGATCATGTTCAAAATAGGATTATCGGTCAGCAGATCGATATTGTCATGGCGCCGCGCGACATAGCCGGTGATAATAGCAGAGGCGTCCGCAATTGCGCTGTTCACCGTCGTTTCGTTGATCGAACCGGTGTCGAGCTGATCCGTCAGCTGGAGAAGATCGCTGGCCTCATAGCGTGCCTGCATATCGGCCAATGTGGCATATTGAGGCTTCGCGAGGGGCACAGAGCATCATCCTTTCGTTTCAATAGCTCCGCGTGATCCGGTAATGCGCGGGATTAGCGCGGATGTCGGACTTGGCCCGTGAGCGGATCACGCGGAGGGTTTCAGTCAGCCGCTTTGGCGGACGGCTTGGCTGATTTCTTGGGTGCCCGCTTGGCGGCAGGTTTGGACGCCGATTTAGCAGGTGGAGCGATGGTTGTTTCGACCTTCGCTGATGGCGCAGGGGATGGAGCCGATGGTGTCGGGGTTGCACCGGCACTATCAGCTCCCGTCGATGCGGTCGTGGTCACATCGCCGCCCCCCGTATCCGCGCTGCCGGATTGCGCTCCGGCAGGGGGCGGATTGGTTTGTCCTGGTTCAGAATTGTCCCCGCCGGACGCATCATCGTCACCACCCTGTTCAGGAGGTGCCTCGAATCCAATCGCGGACAGCAGACTGGCCAGATCGACCTGATCCATCGGGGCATCGGCATCGACGTCGGACAGCACTTCTGCAATGTCGGCCCGCTGCTCTGCGTTCAGCATCAGGAACTGTTCGCCGTCGCCCAGCTCGACCTGCAGCTGTTCTTCCTGCAGGATGGCCGAGCAGGCACCGACGGTCAGAGCCGATGCGGCAAGAACCGTGGCGACAACGGAGAAGCCAAAGCCGCCGCGACGAAAAGTCCCGGATCCGGCCGTCACGCGAATCGAGAGATCAACGCCCTCCATCAGGCCAGCCATGGCACGACTTCAAGCTTCGCCGTGCCCTTCCATTCATTGGTTTCGCCGCCGGATGCCAGTTCACTGTTGAGCAGCTTCTGTGCAGCACTGCGGTTTGACGGGCCGGTAACCAAAAGGCTCGGCTTGACGCCCAGCGGACGGCCATGGTCACCCTTCATCCCTTCAAGTGCCGCAAAGGCAGCCTTGAACGCGGTGGCATCCAAAGTCTGCTTGGATCCATAGGCATATTGCCAGAAACCAAAGCCGACATTGTAGCGCGCGTCGACGCCATATTGGAATTTCTTGCGCCGGAACACATTTTCATCGGTCAAGTTGTCCATTGCGACAAACTGCGCCTTCTTGCGCTCCTGGAAGATGACCGGCTTCAGCGCCCGGCTGTCGTCGATCAGGAACCAGGGCGCGCCGCTGCCGCCGCCGGTATTGGAAACGCTTTGCGCAACGCCATCCTCGTCCAGGACCGGGTGGTCGGTGTCGAAGAAAAACTGGCCGTCATAGCATTTGGTTGTGAACCCGGCCTTGAGCAATGCAAAGACCAGCTCGTCAGGATGCGCTTCGGTTGCCCGGCCCATTTCGGTGAACAACGGACCATAGATACCGATATTGTCATCCTCGATATCGTTGCGATCGACCTCGATCGTGTCTTCCCAGTCCTTGTTCTTGATCGCATAGTCATAGGCTTTGAGCTGGTTGATGACGCGGTCGCCGATCCATTCACGCATGCCTGGAAATTTGCCGAGCCAGCCATATTCATTCTGCGCGGTGGACGAAGGGACGGTCGTGGAGACCAGGGCACGCTGCGAAACAGCCTGACCCTGCCCGCCTGCAAAGAGCGCGCTAAAGCCGGTGCCAAGCGTCTGAAGATTGCCGGGATTGATTTTCATGGGATGCTTTTCCTTCTAAATGTTCGCAAATTAGTCGAGACGGACCCAGACGCCCTGGGCGTCCACATCCTCGACCTTGCCGGCGACAGAGCGGGTGCTGGTGCCGTTCGTTTTGGCGACCGTCTGGTCATCGACGATGTAGCAATTGTCGCCGATTTCAGCGGCCGTGATTTCGTCGGTTGAGGTGCTGTTGGCAAAGCGCGCCAGCCCTGGACGATAGACCGGGACATTTACGTCGCCAGCCGATCCGCCGCTATTGTCGATCGTGTCCTCGGCAATGCCGTCGACAACCAATGTGGTCGACGTGCTGCCGGGCACAGCGTTACCTGCGGCGTTCAGGCAGACCAATGCGCCGGCATAGATAACGGTAGCGGCGGCAACCGGACGGGAAAACTGTTTGCCGTCACGGGTAGGGATTTCGCGCTTCTGTGCGAGTGCAGTCATTTCGCAGCTCCTTCGTTGTTGGTTTGGGCTGCGCTAAACTGGTCCTCGGTCAGCCCCAGTTGAGATGCGACAGCCGCTTCATCGGCGGCCAGGCCGGTGGCGGTTTTGTTATCGAGGTTGTCGAAATCGACATCTTTCAGGATCGCAGGCGCGCCTTCCAGATAGGACGCCACGGCAGCCTTGTCGGCCTTCGCCTGGGTCATCCAGAACGCTTTTTGCGCCGGCAACAGCTTGCCGTCGGCAATGCCCTTCTCAACCATCGCAACAGCATCGGCTTCTTCGCGGCTATTGACCTGGCTCGCGACCGCATCAAATTCTGCGCGCGGCACATATTTTGACAGATCAATCTCGCCTTCGGCGGCGACGGCAGGCTGGTCAGCCTTATCCTTTGCCGTCTTGGCAGCGCTGGCGATTGCACCGGCATCTGCATCTGCAGACAGGCCGAAAACAGTGATCAGGGCGGTTTGCATTTCACTGGCAACCGACTGCGCGGATTTCCAGTCGGCAATCATGGTGAGGATCTGCTCCTCGGTTGCGTCTTCGGCCAGGCCGAGCGCCACAGCAATTTTCTTCATGCAAAAACTTCCTTGGTTATTATGAGAATGTTCGGCCGCGATCGCAGCCATGTCGAAATTGGGAAGATTGGTGATGCCCAGGTTGACAATCCGGGTGACATCGCCCGTGGTCGGATCATATTTGTAATAAGGCGAAATGTAGCGATATTCCTGACTGGCCAGGGCTGTCGCGGCCAGTGACGTCCATTTGACACCCAGAGCCCAGATCCCGTCGTCACGAATTTCCAGATCCTTTACCCAGCCAGAGGCCTTGGCCGTGCCACCGACCTGCGTATTGGCGGCGGTAAATGTCTGGTGATCATAATCGATCGACATTTGCGCGCTTGCCAGGGCAGCTTTGGTGGCGGCGAGCACCCGGTCGGCGTGAGCGCGATCGCGCAAATTATGCTCTGCGGCATTGCGGGTGAAAATCGGAGTGCCAAAGGGCATGATGAGAAAATCTTGCTGCAGAGCGCCATTGCCACCATGAACAGCGGTGGCATTCGCGATTGCGGGAAGAGATGTCGTGCCTGTCATGAAGGCGCTTATGGAGGGATCAGTCTCGATCCTTTACCTGACAGATGTCAGAGAAACATCTGGGTGGCCTTTGCAAAGACTTAACCGCCAATATGCGGGCTGGCAATCGGCTTTCGATTTTTACTGGTTATTTGCGCGTCCAGACCAGATGGCCTCTGCGAAAACGAGGTGAGCGCGTAATCTGCCAGCGCCATCCGGTCCGTCCGAAATCGGCAATTGCACGCGCGCCGATATAGCGCCGCATCAGCATCGGCCGGCCTTCGACATCCTGCACCCAGCGCCAACGTATCTCGACCGGGTCGGTGATAGCCGCCGCAACATGGCGCAGCGATTCCGGATCGCGGCGGGCGGCATTGCTGACTTGCCCGCGACCGGTGCGAAACAAACCGGCCGAAATCGCAATCGGCCAGCCCGCCTGATCGCGAAACACCATGCCCTTTTCGATCGCGCTGCTGTCCTTCAGGCCAAAGGCGTCAAAGAACCCGCTAAGCCGTGTCTTATCCCCCGCTGAGACAGCTGCAATTGCTCCCTCGTCGTCACCGGCCGCGTCGATCGGCGGCGGGACCAGTCCGTCCAGATTGGCCTTGCCGACATGATAGGACCAGCCCGGATCGACGCCGCGCTCGACCTCGGTGATTTCACCGGTGCGCCGGTTGATATGCCTTTTCATCGGAAATCGATGCGGTTCGTCGGTTATTTTCCAGCCGCGCCGGTCGATCATCCGCTGGCTCAAAGGCTGCGGCGTACATCTGCAATTCCACCCGCATGGCGGATAATGCGTGTCCCACCACGGATCGTCGACCGGCAGGATCGTTCCGTGCCACGCGCCGTGCTCCGGCCGTTCGCGCCCGTCCATGACCGACATATAGCGCATAAAAGGGAAACTGGATTTTTGGCGCTGGATCCGCTCATAGCGGCCGGCCTGGTAACTGGTCCGCATATTGGTCTGATAGATTGTCTTCAATCGTCGCGGGCTTCCCAGCTGCGCCACCACCTCTTCGCCGTTGGCCGGATCGATGACCGTCTTGCGACCCCACCATCCTCTGGCGATCAGGACCGGTGTCAGCTGCTTGCGGAACATAGCCAGTGTTTCGCCCTGGGCAATCGCCTGGTCAACCGCTTCGCGGATATCCTCGATCAGGTCGCGGGTCATGGCCTTGGCCACGGTAAAGGCCTTGGCATGTTCCTCCTGCCAGACATCTTCCCAGCTGAAGCCGAACAGGATCCCTTTGCGCCGGAAATAGGCTATCGCCTCTTTTGGCGGCAGGACGGGTGGCTTTTCGTCCGCCATCTATCCGCCGATCAGCGGGCGGCCAGCGGCATCGGCCAGAAAGACGCCGCCCGTCGCCGAAATCAACGGAACCAGATGCCAGCTTTGTCCGCGATAGCGAACATAGCCGGTCTCGTCTGGCTCGCCCTTGTTTTCACGGAACCCTGCGATCAGGCCTATTTCAGCATGACGACCCGCGATCGCCAACAAACCGTTGATCATCGCGATCGCGTCGCGGCTATACCAGGCACGGCGAATGATCGTGCCATCGATGTCGGTCATGGAATGTAAAATCGTCACTTCCTCTCCCACAATATTTTCCGGCAGCATCAGCGGATCAATCAAGGTCCGGTCCGCCTGACCCAGATAGGGTCCGCCCTCGACCAGAAGGCCAAGCGGGTTGCCGTCGCTGTCATGATCAAAACGCGGTGTGTCGATCGCGGCGGACTGACTGTCGCCATTGGCGTCCCGATAGGCAGCAGCCAGCGGCCGCGCAAAGGTGAACGCGACAGCGAAATCAGACTGGTCGATATCCCCATCCGCCATCAGGCATCCTCGTCTTCCGCAGCAGTGGCTTCAACCTCGCCGAGCAGCCGCGAACCGAAGCCAGCCCTGGCGAGCATCGATTGAAACGCCGAGCTGTCCATGTTCTGGGCAGACGAGGCCAGCGCATCGCGAAATTCTTCCAGCGTGCCGGCACCGTCAAACAGCTCTTCGATCGAACCCAGCAAAGGCTCCATCATCGGCTCCCAATCGGACAGCGCCTCGTCGGCACCGTCATCGATGCCATCACCGGTTTCGGGCAGACCGGTCTGACTGGCAGCGGCATGGCCTGATCGAACAGGCCGTTTTAGCCGTTTAAGAGGGTCTAAGAGGGGGGGCTTTGGCAATTTGGCAGGGTCAGTGCCGCCCGGCACGCTCCTGCGGCCCTGAGAGGGCAAATTTGACGGGTCCGGATTGGCCGGGGAATTGACCGTTCCGCGCTGCAGGATCTTTGCCCCTTCCTTGGGTGCTGGCATCCCGGCCTGCTCGCGCAGATCATCCGCATCGATTTCAACGCCCATGCCGGCAAGGATCGCCGCCGTTTCGACAGTGACCTTGGCATCGACCTCGTCCGGGCGCCCTATTTTCAGTCGTGGATATTCTTCGCGCTCGCCATGGTTGAGCATGACGATCGGGCACACCAGGTCACGGTTGAGCGTGGCCGCCAGCATTTTCGCATCCGCGCGCTCGATATCGTGCCGGACCTCGTTGTGAACATTGGCCTGACCGGAGCCGAGCCCACCCGCCTGCGCATCGGTGGTATTGGTCTGACCCAGCACCGCTTTTGAAATCTGCTCATCCCAATATTTTGCTTTCGCCTGCCACAGATCGGCCGGCGCGGTCCCGGCCTTGCGATCGACAAATTCCACCGACATGGTTTCCGGAATAGTGCCCCATGCGTCGGCGCCCAGGTCCATCAGCGCATCGGCCAGAATGCCCTTGTCCTTTTCACTGGCATTCGGGCCATATTTGCCCAGCCGCAGCGGATGGCCATATCCTTCCAGAAATATCACCCAGTCCTTGAGCGCATAGTTTTTGAACATATAGCCCCAGGCCACCGCGCGGGCGAGACCGCCACGGATCGGCAGGCCGGACTTGGACTTGACCACATGGCTGATGAACTTGGCCGGCTCGAGCGGTACGGCGCCGCCATTTTCAATCCGGCCGAGCGTTTCGCCATCGATGCGGTCAAATTCAAACCATTCGGGCCGGCGCCATTTGATATCGCGGGGCAACCAGGGCTGGCGCTGCGTGTTCCACAAAATCTCGCAAGTGCTGACGCCCTTGCCGACTGCGTCCATGATGTCGAACATTTCCGCCTCGAGCATGTCCCGGTCCAGCACCTTCTGGATCAGATCGGCATCGGCCTTGTGCTCGGCGCTGTCGCTGGCCGGCTCGACCTCGATCGGCAGCTGACAGACGGCACGTTTGCGGGTGCCGAGTACCGAAAGATAATGGAGATCCTTTTCCTCCATTTCCTCGGCCAGTTCGAAATAGGCTTTCGCGTCACCCTGTTCGGCCGACAACAATATCCGGCCCAGCCTGTAGGGTTCCAGATTTTGCGCCGGATGCCCGGACATGATGGTCCGCACGGATCCGGTGGTCGGCGCGCTGATTTCGCGGCCCAAAATATCGGTGCGCATGGGCTGACCATTGGCCCAGATCAGCGGCGGCAGTGATTTTTCCTGCATGTTTTTCCCTTACCAGGCTCCGCGACCGCGAAAGCGCGACCCGCGTTCCTGCCCTCTGTCATCCGGGTGCTGCCATCCGGCATCCCCTCGTTTTCCGCTTTGGCCACGCGGCCCATGATGTTCGTAAAGCTCCGCGCCCATATCATGTGCGCGGCAGGCGAGAGCATAGGCCCAGAACCGGTCGGCGTGGACCGAACTGTCGTTGACGATCCGGACGCCGCCGGATTGCTCGCTGCCGACCTTTTTGATCGCCAGCAGATCGGATCGGGTCATCAGATCCTTACGGATGCGGATCCGGTGCGTTTCAAAATGATCCTTGAGCGATGTTGCAAGGTCAAGCCGGTTCGGGCCGGTGAGCAGCTCACCAACGACTCGCAGACTGCCATGTTTCACCTGTAACGCCTCAACAACCGGTTCGCCCATTCCGGTCTGATCGATCCATGCGCTGGCAATTCGGCGGCGTTTGAACAAGCCATCAAAAAAGGCGTCCTGATGCGCAAAGGTCTGCCCGACCTCCTCATAAGTGTCGCGCTGCCACAGAACATCGCCGAGCAGCTCCATGCAATATTGGATTTGGCCATCATTGCGCCGCGCGACGTCCCGGCCGACATAGCAAAGCCCGCCCTGGTAAAAGTCCGACAGGCCAGCCTCTTCATGTTCGCAGGCAGCGATATCCTCGATCTTCAAAAGCGAACCGGAACCGACCTTGGGAACGCAGTCGAGCTCTTCGCCCGCGTCATCGCCATAGCTGGCGCGGATATTGGCTTCCCATTCCTCTTTCGGCTCCAGATCAACGCCCTTGGTCTCAGCGACCATCGCGACCCGCTCGTAAAGGCCGTTTTCCATGGCGTCCTTGAACGTGATTTTCATCCGCTCGCCACGGCGATTCCCGCTGGAGATATCGTCCAGCAATTTGTTGAACGGGTTCGAAATCCCGTCATGGGTCGAAATGACAACCACTTGCCCGCCCCAGATCAGCAGCGCCATCGCCGACTTCAGCACTTCCTCGACGTCCTTGTGGAATGCCGCCTCATCGATGATGACGATTCCCTGTTTGCCGCGCAGCGCTCTGGGCACGCTCGGCAGGGCGGTGATCCGGAAACCGCTGGCAAAGCGGATCGAGAATGCCTTTATCCCCTGCTCCCTGCCATTTTCGTCGGTGTAGAGGACTTCCTCTTCCTGGACGTCGCCGGCAATCAGATTGAACGCCCGCGCCCACATCGAGCAGACTTCGATAAATTCCAGGGTCATGTCCTTGTCATAACCCATGTACCAGACATTTTGCCCACCCGCCTCTACCGCAGAGCTGGCCTTCAGAGTGGCGAAACTGCCCACGCCCCAGGTCAGGCCAACCCGCCGCGACTTCTCGATTGCGAGCAGCGAAACACCGGCAAACATGCGGTCCACCGCTTTCTGCTGATATTTGAGCAAAAGGTCACCGCGCGGCAACCGGACCAGCGATTCCTCCGCCGCCAGCCGGTCACCCATCAGCTCCGACTGGCGAATGCGATCATCTCGCTTTTTCTGATCTTCAGGTGATAGCTTCATGTTTCGCTGCCCAGAACAGCAAAACGGATCGCATCGACCGTATCTTGTGACAGGCCTTCGGATCGCGCGGCGCGGGTGGCATTCTCTGCAGCCGCCTTTGTCGCCTTTTCCTTCGCATCCCGAACGGCCGTGCGGATCCGCTCCTGAATGGATTTCTCGGTACCGGCCAGCGCTTGGACCGAACGCGATAGCGCCAGTATTTCTTTCGGCGGGATCGGGAATGCCATTGGTTCATCATCGTCTTCACTGCGCAACATCGCTTCATGCGCGGCCATCTGCAGGCGCAGGATTGATGATTGCAGCAGCTCGACATTGGCGCGGGCCAACTTGTCATCCTGCACCTCGCCAAAATTCTTGGCGATCGCGTCAGCCGACACGCGGGCAAACTCCAGATGCGCGGTCAGCTCGTCCAGCGATTGCGTGTGCCGGCCAAGCGCCGAGCGCGAGACTGCGACATCCAGCTTGCGCAGATGGTCCAGTATCTCGTCGATCGTCGCACCCTGGTCATTCCGCAGCGTCTTGATTTCATCCTGAATGGATTTTGGCAGCCGCGTTATGCTGGAGGGGGTCTTCTTTTTCTTTGCCGGACGGGTGACCATATCATTCCCCCGGTGAGGGGCGTTGAACACCGGGCACGGTGCGCATGCCACTGGCCACTTCGCCGCCGCTTTCGGTCAGCCTGGCCAATGTCAACCGGCTGGCACCTTCTGCCGGTACCGCTTTGATAAGGCCTTGCTCGTCCAGCCAGGCGATATGCCCGCGCATTTGGTCGCGAGTACATGCTAGACCAAGCCCATTCGACACCATCTGGGTCAGAATGCTGTCATTGATCTGATAGCTCGGCTGTTTTGCCAATATGCGCAAAATGCTGAGACGGATATGTTCGCCATGAACTTCTGCATAATCTTTCATTGCGTGCCTCGATTGGGCTCAAGCCCGATTGTGGTTAGAATTTTTTCCAACGCCGGCCAGACACCGATCCAGTCGAGCAGCGGATTGAGAAAGTCGGTCAGGGTGCAATAGCGCGTGTCCATTGCCCGGCTATGGTGCCCCGCATGATGGGATGGCGACTGGATGATACCGATCTGCTGCAGCACGCGCGGGAAGCCGGTGGTTTCGTTGCCCCGGTGGGCCATTGCGTGAATTTCGGCGGTTAGCAGTCCACCGGCCAGTGCGCTCAGCCAGATGAAGGAAAAGCCGATTAACCAGAGCCACAAGCCCGCCAGCGCCGCCGTCGCAAACCATGTCGTGCCGCCGCGCTGCCATATCGTCTGGTCCAGAAAGAAACGCGGATCCTCGTGATGCAGGCGGTTCGGTTCCACCACTGACTTGCTGATCAACGGCATACCGACCCACAATATCCGGTCCTCAATCCAGTGAACGATTCCCGAAATCAGATCAGCGATCAGCCATCCGATCAGCAAGTGAAAAGCCACTATCATGACCCGCTCCTTTGCTTGATCGCATTTTCGATGAAAAACCCTTCCAGCCTCTCCACCGCCTTCCACGTCTTGCGCGATGTTTCTGCGTCGCGCGCCATCAGCTTTTCGATATTGTCGAGATCGACCCTGGTCACCATTTTGTCGCTGACCCTGGCCAAGGTAATTTCGAAGTCGTTCAGCCGGTCGCGCACATGCTCCATTTCGGTTTCAACCTCGGTCATCTTGGTCTCTACCTTGGTCAGGCGGCTGCCCAGGCGCCCCGTGCTTTCCGGATTGGCCTGTCCGCCGCGCCAGATGACAACGGCAAATCCCGCGATTATGAAAAGCATGATGGCCAGTTCGATCCAGCTATATTGAGGCATGTCAGTCTTCTTTCTTTTTGCTGAGACGGCCGAGAAATTCGGTTGCAGTGGAAAAGGCTTTTTTGACGAATATCTTGATCTCCTCGCCCATCAATTCGATCAGGGAATAGCCGGAAAAGCCCATGCCGATCGCGACCAGAAAGGCGAACAACGTCCCTGGCTGCGCCTCGATGACCCAGAGCAGTGACGCGACCAGCATGATCATCGTCACGATCACATTGTTCGTCAGGCTAAGCGGCGGATCCTTTTTCGGCGAAAGCATGCGCGACATCAGGACACCCAATACCGCGGCGATCGCGGGAACGGCCGGGATGACCATCCCTTCAAACTCGATCAGCAAGATTTCCTCCAGTTGCTTGGGTGCTTCAACGCCTGACGAAACCGTCATTAGCGAGAACAGCCAGGCGGAATAAAACGCACCGATTTTTATGATCGCTCCCTCCGGCATGTCAGGCCCTGCAATTCTCATAGATGAAGCCGGACGCGGGCCGCCCAAAGGCTGGACCGCCAGCCCTCTGGCGCGCCTCGTCAATTCGTGGTAGGAGAGCCTCCATGAAACGGATTTTCAAAGCTATAAACGAATTTCTAAGCGGCTTCCTCCAAAGGAAATGCCCGCGCTGCCCGGCAGATGATTTCTGCGATGATTGCCTGTCTTTTTGGGAAGTGCGATAATCCATTACACCACCTTCAGATAAGCATGGCCGCCAGCCGGCGCGGAAACCAAAACACCGTCTGCGTCGATCATCCCGCCACGGTGAACCACAAAAGACGTGTTACTGTAATCGGTCTGGATCTCTGCGATGCGCCCGAACGTCTCTTTAGGCATTTCGATGAATACCTTATCTACCGCAGATCGGAAAGCGACCGCGCGATATGCGTATCCATCAGGCCCGAGAAACACGCTGGAAGAAACTTCGTTTTGATGGTCGGCCATTTTGTGGGGCGCTTCAAAGAAGAAGCCCGGAATATTGACCCCGGCAGCCGTGGTTGCACCCAATGTGCCTCGATCAGCAACGATGGGGTATTGTTTCTGCGATGACTTGACAATGCGCCAGCTTCGCTCGAGCAGATCACGCGATTCGCCGAACATGCCAGGCACACCGATATCGAGCGCATGAACTGGCAAGCTGGATTTTACCTTGTATTGCGTAAAGAGGTTGATCCTCTCGATACCGTTGGCCGCGTTTTCTACCCGCGCCGCCACTTCCGATGATGACATTCCGGATATCAATCCACCAATATGCATGTCGACGCCCGCAAGCGCACCGTTGAGGCCCGCAACATATTGGTAAAGCGTCTCACCTGCTCCAAGCGACATCGATTGCTGCTGCATGAAACCGAAATAATCAATATCTGTCAATCTGACCGACTGCTCAAGTCGGACGATACCCAGCCCGGCCAGTGTGCCGAAGCGGTCAATTCTCCAACGATTGATGAAATATACCTGGGTGTCATTAGCAGGATCGTTCAATAGGCGGCGACCAGTTTGACCGATGGTCGATGCCAGATAGGCCATATATCGCGCCACGTTCGGGACGCCGTAGACCTCATTAATTTCAATCTCATCAGAAAAGCCGGATGTTTCTACACGAACACCATCTGCAATGACCCGATTTTCCTTCTTCTGGAACATCGGCGCCCATTGCCCAGTCGTGGCGGCAGTATAAGCAATGTCTCCAACACCTGTTACCGTTGCAGTTCCGGTGTTTGGCGGGAGAGTGGTGTTGAAAATCCAACCATCACTATCGGCACCAGAGTTCAGAATATGAACTTCAAATAGGTCTGCGCTCTTTATCCTCACCAGCATATAATTAACGTCGTTGATCTTTACGTTCCGACCCAAATCTGCTTCGGTCAATCCGTGAGCCTCTGCCGTGATTGGATGCATATAGTTGTCGCGGTGGGTTCCGCCTAAAAACGTATCGCAGTAGCGGCCAGGCGGTTGATTGTCTGGGTGAGCGGTAAAAAGCCTGCCAGAAGCGCGGTGGTTTTCCGCCGCCGTCAGAAATGCTGAAAGGCCGTCCGAAATACCGGCTCCAGTAAGATTGACGGTTCCGCTGTCGGCTTCCAATTCCGTTTCGTCATAGTTCCATTGATAGGTGTTGTAGTCGCCTTCACGCCAGCTTTTTGCTGTAACGCTAAGAAGTTCGCCATCGATCACAAACGAAATAGGCTTATTCTCGGCGTTCAGGACAGTATCAGGAAAATTCTTCGTGCCTGCGTCAACCCAAGGCTCATAAGGCAACGCCGTCGATCCCTCATTGCCCATCATCAACCGCCAAAGATCATCGAACGCATCCGAACCAGGCTCGGGAACCTGTTCATTGTAAGGAGTAATCCCCATACGAACGGCACCAGAAGGCGGAGTGACGGTCAGGGTCCGCCCATCATCGGAAAATGCCAGGCCGTTCTCGCCGACGGTTGTGCGGTCAACAAGCGTCGCGCCGCTGAATGTGGTGGTGGAATTATAGAAATAGACCGCGCCCACCTGATCCAAATTCCAGTTCAAGTCCGCCGCGCGGATCGAAACAGTGATTGGAACGCCAGCGCTACATGGTATAAAAATGCGGCCATATTGGGTATTCGTTCCCATTGATCCGCCGGTATTGATGGAGGCGTTATCAATGCCCGTTGACGGGTCAACGATATTGTTGCTTTCAACTTCACTGAAAAGAGGGAAAATAGCGTTCCCCAGATCCACCTGCTCGGCGAGGTCTTCCGCATGTTCCTTGGCCGACTTGGTACCGCCGCCCCCTGGTTCGGTGCCCTCCGCCCAGGCTTGGGATTTGTCGCGGGCAAGCTCTGCATCCGATACAAGCGATGCCACTAATGCCGCTGCTTGCGACGACAAATTCTCGAACTGAACCCAATTGCCGGCCCCGGCTGCCGTGCTTCGGTACCAGCCGGACAAGGCCGGGTCGGGATCGGCAAAAACTAGCCCGATTTCATTCGCGTCGCCAGCAACGACCAGCTGCAAGTTGTCCTCGGTATCGCGCGCAGTATCGGTGGCGATCACATGAGAAAACAGGCGCTCGACTGTTAGCTTCTGAACCGGCCCGCTCGGCTCCTGGACAGCAACGACTGCATCCGCAGAAATCGACGTCGCCGCAGGAAGACTAATTATATCAGTGGTCTGAAAATCACTCACTTCGGGCATTCTCCTGCGGCGTCAATCAACCGCGTTTCAATCAGGGTGACATAGCTTCCAAGATCGCGCAGCCAACCGAGCGCGAGTTCATTGGCCTTTACGATCGCGCCGGCAGGCGTTGCTGGCCGACCGGGAACCTCAAGCAGCAACTCGTGCGGACATACTTTTTCGACCTTCGAATTCGTTAAGATGACCGGGTCGTGTTCTACTGCAGGCCTTTCATCCGGCAATGTTGCGCAGGCAGGCATCATCGCAAACAACGAGGCCATCATCACCGCGAGGCGCGGCTTCGATCGTCTGTATTGCATTATTGGTCCTTTTGGTGATGTTGGCCGCTCGCGTTTCAGCGCGCTCGATCGCGGCGAGGGAATTTTTCTTCAGCTCCGCCAGCAACCGCTCTGCATCATCCTGATTGTGCTTGGCCGCGTCGCGCTGTGCGACGACGGCCTTGACCTCGGTCGAACAGGCCTGCTGCACCGCAAAGGTGCCACTGGCGGCTGGCTGGGATGAAAGGCCGGCGTCGCACGTTTCGCTGCGGCGATATTCGGTGATCGCCGATTTTACCGCCGGCAGACAATCGTCCAGATCGCCGGTCAGTTTGAACGCAACGGCGGCGCAATCATCGGCGGCATCCGCGCGTTCCTTTTGCGCAAAGCGGTCCTTGGCCAGCCATGCCATCGATGCCAGGGCGACGATACCAAGGATCCCGCCACCGATTTTAAGATAGGATAGAGGGTTCATCAATATTTCCCCAGCCTATTGGCGCGGTTCAGCCAACCTTTAAGGAACCGTTGCTGTGATGGATTGTTGCGGACGATGGCACGATAGCGCGCCCGGACCTGCTCGCGGTATGCTTCCAACATGGCCTCGATGCCAGCGCGCGCGATCGTAGCTTCCAGAACGGCGCGTGTGAGCGGTCCGATTTTACCATCGACAACGATATCGTCATTTGGCGGATTAATTTCATTTAACGCCAACTGCAGCATGGTTTTTGCGGCATAGCCGCCGCCATTAATCGCCTGGTCGAACAGCGCCTCACCCAGCGGCTTGCGCAGGCAATCGCAATCATAAGCAAGCCAAAAATCGCGATGATAGAGGAAGACCGCGTCACCGACTGTCAGCAGCCGGATATCGGCGCCATCGATATCGCCGTCCATGTCCAGATCAAAATCGGCCAAGCCGTCCTGATCGAAATCGTCCTTCCCGGCCGAAACCAGATAGCGCAGGGAAATGCCAAATTTGGTCTCTCCGCCGCGATCGACCGGGTCATTGACATGCCCACCTTCGATGCCAAGCACGTCGCGCACCGCGTCGACGAAGCGCTGGCTATAGCCAGAGACCAAGATTTCCTGAACAAGTTGCTGGGTGGTTTGCATGCCGACTGCAATAGTCGAAAAGGAACGCTGTCCGTTCCCTGTCAGATGTCAGAGGAAAGAGAGCTTGTGCTGACGCGGGTCTTCTTGTCGACTCAATATCCGATAGACTTGCCGCTCGCCGATGCCAAGCCTGTCTGCAATTTTTTGTCTGGTCAGGCCTTCTTCGGCCAGCGCCAGAACCATGAATTTCTCGCCGGGCCCCTTGGGTACCGGGATGGTCGTGCCGTGATAATTATCGGAAAGCTGCTGGGCCAGAGCTTCTCCGATCAAGTCCACGATGGCCCATGCACGCTCGATATCCTTGGGAATGTAGAGATCCTGCCCCCTAAAACGCCAACTCAGCTGCAATGCGGCGTCGACGCCGATCACAACTGCGATATCGTCCAGAAGGGCAGAACCGGTGGTCATCAGGCAAGACGTCCGATCAATAGCCCGAAAATGAACATCGCGGCGCAGCCGAACACAAATATCTGTCGGCGATGGCGCCGCAATTCCGAAGCACTATCGGTGACTTTGGTCAGTCGGGTAAATTCGATCGACTCCGGCTTCGGCAAAAATACGTTATGCGTGCGTTTCAACATCACTTGTTCTCCCTCAATTTGTTGCCCAGCGCCTTGGCCAGCAACGATAATTCTTCGATGGTTGGAATGGTCGAGAGCCTCTGTCCGGAAAGGCGATAAGCGGCCTGCTCCAGCGTCCAGTCATGCGGGCACAGCCCCTTGGCCTCCAGTTTCGCCCGGATGGCCTCACACAGGCAGCGCTGCAAGACATGGACCTGGTTGCCCGCCTTTGCCCGGCCGCCTTCCTGTGACCATCCATGACGCTCGGCCATCTGCTTCAGCGCCTCAATCAGCTTATATCCTTGCGTCTGGTCGGCCCATTGCAATTGTGCCGCGCGCAACTGACGTCTTGCGAAGGCTTCCAGAGCCTGGTCAGAAGGGTTTTCGATGGCGTTCAGATGATAAAGCGATATCCACAGCGCGCGGGCCTTTCGCGCGACCGGATGATCGGCGGTTTTGCGTTTCGTCGGCAACGCCTGAAACCCTTTCGCCTTCAACGCATCAACCATTTTGACCAGCTGGGCGTCGCCGCATTTGGTCAGGCTTATCTCGCCGGTCGTGTCGAGCAGCAACTGGCGATAGTCATCCTCGACCATGTTCAGCTGTTTTCTGGCAACATGGATCTTGCCAATCATCGAGTTGCGATGCGATTTCACGCCGCTGAATGTCGCTTTTCGGGCTGGTGCGTTCATGGCCGCTTCCCTTCGAAATAGGCCAGAATTTCGATGCAGTGATCATCAAATTCGGGGACGTGCAACCGCAATGCCAAGGCTACCTTGCGCGCATTCAGGATTGTTGAATGGTCGCGATCGCCAAGATAGCGGCCGATCTGCGTGGTGCTCATATCCGGACGCAAAGCGGTGACACAATGCACGATCACGTAGCGGCACCGGGCGTGCTGTTGCGTCTGGCTGGGGCCGACAACATCGCTGATCGCCAAATCGCATAAATCGGCAGCATAGCTGATGATCGACTTGATGTGCGGTCGTTGGCACCACCGCTTATGCGGCACCATGAATGGCGGAAATACAGGCCGGAGCGTGTAGGACAGGCTTATTTTTTGCAAATACATGACGTCCTCCTTCAACCGGCGATCGGGCGCGTGGTAAGCTGAGTATTGGCAGCAGTGATGTGATCGAGGCACAACTCTTGCTTCTGCGAGTCCGCCAGCATTTTTGCTAACTCGAGAGTGAAGGTGCAACTGCGCATCCCGCCGGGTTTGCGGCCGATGCGCATCAAATAGTCGAAAACGGACTGATCGTGAATTTGCCAAGCGTCGGCGAGCGCTTCGATATCTTCCTTTAAGGGAACAGGCCGGATCAGACGCAAACTAACTCGGCTGTATAGCTGCGCAAATTCGGCTTTTCGCGACCCGCCTTCCATGCGTGCTACCACCTGTTCGTTACCCAGCAGTGCAATGCCGACAGAGGTTTTGTCATGCCAGCTGCGGATCAGCTCGATCTGTTCGACACTCAGATGCTGCGCCTCGTCGATGATCAACAAGCCTTGCGAATTTTCAAACTTTCCGAGCACATAAGTCGACAGCATGTTGTTCAATTTGGCGCTGCGATCATCCATCGCGTAAAGAGCGGCCATAGCTAGACCAGGAACCGTCCGGATCAATGGGTTCATTGTCAGTATCCAGACATTCGACGCTTGCGCGCGATACTCTTGCGCGGTCATCGTTTTACTGGTTCCAGGGCCACCGGCGAACAAGGTCATCCGGCCGCGATGCGCCCAGGTCAGCAAGTGCAGTATCTGCGCTGATGTTTTGGTCTCGAAATAGGGCGGAATTTCCGGCGCTTCCACCTTCAACTGAGCTTGAGCAGAAAGGCTTTGGCGGTAACGAAAGACTTTTTCCGCAATCCCGCCGTTGTTCCCGGCATAATTCCCATTCCCGAACAGGCCCAGCGTTTTGCCATTGGTCCCGATCGGCTTTTCCAGCTGCGACCAGCTCAGCCCGTTCGTTACCTTATGGTCCATCAGCCATTGGCGCTGATCGTCAATGTCTATCTCAACATTTGTAGCGTTAATCATATAGTCGTTCCTTCTTTGCGCAATCAGTCGACAATGCGGAGGTTCACCCTCCCCAGCGCCGAAAAGATTTCCTGAGTTTGTTCATCTGCATGCTCGATTTTTTTGAGCGCTGCTGCGGTCTGTCCGCGATGGCGAACAGGCCTAACCACCTGCGGTTCTGGCAAGTCGTTTTCATCGATATAATCGGGCAGCATCGCCGCAATCTGGTCGGCGCGCAGCAGATCTTCCATTTCCACGGCCGTGCGGACGGTCTTACGGTGCGCAGCCTCCATTTTCGCGCGCTTTTTAGCGCTCGCGGCATCGGCAAAGCCGGTATCTTCAATCAATTCGGCGCTGCACAAATAGGCTCCAGCCGTGTCATAAAGATGGATTGCCTGATGCAGATTGTCGGGATCGAAACGGACCGTCACATTGCGGCCGTGAAGCTCGGACATTTCCGGCGACCAGTAACGATTCCCGAACATTTCGATATGACCGGTCCGGCTGTTGACCCTCTTCTGGTCAGCCGCGAGCAGTGCCAGACGCAACTGCTCGGGTGTCGCCTTGCCGATCGGCGCGCGGGCATAGCTTTCATTGAAGGCATCGTCGAATGACCTGCCCTTGGCGGTTTCGGTGCGGCGTCCGGTGCGCGCGTTGTGAACTGCGATTCCTTTTTCAACCAGTTGTTTGAAAACCGCCATATCGACAGCAGCATCGCCATAATTGTCCGGCTTCGCGTCAACGCTGTTGCCGGTATAGCAACCGGCCAGCGCAGGGTGCTTCGCAACCGTGTCGCACAGGTCTCTGAAGGCCCTCTCAATCGGCTTAGATTGACCGCGATAGGGCAGCGCCCAGTGAATTTCGATGCCCAGCGCCGTCAATATGCCCGTCGGTTCTTCCTCACGGATTTTGAACCGGAAGCGCGATTTCGCACCGCCAGTAATCCATTTCGAGGCAAAAGCCCGGCCGTTGTCCAGAACACAGGCCCTGGGAATACCATAATCACGGAACAAATCGGCGAATGTGAGGCGGGTTTGTACCGCGCTCTCGCTCTCACCGATGCGCCAGCTCAGTATCTTGCGGCTGTAAATGTCCTGAATAGCGACCATCAATGGCCGGATGACCTTGCCTTCTGCATTGCGCACAAAGACGTCGAATTTATGGCCATCGATGTTGACCATTTCCAATGCGTGGAGACCGGCAACAGACCGTTTTTGCGCTGGCAAGGATTGGCGCAGTGCTTCTGCTCCTTCGCGGCGGACCATGATCACACGCGGATCGACTTCCCGTTTTAATTTCCGGGCAAATGTTTTCTGGATTGGCAGCGCGATTCCCCGTGCATCGGCAACATCCTTGGCGCGGTAATAGCAACTGGTCAGCGTTGGTTTTTCGGGTCGCAGATAATCGGACTTGAAAATCTGCCATATTTCCGGATCGATCACGGCTTCCTTGCCGCCACCGGTGCGGCGCGGCGCAAGCGCAGGCAGGCGATCGGAAACGGCGATTCCTTCGATCAGTTTCAGCCAGTTCCACAATGTCGAGGGCGAAATTTTCTGGGTCGATGCTGCTGCCGGAACTGCCGCGCTGCGATTAAGACCAGCCTGTTCAAGAACATCCACCTGATTGACAGCGATAAGCCGCCGCCGCGCCTCGTCCTTCACCTTCTGGCTCTGGCCATCGTACCAGCTCCATATCTGCTTATTCCCGCTCTCTGCGGCAATAGTATCCGCGTCCAGGGCAACACCGCGCTTGATCAGCTCAGTTCGCGCTGCAGACGGCAACAGCTTTATATGATATTCGCAGCCGCCGCCGCGACCGCTGCGGCGGCGCATCAGTGGCTGCCCCTTGTCATCGACCGCGATTGCCCACCGTTCATCGCGGGCGCGGGCATTGATCTTTCGCTTTTCTCTGGGCAGGCCGGGTAGTTCCAGTTCCGCCAGATCGGAGGCGCTATACCAGGTTTTTGTTCCGATATGCTTCATTTCCGCTCCCGCTTGATCGGCATTGCCGTCTTTTCGATTTCTTTTATCTCGAGTTTGATTTCCGCCAACCTGCGCTGCAGATGGCCGAGCTTGGCGGTTTTTATTTCGTCACCGTCGAGAGCGGACACTCCGATCCGACGCAGCCAGGCATCCAATATGTCGACCCGTTCGGTCACCGCGATAATCGCCAGCGCCCGGTGCATAGGAACATTGTGATCGCCACGCGCTTCGGACGCATAGGCATCCAGCATCAATTTCGAGACGTCTTCGGACAGAAGTTCGGAAACCTTGCCGGATATTTCCCAGCGCGAGCGGCCGTCACCGGTCAGCGCCTGCGAAATGCCAGAGGCAACAATCCGGTCCATCCCTGATAGCGCAGCCGCTTCACGCGCCGGCTTCGGCGCGTCGAACGAAAATCCGAGCTGATCGGCTGAGAGAGAGGGGCGACGTTTACCCATTATCGACGCACCCATTTCGCGGCGAGCAGCTCCATCGCTGGCGGAATTTCATTTGCGCGAGCGATGAATTTCTTCTTACGGAACGGATCGATCGGACGTTCTGGTTCGCGTTGCGTTTTTGCAGCGACTGTGATGGTTGGATTGACGTCGCGCTTCATCGACGGAATAGGATTGTGGTCGCGCCGGTCGCTGTGAGCAAAGCCAGAATACCCGCTTTGCTCTGTCACTTTTACAGGTTCGGGCGATCGATCTTTGCTGGAAACCTGCTTTTTGGATAGTTCCGGCTTCGGCGGCGAGGTCAATGGAAGCTTGCTGGAAGTTTCTATTCCGGCCGGATAAATTTTGCTGGCGGGGCACGCATCAGCGAGGGGAATTTCAACCACTTCCAGCGTGACAACACGCTGCGGATGGCCGATACCCAAAACCCCGCGCACAACCTGTGGTGTCAGGTAGATTGGTGCATTTTTAATATTCCGGCGCCGGTCATACCCGTATTTCGTTCGCTGTGACATCAGTCTCTCAACATCCATGGCGCTTCAAACTGTTCGAAGGCGACTTCTGTGCCGCAATTCCCGATCGCGTCATTGAACCGCGATTCCTGCCGCGCCTTGCGCGAGGCGCGCCGTTCCTGTCGCATCCGGCGCTGCGCTTCGGCGGGCGTGATGTTCAACCGCAACGCCATCTGCATGGCGAGACGGCAGCGCCTGTGACGACGGCCCTCTGCGGTCAAACCGGGCATCATGCAGCACCTCCGTCATCAAGAACGGCGTCAAACAAGTCTTCCCGCGCGATCGTATTGATTATCTCTGTCGCAAGTTCATGCACAGTTTGCCCACGCGCCTGCGCTGCATCGCGGAATGGCACCGTGGTGTCAGCATCCAGATGGGCGCGAGCGAATTTGGAAAGCTTCGACACCATCACCCGCGCTCCTCTTTCGGACGCGGGGCAATGTGGATGACGCGGGTTTCGCCGGGCAGTGTGGTGACCTGCTTGTCCCAGACGACCCACATATAATCGACCTTGCCGCGCTTGAACGCCTTGGCGCCCAGCTGCTCAATCTTATTGCCAGGCGGCATCGATGGCCGCTCATTCAGGACAATATAGAAACGAGCTGGAAACTCGGTCAGAAACCTATGCTTCCCTTCTCCGGCAAGCCATTTTAACGGCAATAGTGCGCAGACCTTATGCGTCGCGACTTCCAGAGACTTCCTGCAAAGCTCGGCTGCCAGTCCTCTCTCCAGCTTTCCGGCCTGCTTCGAGTAGGGAAAATTGGAAACAATCGAGACGGCCTCACGGTTGAAGCCGGCAGAAAATATTATGTCCTCGGCGCTCAGCGTTCTAAAATCGCTCTTGAAAAAAGGAAATCTGTGATCGGCGCGCTGATAGCGATCGGAACCGATAACTTCGTATCGATTAGGATTGGCAAAAACGGTCGGAATGGTGCCGAGACCACAGCACGGATCATAAACGACCTGGCCATCAAAATAATTGACGGGAAGCGCGTCGATCAGCGCCTGAACAACCCATGGCGGCTCGACATGCCAGTCCCATGGGTGGCCCTTCGGCTTTTTCTTGCCCTTGGGCGCATCGACGCCGCTGGTCAGTTCCGCAGCGCTCATGACGCGTGCCCCGGATACGGCGGCACGATAAATGCGGGAGGCTCGCTCGGGGTTACGCCAGCCTCCCGCCCCTTCGGATGCCCTGCGGGGTATCGGGCATCGCGACCCGAAGGAAACACGCCTTTGAAATTCTGTTCGGCCTGGTCGATATGATCGATCGCCTCGCGAATATTGTTGGCAAAGGCCGTCTTCCGGCCCGGTTTGTTGTTCCAGTGGATTTTGCGCCGCAGCGGCGCGGGAATCGCAAACCAGTGATCCCGGCACATCAGATGGCCATAAGGCACCGATTTGCGGCAATGGGTGGCGGCGCAGACGGTCATTTTAACGATCCGGTCACAAGATTGATAAAGATCGACCCGTTCATCGCCACAAAGGTGAGCGCCAGAAGGCCATGGATCTTACGCGTATGCTTTTCGAGCCAGTTCATTCTGCCTCTCCCGCTGCGATCCGCGCATCAATGGCGTCGCGCACTTCCTGCAGGGCACTGGGCTTGATCTTATTGGCAAAAACGGGCGCCATGCTTTTCCAGCTGGCTGCGCTCAACCGGTCCAGATTGGCCGTGGCATTGGCCATATATTTTGACTGGCCTTCGGGAGCAGGTGATCTGTTGGGTTTAAGGCCCCATTTGATCTTGGCTTCGCCGACGCTTTTGATCTCATGATCGTGATCACTCGCGATCAGATCAATAATCGCCTTGCGAGCGGTTTCGTCGCCGATCCCGCCAATTTCCATAACCGACTTGCGCTTCGCGCCCAACGGGTGTCTCGCCAGCGCATGGGCGCGTCCGCCTTGGCTTTCGTCGGTGCCGGCAATGGTGACGACGGTCCGGTGAATGAATAGATAATCGCGCAAAGAGCGGGCGGACATGTCCAGCGCTTCAGCTGTCTCCTGTTGCCACCCATATAGTCCGGCAATTGTTGCCGCACTATGATCCGCTTCTAAATCGGCCTTTTTATCAGCAGCAATTTGGACTTGAGTTTTGGCTTCCTGCCAGCGCCTTGACTGGCCGATCGATTGGGCTGTATCGCCCTCGTTTTTCTCAAAAAAACGGGTTTCATAAATATCAGCCATCGCGCGGATGAACATTGCCCGTTCGATCGGGCCTATACCTCGCCGCTGGATATTCTCGGCAGCTTCCTTCATCCGCAGCTCGTCGACGCTACCGGTGATTTCCGTGGCGAGCAGGCTGATACCGGCATATCCCGCACCAAACGTGCGATGGGCACCGATGACCAATCGCCACGGCTTTTCTGCCTCTGTACCGTTCCTGCGCACTTGGACCGGCTCGATCTGGCCATCGCTCTTCATTATGGCGCCCAGGGCTTGGGCTTTTTCTGGCCAAACGAAACCGATGCGGCTACCGACCTCGATATCCTTCGGATCGAGCGTAAAAATTGCAGAGTTTGTCACTGACGATGGAGGTGTCTGCTCAGCCATGTCTATGCGGCCTTCTCATTTAGACCGTGATTTTCCGTCAGGTTGGTGCTATTTTCCAAATTAATGGAAGCGTGGCGATCGGCGAGTATGGCCTCAACTGCGCTTATCGTTTTCGGATTGTGCGATTTTTCTCGCAATAAGTCAGAGACTCCAGTTGATGGGAGGGCGTAATGCTTCTCAAACTTAAGAATAGTGCCAAATTTCCGCCTAATAGCGGCCTTAATGTCCTCCGGATGGACAGTCTTGTAACAAATTTTCTCTCTCGGCATCACAGTCACCATATATTTGGAATATGGGTGCGTTATAAGTCCATATATTTGGAAAATGCAATAGCTAATTCCAAATATATGGCGCTTTTTGTATGACGATGCTCGGTCCCTTTGGATTGCGCCTGCGACAGGAACGAATCCGGCTCGGTCTCAATCAACAGGAATTCGGCGAAAGGGCCGGTGTGAGCAAAAACAGCATCTCGTCTTATGAAAAGGGAGAGCGGCCAGCAAACGTTGTGTTTTTGATGGTTTTGGAGGATATCGGCGTTGATGTCGGCTTTGTGCTGACTGGGAATCGTGGCGATGACAGCCTGACCGTTGAACAGCAGCACTTGGTCGGAATGTTCGAAAGCCTGTCTGCGCGGGAACGGAGTGCCGTGATAGCTCTTTTGACCCAGTTAACCGGAAACGGGATTGAACTCACCGAACTTGCTTCTGGCCGATCCCAAGTCGACCATAGCGAAAGGGATGAATATAATGCTCAGGATAAAGATTGATTTTGTAGCGATACTGGTTCTGGCTTCGGTTTCCGCGTGCTCAGAGCCAGCTCCGGTCGAAATGGACTGGGATACCGCACGCCTGGTAACGACGGACGAGCTTGAAATCGCATTTGAAGAAAATGAGGTCGCAGCGCAGCAAAATTATGGTCGACAGCCACTCTATGTGAGAGGCAAGATCAGCGATATTTTGCTAAATTTCGAGAACGATCCGATGCTGAATTTTGAGAGCGATGGGCTGCTGCCAATACAGGCAGTCATGCCAGGGCAAGCAACCGACACCGCGCGTCTGGCAAAGGGGCAGTCCGCTACTCTCGGCTGCACCGATATTTCGGAGGTGCTTGGGACACCAATGCTCAAAGATTGCATTGTCGTTGAGTTCCAATAAAAACGTCCCACTTAGAATGGCCGGCTGGTCGTTACGATCAGCCTCCTCCCCTAGGATTTCTGCCAATATAGAAGTTTTCCGAACTGGGGACATTAATGGCCCACTTTATTTGCCTGATTTTTAGGCAGCCTTCCAATCCACTTGCTCAAGCGATCCGCGAAGCCCGCTGTAAGAGCGGCTCAGAGCCTTCTAAGACGTCGATGCGCCCGCTCTGCGCATTTCGCCGGCACTCCAATTTGTCTTGACCAGCGCTGTCTAATTAACCATTCAATTTAGACAACAGAGTTGAACGCCAATTTTGGATTGAGGTAACGCGAGTGCCCCTGAAAACTGCGATCCGTCCCACGATATCCCATCTTATGTCGCGTTATCCCGGCACTCCAGAACCTCTAGTCCCCTAACAC
>NZ_LR732708.1 GCF_902506555.1 Sphingorhabdus sp. 109 | reverse complement strand
GTGTCGCGCGACAATCTAGGTGAAAAAGCGCCGTCAATCAGGATAAGAACTCACCTTTGAGGATGTTGCCTGCGGGCGTAGCCCGCAGGCAACATCCTCAAAGGTGACGGCGCGATCTTTAGGGACCGCGCCGTCGGTGATCATGGCCGATCGTGTAAGGAACGACTTCTCTCGTCCAAAAGGGAAGTTGTTCAATGCCAGGTCGACACATCAACGATCACCAAGTGAGACTCTATATGAAAAATCGACAGAATGACACATTGGCCACCTCTGCCGCGCGTGCGGGCTTCAGCACATCTACTGCGTACCGGATTGCGGGCGATCCGCGCTTGCCGTCACAGAAAAAGGTTCCTCGCGGAAGCCGGCGACCTGACCCCCTGGTAAATATCTTCGACAACGAGGTTGTCCCGATGCTCGAGGCGTCGCCGGGCCTGCGGGCTGTCGGTATTTTTGCGGAACTGCAGCGGCGTCACCCCGACCTCGCCCCCGGGGTGCGACGTACGCTGGAGCGCCGGATCCGGGGATGGCGTGCTCTTCATGGTGCGGAATGCGACGTGATATTCCGTCAGGTCCATGAACCGGGCCGCATGGGCCTTTCGGACTTTACGCACATGAACAAGCTGCGTGTCACCGTCGGCGGCGTGCGTCTCAAGCATATGCTCTATCATTTTCGCCTCGCCTGTTCGGGCTTTCAGCACGCCCATGTCATCCTGGGCGGGGAAAGCTTTGTGGCGCTCGCTGAAGGGCTGCAGAACGCTCTGTGGGCCTTGGGAGGAAGTCCTGCCAATCACCGCAGCGACAGCCTCTCGGCGGCCTTCCGTAATCTCGACAAGGACGCGAGTACGGACCTGACGCGGCGCTATGACGCGCTGTGCCAGGACTACGGCATGGAGCCGACGCGCAACAATCGAGGTGTCGCCCATGAGAACGGATCGATCGAGAGCCCCCACGGCCATCTCAAGGCACAGGTCGAGGACGCACTCCTGATGCGGGGGTCGCGCGACTTTGACGATCTCGCCGCCTACCGGTGCTTCATCGACGAACTCGTCGGTCGCAACAATACCCGCAATGCCAAGCGCATTGATGCCGAGCGCCCGGCTCTTCAGCCTCTTCCCCTGCGGCGCAGCAGCGACTTTACCGAGAAGCTTGTCCGGGTCACCACCTCAGGCGGCTTCACGCTTCTCAAGGTATTCTACACCGTCCCGTCCCGATTGATCGGCCATCGCCTGCGAGTCCGGCTGTACGATGCTCGCCTCGATGTGTTTGTCGGCGCGACACAGGTAATGACCGCCGCGCGCGGTCACGCCGAGGCCAATGGGAAGCACGGCCAAATGGTCAATTATCATCACGTCATCCATGCGCTCAGGCGCAAACCCATGGCGCTCATGCGCCTTGTCTACCGCGACAAACTCTTCCCGCGTGCGGCGTATCGCCAGAGCTTCTACTGGCTGCTTGAGCAACACGGCGAGAAGGCCGCATGCCATATGATGGTCGATCTGCTTGGGCTTGCTCATGACCGCGGCTGCGAAGCGGAACTCGCAGCTGTCCTCGACGAGGACCTGGCCGCGCAGCGCATTCCCGACATGGCCGTCTTGCGCAAACGATTTGCGCCCGACCCTGAAAGCCTGCCTGAGGTCTTTGTCCATCTCGCCTCGCTGAGCAGCTACGAAGCGCTGCTCAGCCAGCCCACGCGAGCGGCGGCATGACCCAGAGCATTGACAGCGCCCGGCTGACCCTGCTCCTCAACGAGCTCCGCCTTCCCACCATCAAGGTGAACTGGCCAGACCTTGCCAGGCAGGCCGACAAGGAAGGCTGGCCCGCCGCCCGCTTCCTGGCCACGCTCGCCGAGCATGAAGTCACCCAGCGTGATCTCAGGCGCATTGAGCGCAATCTCAATGAGGCCCGCCTGCTGCCCGGCAAGAGCATCGACAGCTTCGACTTCACGGCCGTCCCGATGGTCTCCAAGGCGCATGTCATGGCCTTGTGCGCTGGCGACGCCTGGCTCGACAAGGGCGCCAATCTGATCCTGATAGGGGGGCCTGGCGGCGGAAAATCGCACTTATCGTCAGCGATCGGGTTCGCCCTTGTCGAGAAAGGATACCGGGTCCTGTTCACCCGAACCTCCGACCTCGTCCAGAAGCTGCAGGTCGCCAGACGGGAGCTGGCACTCGAAGCGGCCATCGCCAAGCTCGACCGCGTGGATTTACTGGTGCTCGACGATTTTGCGTACATCAGCAAGGATCAGGCGGAAACCTCCGTTCTCTTCGAGCTCATCAGTGCCCGCTACGAGCGGCGATCGCTCCTGATTACCGCCAACCAGCCTTTTGGCGACTGGAATCGAATCTTCCCAGACCCCGCCATGACGCTGGCAGCCGTCGATCGCATTGTTCATCACTCGACAATCTTCGAAATGAACGTCGACAGTTACCGAAGGCGCGCCGCTCTCGATCGCAAGCAACACGGCGCTGGCCGACCACCAACACGCGCGACAATCAAGGGCACTCGCGTTGCCTCACCAACAAATGGTACCGAATCCTGAGGCGTTGCCTCATCAAAATGTTGCCGGGCACTCCATGCCCGGCAACGCTCAGTCCAGCAAAATCGGACGAGCTGTCGCGCAGCGACAACCAAACTCAAAATTAATCCTTGTCAGCGACAACCAGGACGAACATCATGGCGACGCCGTTATGACCGATTCTTATCTTGGTTGTCGCGTTGATCATCCTGTTTGTCGCGCTACAAT
>NZ_LR732707.1:2069289-3564916 GCF_902506555.1 Sphingorhabdus sp. 109 | reverse complement strand
TTTTCTGAGTTTCGAATCCTCTCGTCCCGGCCAGTTTTCAGCCATTTTTTCAAAATGCTGAATTCTTATATCACCGCTGTAAGTGCAATGTAAGTGCGGATATTCTCTTTTTGTTCTCATCGCACCCTATGGATTTCACGCTCATTCTAGAACATGGTCAAAAAGATCAACCAAATAGGTTCAATTGAAAACAATTTCAATTGAGCGATCTTGGCATGACAAATCAGGCTTTCCTATACTATTTTCAGAAAGTGGCAGTCGCACGTCAGGCTTGAACGACCTGCTGGTCGATCACACCACATGGGGATGAGCCGTCAATTCCGCGCCCTTCCATGCGATTAGGGTCACCAAAAGACAGGAACGGCGTTGTGGCTAGGCCCTTGTCGCGGATCACCTCGATCGCACGAACCTCTGAAATACAGCTTGATCCGACTTCTGCATAGTTTGAATTGGAAACGGTAAGGGCAACTGCTACGACAATGCCTCGGCGGAGACATTCTTCAAAACGATCAAGGCGGAGCTGATCTGGCGGCAAAGCTGGCCAACACGCCGTCAGGCTGAGGCTGCCATCTTCCAATACATCAACGGGTTCTACAACACCCGAAGGCGCCACTCATATCTGGGCGGCATAAGCCCCTTGGCTTTCGAAGCTAAGGTGGCATAATGAAAGACAAGCGACCGGAACCAAACCGTTACAAGTCCAGTTGGGCGTGCCCAGCCCCGAGCACCGATATGACTCACGCCATTTTGTATGGAGAGGCGTTTCGTTTGTCGGAATTTTCAGGCCTGCTAGCAAGTTGGCCTTAAGTTCTTCCGGGAAGTTTTCGGCAAGGAATTCGCGTACTTCTGTCCGAAACGCGTCGTCGTCCGCGTGGGTGTTCTCTTTCAGCTGGGTCGCCATCATGGTCTCCATCTGAGGATCAGGGTTGCTTCTCCATCGATTGGGCGAGGATTGCGAGACCTATCTCGATGGATCAATATTGCTGTTCGGGCACGTGAAGCACTAGGCCATCCAGCATCGGCTTCATCGGAATCTGGCACGCGAGGCGGCTGTATTCTGTAGTGCCTTCGGCGAACTGCAGCAGCTCGGCTTCCATCCCGTCTTCGTGCAGCCGACCGACCTTGTCGATCCATTCGGGGTCGACATGGACGTGACAGGTCGCGCAGGCGCAAACGCCTCCGCAATCGCCGTCGATACCCGGCACGTCGTTGAACAATGCCGCTTCGCGCGCGGTTTCGCCTTTGTCGATCTCGACTTCCCGGCGCTCTCCGCCGCTCGCGACGAACGTTACCTTTACCATTTCTATCTCCGCAATATTTGGTTCGGACAATCAGCGGGCATGCAAACGCACCGGCAGATTGGTGATTCCCCGCACCAGATTTGAATACAGGCGCTCAGGCTCGCCTGTCACTTCGACCCTTGAGAAACGCTTGTGAATCTCTTCCCAGATGATACGCAGTTGCAGTTCGGCGAGGCGGTTGCCCATGCAGCGATGAATTCCATAGCCAAAAGAGAGGTGATGGCGCGGATTTTTGCGGTCGATAATGAATTCGTCCGCTCGGTCGATGACGCTGCCGTCGCGGTTGCCGGAGAGATACCACATCACGACCTTGTCGCCCTTTTTAATCTGTTTGCCGCCGATCTCCCAATCCTGGAGCGCAGTGCGGCGCATATGGGTCAGCGGCGTCTGCCACCGGATGATTTCCGGCACCATGCTGCCAATGAGCGAAGGGTCGTCCGACAGCCTGCGATATTGATCGGGGTTCTCATTAAGAGCCAGCACGCCTCCGCTGATCGAATTGCGGGTCGTGTCGTTGCCGCCCACGATGAGCAGCAGAAGGTTACCCAGAAATTCCAGGAAGGGCATGTCCCTTGTCGCCGGGGAGTGCGCCATAATGGAGATCAGGTCGTTCTTTGGCTCCTCATTGATGCGCTGTTCCCACAGTCCCTTGAAATACATTGCGCACTCGATGAGCTCTTCGCGCCTCGCCTCGTAGGATTCGACGATGCCAGTTTCCGGCGCAGCCGTTGTGATGTCCGACCAGCGGGTGAGCTTGCGCCGTTCTTCCCAGGGAAAGTCGAACAGCGTCGCGAGCGTCATAGTGGTCAATTCGATCGAAACCTTGTCGACCCAGTCAATCTCCTCACCGACCGGCAGGTCGTCGAGAATCTTGGCGGCACGTTGGCGAATGATCGGTTCCAGCAGCTGCAAGTTGGACGGCGCGACCGAGGGCGTCACAGCCTTTCGCTGCTGATCGTGCTTGGGTGGATCCATGGCAATGAACATTTCCAGGTCAAGCGCACCCTCAACCGAATGCATGTCCTGAATCGCGATACCGCCAAGCTTCGCCTCGGACGAGAACACCTTGTGGTTGGTATCGACCGCCATGATGTCGTCGAACTTGGTGATCGACCAATAAGGGCCGACATAGCTGTCGCGGCAGTAATGAACCGGATCTTCCTTGCGCAGCCGGTCAAAGAACAATCCGATGGTATCGTTCTGGAACAGGCTTGGCCGGGCAACGTCGATCTCTACAATCGGAATCGCGGCGATCTTGTCTGCAGTATCCATTTCCATGATCTGGGTATTCATATCCTGTCTTCCTCTCCCGCAAGCAATCCTGCCCTAATCTTACAAAAATAATGGTCTAGCCGATTTTTGTCAAGAAAGCTTATAATATTTTCTACTTTTTACCCCGCCCTATCGTTTCAAGGCCATTGACAGCGGGCATTGAACGCTTTTAAATGTTATACGACTTTAGCCAAGGGGCAACGATGCAGCCGCAGGTCGAAACAGTGAAGAAAACCAAGCGCGCCTTATCGCTCGCCCAGAACATCGTGCGCGACATCGAGGCGGGGGCGCATTCTCCTGGGGACCGGCTGCCGCACGAGGACGAGATGCTGGCGCGCTACGAGGTTGCCCGTGCGACCTTGCGCGAAGCCTTGCGCTTCCTGGAACTCCAGGGCGTGATCCACCTGCAACTGGGGCGCGGAGGCGGGCCGGTGGTGGCACGCCCGCAGACTGGTGATTTCGCCAATAGCCTGTCGCTGATCCTGCATTTCATGGAAGCGGACCTGCGCGGATTGCTGGAACTGCGCGAGGCGATTGCGCCCGATGTCGCTGCCTATGCCGCGCTGCGCGCGACCACGGGCGACCTGAGTGCACTTGCCGATTGCTTCAAAGAACTGGAGCGCAATGAAGCCGACAATAATTTCGAGGAACTGAACCGCCGTTTTCACGACCTGCTTGGCTGGGCAAGCGGCAATCCGCTCTTTGGCTTGCTAACCTCGACGATGCATTTGCTGACCCGCGAATTCTCGAACTCGCTGGGGTATTCGGCACAAGAGCGAGCGGTCCAACTACGATTTTTGCGCCGCGTTCTCGAATCGGTGCGCACTGGCGACCAGGCAGCTGCACGGCAGGCGATGAGCCGCCTCGTCTCGGGCTCGGCATCCTATCTTGCGGAACGCAGCCCGGAACTGGTGTCCCAACGGGTCAAATGGGGGCAAATTTAGCAGTTGTAACCAATTGAAGCGTGCCAAAAGGCATCCATGCGGAGAGGAAGAGAAAATGGCACTGAGAAGCCGAATTTGTGAAATGCTGGGAATCGAATATCCGATCCTGCTGGCCGGCATGGGCGGTGCAAGCGTTCCGGCGCTGGCCGCGGCAGTATCGAATGCGGGCGGGTTGGGCGTGCTGGGTGCGGCGGCGTGTTCGCCTGAACAGCTGCGCGACTGGATTCGTCAGACCCGCGAGCTGACCGACAAGCCCTTCGGCGTCGATACGCTGCTGCCCGCCTCGGTCACGCGCGGATCCGCACCGCAGAGCGGTGGCGCACCCGAAAATCCGATGGAACTGCTGGGCGAATACCAGCAGTTCACCCGCGATTTCATGGACCGCGAAGGCCTTCCTCAAGTTGATACTGAGGCGGCCATGCGGGCGGCTGGCGCCGCCGAAATGGGGAAAGGCGGGCCTCAGCTCTTCTCGAAGGAGTTCTTTGAAGCGCAGATGGAAGTGGTGATCGAGGAAAAAGTGTCCGTCTATGCTGCGGGTCTTGGCAGTCCCGAACCGTGGATGGACCGCCTGCATGCCAATGGCACCAAGGTCATGGCGGTGATCGGCAAGGTTAAACATGCCGAGCAAGTGGTCGGTTCGGGCATCGACATGATTGTGGCGCAGGGTCACGATGGTGGCGGTCACAATTCGCCGATCGGCACCATCTCGCTCATCCCGCAAGTGGTCGATGCGGTAGGCGATCGCGTTCCCGTCATCGGTGCCGGCGGCATTTCGGATGGCCGCGGCGTTGCTGCCGCGATGATGCTTGGCGCCGAGGGCGCATGGATCGGAACGGCGTTCCTCGCGACCGAGGAAGCGGGTATCGAACACTTCCAGAAAGAAGCGATCACCGAAAGCGGCGAGGACGACACGGTGGTCAGCCGATCGCTTACCGGCAAGCCTGCGCGCATGATTCGCAACAGATGGGCCGATGCATGGGCTGCAGCCGACAAAGAGCCCCTCCCCATGCCGTACCAATCGATGATTTCCGGGCCGGTAATGGCCTCCGGCATCAAGGCGGAGCGAAAAGACGTTATTCCCGGTTTCGCAGGTCAGGGGATCGGACTGATCGACGCGATCCGTCCCGCCTCCGAGGTCATGCAGGATCTCGTCACGGGGGCCGAAGAGGCGCTTTCATCCGCCAAGTCCTACTCGTGAACCGCAACGGAGGTATTGTCGTGAATGATGCACCAAACCTGCCGCAAGGGCACGAATTGCGCCGCGGCATTCGCCCTGGAGAAGCCTTGTCGGCAATGCGCCAGCTGATAGCGGACAAGGAAGACACTTCGCAGGTATTTCGCATCGTCCAGGCGCTATCGGGCAATTCCTACTACCGCAACTTCCGCCGCTTCGCCGCCTCGCCGCAAGGGCAGACGATCCTGACGGAACGGGCCGATTTGCTCGGCACGCTCAGCGACCGGGAGCGCCTGGCGCGCTGCGCGCCGGGGACGCTTGGCCGCGCTTATCTCGATTTCGTCTATGGCGAGGGACTGACCGCTCAGGGCCTGGCCGAGGCGAGCGAGGCAAGCGGCATGACAGAATTCAGCGATCCTGCGGTCACGCGCTATCGCCAACGTCTGCGCGATTCGCACGATCTGTTCCATGTGGTGACCGGTTATGGCCGCGATGCATTGGGCGAATTGTGCGTACTCTCTTTTGGCAATGCACAATTCTACAATCACGGCATCACCTTCATCGTTGCGGTCGGTGTCCCCAAACTGCTGGCGGAGCAATGGCAGCTCCCCGTCGCGCGCGCCGCGTTTGAGGCGTGGCGACTGGGTCGCAAGGCAGCGGACCTGACCACGTTCTATTGGGAAAGGTACCTCGATCGCCCGCTTGAGGAAGTGCGCCGCGATCTGAACCTCCAGCCCCCGGCAGTATATGTAGGCGTGCGTGATCTTTCACAGCGACTGGAGCGTGAGTTTCAGGCGCGCCGGCAAGGCGAGCTGCAGGCATGAACGGTCCCGCCGCCCTAAGCTTCAGCGACAGGTCCGCTATCACTGGCGTTGGCGAAACCGCTTTCGTCAAAGGCACCGAACGCACCGCAGTGGACATGATGCTGGAAGCATCGCGCCGCGCCATCGCGGATGCCGGGCTGAAACCTTCCGATATCGATGGCATGGTGCCGCCGCCGATCTATACGACGTCAGAGGAAATGGCCGCCAATCTGGGTATCGATGTGCTGCGCTATGCCGCCACAGTGCATATGGGCGGGGCCAGCCCGACTACGGCGCTGCAAAACGCGGCAATGGCGATCGCAAGCGGCCTGTGCGACCATGTGCTCATAACGCTGGGCTGGAACGGATATTCGGCGCTCAGGCCCAAGCCAGGTGCGCCGCCGACGCGGCCGATGAACATGAACACGCTGACCAACACGGTCAAAGGCTATTACAGTCCCTATGGCGTGTTTTTGCCGGTGCAAATGTATGCCTGGCTCGCGACCCGCCATTCAAAGCTTTACGGCGTCGGGCCTGACGCAATGGCGGCCGTCGCGCTGGCCTGCCGCCGCCATGCGCAGATGAATCCGCAGGCCTTTACCTATGGGCGCGAGCTGGACGCGGAAACCTATCACTCGGCGCGGTTGATTTCCGAACCTTTCCGCCTTTACGATTGCTGCCTGGAAACCGACGGAGCCTGCGCAGTCGTCGTCTCGCGGATGGACCGGGCAAAAGACATGCCGCATGTCCCCATCAGCATTGCGGGCGCAGCCGAGGGACATCCCTATCCGGCCGACGACATCCCTTCCCGGCCCGATCCGTTCAAAATCGGCCTCAGCTATGCCGCCCCGCGCGCCTTCGACATGGCGGGCGTTCGCCGCGAGGACATGGATTTCCTGCAGATCTACGACTGCTTTACCTATGTCGTCCTGCTACAGCTCGAAGCGCTGGGTTATTACGAGCCGGGCGGACAGGGTGAATTTGTCGCCGACGGGCAGATCGAGCTGGGCGGGCGCTATCCAGTCAACACCCATGGCGGCCTGCTGAGCGAAGCGCATGTCTGGGGCCTCAACCACGTGGTCGAAGCGGTGCGTCAACTGCGCCACGATTGCGGCGAACGCCAGGTCGAAGGCGCGCAGACCGGACTGGTCACCGGCTGGGGCGACTTGGGCGATGGCAGTATCGCTATCCTGAGGAGGTTTGCATGAGCGACGAGAAGGATCTTCCGCCCAAAATGCGTGCCTCGGCGCAGAAGGTGCCGCCAAAGCCGCAACCGCGCCCGCAGGATCCGGTGGAACAGGAATTCTGGAACCGTTGCCAGGACGGCAATCTCTATTTCCAGCGCTGCGGCGAATGTGGCACCTTCCGCCACCTGCCACGCTACATGTGCGCAAAATGCGGCTCGCCCGACTTTTCTTGGGAGCAAAGCAGCGGAAAAGGTACGCTGTTTTCCTGGACGGTCACACATCAGGCTCTGCACCCTGCCTTTGCCGCTGACATTCCGTTTGTCTCGGCGGTGGTGGAACTGGAAGAAGGCGTCCGCATGGCCACGCGCCTGATCGATTGCGACCGCGACAAGCTAGAACTGGACCTTCCGGTAACGCTCGATTTCGAACTGATCGGCGCGGATTTCCGCCTGCCGGTTTTCCGCCCCGATACGAACCTGCCCCACGAAGGATAAGCACGAAATGGATCTCGAATATGGACCCGAATATGACGCTTTCCGCGAGGAAGTGCGACAATTCCTAAAGACGTACGGGAATCGTGCGCCAGCCGGGCAGGGCCGGGCCGCCCGCCCCTGTCCCGAGGCGGTCGAGTGGCAAAAACTGCTGATCGAACATGGCTATACCGCCCGCACGATCCCCACGGAATACGGGGGTTACGGGGCCGAGCCCGACATTCTCAAATCGCGAATCATCGCCGAGGAATTCGCGCGCGCCGGCATTCCCGGCGGACTTGCCAACCAAGGCATATCGATGCTGGTCCCTACACTGCTGGAACTGGGAACCGAGGCACAGAAACGCCAGTGGGTCGAGCCGACGCTGAAAGGCGAGGTCGTATGGTGCCAGGGCTATTCCGAGCCCGGCGCGGGATCGGACCTTGCCAGCCTGAAAACCAGCGCGCGGATCGAAAACGGCGAATTCGTGATCAACGGCCAGAAGATCTGGACCAGCACGGCCAAGCAGGCGGACATGATCTTCTGCCTGGTCAGGACCGAACCTGACGCGCCCAAGCACGGCGGCATTTCCTATCTGATATTCTCGATGGATACGCCGGGGATCGATGTGCGTCCGCTCAAGACCATGACCGGTCACGCCGAATTTAACGAGACGTTCTTCACCGACGTGCGGGTGCCGATGGACCAGATCGTCGGCCAGCGTGGTCAAGGCTGGTTCGTCGCCAATGCGACACTGGGTCACGAACGCGGCATGCTGGGCGATCCCGATGCGCTGGAAAACCGATTTCAGGCACTGGTCAAGCTAATGCAGAAAGAACGTGTCGGCCAAGGCCGCGCGATCGACAATGCCGTGCTGCGCGACCGGTTGGCGGCGCTTCAGGCCGAAGTTGCAGCGATGAAATACAACGGAATGCGTATCCTTTCGGACAATCTGAAGGGCGAACCCGGCGGCATGGCCAAGCTGATTGTCAAGCTGCAAAGCTGCGAACTGGCGCATCAGATATCGGCTCTGGCGATCGACGCCATGGGCGAGATCGGCATCCTTTATCACGGTAGCAATCGCGAGCGCGAAGGAGGCGCGTGGCAGTGGAACTACATGTTCCAGCTGGGCCTTATCATCGGTGGAGGTACCGCGCAGATCCAGAAGAACATCATCGCCGAACGCGGTCTCGATATGCCGCGCGAACCTAAGCTGGCCAAACCTGCGCCGGCCGAACAGGGCGCCGCCGTCGCGGTCCGCCAGAAACAGGGAGCCGCCTGATGGATTTCGGACTGTCGCAAGACCAGCAGATGCTGCGCGATACAGTCGCGCGATGCCTCGCCGACACCTGCCCGCTCGACCATGTGCGTGAGTGCGCCGAAGGCGAAGCTTCTTACAGCGAAAAGGTGCAGTCTGCACTGAGCGAACTGGGCATCACAGGAATGATGGTTCCCGAACAGCATGGCGGCCTCGGTATGACCTTGCTAGATGCAGCTGTTGTGGCCGAACAGCTTGCCTATGCGGTCGCTCCGGTGCCGTTTCTCGCCAGCCATGTGCTTGCACCCATCGCGCTGGCGCAAGCCGGCAACGAGCAGCAGCAGGCTGAGTGGTTGCCTCAGATCGCCAGCGGCAAAGCGCAGATCGCCGTTGCCATTGCCGAGACTATTGAGGTGCGCGACGGGGCGGGCGTAACCTGCAACAGCGGCAAGCTGGACGGCACGGCGCTGTTCGCACTCGATTTCACCGGCGCCGAGGCCTTCCTGGTGGCCGATACCGCCGGGCGGATGCACTTCGTCCCCGCCGATGCACCGGGGCTGGAGAAAATCCCGCTGACGACGATCGACCGCACCCGCAGCGTAGGGGAAATGCGGTTCGAGACCGTTGCGGCCGAACCACTGGCCGACGATGGCGGAGCGACTGCGGCACGGCTGCGCGATGCGGGCCGGGTGATCCTGGCCGCTGACAGCCTCGGCGCGGGTCAGGCCATGATTGAGAAGGCGGTCGATTATGCCGGACAGCGCGAACAATTTGGGCGGATCATTGGCAGCTTTCAGGCGGTCAAGCATATGTGCGCGGAAATGGCAGCCCGTCACGAACCATGCCGCTCCCTGATTTGGTACGCAGCGCATGCTTTCGACGCAGCGTCGGATGAAGCCACGCTCGCCGCGTGTCACGCGAAATCGCATACCGGCGAGGTGTATCGCTTCGTCGCGCGCACTTCCACCGAAGTGCATGGCGGGATGGGCTTCACCGACCTGCTTGGGCTCCATTATTGGTTCAAGCGGATCGGTTTCGATCGCCAGGTTCTTGGCGGCCCCGAAGCGGTGAGAGCCGAAGCAGCAGCGCGGCAGGGGTGGACCCGGGCAGCGTGATTTAAGTAGCTGCGGGGACGCCGCGAGACAAGCGGCGCCCCGCCAAGAGATGAGATGGAAACGTGATCGACTGGAACCTTGGCGACATTCTTGATGCTATCGAACCGGCCATGCCGAAGGATGCGCCCGCGCTGATCCATGGCGACCGGATCATCACATGGCCGGAAATGTCAGTCCGTTCGAACAATCTCGCGCGCAACCTGCGGGAACGCGGTGCCGTCGACGGGGCGAAGGTGGCGTTCTACATGCGAAACCGTCCCGAATACGGCGAGCTGATGGCGGCCTGCTTCAAGGGTCGGCTCACGCATGTGAACATCAATTATCGCTACGTGCCCAAAGAAGTATTCTACATCTTCGACGATTCCGACAGCGAGGTGATCGTCTACAGCTCCGAATTTCGCGACTATATCCTTGAGCTGAAGGACCGGCTTGAGAAGGTCCACACTTTCGTCGAGATCGGTGATGCGTCGGAAATCGCCCCTTTCGCCGTTCCCTATGAACATCTCACGACGCAGGGAGACGGTTCGCCTCTAGGCATCGAGCGCTCACCAGGCGATCTGCTGTTCATCTATACCGGCGGCACCACCGGCATGCCCAAGGGCGTGATGTGGCGGCACGACGACATGCGCAAGGCTCAGCTCGATGCGCAAAAGCTGCTCGGCCCGGTGCCGCAGTCGCACGAAGAAAACGTCGCGCTGATCAAGAGCCAGGGGCCGGGACGCCGCACCCTCCCCTCCTGCCCGCTGATGCACGGCACAGGCTTTATCACCGGGATCGGCGCGCTGATGTCGGGCGGTGCAATCGTTACACTCTCCGACCCGTCATTCGATGCCGAAGAGTTGTGGGAGACGGTCGAGAAACACAAGGTCGAGAGTATCGCAATCGTGGGTGACGCTTTCGCCAAGCCGATGCTTCGCGCCCTCGACGAACATCCCGGCCGCTGGGATACCAGCAGCCTCGTGTCGATCATCTCGTCCGGCGTGATGTGGAGCAAGGAGGTCAAGGCCGGTCTTTGCAAGCACATTTCTCAAGTCATCCTGATGGACAGTTTCGGCGCTTCCGAAGGCCTCGGCTACGGCCTTTCGGTCACCACCGCGCAAGGCGGCACCAACACCGCCAAATTCGGCATCGGTGAGTTCTGCGACGTGTTCGACGAGAACGACCAGAAGATTGAGCCGGGCAGCGGAGTATCCGGCTTTATCGCGCGCAAGGGTGCGATCCCGCTCGGCTATTACAAGGACCCTGAAAAGTCGGCGAAGACCTTCAAGACAATCGACGGTGTGCGTTACTCGATACCGGGCGACTGGTGCCGCGTGGAGACCGATGGCAGCCTGACCCTGCTCGGCCGGGGCAGCGTGTGCATCAACACCGCCGGTGAAAAGGTCTATCCCGAAGAAGTCGAAGAGGTGCTGAAGACTCACCCCGCGATCGCCGATGCGCTGGTCGTCGGGGTACCGCACGAGAAATGGGGTCAGGCGGTGACCGCCGTGGTCCATCTCGACAAGCAGGGCGAATTCGATGAGCAAACTGTAAAGGACCACGTCCGCGAACAGCTGGCAGGATATAAGACGCCCAAGTCGATCCATCCTACCGACACGCCTCTGCGCGCCTCGAACGGAAAGGCGGATTACGCAGCGGCAAAGAAAATTGCGGAAGGCAGCAGGGTGGCAGCGTGAGCGGCAAGACCACGCCAGACTATGACGCGGTGATCGTCGGTGCCGGTTTCAGCGGCGTCTACCTGCTTCACAGACTGCGCGAGGCCGGGTTCAATGTCCTGCTGGTCGATGCTGCCGCCCAGCCCGGCGGCATCTGGTACTGGAATCGCTACCCGGGCGCGCGGGTCGATTCGCAGGTTCCGCTTTACGAATTCTCTCTTCCCGAAGTCTGGCGGACATGGTCGTGGACTGAGCGCTTCCCCGGCTGGAAAGAGCTCCGGGCCTATTTCCGCCATGTTTGCGATACCTTCGATCTGTGGCCGCAAATGCGCTTGGGCACGAGGGTCGAAAGCGCACGCTTCGCCGAAAAGGCATCGCTCTGGCGCCTGCATCTGGACGGTGGGGACACGGTGACAGCGCGGTTTCTCCTGCCGGCTCTCGGCTTCGCGTCGAAGCCTTATGTCCCCGACATTCCCGGCCTCGACACCTTCGCTGGCGAATGGTGCCACACCGCGCGCTGGCCTCAGGAAGGCATTGATCTGGCAGGTCGCAAGATCGCCCTGATCGGTACCGGGGCGAGCGGCGTACAGGTAGCGCAGGAGGCGGCGAAATCCGCAGATCGACTGACGCTGTTCCAGAGAACGCCGATCCTGGCCTTGCCCATGCGCCAGGAGACCTTAACCGAAGAAAGGCAGGAGCGCGAAAAGCAGGGGTATCCGGCCATTTTCGAACAACGCAAGCAGACCAGCGGGGGTTTTGAATACCAGTCGCTGGAAAAATCGGCACTTGAGGTTAGCGATGAGGAGCGCACCGCACATTTCGAGCATCTCTGGCAGCGCGGCGGTCTAAAATTTTGGTATCACAATTTTGCGGATATGCTCACCAACCGCGAAGCAAACCGCTACGCTTATGATTTCTGGCGCGACAAAGTCCGGGAGCGGATCGTCGATCCGGCGCTTGCGGAAAAACTTGCTCCTGCCGAGCCGCCCCACCCCTTCGGCACCAAGCGGCCATCGCTGGAACAGAATTATTACGAGATTTTTGCGCAGGAAAATGTCGCGCTCGTCGATCTGAAGGAAACGCCGATCGTCCGGATCAGCGCGGACCGTATCGAAACTCAGGATGGGGCGTTTGACTGCGATCTGATCGTCTTTGCAACAGGCTTCGATGCCGGACGCGGCGGACTGATCGACATGAATATAACCGGGCTGGGCGGGCTCGGTTTGGCACAGGCCTGGAACGATGGCCTGCGCGCTTATTTGGGCATGGCCGTGGCGGACTTTCCCAATATGCTGTTCGCCTACGGTCCTCTAAGCCCTTCGGGTTTTTCGAATGGTCCGACGACCGCCGAGATACAAGGCGACTGGATTTGCGATTTCCTGGTCCGGCTAAGAGACGAAGGCATCGTCCTTTTCGATACGGAACCCGAAGCCGAGACGACCTGGACCGAAATGGTCGCGCAGGCGGGGGCGATGACGCTCTTTCCCGAAGCAGACTCCTGGTACATGGGCGCCAATATCCCGGGCAAAAAGCGTCAACTGATCAATTTTCCCAGCGTGGTCGGTTATGCCGCACTTTGTGATGATGTAGCGCATGACGGCTATCGCGGCTTCGTAACCGAAAAACCCACAAACACGGAACCCTTCGCGCAATGAATGAAATGACCCCTGTAAACAACCTTCCGACTGACATCGATTCCTTGTGGGCCGGGGACGGTTCGCACCTGCCCGAATGGTTCATAGCAGCACTGAACGTGCCGCGCGAAGAAGCTTATGTAGAGATTTCCGGTGCCAAGGTGCACTATCTCCGCTGGGGCAGCCCCGAGAAGCCCAAATTGCTGATAACGCATGGCTTCCTCGCCCATGCCCGATGCTTCGCCTTCATCGCCCCCTTCTTTGCCCAGGATTATGACGTCGTAGCCTTTGATCTGGCGGGCATGGGTGACAGCGAAATGCGGGGGGCAGCTGACACGGCGGCCCGCGGGAGGGAATTCACCGAGGTTGCCGAGGCCCTGAACATGTTTGCGGATGGCCAAAAGCCAACGATCATCGCGCACAGCTTCGGTTCGGGTGCCGCGCTGACAGCCGTGACCCAGTCGCCCGACGCCTTTGCTGGAGTGGTCGTATGCGACCTTATGATCATGCGCCCTGAATTGCTTGAAAAATACTGGAAGAACGATCGGTCGAGCCCGGGATCAGGGAATCCGGACAAGCCCAACAAGCGCTATCCCAGCTATGAAGCAGCGCGTGCGCGCTACATCCTATCCCCGCCTCAGCCCGTCGAGGAGCCATTCCTGCTAGATTATATTGCGTATCATTCGCTGAAGCATGAAAGAGGCAGTTGGACGTGGAAATTCTCACCAGAGGTTTTCCGGCGGAGCAATAGGCCCGAGGAGTGGCTGAACATGGGTAAGCGCCTGGTGCAAGCGCCGGGCCGCAAAGCAATCGTGCACGGCGGTAACAGTCTGCTCTTCTCACAGGATTCTGCCGATTACATCCGCGAGATGGGTGGAACCGACATCCCGATAATAGCCATACCGGAAGCCCGCCACCACCTGATGCTCGATCAGCCATTGGCCTTTGTCGCAGCTCTCAGGAGCGTTCTTTCTTTTTGGAAAAGCTCCCACGAACGCTAACCGCAATGTTAGAATGACCTGTCATATCTTCGATGAATTGGGTGGTCGAGAATACCAAATATGAATTTTGATACCTTGATTTGAACCTAGTTGTTTAGTCCCGGCATATGATGGGTTGGATTGAGCGTAAATCTGTTTGGTTCGGTTGTCCACATTTTGCAGATGTATTCGAAGGGTGTGAGTCTCTTGAGGGTCTTCAGCCGCCGACCATAATTGTAGGCATCGATGAAGTCGTGGAGATGTGCAGTCAGCTGCGCATGGCTGTCATAATGATACCGTTTGACGGTCGCCTCCTTGATTGTTCGGTTCATCCGTTCGACCTGCCCGTTGGTCCAGGGATGCTTGATCTTGGTGAGCCGGTGCTCGATCCCGTTTTCTTCGCAGCGCATATCGAACATGTGGGTCATGTAGGTGGCGGTCGGACCGTCAGCGTAGCGCGGCGGGAAGGTGAACTGGATACCATTGTCGGTCAGCACGGTGTGGATTTTGTATGGCACGGCCTTGATCAGGGAGACCAGGAAGGCTGAGGCTGTCACCCGGTTCGCCTTGGCCACGAGCTGGACGAAGGCGAACTTGCTGGTCCGGTCAATACCGACATACAGGTGCAGCTTGCCTTCCGCGGTGCGGACCTCGGCGATGTCGATATGGAAGTAGCCGATGGGGTATGTCTTGAACTTCTTCTTCGGCTCCTTGTCCCCAGTAACTTCGGGCAATCGGCTGATCCCGTAGCGCTGCAAACAGCGGTGCAGCGACGAGCGTGTCAGGAGCGGGATCGTTGCCTGCAATGCGTAGAGGCAGTCGTCCAGCGGCAGCAGTGTATGCCGACGGAAGGCAACGATGATGGCCTCTTCTTCGATAGTCAGGACGGTGGACTTGGCCTCCTTGGGGCCGGTGGGGAGGTCGTGCACTGACGTGCGCTGCTTCCACTTGGCCACTGTCTTCGGGTTGATGCTGTAGCGCCTCGAAAGCGCCATCAGGCTCTCTTGACTATGTTGTATTGCTCGACGGACTGTCTCTGTCGTGGTGGCGCTCCCGTGTAGAATCTGTCCCATAGCGCGTCCTTCCATTGGTGGGTGAATATTACACCATCAAATGCCGGGACTAAACACCTAGTGCGTTGTAGCGGCATCGGCAAAAGGTTGCGTTGATGCCGTGATGAGACAATTTGACTAAGCGCGGCGCTCTTTCCACAATCCTCCCGATAGCTTTGCGCGAACGCGGGTTTTAAGCCGAGCATAGTCATCAGGCAAAGCATATGCAGCAGGCACTACCAACAATGTCAAAAAGGTCGATGTCGCTAATCCGCCCATAATGATAAAGCCCATAGCATTGCGCCATTCGGCTCCATCCGACTGAGCAAAGGCGACAGGCATCATTCCGAAAATTGCTGCCAGAGCCGTCATTAACACTGGCCGGAGCCGTTCGGGTGCGGCTTTTTGCATGGCATCCGCTGCGTCCATACCTCCCCGCCGATATTCATTGGCAAGATCCACAAGAAGAATCCCGTTTTTCATCACGATCCCCATCAGGGCAATCATTCCGATTTGGGCGAACATGCTCAATTCCTGATTGGAAAGCCAAAGTGCAATAAACGCTCCGGAAAAAGAAAGGGGAGCCGTAAGCATGATCAGGACAGGTTGTCCGAAGCTGTTAAATTGGCTGGCGAGGACAATATATAGGGCCACAAAAGCAAGCGCAAACGCTAGCAGTATGGCAGAAGTTGTGTCTGCCAGTCTCCGCGCCATACCCTCCATTTTGGTCGACATTCCTTCAGGTGGGGGATTGTTGGTCAGGATTTTTTCAACCTGAGCGACAGCGACGCTCAATGCTACGCCGGGCGGCGTGTTTGCCATGACTGTAATTCGCCTCGCTCGGTCCACGCGATCAATCTGAGCTGGGCTGTCGGCAACTTCAATATCAGCAACTGCCGCCAGATCGACTAAACTTCCACTTCCTGATCGAACTGGAAGCCGGGCAATGTCGTTCAAAGTTTGCCGTTTATCTTCATCCACTCGCACTCTCACATCATAGCGTCTGCCGTCGGCTTCAAATGTTCCCGCATCACTCCCGCCAATTAAAGTTCGCGTTGCTGCTGCGACATCCCGAGCCGTCACCCCTAAATCTGCGGCCCGATTGCGGTCTAACCTGATCTGCAATTCCGGCCTGCCGCCTTCGTAGGTAGAGGCGACATCCACCAGTTCTGGGGTAGCACGCATTTCCTCCGCGATGATATTTGCATATTCATTGATCGTCGTAAGGTCGGAACCAGAAATTATAAGCTCTATCTGAGCCGATCCCACACCGGCACCGGAAACCCATGGAACTTCTACAACCGAAATATCCGTGGCTTCTGGCAGCGTCTTTGCAAGGACCTCACGCGCTTGGTCCATGATCGCGCCCTGCTCGACTGATCGACCCTGTTTAGGACTGAGATCAAAATAGAAATCGAGCAAGTTGGTTTTCTGATTGGTACCTGCCCCTATGGTTACGAAAACATATTCTACATCTTCAATATTGCGTAGCGCTTCGTCGGCTCGCAGCGACGCCTCTTTAGCTGTCGCAATCCCAGTTCCCAACGGAAGTTCAACACTTGCAAGGAACTCTGATCTGTCCGTGAGGGCCATGAAGGTGGCGGGCACCATTGCTGCGAAAAGACCGCCGATTAAAAGACTTATGATGGCTCCCAAAAAAACGAGATATCGTCTTCTGATCGACCAACCTACAAGCCGTTCGTATCGCTTTCGCATGATCTGGTGGAAGATTTCAATTTTTCCCAGCCAGCCTGTTTTCTCTTTTTCCGATTTCAGGAATCGAGACGCAAGCATGGGCGACAGGGTAAGCGCCACCAGCAATGAGACGCTAACCGAAAATACTATCGCCAAGCCATATTGAAAAAAGAAACGTCCGACTATCCCTTCCATAAAGGCAATAGGCACAAACACTGCCAACGTGGCAAATGTCCCGGCAAGCACCGCCAATGCGACCCGCTTGGTTGCTTTTGGTGCGGCCTCCATTGGATCAGCGCCTTCATCGACATCGCTTTGCACGGCTTCAACAACGACGATAGCGTCATCAACAAGCAATCCAATCGCGACCGTCAAGGCCAATAATGTCATGAAATTAAGCGTAAAATCGAAGGCGGCAAAGGCAGCGAACGTGGCAATAACGGAAGTCGGGATGGCCAGCATAACGATAAAAGTTGCCCGCCAGCTGAGCAGAAAAAAGAATGTGACAAAAACAACCAATACCACCGCGATCATCAGATCAAACAGAACATCACCAATGGCCGATTCGATGAATCTCGCTGTTTCTCTCGTGACAACAATTTCAACCCCGCTCGGCAGCTGGTCCTTGATCTGCTCGATTTCCGCTTTGATTGCTCTGGTCATTGCAACGGTATTGCTTCCAGATTGCTTGCGAACCTCAAGCACAACCCCGGGGCGACCATTTAATTGGGCATAGCTGGTTTCATCCTCGACCGAGTCTTCCACGCGACCGATATCGCGGACCCGTGTGACCTGTCCGTTGGGCCGATATGCTACCGCGAGATTGCCAAATTCCGAGGCTGTATTGGCTTCCGCCAATGTTCTGGTCCCATATTGCTTGCTGCGACCATCAATCTCAAGGCGGCCGCCCGGCAACTCGGCATTTTCGTTTCTCAAGGCGGCTACGACATTATCCGTGCTAATAGCGCTTGCCCGCATTTTTGCCGGATCAAGCCAGACCCGCATTTCTCTCTCGCGCCCACCTACAATGGAGATAGAACCTACGCCGCGAATACGCTGAAGCCTCTCTTTAACGACCTCATCGGCAAAGACCGTGAGTTCTCGGACCGGCGCATCTCCTGCGATAAGCAGCGACAGTATCGGCGCTGCGTCCGGATCAAGCTTTTCGACAATAGGCGCGTCCGATTCTTCCGGCAAATTGCTTAATATGCTGGCCACCCGGTCCCTGACATCCTGGGCCTTCACGTCGGCATCTTCCGACAACTCAAACTCCAACACGACCTGACTGACGCCTTCGGCGCTGACTGAACGCATTTGCCGAATGCCAGAAACGCTGTTGACCTCTTCCTCGATAACGTCGGTGATTTCAGTCTCGATCGTATCTGGAGACGCGCCGGGCAAAGTCGTTGTTACCGAAACGTAAGGGAATTCGATTTTGGGGAACAGATCAACACCCAGTCTCCCGAAACTCAACAGACCCAGAACGACTAGCGAAGCAATCACCATTGTCGCAAAAACGGGACGCCGGATCGAGACATCAGAAATCCACATCAGCTTACCGTGCAGGCTTTCTTTGCTTGCGCTCTACTTTTTGCCCATCGCGCAAAGTGGATGGTGGGTTTTGGATGATTTTTTCGCCGGTCCGGACGCCCTGGGTGACCTTGACCCGTTCGAAATCTATGCTTTCGACCTTTACATCCCTTCGGCGTGCGATGCCTTTCTCAAACAGGAATATATATGCGGCTGCGCTATCACCTTTCACGGCTGATCTAGGAAGAATAATTGCGGATTCCGGCGGCGTCTCGATAAGCGCGCGCACGCCAAGTCCGCTACTGATTCGATAATTGGGGTTTCTTATCGGCAATCGCAATTCGACCGTCCGGGATTCCGGGTCAACCCGGTCATTGATGATGAACACAAAGCTGTCGAAAGGCTCATCAAAGCCATCAATATAAACTTTTGCCTTCTGGTTGAGCTTGAAATCATCAACCCGGGCCTGCGGAGCACTGACGATTGCTGCCACTATTTCTAATTCCTGTAGTTGCAAGGCTGCAGATTGTTCACCCATCGAAAAGCGATTGTTGAGATAGGACCCCTCATCGACCAATCTGGCTGTAACGACGCCGTTATATGGAGCGCGGGCAACAGTATCGCGCAGCGCCTGTTTGGCCGTGGCCAGTAGCGATTGCGATTGAGATACCTGCGCTTTCGCGACGACCAGGTCTGTTTCAACCCTTTCGACCTGTGCTTTCGATACAAAGCCTCGCGGGGAAAGCGCAATTACGCGGTCATGTTGGCGCTGGGCCTGTGTCGCCTGCGCTTCCGTCAGGCGTAGCGCTGCGGATGCTTCCGCAACCCGTCTTTTATAATCTGCTTGCCTGATCTGGAAAAGCGCTTGGCCCTTTTTGACCCTATCGCCGACGGTCACAAACATAGTTTCAAGCGGTCCTTCCACGAGAGCGCCGATTGCGCTGCTCTGCTTGGCCGCAATCGTTCCAAAAACCTCGACAGGATCGGCCAAAGGTTCGGACTTCGCTATCAGAAAGTCTACTTCGAATGCGGCGCTTGTTTGAATGTCATCATCATTGGCATTCGCAGTATCGTCGTTCGCACAGCCCGAAACCAAGCCCAGCATGGCTACAGACAAGAGAAATATGATATTTTTGACACCCATTTACGTGCTCAAATATGTCCCGCGCCCGCTGGCTACCAAGCGATCATCATCATCTAAAATGCGGGTGTCTGCGGTGCTTATGGTTTTTCCTAGCTTCACGACCTGCCCAATTGCACGAAGCGGGCCGTTGGTGGCTGCCCGATGATAATCTACCCTCAGATCCACGGTCGCCCTGGCAACGCCCCCTGCAGCAATAATCGCATAAAGCCCGGTTAAATCGATCAGAGATGCCAATATGCCGCCGTGCACGGCTCCAATCACGGGATTAGATACGAGTTCGTCCCGCCACGGCATTTCCAGTTCCAGTTGATCGTTGTTTTGCTGAACAATTTTCAGACCCAACCAGCGATGGAAAGGCGCAATCTGCATTACGTCAGCAAGATTTTCCGTATCATATTTCATGCTGCGGCACCGCGATTGTGGGTCGCATTCAAAAAGGAGATTATCGCCGAACAAAACGCATCATTGCGGTCACCGACGACCATATGGCTAGCATCCGCAATGTCGGTTAAAAGCGCGCTAGGAACCAGCGTTTGGAAATGGGCCACAGCTTCTTCAGAGACCATGTCGCTGGAACCTCCGCGTATGAGATGAACCGGCAGTGTCAACCTGGCAGCCGCAGCGCTTAACCTGTCGAAACCATTCTCTTTTGCTTCGGCAGCGTTGTCCCGAGCGTGCGTCACATGGTGAATAAAATTGGGGTCCCAATGCCAATAATATCGCCCGTTTTCCCGTTTGCGTAAATATCGATCAAGCTTGCCTGTGCCGGTGCGTTTCTCTCGCTGTGGCATATACTCGGCGATAATTTTGGCAGCTTCTTCTGGGGAGGAAAATCCATCTGTCATGTGGGCCTGCATGAACCCGACCACTCTTGATACCCCGACGGCTTCCATCTTCGGCGCGATATCAACCAAGGTGAGCGACCTAAAACCTGCAGGAGCCAGTTCACCGGCCGCAATCATACCCGCGATTCCGCCCAGTGACGCTCCCACTAACGCTGGAGGATTACTAAGCTGCTTGGAAATAGCGACAAGATCACGCGCAAAATCGCGCATATCGTAAGCGCCATCTGATGCCCATTCACTGTCCCCATGACCACGCATGTCAATGGCCGTCGCGCGGTAGCCAGCATTTGCGAGTTCGTCCAGCACCTTCACCCAGGCATGACGGGTTTGCCCTCCACCATGCGCAAGCATTACCGGAAAGCCGGTTTTTGGCCCAGTCGTGCTTGCCGTGATCTGCAAGCCGTTGTGACCGGCCAAGATACTCTCTTCATGGTCCATACTGATTTTATAGGCTGTATAGTGATAGACAGTAAAGGGCTTTATATTATATTAAATTTACGATATGGTCACTATCATGACAACCAAAACAGCTACAATGAGTGCCAACGCGCAAGACGGGTTCCTTAATGAGACCGATGAGTTTGCGTTTTTGCTGGAGGAAGTACCCCGAGTTCTGCGCAAGGCATTTGATGAATCGATTGCCCAGTTCGGCTTGTCCCGCACACAGTGGAGAACATTGGCCTATCTGATCAAGACCGAGGGAATGACGCAAACCGAGTTGGCAAATTGCCTTGAGCTGGAACGCGCTACGATCGGATTAACGATTGATCATCTTGAAAAACTGAGATTTGTCGAACGCCGGTCCGCAGAAGGCGACCGGCGCGTCTGGCGGATATTCCTGCGTCCAAAGGTAATCGATATCATTCCACAACTTCGGAAAGAGGCTAACGCCGTTTATAAAAAGATGTTCAAAGGCGTTTCCAACGCAGACGTGGCCATCATCCGAACCGCGATGGAAAAAATGGTTGGGAATCTAAGGGAATGTTGAGTGTTTAATCTCCCAAAATTTTAGCGAGTTCTGATCCTTCTCTCCCGTTGGATCAGCTGGAGCGAGTGGCTGGGGCCACTCGCTCCCTTTTTTTTGCAGTCCAGGCCAATTAATTTAATAATTATCGGACGGTGAATTATACCGTTGATACCTGCCGGGACACCAATCAAATATGCGCTAGCGCACAAAAGTTGCTATCGCCGTGGCTAGTGGTTTCTCTGATTCATGAAAACAGGTGGCGCGGACAAAGCTCGCGGCTTTGCCTTCACGTTCAAAACAGCTGTGCGTGAATAGATCGCGCGAACCTACGGCTGGACGCAAATAACGAATGTCAATTGACTCTAGCTGCTGGCCGATCGAACTTTCACCGCCTGCCACTCGGCCCTGGCATGCAGCCATCAGCGCCGCAGCAACGGCGCCGCCATGGACAATATTTCCGCTCTCCCAGCCCAAAACGGCCCGGTTTCCTGCAGCAATTTGTGGCGAGCCTGGTGCGCCCGATAAGCCCAAACTGGTGCTCATCGGTCCGGGCATTGCTTGAGGATCGAAATCACCGACCAAATTATAGTCGGCCGGAGCACCCCCCGGAAAGCTCCCCAAACGAAACAGGCCTGTTGCTGTTCCGACGATATCTTGGGACGAGTTGGTTACACTGCCTGTTACAGTGGCAGATGCTTTACCAACCATCACCGCTTCGGCGGTCAACGTCAATTCATCTCCCATCGAAGATCCTGATAAAAGTCCGATCCGCAAATCAAAAGTTGAAATCCCGATTTCTGTCCCAATCAAACCTTGCAACGATTGGGACAATCCTTGGTCCATAAAGCCCATGAGTGCTAGCGGATCAAGGTTTGGATTTCCCGGAGCTTTGGCAATCCGCCTATTGGCTTTCATTCGACTGATCGAACGCCCGCTGCTGCATTCCAGCAATTCCATACCGAGCGTCAATTGGTAAGGGGTTACAAGTCGAACCCGCATTTTCTCACCCGTCTGTTCATCTGGCTTAGATTGCGCAGTCATCCATTTATCTTCCAACAAGGCATACTCAACAAGGCATACTCAAAATTCCTTAGTTAGGCGTAAACTGCAAACAAAGGGCTCCGTTCGCCGGCGACGCGAAAACTGATGTCCGCAAAAACCCGAACGGTGCAAGGTAATTATGATCTAAGGGGATGAGGTCCAATGATTGCGTTTACAATCCTGAACAACATCCCCTTTGTCATTTGGTCATGTTAAATTACCAAGACCACAATCGGAGGTCGACGCAGCGCCGGTTCGCCTTGCCGAAAGTTTCTTAGCGTTGAGCACGCCGCACGTTAGAACTTCACCGTTGCCTCGATGCCATATGTGCGCGGTGTTCCCCGGTTAAGATAATCGAGTCCGAAGATGTCTATGTTCAACCCGTAGCTATAATAGACCTTGTTGGTCAGGTTCTTGGCCCACAGGCTCGCTGAAAAATTATCCTTCTGATATGTCAACCGGCTATTGACGAGCCAGTAGCCCGGGTTTCCGCAAGTGATTGCCGGGCCTGCAGGACGGACGCTACCAGGTGCACCTGGGCGATCACAGGGTGTTTGGCCGTAGTCGCCAAACGGATCGAAGAAATATTTTCCCGTATACGCAGCATCACCGCGCAGACTTAGCTTGCCTGAATCAGTGTCAAAAACGTCCCAGTCGAACCCTGCAGAAAACGTCTCGCGTGGAGCGTTGGGGAACGGATTTCCGTTTACATTGCGTGTGGGGCTTCGAGGATCAGTAGGATCGACAACATTTCCTTGATATTTACTGCGCAACAAGCTGACCGATGCGTCAAAGCGCAGGTTATCGGTAGCAATGATTGCGAGTTCCGCCTCACCGCCGTAGAGTTTGCCATTGGCGCTGCGAACAAACGTCGTCGCTCCAATCACCTGAGTGACCTGATGGTTGCTGTAGTCGTAGTAAAAGCCAGCTAAATTAAGCTGGACGCGCCGATCAAACAGGAGCGTTTTCAGACCGCCTTCATATGCGTTTATCTGCTCCGGCTCAACATAATAGACCTGATCGGTTCCCTGATACGCTAACCCATTAAAACTGCCGCTGCGATATCCTCGGCTGAAATTGACATATCCCAACACATCGTCGGTGAAATCATAACTGACATTGATCCGCCCCGTGACTCGGCTTTCTTTTTCGCGTTGCTCAAGCGGAGGTTGGTTTGGGTTGAAGGGGAAGGTATAGGGAATCGTACTTGCTCGCTCGGTTCCCCCCAAATCAACCAGCACTGTTCGTCCGTTGAGGTAGTTCACTTTGTCTTTGGTGTAACGCAAGCCGACACTGACCGTCAGTTCGTTGGTCACATCATAACTGGCATCAGCATAAATGGCAGCGGAAGGACGTTCGACGGTGAAATTCTGTTCACCGGTTATTGGTCCAAATGGGGGAGCGCCAGCTGCCCGACACGCAGCAGAAAGGGCTCCACCGAAGCCGCCGCCAGCCGAATTATCAATCTGGATATCGGTCTGGAGGGCAATAAGCGATCTCGCATCAAGGAACCCGTTGGGATTCCCGGTTGCAACCGGTGCACAGCTCGATGCAAGAGTGGGGTCAAGGGCTGGATTGACCAAAAATGCCGGGACAATCGCAGCAGCCTGAGGTGCAGAAACAGGTGCGTTAAAAAACGAGTCGCCAATGCCGAAACTGCGCAACACTGGATCCAGAACACCAAAGAAATCGATCCCGTTCCGCGTTTTGATTTTATCTACACCATAATAAAGTCCAGCGATCAGATTGAAACGGTCGTCCTTGTAAGCAAAGCGCAGATCCTGATTGAAATTTTTGCTCGTTGAATTGAAACGGATCGCGCAAACGTCATTCGGTGAACCGTCACAGTCAAACGGAGAAATGCTGTAATTCCCAGTATCATAACCGGTAATCGATGTAACCGAGAGGCTGTCACTAATCTCGTAGGCGACGTTTAGCGCCAGACCCTTCGACAGAGTGTAGTAGTTTCCGCCCGTATCGGCAGATACCTCGTCGCGGTTTAGCGCGCGCCCCCCATTCTGGGCGGGATCGAAACGTGAATAACCCAAAACATCACGGCCCTCTGCATATTGACCGAACGCATACGGGTTGGGTGCAACCGGATTGTCCCGGGAAATATATCCCTTCAAGTTGATATCAAGTGTATCAGTTGGTTTGAAACGGACCGACAGGCGGCCAGCAATCGAATTTGTCGTGCCGGTATCGCGGTTCTGAACGGGATTGAATTGCCAGCCATCGCCCTTGGCAAAGGTTCCCGCAAAGCGGATACCAAGCACATCAGGAACCAGAGTTGTTTCTATCGCACCTTGGATTGTCTTTGTGTCGTAATTACCGTAGCCAACCGAAAGCGTTCCAGTTGTATCAACAAGTTCGGGTTTGTTTGAAAAAAAGCTGATGGCACCGCCGGTTGTGTTCCGCCCATAAAGCGTTCCTTGCGGCCCACGCAACACCTCAACGCGTTCCAGATCGTAAAGCTGCTGACCGTGGCTGGCACGGAAGCTCTGGTAAACTTCGTCAACATACACACCGACAGGCGAAGCGGTTGAAGCATTAAATTCATTAGCCACTGAAACGCCGCGCAGTGCGAAGTTCGGTTGGGTGCGGCCATAAGGCGTGGTGATCTGAAGACTTGGTACAAATCCTTGCAAATCTGATGTTTCATCTACGCCGCGAGATTCCAGTTCCTTTGCCGTCAATGCGGACACAGCGACGGGAACATCTTGAAGCGCTTGTGACCGCTTTTGCGCAGTCACAACAATTACCTCAAAACCACTGGTATCTTGTTCTTTGGTTTGGGCCAAGGCAGTTCCTGATAGAGCTATTTGCAATACAAATAACGCGCAACCTCCAGCCAAATATGTTTTGTTCATGTTCTTCCTCCCTATTTTTCGGACTTTTTTTATTTTTGGTTTTCCAGAATAAACTCTGCAGCGCGCTCGGCGATCATCGCTACCGGGGCATTGGTGTTGCCGGATATTAGATTGGGCATAACGGAGGCATCGGCGATCCAGATATTTTGAATGCCGCGAACCTTTAATTTTTCGTCACACACAGCGGTTTCATCATTCCCCATCCGGCATGTCCCAACCGGGTGATAGACTGTATCTGCGCGCGCCCTTATCGCATCAATGAGTTCTGAATCTCCGCTCATGCCCTTTGTAAAAAGCTCAGTGCCGCGAATGGACTTAAGCGCGTCTGATTCCATAATATCGCGCACCAGCTTGAAGCCGGACAACAGGGTTTTAATATCACCATCTGTTGCGAGAAAATTTGGATCGATGACAGGAGCGGCAAGAGGGTCGGCCGAACCGAGTGTCACGGAACCCCTGCTCTCGGGTCGCAGCACGCAAACATGGCAGCTCATCCCTCCGCCCAAATGGATCTTGCGAGAATGATCATCAATAATGCCGTGGACGAAGTGCATCTGGACATCTGGTCGATTGCCACGACCTTTGGTGGATAGAAAAGCACCGCCTTCCGCCGCGTTGCTGGTAAGCGGACCACGACCATTACGGATATAGTCGGGAATCGACGCACCAATACGCGCGACACCGCCAGGGCTGACAGCAAATAAATCAGGACTTTTGGCGCGATATACCGTGACATGATCAGGATGGTCCTGAAGATTCTGGCCAATTCCCGGTATGTTCAACCGGACGGGTATAGAATGGCGTCGCAGTTCGGACTCCGGCCCAACGCCCGATACCATCAGAAGGTGCGGCGTACCGAACGCACCGCTCGTCAGCACAACGCCGGCATCAGCGCCAAGTGTCATAGACCGTTTGTTGCAAAGCACCTCCAGGCCCGTCGCTCGTTCACCATCCAATATAATGCGAAGCGCCTTTGTTCGTGTCATCACCGTAAGGTTCGGTCGATCAAGGATTGGTCGCAGATACCCGCGCGCTACACTCCAACGCCGGCCATCCTTTTGGTTTACCTGATAACGCCCAACGCCTTCTTGTTCAGCTCCGTTAAAATCGTTTGTTGTTTTGTGTTGTTGTTCCGCTGCAGCCTCGATGAAGAGATCGGTAACCGGGTTGGGTGAACGGTGATCTGCTACGTTAAGCGGTCCCGACACGCCGTGATATTGATCTTCACCGCGTTCATTGCATTCCGACATCTTGAAATAAGGCAGCACATCATCATAGGACCAGCCCGGCGCACTGTCCGCCGCCCAAGCGTCATAATCCTCGGCTTGGCCGCGGATATAGCACATCGCATTGATCGAGCTTGATCCACCAAGAACACGGCCACGCGGTTGATAACCTTTTCGGCCATTGAGTCCCGGCTGTGGAACAGTTTGATAGCCGTAATTATTGATTTTGGTTGGCAACATGGCGGCCATGCCAAGCGGCACGTTGACCAGCATCTGATCGTCATCTCCGCCAGCTTCAATCAAGCAGACCTGTATCGCCGGGTTCGCTGAAAGACGGTTAGCCACCACGCATCCGCCTGAACCTGCCCCAACGATTATATAGTCGAAAACATTTTTCCTCATCGAGCCGGTCATTGATATAAAATCAATGCTGCGCGAGAGGCAGGCGAACGATCAGTCCGTCAAGCTCTTCCGTAATCGATATTTGGCAGGCCAGACGGCTATATTCATCGGCTCCTTCCACAAATTCGAGCATATCGCTCTCACTGCCGTCCGAAGCGTGACCGGTTTTTTCAATCCACGCCGCGTCGATATGAACATGGCAGGTGCCGCAAGCTGCACATCCGCCGCAATCGCCATCGATGCCCGGGACTCCGTTGTCTCGGGCTGCCTCCATGACTGATGAATTGGCATTTACATTGACAAGATGGTCGTCACCTTGAGCGGTAATAAACTTTACTAATGGCATTGGTATTCCTTCACTCTTATCGCGCGTGAACGCGGACCATCATTTTGGTGTAACCTCGGACAAAATTCGACTGAACACGTTCGGGCTCACCGATCACTTCAATGCGGTCGAAGCGATTGAGTATTTCCTCCCACAAAATTCGCAGTTGCATTTCGGCAAGCCGATTACCAACGCATCGGTGGATGCCGAACCCGAAGGATAAATGCTGGCGAGGGTTCGGGCGATCGATGATAAACGCGTCAGGCCGATCAATGACTTCATCATCACGATTTCCCGAAAAATACCACATGACGACTTTGTCACCTTTGCGGATGGTTTTACCGCCAACAACCGAATCTTCCTTTGCTGTACGCCGCATGTGCGCCAAGGGTGTCTGCCAGCGGATAATTTCCGGCACCATGCTTTCAATTAGCGCTGGAGAGGCCCTCAATTTGGCCATCTGGTCCGGGTTCTGATGCAGCGCAAGAACCCCACCCGTCATCGAATTTCGCGTTGTGTCATTGCCGCCCACAATCAGCAGCAGCACGTTGCCGAGATATTCTTCCGGTGTCATGTTTCGGGTCGCCGGGGAATGGGCCAACATTGAAATAAGGTCATTGCCTGGATCCTCGTTTACCCGTTCATTCCAAAGCGTCTGAAAACATTGCGCACATTCCATTAATTCATCTTTGCGCTGCGCCCATGAATCAACGACGCCCCCGCCAGGTGCAGCTGTGGTCACATCCGACCAGCGAGTCAGCTTACGACGATCTTCAAACGGAAAATCAAAGAGAGTGGCCAGCATCTGGGTGGTAATTTCGATCGAGACCCGATCAACCCAGTCAAATTCTTCATCTATTGGCAGGCTATCCAATACGGCCCCGACACGCTCGCGAATGGTGCTTTCCAGAAGAGCAAGGTTACCGGGAGCTACGATGGGGCTGACGGCTTTTCGCTGTTCGTCATGGCGCGGTCGGTCCATCGCAATGAAATTAGGAAGGTCAAGCCCCTCTTCACCACCACCTTTTTGAATATTGTCATCGATGATGATGCCGCCGAAGCCTGCCGCCGACGAAAAGATGTCATGATGGGTATCAACATGCATGATGTCTTTATATTTGGTGATCGACCAATAGGGCCCGTAAGCACTCTCAGCGCAATAGTGGACAGGGTCTTCTTTGCGCAGACGTTCAAAATAGGTGCCAGCCGAATCGTCCTTGAAAAGCGCTGGTGAGCTTACGTCGATTTTATCAAGTGGTATCGCATACGCAGCTTCAGTGCCGGTTCGTGTCATGCTGGCCATCCTCTCTGATGATATATGATTTTTATTGAGTATAGTATCAGTTATAAGTGAGTATAATGTCAACAAGGAAAATCTGTTGCGATTTTTTTTGATGACCGGCACACAAGCGCGCTCGGATTTAAGCGGTGATGCCGGCCATCAATCAGGAGCCTAGTATATTGAAATACAAACACGAATTGGGGAAAAGGCGCCTGAAGCCGGACGAGAGGCGCAAACAATTGACACTCTGCGCGCTCCAAGCCTTTGCGGAGAACGGTGTCGCTCGTGCCACTCATTCTCACGTCGCGAAGCTGGCCGGAGTTGCGATACCAACCGTGCACTCCTATTTTAGATCACGGGAGGATCTGGAGTCAGCGGTGCTCGACGAAGTAGAAAACTACCTGATCAAACTCGTCACTGATTCGCTTGGTGGGAAAAAATCCGTGGAAGAAGCGCTTACGACGCTAGCAACCCGATTTGCCAACGACGCGACCACGAAATCTGATATCATTAAAGTTTGGCTAGACTGGAGCACCGGTGTTCGCGCTGGCGTATGGCCCCGATATCTTACTTTGTTGGACAAGCTACACTCGATTGCTCGACCGGTTTTTTCGCGTGGCAAACGTGAAGGTATACTGAGCGAAAATCTCAATGTGAAAGCAGCGGCCAGATTGTTCATAGGCGGCGGACATACTCTCGCACTAATGCAGTTTGCCAAAGTCCCCAACCGGGATCTAGCGATTTACATGGATCAATTTATACAGAGCTTGATGAACATCGGAAAGCCTTGATCATAGTTTTGGGATGAAGATGGGCGAATTGAACCGGAAATCGCTTCGCGCTCAGCAAGCGTAAGACCTAATCTGGATCGCTTCTACTTTGGTGGATGAATGCCGTCAGTGCGCGACAAAAAGGGACAAATCGATGAGGAAACCGGTCAACCCCGCGACCACTCGAGCTTATCGACTCCCCGCGCTGCCAACGATCCCATATCTCGTACTTCTGAAAGTCGGTAAATATATCCGCTGACTCTGTTTCATCTTCAACGCCCCATCTTCTTTCAAAAGATTAGATTGTTATGACGATCAGTTGAAATCACCACGCATTTGTGGGCGTTTGCCTACCAAACTATCCTGGTTGAACGCGGACGGCCGAATAACTTCTCGTACTGGGTAACAGTCACTAGGAAGCAGAATATGGAGCCGAATAAGTATTGAAGCGCACAGCCGTCGCAGTAATCGCGCCCCAAAATTAGGATCAAAGCCGCAGAGCTAGATTGCCAAACTAAAAAAATAGGGTCATAACCCTAAACATGGAGAGTCGCAGCAGCGATTGAGGAGGAGAAAGTAAATGGCAACAACACTGGCACCTGAAAAAACTGTATTTGATCCAATCGACGTTTCGCTGGCTGAACTTTACACAGAGGACCGCTGGCAGGAGCCGTTCCGCAAACTGCGCGCAAATGCACCTATCCAATATGTCCCAGATTCAAAATTCGGTCCCTATTGGTCGGTCTCCACCTACAAGCCTATTGTCCACATCGAGGCGCTGCCGAAAATTTTCTCTTCTTCGTTTGAATATGGCGGTATTTCGATAGCATTTTATCCGGATCGCCTTCTGCCGGACGAGTTTCGCCAGCCGCAATTTATAGCTATGGACCCGCCACAGCATACAGCCCAGCGCCGGACAATTGCTCCAGCCTTTGGCCCCAGCGAGGTCAAGACAATGCAGGACGAAGTGCGCCAACGCACAGCAGAAGTTCTGGATTCTCTTCCCATTGGAGAACCGTTTGACTGGGTTGAGAAGCTATCTATCGAACTGACCACCGGCATGCTTGCGAAGCTGTTTGATTTTCCTTGGGAAGAACGCGACAAACTGACCTATTGGTCAAACATGCTGGGCGATGTCGAGCTGGTCCATCAGGAGGGCGGGATTGCGCGGCGCAATAAGATTGCGATGGAAATGGCAGGTGCCTTCGCCGAACTCTGGCAACGCAAGGCAGCCGGTGAACCGGGCAAAGACCTGATCTCGGTAATGATGCAATCGGACGCGATGAGCGAGATGAGCCAGGAAGAGTTTATCGGTAATCTCATTCTGCTGATCGTTGGCGGCAATGACACTACGCGCAATTCGATGAGCGCCTATGCTTATGGTCTAAGCCAGTTCCCGGAAGAACGTGCCAAGCTGGAAGTTGATCCGTCTCTTATCCCCAATGCGGTGAGTGAGCTGATCCGCTGGCAGACACCGCTCTCCCATATGCGCCGGACGGTGATGGAAGACACCGAGTTCGAAGGCGTGCAGATGAAAAAGGGCGACAAAGTTGTGCTCTGGTATATCTCTGCCAATCGCGATGAGAGCGTGTTTGACGATCCCGACAGCATCCGCGTTGATCGCGAAAACGCGCGGCGACACTTGTCCTTTGGCTATGGTATCCACCGCTGCGTTGGCGCGCGGGTTGCTGAGTTGCAACTGCACGTGTTGCTGGAGGAAATGGCTAAGCGGCGACTACGGGTGGATGTGCTTGAAGAGCCAGAGCGCGTCCCGGCCTGTTTTGTGCACGGATACAAGAAGATGATGGTCAAGCTGGAGAATTACTGAATTGAAAACCCGCGACCGGATCGTGATGGAGGCGAGGCGGCTATACAACCGAAACGGTTATGGCAATGTTTCCAGTGCGACGCTCGCGTATCATCTCGGCATTTCGGAGGGCAATCTCTGGTATCATTTCAAAGCCAAGCGTGCGATCCTCCGCGCTATCAGCGAGAAGTTCGCGCAGGATATCGAAAAGCGCCTGTCGCGCGCGCCGACCGGCGAAGCGGATATCGTTGATGAATATACCGCCCTGTTACAGGCTATTATTGACGAGCTTCACGAATATCGTTTTCTTTACCGCGACCAAGCGGATTACGGCGAGCATGATGAGATCGTGCAGCAGGGCGTGCGCGGCTGGACCGAGCGGACCCATCGGCAGTTTCAAACCTATCTAGCAGGATTTGTCGCGGCCGGCCTGCTCGACTGGCCCAAGGACCGATTGGCCGACCTCGCTATCAACGTGACCATCATCCTGCGCTACGGTCTTGAATATTTCCGTGAGATGGGCGATCCAATTCAGGAGGGCGGCGGCGCGATACGCAATACATTGCTCCGGCATCTGACTTTGTTCGAATATCGCCTGCTGCCAGAAACGGTGCTCCGGCTACGACGGTTCATTGACCGGATGGAAGTTGAGAGAGAAGCGATGGGCAAGACCATTGGAAAAGTTTTGGAATAGCTGCGCTAGCAAAACGGGACCATCACAGCGGTCACAAACTTGAGGCCACCTCGAAAATTACCCTTTCGTGTGCGCCGATTTTCTGATTCAGTAGATTTGAACTGAGGAAGGATTTCACACCATGGGTCAGCCAGGATTTTTTGATTTGAGCCGCCGTTATGAAGGTCTGGACGCGGCGGGTGATCCGTTGGTGGCGATAGCAGCGGCAGTACCCTTTGAGTTGTTCCGGGGGAAGCTTCAGCGTGCGCTTGTCAAAGGCGGTTTGCGCAAGGCGGATGGGGACCGCAAAAGTGCCGCAGGGCGCAAACCCTGGGAGGAGGTTCTGATTTTCAAGATATTGGTGCTTCAGGCGCTCTATAATCTGTCGGATGATGCGATGGAATATCAGCTTCGCGACCGGCTTTCATTCATGCGTTTTGCCGGGCTCGGCCTGGAGGATGCGGTGCCCGATGCCAAGACATTATGGCTTTACCGCGAGGCGCTGACCCAAGCGAAGGCGGTGGACAAGCTGTTTCACTTGTTTGACAACTATCTCAAGGACCAAGGCTATCTGGCTATGGGCGGTCAGATTATTGATGCCGCCATCGTGCCTGCCCCGCATCAGCGGGGCTCGCGTGACGATAATGCGAAGATCAAAGCGGGCGGGACCCCGGCGGGATGGGAGGCGCACCCCGCCAAGAACCGCCAGAAGGACAAGGATGCGCGCAGGACCAGGAAGCATGGCAAGTCGCATTTTGGATACAAGAACCACATCAACGTTGATCGCCGCCACAAGCTGGTGCGGCGCTACGCCGTCAGCAGCGCCTCGGTGCATGACAGTCAGAAGCTGGATGATGTGCTTGATCGTGCAAACACTGCCAGCGGGGTCTGGGCCGATAGCGCTTACCGCAGCGAGGCTAGTGAAGCGGTGCTCGCCGAGCGCGGCCTGACCAGCCACATCCATCGGCGCGGATCACGGGGCAAACCGCTCACCAGCGCCCAAGAAGCCGCCAACAAGACCCGCTCAAAAGTGCGTGTGCGGGTCGAACATGTGTTCGGATGCCAGCACAGCATGGGCGGCAAGTTCGTGCGCACCATCGGCATCCTGCGGGCGACTACGAAGATCGGGATGCAAAATCTGGCTTACAACATGCGCCGTCTGGTCGTGCTCGAACGGGCGGCAATCGTCGCTACCTGAGGCCAAAGGCCAGAAAGACAGGCTGCATCAACCCAAAACAGGCTGGGGGAAACCCAAAATGATCCGACTTCTGGCCCAGTGAGGATATCAAATCGCTATATCAGCCGGAAATCGGTATTGTTCGAGGTGGCCCACAATCAGGTTGGCGTTGGCGCCTCTGTTACCTTATTCCATTGTTGTTCCAATCGATTTTTCTTGTCTGACAAGATATTGACTTTACTGAGGTCGCCGTCGGCCCATTCCATTACTTTGGGGTCCATCACTCTGAAGAATAGAGGCGGGATCGCTGCCAGTAAAAACATTCCGGGATAGCCACTCGGCAAACGAGGCAAATCGGCAAAATCTCGCAACGTTTGATAAGGGCGCATCGGATTAGCATGATGGTCAGAATGCCGTTGTAAATGAAAGGTCATTAAATTGGAAAAGATATGATTGGTATTCCAGGAATGATGTGGCTGACATGTTTCATAGCGACCATTTTCGTGTTTCTGGCGCAGTAAACCATAATGCTCTACATAGTTGGCTTGAGTTAGCCCGTACCATCCAAATATATGGTGGACAAGAATGAATGGAGCAATCATCCAACCCAGATGTGCGGTTAGGATCACCGTTGCCGCTAGAGTGATCATCCAGCCCTGCAAGATCTCATTGTCCAGTGAAAAAGACGACTTTCCTTTTTTATTGAGGCGCGTTGCTTCCGTTGACCAACCATTTTTCAAGGCACCAGGAATTTCGCGCAGGACGAAGCGATAAATCGATTCACCCATACGTGAACTGGCAGGATCTTCAGGAGTTGACACCAGCATATGATGCCCATGATTATGTTCCACGCGAAAATGGGCATAACCGATAACTGCGTTGGCCCACATGGCGAGCTTTTGATCGAGTTTGTTGCTTTTATGTCCAAGCTCATGACCAATAGTGATCGAATTACCGCTTACCGAACCGACGCCGACAACCAAAGCTATTATGGACCACCAAGGGAGCTCCTGTGTGCCAACCAGCATAGCGGTTGCGATAAAGCTGAGCCACAAAAATGGAACGGTAGCTCTAACCATCCAACTATAAAAACGATCAGCTGCCATCGCCGAGATGACTTCGTCCGGCGGATTGTGACCATCTTCACCAATGATCGCATCCACTATCGGAACAAAAACATATAGGTATATCAGCGGGATAAAAGTGGACCACACTCCGATCTGGGTAAAATAGAGAGCCGCAGCTATCGCCGGAACAAGGGGGAAAAACATGGACCAAAGATAAAGGAAACGTTTTCCATCCTTGTATCGAATTTCAGACCCATCTTTCGCAGTGGCTATAAACATATTCATGGCTCGTCCCTTTTTCCCCAATTGAGTTTTGCAAATAGAAGAGCGTCGCAGACGAATATAGTTCCCATTGCGCCAAATTCGTGGCATTTTGCGCCAACCATGTCAGCAGGTGCCCATCTTCGTATCCCAGCAACTTACGTCAATGCGTTGATTCGGCAATATAGGGACGTGCTAGACGATGATGCTATTTCGCTGGATCTGGCAAAACTAGAAACAAATTCCGGCATTGCCCAAACCGACATTCAGTCGTTATTTGCGTTGATTGAAGCTCTCAATAAGCAGGTGGGTCCAGAATGGCCGATTGAAGCATCATTTGCATGGCGAAGTCAAATGCATGGAACCATCGATGTTGCGGCGCGTAGTGCTAGGACATTGGGGGATGCGCTTAATGTCTTTGCGCGTTTTGGCCGAGTAAGGGCACCGTTCGCGGTTATAAATAAAAACGTATGGTCCAAAACCACCGCGTTAAAAATTCAGCCCTCCGTTTCAATGGAAGATTCAGTCTGGCAGGCACTAGCCGAGTTCATTATGCTGAGCACCACCGCAATCCTTAATCAAATCACCGACGATAGGCTGAGTGGTGTTACTTTCGAAATGCCAAATCGAACGTTTCAGCACAAACAGTCATTGGAAGATGCGTTCGGTGTCCCAACTCAATTTGGCGGCACCCAATTCACCATGACCTTCACAAACGAAACTTGCTCCTTGGTACTGCCCTTTCATGACCCTTTGCTTTTCAAGAACACTGTCGAACAACTGCAATCCGAAACCGAGCAATTGTCACATCACAACTGGATTGTTGAGGATGTAAGACGTCTGCTCTCTAGTCAAAACCACATAAGACCCAGCGCACAATTTGTCGCAGATGAACTCGGTCTCTCGCGGCGCTCTCTCGTCAGGAAGCTCACGGCAAATCAAACTTCATTTCGAACGATGTTGGATGATCATCTGAAAGAACGAGCAACAAAAATGTTGGGGCAAGATAAAATGTCGAAAGAGGCCATATCGGAAGCATTGGGCTATACCGACCGGACCAGTTTTAGCCGTGCGTGCAGACGGTGGTTCGACATTTGATGGCCACGTCGAGAAATGGGCCCTTCCCTTGGGGATTGAAATCCGGTTCAAGGATGCTGATGCAGCGAGGGAACTTGGATCATGGGCCAGCCGGGATTTTTTGATTTGCAGCAGCGGCATTAAGGTCTGGACGCAAAGTCTGATCCTTTGGTGGCGATATTGGTAGCGGTGCCGTTTGAGCTGTTCCGCGTGAATCTGAAGGCGGCCCTGGTGAAAAGCGGTCTGCGCAAAATGGCGGATGATCGCAAGAATGCGGCGGGCCGCAAGCCTTGGGATGAAGTGCTGATCTTCAAGGCCTTGGTGTTGCAGGCGCTCTACAATTTGTCGGACGATGCGATGGAATATCAGCTGCGGGACCGGCTCTCCTTCATACGGTTTGTTGGCCTTGGCCTTGAGGACGCGGTGCCCAATGCCAAGACGCTATGGCTGTACCGCAAGGCGCTGGTCAAAGCGGGAGCGATTGAAGGCCTGTTCCATCAGTTTGACAGCACGCGTCACTGCTATGAATGGCAGCGTGCTCAAAACATGTTATAGCAACTGTATCGTTCACGCTGTTTGCTCCATCCAGTTTATTTGTGAGCGACACAACGCGTTTAGTATCCGACGGAAAAAAATTTGTGGAATTCCGAAAGTTCTAGCTTGTAGCGTCGAGCGATGTCTTTGAGGTGATCCATCCGTTAATATCGCTTTCTAGCCACCTGACGCTGTAACCGCCTATTGAATGAGGCCTAGGAAATTTCCCATCGTCCATCCAGCGATAGATGGTTGATCGTCCTAGTCCGACACGGTGCTGGACTTCTTTCAGACGGAGCAAACGTGCCGCAGGCGGATCTGGCAGTTTATTTGGCTCAATATCAAGCATATCCGCCTCCATGTGCGCGATCGAAGCCATCGCCCAGAAGCGTATCCTTCCGGGCGAGGTCGTCCATGTGCTCAGCGAGCAGTCGCGCGACGCGTTGAGCAGTCCCCTTCGCCCAATGCGGTTTGACACCGTGGAGGTGATCACCAAGCTGGGTTTCTAGGACATCTGGCAAATGGCGAACCAGTTCTTCAAAAAACAAGGCTAGATCCGTTTGCATCCAGCGTGATGCCTTGTCCTGATCTGAAGCTAGATAAAGAAGCAAATGGGCATGCGGCGATGCGCCCGTGCCATATAATATACGCAACGCTTCGCTTACCGTAGCTTCGCGTTTGCCGGCCAAGATACGCCGCATCGTGCCCCGGTCAATTTCAGCCTCGCGCGCAATGCGCACTTGAGAACGGCCTGATGTTGAGGCCGCCTGATTAAGCAGCATAGATACGCCGGCTTTGATATGCGCTTCGGAAATTCTATTCAGTTCAGTCATGTCATTCATCCTGTCTTTAAGAGAACGAATCACCTGATATCTTGAAGGCGCACCTGTAGGAAAATGAAAAGAACATAAAAAGAACAAATAGGAAGTTTCGAATCACTCGATTCGTATTTCCTGTTCAGCTGAAAACATCTTCTGTTCAAACTAGCGCAGCAGCTGTGCTGGCCTGAACAGTTCCGGGCAGATTAGCGCAATCGCTGTTCGGCTATGCCCATTTGCCATCCAGAATGTCGCTTTTTGCTTGGAAGGCACCTATTTTCCCATTTCCTGTTTTCCTACAGGCGGGTCAATCGCGCACTTAGAACATACAGCGAACACATGCTGTTTCATGTTTCTCAAGCGAAAGTGATTTTCCATGACCAATATTTCTCAAACACACCGGCGCGCATCCGATTATCTCATTCCAGCAGCTATAGCGCTTCTCTGTGCAACGGCTGCCTATGCAGGCGCGGACAATACCTTTGATCCTGCGCTAGCAAAATTTACTGACTTTCTAGAAGGTTCTGGTGGCAAGATCATTACCGTTCTCAGTCTGGCTGCGGGGCTTATTGGTCTTGCATCCGGACGCTTTTCATTGGGGCAAATCGCGGTACCCGTAGGCGTCGGTATCGGCGTCGGGACCGGCGTTCCCATCGTCACCTCTGTTGTCACGGCAGTCATTTAACGACTGCGACCGGCAAGGAGGGCGGCACAAATGGCTGACAGATATCTTTTGCCCCGGCGGCTTGATGATCCCGAACTCATCGGATTTTGGACGATCGACGAGTTTCTTGGCCTGATCATCCCGTTCGCCTGGGGCATATTAGCGCAGCATATTTTTGTAGGAATCGCACTAGCATTTGTCGCCTGGTTTGCCCTTCGAAAAGCAAAATCTGGCGGTGCGAACGCGCAGCTCCTTCATGCTGTCTACTGGTATCTGCCCGGATCATTTCTGGGATTGAAAGCGACGCCGCCCTCCTATTGCCGACTTCTGGCCGGTTGAAGGAGGAGAAGATGGAAGCACAAATAGCACATCAATCGGCGCAGCGTCTGCTCCGGCAACGCAACTGGCTTGCGCTCGCAGCCGCAGGGCTAGCGGTCACCAGTCTGGCCGCCATTGCAGCTGGATCAATGCAGTCACGTGAAATCGTGCTGGTACCTGTGACCGGACAATCGCTGACTTTATCGAGCGCAGGCGTGTCCCATGAATATTTGGAGCTCGTCACCCGAGATACCGCTCTCATGCTGCTCAACCGTAGCCCTGAAGGGCTTGATTACTGGATGGAACAGATTCTCAAGCTAGCCGATCCCAGTGCCCATGGCCGCCTCAAATCAGAATTGGTCCAAATCGTTTCCGAACAACGCGGCTCCGATATTGCCCAGGCGTTTGTCATCCGTTCGCTCGTCATCGATCCGAAAGAACTCAAGTCTGAAGTGACCGGAACGCTCAAGACGTTTGTCGGCGCGCAGGTAATCGCCAGCGAGGAGCGCAAATTTATCTTTAGCTGGACCTACTCAGGCCTTCGGCTTGCGCTGACCGGTTTTGCGCAGGTCCCAACCGAGCGCGATCAACAAATTCAGCAAAAATCAATCGAAAAGGATGCCTCGTTATGAGCAGCATATTAACATCCCTGCCCGCCTGTCTTGTGGGCGGCGGCATGGCGAGCATCAGCTGGGGCGTTACGCGGCTTCCCGATACAGGGTTCAAAACTCTTGGCTTGGCATTACTTATTACCGCACTTTCGGTCAGCGCATCACCCGCTTTGGCGGACCAGTTTATCGAGGCGGCGGACAATGCAAAGATTGACTGCACATTATCGCGCGATGAACTCACGCGCATAGCGCTGGTTGGTGACGAATTTTCCAGCGTTTCAAAAATCGCTTCGGGCTATCCCTATAATGATTTCGGGGTGACCCATGAACCGGTGCGCGGCGATATCTATATTTCCGTACCGCCCAGCTTCGCCAGCGACAGCGTTAGTTTCTTCGCCACCAGCAAACAGGGTTTTGTCTATAAATTTGCCTGCCACACGGCCCCTGTTGAAGCGCATCAGCTTTTTATAACCAATCCCGCCCTTGCAAAACCGGAGGCGGAGACTTGGGAAAACGAAAGAAGCGAAGAGCAGACCATCATCGCTTTGGTCAAAGCGGTGGCGGAGGGGAAAGCGCCTCCCGGTTATAGCGTGCGCCAGCGGATGACGCGCCCGGTTCGAACCGGATCCATCGAAGTCCAGCTCATCGCGGAATATCGCGGAGCTAATTACAACGCGCAGCAGTTCATTCTCACCAATCGCGGAAAAATAGCAGTCGAGCTCAATGAAGAAGAGCTCGCACCAAAATCCGCGCGCGCAATTTCCTTTGCCCAAAACACACTGAAAGCCGGAACAAGCACATCGGCCTTTGTTGTCACCGCGACCCGGGGGGCAGACCAATGAGCGACGTCAAAACGGCAACCCAAATTCCGGACATAGAGGCAGAACCCGGACATGCGCGCGTCGGCCTCAACAAGAAGATCGCGCGCCGGCAAAATATGCTGCTCGCCGGTATTGGCAGTCTCGCGCTGATCGCAGGCGGTTGGTTTCTGTTTGCAGGTGATGGCGATGAAAAAGGTACGCAAGAAAGCGGCATAGTGACCATTGATGCTGGCAGTCTGGTCAACCGCAATCTTTCCCAGCGCGAGTTTGTCGCGGCTTATGAAAACCGGCTTAATAAACTTACCCAGGATCAAAAGGCTCTCAAGGAAGCGCAGCTCCCTACACGCGAGATAGAAGATAAGATTGAAGCTCTTCGGCTTGAGAACAGCGAAATGCGCACCAACGGGCAAGCGGCTATCGATGCGATCTCTGCGGAAAACGCGGGTCTAAAGACGCAGCTGGAAGAGAAAGCCGCAACACCGCCGCTGGCGACACCGCCGACCTATGGGCCGCAGGCAAGCGATTTTAACCGCCAGTCGTCATCGCTTGGATCACCCGATGGTACAGAAATCACGCCTGGTGGTTCTCCATCCGGCGCAGTCAAAATACTCAATTTCGGAAGCACCGAGCAGGGATCAAAATCTTCCAAGAAGCGCACATCTGAAACATCACCGCTGCTGGTTGAAGACAGCCCGGAATATCTACCACCCAATAGCTATGCACCGGCAAAAGTTATTGTTGGCGTTGATGCCTCGGTCGGGGTTGCCAGTCAGAGCGACCCCTTGCCGGTGGTACTCAGGATTACCGGCCCTGCCCGTTCGGTGGTCAAAAACGGCAAATTGCTTACGACAAATATCACTGGATGCATCGTCAACGGCGCGGCTCGCGGCGATCTCTCGGCTGAAAAAGTTTATGTGAAGCTTGCGCGTATGACCTGCGATCAGCCCGGCGGGCGGGTCGCCGTCAGCGAGGTTAAAGGCTTTATCAGCTTTGCCGGTAAATCCGGCGTGCGCGGCCGCGTTGTCAGCCGCGAAGGCAATCTTGTCAGTCAAGCCCTGCTTGCCGGGATTGTCGGCGGGTTTGGGCGCGGCTTTTCCGCCAATGCCAACGGCATATTTTCCGGTCAGATTGGCGCGGACGGGAAACGCGATAGCCTTTCGGGCGCGGACATATTGACCGGCGGCCTTGGTCAGGGCGCTGGCGATGCCGCCGATACCGTCTCCAAATATCTCATCGAACGAGCCGAACAATATCAACCTGTCGTCGAGATGCCGACCGGCATCGATGTCGAGATCGTCTTTCTCGACGGCGTCCATGTAAGGAGTGAAAAAAAGTGATCTTTTCCAATTTCAAAACCGAGATACGGAGTTTCAAGTCTCGGGCCGCCGCCATTACGCTTGCCGTCGCAAGCGGCGGGATGGTTTCGGGCCTTGTTGCAGCCAGCTTCATCTCGGCTCCAGCCAATGCCGCTGCTGTACTCGAGGATGTCAGAACGGCAATCGCACTGCGCCTGCCAAAAACACCCATTACCAGCCTCACCTGCAAGGGCTTTGGCGGCCTGTGCGAAGTCGTATCCGAAAAGACATTATTCTATATTGATGAACGCGCGCGCTACCTATTTGTCGGCCGTCTGTACGACATGGAAAGCCGGGCCGACCTGACGGCGGCCAAACTGCTGGAGCTTAATCCGCAGCTGCTGGTCGCAGGTTCCGCGCGTGCAAATGACAGTGGACCAACGGCCTCAAAACAGCCAGCTAAAGAACGCGCATCCAAAGTTCCCGTCGCAGACTTAAAGCCATTGGGAGCCATCCATTGGGGGGCCAAATCCGGCCCCAAACTCATCGTCTTTTCGGATTTCAATTGCAGCTATTGCAAGCGGCTGACGGCTGAACTCAAAAAAGCACGCGTGCGCGTCGAAGAGCGGCCCATTTCGATTTTTGGCGAGAAGAGCCGGAGACTGGCCGAAGCGGTGATTTGTTCGCGTGATCCTGCAAAGGCGCTGCATCAAGCCTATTCCGGCGAAACGCCAAAACCACAAAAATCATGCGACACATCGGGTCTCGATGCCAATGAGGCCTTTGCAAGCAGCCACGGTTTTTCCGGGACGCCGGTCATGGTGCGCGCAAGTGACGGCGCGGTGCTCGAAGGGTATCGCAGCGCTGCCGAAATCCGCGCGTTCCTTGGCTCAAATGCAAAAGGTGCAAAATGACGCGCGCGCGCTTTCCATTGGGCTTGTTTGCGTTTTCATGCGTCTCACTGTCATCCTGTGCTAGTCTGGGCAGCAATATTAGCGGCAGTTTTGATTGCAAGGCGCCGGGCGGTAGCTGCACGCCAACGTCGCAAATTGATGCAGCGGCGAGTGCCGCAATGCTCGATCAACCTCAGCCAAATGGCAGGCGGAGTCTGATATCGGCGGCGCAAACCTCGCGGACCGGCGAGCGTGTTCTGAAAATTGTCTTTCCCGGATTTGTCGATGCATCGGGCAATTTGCATGAAGCCCGCAGCGTGCACGTCGTCGCAAGATCTCCCGACTGGGCTGCCACATTGGCTAGTGGTGATACTAATATCGCCAAGCAAATGGCACGCGATATCTCAGATCAAGCCAAGCAAGCATCCAAAGACAATATCAGTGGCGTTCTTAACGCAGACGATAGCACCGTCGAAACGCAGCCGGACATTACAAGCGCCGTTGATCCATTTCTCAAAAGTTCATACAATTTGCCCTCGCGTGGTTCGTACCCCTTGACCGTGCGAGAGGCAATTGCCGGGGCAAACATGCCGGCAATCGAGGGGTTCGATGGGCTCCCTCCCCCAGCAAGTCGAACCCCTCACCCTGTTTTGAGAGCAATCACGAAAGATGGTTTTCCGAGCATTGAAGCCATCGAAGCCGCCAAGATACGCGGGGCCCAAAAACGGCCTGGCGAGGAGAAGGGACGATGAACTTCTCCATTCCATCTGCGCGCGCAAAACTGTTATCGGGCCTGTTTGGTGATCAGCAAACCGCTGACCATCAAAGACCGAGCATCGCGCTCGACATGCTTTCAGACTGGCTGCCGTACCGGGTGTTTGATACCGGACCGCGGCTGTATCGCAACGCGCGTTCCAAGGGGTTTATATTGTCGGCCGCGCCACTGATTGGCGCGGATGAACGCACCGGTGAAATATTGGGGCAGTTTTTTTCAGAAGGCATGCCCGAAGGCGCGTGCTTGCAGATTTTACATTTTGCCAGCCCGCGCATTGGCCAGGTAGTCGCCCCGTGGTTTGCCAAGCGCTACGCACAGGGCGGCGTATATGAAGCAATGGCGCGCCACAGATCAAAAAGGCTTTATGATCTGGTCTGGGAAAGCGGATCTGCCCATGCGCCGTTTCATGCCCGCTGCCATAATTTGGTTATCTCGCTGGGCGTTCCAGACACCGCAAACATTGATGACAATGAACTTGCGCAGTGCCGCGACGGGCTTGTCGGCGTACTGACGTCTCTTGGCATTGATGCGGGTGAAATGGAACCGCAGGAACTCATCGCGCTCGTTGATGACCTGACTTCCCCCACCACAGCGCCGCAAGAAGACCGAACCGTTTACAATCCGCTCGATGATATTGCCAGCCAAGCCATCCGCCGGGATATTGAGCTCGAAGTTGAAGATGACCGGATGATCCTGCGCACCGAAAGGTTCCGGGAAATTGGCCGAAGCGCTGATGGCACGCCGGAAATTGGCGCAATCTATCCCGATGCCTTTGACATCCGGCATTTTGGCGTCAGGCAAATGCCTGAACGATGGGCGCCTTGGGAATGCGCGCGGCTCATCGGCGACATGTTCACCGACAAATTGCGCTTCCCCTGCCCGGCTGCGACCATGCTTTGTCTGGTCTACCCCGACCGCGAGGGTGCCTCGGCAAAAGCCGGTTTCAAATTCATGCGCACAACCAGCCTCAGCCAATCCAAGAGCGCGCGGTTTCTGCCCAAGCTCGCCCAGCAATCGTCCGAATGGAGCCATGTCCAGGCAGAATTGCAGGCTGGCAAACGCCTCGTGCAACTGTTTTATGGCGTCACCAGCTATTCGCCGCTTGGCCTTGGCGATGCTCATGAACGCTCGATCAAAGCGATCTATAAGGCCGCTGGTTGGGATTTGGCCGACGAGCGCTTTCTCCAGCTCCAAGGTCTGATCGCCGCCATGCCCATGACACTGGCCGATGGTCTTGCCCATGATCTTAAACGTCTAAAGCGGCTTAAAACCATGCTTTCGACTAGCGCGGCTCATATTGCCCCGTTGCAGGGCGAATTTCTGGGCGGGCCGCTCCCGCATCTGCTGCTGGTCGGTAGGCGCGGGCAGCCATTCTACTGGTCGCCGTTCGAGAATGACGCGGGCAATCATAATGTGGCGATCTGCGGCAAATCCGGTTCGGGTAAATCGGTGCTGCTTCAGGAAATGTGCGCAAGCCTGCGCGGCGCCGGCGCAAAAGTTGTTGTTATCGATGACGGGCGCTCGTTTGAACATTCGGTTAAATTGCAGGGCGGGCGATTTGTAGAATTTACCCTCAAATCCGGTTTCTCGCTCAATCCCTTCTCGATGATTGATGATGTGCGCGCTGCCGAAGACGATGATTATAAACTCGACTGCATCGCAATGATCAAAGCGATTGTCGGTCAAATGGCGCGGCACAGCGACCGGCTTACCGATACCGAACGCGGTCTGATCGATCAGGCGGTTACAACAGTTTGGGAAGCGCTTGGCAGCGGCGGCACGATCAATGACGTGGCAGCAGCATTCGCGGGCATTTCCAATCCTGTCGCCGATGATCTGGGCGTTGCCATCGGACCCTATATGAGCGGGGGTAGCTATGGCGGCTTTTTTGAAGGTCAGGCCAGTATCGCGCTCGATGATGATTTTACCGTATTTGAGATGTCTGATCTAGCAACGCGCGAGGAGCTGAGATCGGTCATTCTGTGCGCTATCATGTTCATGACCAGCCAGGCGATGACCCAGAGCCCGCGCAGCACCAAGAAATTACTTCTCATCGATGAAGCCTGGTCGCTCCTCAAAGGCGGCTCGATGGGAGAGTTTGTTGAAACCTATGCGCGTACTGCGCGCAAATATGGCGGCGCGCTGGCTACCGCCACGCAGTCACTCAATGATTATTATAAATCGGACGGCGCAACCGCAGCGCTCGAAAATAGCGACTGGATGCTGGTGCTCCAGCAAAAGCCGGAAACCATTGCTGATTTCCGCAAGAACGACCGCCTCGACATGGATGATCGCACTGAAACGCTGATCCGCAGTTTGAAACGTTCGGGCGAGGAATATAGCGAGGTCTTTATCAAAGGCCCGGAAACGCAAGCGATCGGCAGGCTAGTTCTTGATCCTTATTCCGCCTGTATCTATTCTTCTTCGCCCGATGTTTATGCTGCGATCGAAGCTGAGCAGGAAGCGGGTGCTTCTCTGGCACAGGCGATTGCCCGCGTGTCCGGTGTCGGCGCCGACAATCGGAAGGGTACTTAAAATGCCTGACAAAACCGATACGCTGTTTGATTCTTATCTTTTCCTTGGGACAAGCAAGGACTTGCGCTGCAAAGGTTCGCCGTTTCCGGTGCGACAGTGTTTTCAAACCTCTTGCTACATTATGCTGGAAGCATCGCTATTCGCAATAAGCTCGGTCCTGATGGCCCTCGGCCTGCCGCTGTGCTTTTTCCTGCTGCTATCCGGTTGGGATTTGCTCGGGCTGTTCGCGCATCTGGACAATTTGAGCAGCCGCTACCTCGAAGCGGACGGGGTGCGCAGATTGGCGTTTTCCAGCGATCTTAAAATCATGTTCTTTGGGTCTACTGCTCTGATCGCGGCGCTTCGGATACCGAGATTCATTGCCCGGATTACCGATGATTTTCCCGAAGGGAGGGAGGGATGACCAAATCAGCACTATTAGAGCATCTACCAAGCGGGCGATCCGTTATCATGGTCCTACTGGTAACGGCTTTGGTTTTGTGGATCATCTGGGTCAGCTTGCGTCTGACCCAGCCCAATGGACAACAAATTGTTCAGGTCCATATGTCCGAGATCATGCGCGATTTCGTTGACGCAGAAGCAAAGGGTGATGCTGATCCCGAAGTCACCCGGCAAGAAATTGCCCGGTATCTCCAAGCAACCGAAGCGGCGGTGGATGATTTGGGCCGTAGTGGACATGTGATTTTGGTTGCTGAAGCCGTGCTTTCAAAAAATACGCCGGATGCCACGCTGCAGCTCAAAACCAAAATTGCCCAAAAACTGGAAAGCGCTAGCGAGGAAAAGCCGCAATGAACGTGCTCAAATCCCGTCTCAAACGCCCGCTTGTTCTGGCCTTGCTGGTAGCGATCCCGCTTCTCTATGCGCCGATTGCCAAATTCAGCGACAACCATGCGCTCTTGATCAATGCCAGTCCCAGCCTGCCCAACTGGGCATTTTGGCTGAACAAGAATTTTATACCTTCCCGCGGTACCTTGATATTTTTCGAGCCGCCACGCTCGAAATTGCTCATCAACCATTTCGGCGAGAAACCGCAGATTTTTGGCAAACGAATACTGGGCATGCCCGGCGATCAGGTTCGCCATGACGGCAAAAAAGTCCTCATCAACAATACGTTTGTGGCGCGAACAAAACCCAAAACCCGCAAAGGGGCCGCGCTAACCAAAGGCCCTGAAGGGATAATTCCGAACGGCTGCTATTATGTCGGGACGACCCATAAACATGGCTTTGATAGCCGCTATGGCGAGATCGGGTTCATTTGCGCGCCCCGGATTATTGGTACCGGGAGGGCAATATTGTGAACAGACTATCTTTGCCTTTTCTCATTGCAGCCTTGCTGTCGTCATCAGCTTTGGCGCGCGACTATGGCCAACAGGGTACACATTTCCCGATTATCGAGTTGGACCTGCTTAAGCAAATTCAGTCGCGCCTTCAGGCCATGGACAAGAATGGCGACATTGACGGGCTCAACCAGAAACTCAAATCCCGCACCATCGCGAGGGTGAACAGGCCCAAGCCTGTCGCAGGATTGGTGAGGGCGACAAAAGCCACCACGCAGATGTTCGATCCGACGATCACTTTGCAGGCCGATATATTTGATCATGATGGGCGCAGGATCTGGGCCAAAGGAACCAGGGTCAATCCTCTCGATACCGTTCCATTGCGCGCGGCGTTGGTTTTTTTAGACGGCGATGATCCGGCCCAGCTCGAATGGGCGTTTGCGCAAAAACCAAAGACAACAAAACTCATTCTGACAAACGGCGCGCCGCTAAAACTTATGAAAGCGCGCCAAAGACGTTTCTATTTTGATCAGGGCGGCAAGCTGACCGCGCATTTCGATATTAAAGCACTGCCGGCGATGGTCGATCAACAGGGCCGGATGCTGCGGATCCGCGAATTTACGCTGTCCGAAAAGCGGAGGCCAACCCAATGATAAAGGGCTTTTCAAAACTGTTCGGAACAAAATCCGCTTTGCTATTATGTCTGCTGGCAGTCAGCCTGCTCGCCTCAGCCCCGGCGCGCGCTGATGCCGGCCCTGGCCGCTGCACCGGTAAATTTGTCAATCCGATCACCGATATCTGCTGGTCGTGTCTTTTTCCGCTGTCCATTGGCGGCCTGGATATCTGGCCATCAAGCAGACCTGATCCTAAAAACCCAACCCTGCCCGTCTGTCTTTGCGGTTTGCGCCCGGGCATTGCCATGGGGTTCTGGGAGCCGGTCCGGCTTGCCGATGTCAGCATGAAGCCCTGGTGCTTTGTCAATCTCGGCGGGCTCAAGATCGATCCCGGATTTGACATTGGCTATCGATCCATCTCCGGGCCATCGGCAATTGGTGGGGCCAGCCAATATTATTCAAGCTGGCATGTCCACTGGTATGCCTATCCGCTGATCTACTGGATGGAGATTGTTGCCGATTTTCTCTGTCTCGAAGCTGGCTCTGTCGACATTCTCTATATTTCCGAGATTGATCCGCTCTGGCAAGACAGTGAACTCACCGCGATTATTAATCCCGAAGCAGTGCTGTTTGCCAATCCGCTCGCACTGGCTGCCTGCGCTGCCGATTGTGTTTCTGCCACGGTCAATCTGCCGCGCGATGAACTCTTCTGGTGCGCTGGCTGTCAGGGATCCATGTATCCAATGAACGGCAATGTCTCGGCCAGCATTGGCCATGTCCAGGCCTCGCGGCTCGTACTGTCGCGCTTTGCTTTCAAATTACACCGCCAACTGGTGTCCTGGGGAACCATGGGCAAAAAGGGTCTGTGCGGCAAATATCTGATGCCGATCATGCGCAAGCAGCAATACCGCCTGCAGGCAACCAATCCCAATCCTGCGACCAAGGGCCGCTATGCCTGCCCGCCCATCGGAGCCTCCACCACCTTTCAATCTGCCGGACAGGTCATTCCCGCCATTGGCGAGGACATGGGCTATCTCGTCTGGCGCAAACGGAATTGCTGCGCGCTATGAGAAACACAATTTCCTTTTTCCTTTTGTTCGGGGCCACTTGCACGGCGGGTTTCGCCGCCGCGCAAAATCAAAACTCGGAAGCCCTCGATATTGAGTCCATTCGTGCTTCGGCCAAATCCTATTCCGCCGAGGCAGAAGCGCTGGCTGAAAATGTCCGCATGCGCAGCGGAGATTTGCGAGATGAAGCCCGTCAGACCCAAGACCAGGCAAGGGCTAATGGCGAGCGATATACGAAGACTGTCCAGCGGAAACACAGAAACAACGACAACAAAAAAGACGAAGTCTTTGATTTCGAGCGGATGATTTCGGACCATGCAAAAATGGCCCAGGCCAATCTCGGCGACGCACCGCGTTTCATTGCCTTTGCAAGTCTGTCGATGCCGCCCCAGTCTTTGAAAAAACTCGTTCACGACACATCAGCGGCAGGCGGGGTCACGGTGCTGCGCGGTTTCCCCGGAGGCAGCGCCAAACAGCTGACAAAAATGCTCACCGCCATGGCATCAAACGGCGAGCAATTATCCGCGCTCGGTATTGATCCCAGGCTATTTCGCGCTTTCGATGTCAAGGCTGCGCCCAGTTTCGTCATGGTCTCCTCCGATTTTACTCTGTGCGACGGCTTTGACTGCAAAGGTGCGGTCCCACCCCATGACCGGATGACCGGCAATGTCAGCGTAGAATATGCGCTGGAAACATTTGCGGGCGGCGCTGGTCCGGGATCGCGTCTCGCTGCGCTGCACCTTGCCCGCCTGAAGAAGGAGCGCTGAGCGATGAAGTTTTTGAACACAATTCTACTCGCCGTCATGATCATCAGTTTCTCCGCAGGATCACTACTGGCCGCGCAGGACCGTGAGGCGGCGAGAGAAGAAGGAAAAGCTTTTGCTGGCAAACAGCAGAAACGCGCGCGCGCAAATGCAAGCACGCAGCCTGATGCTTCGCGTATTCCCGGCTACACATCAAATCCAGCTGAGGCCGATTATGCCAATAATCCGGAACGTATTGAAGGCGATGCGCGGGCTGCAGCGCGCAGCCACGAAGGCATGAAAGCGATTAAGGATTCCAATACCCGGCGGGCTAAGTTTGAGATAGATGAAATCAAAGCGGTCACTGCTCGGTCTAAATCGATCAACGAAGACCCGCTTGCCTATACCAGCGATATGGAAGTTAGCGGAGCGGAGGGGCGCTGCGTTCCGCTTCCACCTTCTCCCGGATCGCCGGGCCGTTATACAGCAACCTGCAATAGCGGGGTGGCGCTGGAAGAAACAAACGAGAGCTGCAGCATCTATCTGGATGTAAGCGTCGAAGCGCGGACCCAATATCATTATCTGTGCAGCTACATCAGCCCATATGGTTTTGGCGGCGTCCCTTCTTGCGAGATATTTAACGCAAATGGATGCCGTAGGACCGGATTACGTCCAGGACCATGTTTGCAGTGGCATGACAACGGATATGGCCCGAGATACTGCGTTGAACCCGGCGAGCCCTATGTTGAAATGAGCTGCAGCGCGCCTGTCGCGGGAGAAACGCCCTACGCGACATCATCTGAGAACATTATTCAGGAAAACAAAAATGATGCCGCATGCCGGACTTTCGCCGAAGATGCAGATTGCGAGCAAACAGCCGAAACTTGTAGCGACAGCGACCCGGAAACCCGCATCATAGACGGAGTGCCGGTGACAAAACCCTGTTGGGCATGGGAGCGGGCCTATCAATGCAATGCGCGGCGCGCTGCCAATGATTGCGAGGAACTCGACAATGATCCGGCTTGCCAGTTGCTGCGGCAAGATTGCCTGAGCGAAGATAATCCCTGTTCAACGATAGAGCGCGTTTATGATTGCCCGCTTCCAGATACGCAAGGCTCAGGCAACCAGTATATTTGTGACGGCGATGTCTATTGCATCGACGGATCATGCGAGACAATCGAACGTACGCCCAATGATGAGTTCAAAGATGCCGCTGTTGCCCTCCATGCGATGGACGATGCGCGGGGACAATTTGATCCGGACACATTGACGCTTTTCAAAGGCGAGCGCGAAACGTGCGGCTCGAAAGTCTTTGGCGTACTTAACTGCTGCAAGGGGAAAGGCTTTCCGCTTATTCCCGGTATCAGTCTGCTGGTTGCGCTGGGCTGCAACACGCAAGAGATCCTCCTTCACCAACGCGATGCAAATGGACTGTGTGCCTATGTCGGCAGCTATTGCTCGAAGAAGATCCTCGGCATCTGCATCACCAAGAAGAAGGCATATTGCTGCTTCACCTCGAAATTATCGCGTATTTTGCAGGAGCAAGGCCGCGCGCAGCTTCCCAAGCCCTGGGCACGCGCGAAAGACGAACAATGTCATGGATTCTCGATTGAGGAATTCGCGCAGCTTGATCTTTCAAAAATGGATTTTTCCGAAATCTACTCTGAATTTACCGAAGCTGCCCGCCTGCCCGATGAACTCGAAGCGGCCAATGACATCCAGCAGAAAATTCAAAACTTCTACGAGAGATCAGGCCCATGAAGAACAACTTAGCCCGAAGGTTTCCCCTGCCCTTAGCGCTCGGCGGCTTGGCCGTGCTTGTCCTTGCAATCGTGTTTCTTATTGACGCCGCCATCAGTCCGGCATTTGCGCAAGGCGCAACATCCAATCCAATTGACCCACCAACCAATACCGCGCGAACCAGCGCGGATGAACTCTACTGCGAGAAGCGCCGGCTAGGCTACTGGTTCTATTGCACCAAACCAAAGCCGCCTGAAATGGAAGCGCTGCCGCCAGAACCACAGACAAGCGCAAGCGAGAAACTCGATGCGGTCACGAAGGAATTGCGCGAGCTTAAAGCCAAAGCCATTCTCGAACCAACCCGCGAGAATGTTATCGCTTATATACGCTTCCAACGCGAACAGCTCGACCGCGCGTCGCTGTTTTCGGACGTTTGGCAGCGCGCGATCTGGCAGCAACCCGATCTGGATTACACGCTCGAGCGCCCGGTTTCCACGCTGGCCAAAAGACAGTGGCAAGATGCGCGAAGCGCTTCGCGTGATACCGTCATGGCCAATCTGGGGAAACGCTACGGGCTGTTTTACTTTTTTGCTCAGAGCTGCGGAGCCTGTGAGGTCATGTCGCCAATCGTAAAATCAGTATCGGGTCGCTGGAAACTGACGGTCCGCGCCATCTCAACCGATGGCGGACCATCGAAGCATTTCCAAAATTACACCGTCGAGACCGGGCAACGCGTGCGCATGGGATTGAAGCCTAAAATTACCCCTGCCCTGGTGCTTTGGGATAGCGCGCAAAGCCGGGCCATCCCGATTGGCTACGGCATCATCTCAGCGGATGAACTGCAGGACCGTATTTATTTGCTCACATCAAAGGAAGCCGGACATGATTATTAAAAAAGCAATCGCTACGATTGCAGCCGCAAGTCTAATCATCGCTCCCCTTTCTGCCAATGTCGGAGACAGTATGGACCGGTTCATGGATGATATGGGCGGCGCTGCCAATGTCACCGGACCTACCGCATTCGAGGGCCAGTCGGCGGGCTATTATAGTCTCGGTAATGTCTGGACGCGCTTTCCCCAGAAGACGACCAATATTGCAAACTTGCAGCTACCCTCTGCCAAAGCAGGCTGCGGCGGTATTGATATTTTTGCAGGTTCGTTTTCATTCATCAACGCCAGCGAAATTGTCGCGATGCTCAAAGCCGTGGCGAACAACGCGGTCGGCTTTGCCTTCAGCCTCGCCATCGACACGGTTTGCCCGGAATGCTCGAAGATCATGCAGGAGTTTTCGCAAAAAGCGCAGCTCATGAACAATCTCAATATTAATAGCTGCGAAATGGCGCAGGGACTGGTGGGCGGTATCTGGCCAAAGGGTGATCTAGCTGACAAGGCAATCTGCGAGGCGATTGGTAATTCGGAAGGCATTTTCACAGATTATGCTGCCGCCAAACATGGTTGCGGTACCAAAGGCCAGCGCGATTCCACAAACGCCGGTGCTGGCAGTGATTACGCCGATGTAAATCCTGGCGTCGCGCGCAACTACACATGGCATATCCTCAAGAAATCCGCCTTCTTCAATCCTGGCGGCAGCTTTGACCGCGAACTCGCAGAATATGCGATGACGCTCATTGGCACTATTATATATGTACCGCCCAAAGACGCATCTCCTGGAAAATTTGTGCCGTTCGCCGGCGATGCCTCCTCGACATTAGTAACTGCATTGCTGGACGGCACATCGGGACAGACCATCAAGGTGTTTGATTGCGATGAAGCCGATCAATGCCTCGATCCAACGTTTCGCAATATGAGCCTTGCTAGCTCTAAGGCCATTCGCCCTCGTGTCGCTGCACTGATCACCAGCATGGTCGAGGCTATTCGCGCCGACACGGCGATCGGCAATGCCGAAAAAGAATTGCTGCAGGTTGCATCGGTGCCGCTCTATAAAATCCTTACCGTTCAGGCGGCTTACGGTCGCGGCATGCCAACCGATGACCGCGAGACTCTCGCTGAAATTGCCTCGGTTGATCTGCTGTTTGCGGTGCTTGAACGGATTGTTGGCGAAGCGGGTCGTTCGATGTCCACCTTCATTGGGGCGGATGAAGCAAAACTCGCGATGTGGCAAGGTCAGATGAGCGAAGTGCGCCGCGCCTTGGCGGATAGACAATCTAACAGTCAGGCCAAAGTCAGCGCTATCATGCAGATCATTGAAAAGACTGCGATGATCGAGAATATGCTCTCCGCTTCCATGTCGCCATCCATGGCAGCAGCCCTCGACTGGTCGCGCGCGGTTCAAAACCGCTCGCTGACACCTTGAGTTGGGCATAGGCAGATGGTCGAGATATTCACAATTGGCGGCGGCGAATATATCGTCAATGTCCTCAATGCCGTTGCAGCGTGGACCGGTGCAGGCGGCTATAAAAGTCTGATCCAGGTCGCCATGGTGATGGGGCTTGCATTGTCGGTGATAGTGGTCGCGTTCAATCAGGACTGGCGCGCATGGCTTCACTGGTTTTTAGGCGCAACGCTGATCTACATGTGCCTGATGGTGCCGCGTCTCGATGTCCATGTCACCGACAGGATCAATCCATCACTGGCACCAGCCGAAGTTGCCAACGTTCCCTTGGGGCTGGCACTGATGGCAAGCTTTACCAGTCAGGTCGGCGACTATCTGGTGCGCTCCTCCGAGACTGTGTTCGGGCTGCCAACTGATCTGGATTATTCAAAAAATGGAATGATCTATGGCTCGCGGCTATTTGATTCGACGCGCAGTTTGCGTATTTCCGATCCTGAATTTGCCGCCAATCTCGACGAGCATTTCCGTCAATGCGTCTTCTATGATCTGCTTCTCGGTCGCTATTCGATGAAGGAACTGTCGGCAAGCGATGACATCTGGGCGGTGATTGCGCCGGGAAGCGTAGCGCGCGCGCAAAAGTTCCTGACCCGCAATCCCGATGATAGTGTCAGCGCCAATATCATAACCTGCCGCGCGGCCTATAATGATCTGAATAGCCAATGGACCGCGATGATCGATGAGATGGGGACCATCTTTGGCCGTCAGCTCTATCCCAAACAAACCGCTGCGCTAGCAAAAGCCAAGCTATTTGCTGATCTACCCATTGCGTATAGTTATTTGAGCGGGGTTTCCAAAAACGCCAGCGAGATATTCCGGCAAGTGCTGACTATCAACGCTATGAAACAGGCGATGCACGGAATGGCGGGCTCTAGCGGCACATCAAGCGTTGATGTTTTTGCCCAGACCCGCGCCGACATCCAGACTGAGCGTACTTATAGTTCGATTGCCCAAAATGCGATGAAATGGGTACCCATCCTCAATATCGTGCTGACAGTGGTATTCTACGCACTGTTTCCGGTGCTTTTCCCGCTATTCCTGATGCCAAGAACCGGACCAACGGCACTGCGGGGTTATATTACCGGCTTCTTCTATCTCGCGGCATGGGGGCCATTGTTTGTTATTTTGCACATGATCTTGATGTTCAAAGGTGCATCTGACGTTGGCGGTGCCGCAGGCGGGACTGGGCTAAGTCTAGCAAACTTCTCCGGTATGGTTGATGTAAATAATGATATTGGCGTGCTGGCAGGATATCTGGTTGCCTCTATTCCCTTTCTCGCTGGCGGGATCGCCAGAGGCGCGCTTGCGATTTCGGGTCAAGCCACTTCTTATCTCAATCCATCGCAAAATGCAGCAGAAGAAGCGGCGCGAGAAGCCAGCACTGGCAATGTGTCGCTTGGCAACAGTAATATTGAAAATTCGAGCGTGTTTTCGAAGCAATTTGCCCAAGGGTCTATTGCGCCGAACATTTCCTATGGCGCGGCGCAGACACGCGGGTTTAGCGCAAGCGGAACGCAGACTACCAGTTTCCCCGACAACAGTTTTGACCAAGTTCCCAATTCTGCCTATCCGTTCACACCGACATTGGGGCAGGATTTTACTTCTAGGCTTTCCACGTTGGCGTCCAGCAGTCGATCACAAAGTGAAACGTTTTCAAACCTTGCCCAGCAATCGACCAGTTCTGCCGTCACCCGGTTTAACGAGCTCAGAAATACATACAGTCAGGGAAATTCTTCAGAAACCGCAGTCGGCACCAACGAAAGCAACAGCGTCAACAAGGCGTTCAGCGAGGTGGATTCAGCGTCGAGAAACTTGCAGCAGCAATATGGTCTGTCGCGACGCGCCGCCGATGACATAACAGTATCATGGTTCCTGAACGGCGAAGGTGGTCTCGGCGTAAAAGGTGAGAAAGGAGCGCTAGGAGCGAACCTCGGACTCAAAGGTGGACGAAATCACAGCTGGACCGATAGTGATATCGGAATTGCTTCGGAAGACCGCAACCGGATCATGGGAAGCCTGAACCAGATTTCTGATAGCCGTAACTGGTCCAATACCCGCGATGGTTTTGTCCGCAGTGTCAGTTCCAGCAGCAGTTCCGCCATCTCCAACAGCGCGTCGGGCCTGACCAGCTCACTTTCTGAAGCGCAAAGCTATACCGTCGAAGCGAGACGTGCAGAGGAGCTTGCCAGCCGCCTCGAAAACCAAGCGACATGGTATGAAACCAATAGTGCTGCCGGATCTTTGAACCTCAGCCAGACGTACCGTGAATGGGGTATGGCTGAAATGGACTCCAACCGAGATTTTTATGGCAATGCGCGGTTTGATGATGTGAACTTCCAGCTCAGTGCAGAAGGACAGGAGCTGCAAACGCGGTTTGTGGCAGGATATGCGGATCGGTTGCATGATGATATTGAAGATAAGCTGACACTTCCCGAGTTTGCGCCGGTGCAAAAACCAAGTGTGGGCAGCGCCGATGCCGTAAGAGGTAGTGTTCCACTCGGAGGATCAGGAAGCGGGTCAGTGTCTGCGCCGCCTGATGTTGATGGTATTCGGGACGAAGTATCCGGCGCTCAATCGCGAGGCAAAAAACGGGTTGGGACGGTTCAAGATGCGCTACAGAAACGCACCCGCAATGCTCGCGGAGCTAGCGCTGAAGCAGCCGATGATGTTAAGGAATGGAAGTGATTTAGATTTGGATGAGACCATCGTAAATTGCGACAAATATTGCGAAAGCTAGGAAAGCTATGAAGAATACGATCAATCCAAAACGTCCCCAAGGATCACGCCAAGTCTTTTTCCAAGTATAAGCGGTCAAGCTGTCCTCCGCGAGTGCACGATCAAGCTCCGATAAGCCGGGCCAGTTTTTTTCGTCAACAGATTGAGTCTTTTTATCCTCGGTCATTTTTCCTACTCCAAGTTCTTGGTTCGGTAAGGACCAAGCCCCCTCTTCTCTTCAGCATAACCGAAAACGAGAGGATAGTCATTTTGAAAAAGCACTGTGCAAAAGCGGCCAACAACATAATGAGACTTGAGTTTGTGGCCGAACGCCTCATTATCCAGAAACTTACCTGCCATTGAGCACCGCGACGGAGACATCTGGAATTGATTGAACTACTTTTACTTGGCGCAAGCATCGTCGCGGCTGGCGAAACCTTTGAATGTACGCCCATCCGTGTCTGGGACGGTGATGGACCTATCTGGTGTGCGGAAGGACCTAGAGTGAGATTGTCTGGCATCGCTGCGCGTGAGATGGATGGTTCTTGCACAAGCGGTCATCCTTGCCCCGAGTCGAGCGCTATTGCCGCAAGGGATGCACTAGTAAAACTGGTGGGAAAACCCACCGGAAAATCAAGAGAAGGACATATCCTGGTGTCCGGTCCCAAGATGATTTGCCGTTCCGATGGTCGCGCAGGGGGTTCTCGAACCGCTGCCTGGTGCATATCACCCAAATCTGGAGATCTTTCGTGTGCGATGACTAAAGGTGGTTGGGCGCTGCGATGGGACAAATATTGGAAGACGCACCGCTGTGATGGATAGTCGGGTCTCCTTGCAAACAAGAATGGCAAATTTATTGTTTAGCACGGAAGTTTGCTTCTTCGCCTGGATGATTATCGGCTGGCCGCTTTGTAACCTGGTTCAAAAATTGCTTTAATCTCGCAGGTGGGATGTATGCTATTTCAAAAATCGAGCATTGAGATAAACGCTACCAGTTCTTTGACCTCAGTATCGGATAATGTCGTTGGGACAGTATCTTCGGGAGCAGCTTTCATTCTTCGGTAAAAATTTGATCGCTCTTGGATGCTCATTTTTTGAAAGTTCGCCACTCTCAGTGGATCAAAGTGAGCGACAATTGCCTCATCCAAAGTTCGAAGCGATCCGGAATGGCCATAAGGAGAAGTCTTGGTCGCGTTGTAAAGAGGTGGCGTCCGAAACAAAAAACGATCAGAAGGGTTAAACGTCACATTGTAACGCCCCTCATCATTGCCAAAGCCGTTTTTTCCAAAGCCTAATTGAGGAAATGGAATTGAATGGAAATCAAAATCCGAAAAGTACGGGCCGTTGTGACACGATGCACATCGACCTCTTCCATAGAAAGTTATGCCGCCGTTCAATTCATTTTGCGTGATTGGGCCATTTTCAAATACAAACCGATGGAGTTTCGTTTTCTTAACTCGGAAATTATGCCGAATGAACTGAGCTACAGCATCACCGATTTCACTAAAGGTAAGGTTTTCTAACGGTTTTTGGTAAGCCTTTGCCAATTGAATGCCCAAGTCTGGATCTTGTCTGACTCTACCGGCAAGTGTATTGAAAACCACTTCTGCCGATCCAACATCCTCCGTCACTAGGTCTTTACGAACCTCCGGGGTATCGGCTATCATTTCGCGAAGCTCTACAAAAGGGAGGTGCACAGCCACTACCAAAGGGTCAGAAGATGGAGCAAAATCACCAAACTGGCTCACCACTACCCCGTTTTCAGATTGTACTTTGCCATCCCAGAAAAAAGTATCAAAGTTAGGTCCGCCACGCCCCCAAAGCGGCAAAACATTGCGCGGAATAATCTGGCCACCGCTTGCCATTCGAGCACCGCCTTCGCCCGATGCACCTGCACCAACTGCATTGGGCAGACCGTCGACTGACCCGAATTTATCTAGATGGCAGTCCTGGCAAGAAATATTGCCATTTAAACTTAGCGTTTTTGAAGCAAATAGCTTTCCGCCAATACTACGTTTGGCACTATCTGTCTTCGATTGCAGTGCGCCAACAGATACAAAACCATTTTGAATTGAGGCTTTCCGCAAAGTTTCGATTCTCAGCGTGTCCGTTGCCGGACCCATTTTTTCTTGAGTATAGCTTCCAGATGATTGTTGTTCACAAGCGCTGGTCAATGGAATGAGCAGCAGGTAGAAAAGTAACTTAAAATCGAATTTCATGGGTTGCGACAACTTCTTCCAGATCGGTACTTCGCTCTTCTACGGCTAACAATCGCATTTTAGCTAACTCATTTTCCCTCAAACCCCACTGCATCAAACGTTTCTGATATAAATCGTAGTCCTGACAGATGAGCAATCCAACTTCAGCTGAATAGAGTTCGCTGCCAACATCATCCGAAGACCTTTGGGCGCTACGTTGCCGCGCTTGTAAATGATCTCTCATGGCAACGTCGCATTTTTCCACAAGCGCTCCATATTCCGATTGATTTGCAAACATCACTGCCTGACGCCAAATCGGCATAGCTACCCAGGCCATTGCGACACCAATGAGAAGCACGATCAAATGAGTAGTAATTCTATTCCGCAACAATTTTAAATGCATCCAAAACTTCTGGAGTGATTGTGCCTGTTACCTTGAGGTCAAAGTCTGTCTGGAATTTAACCAACGCAGCGCGAGTTCCCGAACCTGCAATTCCGTCGATTAACCCGGTATAGTATCCATAGGATTTCAGGCCAATCTGAACGCGTCTTACAACGTTTTTTATCGCGTCATCCTGGGGTTTAAAGAACGTATTTGGAGCAATTGCGGGAGATTGAGGAAGCACCGAACTTGGCGGCGTACTCCTCGTATTGCGCGATGGCTTAGGCGCAGGGGTCGTTTTCGGACGGCGGATCGGGGGAGGTGTATATACTGGAGACTTAACCCTACCGCTGGCCCCGGACCGATGGCTACTATGCGACGAATGGCTTGAGTGGGATCTATGCTGTGCTAGCTGGAAAGAATGTTCTTGTGCAAACCTCTTGATAACAGCATCGCCTTCAGGATCTTTTCCACCGGAAGCGATATTGTTAGTTGCAGCAGATTGTGCAGTTGGAAAAGGCATAATGCCGGCCATTGCCAACGAGGAAATCAGAAACTTTCGTTTACTCATAATGGAGAAACTTCATCGAGCATTTCGGCAGGATGCCATTCAAAAAATCCAGAACAAGTTTCCTTCTTGCTGCACATCAAACACTTTTCCCCAAAACGCTGTTTCCAGTCAGATATTGAATTTACAGCAAAATTGCGATGAAATTCTGGCAAATGACAAAGCGGCACGTTGAATAGCTTTGTTGGTATACCGAATAAAGAAGCGACATCCAGTGATTGGGCAATTGGATTGAAACTCTTACGAAAGTCGACGTAAAGAGAGTCCCATCTATTTCTTGCAAAACCGATATTTTCTAGCTGCATCACGGACCATTGCTCGATAAAGTGCAGCAAGCCTGCAATATGCCGCGCGAGAGCGGGGAACGAATTGAGATTGGTTTGAAGCACAACAGTTCTAAGTTCAATTTTAGCGCCGGACAAAAGCAACGTATCAAAACTCTGATGCAATCGCTCATACGCTCCTGTTTTAGCAACGATTTCATCATGTTCAGCGGCATCATTGGAATATAACGGGATTCCCCAAACAACCTTTCGGAACAGTTCCTGACGCAATTGACTGATGTCGCTTGTTTCAAAATGTTGGCCATTGGTAAGGACATGAAATTTCAAATCCGGACGTGCTTTCAACACCGTTTCGAGAAGTTGAAAAACCTCCTGTTTATACAACGTCGGTTCCCCGCCGGTAATTCCGATTGTTATGCCGTTGTCAGCTAAAAGACAGGCCTGAACAAATAGACCGAAGCGGTCGTGATGGGTTTTCTTTGGCGGCTGGGAGCACATCACACATAGTTGATCACAGCGTTCGGTGACTAACAGTGAATTTTGAGTGGAACCAGCCCTTATAATGCGCTCTGCATTGCCCGCAGCAGGCGTCACAATTACGATATCACCATCCAAGTCTTGAATTCCGGGTCCAACGATCTGGAACAATCCGTTCTCGCCGCTGAACACCGATTGACTCTCGCTACTTTCGATGCACCAACTTTCCCATGGAGAATCTGTCCGGTTTTTCGACAATCGAGTTACGAATGGTTTCTCGGCATCCGAAACTGCGGGAAGCATTAGCGGGATCATATTGACTCGCCCAATGTAATTGAATCTCCACTCAACCCTAGCCAGTGACGCAACGAATATTGGACTGCATCTTCATTTGAATAAATCAGAGAAAAAGCCAAATCGAAAATACTCATGTGGCGCTTGCAGAAGTTTGTCTCGTGTCTGCGTAGGTCGATCCGGCCATATCTTGAAATATCGTCGATTATGTCGCGTCCACAATAGGGCTGGTAGACGCAATTTTGACAATCTGGATCATCTGCATTTGTCGATGCTTCGTTGAGTGCTCGTCGTTCTGGAGAATCCCAGCCGGTAGCTATATCGCCTATGGTCAAATCAATAATCCCCGATCGTGAAAGCATGCGAGCCTCATCTGTTGGGTAAATCTTGCCATCAAAATCAACGACAATATAATCTACGCCGACGGGATTGGGGCTACGCAGGTCCACATGTCTATCAAGGCCTGGCTTGAAAATTCGATTCAAACAATGACTGAAATAAGTCTCTTCAATCACTTGATCGCGATTGTCCCAATTTCTCGCAATGAGCCTGTGGATGAATTTTGAATAATACGCACCCCAATGACCTGATTGTTCGATGGATTCCGGGTGTTGTTTTCTGGCAAAGCCTTGATAGTTGATTGGTCGCAGATAAATGCTCGTAAAACCGCGCGAAACGAATGCCTCTACAAGGCTATCAATCTCGGGAGGATCATTCGGATTGACAGTTGGTAACGCGGAAATTTTGCCTGGGCCATATCGCTTGAGAACTAAACTCAAGTTTCTTTCGAATTGTGAAGTGGATGCATCATCTTGAGTTCTTTGAGCCTTGTGAGTAATTAACGAACCATCCAACGACGTGCTAATTTGTACATTCTCTCTATTGAAAATAGTCAAGATTTCTTCATCAAGTCGCTGCAAATTGGTACATATCACGGCTGTCATGTCGGGAATATGTGATCCTGCGTCTAGGACTGCACTTATAAGATCCGGTCTCAATGTGGGTTCACCGCCCTGAAACTCGATCTTGAGTGACCGCCCTGAAAACTGTTTGATCAAGCCAGTTATTTGTCCGAGTGTCGCTTCATCCCAATCATAGCCTTCGGCATTCTCATTGGCCCGCGAAACCTGACAATAGCTGCAAGCGAGGTTACAACGTAACGTGGGGACCAAAATAAGATATTCCAAACCTTCAACGTTTGTCTTGCGACGTGCCTGAGCGAATAGCGACGCATGCTTTACCAACTTACTGCTTTTTATAAGATGTCGCTTTTGCAGGAACTTCAGTTCCTGATCAGATAACTCATTGCTACCGATCCGGCTCAGCAGGTCATGTTGACCTTTAAAAAAACGACCTTCTTCATTTGCAAAAATGTGACGATCGGAAACTGTGCGCGATCTTAAATTCGGAAGACCGTCCAATTCCTCCATTCCAAGAATCCACCCCTAACGAACTACAAAGAAACCGACTGTAACTGTTCAATTTAATAATACAACTCGGTCAATCGGCAGCATGTAACTCCGTCGGTTTTTTCCGGGCAGATCTTGATCCTGATCTGTGCATTTTAATGTCGATATTTGCCAATTGATCTTCCACCTTCGTCAACTCCCAAATCTTTGATCAACAAACGAAAAGTCTGGGACTTACACAGCGCTAGAGCCCTGTTTAGACCTTCCTTATTCGAAGATGTTTCTGAAACGAGAAGTCAGGAAGCGAACAGCTGACCATTTGCGTCTTGATGAGTGAATTCGAAGCGAATAGGCCGAAATCTAACTGATTGCTGAAGCCAAATAGCCGTTGTTCGTCCGTTGCAAATCGGAAACACCATTGGTGCTTTGTGATGCCTTACAAGCTGTTTCCAGTTCCTATTATCAATACCCGACGGGTTTGGAGAAAAACCCGGATGACTATGCCATTCGCCAAGCCAATCTACGCGCTTATGTGACTCTTTCCAAAGTCGTAGCGCACGCATTCGATGTGCTTTGGGTGAACGTATGAACGAAACTCTGCTCTGGCTGTCCCATGCATAAGGGGTGGTAGCCTCAATGACATGGAGATGCCGCCCTTTTCGAAATCCCAGCAACAAACCACCCGCTTCTAAGGGCGAATAGCGCCGTGTCGCTTTCAGCATAATTTCCAAAACTTGGTGATCGAACAAAACGCCATCAATCATCACTATCCCTCGCAGCGCAGGCTGGGCAGGCCGCAGCAGGCGAAGGTGTTGTGGGCTGCCGCTCTGCGCCCCGTTCATGATCAATCACGATTGTCTTAAGCCGTGATCCGGGCTTACCATTTGCCCATCCCAATATCATTTCGGTAGATAGTCCTGCGGCGATTGCCGGTGCAGCTACCGAATAAGGATAATATGCACCGTCCCCGCAAGTAGCCTCCTCAATAATTTCCTCATATTTGGGCTTGAGAGCAGTATAGCGCCAATTCTTGCCCGCATCCGGGCGGAGACAGCGAAAACAATAACCATCGCCAACGATGCTCAGGAAACCTTGGGCGGCCGCTCCGTTTCCACAAATCCAGCTATATAAGACCGCCTCAGCTTTGACGTCTTCGCCGTTCAGAAAGGCTTCATTGACAGCATTTTGGGTATTCCAGTCTCCGGTCGCATCAATAATCAAGTCGCAATCTTTTGCCGTATTCCAGTCATCGAATACGTCTCGGCAAATCGCACGAACGTCGATATCCGGATGAAACCGCTTCAATTCATCACACAGGGCTTCTGCTTTAGCTTTGTCTATTTGTCCAATACCAAGGTAGTGGCGACCGACGTTGCCTGCTGATAGCCCTTGACCATCAAAAAGGTATAACGGAGCATCAAACCCGGCCCCGCTTTGGACAAGAAATTTGGCCAGATGGCTCCCGAGTGTACCACATCCAATTAGAGCAATCTTTTTCCCAGCCAAAGTGTTCATACCTACAAGATTCCTTTCGGCCAAAGTCTTTTGATCACACCAAAAGCCACCAAAACGCGTTAGATTTATTTCTGATTTGCGATTGGCAATCAACTCCGGGATCTTCGCCTTCCTAGTTTTTATCGTGTTTAGGGCTATTTCTAGTCCCCTTGGAAAATCCAGCCGGACGCCCAAAACGCAATTTGGTGCGTCTATCGCCACAATGTTGCGTGCTGCCAGTGCAGCGAATGCTTGGCTATACTCGGCGTCCGTGAAGCCAGGTTGGCCTCGGAACCAGATTTCAAATTGCTCAAGTGTGAGTGGCACCTTGATTTTTCCAACGGGAGAAAGCGGTTCATTGCTAAAAATGAGTAGGCCATGGGAAAATTCTTCAGCCGAAAAGCCGCCAAACTCCGCAACATCTCGTAACCCCAAAAACGGCGTCATCCCTTTCGCTTTGAATCGATAAAAGTTAGTTTTGAGGGTCGCAGTATCACTCGTTGGTCGTTTGATCAGAATTCGAAATGACTCAATACCATCGCGCCAGTAGTCCTGATATTCAGCTGCGACCTCTGCAACACCGCGGCCTTTGTAATTAACCTCCATTGCCACTTTCGCTTGCTCTAGCACGCGTAAGACCGATCCACCCGGGTCATAGATATCGAGGGGTAGTCCCACAGCAGATGCATAGCAGATACCTGAATCGCCGTCGCCCCGGTTAAAAAGATGCCCCACGATTTCCGGGTCGAGTTGCGCCGGGTCCTTCAATTTCACTTTGGGAAGTTTAACAAATGTAATGTCAGGAATTTCAATCGCAACATCGATTGGTTTGCCATGAACGCTTATCCGTCCTTCGAATTCTAGTACAATCGCTGATTTTTCGCTGAAGCCTTGTTCCTTTAGCGTTGCGTTAATCTTACCCAGCGCCTCTCGCCGGTTCATCACCCTGAGTTGGAATTGATAATTTTGGGTGTTGGAACAGTTGCTGCCGGAAAAGCGCGAACGCTTGATGCAGTATCATTGGCAATCGTAATAATATCAGGACGGTTCGGAATACGGCGACCAAAGACGTTTCGAAGGTGATCAATCACGATATCGGGATGGCCTGTACGTTCGAGCGCGCCCTCCATTTCATCGGCAAGCGCTTCGGTTGACTTTAATATTTCGTTTCGATCAGCATCGCTCCAGCCGTTGAGACAACTCCCCTCGACGACCGGGTTGTTGATCTCTCCTCGGAAAATGTCAGGGAGAAGCTTGGCCACTTCCATAATTTGCATATCATCGCGGTCATCAACCGGATTGCCGCCGAGTTCAATCAAGGCAGCGTCTATCGCGCACATCAAGCAGATCGATGACAGTGGCGAATTTTCCCATGTATGATCGCGCCATCCTTTGAAGAACCTGCAAAGACGGCGAAAGACTGGTCCATAGCGCGCAGAGCGGGCTTCCACCCAATCGTGAAGCTGCTTGGGATCAGACTGAATCCATTTCCCATCACGCTGCGCCAGCATCACCAAATTGGTTGGTATCGCGGCCATTGATGGGAACTTGTCGGCCGTAAAAGATATCGACGCCATCCGCGCATCAGCGATTGCACTCTTCATCAACCGATACTTGTCTTCAGGGACCGAATAAATCGGAATATCAACATGTGCCCCTTTCCAAAGTCGAACACGCGCGCAGGTGTTCTTTGAACTGTCAAGCTCCCACCCATTTTCATTGCATACTGGGCTCAACGTTTCCTCAACAAATGTGAAAAGGGATCCAGCTGCCAAAGCCGGATGGCTGTCCTGCATAAATCGAACGGGTACATACATACCGTCATCAAGATCGATTTCTTGGCAGTTCGGCTTAGCGGGCGAGTTTAATGTTCGATATGCGAAGCTGCCTTGCATCAGAAATTTGACCGCTACTGTTTCGGCGACTTGTTTTGCCGCCGCGAAAACAGTCGAGTCACGCCAGAAGCGTTTTTCATTTTCTAGTCTTGATGATGCGTCACGCAACGCTTTCCTGATGATCGTTCGCGCCTCCATCAGCTTGTGATGCTCTTCATCTTCAATGTTGAGTTGTGCCAGATAGCTGAGGTTTTTCTTCAGGCCGACAAAGATCGGGTGAGCGTTGGCAAGCGTCATAGGCAAATCCTCAAAAATTCGTGCTTTTCCAATCCACTTGGTGCATAATTAGCCAATTTCAAGGGACGTGAACAAAATATGTACAAAATTTTCCCGCTCAGGTCATTGACCTACTTGATTTCGTTCCTGACCTTGACGGTTTTCCTCGTAATCGAGTTGGCAACGGACGCTTTTGGATTCGAGGTCAGATTGCTTGCTATTCCCGGCATTGTCTGGGTAATTTTGCTTGGTTTTGCATTCAATCCGATCTGGCGAAAAATATGGTCGTGGAGCGCCAAAATCCCGTTCATTCCAGATCTGAATGACAAGATTTTCCCTGATTTAAACGGTGAATGGGAAATGCTCCTGGAGAGCAATTGGTCACGTCAGGAACAGATTTTGGAGGCTGCTAAAGACGGGCGACGTTCTTTCGATATCAAATCCTGCGATCAGAATGATTTGGAGCCGTTGATGCAGGTGGGCCTCAAAGCCGAGATCGAGCAAAGCTGGTGGTCGATCAAAATCACCGTGACAAATCCGAGACAGGATACTCCCATCAAAGAATCTCAGACTAATATTGTCATACCTCGCAAGAAGAGCGAAGGTCAGCCGTCATCGCTATGCTATTTCTACGATCAAACTAACGACACCGACAATCAGGCGGATGATCCGGAATTCAGCGCGTCTGCGTGCCTGTCCTACGACTATAAGAGAGATATTCTTGAAGGGACTTTCTGGACAGAACGTCAATGGCGGCGAGCGATGAATACGGCTGGCCGCTTAACCCTCAAGCGGATGTAATGAAAATATCCGGGACCAACAAAAAGTAACAAATTCAAAAATTATGTCGTAGTGGATTCCCTAACTTGTCGACGGAACAATGTTCTCGTCTCGGGTCTTCTCATCGGAACTAGCCAAGTAGGCTTCCACCCTCCTCAACGTCCTAGCCCGCGGCCTACGCCCTTCCCTCAAATCCAGAACAAACCGCGGATCACCGACAGCGCGCCTGCCAAACCGCGTCGGCGACATATGTGTCTGCTTGAGATGCTTTTCGATACGATCCAACAGTTTCATATGAGGCCTCCTCGAATCATAAATTGCTTGTGTTCTTGTTATGTTCCTAGTAGGAAGATTGCATATTGTCTAGGATAATTCCTATTGAGGGGTCAAAAGGCACAAAAGATGGATGATGTACGAGAAACTCTGGATCGGTTGATCCGCGAAAACGGGGATGATTATTCCGGTCTTTCAAAAATGCTTGGCCGTAATGCAGCTTATATCCAGCAGTTCATAAAGCGCGGTACACCGCGCAAGCTGGACCCTGAGGACAGACTTAGGCTGGCGAGCTTTTACGGTATTGACGAACAACTATTGGGCGGGCCGCCGCCAACTGGCAGTGACGGCATGGTCGAAGTCCCCGTACTCGATGTCAATGTTTCTGCAGGACATGGCGCTCTGGCGACAAGCGAGGATAGGAAAACGCGTTTTTCGTTCGATGAACGCTGGCTGCGCAAACTGACTCCGGCTAGGGGCGTCAGCCTCTCTGTGGTCCGCGTTATGGGCGATTCCATGGAACCAACCCTGTCGGACGGCGATGACGTTCTGGTGGATGCCTCTGACCATGGTTCGCGGCTGCGCGATGGTGTTTATGTTATGCGGATCGATGATACGCTGGTGGTCAAACGCATTGCACTAAGGCCCGATAGCCCGTTCATTACCATTGCCAGCGACAACCCGACCTATCCGACCTGGGAGGATATTGATCGCAGCACGGTCCATATCGCAGGCCGCGTGCTTTGGTTTGGTCGCGCGCTTTGATCAGAGGTTTGCCCTGAGATCATCTAAATCCCCATATCCAACGGCTTGCTGTGTTCTTTTTCAAGTTCTCGCTGGTCCTTTTGCGGTTCTTTGGGCGCAATTTCATTTCCTTTCGCAAGCCCAGTCGCTGCGGCTTTGCCGAGACGCTGTGTCACTTCAAGCGCCGATCTTTTTGCGCCGTCATTTTTCTCGACTGCTGCTTCCAGTTTCTCGCGGTTATCAACGATGAGCGTCAAACCATCCCGCAATCTCGTAATCGTAACCAGAAATGTCTGCTTGTTGGAAAGATTGCGCTCGCGGCTATCCATGACCGCAATCCCGCGATCAGAAGTAAGCCCCTGCGCCATATGCGCATTGAGCGCGTAAGCCAGATCAATACGTTTTAGCATGGGATCGCTATGGGGCAGACGATGCTCGATGCCGGAAGATGTTCGCAAGTGAACATGCCCAGCATCAATTGCTGTAATATTTGCCTGATCCGCGTTGAACAACCCGCGTTTGTGATCGCTGTCGGTCCAGCGAATTTTATCACCCGCATAAATATCGAGCTGCTTCTTTTCATAGAGAGCGATCTGGTCTTCAGATGCATTTGCGCGAAGCTTGCTCACCTGAAAGCTCCGCTCCCTGCCCCCACGATCTTTCAGGACAAGCTGCTTTGCGCGCTCATCGACCGAGACCACATCATATTGCCCCTTGCCAAGGCGCTGACTTCTGTCCGGAGCTTTAAGTTCAATCATCATGCCGGGTTTGTAGCTGTGAATATAGCGCAGTTCCTCGCGGGTGCTGTTGACGCGGGAGAAGGTGTCCAGTTTTTGCCCTCGTTTTCCCAGTTCACCGTTTTGTTTAAGCCCGGCCTGGACCGCTTCATTGACGGCTGTGCGCAGCGCTCGTCCTGATGCATAGATGGCGGTGGATTGCCGGTCTTGTGGAGAAAGCGCTAACCAGCGTTCGGCGGCGATTAGGGCGCTACCCTCTTTGGTTTCGGTAATATGGTCTTTCAAATAGGACATAGCCTCGCCGATATTTCCGGCCTGGGCTGAATATTGCGCGCGGCGTAATATTTTATCACGCGCGCGCAAATTGGTGATCATTTTTGCGGTATCAATGCCCGAGGCTTGCACAAGCGCGAAGGGCTTGCCGGCATCGACAGCACCCAGCTGCTTCTTGTCCCCGATCATAACCAGACGGTCGACCTCGAGCAGGTTTGCGAGCCGGACCAGTTTTTCTTTTTCAACATTGGAGACCATCGAGGCCTCGTCGAGAACCAGCACATGGTTTTTCATGGCGGCTTTGGCTTCCGTAAGAGCCTTTTTATCGGCTCCCTCCTTGAGGAGGTTTTTGTGGCTTCCAATGAAGCGCGCCAAGGTCATCGACGCAATCCCGGTATCGCGTTCGAGCATCTGGACGAGCGTATTCTGGACGGCGAGACCCAGAACCGTTTTGCCATTCTCGCCAAGAAGCTGCGAGACAGGTTTGAGAAGGCTGCTTTTGCCTGCCCCTGCAATGCCCTGCACCGCGATAATGCGATTGGACGATGATAATATCATCTGGCCGGCGGATTCCTGGCCTTTGTTAAGTGTCATCCCAAAATTGAGACCCGCGACCGCCTGCAACTGCTCGCCAGCCAATTCTGATGACAAAAGCGGCTCCGCCTTGCCCCTGCCCGCTTCCACCTGTCCAATTATGCGCTGCTCGATCTGCAAGGCATCGCGCGTGGTGACAAAATCCCGGTCGCGTCCTTTGCCCCGAACAAGCTCACCTTCCCTGACAAGTGCCCTGACGCGGCGTTCAACATGAGCAATGGATGTCGGGAGGCCAAAATCCAAAGCAGTCTTATAAACATCATATACCCCAAATGCTGCTTCGCGCTGGCTCAGATGGCGAATGGCTGAAGCGGCCGCCTGCGCTGCGGCTATCTCTTCGCGGGGTTTATTGAGGATATGCGCTGGCACCAAAGGATCTGCGGAGGGCTTTGGCCCAAATCCTTGAATTTTTTCTGCAAACGCCCTGAGAAAAATCATTCCTTTTTGCGCCAGTGATAGATTGGGGTTTTGATCAATCTCCAGTCCTGCTGCGCGAATATTGGCTTTGTCGATCAATCCGCCAAGATCGAGCTCCATCGCCTTTGCAGCTTCCTGCCATGTTGCAGACAAGGCATCCCTGTCCTTTATGGCTTCTTTGGGTGCGCGCGTTGCCAGAGCGGCAATCTTGCCAGCTTCCAGTCCTGGTCCCCGGCGCGCATCAAGTACCTCCTGTCGGCGCGTAGAAAAGGCCATAACCGCTTCGCGCGATATACCTGCGGCTTCAAAATTACCGTGCTTGCCCTGATGGGCAGGCTGATAGCCAAGCTTTTCGATTTCAAGACGAAAGCGCGCCATCGTCATGCTATTTAGAAGCGTGTTGTTCGACCAGAGCTTGTCATTATGCAGCGCCCGCCATTTTGCGTCCGGGCCTTGCGTCACATTGGCGACAACCGCGTGAAAATGAACATTGGGTTCAGAATTGCGATTGGTGTCATGCTGAAACAGTCCAATCGTCAGATTGCCCGTTCCAATGGGCTTGATCTTGCCTCGGGAAAAAACCCGCGTTTCGGCGACATTTTTCTCGGCCCATTGCAGCGTATCTGTGACCGCTGTCCGGTACGCATCGATAATCCTTTTATCGCCGCCAACCAGAGCGATCAGCGACCAGCTTTTGGGTAGCGAGAAGGTAAGATCGGTTCCGGCGCGGTGATATTGTTTATCGCTGCCCACTCGCTCGCCATTTGGCAATTCACCGCGCAGCAGAGCTTCAAAGGCTGGCGCATCTACTTGACCTTTTAAACCTAACCGCTCCGCTCCTTCTCCAATCCACTGACCGGACCGGTCGGCATCAGCTTTGGTATAATAGTTATCCGCCGCAAAATAAGTTGCAGCGCCGCCCGCAGAGCGAACATTTGAGGCAGAGAGCATAGTCAATTCCCATCATTTGGACGCGCCCTCCACCGCGCAGGTTTCACATGTCATATTCGCCGATATCGCGGTCCGGCTCATCACGCACAGCGCCCTCGCGAAGATCCCGGCCAGCATCACGCGGCAGACTGCTCAGCGACCGGGCCTTGTTTGCAGGATCGGATGGATCAGGCAGATCAGAGCGCTGCTGTTTGTCATCTTCGGGAGACGGTGATGGCGCCTGCTCATCCTTGCCGAGCGAATTACCTGGACCATCGGTAGCGGGATCCACCGTGCCATCCTTGAGTATTTTATCTCGAGGCTCATCGGGCAACTGGACGTCGGTGATTTCTTCGGGTTCCCGAAAGGCAAACTCCTTCTGATCGGCCGCAGATTGTTTGACGCCTTCTTCGTTGTCATCGGAGTCCGCTGCTGGTTCTACCTCCCCGCCGTGGCTATTTTTATCTGTCCCATCAGGCTTCGAAGACGGCAGAGGTTCTTGACGAGGTACATAGGATTGTCCGGTTTCATCGGGTTCATCAAATGCCCGCGCAATATATCCTTCGGCTAGACTGGGCCAGGATTGCGGGATCAGTTTAACCGGTGCAGCGGGGAAGCCATCGGGAAATTTTATGTAACCATTGAGGCGCGGCAAGTTCATAAACTGATCGGGTAGCAGCAATGGCTCGATCTGCCTTCTTGGGGTCAGGCTGACCGCATCACGGGCATTGTTATAGCCGTAACTATAGCCTTCTTCCATGTCGCGTATTTGCCGGTGACCGATAAAGTCCGAACACCATGTTGCCGTTTCCCGGTCAGCCGTCGCCAGGATTAATTTGGTGCGCGCAAGCGAAGACAATGTCATCGCCATATTTTCACCGTAGACTTCTTTAAGTTTGGCAAATGCGTGGATGCCAGTGACGATAGCGCCGCCAAAATTTCGGGCCGTTTGCAAACCTTTTTCCAGTGCTGGCAGCCGGTGCAATGCGCCCAGTTCGTCAATCATGAACCACACCCGCAAATCGGATGTCCGGCTCATCGACATAAGGGTATTCATCGCGGTGTCCATCCACAAGGTAAGCAGCTTGGAACAGATACTCATGTCGACATAGCGCGCGGATATAAATATGATCCCACCACGCGCGGATTCATCTTTTATCCAGTCGCGGATTGAAAACTGCGGACCATGTTTGGGCAGCAGCATTAGGGCCTCGGCGTTTGCATTAAACACAGCCCGGATCGAAGTTGCCATGCGGGCCGCTTTGGGCGCGGTTAATTGCTCCGCTACTGTGCCTTTCAAAAGCTTGTGCACATCTGTCAGGTCAGCAGTAATGAGCTTCTCGGCCAGCGCCTCATTGGTCGGCGTTCCGGCTTTCATCAGCTGCATGCACGATTGCACAAACAGCGAGCGCGCACCGATAACCCAGAACTGATCTTCGCCGCCGCCATCCTGCGGTACTATCGCTTCAGCGGCGCTGTGGAATTCGGCAATGGTGCTGCAATCATTGAACACGCTCCATTGCGGACAGCGGGCATCAAGCGGGTTTAATATGACATCGCGCGAGGCGTCATAGAAATGTTCGATAAAAGCGCCGGTCAGATCGAATATGACGGCGCGCTGTCCCTTTCTGCGGGCCTCATCTATCATCTCCAGCAGGGCAACGGTTTTACCGGTTCCGGTGGTTCCGATCAGCATCGCATGGCTCTGTTCAAGCCGCCACGGATAACGAACGCCTGCAAGTTTGGAGGGCTGGTAATAGCCTGCCGCAGCAAGACGTTCTTGCCCCGCTAAACGCCAGCGCCAGCCCAGTTCTGCTTTCATTTCCCGTGCCTGCTCGCTAGCATTATGACGAGTTATTTCCGCTTTCAGTTCGGGCAATGTTGCAAGTTGCGCGCCGCGTTCATGTTTGCTTTCTTTCGACCGGCCGCCAAAATATTCTGCCACCCAATAAAATATTATAAAGGCAGGCAGGAACAGCAATGCAGAAATGGCCAAAGCTGTGCGGAGGGCTGTCCATAATGCTTCCATTGCACGCTCGACCGGAGGGAAGTTCTGAACCGCTGAAATCGCCATTTCCATGCTCGCGCCGCCCGCAAGATCAAGATTAACCGGCTTGGTAGGATCAAACTCCATGAACCCATAAAACAAAGCATAAAGGTTCATACCCGCAAGGTAGCGCTGATGGTCGGTAAGACCCGATGTCACCATCCAATAGGAGATGCCTACCAAGAGAACGGCAGCAATGATCAGAGGAGCTTTAAGCCCACTTGCGAACATGAAACCAAAGTGTCCGAGAAGCTGGCTACCGCGCGTGAAGTTTACAATATTACGCTTCATCACGGCCTCCATTCGAAGAGGCTGGAGCAAGCCCCAATCGCTGTAAGCGACGACCATATGCATCATGGGTTTTTTGCCGAAGTGAGCTGTCCGGGTGGGCGCTTAAAATGGCATCAAGCGCTACGGAGGAAAATACAATCTCGCGGGCTTTGTCGAGGCCTTTTAGAGTATCATTATGACCTTCATCCTGCGCAATATATGCCGCCATGACAAGATCGCGAATGAATACGCTGACACATTCGCCGTGGTCATCAGCTTCCGATCTGACCCACTGTGCAAGCGGATAAGAAAGATAGGTTTGTAAACAAATATGGTTGGTCATACTCAGGTTCCTTGACGTTCAAGAACCTGGTTCACCCTTCGAAAAGCCCAATAAGAATAAATCGTGAACAAGTCTAAGTCAATCGGTTATATTTCATTATTTATCAATGCTTTGCGGCGATGTGATTGGGCTAAGACTTGCCAAAAACCCACCAAGTCTTAGAGGATTTATCTGTTACATCGGGCGATTTTGGGACTTAACCAGTTGATATCAATGAAGATAACCAAGGCAGCGAGCTGCGTACGGTGTGCACTCTTTTGTTCCCAGCTCGGCAGTAAATTTCCAGGAATTTTCTCGATTACATCATGTGGCGTTATGCCACGTGGATAGCATGGATAAAAACGCGCGCTGATGCTTGACATCAGCGCTCCACAATTACCCGATGGCTAGAATTTCAAACTAAAGCACGAGCAAAAAATAAGGGCAGCAGAATGGGGATTCCGCTGCCCCTATGTCACCCGATTTGGGTGTTTTCCATATCAACGCCAGCCCGGGTCGCAAATGGCCAGAATCGATACGGAAATTCTGAATAATCTTTATTCCTGATAGTTAGCAACTCGATTCCCACAATGATTGTATAGAATCGACTTTCGGCAAAGTACCTTGTGTTTCTCCCTGTTAGGTTTAAGCCAACCGACAGTGCAGAAAATGTCTTTCAGGCCGACGGTCGGGAGGCTAGGTTTGAAAGACATTTTCGGCGCTACCACTTTCTGAAGCGAACAAAAATAAAGGCAGAGACCGTTTCCGGCCCCTGCCCTGTGTGCCGTCCTTAGAATTCATCCAGCAGCGCCCCATGGACAGTATGGACAACCCGGTTCATTGCCCATGTCGGTAGCGCGTTATAATCTCCTTCATCCAGTGCTACATAACCCTGGTCGTCGTCCTCAACGACATGCTGATCAAAGAAGCTGTGTAGAGCCCTTCGTTCCGCTGTTTCTACTGCCGCAAAATAGCTTTGTGCATCAAATACCGTATCTATAACCTGTGTCATACTACCTCCTGAAATTTGTCAAAATGACGACAAGTCTCGTGATGCGTGGAGGGCTACCGGGTCACAGGACCGGCTGGAACAGGCGGCCGCGAAGCGGCGATGGGGGAAACGATTTTATCGTGTAAGGCGGCCCAGCCGCCGGAGCGGTAAAATGGTGGGGCCCCGTCGTCCTTTACGCGGTGGCCCTTCGCGCATCATACTTGGACTTCAAGTGAGCAACCCCTCCCCAAATTCGTATTCCACATCCAGATTACATTCGCAAAAATCATTTTCCTACAGGTGGGACAATATGCAATTACGGAGTTTCAAGGGGTCAACACTGAGAAAAAGGAAATCTCATGACCAGAAAAACAGGTGCGCTGGCAGCGCTCAAAAAGCTTGAAAGCGAACGCGCAAAACTCGACACAAAACAGCAGGAACTGGAGGCCAAGGCGGCAGCCGAACTAGGACGGATGTTTTTGGGAAGCGGCGTCGAAGCGTTTAGCGCGAAAAGCCTCAAGCGCATAGGAACTGCGCTTGGAAAAATGAATGAAGAACAGGCGCTGGCCATACTCAAAATTGGAGGTTCCAGTTTAGCGCGTTAACATCAACCTTCACGTACAAGAACATAAAAAAGGCCCCGCCGGGAAACCGGCGAGGCCTGATTGTTTGCAGGATGAAGATCAAGGATCATTCATCGATGTCGGGTGCATCCTTGTTATCCTGAGACGCACCACGGGTGAGAAAGTCCACCTTGTCGGCAAGGATTTCGCAGCCATAACGTTTGATTTTGTCGGCATCTTCCCACTGCGTATAATGCAGGCGCCCCTCGATCGAAACCATCTGGCCCTTGGTGCAATATTGGGCAACGTTTTTGCCCAGACCGTTGAAGCAAGTGATGCGGTGGAATTCTGCATCTTTGACCGTAAAGCCTTTTTCATCCTTGTAGGTTTTGCCTTCACTGTTGCGGGCGGGACGGTCGGTTACGACTGAAAGATTTGTAACCGTTGTGCCGCCGGTTGTTTCCCGGCTTTCTGGATCGCGAGTGACACGTCCAACCAAAACTACGATATTTGTCATTGTTATTCTCCTGATTTAATCTTCAAACCGGAACCATTCCGGCTTGCGAACTGACGAAAGAAACAGGGAGAAGCGGCATTGCACCGGGAGGCGCGTAGCGCCGAAGGGAAACCCGCTTTGTCCGGGTGGTGCGGGCAGCACCTGAAAGGTGCAACACGGCCGGTAACAAAGCTGGTTGCAATGTTGCTGACCTGGTTCAGGAAGGTTCGCGAAAAAGCCGATTTGGTCGCGGCTGATTTGGACTTCAGGAGACACTGACAAGCCTCGTATTGGATCCGTCAATCGCGGTTGATGCAAGAATGTTTAACGGCTGGCCTGATGGTCATATGTTGGGAACGCGCCCGCAACATTGGCAATACCTAGGACGGAACAGGCTGCTCGAGAACGAAGCTTACGCCGCCATATTCGCGTCAATGGCAACAAGTTTGGGTTGCTCCCGCATCATCCAGGTCTGTGGTTCGATCAGGCGCGCCCAATCCGCAAACGAGGGGATAGTTCCCAAATCTTCGATGACATGCTGTTCGCCGATCAGGCGGACTGGAACCTCGCGGCCATCGGCGTTAACAATGACCGTACCAAAGAGTGATTCCAGCATGAATATGCCTTCGGCATGATGCCGAAGCGCCCGGTGCCTCGGGTCCGCCAGTATTCCTTTCGATTTATCGAACCATTGATGTAGGGGCAGATAATCGCCTGCCTCGCCGCCCCATTTACGGACCGAAGAAAGCGCATGATAATGACAATGCGACATTATTCCTCTCCCCAAATTTCGGTTTCAAAATATTCGGTCGCACGGAGACTGCAGCACAGCGCCATTGTTCCTTCTTCGACCTCAATCCTAAAGAGGCCATAGGCCCCTTCATTGATTTCCCATCCCGGATGATGCACTTCCAGAGCATCATAAGCGACGGTTTCAAGTGCTTCCGACAGAGGCATGGATTTACGCATGATCATTGTTGAGCCGATCTCAAATGTTTCAATTGCGACTTTGGCATCGGACCAATCGACTGGCTTGTTATCGTTCGAATAGTACGTAGCAGCTTCCAGACAACCGCTGTCACCCATGCCATCATAGTTGAGTTCAACACTCGCGATATTTGCCTCTCGCAGCGCATCAAGAATAGCTGGCTTGTTGCGCTGAAAAGACTGGATCAAACGCGCGCTGCGGCTCTTCTGTTTGTCAAAATAGTCCGTCATCCATTCACTCGGTTCCATGATAAATACCTCCGGTTCTGTTTTAGCCGATCACACCGTGTGTCCGGTTCAGGGAAACCCGAGCCTCCTTTCCTCTTACTGAAGAAAGCCAGCACCGCGGCTGCGGCGCTGGCTCGGACAGCCTAGCTGCCTGTATCGGTTGGCTTTGTCTTGGGGCTGACGCCAAGAGGCCCGCGCCGATCAACGACCGTGATACGCCGTCTCTTGGCTTCGATGACGAGACGTTCCAATACGCCGCTCCCTGGAAAGGCAATGACATAGCGAGGTGCGAGGCCTAGCATCTGTTCGTTGCGTTTGAACCCAGCTCTTGCACCCAGATGGCGATCCAGTGAAAAGGTAAGTTGAGCAACGCCGCGACGCTCGGCCCAAGATGCAGCTAGACGGTCGGCACCCTTGCCATCGCCTCCGTGGACCAGCACCATGTCACCAACGGAATTATGCACTTTGTCGAGCGTGGCCCAGACGTTGTTTGCAAAGGCCTTCGCATCTTCGGTGCAATTCTGCTTGGTGCGGCCACCTGCAAAGATGATTGGCGTACCTTCGGGCATGAGCGCTTTGCGTCTGGACTGGCTGCGTGCTTGCAGAAAATCGCGGCCCTGAATGACGGCAGAGGTCAGCATCGCCCCATGATTGGCACGCGAACTGGAAACCGGCTTCCAGGAGCTATGTGTTTCATCGAGGTAGAGCGCTGCTGCAACTTCGCGCATTTCTTCAAAGGCGACCATAGAGGCTTCTGCCGCTTGCGCGCGTTCAATCTGCTCTTCCAGGTTACTGGTATGCACTTCTGATCCATCAGCAGATGCGATGAGTGCCCGGACCTCATCCGATGCACGGTCAAGCTGCTTTGATTTACGCTGCGCAGCGCGGTGGAAGAGATTGACGAAGCCCCATGCAAGATCTTCAGCGTCGGCTTCAAGCGCGGTATCGGTAAAGACAGCGAATAAATCCGACCAAACAGCTGCAAGTGTCTGCGAAATAGCATCCTGGGCTGGAAAATCCGATGATATAAATGGGGAATTGCTGATTGTGAGACCGGAAAGGTCAAGACCAGCAAGTTGCTGTTTGAATAAATTGTCCATGATGTTCTCCTGATATGCGGGAGATGTTCGGCACCTTGCCGCTTTATCCCGCAAGAGCCCGAAAGGACCGTCAGGGTGCATGGCGCACCGCCGACAGGCGGGGAACCTCGCGAGACAAGGCTGGCGCGGGCCACACGGGCCGCAGTCCTCGCGGGGTTGCGCCGCAGCCCTGATGGGCCAGGGCCTCTCTTGCGGGGAGAAAAAGCGGTCAGTAGTTACGTCTACAATTAGGAGATTATGGAATCAGTGTTGGGGCATGTTTGGTAGGCCGAAAATCTCCGGTTCAAAGGCATGACTTCCTCCGCCCGGAAAAGCCGCAATGGCGTTTAGTCGCCCCTGCTCGAACCGAAAATGCCAAGTCTGGCGATAATCCGGTGTCTTCCCGGCGAATATGGATGGATCAAATATGGCGCTATTATATCCAGCATCCGGATCACGCACCGAGACTGTGCGGATAAGCTGCGCATCTGCTTTGCGAGCCACATCAGCGAAATCCTGACAGGCTTTATAGTCATCCAGATGCGTCCAGTCTGATGCTTGCGCGTCAAATGGCGGCCTGGAAAGATCAACCGCGCGTGAGGTCGAAACGGCAACGGAAAAACTCAGATGCTCGCTGGTCCGGTTCCCAGGAACAAAACCCGGCGACCGGCTGAAAAAGCGCAATCGCCAATAGGCAGTCTCTGCAATCGCTGTGGCTTCGGCCTCACTGGCGTAGAAAATACCAGGACGCTCATTCGCGCGCCGGAACCGGCTTGGGCTTTTATGACCGTATCGAAAGGGTGAAGCGAGAAGATAGTGCAGACCTTGTGCAGACTTCGGAAGGTCAGGTTTTGCTACTTCGGCAAGCTCTTCAAGGCGTGCCTGATCTTCGAAGTTTTCTGCTAGACGATTGGTCGATATACGGTGCTGCGCTTCAACCACCCGCCAAACGGTTTTGCGGTAGCGGCGAAATTCAGACGCGAGCGCGGTGGGCGTCCACATAGTCACATACCGTCAAAAGTCCCTTGAAACTGTCGATGAGATCAATCGGCCGCGCTTCAAGATCAAGATTATGCGATGTCAGCCAGGATGTGGCTGCATCATCGTCACTGCCCATGAGCGCGTCCAGACTGCGGAACAGCCGCAGGAGAAACTGTCCGGCTTCAAAAGATTTGGAGGCAGGATCAAGAAATGTTTTTCCCGAACGAAGCCGGGAAATAGTTGCTTCCGATAGACCTAGTACCGCACTTAATTTGACATTGCTCAGGCTCCAGAATTCTGCAATTCTACCAATTGCAGAACTTAGCAACCTATCATCGCTTCGTTCTATTTTGAGTGCCCGTTCAGTCATTTTCATTTCTTTCTAATGAATGTATTTTACAATAATCTTTCATTTGCAAGATTGCAAGTTTTTTGCTCAATCATGCGGCATCGGATAATTCACCAGGCTCTTGTTGCACATAACCGCCAAGGCTCAACAGCAGATTTGACGCCTCTTCCGCGCGCGCCGCCGCTGTTAGTATAGCGCGATCATCTGTTTTGAGCAGCTTTAGCCAACTGGCGATATAGCTTGCATGATTATCCAGATGTCCGACCGGAAGGCCAAGCTCCGCGCCCAATATGGCACTGGAAAGCTCTGCGACCAGCTCCTCGGCGGCATAAGCAGCACTGCCAAAACGGTTCTTGAGATCACGATTCAGGCGCGACTTATGGCCTGACCAGTGACCAAGTTCATGAGAAAGGGTCGCACAAAATTGGTCATAGCCATCAAACAGACTGATGGGCGGCATCGTAATACGGTCAGCTACCGGTTCATAGTAGGCGCTGCTGCCATGCTCGCGGATATTGGCACCGATATCCCCAAAGAACTGGTCGAGCTTTTCCGTTCGTCCCTCCGGTTCGATATCCAATACTTCAGCCTTGGGATGGTAGCGTTCGGGCAGACCGTCGCATTGATCGGCATTGAATATAGCATAGGATTTGAGCACGCGACGGGTTTCCTCCTGCGCTTCACCATGATCCGCAGCTTCGATTTCTTTGGTATAGCTTTTGTAGAATATGGCGATGGACGATTTTTCGCCCTTGCGAACCTGACCGCCAAGCGATGCGCATTGCCGGTAAGTCATCCAGTAAGGAGAATTAAAGCCACTTTCCTGAGCCATCATCCAGAGCCAGAATACATTCATTCCGCGATAGGGCGTACCGCAACTGCGCAAGGGCCGTGAGACTGGAAGTCCTCTCCAAGGCTGTATCCAGGGTTTTGTTCCAACTTCCAGTTTTTCAATGATGGTTGCTGTAATTCGCGCTGCGGGCGATATTTTGGGGGATTGGCTTTGTTTCCGGGGCATGTGTTTTCTCCTGAATATCTCCAGCGAAATTACTGGATCAGACAGGCCCAAGCCCCCTATCCTCTCTCATTCGGAAGTCAGGCTCTCAATATATCTTGCAATTCTGGAACTCTACTCCATAAATACAAGGATGATTGACCGCCGAATTCACGATATTTTGCTTGAAAGACTGGCTGAAAGCCCCGCAGTTGCCTTGCTGGGGCCGCGTCAGGTGGGTAAAACGACTCTAGCGCAGGAAATTGGTGAAAGCGGTCCTTCCCTCTATCTCGATCTGGAATCGGATGCTGACCGATCCCGAATTAGAGAACCGGAGCTTTATCTTGGTAACCATGAAGACAAGCTTGTAATCCTCGATGAAGTTCACCGTGTTCCGGACCTTTTCCAGAACTTGCGCGGATTGATTGACAAAGGTCGTAAAAAGGGAAGGAGAACGGGCCGGTTCCTCCTGTTAGGATCAGCATCTCTGGACCTGATGCGCCAGTCGGGCGAAAGTCTGGCGGGCCGCATCTCCTATCTGGAAATGCGGCCACTTGACCCTCTTGAAATCGATTCAGGTGACTTGAATGAACTTTGGGTAAGGGGTGGATTCCCGGACAGTTACCTTGCCAAAAGCAATCAGACGAGCATGCGCTGGCGCAGGGATTTTATCCGCAGCTATCTGGAGCGGGACATCCCGCAATTGGGGCCGAGAATTGCCGCTGAAACACTCAGACGTTTCTGGGTCATGCTCGCACATCATCAGTCCGGCCTATTAAACGCTGCCGATTTCGCAAGATCACTGGGGGTCGATGGAAAGACGGTTGCCTCCTATCTTGACTTGATGGTTGATCTGTTGCTCGTTCGTCGTCTTGAACCCTGGCACAATAATACCGGCAAAAGACTGGTCAAATCTCCGCGTGTTTATGTACGTGATAGCGGCATTGTTCACGCGCTACTGGGCATAGACAATCTCGAAGCCCTGCTTGGCCATCCGGTCGCCGGAGCCAGCTGGGAAGGATTTGTCATCGAAAGCCTGATCGCTGCCGCACCTGAAGCTACGCTGGCTAATTTTTACAGGACATCGGCAGGAGCAGAAATCGATCTCCTTCTGACGCTGCCCACAGGCAAACGGTGGGCGATTGAGATCAAGCGAAGCTTGACGCCAAAATTGGAAAGAGGCTTTTATAATGCCTGCGATGACATACAGCCGGACCGGAAGCTTGTGATATATCCAGGTTCCGAAAGCTATCCCCATTCTGAGGACATTGAAATTGCATCACTCCCGGAAGTTGCCGGTCAACTGGCCGCGATCCGGTAACCGCCTACTGCCATGATTTTGATGAAAAGAAGCGGCTTGCCTTAAAAAGGCAAGCCGCTTCAGCCAGAAGACCACCTGTCAGGAGGAGGATCAGGCAGCCTTGTCGGCTATCTCTGGAATATCTTCTGATGCGCCGGCTTCCGAAGCTTCATCTTCCAAAACTTCATCAGCCGCAGACAAATCAGCAAAGCGCATCGCATCGGGAACCCACCGCGCAGCAGCTTGTTTGACTTCAGCCTCAGCAATGAAGTTTCCGGAGAAGATACGCTCGGCCGTTGCTGCAAGATCGGCCTTTTTGGATGCGCCGTAGCGGTTTGAAAGTTCCAGACCGCCAACCTCTTGCATGCCGCCAAGCGTTTTGGCCTTGGGTACACGGTCAAAATAATTGGCCGCAGTCGGACGCCACCAAGCCGCCATATCGATTTCCAAGATACCGCCCAGATAATCGTGCAGTGAGACTTGCCGGTCGCCTTCAACATTCAGGCTTGCAACGAGCGTTCGCGACACGACATGGCCGAGCCAGGCGCTGCGCGCGTCATCGCTTAGCTCCCGAAATGCCATGAAACGCTCAACATCGGTGGTGCCTGCTTTCCAGCTTTCATCCAGAGACCCGCGCAATTCCGCCAATGCTGCACTTGCTGGTGCGTCCTTTGCCTCAAAATTATGCGCCGGACCATGTGCTACGGGGCCCTTGAGCGTCGATGCCTCCTGAGCCTGCCAATCATGACTTTCAGCGTCAGCAAGCGTGAAGATCATAAAGTCGAGCGCGAGCGCCGGATCGCTTGCCACATGAAGCGACAAAATATCGCGCCTCTGCATCGCCAGTTCATCGACCAGTCGTTTGGAAAGAGCTGCACGCTTGGGTTTGGCGGGCTCGCCTTCCTCGACCAGTTCGACGCCTTCATCTTCGATAGGGGCATCAACCTTGTCCGTATAATATTGCGGAACCAATGTCGGTACTCCGTCATTGCCAAGCGCCAGAAAAGCGCCCGCTTCGCTGCGAAGCACGTCGGCCAGAATTGGCTTGCGATTGTTGAGCGCGCGCATTTCCTGTTCGATTTCCGACACGCGTTTCTCGGCTGCGAACACATCATCTTCGCTACTGTCCTCATTTTCGAGTATGACGGCTTCACCATCATATTCGATTTCCAATTCAGACAGACGCGCGATTGCTTCATCGCTAAGCGGTTCAAACTCTGTAGGAAGCCGGTTCAAGCCCTCGACGAGATCATGCGAGACATAACAGTCGAGCGTTGGCTTTACCCAGGCAAGACCATACTGGTCTTTGACCTCATCGGCCCGCCATTCCATTTTCTCAGCGGCGAGACGTTCAAGAAGAGCAACGTCAACCCAGCTTTCACTGTCATCATCATCGAAGAGTTCCCGGTCGATTTTGCCGCCTGCCTCAAGATAAGCATCGCGTCCGACCAGAACGGCACGGGGATCGCTAGCCCGGACACAGGCGTCCAGAACCATGCGCCGGATGCTGTCGGAATTTACGCTGTAATATCCTCCCGACACTTCCTCGAATATCTGTGCCTGGCGTTCGACATCCGAGGTTGCGCCGTAAGCTTTCGCAATATCAAGCGTGATGTCGCCGCTTGCCAAAGCCTCAAAAACCACTGGTGCGAGCTTGGCGAGCCGCAAACGCCCTTCGACAAAGCGAACCGTCTGACCAAAGCGAATGGCGACGTCTTCAACACTGGCGCCATCGTTCACAATATCTTGAAACGCTTCGGCTTCATCGGCAGGGTTGAGTTTTACGCGTTGGAAATTCTCGGCCAGACTGATTTCGCGGATCTCATGTGCTTCGCCGTTTTTAACGAGGCATGTAATCGGCTCGTTTTTCTTAATCGCCTTGTCCTTGGCAAGAGCCTTCAACTGTTTGAGACGCCGGCCACCTGCCGTGACCTCAAATTTGCCCCGAGCAATCGCGTTAACGACCAGATTTTGTAACAATCCACGCGCTGCAATGTCCGCCTTCAGCCATGCATCGGTTGCGGGATCAGACCGCTTGCGGACATTTTTCTTGGATTCAACGAGCTTGTTGAGTGGAATAGATTTGAACATTTTATAACTCCTGAAGAAACGAACCAACGATTTTCTGCGACCATCGCCAAAACCGGGTTCAAAAGAGCCAAGCCTCCTCCCCTCTCATTGCTAGGGATCACGCGTTCGCTTTCTGGTGGTTTGAAATTGGGGGAGAGCGGCAGCACTTAGGTCGCCAGTTTTTCCAGTATCTGCGCTGCTTCATTGACCGGCACGAATAGACGCGTGCGGTAGCGGATAATCTCGGTGAAACAGCCTTTGGATTTATACCAGTTGAGACGCTCGGCTGAAAAGCCCGTCAGTTCCAGTCGCTGGCTGCCATTGACCAGTGAGCGTTTGGCCATAAGGTCATCATGGCATTGAACTGAAAACGGCTTGCCGCTTTGCATCACCATTTCCGCAATCCGGGAGGGATTGATTGTCTGATCAAGATCGAGACCAAAGGCCCGTGCGAGATCAGCCATATCGAGTTCGGAAATTTCGCGGCCAATGATCGAACACCCGTCGCTCGCAGCAATACGGGTGACACGGACAAACTCTCCTGGAATTTTATTCCAAACTGGCAGTAGCAATCCGGTGGCAAGATGAACGCGTTCATGGGCCGTTTCGGACGCCGCTTGTTCTTCCTCCTCCAACCAGCCTTTTCGAAAGATTTTGAAATCAACCCGCTCCCAGAGACTTTCCGACAAAGCTTCGAGTGTCCAGTTTACCGTTTTTAGCGGCCTGATCAGCCGGCGACGTTCGATCGTCTCTCCCTCATCGGTGATCATACGCCGGGTCGGAACAGAAAGGGCGACACCCCCGGAGCGCGCATTGCGTAATAATTGAACTTGCGGCAGGCTGAAATCGTAAAGCTTGTAAAGCCGCTTGAAGCGAAGCGGTTTGAGCGGGCGCTGTGTTTTCAACGTCACAAGATGCGTGGTTGCCCCAGAGACGCTGTCCGTTCGGAGCAGCTTGTCCGACATAATTTCAAATGTATCAACCGCAATCGTTTCAACGCCGAGATCCAAGGTTCCCGCTTCGCGCGCTGCTTCCACGCGGGCTTCAATCAGCGAGAGATATTCATCAAATATTGCATTCTGCAAAGCGATGGGCAGCGCGAGTATCCGGTTTAGCCAGCGCTGGATGGTTGGCAGTTTTTCAGCCAGATCACCATCGGGTGTTTCAAGCTTAAGGCCCGTGACATCCTGAAAACGGTCCAGTGATACGGCATCCAATTTACCTGCATAGAGCAGGTGGAACCAGCTAGTGAGCGCGTCGCGAGCATATTCGCTTTCAAGATTATCAGCCGGATTAAACAGGTTTTGCCCGCCGGTCTGCCTTTGGCCGCGGGTCAATGCGCCAAGGCTATCGAGCCGCCGGGCGATCGTGGAGATAAACCGCCGTTCGCCTTTGACGTCAGTGGTTACGGGCCGAAAGAGCGGCGCGGATGCCTGGTTGGTGCGGTTGGTGCGGCCAAGTCCTTGTATGGCATTGTCTGCCCGCCATCCCGGTTCGAGAAGGAAATGCACGCGGCGCTGCTGGTTTTGTACGTCCAGATCGGCATGATAGGACCGGCCTGTCCCGCCCGCATCAGAAAATACCAGCACGCGCTTCTCGCCGTCCATGAAACTCTGAGCTTCGACTAAATTCGACCGCGCCGTACGGCGTTCAAGGCGTTGACGTCCGTCGCTGCCATTGACAAGCCTGCGGGTCCGGCCCGTCACTTCGGCAACATGGTCTGTTCCAAAACGTTCGATTACCGCATCAAGCGCCGCCCAAATGGGCGGAAGCGCACAAAGCTTTTCGATCATCGCGTCTCTCGCCTGAACGGCGCGCGGGCAAAGCACCGGATGGCCTTCAGAAGTGGACATAGGCTCTGATCGCAAGTTGCCGTCATCATCGCGGAACACCTGCATCAAACGGACCGGAAAACTTTTGGCCAGATAATCAATCACATATTCGCGCGGCGACAGGTCGATATCGAGCTGTTCGCGTTCTTCGGCGCTGAGATCGGCAAGTCTGCGGTTGAGCATGGCCTCGGCGGTCGAGACAAGCTGCACAACGGCGGAATGTCTGTCTTCCAATGCCTGTTCGATCGCTGGGAGCAGGCTGGGAAGTTTCATCGATAGCAGCAGCTGCGCGAAGAAACGCTGCTTGGTTCCCTCGAATATCGAAAGCGCCGCTGCTTTTGCATTTCGGTTAAGCGTATCGCCGCTATCCTCATCAACGATCCGCGTAGCTTCGAGGGCCGCCTCGAGATTTTTGTGAATAATCGCCCAAGCCTCGGCATAACTATCGTAGACCGATATCTGCTCTGTGGTAAGTTCATGCTCGAGAAGTTCATATTCAACGCCCGCAAAGGACAAGGCGCGGGCCAGATAAAGCCCTTGGGATTTAAGATCGCGCACGACCAGTTCCATCGCAGATATGCCGCCGGCGCGGATATCGCATAGAAACTTATCATAATTTGGAAAGGCGGTTTCCGGCCCCCAGAGCCCAAGGCGCGCCGCATAGCCAAGATTTGCAATATCGGATGCACCGGTTGCCGATGCATATATTATCCGCGCTCGGGGCAAAAGATTTTGGAGCCGCAGACCAGCGATGCCTTGCTCCGATCCTCTGACCTTGCCTCGGCTTCCTGTTCCTCCCAGTGCATTCGCCATTGCATGGGCTTCGTCAAAAGCGATGACGCCGTCAAATTCGTCCCCTGCCCATTCCAATATTTGAGCGAGCCTTGTCGTATCCATCCGGCCCGAACGCAGCGTTGGATAAGTGACGAATAAAATCCCGCCTGACATTGAAACCGACCTTCCCAGTTTCCAACTCGAAAGCGACTGGATATCGAGCGGCAGGCCGCCAAGGGCTGACCAGTCCCGGCGGGCGTCCTCGAGCAAGGTTTCGTTCTTGGTGACCCAGATATGGCGGCAATGGCCCTGCAGCCATCTGTCCATGATAACGCTGGCAATCTCACGACCCTTGCCCGCTCCGGTACCGTCTCCGAGAAAGAAGCCCGTACGGTAGCGAAAACCCTCTTCGGACGGTTCCAGCCCGGAGCCTTCGTTGATTGGCCTGTAAGTTCCGGGCAAATCGCGGGCGAAGGCATTCACTGCATAAATAAGCGTTTCGCACTGGGCATCGGAAAGTAGCTGTTTCTCCCGCCAGTCAGCTGGAACCACCGGCTGGTGCTGCGGGATTGGTGCAGCAACAGACCCCATCGCCACCGATTCCACCAGCGGTGTCGGGTGAACAGGAGCATTTTCGATTGTTATCCGGCTTGGCCGGTAGGCTAGATAAATGCCTTTTTGCTCCGGCGTTGGTGCCGCATCGTCGAGAACTTCAAAGATGAGCTTTTCGAATATTTGCATGTCTGGTGAGGATTTTGAAACTTGCGCGACCGGGCGTTTGGAACGGTAGCTCGACACAAGCGCGAGTGGGTTTGCTTTGGGTCTGGAAGTTTGCGCAGTGGATTTTGAGGCGGCGCGCTCGGGCAAAGCGCAGCAGGCGTCGTACAAACCCTCAAAATCAGCGATGTCGATTGGCGCTGCGCATTGTTCGGCAGCAATTTTGTCGATGACAACAAGACGCACGGTGATGCCGGTTCCCCGGCGTGTAAAAGATCGTATGATGCGCACATCAAGGCGCAGTGCACATGGTGCCGGTTCGCTTTTGGCAAATTTGGCGGCGCTGAATCCCTCGGGCATGATCGCCACAAGCCGGCCGCCAACTGCCATACGCCGCCATGCAGAACGCAAGTGCCGCAGAGCCGAGCGACCATCTTTTCCGCGTTCGGCGCTACACGCAAATGGCGGGTTCATAAGCACGAGATTTGGATTGTGGCGGGATGGAAGCAACTCATTGATCAGCTCGCCATCGTGTGAGGAGAGCACAGCGCCCGGAAACAGCTCGCTTAGACAAGCACTACGCAGGTCATCAATCTCATTGAGGATCAGCTTCGCGCCGACAAGATGCGGCCAAATGGCGAGAATTCCCGTTCCGGCAGATGGCTCGAGCACGATATCGTCGCGCGAAATGCCCGCTGCCAAAGCCATCGCCCAGGCAAGCCGGGTAGGGGTCGAAAATTGCTGGAGGGCAATCTGGTCATCATGCCGGTTATGTTGTGGCGGAAGAACTTGCTCAAGGGCCATGAAGCATTTGTCGACTTCAGCAAAATCGGAATTGAGTGAAATACCGGAATGTTCGCGAAGCCATATTAGCTCTGCCAGCTCGATGGCACAGCCAGTCATTTTTACCGACCAGCCATCGGTCGCATCGCTGCTTCCGGTGAGGGTTTCGAAAATAGCGTTGATGTCTTTTCGTGTGACTTGGGAACCTGTTCCGAGGCGACCTGTTATTTCCTGAGCGGCCTTGATTATTATTTCGCTGGCCAGATCCTGTGTATCGTCAAGTTGCAACTGTGCGTTTTGTAGAGTCATGATGGTTTTCCTCCGTTAGGCACGGACAGACCTCAGACGGCCATCTCGTGCATAATCAGGGAAAAGCCCCCTTTCCTCTGGGTCACGGGTGGACCGGGTTAAGTGGAAGCTGCGATTGCTCGAAACAATTCGTTATTCCAGTCATCGCCGCGCTGACCGGGTCGGCGCGCTATAATCGACCGGTCGGGCATCTGAAAATGTTCACGGGCCTTGGCTTCGGCAAGGTCGCCGCCAGCGTCATGATCCACGAAGAGATAAAGCCGCTTCACGCTTTCCGGGATGGTAACGATCCCGAAACGCTCATTGCCCAGCGTCGCCCAGGTCGGAATGCCGGTAAGCTGCGTCGCGGACATGGCGCTTTCTGTGCCTTCCGCTAATCCCAGAACTCCATTTTTGGGTGGAAAAAGGCGCACGGCCCCGGTGCCGAGGGATCCCAGCGCGCGTTTGGGTTTTATGAAATCGGCCTGGCCTGAACCATCGGCAAGCAGGAAAGTGCGGTGAATGGCCATGATTTCAGCGTCTGTGCGCACCGCTGCCAGCATTGCCGGTAAAAAGCGGACATGGCCTTTGGGGCGAAGCGGCGTGCGTTCGAGGAAGCGCAATTCTGGGGAAGTAATACTAATCAGGCGCTTTTGGAGATAAGTCCGGGCTATGCTTCCCTGCAGGCGCTGAGCCTGCCGCCAGAGCCGCTGTGCATTGGCGCTTGGTTTTATCTCTTTGGGGTTTGCTGCGGGAATTGAAACGGAGCTCCCGCTGAACAGACTGCGTGCGGGCACACCTTGGCGCTCAAGTCCCGCAAGCACGTCTTTCTGCGGACATCCCGCGAAACAGTGAAAAAGAATCGCATTCCGGCCGATGCTAACTCCAAGCGATGGGGTATTGTCATCATGTGCCGGGCAGCAGCACATTCCTTTGCTATTTTTCCAATAGCCTGAAAATTTTTCACAAATCTGTCTGGCGGTATTCTCGAGGGATGACGTGGGATTAGTTAGGACGTTACGGGACATCGAGGAGTTCCTTGCATCTGCGCCAGTTCTCCCCTTCCCGGCAGCCTCCCCTCTTCAACACGTAAGAAAACGCTTTCCTACAGCTGTATGTTCTATTTATGTTCTCATCCGATTCGATGCAAGATGGAGATGAATTTTGGCAAAGAAGCTCTCAATGGGACTGCTAGCAATAGTGTTGTGTTCCAGCACGGCTTGGGCACAAGAAGCAAGTTTACCGGAAAGCAGCGGTACTCCCGAAACAGAAACTCCCGACAATCAGGCAGATGGAAATTCAACGTTCCAGCTATTCCAACACGGAATTTGGCATCCAGAAAATCCATTACAACCTGTCCCCAAAACATCGGCAGTTCATGACGGTGCCAGAACCAATCTACAAAAGAGAAAACTTACGCGGCTTAGCCGAACAACCTCCTCCAGACGGTCTATTTACCTAACCTCGATCCGGGCAGCCGAAAGGAAACATGCCCTTCCCTTTGGGTTGCTAGATGCGCTAATTTGGCAGGAATCGCGGTATAATCCGATGGCTGTTAGTCCAGCGGGTGCGGTTGGTCTTGCCCAACTCATGCCAGGGACAGCTTCGGACCTTGGGGTATCTTATGCTCCGCCGGTCGAAGGTCAGTATGGCGCAGCTCCGGCGCTCACTGACCGCATGACTCGACTGGACGTACCGGGCGATCTCGCGCTGCCGATCAGGCCTCAGACTTTTTTTGACAGAACATCCTGCAAAATATGCTTGTCCAGGCTGAGATCAGCAACCAATCGTTTGAGCTGCCGGTTCTCGTCCTCCAACTGCTTGAGCCGTCTCAACTCACCAACACCCAGCCCGCCGTAAAGCTTCTTCCAGCGGTAAAACGTCTGCTCCGAAATCCCCATCCGGCGGATTACCTCCGCCACCGGCGTTCCCGTCTCCGCCTGCTTCATCGCGTAGGCAATTTGTTCCTCAGTATATCGACTCTTCTTCATGGCACGCTCCTTCATAATCAGGGTTACAATACCGGAAAACTCTCATTCAAACTGGAGGAAAAAACAGGGAGGACGTCACGAAACATTAGGGTCAGGACCTATTAAAGGGATTCCCACCGCGGTATTTTTGTGATTCAATGGTGGCCTCAAAGGAGGTGCCACTGATGAGTGATCTGTTTATATTGAGCAAGGCGCAGATGCGCCGGATAGAGCCGTATTTTCCGTTATCGCACGGGGTTCCCAGGGTCGATGACCGGCGGATATTAAGCGGGATCATCTTTGTCATCCAGGGTGGTCTGCGCTGGCGCGATGCCCCCGCTGCTTACGGGCCACATAAAACGATCTATAATCGCTTCATTCGCTGGAGCCGCATGGGTGTGTTCAACAAGATATTTGCTGCGCTGGCCGCTACCAGCGATGCCGATGATGTGCTGATGATCGATGCCACGCATCTCAAAGCACATCGTACCGCTGCCAGCCTTTTAAAAAAGGATCTGTTTCCAGATATATCGGACGCACCAAGGGCGGCTTGAATAGCAAGCTCCATGCCGTGTGTGACGGGATCGGTAGGCCGCTGGTCCTGTGTTTAAGCGAAGGTCAGATGAGCGATCATATCGGTGCAAAACTTACCTATCCCGCGCTGCCGGATCATGCCACCTACATGATCGGTGTCGCGCGACAATCTAGGTGAAAAAGCGCCGTCAATCAGGATAAGAACTCACCTTTGAGGATGTTGCCTGCGGGCGTAGCCCGCAGGCAACATCCTCAAAGGTGACGGCGCGATCTTTAGGGACCGATCGGGGACAAAGGCTATGACAGCGACGAGTATCGCGCCGCCCTGCAGGCCAAAGGCATCACGCCGTGTATCCCGCCGCGAAAGGGGCGAATATTACCCGCTGACTTCGACAAAACCCTCTACCGGCAGCGTCACAAAATCGAGAATATGTTCGGGCGCCTCAAGGACTGGAGGCGTATCCACACCCGCTATGACCGATGCGCGCACACCTTCATGTCCGCCATCGCTATCGCAGCTACCGTCATCTTCTGGCTCAATTAATGAGTCCTGACCCTAGTCATCTGGAATTGAAGTAAGTATCATTGTATATGCTCTGTTTGAACAGACAGGAGCATTGGTAATGGTAGGCAGGCAGGCGGGTTTGGTCGTATTGAGCGGCGAGGACCGCTTTTTTCTTGAAGGGCAGGTTCGCAGGCACAAGGTGCCGCGCTCGTTGTCGGATCGATGCCGGATGATTCTGCTATGCGCGGAGGGATTGCAGAGCAAGGAAGTTGCGCAACGCCTCGGTGTCCACGAGCACACAGTTGGCAAATGGCGACGGCGGTTTGTACAGGATGGCATTGAAGGGCTGACCGACGAATATCGTTCGGGACGACCACGAACGGTATCAGATGCGCAGGTGGCTCAGGTGATCGAGCGCACGCTGAACAGCACGCCGAAGGATGCCACCCATTGGTCAATCCGCACGATGGCAGCCGAGACCGGGCTGTCGCACACTACCATCCGGCGGATCTGGTCTGCCTTTGGCCTGCAACCGCACCGCTCACAGACGTTCAAACTGTCTACCGACCCTTTGTTCGTCGATAAGGTGCAGGATATTGTCGGCCTCTATTTGTCGCCGCCAAACCGGGCGGTCGTGCTGTGCGTAGACGAAAAATCCCAGATCCAGGCGCTGGACCGTGAGCAACCGGTCTTGCCTATGGCACCCGGTGTGGCCGAACGCAGAACACATACCTACATCCGCAATGGTACGACGTCCTTGTTCGCTGCGCTCGACATCGCCACCGGCGCCGTGATCGGCAAATGCTACAAGCGGCACCGGGCCACCGAGTTCCTCGACTTCCTCAAGAGAATCGACGCCGAGATACCCGAAGGACCGGACATACACCTCGTGATGGACAACTACGCCACCCACAAGACGCCAAAGGTCAAGGCCTGGCTGGCGCGCCGCCCGCATTGGCATGTTCACTTCACGCCGACATCGGCATCCTGGATCAATCAGGTCGAACGCTGGTTTGCAGAGTTGACGCGCAAGCAGTTGCAACGCGGTGTCCATCGATCAACGGCAGAACTCGAAGCCGACATTGTCGCCTTCATCGCAGCACATAATGAAAATCCCAAACCCTACAAATGGGTCAAATCCGCCGACGAAATCCTCGCCGCCGTCAAACGCTTCTGTCAAAAAACAATGAGCCGAACTTCAGATTCAGGTGACTAGGCTATCTGCCGAGTATGCTTTTCCCAATATTTAGCCCTCACATTTTTGCGGAGAACCTTACCAACCGTAGTGGTTGGCAATTCATCCACAAAAGTGACCGTTTTGGGAGCCTTAACCGAACCGATCAGACTTTTTGCATGGTCGATCAGTTCTTGCTCGTGCACTTCCGTCACTCCATTTCGGATGACTTCTGCGTGGACAGCCTCCCCCCATTCTTCGTCAGGGATGCCGACCACGGCTGACATTGTTACACAGGGATGAGAATTAATTGCGGCTTCCACCTCGTTCGCATAGACGTTGAATCCACCTGTGATTATCAGGTCTTTTTTTCGGTCAACCAGATAGCAATATCCAGCTTCATCGGAATAGCCTAGATCGCCAGACTTCCAGTAACCTTGGAAAAATTCTTCCGCTGTTTTTTCTGGATTGCCTTCATAACCCTGGCATGTACCCCGGGACCGGAGATATAATTCGCCAACTTCACCCTGCAGCACGGGGTTGCCGTCATCATCGCAAATGGTCACCTCAACCCCCGCGTTCCGCCGTCCGGCCGATGCCAGCCTCTTTTCCGTCTGCGTATCTCCGACATGTTCTGCCTTGCCCAAAAACAGGGTCGCCACGAGATGTTCGGTGGAACCATATACTTGCATGAAAAGCGGACCAAATTTGGCAACTAATTTCTTGGCCTTGGCCGGACTCATTGGCGCGGCTCCATAGAAAATTGTTTTAAGCGTCGAGAGATCATATCTCTCAGCCTCCGGCATCTCCAGCAAGCGATAAGCGATTGTTGGCACAACAAACGCATGAGTGATCCGTTCTTTTTCAATGTGCTCACACCAGCGCTCCAGATCGGGCTGGTTCATAGTCACCGTACAACCGCCGCGAAACAAGGTTGGCTGCAACATCATACCGCTGGCATGACTCAACGGTGCGATATGGAGCATCCGGCTGTCTGGATCAAAATCATGACCTGGCAATGTTAGAAAGCTCTCTGAACAGGCCATAATATTGTCTGCAGTATATTTTGCGCATTTGCTATCGCCTGTCGTGCCGCCGGTAAAGCGCATCAAAACAATATGCGTTCTATCATCAATTTCTACGTCTGTATTATGTGTTGGAGCCTCTGCCAACAAGCTCGGCAGTTCCAATATACCATCCCTTTTTTCTTCCAGTCGATCAACCACCACCACTTGAATGCCGCGTTGCGTAAGTAGCTCAGCGTGGGTTTCGACTAAGGAATTTTCGATGAAAGCAACTTTAGGACCAGTTATCTCGACCTGTCTCATGTGGGTTTCTAAGCTGTCACGGAAATTACCATGGCAGCAGGTGGCCAAAGCTTTGGCTGCCGACCCCCAATGGAAAAGTGACAGATTGTCATTGTCGAGCAAACAGACGTATCGGTCGCCAGTGCCCAATCCCAACGGACCATGTAAGACGTGAGCAAATCGGTTGGTCAACTCGTGATATTCGCGAAAGGTTAATCGGCGCCCGCGTTCGATATTCACGATCGCTTCGCGATCACCGAATGTGTCGACCAGTCCTTGCATGATCCGGCTGTAGTTGAAAGACCCAGTAGAAAGCGTTTGTGTATTTGATGGAGTGAGTTTCGATTTCATTTCAAAGTTTCCGATGTTATCTGGCCCTCAGGCGCGTTGCAGCATCAAGCCGGATGGTCTCACCGTTTAAATAGGCATTTTCGACGATATACTGGCAACTATGGGCGAATTCACGCATATCGCCAAGCCGCTTGGGCGCCTCCACCATTTCGATGAGTGAAGAAACAATCTTTCCTCCCAATCCCATAATCATGGGCGTCCCGAACAAACCCGGGGCGATAGCATTGACTCGGATACCGTGGGCACCCAGTTCCCGCGCGGCGGGTAAATTGAGGCCAATGACACCGGCCTTGGATGCCGAATAGCCAGCTTGCCCGATCTGGCCTTCATAGGCCGCACCGGAAGAGACATTGATAACGACTCCACGCTCCCCGTCATTTTCTGTAGGGTTTTTGACCATCACAGCAACGCATTTGCTCATGACGTTGAACAAGCCGATAAGGTTGACATTTACCACTTTGGCAAATTTTGAAAGGTCGCAGGCATTGCCTTCGCGGTCGAGAATTTTTGTTGGTGCTGGTATCCCGGCCGCGTTAATGTTGATGTGAATAGTGCCAAATTTTGCAGCGGTCTTTTCGATCGCCTCCTTCGCCTGGGTATCATTAGTTACGTCAACATTATGAAATATGGCGTTTTCCGCCCCCAGTTCTGCACACAGACTCTGGCCTGCTTCCTCGTTCAGATCGAAAAGTGAAACTTTGGCACCATGTTCAACAAAGTATCGTGCAGTAGCGGCGCCGAGACCGGATGCCCCACCCGTAATGACTACTATCTTCCGTTTAAGTTGCATTAGTCATCACCCTCGCTAAATTATCGAAACGGTCCATTTTTATATTTCCACTTGTTTTAGATATAGCACCCGGGAAGTCGAATGCCGACTTTATGACCAATGCCGATTGACACGATCTCGCCGTAGAGCTGGATATTAATTTGCCTTCCCTACCCAGCAATTTAAAATTTTTACCGATTGACATTATCATTAGAGCTTTCGCTGAAATTGTTAGGCGCACTCCAGTTTGCCCGCCTCCAAACTCGATTAAATTTAGGAGCTTTGGCACAAAAAATCTTGGTGTAACATTGGTCAGACTGTGCCAATCTGTCGTCTTCGGGCACGCAACGCTATGCTCATAATTTCAGAACGATATACCCCGACTCCTTGAGTATCCGAAAAAATAGCGGTTGCGTTATAGTCGGGAAGCGATTCTGTATTGGGGCATGATCCGCAGTGGTTTTCTGAGCAAAGCAGAACGGCTTGAGCTACGAGCTCTGGCGCGGGATGGGCTGAGTGAAGCGCGCGCGGCGCGCCGTGCCAATGCGATCATTCTGCTGGACAAGGGATGGAGCTGCCAGGAGGTGGCGGAGGCTTTGTTGATCGACGATGACACGGCTCGCTCCTGGCACAGACTTTATGACGAGCATGGCCTGACCGGCCTTGTGGTCTTCGATGTTGGGGGCAGTCACAGCCGGCTTTCTGCGGAACAGGAAGATGCGCTGTTTACGTGGGTCAGCGCCAGCCTGCCACGCAACGCGCGCACGATCGGCGCGTGGATCGTCGACAGTTTTGGCATTGAGTACAGCCACGCGGGGCTGATCGCGCTGCTGCATCGGCTGAAGCTTTCGTACCGCAAGCCTGCGATGGTGTCGGGCAAGCTGGACGCGGCCAAGCAAGCGACGTTCATCGCAGACTATGACCGGCTGATGTGCGGCCTTAAGAACGACGAGGCAGTAGCGTTCGTCGACGCCGTTCATCCGACCCATCAGGTCCGTGCGGTGGGCTGCTGGGCACCCACGGGCGAGGCGGTAGCGATCACGCCCAGCAGCGGTCGTGACCGGGTGAATATTCATGGCGCCATCGACCTCGAGACCGGCAAGACCCAGATGCTCGATGTCCTCACCGTCGATGCGCAAAGCACGATCCTGCTGCTCATGGCGATCCTTGCCACCCATCCGTCGCGGCGGTTGATCCACGTCTTCCTCGACAACGCCCGCTACCATCATGCCCGGCTGGCGCAGGAATGGCTGGTCCGAAAAGGCCAGCGGATCAGGCTCCACTTCGTGCCGACCTACAGCCCCCACCTCAATCCGATCGAGCGACTCTGGGGAGTGATGCACTAAAACATCACCCATAACCAAGGCTACGCAACGGCGCGCGAATTTAGGGCAGCGATCCTGGGGTTCCTAACTCAAAACGTGCCGAAACAATGGCACGCCTTCCGCGATCAGGTCACCAACAACTTTCGCGTCATCAATCCCGCAGATTTTCGGATCCTGAGGTAGACGGGGTATAGTATGTAGACGGGGTATAGTATAGTGTCAGCGCATTGTTTTTAGGGTACGAGTATCCGCCCGAGGACATATGCTTGCTTATTATGTCGTTTGAAAAACTCGTATCAATCTCAATAAAAAATCTAGTGCTTGAAATAGGAGAGAAAAATTGGAGGGCGAAGCGGAATTCCCGACAGCTAAAGTGACAGTCATTGCTACGTGGCTGATCCACTTGGTTGCGATTGTTGACGAGTTCTATTCGGAGTTTGACACCAATGAAATTCTGCAAGAAGTAGGAATCAATCCTGAGCTTTTGAATGATCCCAATGCGCGTGTTCCTTCGTGGCAGGTGAGCAAGTTTTACGAGATTATTCAGAGAATTACAGGCGATGAAGCGATTGGCTTGAAGCTCGGCGCACGCCTTACACCGGGCTCCATGCACGCATTAGGATATTCACTGTTTGCCAGTCGCACTCTGAATTCTTTCTTCGTAAGATACGAACGGTTTTTCCAATTAATTTCGCAGGCGGGTAATGCCAGCACACAGATCCGTGATAAGCGGTTAGTTTTTTCGTTAACAATACGAGAAAAACTGCCTCCGACGAGGGAGGATGCATTTTTGGCAACTGTTCTGCGATTTGCAAGGATGGTTTATCGGTCAAACTTTTCGCCGATTTTGGTGCGTATGCCCCGACCTAAACCTAAATTCGCATCTGCCGAGTTTGATGATTATTTTTGCTGTCCCATCGAATATGGGTGCGAACGGCTCGAACTGCACGTCTCCGAATCCGATTCTAACCAACGATTGCGAGGGTTCAATCCAGAGTTTGTCCGTGCTCATGATCAGATTGCAACGGAATATATCGCCCGATTTGATGATGAGCAAATCATTCCTCGGATTCAGTCAGCCATTGTAAATATGCTGCCCGATGGTGACGTGTCGATCCGCACAATTGCAAGCGCACTTGGTATGAGCAATCGAAGCCTCCAACGGCAGTTACAGAATGAAGGTTCAACTTTTAACGCGGTGCTTGACGGTATGCGTAAATATCTCGCTATCCGGTATTTGCGTTCCGGACGTCATTCGATCAAGGAAATGTCCTATCTTTTAGGATATAACGACTCCAGCAACTTTTCGCGTGCATTTCGAAGATTGACCGGTCGGTCACCGCACGAGTATCTCGAAAAATCAAAGCTGAAATCCGAATAACAGCAAGTTTCAATCGTCCGATGGTTTTGTTGACGCTATTTTGGCGTGCAATGGCGAGTCAATCGCATGTCAAACGCAGGCTTTCGCTATAATTGTCAGTATTCGGCAGCGCAGTTGAATGCGTCTTTTGCCTTATCATGGACGGGATATGATGACCGATGGCTTATGAAACAATAAAATTTGAAACTCGCGATGCCATTGCCTGCATAACATTGAACCGGCCTAAGGCGATGAATGCGCTTTCGGGGGCAATGGTGGACGAACTTTCCAGTGCGGTTTCCGTCGTTGCAGAAGATGACGGTTTGCGTGTGCTAATCATAACGGGAGCGGGGCGTGCCTTTTGTTGCGGGGCGGATCTGAAAGGCGTTCTTGCCGAAGCCCAGGCAGGCAATGCGAAGGAATTTTTATCCTTTCTTGGTACTATCCAGGAGATATTCCACCAATTGCGGGAACTGCCTAAACCAACAATTGCGGCGCTGAATGGATTCACGCTTGCCGGAGGTCTGGAAATGGCTATTGCCTGCGATATCGTCCTTGCCGCCCGTAGCGCACGATTGGGCGACAGCCATTCCAATTTCGGTGTGCTGCCGGGTGGTGGTGGGGGCACGATCATGCCGCGGCTTATTGGTGAGAAGAAGGCTAATCTGCTGCTTTTTTCAGGTGAAAACTGGCCAGCGGAGGAATTTGAAAACCTTGGCTTCGTCAGCGCCGTCCATGACGATGAGAGCCTGATGGACGAAGCAATGAAGCTCGCCGATAATCTGGCGCAGAAAAGTCCCTTGGTTCTGCATCGCATGAAACAGATGGTGGCGGATGGTCGTCAGCTCAATCCGCGCGATGCGCTGACGCTGGAAACCCGGCTATTAGCAGAGCATTCCAAATCCGCCGATTTTCTAGAGGGCCTGTCTGCCTTTAGCGAGAAACGGGCACCAGAATATACGGGAAAATGATCGCGCCGGTTTTCCGGAAAAAAGATTAGAGGGAACTTTCGACAATGGAAAAGGCATATATAGTCGGTGTGGGCATGACAAAATTCGGCCGACACCCTGACCAAAGCATAAGGCAGTTGCTTGACACGGCCATTAGCACTGCTCTCGGTGATGCGGGCGGCCATAAGTCTGACGTTGAAGCGGTTTATCATTCAAGCTCGACACAAGGTTTCCTGCAAGGGCAAACATTCATTCCCGGGCAGGTGGCGCTGGGCCAGATTGGCCTGTCTGGAATACCTGTCTTCAACATAGAGAATGCTTGCGCGTCGAGCTCGTCTTCCTTCCATCTGGCCGTGCAGGGGGTTGGCTCCGGCATGCACGACATTATTTTGGCCGCCGGTGTTGAGAAAATGAATGTTCCTGACAAGAAAAAAATGTTTGCGGTGTTTGATGGCGCTTGGGACGTGGCCACGGTCGATGAAAATATTGAGCGCCTTGTTAGTCTTGGCAAAGGCATGGAATGCCCCGAAGGGTCCGAATCGGAACGGCCCTATAGTATTTTCATGAAGGTCTATGCGGCCTTTGGGCTCAACCACATGAAGCGTAATGGAACGACGCAGCGGCAGATCGCGGCCATCGCTGCCAAAAACCATGAACATTCGGTGCATAATGAATATTCGCAATATCGTCAGGCCTATTCGATTGAGGAGGTGCTGGCTGCGCCGCCTATTACCTATCCGCTGACCTTGCCAATGTGCGCACCCATTTCCGATGGTGCTGCTGCCGCGGTTATTTGCAATGAAGAGGGGCTGAAGAAGCTGGGCATGGACAAGTCCCGCGCTGTGGAAATCCTAGCTAGCGTATCGATGAGCGGCAATGCCGAAAGGACCGCTGACGAACCGGAAAACCACATGGCCCGGCTGGCGGCGCAAAAAGCCTATCAGATGGCTGGCCGTTCCCCCGATGATATGGATGTCGCCGAAGTCCATGATGCGACTGCTATCGGAGAGTTGATGCATGCGGAGAACCTGATGCTTGCTCCTCTGGGTGAGGCGGGTCCGGCGGCGGAACGCGGCGATTTTACGGTAGGCGGCAGGATACCCATCAACCCGTCGGGTGGATTGGAATCAAAAGGACATCCGATCGGCGCGACGGGCCTTGGACAACTTCACGAACTGGTTACGCAATTGCGCGGAGAGGCGGGCAAACGGCAAGTCGAAAATGCGCGGCACGCCATTCACGAAAATAGCGGCGGCCTGGTCGGTATCGAAGAAGGCGCAGCTGTAATCAATATTTTGGGAAAGGTGGAAGCATAATGAGCAACATTGGTTTCATGTTCAATGAAGATGAACGTCTTGCGATAGACGGTCTGCGGCGTTTTCTGGATGAGCGGCTTGAGCCGGAGTTGAAGGAGCTAGGCGATGTTTTCTATCCCAAGGAAAATATCCGTGAATGGATGATGCAGCTAGGGGAATTTGGCATTGTCAACGCGCCCCAGCCGGAATCGGATGGCGGGCTGGGCCTGTCCTGGCGCCTGCATGTACAGCTGATTGAAGAGCTGGCATATTCCTCCGGCGATTTGGCGATCGTCGCGCTGGTTAATGCCGCTGCCACGTCGATGCTCCTGAGGCTCGCGCCGGATCATATTAAATCACGATATGCCGGCCCGATGCTGCGCGGTGAGATAATAGGTGCGGTTGGCATATCGGAACCAGATATCGGATCGGATGTGTCGGGCGTCAAGACCCGCGCCGTGCGTGATGGCAATGACTGGATTATAAACGGAGAGAAAACCTGGATCACAAATGGAGAATATTCTGACTTTTTCATCTGTACATGCCGCTCGGATGAAAATCAGCTGACGCACATTTTGCTTGATCGGGAAGAGCATCCCTATGAGGTGCGCGGCATTCCCAAAATAGCACTGAACAGCCAGTCAACTTCACAGATATTTCTGAATGATGTGCGGGTGCCGGTCAGCAATACAATCGGCGAAATTGGTAGCGGGTTGAAAAATACACTGACCCTGTTTGAACGGGCGCGCATCCATGTCGCGGCTTGGGGCTATGGCATTGCCAGACGGGCACTGGAAGAATCCATTAAATATGCACAGGATCGCGTCCAGCATGGCAAACAAATTGCCGGACATCAACTGATCGCCGACAAGATTGCGACCATGGCAACCCAGATTGATGCTGCGCGATTGCTTGCGCTTCGGGCGGCATCTATGATTGACGCAGGTCAGCGCTGTGATGTCGAATGCGCTATGGCGAAATGGTACGGCACGGAAATAGCAGTGGAGGCTACGCGCCAGGCGGTTCAGATACATGGCGGCAATGGCCTAACGAAGGAATTCATCGTCGAGAGATTGGCCCGCGAAGCCATGATTACACCCATTCCTGACGGCACTACGGAAATTCAGAAGCTCTTGATCGCTCGGGGTTTGACCGGCATTTCCGCATTCCGGTGAATGGGACAATGACAATGGGACAGGGGCCGCTCAGCGGCATCAGGATAATTGAAATGGAGGGGATCGGACCGGGGCCCTTTAGTGGTATGCATCTGGCCGATCTTGGCGCCGATGTCGTACTGATCGAGCGCAAGGAAAAAGGTAGTGATCCCGGCTCGACAATGCCGATTGGTATATTGAAACGCGGGAAACGTTCCATTGCGCTTGATCTCAAGAATTCGGATGACCAAGAGCTGTTGATGAATCTGATCGAGGGAGCGGACGCTCTGATTGAGGGGATGCGTCCTGGTGTAATGGAGCGTCTGAACCTTGGTCCCGATGCCTGTATGAAACGCAATCCTCGGCTGGTCTATGGCCGAATTACCGGATGGGGACAGGATGGACCATTGGCACAGGCGGCCGGTCACGATCTCAACTATGTGGCTGTCAGTTCCGCCATGTGGTATGCTAGCCCTGCGGGCGGAAAGCCCCTGCCGCCGCCCGGCCTTGTCGGGGATGTCGGCGGCGGTGCCAATTACCTGACCATTGGTCTTCTGGCAGGGATTATCCGGGCGCGCACAACTGGCAAGGGCGATGTCATTGATGCGGCGATTGTGGACGGGTCGGCTCATATGATGAATTTGGTGTTCGACCTTTTGCCGAAGGGTTTGATGCAACCGGAACGAGGCCAAAGCGCTCTGGACGGAGCGCCCTGGTATAACAGTTACCGATGTGCTGATGGTCGATATATAACGTTAGGAAGTCTCGAACCAAAATTCTATTCGGTGCTACTGGATCTGTTGAACCTTACAGACGATCCCGTGTATGAACACCAGTTCGATAAGAACGCATGGGCCAATCAAGCCAAACGGCTAAGCGATTTGTTTGCTTCTCAACCGAGCGCGCATTGGTGCGAACTTTTGGAAGGAAGCGATGCCTGTTTTGGTTTGGTGACAAGCCCTACCGACGCTGCGGATCACCCTCATAATAAGGAACGCGGCATATTTGATGACAGTCTCGGCTTTAGACAAGCCATTGCTGCACCACGTTTTGCGTCTGTGTCCAACGATTTTCTTGGTGAGGCACCTTTACATAATGAACATCGGCAGGAATTGATTGACGAAATGGTTAGTGAGCAAAGACGGTGGATTGGCGCTCATTGAATAGTGGCATCAGTTGCACCGCTGATCAGTTTGTTTAAGTTCTGCATCTTAGAAGATTATAAAAGTGTATTAGGGGGAAAAATCATGCGATTTGTTTATTTGCGCAGTGCGTCCGTTATTGTAATAGCTGCGCTGGCTCTGTCGACGGCAGGAATGGCACAAGCTCAGGAAACAGATCAGTTAACCTCTGATCAAGATCAGTCATCCGGCGGTTTTACTTTTCTGGACGATGTGATTGTTGTCACCGGCACTAAAAAGGCTGGCGGTGAGAATGTGCAGGATGCCGCGTTGGCAATTACAGCCTATGGCTCAGAAACATTGGATGCTCTGCAAGTACGCGACATTTCTAGTCTTAGTTTCAAAATGCCGAATGTTGCACTTGATGAGGTCGGCACTACGAAAGGCGTTGCGAATTTTGCTATACGCGGCCTCGGAGTGAATTCATCGATTCCTTCGATCGATCCAGCTGTCGGTGTATTTGTCGACGGCGTCTATCTGGGGATAAATGGAGGCGTTGTATTTGACACATTTGATCTGGAAAGCGTGGAAGTACTGCGCGGTCCACAGGGCATTTTGTTTGGGAGGAACGTGACTGGTGGCGCAGTATTGCTAAATACCGCTGACCCTAAGAATGAATTTCAGACAACAGCAAAACTAATCGCCGAATCTGGTCTCCGCGGGACAGGCGGAAATTATTATGCCATGGGCACGGTCACCGGCCCGATTGTTGAAGACAAGCTGTCCGCCAAATTGGCACTCTATTACAATAAGGATGATGGTTGGTTCAAAAATACGTTGGCCTCCGGCGAAACAGAGACTTTTGGTGAGTCTGAAACAGTTATCGTACGCGCCGCAATCAAAGTAACACCTAACGATATTGGTAATTTCACCTTGAAATTTGAGCACGGTGAAGCCGATGGTCAGGGACCTGCCAACCAAAACCATATAAACGGACGTGGGGTAGAGGCGGCACCTTTAAATCCTCCGGGCACTTCCGGAAGGTTCAGCCGTGAGAGCTTTGATTTCTCCATTGATGAGCTCGGCTTTTTCGATACAAGTTGGAACCAAGTGATTGCTACGATCAACGTTGATGTCAATATTGGTGATGGCGGTTCTATTGTCAATGTTTTCGGTTGGCGCGAATATGAACAGACGGCTCGCAGCGACATTGACGGCACTCCACTGTCACTGTTTCATGGGGACTTTGCAACAAAGCAGAACCAGATATCGAACGAACTGCGATTTAATGGACGCTTTGGCGACATGGTCGATTTGACGACAGGTATCTATTATTTCTCACAGAAACTGGTATATACAGAAGGACGCGATCTGCTTGGTGCGCTGACGCCAACAGGCGTACCGGCACTGACACAGCATGGCGGTGGTATAGTAGATCAGGAGACATTCGGCGTCTTCGCCGCGGTTGACATAGACCTGACCGATAGTTTTTCGATCAACGCCGGTATCCGCTATGCTGACGAAACAAAAGATGCCCAAGTCGCATCACTCGTTAATAATGTGAATACCCCTTGTAATGTCATCGCGGGAACTTGCGCATTCGATTTCGTGGATATATTCCAAACGTCGAACTGGTCACCCAAGATCGGTATTGGCTATGAATTCAGTCCGGATGCACGAATGTACGCGCATTGGGCGCGGGCCTATCGGGCCGGTGGTTTCAACTTGCGTAATACAGCCGCTGATAAGGTTAATTTTGGACCTGGTCCGTTTCAGGATGAACAGATCGATTCCTTTGAGTTGGGCTTTAAGTCTGAGCCCATGCCGCGCTCGCGTCTGAACTTTGCGGTCTTCTATAACCAAATGGAAAGCCTGCAGCGTGAAATTCTCTTGACTGATCCGATTGCGGGTATCGTTCAGGTTATTCGGAACACTGCCGATGCTACCATCTGGGGCGTTGAGATCGACGGCCAGATTGAAATTCTTCCTGGCTTATTGCTTGAAGGTTCTCTCGGATATGTCGACGGTGACTATAAAAACGTGGTGTTTGACCTCAATGGCGACGGAGTAATTGATACAGATGATGCTTCTCTGCAGATTCCGCGCCTCGCTAACTGGACCGGTAATATCGGGCTGATCGCCGAACAAGAAATGGACTTTGGTACCCTAACTGGCCGGGTCGCCTATTCACATCGTGATGGTGCGGCGCTTACCGACAATAATCTCGGTTTTTTAAACCCATCTGACCGGATTGATGCCAGCGTTTCGTTCGCGCTCATGGATGGGGATATGACTTTCACACTCTATGGTAAGAACCTGACCAACGATGTGCAGCATGGCGGCGATACGCTGCTTCCGGACATCTTGGGGCCGGTACCGCTCGGCGGCACACTTGCGCCGCTTTCTCGCGGAAGGACATTTGGCATCGAGTTGAGGTTGAATAGCTTTTGATGCGATAGCATTGATTTCCGGGTCGGGCTGCTAAGTAAATATTACATTTCTCCTTTGCCGAAACGGCATCGCAATGTTTGCCGCAACCGATCCGGATTGAAAACGAATATGGGATTCGTTTTCCAGACAAAACTGGAGGTTTCTCTTTACGCACTTGTCACCTGACGGGTGTTGAAGAGGGGAGAGGTGGCTCGGGAAAACTGCACAGCGGGATAAGTGGATTTTCTGTCTAACGGCGGCCAAGGCGGCCGCATGACAGGAGCGTATATGAGCAGACGACCACGCCGGAACCACAGTCCGGCATTTAAAGCAAAGGTGGCATTGGCTGCGGTGAAGGGTGAGAAGACGCTGGCTGAGTTAGTGCAGCAGTTTGACGTTCACGCAAACCAGATCACGGCCTGGCGCACTCAGTTGCTGGAAGGGGCTGCGGGTGTTTTCGGATCGGACGGCGGTAGCGCAGCGGCAGAGCCGGCGATCGACGTAAAGACGATGCACGCCAAGATTGGCGAGTTGACGCTGGTGAATGATTTTTTGGCCGGAGCGCTCGGGAAAGCCGGACTGTTGCCGGGCGCAAAACGATGATCGATCGCAAGCACGCATTGCCGCTCGTGCGGCAGGCCCGGGAATTGAGGATCAGCCGTGGCAGCGTGTATTACCTGCCTCGGCCGGTATCGCCTGCCGATCTGGCGATCATGCGGCGGATCGATGAGCTGCACCTGGAGTTCCCGTATGCAGGCAGCCGAATGCTGCGCGATCTTCTGCGCCAGGAGGGCATCAAGATCGGCCGCCTGCATGTCGCCAGCTTGATGAAGAAGATGGCGATCGAAGCCATCTACCGCCGCCCGAACACTTCGAAGCCGGCTCCAGGGCATAAGATCTACCCCTATTTGCTGCGAGGACTGCCGATCGTGCGGCCGGGTCAGGTGTGGGCTACAGACATCACCTACATCCCGATGGCCAGGTAAACCTCCTCATACTTCACTGAACGCCAGAGCCGTTCTACAATGACGTTGCCGCGCCATGCACCCCTGCCGTCCATGCTGATGGCGATTTTTTCGCGCAGCAGCACGCTGGTGAAAGCCATGCTGGTGAACTGACTGCCCTGGTCGGTGTTGAATATCTCAGGGTTGCCATAGCGGGCCAGTGCTTCTTCCAGGGCCTCGACGCAAAAATCAGCCTCCATCGTGATCGATAGTCGCCATGAGAGAACCTTGCGACTGAACCAGTCGACGATGGCAACGAGATAGACAAAACCCTTGCACGCCTATGGCGGGGTCAGCGAAGCCCGGTCGTCGATCGGCAGGTATCTGGGCTTTTACAATGGGAGAAGACCGCATTCGAGCCTTGCCGCCAAGACGCCCGATCAAACATATTTTGACAACCTACCTGTGAAAATGGCAGCATGAATTTGGCAACCGATATGGGGTGTCATTCCGGTCGGGCTACGCCCTCCCTGCATGACACCCCATATCGGAATATTGAGGAAACAAACGGCAGACGATCCGCTTATCTTTTGCCAATCGCTGTGCAAACAAACCGAGCCACCTCTGTATTCTCGATGGATGATGTGGGATTAGTTAGGACGTTACGGGACATTGAGGAGTTCCTTGCATCTGCGCCAGTTCTCCCCTTCCCGGCAGCCTCCCCTCTTCAACACGTAAGAAAACACTTTCCTACAGCTATATGTTCTATTTATGTTCTCATCCGATTCGATACAAGATGGAGATGAATTTTGGCAAAGATGCTATCAATAGGGCTGCTTACGATTACGCTGTGCTCGAGCGTGGCATGGGCACAAGATGTGAGTTTACAGGAAAGCAATGGCGGTCCTACAACGGAACTTGGGGATCAGCAGGCCGATGAAAATTCAACGTTTCAGCTATTCCAGCATGGAATTTGGCAGCCAGCAAATCCATTGCAAACCATCCCCAGAACATCTGCAGTTCATGATGATGCCAGAACCAATCTACAAAAGAGAAAGCTTTCAAGGCTCAGCCGAACTGCTTCGTCCAGGCGGACTATCTATATATCCTCCATCCGGGCAGCGGAAAGGAAACACGCCCTCCCCTTTGGGTTGCTCGACGCTCTAATTTGGCAGGAATCACGGTATAATCCAATGGCTGTAAGCCCAGCGGGTGCTGTTGGTCTGGCCCAACTTATGCCAGGAACAGCTTCGGACCTTGGGGTACGCAATCGCTATGACCCTGTGGCCAACATTAACGGCGGTGCCCGCTATTTAAGGCAAATGTTGGACAAATTTGGCGGAATTCACTTGGCGCTAGCGGCATATAATGCCGGACCGAATGCGGTGCAGCGAGCCAAAGGTATTCCTCGATATCGGGAAACCCGCGACTACGTGAAGAAGGTTCTAGCGCGCTGGACAGAATCGGGACTGTAGGACAGAGAACACTTGATTGTAGNCGTTTCCACGCCACCCGATCCGGCACCGTTCCGGTGATGGCCCGGCGATGCAAATAGCGCCCCATCCCGCCCGGCCACTCCCGTTCGACAATCGGCGTGGACAGATATTGCTGCACCAGCCGTTTGTCCCAGAGCGGCCAGCGATAGTCGATGCCATAGGATGCTGCCATCAATGTGCAATTCTCGAGCCGCGTCGGAACATAGGCCATCTTCAACAATCCGCCGATGATCCAGTCATTATGTTTGCGATGGACAGCATCATAGCGGGCGGTTTCCATATATTGCCGATGTAGGTCATAGCGGGCGACAATCTCGTCGCGCAAAGGCTGCTCGGGCCATCTTTCCTTCCAGGCGGCAAGGAAGGTCGGATTGTATCCGTCGTTTTTCCGCTCGGCATAGATCCGCCTGAGCAGCCGATATATCCGCATCGGCAAATTGCCCTTCATCACCTCTATCGCGGCCTTGTAGGCGCCCTTGTCGACCAGTTCCCTCTGGATATGGTTGGCATAGTTGGTGACCACTTCATCGCCACCATAGCCGGAGAATAATGTCCTGATGCCGTAAATTTGACATTGATCATAGAAAGGCCGGTGGGTCGTCGCATTGCCATGCTCTTCCGGATAGCCGAGAATTTCCAGATCCTCCCGGATATGCTCGTCCGCATAGTTGATCTGCCCGTAATTGGATGTGTTGATATGGTTGTGGACGATTGACACAGCCTGGCTGGTTTCCAGGATATGGGCGGGTTCCTCTTCTGAAAGCGCGAAGCCGAAACTGTGCAGACGGTCCCCCGGCACGCCAAGAAATTTCCCAAGATATGCGGTGATTGTCGCGGAATCGATTCCGCCACTATTCTCCGTCCCGAGCGGATAATCGCTGACCATCTGGGAGCGCATCGTCTCCTCGAGAATTTCGCGATAGGCCTCGACACGCGCCGGGTCGCGGGTGAACACATCCGGCGCATCATCCCGCCAATGATGGTAGCGCCGCAATTCCGGCTGGCCATTGCCGATGCTGAGCGAATGGCCGCCCGGCAATTTCATGATTTCGTGAAAAGCCGTGCGATCCTGGCTTTTTGACTGGCCGATAACATAGCGCGCAATCCAGCCGGGATCGGGCGTGGGCCGGGCATTTTTCAGCTTGAGCAACGCCGCCGGCGTAGAAGCGAAGACCAGACCCTGTGCATACGGCCAGTAGTAGAAGGGTTTTATGCCGATCGGATCGCGAGCCAGAAATGCCGTGCGCTTTTCGCTATCTATGATCGCCAGCGCGAAGTCACCGGCCAGCTTTTCCGGCAGGCTCTCTCCCCATGCAAGCCAGCCGGCAAGAACCAGCCGGGCGTCGGGCGTTTCATCAAGCGGCCGGTCCAGCGCCAGCTGTGCCGCCAGTTCGTCACGATTGTCCAGCCGCCCCCAGAAGGCGACGCGGAACCGGTCTGCCACCAAGGGTACTGCATCGATATGATGCGACGAAGGCGTGTTATATATATCCGCCTCAACCAGCAGGCTGTGTTCGTCGCGCCGGAAACCGCTCACATCCGGTTTACAGCGGGGATAAAGGGCGGAAATCCAGACCTCCGGCGCAACCCATGCTTCGACCGGCGGAGAATTGTCATAGCAAAGCAGACCGGCAAACATAGATCGGGGCACACCTGTATTGATTATTCCCGCGAGACAACTAGGGCGATATCTGCTTGCATGCCAGCGCTTTTCACGTCCCGCTACCGCTCCTTCTCGCTCGCCGCTCGTATTGATTGCCAGCCAGACTTGGCTTTGATATTGCGATAGCAAATCCAACCATATGAGGCTTTTATGAGCGAATTAAACTTCGATAGTGTCGTCCAGCGCAATCCTGAAATGGTGTCCGCCGACATGGATGGCGAAATGGTAATGATGAGTATCGAAGACAGCGCCTATTATGGATTGAATGCGGTGGGCTCCGATCTGTGGGAAGCCATGGAAAAACCTGTCAGCGTGACCGCCCTGTGCGATCGGGTTACCGAAAATTTCGACATCGACCTTGCTACCTGCCGGAGCGACGTCATGGAATTACTGACCGATTTGCGCGCACGCAATCTGGTGCAACTGGCAGCGTAGCGGAAGGGAGGGTTTCTCTCCGGTTGCAACGGACATGATCAAAACCCTGAAACGAAAATTTGATACGGCTACGCAGATGCCGCTGCTATTCTACCTCTGGCTCGGCCCTGCATGGGTGCTGCTGGGGCTGAGCCGGCTGGTCATTCTCACGGTGACGTTCAAGCGTTTCGCGCACTGGCTCGGGCTGCACGATGGCCTCGCCCCGCGCACCCCCTTGACCACGGCAGAACAGGCAAAACGCGCACGAGCGATCAGCAGCGCCATCATTGTCGCGGCCAAATTTGCGCCATGGAAGGCCAACTGCTTTCCCCAGGCGATCACCGCCCGGCTGATTCTGGGCCTGTATGATATCCCCTATGCCCTCTTTTTCGGCGTGACGCGTAGCAAGCAGGAGGAAGACAGGGGTGCGATCAAGGCCCATGCATGGGTTGTATCAGGCCGGGTAAATGTCACGGGTGGGCGCAGCTTCGGACAATTCACATCGGTAGGCTGTTTCGTATCGAAATAGACCGGCTGCAGCTAGCCACCCTGCGGACAATATCCCGTTATCGCTGTCCCACCGGCACGGGATCGGGCAACCCTGCTCAATGGATTTTTCTTCCATCCTTTCCTGTTATTTCGAACAGAGACCGTTTGAGCCGAGCCTGTCACCAATGATCCATTCCCCGCAAGAGAGGTGACCAAATTGGACCGTACTGGGGGATTTCTGGGAGAAGCCAGCAGCGGCGGGTGGAAGATTCTGCTGGCCGGCGTCATCGGCATGATATTGGGGATCAGCGCCCTTCCCTTCTACACTCTGGGCGTTTTCGTGCAGCCAGTGGCCAATGATTTCGGCTGGTCCAGAACGATGGTTGTCTCCGGCCTGACTTTCCAGATGGCCGGAACCGTGCTGGTGGCCTGGCTGGCGGGCTGGATGATCGACCGCTACAGCGTACGGAAGATCGCCCTGCTCAGCCAGGCGGGCCTTGCTCTGGCTTTCTTCCTGCTAGCGTTGCAGGATGGCTCGCTCTGGCTGTGGCAGTTGAACTGGTTCATACTGGCGCTTCTGGGCATCGGAACGTCCCCGATGAGCTGGTCCCGCGGCATAGTCGAACGGTTCGAAAGCGGTCGTGGCCTTGCCCTCGGCATTGCCCTGTCGGGCAGTGGTATCACTGCCTTTGCGGGACCGCCGCTGATCGAAGCGATTATCGAGGCATATGGATGGCGCGCGGGTTTTTATGCTCTGGCTGGCGCCGTCACCCTGATCGGAATTCCCTCCACATGGTTTCTTTTCCGGATCTCTGGCCAGAGGGAAGCACGCGGAGCCGCGACGACAGCAGTCCCGTTGACCGGGCTGAGCTTCAAACAGGCGCTTCTGACGCGCTATTTCTGGCTGATTCTCCTCGCATTTTGCACGATCACCTTCGCCGTGAGCGGAACCATTCCCAATCTTGTGCCGATCATGCAGACAATGGGGATCGGACAGGCCGCTTATTATGTGAGCCTGATCGGCATCGCGATTATCATCAGCCGTCTGATCAGCGGCTATCTGATCGACCGCTTCTGGGCCCCCGGTGTGGCTGCCATGCTGGTTCTGATCGCAGCCGGTGCCTGCGGGTTACTTTCCCAAGGCATAGCACCGGCCTTCGCCGTCATCGCGCTCGGCGTAGCCGCCGGAGCCGAGTTTGACCTGATCGCTTTCCTCTGCGCCCGTTATTTCGGCATGCGTGCTTATGGTCGCATCTACGCCTGGCTCTGGGCCGGCTTTGCTCTCTCGACCGGCACGGGATCAATCACGATCGCCTATTTCCTGGAAACAGGTCTTGGCCCATCCGGCGTCATGCTCGCGGTGGTCGGTGCCCTATTCATTGCAGCAGCAGCACTGCTGGGGCTGGGACGCTATCCGGACCCCCGGCAATGGGAACAGCCGGCCTGACCGGCGGAAAAGGCGTGTCACCGGGCATAATATCCGCAACCGCTTCATTACGGTTTTCCCGGGAACCAGTATCCGGTCCGGCTTCAGTTTCTTGTCGAATGGGGTGCCGTCCCGGCCAATGTGTCCGGACTATCTGTCCGTGAACTCGAAGGCATAGCGCAGTCCGATACGGCCGACAAATCCGTCATAATCGCGCACCGGGATATTTGATGCATTGCTGACAAAGCCGGCTTCGGCAAAAAGCGAAACCTGGTCCCAGGCTTGATAGTCCAGCCCCGCAACGGCGCGGATATGGGTGTCGGAGCGCTTGGCCGGATAGAGCTGCGAGAAATCATCCTCATAGTCGCGCTGCACCACGGACATACGACCGAAGCCAGTCAGGCTTTCGGCCAGCGGCGTGCGGCCGACCAAGCGAAAGCCATATCCCTTATAGCTAAAGCGATTGTCGTCTGCGTCATGCTTCAGTCCAAGCAATGAGAGATTGAAGGAGGTCGGGCCGCCCTTGGGGCGCCAGTTGTGGCGCAATTCGGCCAGCCACTCGGATTGGTCAAAACCGGTGAAGCGATCCTCGGACTGGTTGCGGAAACCGTAGCGCAGGCGCGCCGTGGTCGTATGCTCCCGGGAGTGCCGATGGATGAGCTGCGCTTCTGCCCGCGGACGATCGAACACGCGGCCGTCATCCCCCAGAACATATTGATATTCGGCACCCAGCCGCAGTTTCGTTGCCGCATTCTCTCCGAGCGGGAAGTCGGCCCGCAGCCCAGGTCCGAATGCATAGCGGTTGAACCGGCTGTCTTCCGGATAGAGGGCGACTTCTGCGCCGAAGTCCAGAAGCAACGGCCCCATGTCGTAGCCAAGCCGGACTTCGCTTTCCAGGACGCTGGCGATGCGATCCTGGTCAATGCCGTTCTCGATAATATCGGCCGGTACGACATCCCGCCCCGCTGCGACTTCTACCGTGGCAAAAAAATCGCCGTCGTTAGCCATGGCTGCACCGCTGAAATTTGCCGCGATAGCGAGTGTCATTATCGGAAATGCTGTTTTCATGAGCTTGTGTCACTTTGCGTCGAGAGAGAAGGTTGGCGAAACGATTTGGCCTTCCGGTTGATCGGAATGGTCAAGACGGATTCTAGGGTGAACCAGGCGCGCATGGCCCGGAACAGGATATATTCGGGTAGCGCCAGAAGCGCTGCGGGCTTGCCGTTGATCAGGATGGCGGCCACCGCCACCAGCATCGGAGCGCCGATCAGCACGGCGGCAATAGCTTGCCAGACCAACGGACTGGTCGGGTCGGTATCGGTGAAGAACTGGAATATGCCAAATAGCAGGATCGGCACCATCATCGCACGGCGGGCCGAATTCAGCAGCATATAGGGCAATACCAGCTTGCCCCGGATGGTCATGGATGACGATGTGATGATATCCTGGCAGCGCGAGGAGACATGATAGACCGACCGGAACCAGCGCAGCCGCTGCTCGCGCAGATGCGCAAAACTGGTCGGAACTTCCGAAACATAGCGCACCCGATGGTCGACAATCGCCCGATATCCCATTTCGCCGATCCGCAATGACATATCGGTATCTTCGCCGTTCATCCCCGAAGCAAATTCGCCTACGCTTTTCAGCGGTTCGGTCCGGTAAACAGCGAACATGCCGGGCACTCCGACGAGCCCCCAAAGCGCGCTCAGCGCCGGTGAATAATAGCCATGTTTCACCAGAACCTCGACCAGCCGGGCGCGGTCGAACATCGCGCCACCGGGCGGCATGGGAATACCGCCGACCACGCCTATTTCCGCATCGGAAAAATTCTGCACCGCGAGGGTGATATTGTCCGGTGCAATCAGTGTGTCGGCATCGATACGGATGGTGATCGGATGACTCGCTTCCGCTATCCCGCGGTTGAGGGCATGGGCCTTGCCGCTTTTCGCGACATGTATGATCCGTCCCTGCAAGGCGGTTGCTTCTGCGATCGCCTGGCGGGCTACTGCTTCCGTCTCGTCGGTGGAGCCGTTATCGAGAATGATCAGTTCGACAGTTTCGCCATAGTGCCGGGCAGCCGCGTCGATGTGCCGGATGGTTTCGGCAATGATATAGCGCTCGTTAAACGCCGGCACGATGATGCTGACGGGCGAGCGGAAATCATCCTCGGCATCCAGCCGCCGTTCGATCATGCTTATCAGATAAAGCTGGAAAAAAAGCAGCGGCAGAAACAGGAGGACGCCCGGACCAATGCCGCCGAGCAGGGTGATATCCCGCAATCCCTTTACCACGGCAAAATCGGAATAGCCGACAAAACCGGAAAGGGCCGCTGCAATGACAGCCGTCGCAGCCAGTCGCAGAACCGGGCGCAGGTTTTCATGTTCGCCGATTTCCATGTCCGCTTTCTCCGGCATCGACCCGCGCTCCAGCAACATCAGCGAAAACAGGCCGAAACCGATCAGCCCGGCAATGATCTGCACGACGGCCAGGGCATAGGGGTCGCCGAAGAGCGACAGGAAAATCGTATTCAGCAGATCGAGCAGACAACAGATCAACAGAAAGCGCAGGACAAGATCGAAGGCGAAAAGCAGCCGCGCAACGGCTGAACCACTGCCGAAGCAGGCAAAGGCGATGTAGAAGGAAACGATATAGGTACGGATCGCTATGGAATGCTGCCCGGTATAAGGCGCAAAAATATAATCCCGCTGAGGGAAAAGCCAGTCGAACCGGCCCGTACCAAAGGCCCAGAGCTGGAGTAAGGCCAGTAGGCAAAAGGTGAGCAGCATGGCCGGCACGCGCAACGGCGATACCGAGGCAGCCAGTCCGCGCGGGCGACTGTCGACCGATCCGAATTGGGCCTCTCGCCTGGAATCACTGGTGAGCGGTATGGTCAACCATCAATTCCTGCCGTATCGGGCAGTGCTTCGTCGTCGGCTATGGAGACAAGCAGTGCCACAGCCGAGCTGGACAGCGTCACGATCTCCCCGACCGGTCGGGCGATTACGCCGCCGTTGCGATCCTGCGACTTGTAGACAATCCAGTCACCGGGCTGAACGCCTTCTTTTGCGATTGCGGCAACAATGTCACCGCTGACAATGCGTATTTTTGCAGCCGTAGGGCCAGTGACGAAGGACAGGCCACGCGGATCCAGTTGCCCCAGCAATTGAGCGGCAGCCTGAGCGTCGACCGCGGTCTCCATTTCGCCAAGCAGCGCAACCGTATCGACAGCCGCCAGTTTTGCGCGCAAAAGCGAAAGGCTATCCGACGCGCGTTGTTCTCCGCCTTTCAGCACGGTTGCCGGCAGCAACTCGGCAACCGACTGCCGGTCGGTGCCGCAGCGATTATAGTTACCGTCTCCCGAGGCCAGCGATATCTCGATCTTGTTGTCCGCTTTGTGAAAATCGGCGGGCAGCGCTATCGACTGGCTGACTCGTTCGGTTTGCGGCGACAGCCGCCGCGAAAACAGCATATGGTCATTGAGCGCGACGGTGAGGTCATAAGGGGTGTTGCTGCCAGCAGGTCCCACAGCCAGACGCAGGTCCAGCGCAGACGGCAGTCTCTGGTTCGGCAGATCCGTAACGCTATAATGATAGCGCCAGCTGGTCTGGCGATCGAACTTCCGCATGCCGCGATTGACATTCTTGCCGGTAAACGGAATCGGATAGGCAGGCTGGACGAACACATCGCTATAGGGTTTCGCTTCCGCGGAGAGCTTCGTCAGAGCCGCGCTGTCCAGACCATTCGGACCGAAATGCAGCAAATATCCCTTTTGCACCAGCCGGGCGCCATGCACCAGCGATACCAGCGCCTCTTCATTTCCGTTGCTTTTGTTCCAGGAAACCGGCACCCGGCCGCCCCACAAGGCGAGTCGATCACTTGTCGTCTCGACTGCCTTGGCAAGCTCGAGCCGCAACCCGCTCTGGGGTTTGATCTCGACCACGGCGGCGATGGAGTCATTGGGAGAACATTGCGCAATCTCGCCACGACCCTGCAGACTCAATCCAACGTCAAGAGCACCCGAGGACAACTCACTGGCGGTCAGTTCGATTTGGGCTTTCTGTTCGCCCTTGACCTGATTTAGAAGAATGTCGGCGCGTTTGACCCCGTTGATCGACACCCGCAGAACACCTTCAACGCCTTCGGCGACCCGGCTCGAATACAGCAGTTCATACCGCCCGTTGACCGGGCGGGCATCGGTCGGCAAGTGGAAAACCAGCCCGGTGTAGGAAGGCAGCCCGCTGAGAATGAGGGGCGCGTCGGAATCCTGCCCTGTCGTGAAAACGCTGGTCCCGCTGGTATCAGATCCGAGACCGGACGCGCCTTCATAGTTGGAGAATTGCTGCTGCTCGCCGCCACTCAGCTTGGTCCAGCCGGATTTGAATGCGCCGCCCTGGCCCAATAAAATGAGCACACCGGCCAGCACGAAAGCCAGCAACCCTACACCTACTAATCTCATCTCATATTTCTTTTCGGTTTGTTGTTAAGCTGCTTTTTGGCATTGCTGCTGGCCCTGCGGGTCGTCATCGCCGCTTTCGGTATCTGCATTTTCCTGTCCCCCCAGCGCATTCGACCGGTCTTCATTCCAGGCCGTGCGTGCAGGGATTTTGTCAAGATTGATCCGGTCCTTGTAGCGCGATGATATTTCGATTGTATCGTCGAGCAGTCCCGCCGCGAGCAAGATCGGATCGAGGCCCAGCGCCCGCAAATGCCGGTTGCTGACATTCAGTTCATTTTCTTCTGCTTCCTTGCGCGGGTTGGGCACATAGGCAATTTCCGCACCGGTGATCGACGAAACCAGCTGCGCCAGTTCCTTGACCCGCAGGGTTTCCGCAACCTGGTTGAGGATCTTCACCGGACTGCCGGCTGCCGGCGGATTGTTGACGGCCAGTTCGACACAGCGAACCGTATCCTGAATATTGATGAACGCGCGCGTCTGGCCGCCCGTACCATGGACCGTCAGGGGATGGCCGACTGCGGATTCCACCAGGAACCGGTTCAGCACCGTGCCATATTCGCCATCATAGTCAAATCGGTTGACCAGCGCCGGGTGGCGACGGGTCTGATCGGTCTGGGTACCCCAGACAATGCCCTGATGCAGGTCGGTGATGCGCATCTTGTCGTTGTTGGCATAAAACTGGAACAGCAGCTGATCGAGCGATTTGGTCAGATGATAGACGCTGCCCGGATTGGTCGGATACAGGATATCGCGCTTGTGCCGCTGTCCCTGATCATCGGTCACTTCAACCGGCAGATAGCCCTCGGGCAATTCGAAACCGGCACCGGAATAACCGTAAACACCCATGGTGCCGAGATGCACCAGATGGGTGTCCAGCCCCAGATCATTTAGTGCCACCAGAACATTATGCGTAGCCGACAGGTTATTATCGACCGTATAGCGTTTTTCCTTCGGGCCGCGCATCGAATAAGGTGCCGCGCGTTGCTCGGCAAAATGGACAATCGTATCCGGCCGCAGTTCCGCGAGGAAATCACAAAATTCCTGATATTCCCGGGCAATATCGATAACGGCATAGTCAATCCGGTTGCCGGAGACTTCTTCCCATGCCTCGACCCGGATATCGATCGGTTCGATCGGGGTCAGACTGCGAATACCGAGTTCAAGATCAATCCTGCGACGCGACAGATTGTCCAGGATGGTCACATGATGACCCAGGGAAGACAGATGCAAGGCTGTCGGCCAGCCGCAAAATCCGTCACCACCAAGCACAAGTATTTTTTTGCCGTTCATAAGATAAGGCCCCATTCTTCAAAGATTATCGTTCAATCGGGCTAGCATCCCGGCCAGTTACTACTGGAGCGCAATTACTCTCTGCGCATCTTTGGTCTGGAGAATTCCGGCGACGACAACAATGGCAAATTACATTCTGTTAGACTTGTTTACATTTAGCTTTCACGGCGTTTGCAGCGCTGGTTTCAGCGGTTGGTAGACTAAGCCTCTGTAATCTTCTCACTATTTGCCGGGAATCAATCGTCGTTGACTGCCGGAGAACAAGTAGGCGCAATCTTCGCCATAAGACGGCACATCCAGGCAGTGGGACCGTTTTTCACCGGCAGATGCGCGTTGCGACTTAATCACTACTGATAGCCGCGAGGCTGCTTTTACGGTCGAGGCGGACAGTCTCGGACCTTACCGCCTCACCAGACAACGCCCGTCTGTTCACTGGTCCTGGGAACCATAATTAAGATCAATTCTCGTCAGTTGCATAGGCCGCCTCCGGTCCGGCTTGCCGCTCTCGGCCTTGACGAAGCGAGCCAGTCTGGCAAATACATTATATTCTTCCAGAACCAGCCGTTTTGCTTCTCGAATAGCATCCAGATTTCTTTCCCAGCGATCGGATTTGACAACATCCGCAATGATCCGGAAGACATCCGGGTCTTCCGGATCGAGGATAACCATACTCTCCGCGGGAAAGAATTTCGTGATCGCCGGACTGCCGTAATAGATCGGCATCGTCTCCGCCACGAAACAGTCGCCCAGCTTTTCTGTAAAATACCAGTCGTCCCGAAAATTTTCGAACGCAATGCTGTATTTATAGGGAGCGAGACCGTCCCATTTGTCGGTGACAGGACGAAACCCTCTCCCGAAATGGTCGAATGCGACATTCTGTTTCATCTTTTCGAGGAAAGCCAACCGATATCGATGTCCGGCCATTATCGATTCAGCCGAACATATCCAGGACAATGCGCGGGTCTTGTCAGGCGTTTCGCAGGATGAAAGATAGTCATATGACCGGTCAACCGTCCACATCGGCGTCAGAGAATTTTCAATCTGATAGCGGCGAGCAGGGGATGCGCTGGCCACAATATCGGCATCACAGGTCAGCACGATGGTACCATCTCCCTGGCCCCGGTGCCAAGGCCTATGCGTCGGCGTTGGAGGCTCGCAAACCGCGAGAATGGTACGGTTCGGTCGTCCCCAGAATCGCAAATCCCTTCTGTCCCAATCGAGATTGTTCAGGATCAGGTGCCAATCAGGGGCCGGGTTTTCCCCGCGGATGAACGCGACCCCATCCCAAACACAGCTTCCATTGGGTGTGGCACGGCGTGCAGCATCGACCAGATTGCCCCAACCTCCGTGGCGATGATCGGTCCAGTTATCGTAGCAGGAAACAATGATGTCAGCCGCTTTTGCCTGGGCAGGAGAAGCCAGCGGCCGTAGATCGGAGGACGGCGGAGCGAACCAGCCTTGCCGAAAATTACTCGCGCGCGCGCGGACGCGATGAAGCATGATGGACTCTCCAAGATGATTTCCGGTCGGAATAAAATTTTCGATACCGGCCCGGAGATTGCCAGTAGCATAGACTATTGGCAAGCTCCCCAGCTGATATTGGGGTCTGGAAAAGCAATTTCCGGAATTCGATAGCCGTTGACTTCCCGCGGCTATATCAGCTTAATCTTCACCATGCGACGGGACAGCCAACCGATAGAGCCGCAATTCACCCGCCGAGGGGTGCTACACGGCACGGTCTGCGCCGGATTTGCCCTCGGCAGCCCCCTTCCCGCTCTCGCGTCCGCCGGACCGGACGACACCCTATCCGCGATCGCGGCAAGCCGCGGCTTATCCTTCGGCAGCGCGATATCGGCGCGATGGCTGGGCAATGACAGGTTCGCCGGCCTGATCGCCCGCGAATGCGATACCATCACCACCGAAAACAGCCTGAAATGGAAATATCTCGAGCCGGACCGGAGTCGTCGAAAGGCGGCGCCGGCGAAAGCCCTTGCGGAATTCGCCCGACAACAAGGACTCGCCACCCGCGGCCATTGTTTCGTCTGGAATCATGACAATCGCATGCCGCAATGGCTCGTCGAAATGACCAGTGAATTGCGCCCTGGTCACCGGCGACCCTTGACAAGCCGCATGTGGCGGCATGCAGCCTATCTTGGCCGGGTCTTCCCGGATATCTCTTCCTGGGACGTCGTGAACGAGGCGATCAACCCGCGAAATGGTGATCTCCGCGACACCGCCCTGCACCGGCTGATGGGCGAACAGTTCATCGATCTGGCGTTCAAGATGATGAAGAGAAAAGCGCCCAAAGCACAGCTGGTTTATAATGACACGATGAGTTGGGATGCATCGCCATTGCATCGCAATGCAGCGTTGCGGCTGCTCGAACGGCTGTTGTCGCGCAATGTCCCCATCAATGCGCTCGGCATTCAGAGCCACCTTGGCAATACGCTGGGCAGGCCAAGGGACGAGAGCGGCTGGCGGCTGTTTCTGGAGGAGGTAAAGGCCATGGGGCTCGATATCATCCTGACCGAACTGGATTGCAGCGATCGCAATGTTGACCATCCGGATAAGGCCCGACGCGATACAGAGACCGCAGCATATACCAGAGGCTATCTCGACCTGACGCTGGATTTCGCCAATGTGAAGCAGATCATATTATGGTCACTGACCGATGCCACCAGCTATATGAACCGTCCCGGCTATCCGGACTATAAAAGGCGCGCCGACGGTCTGGCCTTGCGGGGTCACCCCTATGATGATCGCTGGCAGCGGAAGAAAATGCATACCGCCATCGGCAACGCATTGCGCGCGGCTCCCCGCCGCTGACATGGTCTCCCGGACCCTGGACCACAAGACCGCTCTGCCACCAGTGTGGCGGCGGCGGCCAAAAGGCGCTACCCTTGAATGTCTGGCGGCATCAGCCCTTCGCTAAGCTTTCGGATCGGCTTTCCCGTGATCACGGCAGGCCGGCGTGCCGCCATCCCGGCTCGCTCCGCCCAATTCTCTCTGCACGCATTTTTCGAACAATATCTGCTCGCGTGAAGGATTGTCGTTAGCGACCCGTTTGGTTTGACGAGGGTTGCCCGACGCTGTGCCCCCGACAGACATATTGAGTTTGCTCGACAACATCCGGTGACTATCTCTGCACGCGACCAGATCCGTCGCCGGACATGAGTTTCTCGACCTCCGGTACCGTGACCCGGTTGAAATCGCCGAGAATGGAATGTTTCAGACAGCTTGCCGCCACCGCAAACTCGAGCGACTGCTGTCGGTCATCATAGGCATTCAGCCCATAGATCAACGCCGAAGCGAAACTGTCGCCGCCACCGACCCGGTCCACGATATCGGTCAGTTCATAGTGGCGGGACAATTTGAACCCCTGACCCCGGTCGCGCAGGCAAGCGGACCAGCCGTTGCGGTCGGCGCTGTGGCTTTCCCGCAGCGTGATCGCGATGGTTGCCATGTCGGGGTAGAGATCGAGTACCTTGTCCGACAGCGCTTCATATTTTCTGGTGTCGAGCTCACCGGCTTCGACATCGACATCAACGCTGATGCCGAGCGATTTCTGGCAATCTTCTTCATTGGCAATGCCGACATCGACATATTTGACCAGTTCGCTCATTATTTCTGGCGCGCTCTTGCCATATTTCCAGAGCTTGCCACGGAAATTGAAATCGCAGGAAACGGTCAGGCCCGCCTGTTTTGCGGCTTTCACACATTCAATACTCAGATCGGCAGAATCCTGGGTCAAGGCGGGGGTGATGCCGGTAATGTGAAGCCATTTGGCGCCGGCGAAAATGCTCGGCCAATCGAAATCTCCGGGCTTGCACTCGCTGATAGCCGAATGGGCGCGATCATAAATCACCTTGGACGGTCGCTGGTTAGCGCCGGTTTCCAGAAAATAGATGCCGACCCGGTCACCCGAGCGGCGAATGTGGCTTGTATCCACGCCAAAGCGCTTGAGCTCGCCAATTGCCGAGGCCCCGACATCATTGTCCGGCAGCGCCGAAACAAAAGCCGATGACAACCCGTAATTGCTCAGCGCAACGGCCACATTGGCTTCGCCGCCGCCAAATGTTGCTTCAAATGACGGTGACTGGAAAAAACGTTCATGCCCGGGTGTTTTCAACCGCAGCATGATTTCACCGAAGGACAAATATTCTGCCATTTCCGAATTCCTTATGATCTACCGGCACGTGCGAGAGCGACAGCTTCGCGCGCCAGGCTGGTTATTGCATCGTAATCGCCGGCCTCGATCGCCGCTTTCGGTGTGAGCCAGCTACCGCCGCAGGCAATTACCGACGGCACAGCCAGAAATTCACCGAGATTATCCGCAGACACACCGCCGGTCGGCATGAAACGCATATCGCGAAAGACCGAGCTCAATGCCTTGAGCATCGGCACCCCGCCGGCAAGCTTGGCCGGGAAGAATTTCACTATGCCCAGACCGAGATTATGGGCCTGCTGCACTTCGCCCGGCGTCATCGTTCCCGGGAAAACCGGAAGATCTTCCTCCTTGCAAAAATGGACCACCGCATCGACCAGCCCCGGCGACACGATGAACTGCCCCCCCCGGGCAGCGGCGGCTTTTGCATCAGCCACGGTCAATATCGTTCCCGCACCGACGGTGATACCGCTTGTCTCCGCAATAATGGCCGCCATGCAATCGAGCGCCGCGTCGGTCCGGAGAACGACTTCGACGACATCGAGACCACCTGCCTGCAATGCTTTCGCGGTCGCAACCGCAACCCGGGGATCACTGGCTTCGATCAGGGGCACCACAGGTGCAGCGGCAAATTTCGCCTCTAGTATCTGGTTTGTTTCGCTGGTCATTTCACGCTCGCAATTTTGGGTCAGGAGAAGAAAGTTCCGCCGTTGATGTCGATATTCGCGCCGGTGATAAAGCTGCTGTCATCCGACACTAGATTGGCTACCGTGCGCGCAACCTCTTCGGAATTGCCCTGACGCCGGAGCGGGGTACCGGCAGCTACAGCGGTCCGCACTTCGTCTTTGGTAAATGTGTCATGGAAAGCCGTAGCAATCATACCGGGGCACAGCGAATTGACGCGGATGCCTTTGGGTCCGAGTTCCTTGGCCATCGCCCGGGTGAAGGTCATCACCGCCCCTTTTGATGTACCGTAAGCCGCCGCGCCGGGGCCGCCGCCATCACGGCCGGCTTGCGAAGCGAAGTTCAATATCGCACTGCCCTCCGGCATATGCGGGGCCACGGCCTGGGTCATCATGAATGTCGAGGTTACGTTGAGCTGCATGACATGATTGAAAAATTCTTCATCCATCTCGGCAAGGTTCTTCCGTGCAACCAGTCCGCCAGTGACGTTGACCAGAATGTCGATCGTCTCGCCAAAGGCCGCAATCGATTCAGCCACCAGACGATCAACATCGGCCTGTTTTGTCACATCGGCCTGGACCAGTATCGCGCTCCCACCGGCGGCTTTGATCGCATCCAGAGTGGCCTGCCCATCGGCTTCATTGTTGCAGTAGTTAACCACAACATTGGCGCCTTCGGCAGCCAGTTTTTCAGAAACGGCGCGGCCGATATCACGGCTACCACCGGTTACGATCGCAGTCTTGCCCTTGAATTTAGTCATATATTTTTCCCTGTTTTTCAAATGAGGAGGAGGAAGTAATCAAATATTTTTCGGTTTCAGAGGTTTGATGTCGGTGCAGAGGACCAGAACCGACAGGACAGTCATGATCGCCAGTCCGGCGCCGACGGCAAAGGCTGGCGCGTAGCTGTTGACCGTGATGACCGGAATCAGGAAGTTGAGCCCCACCACGGCCAGCTTGGCAGCGGTGCCGGCAAAACCAGCCAGCGAAGCAACGGATTTCCCGCTGTAAAAATCGCTCGGCAATGTCTGGATATTTCCGACCGCCGTCTGGAAACCAAAAAGAATGGCCGCCATCAGCAAAACCGCGATCAGGGGCGAAGCCGCGACAATCGTCAGCAACAGCGACACCAGCATGATCAGCCCGCCCAGTGCGATCACCAGCTTGCGCGTCTTGTTGACGGTCCAGCCCGCCTTTATTAGCCGGCCGGCGAGCAGCCCGCCGAACCATGCGCCGAACATCGCGCCGACATAGGGAACCCAGGCATAGGTTGCGATTTCCTCGACGCCGAAACCATAGGTTTCGAACAGATAAAGCGGCAACCAGCCGACAAACAGCCACCAGATCGGGTCAAGGAAGAAGGATGCCATGATAACGCCCCAGCTTTCCTTGCGCGAGAGAATTTCGCCCGAGTTCGGCGCATAGGTAGCCGCCTCGTTGGTCTCGGCATTTTTCTGGCCGGTCAGGATATATTGCCGCTCGTCTTCCGTCAGCCAGGGATGGCTTTCGGGGCCGGATTTGTAGATGATCAGCCACGGCACGAGCCACAGGAACCCAAGGGCGCCGACGGCGATGAAGGTCGCTTGCCAGCTGCCCAGAAATACAAACAGGATGCCGATGATCGGTGCCGAAATAATGCCCCCGATCGCAGCTCCGGAATTGAAAACACCTTGGGCGAGCGCACGTTCGTTGATCGGGAACCATTCGGCATTGGCCTTGGTCGCACCCGGCCAGTTGCCAGCTTCGGACAGGCCGAGAAGACCACGGAACACGGCGAAGCTCATCAGACCGGTCGCCGCGGCGTGCAACATCGTGGCAGCGGACCAGACGACGATCGACAGGACGAAGCCAAGACGTGTCCCGATCCAGTCAAATATCTTGCCGAACAGCGTCTGGCCGAAGGCATAGGCGAACGTGAAGACGTTCAATATGATCGCATAGTCGGTTTTGGTAAGGCCGATATCTTCAGAAATCTCAGGCCACAAAAACCCCAGAGCGCCGCGGTCAATATAGTTGATGATCGTCGCCAGGGCGACCAGACTGACAATGGCCCAGCGGAGATTTCCGACTTTTTTCACAGCGCTCACGATTTTTCTTCCCCCGTTGCCAAAAAGTCTTCCCGTTGCGGATTGAATATATCGAGCAGCGAGCCCGCTTCGATGCAGCTGATTCCGTGATCGGTATCGGGCGAAACAATCACGCTGTCGCCGACATCCAGTTCCTGTTCCCTGCCGTTCACGACGGAGAGAAAACGGCCCGATTCGATATAGCTGATCTGGCTATGCGGATGCCGGTGCACGTCGCCGACGGATCCGGTGTCGAACCACAAGCGACAGAGCATGAGATCCGGGCCATAGCTGAGGATTTGCCGTGTAATTCCTTCGCCGACAGTTTCCACGGGTACATCCGAGGCGTGGACGAATGTCTCGCTGCAATTTTGTGAGGGTGCGGTCATCGCTTTGCCTTTCCCGCTGGCAGGTCAATACGTGCGGCGAATCCGGTCCAGGTCAACATTTGATCGCCAAGCTTCACCGAATGTTTCTTTTCGGAATCGGAATCGTAAGACACAACAAGAACGACCTGCTTGCCGTCCAATTTTTCCACGATGACGATGTCAGAACCATTGACGCTTTCATGGCTGAGTGATTTTATCAGGCTGTCGCTGCCAACCGTCTGCTCGGCCGCTCCGTCATAGCGACCGTGCGATTCCAACAAGCTGACAAAGGTCGTATTTTGCGCGTCCCTGGTCCGCTGGATAATAATCGGCTCGCGGCGAAGATTGAAACGGGGGTCATTGGCACCGATTTCCGCCAAAATGGTTTCCGCGCCTTGTTGCGGTACAAATCGGTAGGTGTAGAATCGTCCATCGAGCAGGGTTGTGACAAATCCATTCTGCCCTTGCGGCTTTCCGACCGCATCAACCCAGATATGCTGATAGCCGTTGCCGGTTCCCAGCACCGGTCGCGCGGCGATATGGGATTCGGTGTCAAAGCCGACCCGCATGATATGCCCCTGATAATGCAGCGGCAGATCATATTGATGCGGGCTGTCGGATTGCACGCGCACGATATCCAGAGCGACCGGCGCAGATAGGCCGTCGACCGGAAACAGCGCCAATGTCCGGATGAAGCGGGTGTCGGGATAGGCGCCCTCGATCACGGCGGAGCTGATTTGCGCGCCTTCGGCATCCGAGAAATAGAGCTGCTCAGGTGCGATCGAATCCGCGATCTTCACTTCGCCATCGAAATGGCTTTTTTCATCGACCACCAGCGTATTGTGGGCAATCGTCTGCTTGGCCCAGCTTTCATTCTCGGACAGGTAGCGGCCGCCGTCCTTGGCCTCGATATTCAGGAAACGCGCCGCGCCATAGTCGCTGATAATCTCGTTGCCATTGTCATAATATTGCCAGCTGAGCTTGTCGAAATGGCCATGTCCCATGCCTTGCGAACTATTCTTCGCAACCAGCGCCTGGCCGCTTGTGCTGTCCCCTTCGCGCAGGATGGCGACCGCGCCCTGTTCGCCTTCGGGTCCGTCACTCAACAGCAGCGATTTGAAGGGGAAGGGCATGGCCTTGCCAGCAGCCAGATCATCGGCGACCAGATTGCCGTCATCGGTCAGCACGGTCCGTCCTTGCCACTGGGCAATCGACAGCAGTCCGGGATCGCGGGTCTTGCGATAGGCGATGGCGACGCCGTGATAGAGCTCATCGGTCTGCAGGCTCTTGTCCTTGATCGCGTCGTTGAACGGGAAGAAATAGCCATCATAGGTCAGCTGGATGGTGGTGCGCAGCGCCTTCAGCAATATGCCGTCACGATGTTCGAAAATCTTGCGCGCCGGATCGTTCTTTTCGATTACCCCGGCAAAAACCACGAAGGGCTTCAATGCAAAGCGCTGATAATAGGGCCCTTCGGTATAATAGCCGTCGGGGGAAAAGAGCAGTTCGCTCTGCCGCAAGAATCCGGTCTCGCCGCTTTTGTCCAATCCGAGCAGAGCAATGTCGACCAGTTCCCTGTCGTCCAGAACATAGCCCGTCATCCCGACACCGGCCGTGGCCCATGTCGCATGGTTGTGGATCTTGCTGAACGTCACCGCCGAGCCGGTGGAGAGGAACTCGGCTGCCTTGCGGAAGAGATTATCGTCGATATTTTTCCGGTCGGTCTCTGACAGGCTGTCGCGAATGGCTTCATAGCCTTGGATGCCATGCACCATCCACATCGCATCGTTCAGCACCTGCCAGAAAATCCGCCCGGAGCTCTGGCTGTTCTTGCGCGCCGGATGCTCGTCCAGCGTGGGATAGAGATCAGCATAGGCCAGCAACATGTCGCGCACATAGTCGGCATATTGCTGCTCGCCGGTAATCCGGTAAAGCTGGCCGCCTTCGTAAATCGCCTTGTAATTACGCTTGTGCTGCTCGTGCGTGTAGCCACCACCAGGATCCCTGGGCACAGGAACGACCACGCCCGCATCCATCATCTGATCGACAAAAGCCCGGGCCCGATCCAGTTCGCTTTCGTAGAGCGGCGCATATCTTTGTGCCGCCGCGTCAGATTCAGTCGGGGAGGAACCGACCGGCCCGGCCACGGCGGCAGAAGATGCAGCAGCCCATAGTGCGACCGCGATGAGCCTAGTTCTCATGGTCTTGCTGCGCCTTCAAACTGATTGTCGGCAAGGATCGCGCGATGCGCGCCTTGAAAATCCAGTTCCTCAAGAACCGGTGCGGGCATATTTTTCGACTGGTTGCCGGTGATCCGAGTTTGCGGTCGACCGACGGTGTGGACGATCTTGATCGGCGCAGCATTCAGGAAACTATTGTTGTTGATATCGCTATATTGCACCCCGTGCAGAACCATTGATGATCCTGTGGCGTTGTTGCTGCTGCGCCCCACATTCATGAAAGCGGAACCGGTCAGGGAAAAATGCGGCCCAAATGTACTCTCGTCCCGACCACCCCGGTAAATATTGAAAACAGTATCGCCGACATCCCTGAAACTGGAATCCGCCACGGCAACATATTCGACATTATACTGGCCGTAATCTTCGGCTTCCGCCGCCGCCTGCAAGACCGATCCGGAAATATTGGCAAATTTGCTGTTTCTGATGCTGATCCGATCCGCAAACGAACTTTTGCCCAGTGCGATGACGTGGAAGGACTTGTTGACGTCCAGATTCGCCACGGTAACGCCGTCAAGCTCGATCAGAAAATTGGACTGGATCGGGTAAATCGCTGTCCGGATAACCGCATTGCCAACCGAATCCGGGGCCAATTCTCCGTCAATGACAAGATTGCTGAGGCGCAGACTTCCGCCCTGCCTGATTTCGACTAGCGAGGGCCTTGCAAAACGGATTCTAGCACCCGCATTTTCGGGTCCTGCGATCGAAAGGACCTTGTCCAGCGGCAGTATCTTGTTCACCAGATAGTCGCCGGCGCTCAACATCAGTCGATCGCCGTCGGAGGCTTGGGCAAAAGCCTCGGTCAGCGTGTCTTCGCCCGGGCGCACGGATACGGTCTGGCCGGTTTCGAAACGGTCGCCTGCGGGCGGTTTGGGATACCAGTGCACTCCAACCTGATCGCGCGTAACGGGATCCAGATCACGCGATACGCCCTTTTGGGAGTCTTCCGGATAGAGCAGACCGTTTTCCGCCCGGATGAGAGTGATTTCGCTTTCTGAAATCCCGGCTATTGGCTTTTCGAGCTTGCCATCAACGAGCATGTTTCCGGCGAATGCGATGCCGCTTATATCATCCTGGACCTTCAAGAAGGTACCGGAGCCAGTACCGCCGAGCAGATTGTTCTCGAAGCGACTGTTAACCGGGGCTGCGGATCGTTCCGCATCGGCACCCGCCGCGAATGTGATGCGCGTGCTGTCCACGACGCTGTTATTCTCGATGACGGCATTGTCGACCTGGACATAACGATTCACGGGCGAGTTTGGCACGCCGTTCATCACCGTCAGGGCACTGGCAAAGCCTGTGCCGCGCAGGCCTTCCATATAATTGTTTCGCACCGTTTGATCACGATTGATGACCCGGATGCCACCGGTGTGGTCCTTGCCGTTACCGAGGAACACATTATTCTCGACCAGATTGCCATCACCATGGCGCAGCGTCAGAGTGCCGCTGGATTCATAGAATATATTGCCGCGAAAGACATTCCGGCCGGCTTTCGAGGAGATGATCTCGACCTCGCCATCGCAGCGGTCGAAATAATTATTCTCCACCAGAGTGTTGGAATCGAACATCGAATATTTGCTGGTCCCGATCCGCAATGTCTCGCCACCGTTCGAACCGAGAACAGGCCGATGTCCAAAATAATTATGGTCGATGCGATGACCGTTTTCTTGACTGCCCTTGCTGTCCAGCCGGACCGCCAGGGTCACACCCTTGTTGGTCTTGCCGGCCAGATGATTGTGATCAAAACGGTTGTTCTTGCCATACATCCCGACCCAATAGTCGGACTCATATCGATCGGGCTTGCTGAACCCGTCGATCACCACCTCGGTGACGCGGCTGTTGCTGGCGAGATCCTCTTTGGACCGGCGAAAGGAAATGACTTCTCCAGTGGGGCTATAGCCGTTCAAAAACACCAAACCTGTGACCAGAATATATTCGCCGCCAATCCGCAGATTAGACTGACCGGTAATTACGACTTTCCCGGGATCCTGGGAAATCAGGGTAATCGGCTTTTCCTTCGTACCCTTGCCGGAAATCTTGATCTCGAAATCATGCCATCTGCCATTGGCGAGGATGATGATATCGCCGGCCACGAGCTTCTTCGCAGCAACATTATATTCGTCGATATTTTTAACGAAATATTGTTCGGCCTGCACGGGGGCCGCCATCAGCCAAATGCAAAAGCCAGCAAGACAGCGCCCTGTCCACATTCCCCGTCACCCTCTCTTATTATCTGGGAACGGGCTATCAGCAGAGTCGGCTGGAGTCAACCAATTGATGCTACCAAATACAATATTTGTTCATACCAATTGGTATGAGGGCTTAGCCATTGGGTAATTGTCAGCCGAGTTTGACCGAGGACAGAAAGCGTTCGCGGCTCTCATTGGCACGCTGCTGCACCTCCTCCAGCGCCCGCTTCTCGGTCGCATCCAGCATCGCCTCGATCAGGCGCCGGAAATGACTGTGCATGGCCTGTCGTGCCGCCAGCGGATTGCGTGATGCCAGGGCATCATAAATTTCCTGATGCTCGTCGGTTCTGGTGCGGACATCATGCTCGCAAACCGATTCATACGCGGCCTTCACATCGGGCAGTTCTTCCCGCATCCGCCAAAGCGTTTTTATCGTATGAACGATCGCCGCATTGCCGGATGCTTCGGCGATCGTGATGTGAAAATGCTGATCCGCCTGGGTGGAGACCTCTTCGTCTTTCGAATCCATTTCCTTGATGAATCTGCCGAGCTTGGCGATATCTTCATCCGTAATATTCTGGGCAGCCAAAGCCGCTGCTTCGGCTTCAAAGAGCGACCGCGCTTCGGTCAATTCAAAGGCACTGACGTCTGGCAGACGACTGTCGTCACCAGGCTGTTTTTCGCTGACATAGACACCGGAACCGGTCTTTATTTCGATCCGGCCAATCGCCTGGAGCGCAATTTCGGCTTCGCGTATAGTAACCCGGCTGACACCAAATCGCTCAGCCAGTTCACGCTCACCGGGAAGCCGCGCACCTACCGGAAACACGCCGTCCTTGATCAGATCGGTGATTTGCTCCGCCACGCTATGGAAAAGTCGCTTTTCGCCCATATTCCCTGTCTATCCCATTGAAAGATTGTTACTTCGCCATCGTTTCCTTCTATTAGCCCAGCTGCATACCAATTGTCTACTCCAGCCTCGACTAGTCTTGTTGCAAAAAATGGCGTAGCGGGCTCAAGCTCCCGCCACGCCACCCCCCGTACGAAGCTAGAATTTGAACTGCACACCCGCAAAATAGCGTGGCCCATAGACCTGGATGGCGCCGAAATCATCTGGCGCGCCGCGATAATTGGTCCGCGGTTCGTTGAACAGGTTGATTCCTTCGAGCGTGAACTTCACATTGTTGTTCAGCCGGAAAGAAACACGGGCTTCGAACACACTGACATCGTCAACATATCGGACGCGTCCCGGCGTCGCGACAAACTGCTGGAAGTAATTGCTGCGATATTTGTAGACGCCCTGGAAATCAAACGGACCGATTTCATAATATAGCTGCGCCGCCAGAACGTGCTTGGAAAAACCGAACAGGTTTGAAGGCACGATCAGACCGTTGCTAACCGTCGTTCCAGTCGGGGTCGGGGTTGTGATTGCTCCCAGGGTATCGTCTTCGAACTCGAAATTCGAATCCGCATAATTGTAGCTTATCTTGAAACCCAGACCGTCAAGCGGCGCCGGCAGATAGCTCAGGCGATGCGCAGCGGTGATCTCAACGCCATAAATTCTGCTTGTATCGTCACTGGTCGCAACCGATGTCGTAAAGAGATCGACGTCCTGATTGTTGATAGTGAACGTCTCGGTAAAGCCGATTGCATCAAATCCGCCATCGAAACTCTTGTAATAGGCGTTGAAAGCCAGGATCGTATCCTCGTTGGGATACCATTCGAGACCAGCGTCGAAATTCCACGAAAGCAATGGTTCCGTCAGCGGATTGCCCGTCGCGCTGACATTGTTGAAGCCTCCGGCAATGGCATCTGCCGGCGTTGCAAATTCGTCATCGTCATTGAAGCTGAAGACCCGGCCATCGCCGAGCGACGAAGGGTCAGGACGCGACAGGGAACGATAGATGGCAAAGCGCCCGAGCAGATTGGGCTGGAATTCTGCAACGATGTTCAGGCTGGGCAGAAATTCCGTGTAGGAATTTTTCGTCTGCCGCTGGATCAGGTTGGTGGTATCTTCGACCAGCACAAATCCGGCGGTGCCGTCACCATCGACATCATCGACAACAACGTTGAAATCCGAACGGAAGCCGGTGGAATTCACCAATGTCTTGACTACCCGCAAGCCCGCGTTTCCGCGAATTGGGGTGTCACCAAGATCACCATCAAAATTGGCCTGGATATAGGCAGCCATGCTGCGCTCGGTCACATCCGTATTTTGCGCGGAATCGAAATTTCCGGACGGATAGATCGGAACGCCATCGTCGTCAAACTGCAGACCCGACGGATCCTCGCGCTCGAGAACCTGCGCAATGCACAAAGCATCGAATGTGGCATAGCTGTTGGAAGTACCGATCACATTGCCCGACGCGTCGACATTGGTAATAAGCGGGTTTCCACCGGATATGGAAGACAGGAACCCGGTTTCGGGAAAGCTCGTCCGGCATTCCCGGTTGGCAGCGGCCAGAGCGCCGGTACCGTCGGTGTCATTATAGCTGTTCTCAAACCGGCTGGCGCCGAGCGCACCCGGAACGTCGCGGTATCTCAGCTGCTGATAGCGGGCACCGGCCTGGATTGTGTTTATGAAACCGTCCATTTGATATTCGACATCGCCGCGGAATGCCCAGACGCTATTGAACCGATCCTGCTCCAGATCAGCGCGCAGTCGCGGATCATTGGCAAACAGGTCATGATTGGTCACATCAAAATTCTGGGTGACAAAATTCAACCCTTGCGAGCCGTTCTGGAGAATCTGAACAGCCGTTTCAACCCGGTCATTGGTCGGGCTGCCATCGCTTTCAAACGCATTCGGCCATGCAGCGGCACCCGTGATATCTTCATTATCTTCGGTGCGGAAGCGGATCTGAACCGCCTGCTCCACCCGCTGGGTTCTCGAGTAAGAGCCATCGAGCGAGATTTTCACGCGGTCGCTGACTTGCGCATCCAGCGAGAGCCCGCCACCATAATATTCCTCGTCGCGCTCCAGATATTCGCTGACCGCTTCGATCCGCTGTTCGTTGGTAAACTGACGCAACGCGCCGGTTTCTGTATAAATAAGCGGATATCCCGGAATGGCATTGGCATCGCCCAGACCGTCAATCCGGCGGCCTTCGGCAAAGTTCAGGTCGCTGCGCTGCTCTTTGAACAGACGCTTCGAATATTGGAAATCCGCGTTGATGTCGACGTCGGGGCTTGGCTTGAACTGCAAAGCGCCGAAAAAGGAATCGCGCGTATCATCGGTAATATTGGACCGGAACGCATAGCTGTTCCGGGCAATGACGAAATCGTCGGTGACACTGCCATCGCGCAGGCCGTCGATCGTACCGCCGCTGGTATCGCAATTGCCATCATCAAACACGCCGTCGCCAGTGTCTGTTGGATCAACCACGCAGGCCCGGATGGTGTTGGAAACATTGGCCTCCTGCTCGGGGTTGGTCGTCTTGTTGCGGGAATAGCCCAGCGAGATACCAAGCTCGGCGTCACCCAGCTGGAACTGGTCAACATAGCTGCCGGTAATACGATAGCCAAACTTCTGGAACCGCTGATCCGCATCAATATCGAGATTGTCGGGATTCGCATTCAGCTTGAAATTTCCCTGGAACCTCCGCTTGCCATAGTCGAGCGCCTTGATGGATTCGAGGGCAATCTGGCCGGCCACGCCACCTTCAATATAGCTGGCAGCCTGGGTCTTGTAGATACCGATCTTGTTGAAAAGTTCGGAAGGGAACTGGCTGAAGTTGACCGAGCGGTCCCCGCTACCATTGGATGCGATGCGGCCGTTGATCACGGTTGAACCCAGAAAGGGTCCGAGACCACGGATCGAAATTTCGGTAGCCCCGCCCTGCTCCCGGTGGGAAGCCGCGCCGGTCAGGGTTTCCAGTGCCTCACCGATCGACAGTGCCGGAATGTCTCCGATCTCTTCGGCCGACAGCGCATCGAATACTTCAGTCGATTCACGCTTGGCCTCGATAGAATCCTGGATTGTGGCACGGATACCGGTAACAACAATCGCGCCTTCATCAGGCTGGGTCGATTGCGACCAGACAGGGGTGGCGATCATCGTCATCGCCGTACCCGCTAAAAGTGCTGTTGAAAAACGCCGCCGCGATCCATTGTCGCGCGCAAAATCCGCCGCCTGTTTCATAAGATCCTCTCTGTTTTGTCTTTATATTTTTCTGGCAAGCTGCCTGCCGCCTACCTATATGTCAACCCCTAATGCATACCAATTAAATTAAATCCATCATACCAATGAGATGATGGATCAATATTTCATCTGGAACAGCGCGGCGGGAATCGCCCCCGCCGCGCTCCGGTCCCGTTGGGGTCGGGAAATTTTCAATCCTATGCCGGCCACCCGGCGCGTGGCCTTAGAATTTGATGCTGGCACCGAACGTGAGTCTTCGGTCCGGCAGGCCCTGGAAGCACAGCAACGCGCCGTCATTCACACAATATTGCTCGATCTTCGATTTGGTGAGATTCACGCCCTCGATGCCGATATTGATATGATCCGTCAGGTCATAGGTAATGCTACCGTTGAGCTGCCCCCGCGCCGCAGTGGTGACCGGAAAACCAATTGTACTACCTTGGGTCGCACCACCAGCGGTGTCCAGCGTGCGGAACGCATCTCGCCATGTGTAACGCGCACGTGCCGACAATCCGTATTTCTCATAGAAAAGCGTGACATTGTAGGCATGCGGCGAGAAATCGAGCAAGCCCTGGACGGCGGTGAAGGGACCGGTGAGACCGCTACTCGATTCGAGGATAGCCGTTCCGCGACTATCCGCATCGGATGTGTCGGTCGCCTGCCCGCCGCTGAACTTCTGATAGGTATAATTGGCCGCCACGCCAAAACCGGATGCAAAGCCGATACTATCTTCAAAAGCTGACAGATTATATTGAAAAGCAACTTCGACACCGGTCTGCTTGGTCACGCCCGCATCGTTTATCGTGGTCGAGACCGGCACACACAGCCCGTTGCCAGGCGTGGCGGAGAATACGTTCCGATCCGCGATCGGATTATATATCCCGCCACCTTCACATGGTGCGGTAATATCCTTGAAGCCGGTAACCGGATCGACAAATGGCGCAGTTTCCAGAGTTACGAACAGATTGGTTCGCCGCTTGTGGAAGACACCAACGCTGATCACAGCCGCAGGAGCAAAATAGTAGCTCAGCGAAGCATCATAAGATGTCACTTTTTCCGGCACCAGACCCGGATTACCGATTTCGACCGCCGTGTTCGGACCGGTCCCAAACCGGACCGAGGTCTTCAGGGAATCAAAATCGGGGCGGTTGATATCCTGACCATAGCTTGCCCGGAGCACGATATCACTGGTCAGATCGGCCGCGAGGTTGACCCGCGGCAACAGGAACCGATATTTACCCGGCGTATTGGTCTGGTTGATTATATTGCCGCCGGCATCGACATTGTTACCCACCGAATTGATGATGGTGTCGACGTAGCGCAAGCCAGCGTTCCCGCTAAAAATGCCCGCCTCGAAATTGAGCTGGCCGTAAACCGCGTGGGTTTGTTCGGTGATCCGGTAAAAGGAAGCCGGATTGAAGCTGGGATCCGCCAATACACGCCCGCCGGGCTCGGCCAGCAACGCGGCCTGCAATGTGGCCAGCGTTCCCGCCTGATCGGAATAGGCCAGATTCGGATCGATGATCAGAAAATCACCGAAGAACAGCGACCGGCCATCGGCCTTGCCAAAATTCGAGGGCCCGGCAACCAGCAGCTGGGAAAACACCGACCCGTTCGGACTGTCGGCCAAGGCTGACAGACCGATGCTGGACGTTATTTCGTTAAACTCCGTCGACCGGTCATTATACCGATAGCCCCAGTTGAAGGATGTCAGGAAACCGGTCAGATCTTCGAGATCGAGCGTAAAGTCCATGCGCCCGGTATATTCGACATTCCTGTTGCTATTGTCGCTGACCGACACTGCATCGAGAACGACATTGTTCGGATCGAGCAGCTGCGCAACCGTCGGAGCAAAGGGCGAACTGGTATCTATTCCGAATGTCAGCGAACCGCCAGAGAGATCGTAAGCGAACGGAGTGCCGTTATCATTCGCGGATCCGGTAATCGGTGTGTTCGGGTTGATGAAATTCAGCGTCGTGCTGAGGTCGGGCGTGCGCGAACTGGCAAGCGTGCGCGAACCTTCGATCCGCGCCTTGAATCGTCCGCTTTCCCATTCGCCGCCAGCGCGTATCAGGTTGCTTTCGGTCAGCCGGGCGCCGGTATCGCTCGAGAAGCGCAAATTGGGTTCATTCGGGACATTCGGTTGAAGCGTACCGGTTTCTGCCGCCTGGATGCTGCCCAGATCGACACCGCCGAGAGAACCGAAATTGATCGTTTCAAACGTATCCGGGACGTTGGTGTTGCGGACAGAGCTCACGCCTGACCCCTGGATTCTGGTGCTCTGCTGTTTACGTGTCTGCTTGTTATAAAATCCGTCGACATATAATTTCAGATTGTCTGACGGCGCCCATTCGAGCGAACCGGCCAGATTATAAGTCTCGTAATTGAAAATCTCGAATTCCTGATTCAGGAACTGGATACCAAGATAGTCAAAATCCGGACCGGGGGCACCCGCTGCGGTCACGCTGGTTCCTTGGGGAATCAGGGTATCCCGGTCGACGCGAGGGCGCGATGACGAAGCATCCTGCTTGGCATAACTCCCGCTGAGCACGATACCGATACGACCCGCTCCGGTGTCCCAATTTTTGCCGAAACTGCCCGATATACGGGGCTGAACGCTTTCCGACTGCTCGCTATATTCGCCCTGGGCGCGGAACGCGATTAGCGTATCCCGGAGATCCAGAGGGCGGATCGTGCGCAGGTTGATGGTGCCACCAACAGAACCTTCGGTGGTCATGGCTGTTGGCGCCTTGATAACTTCGAGCGAAGAAATGATTGCCGCGTTAATATCTTCAAAATTGATACCGCTGCGCCCCGAACCGGACCCGACGGTACCGACCCCGTTGATCTCGATGCGGTTATCGTTGGAACCACGGATCTGGACGCCGGTTCCGATACCAGCCTCTCTGGTGATCTGCACGCCGGTAATATTCTCGAGAACCTCGGCCAGATTCTGGTCGGGCAGCTTGCCGATATCCTCGGCCTGAATGACTTCGACAAGGCTTTCCGCATTGCGCTTTTCATCCAGCGCTTTCGCGAGCGAGCCGCGGATGCCGGACACGATAATTACATCGTCTTCTGACTGATCCGATTCTGCTTCTTGCGCGACAGCTGGTGTGCCCGCCAGACTCATTGCCGTTCCCGCCAACAGAATCGCCGACATGCGCCGCCGCAAACCTTTGCCGCACGCAGAAATATTCGCCTTTTTCATCTAATCCTCTCCCCTGCACTTTTTTATTTGCAGGGGATTGCCTTGGCCTGTCCCTTTTGTCAACCTATATAGTATACCCTTGATATTTTCTTTGTCATACCAATTTTGCATACCTAAAACTGACGCCATCTCGCTGCACATGATTTGTCAATGAGCGGTCTTCACGACAAACCGGCTCCGCCTTGCTGACAAGGCGCGCGGTCCGGTCGGTCCGATCAACGGGGCTTTTGCTCAATTTATAACCACAATTAAGCCCTATCAATCAGGATTGGATGGATAGATAAGCATTTCATGACGTTAAAACTGTTCCACAAACTGTTCCTGCTGGTTGCGGTAACCGCGCTTATTGCCGCTTTGGCGATGGCGACAACCATGGCCTGGAATCTGAATCGTGGCTTCGGGGATTATCTCGAGGCACGGGATGCCGAAATTCTCGAATCCTACACACAGCTGGTTTCGCAAAAACTGGGCGAGCGTGGCGGACTAGCGGCACTTGAATCGGGGACGGTCAGTCTGCTTGGCGTTCAGGAGGAACTGATATCCGAAGGCTTCATCGCCGAAGGCGCACCGGATTTCAGGCCCGGCGCGCGGTTCCCCGGCGGGCCCCGCCCCCGGTTTCCGCGCGGCAGGCTGGATCAGCCGCCACCACCGCCGCCTGCCGGTGCCGGCATCCCGGTTTCCCGAGCACCCCGAATTCTGATTTTCGACAAAAATGACGTGCAGATAGCCGGTCCGCCTCCGCCACCGGAAGGCGGGCCGCAAATGGCGGAACGCGCAATCATTGTGGACGGGGAGCGGGTTGGCACGACGAAGATCATACCGCATGCTCCGGCGCCGGGCGGTGTCGCGACACGGTTCCTGCGCAACCAATATATCAGCGCTGCCCTATTGGTTGGCGGACTGATGATATTCGCGGCGCTGGCAGCATGGGGTTTCGCCCGCGCCGGAACGCGGCGGCTGGCCGGCATGGAAACCGCGACAAAAGAAATTGCCAATGGCAATTTTGCGGTCCGCACCAATGCAGCCGGTGCCGACGAAATCTCGTCGATGGGCCAGAATATCAACCAGATGGCAGAAAGCCTTGCCCGCGCAGACGAGGCGCGACGGGGCTGGCTTGCAGAAATCGGCCATGAACTGCGCACCCCGCTGACCGTCTTGTCGGGTGAGCTGGAGGCACTGAAAGACGGCATAAGACCGCTGGACCAGAAAGCGGTCAGTTCGCTGCTGGAAGAAACGGATCGCCTGGGCGATCTGATCGAAGACCTGCATTTCATGGCGGTGTCCGATCTTACTGACGCGCCGCACCGCTTTGCCTCGGATGACGCGGTCAGACTGGTACATGATGTGACAGAACGATTCCGGCCGTTGCTGACGAAAGCGGGACTGGAGCTGGAGGTCGATCTTGGCGATGACTCGACGCTGGCCGTTGTCTGGGATAGCAAGCGAATAGAGCAATTGCTGGGCAATCTGCTGACCAACGCGCTTCGCTATACCGATACGCCGGGAACGGTGCAAGTCCGGCTCCGGAACCAGAAGGATCGGGTCATTCTTTCGGTGGAGGACAGCGCGCCCGGCGTCCCGGATTATGCTTTGCCGCGATTATTTGAACCGCTGTTCCGCGTAGACGAGGCCCGCGACAGATCCTCCGGCGGCAGCGGCCTTGGCCTGGCGGTATGCAAGGCCATTGTCGAAGCCCATGGGGGACGGATTTCTGCAAATATTTCCGGACTGGGGGGATTATCGATTGAACTGAACCTGCCACAGGAGCGGCACCAACCATGATCAAGAACCGCAGCATTTTCATCGTCGAGGATGATCACAAGATCGCCGCAATATTGTCCGACTATTTCTGCAGCGCAGGCCACCATCCGCAAACTTTTCCCGATGGCCGCTCGGTGGTTTCTTCCGTCCGGTCATCCCCGCCCAGCGCGGTTGTACTGGATCTCATGTTACCGGCCTCCGATGGCATGACGATTTGCCGGGAGTTGCGCAAGTTCAGCGCCGTGCCCATCCTGATGCTGACCGCACGGACCGACGAGATGGACAAGCTGCAAGGTCTGACCGACGGTGCGGATGATTATGTCACCAAGCCCTTTAGCGCAAGGGAAGTTGTCACGCGGGTGAACGCGCTGATCCGCAGATATGAGGGCCGGGTAACCAGCGATCCCGCAGCCAGCAAATATCTGGTGGACAGCGCCGGACAGCGGATCGCCTGGCAGGGAACTTGGCTGAAGCTGTCAATATCCGAATATCACATATTATCGGCAATGATGCAGAATGCGGGCCGGGTATTTTCCCGGGATCAATTGCTCGACAAGATCGGCGAACAGTCCTTGAGTTCGGGCGACCGGGCGATCGACAGCCATATCAAGAATATCCGCCGCAAGATTGCGGCAGTCGATCCCGACGCCGGCTGCATCACCTCGGTTTACGGTGCCGGCTATCGTTTCGAAGGCGGCTAGCCGACTGGCAGCCCCGCGCCCGATGTTCAGCCGGGTTCTGGCGGAGGCCGGGTCGCACCCGGAGGCGGACCTCCGCCACCCGGGGGACCACGCCGGACAGACGCGTCACAAGTTTCACCGCTGCTCTCGAACGAGCATCCCTGCTGGCCGGATAGGCAGGCGAGTATCCGGTTGGAACCCGCAGCACCCGCGTGATAATGATACCCATATTCGGCGCTACTGTGCCCCTGACAACTATCGAGCTGCCCGGGCAGCTCTCCGTTGTCGAGCCTGTGCGCCAATATCTTGTATCCATCCATCGCCAACCCGATCACCGGTGCATCATATTTGCCGGAGGTCCGGCCCGACTTGTCGACAAGACAGTCCGTCACCGCATGATAGTGATAACCGACATGCAGATTGACATGACCACCACAATCATCGAACGGCGCAAGCGTGTGCGCATCCAGAATGGCATCGAGAGGAGCCGGTTCATCCAGACGGATACCGTTTATCGCTACACCCGCTCCGCCATGCGTGCGCGAACGGTTGCTTGATGCGACAGGTCTTACGGGAATGACATAGGTAACGCTGCTCTCCGCCGGCATATAGTCGAGCTGGCATTCGACACAGTAATTATTATATTTTTCGTCCACATCAGGCCTTGCCGCAGCCGCGCATTTTTCCTTGCTGTCAGTGACGTTGACGCGACCAGTCGCGGGATCGAAGAGTTGCCATTCATCGTCCTCGTAAAAGTCGCTTAAATTCTGCAGGAACTTTCCGTCGGCATCGTAAATCTTGCCTTCATCCAACCAGATGCCGGACTTCTCCTTGCCATCGCTGATGTTGCGCGGGCACCAGGGGCCTGGCGTGTAATCGCCGGGGACAGGCTTCACGGTGATTGAAAAACAGGTCGTTTTCGCGCCTCCGGACAGGGTGCATTCGACGAGCGAGGGCGAACCGACAATATTGGCCTTTTCGAAAAAGGCTGTAGCTTCCCGCAGATAACTATCCCGCTCGGCGGCGGAAAGCGCAGCCAGATCAACCGGCGCGATATCCGTCGGTGCCGGAGGATTGGCACCGCATGATCCCAGCAGCAACGATATCGACAATAGCAGCGTGTTCCTGATCATTTGGCCCCGATATTTTCCCATTTAAATGTCGCCCCCCGGATGGCACCAGCCCTTTCATATCATTTCGGTCTGGCGCATGAAGAGCAGCGTGCCGGCAACCAGCGCGATCCACGATGCCAGATGCGGCACGAGATGGATCCGATCACCAAAGCCGGTTTTGCGGACGGTTAGGATGATCAACAGGACACCGGTCAGAAAGAGAAACTGACCGATCTCGATACCTATATTGAATCCTGCCAGCGTCGCCAATAGGCTTTCACTCGCGGCCAGCATCCCGCCTATAGCAGACGCAAAGCCAAAACCGTGAATCAGTCCGCATGCGAACACGATGGCTATTCTGCCCCAGTCCATCCGGTCGCTGCGACCAGGGCCATTTTTCAGGTTGAGGACCGCCATCAATATGATGCTGGCAGCAATGGCCGGTTCGACGATTGTCGCAGGTATGGAGAATATGCCCAGTGCAGACAGAGACAGGGTGATGCTGTGGGCAACCGTGAAGCTTGTCACCACAGTGAGCCAGTAGCGCCAGCCAGCGCCGGCGATAATGATCGTGAGCAGGAATAGCAAATGATCAAGCCCGCCGAGAATATGCTCAATTCCCAGCCGGACAAAATCACCGAATAGCGCCAGTGGTCCGCGGAAGAACTGGTGTCTGCCACTGGCTGCCGTAAGAATCGCAACTTCCTGATCATCATCCAAGGTGGCGCGCATCGTCATTTGCGCTTCGCCGTCACGAGTGCCGAACATGTCGGTTTCGATCAGCGGATTATGAGGCGGCTCATCAAACTGCACGCGGTGCAATATAACCACATAGTCGCTGTCCAGCGGGTCTCCATCGGTCTGGGGCGGCACAACCCATGTCATCAACACATTGCCGGACTTGCCGGAATTTGTGACGCCGAAACGTTCGGCAAATTGCCTTTCGATATCCCGGTTGTGCAGCCGGATTTCCCGGGCGGATAGCAGCCCGTTCTGATCATCGTCGACATTGTCCAGGGCCGAAACCGGAACAGACACAACAAAATTGGCGCTATTGTCGACGATTTTCATCGTCGCATTCTGCTTCGGCAACAGATGGGCCTGCGCGGTTCCGGCAAAAAGCAGCAACCAGAACGCCAGCAACAGGCGCTTCATCGTCTGCCTTCTCCCCGCGGCGGACGCTTTCCGTTCCCCTTGCCGCGTCTCCCGCCGCCTTCGCCGCGCTGCTGCTCGCGACGGGCTGTCGGCTGACTGTCAGTGGAACCTTTCACACATCGCTGGACGAAGGGGAAACTGTCGGTCGCATAATAATGATAAATGCCTTCGGGAAATTCGGGTGTAACACCGAAGCGGCCATTACATTCGTCGAGATCGCCGAGACCGGCGACATATTCATAGTCCTGGGTAAAGGCGCCCATCGCTATAATTGCCGTACTCGGACGCCCTGCATCAGCCGCCGGCTTCAGGCGATAGCTCGACTTCATCGGCCGCAGCGCACTGGTCATGAACTTTGCCAGATCATGGCCGTAGCGCGCATAGATCGGAAATCCGTCAGCAGCCCAGCCGATCAGCTGCATCGATTTTCCCATGCGCGTCTGCGCGGACAGCATCGCTTCGGGAATACCGTGATAATGATATTTGCCACCCGGCTGGACGTGAGCGTGGTTTTCGTCCGTGCCAAAGTCGAAGACAGACTGGCCCAGTGCCTCGATGCTCCATTTGCCGGCCTGCCCTCTGCAGTCCTGCGCATCAGTCGCTCCGTCGGGGCAGCGCTCGGCGGTTCCCGGATCGAACGGCACGCCATTGAGCGCGAAGCCGGAATCCTTGACCCGGATGCCGCTGCCGGTATGCCCCACCGGCTCGACCGTAACAGCAAAGTTGAACGATTGTACACTGATGCTGTTCGGATTTCCCGGATTGGGGAAAACACCAATCGCATGATCGGGTATACCATTTGACACCAGCAAGCGCTGGCCACGTTCGCACGACCATTTGGCTTCACTCTGCAGGCCTATTTGCTCGTTCGGGATATCGGTATGCGCGCCGCAAAGCACACCGAAAGTCTGGGCCCGGGTCGATTCAATCGGCGTACCGAGATTGGATTGCCCCTGTGGCGGACGATTGGCGGGCCCCATGGCACCGCCTGATGGGCGGCAGGCCAGTGGCATGCCGGCCGGTGCAAAGCAGCTGCCCGCGACATCCTTGCCTTCAGGCCCCTCCGTCGAGCAGGGATCGTCGGCCTGTTTGGCAGAGCAGGCCTTGAGCATTGCCTCGCTGGGTTTCTGACCACCACCAGGCGGGCCCCGATCCGGGCCGCTTTGCGCATTGATCTGCACCGCTCCGAGCATGACCAGCGCCGTCGTGGCGCCAACGACCACCGTGCCGAGCGCTGCGCGCCGCTTCTGTATCATTGACCCTCGGGCCCCGTTCCTCGCGCCGGCCTGCCAGCGGGCCGGCAGGCTAGTGGCAGGTCGGCCGGTGCAAAGCAGCTGCCGGCCACGACATTGCCATCCGGACCTTCCGCGGAGCAGGCATCATTGGCCTTTTTTGCGGTACAGGCCTTGAGCATCGCTTCGGTCGGCTTTTTGCCGCCACCTGGAGGCCCGCGATCCTGATCGCGCTGGGCATTGATCTGGGTTGCGCCGAACAGCGCCAGCGCTGCCGCCGCGCTCATACAGGCGATGCCAAATGTCGTCTGGTTCACATGTTTCATATCAGTTGATATTCCCTTTCAGACAGCGGCTCATGTACGGGTAGCTGTCGGTTGCCATATAATAATAGATTCCGTCCGGAAATTCCGGCGTGACGCCGGTGCGGCCGTTGCAATCGTCGAGATCACCCGAGCCCGCGGAATAGGTCCAGTCCGAGAGGAACGCGCCGAGCGGCACGAGGCTCGTCGATGGTCGGCCGGAATCGGCGACCGTATCCTTGATGTAGCTGCCGGTGCAGACTTTCAGTTCGCTGGTCGCGTCCATGGCGCTGGCATAGCAATAGCGCCCGTAGATCGGATAGCCGTCGCCGGCCCAGCCGATCAACACCATTTTCCGGTTGCTATCGGAAGCGCCTGCGTTGGTCAGAAGCCCTTCGGGCATCCCGTGATAGTGATAGATGCCGCCGGGCTGCACATGGGCATTGTTGGCATCTTCGCCAAAATCAAACGTGTCCTGCCCCAATGCCTCGATCCGCCACTGACCGGTATTCCCGCCCAGATCACACTCGGATGTCGCGGCAATATCGCTTGCGCAAGTGCCACCCGTTCCGGGATCAAATTTGACACTGTTCCGGGCATAGGCCGAGGCTCCGCCCGGGCCTCCTATCTGGGTATTAGCACTGCCCATCACTGGCGTTAGCGTCATCGAACCGCTGACAGTCTGGGTCGTGATGGTGTTCGGATTGCCCGGGTTGGGGAATGTGCCAACGCCATGATCGGGTAAACCATTTCCGGTCAGGCTGCGATTTGTTCCATCGCAGGTCCAGCTCCACGTCGCGGTCAACATGCCAGCATCGCTATAGTCGCCCATATAGCTGCCGCTATAGGGGCAATCCACATCGGCGGTGCTGACGCTGTCCGGGGTCGGGGTGGGAGTTGGCGTCGGGGTCGGCGTTGGCGTCGATGTTCCGGGCAAAGTAACCGACGCGTCCGTACTGCTCGATCCATCGCCCCCGCATCCGGACAATGCCAATATCAGCAGGCTTGAAGTCGCCCACAACGGCAGACTTTTCTCAATGTCAGTCAGCATTATCGGTTCTCCGCATGCAACAGGAATGGGGTTGTCGATAGGATATGATTGTGGATGGAATATGGATCAAACGCCCGGGATATACCGGTGCTGAGCGGGCCGGGGCTTCGTGTTAACAAGCCGGCGATCGCCTGTGTCGCCCCTTTGCCCCCTCACCTGCAATGAGGAAAGAACGCCAGATCAAGCGGAAGAACAATTTCCCGCTGGCCTGGGCCAGCCACCGGTTCATGTTCGAGTTCGCATAAGCCGCGCACTCAGGAGAAATTCGCCCTGGAAACGATCTCCGTAGCGAATCCATCCGTCTGCATCTCGTCCCCAAGATCTGAACCATAGAGATAATCGATGAAAACCCGATATATCGGCGGTCTCAAGAGCGTCTCTGGCAACCGAACCATTGCAGTAGCGGCGCGCATCTCTCGGACTGTCGCTCATCACATAATTTGAGACATATGGCGTTTTAAGAAGAGGCGAGTATTTGGCCTCATCTGTTGGTCGATTTTAGGTAGCAATCGTGCGGTATCGCAAGCGCCGATCTTCGATGGCGTTTTGTCTGATCCTTTCTCGCTGTTTGATGATAGATTCTGTCCTGCCGCATTAGACTCTGGCGGGTGTGACGTGTTTCAGGTTCTCGTGATGCGGTGCATCAGCCAACCAAGATTGTGAGCCAACCATCGAGAGGCACTATAGATCTTGATCCGCGCGCCCATAGAAAGAAAAGTGCCTTAAACACGGCCAACCTGAGAACAAGAAATGGGCTGGTAGCGGACTGTCTGCTTCTGGTTGGCCAACGCGAAAAACCGGTGGAGATGTGGCTACCATTCGCACCGAAGACCGTAGTTCCGCGTTTCGCCATTGAAGGGCCTCTTTGTTCAACGGATAGTATTGCTGTGTAACTTAGCTAATTCCATGACAAGCACACAGTTTGGAAATCGAGTGCGGGCGATAAATATCTCAGGCTTCAGATTTTGCTTCCTGAACAGGATGAGCGAATTGACTTACGGTCAACCACCGCTTCCAACCTCTGTAATCAACGTTGACCAACCCACTTTCCAGCAAAAAAATCTGCAACCCATCAGATGATGGATTGATGCCTGCTTCACCTATGCGCTGACGCTTAGGCCAAATAAATAAATCCATTCACTGACCACATTACTTTCCGTCAGAATAACTTATGGGTCCGATCCTGGTAGATCCTCCTCATTCTTCCCGATCAAATTGAACCATCTCCGCTAATATTTATCCATCTGTATCAATAATGCTAGTGGTGGTTAGGAAATTGGCAAGATAGCTCAACGCTCGAATAGTTCACGGCTGCATATCACGTTGCACCAAATATCTGACACTTGGCAAACAAGGGAGATTTTGGACAATCAACCGCGAACTTTAGGAGGGGAAAATATATGCACCACGTATCAACAAGAAAAATACATGTAAGTCTTTTAGCGCTTGCAGCAGGCACTGTTGTAGCGACGGCGAGCGCACCTGCCCTTGCGCAAAACACCGAAATCGTGGTGACTGCGCGGAAGGTAGAAGAAAATCTACAGGATGTGCCGGTAGCCGTGACAGCTTTCTCGGGCGAGACATTTGAAGAAGCCGGACTCTCCGAATTTTCTGATATTTCACGACTGACTCCCAATTTTGATGTACGCCCCCGCGGCACGACCGGAGCATTGTTCGCCAATCTTACCATTCGCGGACAGACCTCCGGTTTTCTTACGCTCAACGCCGATCAGGCAGTGGGAATTTCCATCAACAACGCACCGATAACACGCGGCACAAGCCTGTTCACAAATCTCTTTGATATCGAACGGATAGAGGTTTTGAAGGGACCGCAAGGCACTCTTTACGGCAAGAATACGACTGGCGGCGCGGTCAATGTTGTGACCAAGGGCCCCGAGCTGGATGAAATTAACGGCTATGGTCAATTCACATATGGGTCATATGATCGTACCGATGCACAACTGGTAGCCAATATTCCGCTTGTGCAGGATCAGCTTGGCATTCGGCTTGGTGCCGCCTTGACACATCGTGACGGCTTTGGTCGCGGCGTAGGTACCGGCCGGGAATTGGCAGATGACAATGAAATATTTCTCCGCGGTTCGCTGTTGTTCGAGCCGAGCGACACATTCTCGGTTCGCGTTAACGCAGACTATCATGATGTCGATGAATCGATTTCGATTTTCCGATCGCTGAGATCGGCTTTTCTTGATCTCGGATTTGCCGTCATACCGATTGCGCTGGAGACAACGGACCCCGATTTTTACGCCGGCAGTGATTTCCGGGCGGAAGCGCCGTTTGCGCGTTCCGACGAATTCAATATCAACGCCACCGCCAATCTTGAAATAGGCGATGCCAATCTGGAGTCCATTACCAGCTATCGCAAACAGAACTCTTTGACTCTGGTACAATCTGCGCCATCAACCTCCGTAACATTGGGGCAAAATTCAGATTTGTTCGCTCAGGAGATCCGGTTGTCGGGGCAGACATTTGACGACCGGCTGACTTGGCAGGTCGGGGGCTTTTACTCGACGGAATCTGGCGAAGATATCGACAATGTTGGCGGTTTCCAGACCACTGCGGCCAAAAATGAGGGCTGGTCTCTGTTCACGCAAAACAGCTTTGCGATCACGGATCAATTGAAGCTTACTCTGGGCCTTCGCTACACAAACGAAGATCGCGAAGTTCGGGATATTTCCCCAGTTGTGACGGGGCTGCTACAAAATAGTGCCAGTTTCGATGCATTTTCATGGCTAGCCAGCCTCGACTTCAAGCCTACCGACGAAACATTGTTATATGCCAGCGTATCGCGCGGATTTCGAAGCGGCGCAGTGGATCAGGACAATCTGGCGACGATTGTTAATCCGGAATATGTCCTGAATTATGAGCTGGGCCTCAAGGCTGACCTGTTGGACAATCGCGTGCGGTTCAATTCGTCAGTATTTTATAGCGACTATACCGATATTCAGCGCACCGCTTTTGATCCGGACAGTATTGGCGCGACCGGTGTGCCGACCACAGTCCTGCGCAACGCCGCCGAAGCAACCATATGGGGGTTTGAAGGGGAGCTTCACGTCGCCCCATTTGACGGTTTGTCTTTTGGCGCCACCGTCGGCTATACAAATGCCCAGTTCGACGAATTTCTCGATTTCGATGCGGCCGGCAACCAGATCGATCGTACAAACGAACCGCTGGGCGGCCCAGAATGGCAGTATAGCCTGAACGGTCGATATGAATTTTATGTGTCGGATTCAGCGACGCTTGGAATCCAGGCCAATTATTTCTGGATCGGAGAAGACGTTCTCGCAGCACCGTCGGTTATTGCCATATTGGCTCCAGGAGAAGGGTCTGTTCCATCTTTTGGCCTTCTAAATGGCCAGATTGATCTTGATGTCGAACAATGGGGCGGCCTCAACATCGCCGTTTTCGGCACCAACATACTCGACAAGGAATATTATGTTGGTGGAGTCGCACTCGGTCTGTTTGGTGGTATCTCCAACCGTATAGTCGGCGAACCGCAACAATGGGGTATTCGGGTGACAAAGGGATTCTAGAAAAGCATGGTGGAAGGGGAAACCTACCACCGATTGCGAGGAAATTATGGAAACCGGACTAGAGTTCAATACACGCTCAAAACTGCTGGCAGCAGCCGTCGTGCAATTTGGAAGATTTGGCTTTGCCGGAACGTCCGTACGCAAGATTGCAGATGAAGCCGGGGTCAATCATGGTTCGATAAAATATCATTATTCGAGCAAGGATGAACTGTGGCGAGCCACCGTTGCCTATCTTTACGGCGAACTCGAAAAATCGGTCCATCAGGATGAAGCAAAATGGAAAGACATGACGCCGCGCGAGCAGGTTATCAACAGCGCCACGCATTACATTCGCTTCTCGGCGCACCACCCGGAATTGAGCCGTATAATATTCTTCGAGACGATGCACGAAAGTGAACGACTTGATTGGCTGACGGAAAACTTCATCCGGCCTTTTACATCCCGGGCCATTGCTCGCGTTGCGCTTGCCCAGGAACAAGGCGTTTACAACAGCGACGTACCTCCGATGCACTTACACTATATCAATGTGGCTGCGGCCAAAAACATCTTTCTAATGGCACCGGAAATCAAACGGACATTTGATATTGATGTTTTTGATGATGCTGTGATCGAACAGCATATCGAAACAATGCTCAAGATCATGATGCTACCCGAAAATACAGAACAAACGGATTCAAAAAAATCGGCACAAGACAAAACAAAATTGTCCGATGTGAACTAGCGCGTGCTTTCCCGCCCGGTGGCCGTAATCGGTTTCGGTTGGTTGAGTGCGGATTGAAAGGATGAAAATGCTCGACACTCTGATAAAAGGCGGCACGATAGTCGATGGCCTGGGCGGCGCGCCCCGGATTGGCGATATCGGTATCAAGGATGGGCTGATCGTCGAACTGGGGGACGCCATCGTGGCCGACGCCAAAGCAGTTCTCAATGCCGCAGGTGCAATAGTGACGCCCGGCTTTGTCGACATTCACACGCATTATGACGGCCAGATCAGCTGGGACGACGAAATGAATCCGTCGGCCAGTCACGGCGTGACATCGGTCGTTATGGGGAATTGCGGGGTTGGGTTTGCGCCCGTCTCTCCCGGTGGGGAACGTGATCTCATCGAAGTGATGGAGGGCGTTGAAGACATACCCGGCACCGCCCTTTACGAGGGCATAGAATGGGGAGCCTGGGAGACTTTTCCCGAATATCTGGATTATATCGATTCCCGTAAATATGCGCTGAACATTGGGACCCAGATTCCCCATGCTGCGGTGCGCAACTATGTTATGGGCGAGCGTGGCCGTACCAATGAACCGGCAACGGCCGATGACATTGCGAAAATGAGAGACATTGTAGCCGGAGGCCTGAAGGCAGGTGCGCTCGGGTTCTCCTCATCACGCACCATCGGTCATCGGTCGACCAAAGGAGTATCCATTCCTGGCACCTTTGCTGCGGAAGAGGAGGTGATTGCCCTCACTGACGCTATGAAGTCGCTCGATAAGGGAGTTTTTGAACTTATCCCGGCCGGTGTGATTGGCGATCTCGAACAATTTGGTGGCGAACAGCGGAGCACCGAAGAAGAACTGGATCTGATGACTCGGATTTCCAAAGCGACCGGGAGACCGGTCACGTTCACACTGCTCCAGCATGCCGAGGCGCAAGAAGAGTGGCGACGAATACTGGATCAGGTCTCGACCGCCAATCAGAACGGCGCAAATCTTCATCCACAAGTCGCATCGCGCCCAATCGGGTTGGTAACCAACCTCAAGACCTACCACCTCTTTCAACGGCGCGAGACCTTTCTGCGGCTGGCAGAACTGCCTTTCGATGAAATGTTGACAGAAATGAAAAAACCGGATGTCCGTGCGGCGATATTATCCGACAGGAACATCAAACCGGAGTTACCAGGCACGATGGAAAACGTGCACGAGGTTTTCAAGATTGCCGGCGCTGTTCTGTTCGAGATTGAAGATCCAATCGACTATGAGCCGACACCCGACAAGAGTTTTGCGGAACGGGCAAAACGGGCAAATCAGGACTATGAAGAATATATGTATGATTTCCTGATTCAGGATGACGGTTCCCGTTTTGCTATCATGCTCAGCAGCAATTTCTGCAGCTATAACCATGATGCGATCTATGAAATGCTGTCGCATCCCGAAACGGTAACAGGCCTTAGCGATGCTGGGGCGCATGTGACCCTGATATTCGACGGTGTGGCACCGACCTATCAAATGACCCACTGGAGTCGCGACCGAACGCGGGGACAACGAATCCCGCTTGAGTTTATCGTGCAGAAGCAGAGTTACAAGAACGCCCAGCTTTATGGCTTGCATGATAGGGGATCACTGGAAGTCGGCAAATGTGCGGACATCAATGTCATAGATTTTGAAGAGCTGCAGCTGCTTGGCCTGGAGGTTCATGCCGATCTTCCAGCCGGGGGCAAACGCATATTACAACCGGCAAAAGGCTATATCGCAACCTTCGTAAATGGCGTCAAAACCAGAGAAAACGACAGGGACACCGGCGCAAGACCGGGGCAACTGCTTCGCGGCTAGATGTCTGGCGTTCAGGAGCGTGCCGGGTTCTCCAACTTGGGTCAGCTATTACAAAGGGTTTTACATGACATATCGCTACGACCGGAACTGCGAAAGTCCTGCATTTTGACCGAGGCATCGACTGTAACCCTAAAACCCCGTCAACTGGCCGCTTTGCTTGTTCTATTTATGTGCGCTTTTGCCGCTCCGCTAACCGTGGCGTTCAATATCGGGACCATAATTTCGGCTTTCGGTGCCAGCCGCGTAGAAGCTGGCTTGGTGATATCGGCAGAAGGGATCGCAGTATCGATCGCCGCGTTAGTCTGTTCCCGACTGATATCCAAATATTATCTGAGAACATTATTATTTGCCGGGCTTGCTTTTGTCGCTGCGGGCAATGTCCTTACCCTAGTCGCGGAGAGCATTCCGGCCATGATCGGATGCCGGATAGTTGCCGGACTTGGTATAGGAACAGTGATCAGCGCAGTTATGGCAACCGCCGCTCGCACACCCAAACCTGAGATGACATTTGGATGGGTCAACGGTTGCGCAGGTGCTTTTATCTCCATGATGGGGTTGACCGTACCCTATTTCATTTTGCGCGATGGACTGGACGGAGCTTATGGCCTGTACACCACGCTTTCACTATTGGCATTGCTCTTGGTCCCGATGGTTCCAAACATCAAGGCACCTCCTCATGAAATGCCGTCAGCCACTTCGCGCGGCAAAGGAGCATCGGGCAGGCTGCAAGAACATACTGGCTGGATTGCCTTGCTGGGACTGGGGATTTTCTTTTTCGGACAAGCGGGCATTGCTGCGTTTGTCGAGCGTATAGGTGCCAGAATAGATGTTTCCTTGGCGACGTTAGGAGCGATCTTTTTCTTTAGCGGGTTGCTGACAATTGTCGGACCGATTGCCGCCGGTATGGTTGGCCCGCGCTTTGGATCTACGAAGCCCCTGGTTCTGATTGGTTTTCTGTTTTGCGTGGCCGTTCTTGCTGTTGCCACAGGAGGTGACAAATTAGGCTTTTATCTCAGCGTACCGATGATCATGGTATTGCCAGCGATATTGCTGCCGTTTTTCCTTGGGGGGCTTTCGGTTGTTGATCCGACAGGAAAGCTGGCCGGAGCCCAACCCGCCTTTGCAACCATGGGCGGCGCTCTAGGGCCAGTAGCTGCAGGCGCGGTTGCTGATGCGAGCGGATTCGGTGCTCTGGGCTGGTTCGTCGTAATCATGCTCGCCGTTGGAATGAGCCTGATGGCAACGGCAACCTTCAAAGCAGACAGCTTGCGTAACGCAAAGCTGCAAGGAGTGATATAGTCCATGCACCCGCGCGTATTTGCAAACAGCCATCCTGAAAATATCGCTGCCATAATGGGCGATGGGTCTGGCGCCCTCACCTATCGGGATCTTGAATACAGAGCCAATCAGGGCGCGCATTATTTCCGTTCACTGGGATTACAAAACCGGGATGCAATGGCGCTCTGGATGACCAACAGAACAGAATTTTTCGAGATTTACTGGGCGGCACAGCGCTCCGGTCTGTTCATCGTGCCTGTATCGACCCAGTTCACCATCGATGATGCTCTCTATATCATCAATGACAGCGGCGCGAAATTGCTGATTTGTGATCCGGCCGTCAGTGCCGCCGATCATATTCTGGAGGATGAAAAAGAGTCGATTGCAGACGTAATTCGTCTCAACCTTGGCGACTGGAGCGAGACGATTGCCAAGTTTCCGATTACTCCGATCAGCGACGAACTGGCTGGCGTGCAGATGGTCTACTCGTCCGGCACCACCGGCCGGCCGAAAGGCGTCAGGATATTTCTACCTGACATGCCTGCCACTGCCGCCGTACCGCGGGCGGAAGCTCTGGCCCGGCAATATGGGTTTGACGACAAAGCCGTACTACTGACGCCGGCCCCGCTATATCACGCTGCACCGTTGATATTTTCAACTATGCCGCAAAGAGCGGGATCGAAAATTGTTTTGATGCCAAAATTCGATGCGGAGCAAATGCTGCAATGGATCGAAGAATATCGGGTTGCATTCATTCAGATGGTCCCGACCATGTTTATCCGCTTGCTCAAGCTTTCCGAAGAGGCGCGCAAACAATATGATATTTCGTCGCTGAAGGCCGTTCTCCACGCCGCCGCTCCCTGCCCAATCGAAGTGAAGCATGCGATGCTCGATTGGCTGGGGCCGATCATCTACGAATATTACGCTGGTTCAGAAGGCAATGGGAGCACGTCAATCGGTCCCGAGGAATGGCTGCGCAAGCCAGGGTCGGTCGGAAAATCGGACAACGGACCGATCCACATTTGTGATGAATCTGGTCATGAATTACCTACTGGTGAAGCCGGTCTGATCTATTTCGAAGGCGGTAACGAATTTGCTTATTACAACGATGAAAAGAAAACGCGCGAAGCTCGACATCCGTTTCACAATGGCTGGACGACCATGGGTGATATCGGAAGGGTTGATGAGGATTCTTATCTCTATCTGACAGATCGCAAGAGTTTCATGATCATTTCGGGTGGCGTCAATATTTATCCTCAAGAGGTCGAGAACCTGCTGATCCAGCATCCGGAGGTCACGGACGTAGCGGTTATCGGCATTCCCCACGTCGAAATGGGCGAAGAGGTCAAAGCGGTCGTACAACCTGTCCACTGGGAGGCTCAAGGCGACGAATTGGCCGATAGGCTGATCAGCTATTGCCGGGAAAAGCTGAGTCATTTCAAATGTCCCAAGTCGATAGATTTTGAACGCCAACTACCCCGACACGAGACCGGCAAGCTGTATAAACAGGAAATCAGGAAAAAATATTGGTCGGGCCATGCTTAGCCCGGAAAAGTACGCAGATCGATTTGGCGGAGGCGGAATCACTGCGACCCTTGAGGCAAATCGCAGGATATTGCTCGATTCCATTCGTTCTGGAGCCTCGCTAACGGCAAGTTTTATAATGAGATTCCGTTGCCCGGCGCAGGCTGGAATATATAGTTCTAATAGTATGCCCGTTGGGACTTGTACGATTTCGAGACGCCTACAATCACCTTGGACGGACAAGCAATCCCGCTCCGCCCCCGTGGTTAAACCACACACCAAGAGATCGGAAAATCGAATATGAAATTCCATCAGCAAAATCCCAGTGATACAAGAACGGGTTGCAGTTCACCAGCAGCATCAAGCCTTCCCAACAAAGTCATCCCCCCAATCTCATCCCTTCCAGCCGAGACACTCGATATCGCGAAAAACAAACGCCCTAATTATGTGCTGACAGTCCTTTTTCTGGTAACGATGCTCAACTTTGTTGACCGGCAAATGATCTCGATTCTGGCCGAGGCGATCAAGCGGGATATGGGTCTCAGCGATAGCCAGATCGGTTTGATGACGGGATTGTCATTTGCACTTTTCTACACAACACTGGCTATACCCGTGGCAGCACTTGCTGACCGTTGGAACCGGAGCCGGATCATTGCAATTGCCATATCGATCTGGTCGTTCATGACTATATTGTGCGGCGTGGCTGTCAACTTCGTGCAATTGTTTGTGGCAAGAATTGGTGTTGGGGTCGGAGAAGCGGGATCATCACCAGCCTCCCATTCACTGATTGCAGATCTTTTTCCTCCCGAACGGCGCGCAGGCGCACTCGGAATTCTGGGCATGTCGGTACCGATTGGCTCGTTCATTGCCTATACCGGCGGTGGATGGATGGTGGAAAACATCGGCTGGCGCATGGCTTTCGTCATTGCCGGAATACCGGGACTTTTCATTGCCGCGCTGATGTGGTTTACCGTACCAGACCCTAGGGGAAAGCCGCGCCTAGCGGACGCTTTCAAGCCGAAGGAGAGCGAGACTAGCCTGCGCACGGCGATTTCAGAACTGTCCAGAAAACCAGCCTATTGGCATCTGGTTGGTGCCGGCATCATCATTTCGTTCGTGTCCTATGGCCTCGCTAGTTTTTATGCTGGGCTGTTCGTCCGCGTGCACGGCATTGGCTATACGGAACTGGGATGGAAGCTCGGGGTCATGGTCGCAATATCCGGAAGCGGCGGAGCTTGGATAGGCGGTAAGGTCGGCGATTATTTGAACGTCAGAATGCCCGCAGGATCCTTGCTTGCCAGCGCCGTTATCCTCCTCGCAGCTACGCCTGGAATGTATTTTGCAATCTATGCCCCATCGGCCAATATCGCTTTTCTGCTGCTCGCAATCCCCACCTTTGCTTTCACCTTCAATTACGGCCCCAATTTTTCCACTATCCAACTGCTTGCCAGCGATCAGACACGGGCATTAGCGATGGCCATCTGGCTGCTCTTCGCAGGCTTGTTCGGTTTGGGCCTAGGCCCGGTTTTTGTGGGTGTCGTATCGGATATTTTTTCAGGCGGGGCGGCGGAGGTAGAAGCAAGTTCTTTGCAGAAAGCCTTGGCAATATTGGCGCTGTTCAACATCTGGGGCGCGTTTCACTTCTGGCGTGCGCAAATCCGAATGAAAGCGACTCTGACCAAAAGTGATCCGGATAGACCTTTCCAACGATGAAATTACCCATGGAGAATGACTGTGAATGACGATTATGCAATGACGATCGACGGCAAGGCGGTGCTATCTGAGAAGGTGATAAAAGTCATTAATCCGGCCAATGGCAAAATATTTGCCGAAGCGCCTGACTGTTCCGCCGAACAACTGGATGAAGCCGTCACCGCCGCTCAATCTGCTTTCAGGAACTGGCGCGATACGCCGATTAAGGAGCGCCAGGCAATGGTTCGCAAGGCGGGTGATCTGTTGATCGAACACGCCGCGGAACTTAGCCGCTTGTTTACCCGCGAACAGGGACGGCCTGTTGATGCGGCCGCAATGGAGATCCAAGGTGCAGGCACTTGGATGCATGCCGTGGCGGAAATGACCCCGCCGGTGCACGTCTCGGCGGATACGGAAACAGAGTTTGTCGAGACACGCTATGTTCCATTGGGCGTTATTTGCGCTATTGCGCCATGGAATTTTCCGGTTAATCTCGCGATGTGGAAAGTTGCGCCCGCTCTTGTAGCAGGGAACACGATGGTTTTGAAACCATCGCCATTTACGCCCCTGTGCACATTGAAAATCGGACAGTTGCTCAACGGAATATTCCCCCCCGGCGTTTTCAACGTCATCTCTGGTGGTGATGATTTGGGGCCAATGATGACATCGCATCCCGGCTTTGCGAAAATATCATTCACGGGCTCGACTGCCACCGGAAAGCGAGTGATGCAATCCGCGTCAAAAGGGCTAAAAAGGCTCACATTGGAACTCGGCGGGAACGATGCAGCGATTGTCATGCCGGACGTTGATCTGGATGAGGTGGCAGCGAAAATTTTCTTTGGCGCATTTTTTAACACATCACAAATCTGTGTTGCGACAAAGCGGCTCTATGTGCACGAGATAATCTATGAAGATTTGCGCGACCGGCTCGCCGCCATTGCTGAGGCCACAAGGGTAGGTGATGGCACAGAACAGGGAACTGCGCTCGGACCGATCCAGAATCAACGGCAGTATGAGCGGGTACTTGATTTGATGAAAGACGCCCGCGACACCGAGCTCACGATGATTCAGGGGTCGGCAGTCCCGAAAAATGGTGGCTATTTCATTCCAATCACGATTGTCGATAATCCACCTGAAGACTCCAGGGTAGTGCAGGAAGAAGCCTTCGGACCGATTTTGCCGATGCTGAAATTCTCTGATATTGATGACGTCATCGAACGCGCCAACAACAGCGACTATGGTCTTGCTGGGGCGATATGGTCAAAAGACACCGACAAGGCGATGGAGATCGCTCGGCGTATTGAGACGGGTACTGTCTGGATCAACCAGAACCTTATGTTGCGCCCCGACACAGCCTTTGGCGGACATAAACAAAGCGGCTTTGGCGTTGAAAACGGCATGGATGGGCTGCTGGAATATATGGCGCCGCAAGCCGTTTATCTCGCGCGCTAATCGACTATCTAGACAGGATCCACACTATGTATGATGTAATTATTCGCGGCGGCAAAATAGTCGACGGTCTAGGCGGCGCTCCGTATATCGGCGACATTGCCATTACCGGTGGAACGATATCCGCCGTTGGCCCTTCGGTAAAAGGCGAAGCCAAACGCACGATTGATGCCGAAGGCGCTATGGTCACCCCCGGCTGGGTCGACGTTCACACCCATTATGACGGGCAGGTAAGCTGGGACGATGAACTTGCTCCGTCTTCCCACAACGGTACGACAACCGTCGTCATGGGCAATTGCGGCGTTGGCTTTGCTCCGGTCAGACCCGGGGAAGAACAGGCGCTGATCGAGCTCATGGAGGGCGTCGAGGACATTCCCGGCACGGCACTTTACGAGGGCATAGAATGGGGCAAATGGGAAAGTTTTGGCGATTACATGGATTATATCGGATCGCGGGAATATGCGATTGATGTCGGCGCCCAGATTGCCCATGGCGCCGTCCGATACTATGCCATGGGCGAACGCGGCCGAACAAACGAAGATGCCACGCCCGAGGAAATTAACAATATAGCGACGCTGGTCGAAGAGGCTATCGATGCAGGTGCCGTCGGTTTCTCGACTTCCCGCACCATCGGGCATCGTTCTCTTTGGGGAGAGCCGGTTCCGGGAACATTTGCCGCTGACGAGGAATTGCTGGAGATCGCGCGCCGGATGAAAAAGCTTGGCAAGGGCGTGATTGAAGCCATTCCCGCCGGAGCGGTTGGTGAACTGGCCATGCTGGGCGGCGAGCGCAATGCGCCTGAAGAAGAGCTTGAGTTACTGAGACGATGTTCCGAGGAAAGTGGTCGACCGGTAACATTCACGCTGGTTGAGACTCGCGATTATTATCCGGACCTATGGCGCCACCTGCTGGAAAAAACTCATCAGGCTAATGCCGCAGGCGCGCAATTGTTTCCCCAGGTGCCATCCCGGATTATCGGTTATTTGCATGGGCTGAGTTCCTATCACGCCTTCATGCGCGCGCCGACATATATGGAGAAAATGGCGAAGTTGCCGATTGCCGAACGGGCCAAAGCCATGCGGGATCCAGAGATGAAACGGATCATCATGTCTGAAAAGGCCGTGCCTCATGAAGCTCCAGGGTCGATGGAACATGTTGCGGGTCTGTTTCGGCAAAATGCCGACATATTATATCCGATGGCCAATCCTATCGATCTGGAGGCTGGTCCAGAATCTTCGATCGGTCATCTTGCAAAAGCGGTAAATAAGGAACCGCTAGAATATCTGTACGATTATATGGTCGAAGGCGACGGCACTCAATTTGCATCTTTCAGTCGCGCGAACCTGCCCGAAAGCCTTGACGTGATTGGCGAAATGCTGACACATCCCGATACGGTCACGGGTCTTAGCGATGCCGGCGCTCATGTGACACTGATTTGCGATGCGACGATGCCGTCGACCCAACTCAGTTACTGGTCAAGAGACCGCAAAAAAGGGAATACAATTCCGGTTGAATATCTGGTTCACAAGCAAACCGCCCGCAATGCTGCGCTCTATGGATTTAATGATCGCGGGTCGCTGGAGGTGGGCAAGCGCGCAGATATCAACGTGATTGATTATCAAAATCTGTCGGTTGCCCCGCCCGTGGCGCACCATGACCTGCCCGCAGGCGGTACGCGATTGATGCAGCCGATAACCGGCTATAAGGCGACATTTTGCAACGGCGTAATGATCCGCGAGAATGACCAGGATACGGGAGAGCGCCCCGGAAGACTGGTACGCAGCTAGGCGCGCTATATTGCTCCTGCCTCGGCGAGCGCGTCGATCTCGCTCGCCGAGTAGCCAAGTTCCAGCAATATCGTCTGGCTATGCTCGCCAACATCGGGAACAGCTCCCATATCTGGTTCCATTCCATCCAGTCCGCCGGGTGGCCTTAGCGCCGGGATCAAACCGGCTGACGTTGAAACTTCTCGCCAGCGGTCGCGTGCCTTTAACTGAGCGTGCTCCCAAAGCCCTGCCATATCGTTCATCCGTGCATTGGCGATACCCGCTTCATCCAGCATGTTAATCAGATCATCGGAATCTATCCCCGAAAAAACTTCGACAATAATCTCTGTCAAATCGTCCTTATGTTCGAGGCGCAGACTATTCCCTTTGAAACGGGAGTCCTCCAGCAGATCTTTGCGGCTGAGAATTTCTTCACAAAAAACCGCCCATTCCCGCTCATTCTGAAGTCCGATAAAAACACTTTTGCTATCGCGAGCAGGGAATGCTCCATAGGGGAATATCGTGGCGTGGGAGGACCCCGCACGCGGCGGTGGAGGAGCACCCTGATAGGCATAATACATGGGATAGGACATCCATTCCGCCATCGCTTCAAGCATGGATATATCTATATGGCTGCCCCTGCCGGTTTTTCCACGCTGGATAATTGCAGTCAGGATATTGGTGTAGGCATACATTCCCGCTGCAATATCAGCGATGGAAATGCCCGCCTTGGCGGTCTCCCCTTCTGTCCCGGTGATCGACAAGAAGCCCGATTCAGACTGAATGAGTAGGTCGTATGCCTTGCGCATCTTGTCGGGGCCGTCATTTCCGTATCCGGAAATATCGCAAACGATAAGCTGTGGATATTGGGCGTGGAGCGATTCAAAAGACAGCCCGAGCCGAGCTGCAGCGCCAGGCGCCAAATTCTGCAAAAGAACGTCGGATTTTTCCAGCAGTCTGTGCAGAATATTGTCTGCCTCGGGATGTTTGATATTCAGCGCCAAACTCTCTTTCGATCTGTTCGTCCAGACGAAATGAGAAGCAAGTCCGTCGACCCGCGTATCATATCCTCGCGCAAAATCCCCGATCTCTGGTCGTTCTACCTTGATAACCCGCGCACCAAGCTCTGCAAGCTGACGCGACGCAAATGGTGCCGCGATAGCATGTTCAAAGGCCAGAATGGTAATTCCTTCGAGAGGCTGCATTATCCGTTCTCCAAAAAAACCTGCTGGTCTGCCCTTGGCATAACGATATCGCATCACAACTTGATATTGATGCTTTTGATCTGACAATAATGGTGGAGCGCTTCAATGCCCTTCTCGCGCCCGTAACCACTTTTCTTGAAGCCTCCGAATGGAAGAAGAACACAAGGGTCATAGTGGTTTACTGTAATATAGCCGGCATCAATAGATGCCGCCACGCGATGGGCCTTGCGCAAATTCTCTGTCCACAAGCCTGCTGCCAGACCATAGTCGCTATCATTTGCGATCTCGATTGCATCTTCCTCGGTATCGAACGGGATAATACCAAGTACCGGACCAAATATTTCTTCCCGTGCAATCCGCATTGTGGGCGTGACACCGGAATAAATCGTAACCGGTATATAGGCACCGTCCCCCCAATCCTTTTCGCCCATATCCGCGCCGCCACATTCCAGCCGCGCGCCATCCTTTTCGGCAATCGCAAAAAACCCCTGTATGCGGCGAAACTGGTCTTCGGTCGTAATTGCACCCACGTCTGCATCATCACTCGAACCAATCTTCAGTTTTCTTGCTGCTACGACGATTTTTTTGACGACCTCATCGTAGATTGGGCGGGCTACCAGCAGCCTTGAACCTGCACTACAAATCTGGCCAGCATTGCTGGTAAAAGCCGCTAGCGAGCCCTTGATGGCGAGATCGATATCGGCATCTTCAAAAATGATATTGGCTGACTTCCCTCCCAGTTCGAGGGTTAATGGGATGATCCTGTCGGCTGCGATATGGCCAATTTCCTGACCGGTGCGGACGCTTCCCGTAAAGGTGACCTTACTGATATCGGGATGAGAAACCAATGCTTTTCCGCATTCGGCCCCGGTGCCCAAAACCACGTTCAGAACGCCGGGGGGCAATCCGCATTCCACAGCGATTTTAGCGAGTTCAACGGCCGTACCGGATGTATATTCCGAAGGCTTACAAGTCACCACGTTGCCAGCCGCCAACGCCGGCGCGATACCGCGGGCGCTCTGGTTCAGAGGAACATTCCAAGGGGTCACCACCCCAATCGCGCCATAGGGTACACGCATGGTGAAGGCATGATAGCCCGAACCATTATTGATCACTGCCCCCATATCCAGCGTGGTCAAGCCGCCATAAAATTCAAAATATTGCGCGGCCGCTTCCACCTCTATCGGTCCCTGCTTCGGTACCTTTCCCGCTTGCTCTGCATCGAGTTTGCCGAGCATATCGGCAGATTCTCTGATCTTGCGCCCGATATCAATCAATATCCGTCCGCGCCGCAAAGGTTCCACGTCTCGCCATTCGGCAAATGCCTCCAGATTGGAACGTATTGACCTGTCAACCGTTTCCGCGTCGCCCAGTGCGATCTCGGCTACAGCGCGACGGGAGTGCGGACAGTTGCTTACAAAGATACTCGCCTTCGGGTCGGCAAACGGTTTCCCATGAATGAAATGCGTAAATTTTTTCATCTTCTTCCCGATAGAGCAAAATAACAGATGGATGTTCTTTCCGGGTCTCAAATGAATTACAACTGCCAATAGTATGATTATTCAGGGTGAGCGTTTCTGTTCTAGTCGGATTTAAATTCACAATCCAGAACCGGTGAATATTGCATGGGCATCTTGGCCGCAGTCGCGCAGATCAACAGCAAGGATCTCAATGTTCAGGAAATCGAAATCAAGCCGCCGCAACGATGAAATTCTGGTAAAGATCGCCAATACGGTCGTTTATCATACGAATATGTTGGTCCGCGATGCTGGAGAAGCGATTTTTCCTTCTGCTGCAGTTTTAGGTCACGGGGGCTCCGGTGTCGTCTTCGAAGTCGGGATGACCTGCCCCCAGTAGGTGGTTCAGTGCTCAAGTTAGAGCACGGCGGTTAAAGCCATCCATCTGGACTGACCGGAGCGCAGCGTCGGGCAGTTCAGTTGGACAAGGCAAGATTGTTTGTGGTGCGGGTGGTTTACCGCCCAATGAGCTGTACGGTCTCACGGTATTGTAATGCTGTCTCCAGCATTCGATCACGATAATTGCCTCCTTTAGACTGTAGAAGTTTCTCCGTTCAGCAGCTCATCGCGGAGTTTGCCGTTGAAGCTCTCGTTATAGCCATTCTCCCATAGGCTACCCGGTTCGATGTAAAGTGTTTTGACACCGATCCGGCCCAACCAGTCGCGCACAGCGTGGGCGGTAAACTCAGCGCCGTTGTCTGATCTGATATGCGCTGGCGGCCCGTACCGGGTGAACAACTCGGTGAGAACAGCTGTCCGTCGTCAGATAAATTGAGACAGATGTGTCATTCACTTTGTTGAGTGTTTGGCACCATCTGGTTGATATTAAGCTGCCAGCTTGCTGTGAAGCAAGCGGCGTTTTTTAAAAGTCTGTTGTTTGTTCAGCACTAGCTTTGGAATTTTTCTGTTTTGGTCTCATCTTCGTTCCTTGCGTCACTACGATGATACCAAAACACTCACATGTTAATGAACCGCAATCTGTCTATCGAACGCTGACGGGGGACACCGCAGCTGGTCGATGAGCTTGCGGCCGATGGTTATCGGACAAAGCCGCGCCTGTACAAAGGCGAACGGATTGTCGGGAACATTCCGTTCCGGGCCGGTTCGCTGACAAAACTGCTGCACAACCCGGTCTATATCGGAAAGGTCAGGCACAAGGACACCATCTATGATGGCGAGCATGAAGCTATCATAGATCAGGCGCTGTTCGATGAGGTGCAAAAAACCTTTGCGTCCAATCGCCGCGACAATGCCCTCGGCAAGAAATCTGAGAACCCAAGTCTGTTGACCGGCCTCATCACCGATCCAGAGGGCCGACCCATGTCACCAACGCAGGCTCGCAAAGGAGCGAGGCTCTACCGCTATTATACAACCCGCCTAGAACCAGGAGAAAAGAAAAACTCGGTCTGGAGGATGCCGTGCGGAGAAATCGAACGACTGGTGATCAATGCGATTGCGGACCATCTCCGCTCCTTGGAATCAAACGGCGGCGAAACCGCAGCCGACCTTTCCAAGCAAATCGACGATCAATCAGATATGGCGGATGCCTTGCCTGATATGTGCATAACCAAGCAGCGCGAGATATTGCTTAACTATCAAACCAAAGTTCAGATCAAAGAAGCTGCGATAGAAATAGTCTTCAAACCATCTGATAACACTGACCCCGTATCCGTAACCGTAAATGCAGAACTCGTTAGCAGAGGCTCGGATGTGAAGTTAGCTATTGCTCCAAGCGATGGAATTTCAAAACGAGATCCTGACCCGATACTGCTGCGATTGGTCGCGCATGCATTTGCGGCACGTGATTTCTTGGTTGATGGAACACCATCTCCAATGATCGCAGAATACAGTAAGGCTCATCTTCAGAAATTGACCAGGCTCAGTTATCTGGCGCCCGATATCATTTCGGCCATCATTGATGGATCGCAACCGGAAAATCTCACGGGGCGCAGAATATTGCGTATGGGCAATGTGCCGCTTTGCTGGAAGGCTCAACGCGCCATGCTAGGGTTCAACTAAGCCCTTAATTCATCACAATCTGAAAGTGCATCCCGTGCCAGCGTTTTGGGCCATCGAGATCAATGGCTATTTTGCGCCGGTATCACGGGTGCCAAATGGTCTCTGTGGATAGGAGCAGCGAAGCACCTAGCCGTAACCGCCTGATATATAGACACTAATTTCGCACTCAGAGCCGTATCCTAGAGATACTGAAATCTGGGAAAAATGGTGGTGCACCATGAAGGAAACAAACTGTCAGCATCGCCTCGGTAACCCACTGTATTTACGGGATTTAATTGGGAGCAGCGCTTCCGAGAGACCAATTTTTGAAATAATAGCCGAAGGAGCTCAGCACAAGAAGGCAGAGAACCAAAAAAAGAACTCTGGATTCGAACCGAATTGTATGGCTTGCGTGGCGTGGCAATGATCGGAAAAATCAGGGGAGAAGCCTCCCCGAAAATGATCTCTACGCCAAATCCATCCATCTGCATCTGGACTCCAATATTTGGGCCATAGAGATAATCCGTGATAACTCAGTATATCCGCGGCTTCCAGAGCGTCTCTGGCACCGCAGCCGTTGCACCAACGGCGCGTAACCCCCGGACATTGCGGGACTATATTAGAGGGCAGCCCTGAGGCTAAGTAATTGATATAAAAGAATAAAAATGGTGGTGCTGCTAGAGAGAATTGAACTCTCGACCTCGTCATTACCAATGACGCGCTCTACCACTGAGCTACAGCAGCCGGACCATTTTGAGGTGTCGGCGCCAGCCGCCCGACCGGGCGGTTTCGACCGAACCGACGCGCTAAGACCAAATGCGTGCGATCTTGTCAAGCGGAGTTGCGTTTTTCCCCGGATAATGCAATCAGAAGCCATGCCAAAACCCCAGCCGAAATCCGAAAAAAAGCGCAAGGAAGCGGAGAAAGCCGAGCGATTGGCAGCACAGCTGCGCGCCAATCTGCGTCTCCGCAAGGCCCAGGCAAAACAGATGGGGCCAGACGAGGTTGAAACCAAAGCCTAGCCCGGGAATCGCAAACTAGGCGTTCATCACCGTCCGTTCCGGCTTGATGAGCTCGAAATCATTGACCGCGTCGATAAATTTCGTGGCGACCGGCACCACCTCGCCGGTAGCCGGATCAAACCAGACATAGGTCAGCTTCACCACATTGATCAGTTCGTCGGCGCGCAGCAGATGGACGAGTAGCGAATAGCTGGTGCGGCCGAATCGGGTGATTCGCACCGCTATGTCGAGAAGGTCATCGGCCATTGCCGACGCGCGATAATCGACATCGGCGTGACGCACCCAGTTATCACCGCCGAAATGCCGCGTGAAACTGCCAAGCATATCACGCTCGTCCTGCGGTCTGTCCGCAGCCACCAGCGCGCGCATATATTCGGTCATGCCGACATCCGCGAAAGCAAGATAATGGGCGTTGAAAACGATGCCCTGTAAATCGCATTCGGCATAGCGCACGCGAATCGGTGTGATCAGGCGAAAGCCGTCGCGGAGGTTTTTTGGTTCAGTCATGGCGCTGGCTCTTTCCCCAGCGCCGTCTGGCTGTCAACCGGCTTTGGCTGCGGTCATGCAAAAGGCGTTGAGCTTGTTGCCGTCGGGATCACGGAAATAACCGGCGTAGAAGCCCTCGTCGCCGCGCGGCCCCGGCGCGCCCTCGTCGCTACCGCCATTGGCGAGCGCGATATCGTGGAGCCGCTGCACCTGCTCTATGTCCTTTACTTCCAGCGCAACCATCACGCCATTGCCAACGCTGGCGGACTGTCCGTCAAAGGGTATGGTCGCGGCAATTCCGGGCGCACCGCCCATTTCGCCCCAGGCGATGAACTGGTCGGTATCCATCATCCGCCCGAAACCCATTTCGCCGGCGAGCGCATCATAGAATTGCGCCGCCTTCTCCAGATCATTGGTGCCCAATGTTACATAGCCGATCATAATCTTCCCTCCTCGTACAAGAGAGAACATTACGGGAACATACCGGTCGAGTCAACCGGCTCAGAGCGGAGCCGTCTGTGCCTCCAACCACTCCAGCGCCTCACCATCCAGCTGCGGCGCGATCACCGCACGGACCTTGGCATGATAGCCATCAACCCACTGGCGCTGGTTTTGCGAGAGCCTGTCGACCTCGATCAGCTTCCGCTCGAGCGGCGCAAAGGTCAGCGTCTCGAAGCCGAGCATCACCTGTTCACCGCCTTCAATCTCCCGTTCCTCGACGAGGAGAAGATTCTCGATGCGGATACCAAATTCGCCAGCCTTGTAATAGCCCGGCTCGTTGGACAGGATCATGCCCGGCTGCAGCGCTTCGCTCAGACCGCCTGCGCCGGATATCCGCTGCGGTCCTTCGTGTACCGATAGATAGCTGCCGACGCCGTGACCGGTACCATGGCCATAGTCCACGCCATCGGCCCAGAGATATTGGCGGGCCAATATGTCGAGCTGCCCGCCGGTCGTTCCCTTGGTGATCACCGCCTGATCGAGAGCGATATGGCCCTGCAGCACCTGGGTATAACGCTTGCGCATTTCCGCGGTCGGCTCGCCGACAGCAACCACGCGGGTGACATCGGTGGTGCCGTCGAGATATTGCCCGCCGCTGTCGACCAGGTAGAGGGAGTTCATTTCGATCGGCTGATTGGTTTCCTCGTTCACGCTATAATGCGGCAGCGCGCCGTGGTCGCCAGCGGCAGAAATCGTGTTGAACGAGAGATCCTTCAACTCGGAATTTTCTTCGCGAAACTGGCGCAACCGGGCGGCGGCCGACAATTCGTCCAGTCCGCCCTTGGGAGCCTCGTTCGCCATCCAGTGCAGGAATTTGGTCAGCGCTGCGCCATCGCGCTTCTGCGCCGCCTTGTGGCCGGCAATTTCGGATTCATTCTTGATCGCCTTGGCGAGAATGGTCGGATCGCGATCCTTGACGATTTTCGCTCCGGCATTGTCGAGCGCCTCGAAAATGGCGGCAACGGAACGCTCGGGATCAACCGCAACGGTTTGGCCGGCCATGTCCGACAGGGCGTCGGCCAGTTCGTCATAGTCGCGAATCTCGACCTGATTGCCAAGATGATCGCGCACTACGTCGGTCAGCTTTTCCGGCGCAACAAACAGGGTCGCTGTTTCGTCTGCGCGCACGATTGCATAGGCCAGAGGCACCGGCGTATTGGCGATATCCTTGCCGCGAATGTTGAAGAACCAGGCGACCGAATCCAGCGCCGCGATGACGGTGGCATCATAGCCCTTGTCCTTAAGCCATGTCGCGACATCCCGCCGCTTGTCGCGCGCTGATTTTCCGGCATATTGATCGCTATGCACCGTGAGCTTCTCTGGAGACCGCGGCGGCTGATCTTCCCAGACCGCGTCGACGGGGTTGTGCTGCACTGCGACCAGTTCCGCACCCGACTTGGTCAACGCCTTGCTGGCCGTTTCCGCCCATTCGCGGGTGTGCAGCCAGCTGTCATAGCCAATTCTGGAGCCTTGCGGCGCATTGACAGCCAGCCACTCGTGCGGCTTCTGGTCCGCTATATTGACATATCCGTAAAGCTTCCCGTCGACCTGGTCGCGGACCTGCACGACATAGCGCCCGTCAATAAACATCGCGGCCTTGTCTTTCAGCACGATCGCAGTGCCGGCAGAGCCGCCAAAGCCGGTGAGCCATGCCAGCCGCTGCGCATATTCGCCGACATATTCGCTCATATGCTCGTCACAGATCGGCACGACAAAGCCGTCGAGACCGTCTTTTTGCATTTGTTCCCGCAACGCCTTGAGGCGGGCTTCGTAGGTAGACATCAACACCGGCTGTGAAACTCCTTGAATTAGATGCTTGCCAAACACATAGGTATTCTAGACGTTTTCCGCCACCCAATTCCCCGAAAGAGGCGTCATGAAACAGATATTCTTCTCACTGATGGCAATCACCATTTTGGTCCCAGCCCTTTCACCGGCTGCTGCCATCGCTCAAACGGAAACAGAAAAGACCATGACCGAAAAAATGGAAAAACCTCCGACCGCCGATCGGCGGCCCTACAGCTACCAACGCCACGGCTACACAGTGAGCGACCCTTATCACTGGCTGAAAGACCAAGGCTATCCCACTGTCGATGATGAAGATGTGCTCGATTATCTAAAAGCGGAAAACCGCTGGTTCGAACAGAATATGGAAGACCGGAAAGAGCTGACCAAATCCCTGTTCGCCGAAATGAAGGCGCGGATCAGGGAAGACGACAGTTCGGTGCCACAAAAGGACGGCGACTGGCTCTACTGGAGCAAGTTCGAAGAAGGTATGCAATATCGCCAGCACTGGCGCAAAGCGGTTTCGGGCGACGAAAATCAGCTGATGCTGGACGAGAATGTTCTGGCCGAAGGCAAGGAATATTTCCGGCTGGGCGCGGCATCGGTATCCCCCGACGGCCGTCTGCTGGCTTATTCCTATGATGATAATGGGTCCGAGCGGTTCGAGGCGCGGATCAAGGACCTGGCGAGCGGCGAATTACTGCCCGACATCATTCCCGGCACCCTGTCGAGTCTGGTCTGGTCCGCCGACTCCAAAATGCTGCTCTACGGCCTCGCCAATGAACAATGGCGCACCGACAACGCGCGGCTGCATGTTCTGGGCACCGACATTGCCGACGATGTCGAGCTTTATCACGAGGATGACGAGGGCTTTCGCGTCGGCATCGGCCTCACCCATTCGGAAAAATATATCGTGATCTCCACCGGTGATCACGAAACCAGCGAAGTGCGGCTGCTGCCAACGGACAATCCGCTGGCCGACCCCATTCTGGTGTCCGCACGGAAGACCAGTCGCGAATATGAGGTCGAGGAGCATGACGATACGCTCTATATCCTGACCAATGACGAGCATGTGAATTTCCGGCTGGCGACGGCACCGGTCGCCGATCCCGACAATTGGACGACCCTGATTGACGGTTCGGACGAATTTTATCTGACCGACGTCTCTACCTTCAAGGACTTCTATGTCACCGAGGGCCGCGAAAACGGCCTCGATCAGGTCGAAATTCGGTCCTATGACGATCCCGCCAAGGTCCAGCGCATCGCCTTCCCCGAGGCAAGCTACAGCGCCGGGCTCGACGACAATCCGGAATATGAAGTCTCCAAGCTGCGGCTCAGCTATGATTCGATGGTCACGCCAGCCACCGTCTTTGACTATCACCTTAGCGACCAGTCGCTCGAAACGCTCAAGGTACAGGAAATCCCGTCGGGCTATGATGCCAGCCAATACGTCACCGAGCGGCTGATGATCGAAGTACGCGACGGTACGATGGTGCCCGTGTCGCTGGTCTATCACAACGAGACCAGACTCGACGGCAGCGCGCCGCTTCACCTCTATTCCTACGGTGCCTATGGCTATGCTGTGCCGCCAAGCTTCTCCACCACGCGGCTCAGTCTGGTTGATCGCGGCTTTGTCTATGCGATTGCCCATATCCGCGGTGGTGATGACCTGGGCCGGAACTGGTATCTGGACGGCAAGCTGACCAAGCGGACCAATACTTTTAACGATTTCGTCGATGTCGCCAAGGGACTGATTGCACAGGGCTATAGCAGCGAAGGCCGGATCACCGCATCAGGCGGCTCTGCCGGCGGCGAGCTGATGGGAGCGATCGTCAACAGCGATCCCGAACTATGGGGCGCGGTGGTCGCGCATGTGCCCTTTGTCGATGTGCTCAACACCATGCAGGACGAGAGTCTGCCGCTGACCCCCGGTGAATGGCCGGAATGGGGCAACCCGATAACCGACAAGGCAGCGTTTGAATATATCCGCAGCTATTCGCCCTATGACAATGTGACGGCGCAGGCCTATCCGCCGATGCTGATCACCGGCGGACTCAATGATCCGCGCGTGACCTATTGGGAACCGGCAAAATGGACCGCCAGGCTGCGCGCCACCAAGACCGACGATAATATGCTGTTGCTGAAGACCAATATGGGCGCTGGCCACGGCGGCAAATCCGGACGCTGGAATGCACTGGAGGAAACCGCCGAGGAATTCGCCTTCATCCTGTGGCAAATGGGGGTGGCCGAGTGATACCACCGGAAACGGCCTTTACCCTCTCGATCACCGCTCAATGCGAAGACATAGACGAACTGGGTCATGTCAATAATGCGGTGTGGGTGCGCTGGATTCAGGATATGGCGACAGCCCATTGGAACGCCGTCGCCCCGAAAGACGCGATCGATCAATATATCTGGGTCGTGACCCGGCACGAAATCGACTATCGCGGCAATGTCGGGGCCGGCGACACGGTCACCGGACATACGTGGATTTCCGACCCGCCCAGGGGTGCGCGCTTCTGGCGCAATGTCTGCTTCACGGGCCCGGATGACAAGATCAAGGTGATCGCAAAAACCAACTGGGCGATTATTGACAGGGACAAGGGCCGGGCGGTCCGCGTCCCCAATGCGCTCGCAGATCTATTCCTGAATGACTAGGGTGCCGGTATCGGCGCGGCCGGCGCCAGCGGAGAAGGCTGGTCGACCTTTTCCCCTTCCGCGGTGCGCAATTGCTGCGGCTCCAAGATCGCGGCGGTTTCGATGACGTCGAGCGCCCGGCGTGCTTCATTATACCGGCGCGCCTTTTCCATCCATTCTGCCGCATCTTCATCATCCTGAACGCCGGCCAGTTTCTCTATTTCCGCAATAGCCGCATCGACATTTCCGGTTTCGACATAGCGTTTCGCCCGGGTCAGTCGTTGTTGCGGCGCCGGCGAGGGGGTGCCTTCACGACGGATCACGAACAGTTCCGACAATTCCCGCTGGAAATCGGCCCAGAAGCCTGCACCGCTCGAGCCGGTCATCAGCGTGGGACCGAGTTCGTCCAGCCCAGCAGACAATTCTTCCAGTGTCACCGGCTGACGGGAGGCGTTGACAATCGTCGTCACCGCCTTGGGCTGGGCGTCGCCGAAACGCAGCCGCAGCTGCGGATCGATATAGCCGAGCGGCGATCCGCGATCCAGCGCCCGCCGAGCGGCAAAAGCGATCAGCAGACCCTCGGCCCGGGCCGCATTGCCGGACGCAGCCTGGGCCTGCACATTGATCCGCGACAAACGGTCTTCCAGATCGGCAACGCGGACAGCGAGCGCACGCTCCAGGTCGGGGGTCAGGGTTGCTGCAGGACTGGCCTCTGCGGTCTGTGCCGGCGCCGGTAGGACGCTGCCATCGGCGTCAATGCGATTGGCCAGCGCGGTCGCCGGATCGGCAACAGCCTGTGCGCCATCTCCATCGACAACCGTCGCAGCTTCAGTGTCGGATTCGCTGTCGAACGGATTATAGCGGGACAATATCCATCCGGTCAAAATCACCCCGCCGATAAAGGCAACCACCATCAAAATCAGGACATTACGCGTCAAATTGCTCTTGCCAGCAGATGGCGAAAGCCTTTCATAATCGCGACTCATTCCGGCGTTCCTTCCCGGCCCGGCCTCAATGCGAACCAAATATTTTTATCCACTTTGGCATAGTCCGGTCGCCAGAGACAGTAAAGACTCGTCATCCGGACGGTCCGCGATCTGCAGGCTTTTCCATCCTCTTCCTGCTGCGTCGGCAACTTTTTCGGAGAAGGCCAGTAAATGATGCTGGTCAGGCGTTATGCGCAGTCTTTCGAGTTCCGCAACGAGATGCCTTGCCGCCCGCGCCGAGTGCAGAAGCACCGCCGCTTCCTGTTTCAGGCAGGCGACAGCTTTCTCTCCCAATGCGATGGCCCGCGAGCGATATATCGGAACGACTGTCATCTCCCGCTCGCCCGGATTGAGCGCGCTATGCTGTTCGCCGGCCAGCCACAATATGCGGCGGTAACAGTCTGCCTGCAGATCATCCAGCAACTGCTGCCCACTGGATCTGCCGGTTTCCACAACATGAAATCCGGCATCCCCCGCAGCCCGGGCGGTCGCTTGTCCAACGGCCAGAACCGGAAGCGTTCTAAAGGATTTCAAGCGGGCTCCTGCATGGGCCACGGCATTGGCACTGGTCAGCAGCAAGCCGTCAAAATTCTCCGGCAGCGGAGCGGTCCATGCAATCGGTTCAACGTTGAATAGCGGATCCACAACTGTTCGCAGCCCCAGATCCTTCGCTCGCCGTTCGGTCTGCCGCGCGCCGTCCAGCGGCCGGAGGATCAGCAGCGGCAGCGTCATCGGCCAAATATGGCCTTGAGCTCCGCGCTTGCCTGACCCAGCAGCTTGTCGGCCAATATGGCGGGAGCAGAAACATCTCCGGTATCGAAAGTGGATGATCCTTCGACATGCTCCGATCCATCGGGCAGCAAAATTTCTGCGCGCAGATGAATGGTTGACCCGTCTATCGTCGCCAGCGCCGCCACCGGGCTGTGACAATCTGCGGTCAGTTGTTTCAGAAACATGCGTTCGGCGATGACGGCACGAAATGTATTGGTCGAAGAGATCGCGTGCATCAGCTTTCGGACATGCGGGTCACTGGATCGGGCCTCGATGCCGATCGCACCCTGTGCCGGTGCCGGCAGCATGATTTCGTCAGAAATTTCATGGCCCAGATCATCCATATCAAGGCGCTTCAGACCGGCGGCCGCGAGCAGAGTCGCGTCATATTCGCCCTTATCGATTTTCTGCAGCCGGGATTGCACGTTGCCACGGATCAGACGGATATCCAGATCGGGCCGCTGCCGCAAAAGCTGCGCCTTGCGGCGCGGGGATGCGGTGCCGACGATAGCGCATTCGGCCAGCGCATCGATCGAATCCGCTCCAACCAGCCGGTCATGGATATCGGCCCGTTCCAGCATCGCGGCGAGGATGAATTCCTCTGGACGGATGGTTTCCACATCCTTCATGCTGTGCACCGCACAGTCGATTTCACCGTTGCCAAGCGCGTGATCCAGCTCCTTGGTCCACAAGGCTTTGCCACCCACATCGGCGAGCGCGCGATCCTGAATTCTGTCGCCTGTAGCAATCATCGGCACCAGCTCGACCTGATCCGATCGCCAGCCATGGGTGGAACGCAGCGCATTGGCCGTCATTTCCGCCTGCGCCATCGCCAGCGGGGATTGGCGCGTACCGATACGCAAGGGGCGATCCAGACCGGCGAGAATTTCTTTTTTGGCGTGTTCACTCATGATAGCGCTTGTCCTAATGGCTTGAGCGCCTAAGTAAAAGCGTCATGAGCCTGATCTTGGGAATTGAATCGAGCTGCGATGAAACGGCAGCCGCGCTAGTGACGTCTGATCGCGAGATTCTGGCGCACAAACTGGCCGGCCAGGAGGCCGAACACGCCCCCTATGGCGGCGTGGTTCCCGAGATCGCCGCGCGCGCCCATGCCGAAATTCTGACACCGCTGATTGCCGCAGCACTCGACGAAGCAGGAAAGTCTCTGGATGACGTCGATGCCATTGCCGCGACCGCCGGCCCCGGTCTGATCGGCGGGGTAATGGTCGGCCTGGTCACCGGCAAGGCACTGGCGATGGCGGCAGACAAGCCACTAATTGCCGTCAACCATCTGGAAGGCCATGCGCTTTCCCCGCGTCTGGTCAACCCGAATCTCGGCTTCCCCTATTTGTTGATGCTGGTGTCCGGCGGCCATTGCCAGATTTTACGAGTCGAAGGACCGGGGGAATATCGCCGACTGGCGACGACAATCGACGATGCGGCCGGTGAAGCATTTGACAAGACCGCCAAGATACTCGGTCTCGGCTACCCGGGCGGTCCAAAGGTGCAGGCGCTTGCCGAACAGGGCGATGCCCAAGCGGTGCCGCTGCCCCGCCCCCTGCTCAAGTCAAAAGAGCCGCATTTCTCCTTCGCCGGACTAAAAAGCGCGGTGGTCCGCGCATACCAAAACGGGGCCTACCGGCCGGAAGATATTGCCGCGTCCTTCCAGCAGGCGGTGGTCGATTGCCTGCGCGACCGGCTGGAGAAGGCCATTGGCGATCACGGCCGCTGCGCCAATCTCGTGGTCGCAGGCGGAGTCGGCGCCAATACTCCGATCCGATCCATGCTCGAACGGGTCGCGGGGAAGCATGACATGGTCTTCACCGCGCCGCCCCAGTGGCTGTGCACCGACAATGCCGCGATGATCGCCTGGGCCGGTGCCGAGCGCTTTGCTGCCGGCCTGACCGATTCCCTCGATTTCGTCGCGAGGCCACGCTGGCCGCTGGACCCTAAGGCAGAAAAAGCGCGCGGAGCGGGAGTGAAGGCATGAATGTTATAACCACCAGAATAGGCGTCATCGGCGCGGGCGCATGGGGCACGGCCCTGGCGCAGGTCCTGTCGGAAGATCAGGACGAACTCCTGCTATGGGCCCGCGAGCCTGAAGTTGTCGACCAGATCAACCACACCCACGAGAATAAATCCTTTCTGGCGGGCCATCGGCTCCGCGACAATATCCGCGCAACGCAGGATTTAGGCACAATGGCGGCCTGCGATGTGCTGCTGCTGGTCACGCCGGCACAACATCTGCGCACCACATTGCAGGCGCTACCCGATTCCGGTGCCGCGCTGATCCTGTGCTGCAAGGGGATCGAGGCAAGCAGCCGCTTGCTGTTAAGCGAAGTTGCCAAGATCGTGCGACCGGACAACGACCTCGCTGTCTTGTCCGGTCCGACCTTCGCCCATGAAGTGGCGCAAGGCCTGCCGACCGCCCTGACGCTGGCCTGCGAAAGCGAAGCGCTCTGGGAGCGGCTCAAACCACTGATCGCCAAGTCGCGTTTCCGGCCTTATTATTCCGACGATGTCGTCGGCGCGGAAATCGGCGGCGCGGTCAAGAATGTGCTGGCGATTGGCTGCGGCGTGGTCGACGGGGCGGGGCTGGGGCAAAATGCCCGCGCCTCCCTGATCAGTCGCGGCTTTGCCGAAATGCTCCGCTATGGGGCAGCGCGCGGCGCCCGGGCGGACACGCTTGCCGGGCTTTGCGGCCTTGGCGATCTGGTGCTCACCTGTTCCTCGACCAGTTCGCGCAATTTCTCGCTCGGCCGTGGGCTGGGAGAGGGCCAGTCAGCCGAATCGCTTCTGTCGGACCGGACAACGGTTGCCGAAGGAGCTTCCACGGCCCCGGTCCTCCAGCAGGACGCAAGAGCACGCCAGGTCGATATGCCGATCGTCGACGCCGTCTGCGCCCTGCTTGCCGGCAAGGCCGATGTTCAGTCTGTAGTCACCCAGCTCATGAAAAGGCCGCTGGTTTCCGAACGCAGATAGACCGGCGAGCCATGATGATGACAAAATACCGAAACTGCTATAGACAGTCTGTCCTGGAGCGGACCAGCCGGAGAGCGATTTGAACAGTCCTGAATCATCAGGCACGGCTGGTGCACCGCCAATTGATGGCGACACACCCGCCGACAAGAGCAAGGACGATATTGCCGCGCTGGCCAAAGGCGGGCGGACCAATATTTTCGGCTTTCTGCTGCGCCTCGCCGCGCGCCTGCCCTTTCTGTTCATCGCCGGCCGGATCTATGGTGCAGAAGCGCTGGGCCGCTTCGCTTATGCGATACTGGTGGTTGAATTTGCCGCTCAACTGGCGACACTCGGGCTCAAGCGCGGCCTCGCAGCGCAGTTGAGCCGGACCCAGAGACCTCATGTCCATGTCGTCTGGGACGGGCTGCTGGTAAGTTTTCTGGCTTCGGCGGTCGCGGCAGGCATTCTTATCGCTTTTCCCTTCATCATGTTCCCGAACAGCGAGATCAACGGTCTCGACCGGTTTTTGCCCTTGGTCATATTCACGGTTGTCGGCGCCGATATCGCGCTCGCTGCGCTCGCCTACCGCTACGATATTGCCTCGACGGTGCGCGCCCGGTCGATTGTCGAGCCGTGGACGATCAGCATCGCCGCCTTTCTCTTTTCCTATTATTCGCTGCGCGACGGCCTGATCCTTTCCTATGTCGTGTCGATGATCGCCGCACTGGCGGCCTCTTTGTGGCCCCTGTTCAAAAGCTATGGCCTGCCGCACGGCTGGCGACCGGAACCGTTGAAAATCGCGCGGATGGCACGCCGCAACATGCCCCTTGCCGCGGCCGACGCAGCCGAATGGGGTTCGCGCCGTCTCGATCTGGCGATCCTCGGCCTGTTCGCATCGCCGGCGATCGTGGGCATCTATTATATCGCCCAGCAGGTGGCGAGCCTGCCACAGAAGCTCAAGACAAGCTTCGACCCCATTCTCGGCCCGGTCATCACCCGCAATCTCGAAGCCGGCAATATGAAGGCTATCGCCAGCCAGGTCAGTCAGGTCGGATTCTGGATCATTGCAGCGCAGGTCGGCATTGCCCTGGCGCTGGCGATTCCAGGCGAAGCCGTGATGGGCCTTGTCGGTCCGGGATTTGTCGGCGGCACCGGCGCGCTGGCCTTCCTGCTGGCAGCCGAAGCCGTGGCCGCAACCGCCGTGGTCAGCGAATCCGCACTGGTCTATATCGCCCGCCATCGCAATCTGCTGATTTCACTGTCGATGTTGCTGCTGCAGGCTGCGCTCAGCGTCGCCTTCATCCAGATCTGCGTCTATCTCGGCCTTGGCCCCCTGTATCAGGCAGCGGCGGTCGCGGCGGCCTTGATGGTCGCCCTCGCCTATGCCTCGGTGGTGAAGGCAATTTTCCTGTCAAAGCTGCTCGATGCGCCGGTCAACGGCTGGCGCTGGACCCTGCTGATCGCCATAGGCGTTGCCAGCGCCGTCGGCTTTCTCGCGACCCGCCTACCCGAATGGGCAGAACTGATCGTCGGCATACCCATGATCCTCGGCAGCTACGCCTGGGTTATCTGGAAATGGGGCTTTGGACCGGACGACCGGACGCTTTTCAAAATGAAAGGCTGATTAGCCCAGCCGTTTTTCCACCAGCGCCCGCAGATCGGCTTCCGGACGCGCGCCATAATGGGAAATCACCTCGGCTGCAGCGACCGCGCCGATGGTCAGACATTCCGCCATCGGGCGTTCTTCGATATAGCCGCTGAGGAAGCCGGCGGCAAAAAGGTCACCGGCACCCGTGGTATCGACAATCTGTTCAACCGGCTCGGCGGCAACAGCGGTGGTCTTGCCGTCCCGGACCGCGATCGCCCCTTTTTCGCTTCGCGTGACGACCAGCGTCTCGACCTTGGCAGCCGTTTGCGCGACCGCAGCGTCAAAATCCTCGGTTTCGGCCAGCATCATGATTTCCGCTTCATTGGCGAAGAGAATGTCAATCTTGCCGCCATCGATCAGACCGACAAATTCCGCCCGGTGCCGGTCGACACAGAAAGTGTCGGACAGGGTGAAGGCAACCTTCCGGCCATTTTCCCGGGCAATGTCGATCCCCAAAGCCATCGCGGCCTTGGGTTCATCGGCATCCCACAGATAGCCTTCAAGATAGAGAATCGCGCCGCTGGCAATCAGATCGGCGTCAACCGCAGCGGGCGGCAGGAATTGCGATGCGCCGAGAAAGGTGTTCATCGTCCGCTGCGCGTCGGGTGTAACGAAAATCAGGCAGCGCGCCGTCGGCGGCTCCTTGCCCAGCGGCGGCACGTCAAAATCGATCCCGGTTGCGCGGATGTCATGAGCGAAAACCTCGCCAAGCTGGTCGTCTGCCACTTGCGCGATCAGCGCGCACTGGCGACCCAGGGTGGAAGCGCCGGCCAGCGTGTTGGAACCCGAACCGCCGCTGATTTCGCGTGCGGGCCCCATGTCGCGGTACAATTCCTGCGCCCTGTTGGCATCGATCAGCGCCATGCTTCCCTTGACCAGCTGCTCCTCTTCGAGAAATTCATCGCTGGACTGGGAGATTACGTCGACAATCGCGTTGCCGATGGCGACGATATCATAGCGGGCTTCGGTGGTCATATATATACCTTCGGGCTGGTTGCTCTATTTGAGGTTCGTTAGGGATTTGGCTCTGGACCATCAAGCAGAATTGACGCCGGATCGGCAATCGTGACATGAAGGAAGAATGATAGAGGCCTTCACCCGCGCGCTCGCGCAGCTCACCGACCGCAAGATACTGGTGATCCTGCTGAGGGTTGTCCTGCTGACCATTCTCCTTTTCGCTTTGTTCGGTGTCGCGGCCTATTTCGGGCTGGTCTGGCTGTTCACGTGGCTTGGCTGGACCGACGGCGGATTTGCAGCTGCCGCTGCCGCCGCGATCATCGCCATCCTGACCGGTGTCCTGTTGTTCCGGATCGTCGCCATATTCGTGCTCAACATTTTTTCGGACGACATCGTCGATGCGGTAGAACAGCGATATTATCCGGAATTTGCCGAACAGGCGAAACCACCCGGCTACGCATTGGGAATCCGGATGGGGCTCGCATCCGCCGGTCGCGCGCTTGGCTATAATATTCTGGCGATACCGCTCTATGTGCTGCTGCTGGTAACCGGCGTCGGCCTACCCGTCGCCTTTTTCACCATCAACGCCGTCTTGCTGGGAAGGGACCTGCAAGACATGGTTGCAGCCCGCCATGTCGATGATTATCGAGCCCTGTCGGCAGACTGGAGCCTGTCCAAATTGCAGCGCTTCATTCTGGGCCTGATCGCCGCCCTGCTGCTCGCTGTCCCCTTTGTCAATTTTCTTGCGCCGGTTCTGGCAGCCGCTATGGCTAGCCATCTGGTACACGGGAAGAAGAAAGAAAGATCTGCATGAAAGCCAATTTTCTGGTCCTGTTCAGCCTGCCTGCGCTGGCCGCCTGTGCCTCGACCGCCACAACCCCAAGAAGCACGGGCTTGCCCGCTGTTTCGGGGTCGCCACTCAATAATGTGGCAGGGCTGGAAATCGTCATGGGCAAGACCGCCGATCAACTGACCCGCCTGTTCGGCAATCCCCAACTGGACATATCGGAACCACCTGCGCGAAAACTGCAATTCTCAAGCGGCGCCTGTATCCTCGACGCCTATCTTTATCCGCAGGAAAACGGCGGAACCCAGAGAGTGACCCATATTGACACTCGCCGCAGCGACGGCGCAGCGGTCGACCGGGCCAGCTGTGTCAATGCGCTAAGGCTGCGCTGACTTTAATTGATCCAGCGCCCAGCCGGCGGCATCCCTGATCGTAGCATCATCATCGTCCAGCAAAGCCTCGACGGGTACCATCAGGTCTGCGTCACCACTGTTGCCGGCCGCGATCAGCGCGTTGCGTACCATGCGGTCACGGCCCGTCCGTTTGATCGGTGATCCGGAGAATACCTGACGAAAGCTGGCATCGTCGAGCGCAAGAATATCGACAAGAGCCGGCGCCGCCAGTTCCGCACGCGGCAAGAACGCCCTGTTCGCCGCGCCCGCCTTGGCAAATTTGTTCCATGGACAGACAGCGAGACAGTCATCACAGCCATAGATATGGTTGCCGATTGCCTTGCGATACCGGTGCGGAATCGGTCCCTTATGCTCGATCGTCAGATAGGAAATACAGGCCCGCGCATCGAGTTGATAGGGCGCCGGGAACGCCCCTGTAGGACAGATATCCTGACAGGCCGAACAGCTGCCGCAACTGTCCCTTCCCGGTTTTGAAGGCTCGAGATCGAGCGTCGTGTAAATCGCGCCGAGAAACAGCCAGCTGCCGTGGTCGCGGCTGACGATATTGGTATGCTTACCCTGCCAGCCCAGACCGGCGGCCTCGGCCAGCGGCTTTTCCATCACCGGTGCGGTATCGACGAACACCTTCACCTCACAGTCCGCCTGCTCGACCAGCCAGCGGGCAGTGCGCTTGAGCGCGCCTTTCACCACGTCATGATAATCTTTGCCCTGCGCATAGACAGAAATGCGGCCGTGATCGGGAACTGCCTCGAGCGCAAAAGGATCGACAGCGGGGGCGTAGCTCATGCCCAGCATGACAACCGTCTGCACGTCCGGCCACAACGTTGTCGGATCAGACCGCTCATCCGCCCGGTTGACCATCCAGAGCATGTCACCCTGGCGGCCATCGTCGAGCCATTGCCGGAGACGCTGACCTGTTTTCGGCGCCAGTTTGGCCGGGGCGATGCCGACCGCGCCAAAGCCCTCTTCCTGCGCTCTGTTTTCCAGCGCTTTGGTCAATCTTAACTTGTCATCCGGCATAGGCTGTCCCTATCAAACAGTAACGTCCGAGATGAAAGCCGTAAATGCGCGCAACCCAATCTGAACTGGCCATCGAGGCCCGCAATATCGTCAAGAGATTTGATGGTGAGACAGCTGTTGATGGTATCAACCTGACCATCGGCAGGGGCAGTATATTCGGCATATTAGGGCCCAATGGAGCCGGCAAGACGACGACTTTGCGGATGCTTCTGGGGATTATTGATCCCGACGAGGGCGAGCGCTTCCTGCTCGGATCGCCGGACCCGATTTCGATGGCCCATCAGGTCGGCTATCTGCCGGAAGAGCGTGGCCTCTATCAGTCGATGAAAGCCTATGACGCGATCGCCTTCATGGGTGCCCTGCGCGGACTGCCGCTGGCCGAGGGGCGCAAGCGCGGTCGCCGGATGATGGAGGAGCACGGGCTCGGCGACGCCGCCGACAAGCAAATCCGGCAATTGTCCAAAGGCATGGCCCAGACGGTGCAATTGCTTGGTACGCTGGTACATGAGCCGGATCTGATCATTCTCGACGAGCCCTTTTCCGGACTGGACGCGCTCAATCAGGGCAAGTTGGAACGGTTGATCCGGGCGCAGGCAGACAAGGGGGTGACAGTGATTTTCTCGACCCATGTGATCGCCCATGCCGAACGATTGTGCGAAGAAATCGCTATCGTCGCCGACGGGAAAATCCCTTTCAGAGGCAAAGTCTCCGCTGCACGGGACCGACTGCGCCCGCAAGTCCATCTCGAAACCCGCAACCTCGAAGGCCCCTGGCGCTCGGCCATCCCGCCGGACTGCCAGCCGCTCGGCCACAACTGGCATTTCACTCTACCGGAAACTGGTGTCGAACCGCTACTTCACGCGCTGGTTGAGGGCGGAGCCGGGATTGAATCTCTGTCCATCGAACGGCCCGGCCTGCACGATGCTTTCGTCCAGATCGCCGGCGAAGCAGTGGCCCGCAGAATGGACGCAGACGCCGCGGAAGATGACGGAGACCCAGCAGCATGATCGAAACCATCCGCGCCGCCTTTGTCATCGCCCGCCGCGATTTCACCGCGATCATCTTTTCCAAATCCTTTTTCTTCTTCCTGCTCGGCCCGCTGTTTCCGATTGGCATCGCGGTGGCCGCTGGCGGATTGGGCGCGCAGGTTTCCCAGGATATAGACAGTCCGGTCATCGGGGTTGCCATGAGCGCGGCAGAATCGGATCGCTTGCTCGCGGCGCATGCACATCTGTCCGGCAGCCTCGGTACAAGAGCCCTGCCGGAGCTTTTTGTGCTGGACGATTTTTCCGGGCGGGAAGACGACATTATTGCAACGCTGCACAGCGAGAAATCGCTGACCGCCATTGTCACCGGATCATTGGCCGCCCCCGTGCTGACTGGTTCCGAACGCGACGTCCAGCGATGGCAGGGCAAGATTGCCCTGCTCGCGGAAACCGCACTGGCGCAGCCCGCTCCGGTTGAAATCAGAACAACATTTGTCGAACAGACGAGCAGTTCCAGCGAGCGCAACCAGTTGCTGACGGCGCAGGCGGGTCAGGCAATCCTGATATTGCTGACGATGATCCTCGCGGGCATGGTGCTATCCAACCTGGTGGAGGAAAAGACCAACAAGATCATCGAGATCCTGGCCGCAGCGATTCCGATGGACGCGATATTTCTCGGCAAGCTTTTCGCGATGCTGGGTATGGCGCTCGTCGGAATCACGGTGTGGAGCACCATGGGCTTGTCCGTGGCGCTTCTTGTTGGCGGCAACTGGGCTGCGCTGCCGTCACCCGCCGTCGGCTGGCCCCTGTTCTGCCTGTTGCTGATCCTTTATTTTTCCATGGCCTATCTGCTGCTGGGCTCGCTGTTTCTCGGGATTGGTGCGATGGCCACCACGGTTCGCGAGGTGCAAACCTTGTCGATGCCGGTAACCATGGGGCAATTGCTGGTCTTCTTCCTCGCCTATTCCTCGATCACCAAGCTGGGAGAACCGGTCGAATGGTTTGCCGTATTGTTCCCGTTCAGCTCGCCGTTCGCGATGATTGCGCGGGCGGCGCAAATGGACAATATCTGGCAGCATGGTCTGGCGCTGGTCTGGCAGGCCGTTTTCACGATAATCATCATCCGCTTTTCGGTGATGCTGTTCCGCCGCAATGTCATGAAATCCGGACAGGCGGCGCGGAAAAATGGCCTGCTCGCCCGCATCACCGGAAAATAGTCGCGCGATTCACGCCATTTGCCGAAAAGACATTGACATTACTGTCAATAGCGGCAGATTGAACGAGTTTTGAAACGCAACCGATTGCTGACACAAGCAACGGCAGGAGAGACTTATGGCATCCGTACCGCAAATTGACCTCAATAATCTGACCACATCCCCTACCGCCGATGAGGCGCTGGAAGAATGGTACAAGACCCATCCTTCGATCGCGGACAGTGACGCCAACCCTTGGGATGTCAGCCGCGCGGAACTGTACAGCAAGGATCTGTGGCGCAAGCCTTTCGCCGAAATGCGGGAACAGGCACCGATCAACAAGATCGAGGGCGGTGTGCACGGTGATTTCTGGAATATCACCACCTACAAGCCGATTCAGCATGTCGAGGCGCTGCCCGACATTTATTCGTCCGACGTTTCCCATGGCGGCATCACTATCGCCGAGCCCGATTTCGACGATTCCGATTTCCAGCTGCCGATGTTCATTGCAATGGACCGGCCCAAGCACACCGGACAGCGCCGCACCGTAGCGCCGGCCTTCACGCCGACCGAGATGAAGCGGATGGAGGACGAGATCCGCCAACGCACCGAAGAAGTGCTCGACAGCCTGCCATGGGGTGAAAAATTCGACTGGGTCGACAAGGTATCGATCGAACTGACGACCGGCATGCTGGCGATCCTGTTCGGCTTCCCCTGGGAAGACCGCAGGCTGCTGACCTACTGGTCCGACTGGGCTGGCGATGTCGAATTGTCGGTCGCGGAAGACCTGACCGAACAGCGTCGCCAGATTCTGTTCGAAATGGGCGCCTATTTCACCAAGCTCTGGAACGAGCGGGTCAATGCCGAGCCGACACCCGACCTGATCTCGATGATGATCCATTCGGAACATATGCGCGACATGGATCACATGGAATTCATGGGCAATCTGGTGCTGCTGATCGTCGGCGGCAATGACACGACCCGCAATACCATGTCTGGTGTTGCTTATGGTCTTGGGCAATTCCCCGAAGAGCGGAAAAAGCTGCAGGAGAACCCGGACCTGATCCCCAATGCCGTGCAGGAAATCATCCGCTGGCAGACCCCGCTCGCCCATATGCGGCGCACCGCCCTGGAAGACCATGACCTGTTCGGCAACCAGATCAAGAAGGGCGACAAGGTTGTTCTATGGTATATTTCCGCCAACCGCGACGAAGAAGTTTTTCCGGAAGCCGACAAGATCAAGGTCGACCGTGAAAATGCGCGGCGCCATCTCGCCTTCGGCTACGGTATCCACCGCTGTGTCGGGGCCCGTCTCGCCGAACTCCAGATCCGGATATTGCTGGAGGAAATGCACAAGCGCCGGATGCAGGTCAATCCGACCGGCAAGCATCGCCGCGTCCATGCCTGTTTCGTCCACGGCTTCCGCGAATTGGAAGTCGAGCTTTCCAAATATTGATCAGTTTCCGTTCAGGCATGAAACTGTAACCAATCCCGGTCCTGCTGCGAAAGATATAGGCAGGACGGAAAGGACTACAGATGAAAGCGATTGATCGGCGCACTGTCATATCCGGAACATTGATTGCCGCTGGAGCGATAGGCGCTGCCAGCCTCTCGGGGCTGTTCGGCAATGCAGAAGCCCGTTCGGCAGGCAAATTCGCGATCAATCGTTCGGCCGAGGAATGGAAGCGCCGGCTGGGTCCGGCCCGCTACCGTATCTTGCGCCAAGAAGGCACCGAACGCGCCTATTCCAGTCCATTGAACAAGGAAAAGCGCGAAGGCGTCTATGCCTGCGCCGGCTGCAATCTCGGCCTGTATAAATCGGACAAAAAATATGACAGCGGCACCGGGTGGCCGAGTTTCTGGGCACCGATTGCCGGGGACCGGATCGGTACATCGCGAGATTATAAAATTGGCTATCCACGCACGGAAGTCCATTGCGCCCGCTGCGGTGGGCATCTCGGCCATATTTTCAACGATGGCCCGAAACCGTCGGGCAAGCGGCATTGCATCAACGGGCTTGCGCTGAAATTCATCCCTGCCTGATGTCAGCTATCAGCTGTCCGGCGCGTCGACCTGCTGCCAGAATTCCAGTTTGATCCCGTCACAATCGAGGATCCAAGCAAATTTGCCATAGCCTTCGTCGACATGGCCAAGAATTTCCAGACCCTTGTCCTTGAGCTTTTCGACATAGGCATCCAGATCATCAACCCTGAGATTGATCATGAACGGCGCTGCGCTGGGTTTGAGATATTCGGTATCTTCGGGGAAATGGCTGATCAGGCTATAGGGGCGGTCACCCTTTTCATCCGACCAGTTGAGCATCGGGCCATATTCCCCATCCAGCTCTAAAAAGTCCTTGTACCATTTCCGTGTTGCTGCCGGGTCTTTCACCTTGTGAAAGATCCCACCGAGACCGGTGATCCTTGCCATTCTAAACTCCGTGGTTCTTTTTATCTGCGACCATCTCGATGTGCGACCATCAAGCCATAGCTATCAGGGTTTAGAAATCATTAGGCAAGTCTTTTGCCATCACGCGCCAGATATGCAGATCATTGTCCCGAATGTGGACAGGCTGCAGCCAATCCGGCTTTTCGTCTTCGACCAGTCGGGCCCACAGGCCTTCGGGATGCCGCTTCGCATAGATGCCCAGCTCCGCTTCGCCGTCGCAGGCGACGATATATCGGATATTATGGGCCTCCAGCAAGGAACGGGCCATGTTTGGCGATGCGGTGAATATCCTGATCTGGTCGCCCATCGCCTGATCATTGCGATGATGGCTGGTGGCAAGTACGCTGTGCGGTGTCAGCAGCAGGATGCGCGGACCATAATCGAAGGGTGACAGAATATTGGCGCGCGGCAAGGCATTGAGCCGGTGGAGCGACTCGTCACTCTTGCACATGGTATTTTCCGCTTCGTCCTCGATTTTCTCATCCTCGACACTGACGCTGTTGAACAATGCGATCGCGAGCGGTCCCGGCATGATCAGCAACACAACCGCGGCGGTAGCGAATATGCGTGTCAGCCCATTTTTGATGCCCCGCGCCCTTAGAAAAGCCTGACGCACAACCCAGGCGAGAAATGGCAGTGCAAAGGCCGCAGCAACCGCCGTCGCACGCTGAACCAACAGGGACAGCACCAGTGCCCAGAGAAAGGCATAGACCAGAACAAATAGACGGTCGCGATCAATTCGCTCGGGTCGTACCCGTGCGATATAGATCAGACTGCCCAGACCGACGATGATCGAGCCGCCAAGCAAAGTGACCATTGTCTTGCCATTCTGGTACCAGATCGGCAGACCTTCCAGAACATTGACCAGCCAATATTCGCGGACCAGCGGATCCATCGTATTAAACGCCCCGCCAACACATTGCGGCGAGAGGCTGTAAAAGATTGCGAGTGCCGGAACGCCGGCCAGGCCGAGGCAGGCAACCCGCATCGGGATATTGGCGGGCAGCCATTTGATCGCCGGCAAAATGACCGCGGCGCCAGCAGTGCAGGCCAGCAAATGCGATGGTGAAAGCGCGTCGCAATAGTTGATCGCGATGTCAAACCCGCCCTGGCTGCCGAGATAGAGCAGAACGCTCACGCTCAGAAAACTGAGCAAAGTCCAGAACAGACGAACGCCTTCTTCAGTTTGGAAAACCCAGCGCCAGACCAGAAGGACAATGAAGGCAGCCGATATAGGCAGCCCTTCGAGCGATATCGAGAGCCAGAGCGCCAGCGCCGCGCCCAGAGCAATACCGCCCTTGCGCTTGTCGGGCCAGAACATGGTCCATAATGCGGTCAGCGCGAGCACGATCTGCCAGCCATGATGATCCACCCGCATGGGACGGATCTGGGCAACGATTGGAACCGATGTCGCCGTCAAGGTCGCCGCCAGGATCGCGACGGGGCGGTCAAACACCTGTTCGGTGATCCTCGCTACCAGCCACATGGCCAGGCCCAGCGTGATTAGCGGCACGACGACCATCGCCGTGGTTTCCGCTGCCGCCGGTCCGATCAACGGGTTCAGCAAAAGAACCAGCAATGCCAGTGGCACCTCAACCCAGCGTGGCCAATGCATGGGCTGGCTGTCGGGCTCGCCTATCCGATATTGCGTCGTGTCAAACCAGCTCTGTCCACCGAGCCAGTCCCGCAACTGCACCAAACGCAGTTGATCGTCGGGATCCCAGCCCATGCCGGTCGCGATCTGGCCACGGGTTATCAGTATCAGCAACGCGCTGACAGCGATCCAGATCAACAATATTGGCAGATTGCCGCGCACGCGTTCCAAATTCTTATCCTTCGGATGTTGCGCCCTTGGCTTTCAGATAAAGCCAGGGAACACGTTCCGGGTCAAATTGCGAACGGTGATGGCGGTCGAAAAACGGCGGCATATGGTCGCCGACCAGTAATATATCCGCTTCGGGGAAGTCGCTCGCAGTAATTTCGGCGATCAGTGCCCTGTCGATATCGTCAAATATCGCGAACTGGCGGCAGATCATCGGATAATCGCGGGCCAGATCTGCCGACACTTTCTCGCAATGGTCGGCGTTGAGATTCTGCCCGGTCGGAACCGGCAAATGGGTGTTCAGCGTTAGCCAGTACTGGAAAGTCGGCTGCGTCGCGCCTTTCAGATTTTCTGCCAGCATTTTCGGTATCTGGCGGTCGCAGACACCGGCGAAGACACCGCCACACCATTCGGCGCCGCGCTTTTCCAGATCGCTCGCAAATTCGCGCTTTTCGAATCCGATCTTGGGATACCATTTTTCCCGTTTGAAAAATGGCCCCTTGAAACTGTGCATCGCCTGGGCCGCATAGCCCTTGCCGGCAAGCTGTGCCGGCAGGCAGTCCAGCGTCTCGGGATTATCGCTCTCGAGCAGTTCATAATAATCGCCCCAGCGACCGCAAAGCTCGCGCATCTCGCCGGCGGTGGTGCTGTTATAATAAAGGCTCGTGCCCTGACTGACTTCGTAGCGTGCCTTGATGGCACTGCTGTTATAATATGCGAACAGCTTGTCGGACATCGCCTGGTTGTCCTTCGGAACACCCAGCGATTCCACCATGATCAGCACCAGATGGCGCTTGCCGTCGGCGCGTGCGGCGAAACCCGACTTGCCGACCGCAGATTCAAAACTTGCCCCCACTGGAGCGGGACGAAAATAATGGCCGCGCATCCCCTCGCCCACGGCTGCATCTGCGCCGACAAGACCGAAAACCAGCGCTCCGCCAAGCAATATATGGAGCGGTCTGGAGAAATTGGTGTCGCGCTTGAGCAAAAACCAGCTGCCGATCAATATGCCGAACAGCACCACCGTCGCGGCAATATATTCCATCGAATTGCCTGGCTTGATTTCCGCGAAAAACTGCAGCGAATAGACCAGCGAATCCAGCGTCAGGCTGAACAGTCCGGAAACAAAGGAAAGAAGAGAATAGGTCATCACGCCGGCAAAGGCGATCCATTGCGCCCCTCTCGGCATACGCTTGACGATCAGGCCGACGAGACCTGCCAGCACAATCGGAATGGCGCGCGGCGGCGCGCCGACCATCCACATGGCCATGAACGGAATATTGGCCAGCACGATCCAGACCAGTGCCCAGTTGAGGAATTTCCTGAAATCCGGGCTGAAGCGGTTCCTGACTGCGGGCGCTTCGATGGCCATATCCATATAGCTCACCGGAACACTCCATATTTGCGGGTGAGATAAACCGCGAAAAAACTGACGGCAACGGCCGCCGCCTTGGCCAGAACCGGCAACACGCCTGCACTGGTCAGTCCGCTGACCATGCTGACGGTGATGCCCAGACCGAGCAGGGCAGTGGCGATGAAACCAAAGCGCTGCACCTGCAACGCCGCCCCCTCGCGGCGCTTGCCGGGAAACACGAAATTTGAAGAGATGAACCAGTGGACGACAATGCCGGCGCTATATCCTGCAGCCGATGCCCAACCGGGATCGATGAGGAACGCCACCAATATCATGAAAAGAGCCACGTCAAACGCCAGGCTAACGATGCTCGCCAGCAAATAGCGCGTGATCGAAAACCGGTTGAGGAGCGCCAGCGGGGCAGGCAAATTGCCGACCCAGGCGCCGACGGCTGACCGTCTGTCTGTGCCGCTGCGGTCCATACTGCTTACGCCGCTTTGGATGGTTTGGCTTCGGGCACGCTTTCCTCGATGCGCGTCGGTACATCGCGCATGCTTTCAAGCGCCGCAACGCGGTCCTCGCCAAGCTCCTCGGTAATGGCCTGCTGCGCACCTTCATCGCCCGCCTCGTGATATTCAGCGTCCTCGTTGACGTTCCAGACATTCCATTTGCGGGTACCGGCCTCGATATTTTCCACCGTCAGCATCGCCGTCATCATCGCGTGATCCTGATTATTATAGCGGTGCATGCCGTTGCGGCCGACCATGTGCAGCGTCGGGAAACGCTTTTCCAGATCATCGCGCATGGTTGCGACATTCTGCTCATAGGCGTCATCATAGACCGGATAGGCCTTTTCCTGGCGGACAACCGAGCCGCCAACGACGTCTTCGGGCTTGCACAGGCCGAGTATCGCCATTTCCTTCTTGGCCAGTTCGATCAGATCCTCGTCGGAAGAGGACCAGAGGCCGTCATTTTCGAAACAGAAATATTCCAGACCAACGCAGGCAATCGTCTCGTCGGGCACCATTTCCGGTGACCAGCTGCGGAAATTCTGCACCCGGCCCACCTGCACCCGATCATCATGGATATAGATCCAGTTGTCGGGGAACAGGTCTTCCGACTTGACCTTGATCGCCACAGTCAGGAAATCGCGATAGTTGAGATCCTGCGCTTCCGGCAAAGACTGCGGCAGCGGGTGAATACGGGTGGCAAGCTCGCGCATCGGCGCGCTTGAAATCACATGTTTCGCATTGATGATGGTTTCGCCGTCGGCGCTCGTCGCGCTCACCCGCCAGTTTCCTTCGGCATCCTGGGCGAGCTGTTTCAGGCTATGGCCCATCAACACTGCATTGCCCTTGGCCTCGACATGACCCTTGGCTGCGTCCCACATCATACCGGGGCCGAGGCGAGGATAGCGGAAGGTTTCGAGCAGGGTTTTGACTTCCTGTCCGTCATTGGGCTTCTTGTTGAGACCGAGCGAGCGCTTCAGACCATCGGTCACCGCGTTCCAGAGGCTAAGGCCCTTGATCCGCTGGGCCGCCCAGTCTGCCGACATCTCGTCGCAGGGCATGCCCCAAACCTTCTCGGTATAGGTCTTGAAGAAGATGGAATAGAGCTTGTATCCGAACTGGTTCACCGTCCAGTCTTCAAAACTCTTCACATTCTTGTTCGGGAAGACCTTCGCCTTGGCATAGCTCGCCATGCACAAGGTCGAGCGCCAGATGCCGAGGTTCCACAAGGCCTCAAAGGCGCGCAGCGGATAGCTGTAGAATTTGCCTTCATAATAGATGCGGCTCATCCGCGGTCGCTGGATGAAGTCATCGGGCAGGATCTCGTTCCACAGATCAACCACTTCCTGGCTTTTCGAAAAGAAGCGGTGCCCGCCGATATCGAAGCGGAAGCCTTCATGCTCCACCGTCCGGCTGATACCGCCGACATATTTCGGGTCCTTTTCGATCACGGTGACCGAATAGCCTTTCTTGGAAAGCAAATAGGCGGCTGTCAGGCCCGCTGGCCCTGCGCCAATAATGGCGACATCTACCGGTTCATTGGCGGGCGTGATCTGTCTGGTCATAAGGTCCGTTCCCTGTTCATGGTGCGCGCATAACCGCGCCGTTCATGTTTCAGAAACCGGAGTGAACGAAATTGGTTAGCAGAGAGTTAATGCCGTCGTGAAATTTACGGCCGCCGCTTGCAATGCCGCTAGCTCTCCCGACTGATTCGGTAACCATATATGTACAAATTCCGCCCCGGACCGGTAATATCAGCCAAGCATTCCTGCCCCGCGCTGGTATTGATCAGCACCCGCCGGGGGCAAAGGAGAAATGCTATTGCCGCTATGATGCCGAAACGGGTCCAGCTTGGCGAAGTCACTCATCGGGCAACCGGCCCTCCACCAGATCCGCCGGTAACATCGGTTCGCTGAGCAACCGCTCCATCGCTTTCCAACGCCACACCGACGCGTCGCCCTGGGTTTCGATCCAGTCGCGGACCATTTCCATGCCGAGGCCATAGTTGATCACATAGCTGCGATATTGTTCGTTGAAATCGGTCATCTGCTCGGCCCGTTCACGGGAGACCAACTGATATTTCTGGTTGAGCGCAATGGCCTCCTCGCGGGAGATCCCGCCATCGAGATATTGCTGCGCGATTGTCATCCGCGCGCCGCTCAGCGCCTGTTTGGCAATTTGCAACGCCCAGTAAGCCGCCGCCGTGTCCGGATCGAGGCCGGCGAGCGGGTAGAGTATGTCGCGCTCGTATTCCAGCCGCTCCTGGCCGCTGAACGCGAGTTCGATGCCATAATTGGCAGAACCCTCGGCGATCAGGCTCTGCGGACTGTAGAGCGGGTAGATGGAAAATTCGCGCCAACCATGGCCATTGGTGAGATTTTGCTCGAGCAGCATGTTGTAGACATGATGGCCGGGATAGCCTTCGTGGCAGCCGAGATCGACGGCGCGACCGATGAAAATCGGCAGGTCGGTATTGACCTGGATCAGGCTTTGGTAGTCTCCCTGATAATAATTATAGCCGCTCCAGCTTTTGCCGGTGACAAATTCCAGTTTGAAATTCTCTCCAGCGGGCAGATCAAAATAATGCGCGGTCCGCGCCTTGCACTCGGCAATCGCGGTGTCGAACACCACCTGCAGCCGGTCCTTCGGAATGATATAGCCGCTTTCAAATGCCGCGACCCGCTGGCTGAGTGGTCCGTCGCCTGGAACGATATTTTCAATCTCTTCCAGCACCGGGTCAAATTCCGCCAGCGGCTTGAGGGCCGGCACCACTCCAAACAGTCCCCTGGCCTCGTCAGCAAAGGAAAATGTCTCTCCCAATATCATCGCGTGGCGGGTCATGGCCGCTTCAAGTTGCGCCATTAGGAAGCGCTTGCGCGTTTCGTTCAGAGGGTCGTCGCTGACCGGCAAGGTATCCAGCCGTTCCATCAGAACAACAATTGCATTGCCCAGTTCGCGCATGTCACGCGGATCGGATTTCGCGGCCTCCGCCCATTGCGACGGGCCATAATAGGCATCGACATAGCCAGCTTCCTGCTCACCCAGGGCGAGCGTCAGCTTTACATAGTCGGTTGCGATGGCATCGAGCGCGTTCCCCGCGTTCAGACCGGTTGCGTCGGTGATGATCGACGGTGTTGCCGGTCCTGCCTCCGCTGCTGCCCCGGCAAGGACCAGACAGGCAACAGCAGCAAGCCCGATAGACTTCACAGATTGTCTTTCAGTTTTTCTACTGTAGCATCCGGCAGCACGTCCAGCAGTTCTTCGGCCTCGCCATCCTCCAGCGATTCCAGATGGCGATCCTGCGGGGCAAATCGGAGAATACAATAGCCGACAACAGCCGACAGCAACGATCCGCCAAGCACACCGATCTTGGCTTCCTCGATCAGCAATTCATTGCCGGGAAAGGCCAGCGCGCCGATGAACAGACTCATCGTGAAACCGATACCACACAGCATTGCGACGCCATAGACCTGCAGCCAGCTGGCACCGCCCAGCCGTCCGGCAAAACCGGTTTTGACCGAGATCCAGACGCTGGCAAAAATGGCGATCTGCTTGCCGAAGAACAGACCGGCTGCAATGCCGAGCGGTAAAGGCGCGAAAATATGTTCGATACCAATGCCCTGGAGCGAGACACCGGCGTTGGCAAAGCCAAACACCGGCACGATCAGAAACGCGCTCCATGGCGCAATCGCATGTTCAAGCCGGTGAAGCGGAGAATTTTCCGCGTCCGGAGAGGTCGGCGTGACCACAATCGGAATGACCATAGCCGCCAATACGCCGGCTATTGTCGCGTGGACGCCGGACATCAGTACCGCATACCAGAGCAATGCGGCAAAGATCAGATAAGGCCAGAGCTTGAGCACCCCATTGCGGTTCATCGTGTACATGATCGCCAATATTGCGGCGCTAGCAAGCAGGGCTGCACCGTTGATCTCGGCCGTGTAGACCAGAGCGATGATCGCCACTGCCCCCATGTCGTCGACGATCGCGACAGTGACCAGAAACAGTTTGAGCGAGGTGGGTGCGCGCGGCCCTAGCAGGGCGAGCACACCGATAGCGAAAGCAATGTCAGTCGCCGCGGGAATGGCCCAGCCATTGTAGAGTGCCGGAACGTCCTTGACGATCAACAGATAGATCAGGGCCGGAACCGCCATCCCTGCCACAGCAGCGACCACTGGCAGACGCCGACGGTCCCAGCTATTGAGCCGTCCATCGACAAATTCCCGTTTGATTTCCAGCCCCACCAGCAGGAAGAAAATTGCCATCAATCCATCATTGATCCACAGATGCGGCGTCATCGGGCCCAATTTGCTCGACAGGGTTGGGCCCTTTATCTCGTGCAGAAAATGGTGATACATGTCGTACAGCGGACTATTGGCGACGATCATCGCCAGCGCGGCAGCGGCCATCAGCAATATGCCGCCCGCCGCTTCGCTTTTCAGAAAGTCGCGAAGCGCTGAATTTCTACCTGAGCGTGGCACTATTTTCTTCTCCCTTGGGGGGTCTGTCTCGGAATTTCGATTTTCCGGGTCATGCGCAGGCCCGGTGGTAAAATCAAGACCTGTGTGCAGGGAATTGAGCTCTAGGCAACAAGCAGATCGCGAACTTCAGCGGCAATGGTATAGCTTTTTTCCCGTGCCGCCTGATCGAAGATCGACCCGGAGATGATCAGCTCATCGGCACCGGTCCGCTTCACAAAGCTTTCGACTCCCTGTTTCACTGCCTCCGGCGCGCCGATGGCGCTGCCCTGCATGATCTGTCCGAGCATCGATTGCGCCTGCGGCGGCAGGCTTTCGCGATAGCCTTCCACCGGTGGTGGCATCTTGCCCGGATTGCCGGTGCGCAGCGCAACAAAGCTCTGCATCATCGAACTGGCCAAATATTCCGCTTCTGCATCGCTGTCTGCGGCAAAAATATTGAAGCCGCACAGGACATAGGGCTCGGCGAGCTGCTCCGACGGCTTGAAATCACGGCGATAAATTGTCAGCGCCTCGTCGAGCATCTGCGGTGCGAAATGCGACGCAAAGGCATAAGGCAGGCCAAGAGCCGCCGCCAGTTGCGCACCAAACAGGCTGCTGCCGAGAATATAGAGCGGGATATGGCTGCCCTGCCCCGGTGTGGCCTGAATGCCCAGCCGGTCGTCTCCCGCCAGAAACGCCTGCAGCTCCAGAACATCGCGCGGAAATTCATTGGCATCGCTGTTAAGATTGCGGCGCAAGGCCTGCGCTGTCCGCTGGTCCGATCCCGGCGCACGGCCCAGCCCCAGATCAACCCGCCCCGGAAACAGCGCTTCCAGCGTCCCGAACTGTTCGGCAATGACCATCGGTGCGTGATTGGGCAGCATGATGCCTCCGGCACCGATGCGGATTGTCTTGGTCCCGTGGCCGATATGCGACAGAGCGACGGCTGTGGCGGCACTGGCAATGCCCTCCATCCCGTGATGTTCGGCCATCCAGAACCGCTCGTAGCCCAGCGCCTCAGCATGCCGGGCAAGCGCCAGCGACCGGTCAAGCGCGGTTTGGACATCACTGCCCTGCGGTACCGGGGAAAGATCGAGAATAGAAAATTTCAGTTTGTTTGCCATGGGTTTATGTTACTCCTGAACCTTCAAATGAGGTCTGCATCTTCCGATATCAACTCCCGGCTAAACCGACCGGCGGGGGAGAAATGGCTTTATCTTCGGATTTCAACTATGTAAATTCATGTAAATTACAGAATTTTGCGAACGATTCGATACACTCTGTGACCAGGAGAGCCGTGCGAACACAGTTGGAAGGAAGCTCTCTATGCCATCTCCAGTCAGCGTCGAAGTCGTAATTGGTCTCTATCTGGTTCTGGCCTTTTTCTTTTCCGCACTGCTGGTACGTTTTTTCGGCCAGTCCTCCCTGTCAAAGTCAATCCGGCGCCATTTCTATATTTTTCCCGCCATTCCCCTCATAGCCATTGTCGTACTTCTGCTGAAAATGCTCTGGTACCTGATCCTCTATCCGACCCGTCTGTTACGATTCCTGTTTGAGAAGCTGTCGGGGAAAAAGACCTTCCGCAAAAGAAAATATCACGCCTTTTTCTTCGGCAGCTGACGGGACGAGCCGCGTTCCGCCGGCAAGAATCAACGCGCCAGTTGACCCGCCACCTTTATCGCATAGCCGTCCGGCACCGAACGAAAGCCGAGCGTCGGGAGCAGCAATGTCCAGGCACGGTCGTTGCCCGATAGGAACAGACGCGCGGTGTAAAAGCCGTTTCCCTGCAGCTTGAGCGTCAGCTGTTCCATGCCCGATCCGCTTTGCAGCGGCAGCACCAGCACCCCGTCCTGACATTGGGCATTGCCGAGCAGCCCCTGTTTGAGGTTCAATCCCGGAATATTTGCGTCGAGGGAAACCCGCACCTGACCGCTCGCCGACTGGCAACGGCCACCGGCAAAGCTGATGCTGACCGCCTGCAGCTCCATAACCGAGGCCGGCAGAGGCGCAAGCTGACTGCCAAGATTCAGCACGGTCGTGGCATCCTGCACCAGCAGGCTATTCCCGGACTTGCCGACAGTAGCGACCAGTCCGGCATCGCCGGCGACCGGCGGCCGTTCCAGGTCCATCAATATTCGACCAGTCAGCAACGGCAGTACCCGAACCCCGGCATCGAGATCGCCCAAGGGGAACGGTCCGAGCTGCGCGCCCTCGATCCGGCCGTTCCAGACCGATCCGCTGATCGCCTTGGCCGAGAAACGCGAACCTTCCAGCCCCGCCATGCCTACGGCTAGTCTTAGCGGCAGGAAGAACAAGGCCACGGCGATCACCGCCAACAGGATCAGAACATAGGTCAATGCGCGGGGCACCTGCTTTCCTTCGGTTCAGGGTTCGAGAGAAAATTGGTCGAAATAGGCAAAAATATCGGCTTCCGCGCGGCTCGCGGCATTGCGCCATTTCGGAGCAGACTTGCGGTTGAGCAACACCCCGTCCGCCGACAATATCAGCACCGTTGGCGTGCCCTCGATCGATTTGATACCAAAACGCCGGGCGATATCGATATTCCGGTCTTTGTAACCGACATCGACATAGACAAGCTCATATTTATCCTGCAGCATCGCGGCGAAACGCGGCTCGGCAAACCACCCGGCCAGACCGCGGCTGTCATGGCACCAGTTGGCACCCATAACGACAATCACTCGTTTTTCTGAAGACAGCGCACGCGCCAGCGCGGCGTCGATCAGCGCCGATGCGTTGGCTTCCTGCTCGAACGGCCGGGCTTCCGGATGATCACCGCCATGCGGAACGGCCGATAAAGCGGAGAGCGGAACAAGGGCCAGACTGGCCAGAACAAGCAGCAAGAATCTCATCCACCGGCTATTACACTTCCAGCGGTGTGAGGGAACAGGCTTTTGTCAGGCCGGGGCCGTGCAGCAACGGACTGCCCCCGTACCCGCTAGCCGCGTAGATGCGTATCGAAAAACGCCAGCGTCCGCCGCCACGACAGCGTTGCCGCTTCCTCGTCGTAACGCGGGGTCGTGTCATTGTGGAAACCGTGGTTCACATCGGGATAGAAATGCACGCTATATTCTTTCTGGTGCTCGGAAAGAGCCGCCTCATAAGCTGGCCAGCCGGCGTTGATCCGTTCGTCATTTCCGGCATGATGGATCATCAGCGGCGCCTCGATCGCCGGAGCATCGGCGGCTTCCGGCTGGCGTCCGTAATAAGGCACCGACGCGGCAAGATCGGGATAAGCCACCGCCAGCGCATTGCACACGCCTCCGCCGTAGCAGAAACCGACCGCACCCACATTGCCGGTCGAACCGTCATGATCGCGCAGAAATTCAAAAGCGGCGAAAAAATCTTCCATCAGCTTGGCGCCGTCCAGCGTCCGCTGCATTGTCCGTCCGTCGTCGTCATTGCCGGGATAGCCACCCAAGGGGGACAGGCCGTCGGGTGCCAGCGCCAGATAGCCGGCCTTGGCAACCCGCCGCGCGACATCCTCGATATAGGGATTCAGACCGCGATTTTCGTGGATCACCAGCACAGCAGGCAGCTTGCCCGTCGCTCCAACCGGTTTCGCCATCAGCGCGTTAATCTTGCCATGACCTTCCGGGCTGTCGTAGCTGATCCGCTCGACCGTGATCGCCGGGTCGTTCGGCTCGACCTGCGCTGCCCAGGCATAATCGGGCTGCAACTGATCGAGGATCATCGCCCCGGTCACGCCCGCTGCGGCAAATTTCCCCGCCTGTCTGATAAAGTCCCGCTTCGAGATCATGCCATGCACATAGCCGTCGAATATCTCGAGAATATGGGGGTGGAAGTCGCTTGCGCGCTTGCGGGTCGAAGTCATGATGGATCATCCTTCAGCGAAAATGGGCAGAATCTTGCCCGAGCATAGCATAGAATGAATCATTGAAAATCCCGTTCTTGTTGAGCCTGTCGAAGCGCCCTGATTCCTCCAGCACTGAAGAAGTGCGAGCCTAGAGAATTCCTGCAGCTAGCTCAGGATGAACGGTCATTCTGACCGCGCAACCCTTCAGGCCGCCTCGCTGACCCCCGCTTCGATCTCCGCTGCCTTCGCCTCGACCAACTTCACAATATGATCGACCATATCTTCGTCCGCGACATGGTGATCGGTAACACCGGACAGATAGACCATATGCTTGCCCTTGCCGCCGCCGGTGATGCCGATGTCGGTCTCGCGCGCCTCGCCCGGGCCGTTGACGACGCAGCCCAGTACCGAGAGTGACAGCGGCGTGCGGATATGTTGTAGCCGTTCCTCGAGCTTCTGCACCGTGCGGATCACGTCGAAACCCTGCCGCGCGCAACTAGGGCAGCTGACCACCCGGACGCCGCGCGTTCGCAGACCGAGCGCCTTGAGCATCTCATAACCGACGCGCACTTCCTCCTCGGGTTCGGCCGACAGGCTTACCCGGATCGTGTCGCCAATCCCGGCCCAGAGCAGATTGCCCATGCCGATCGAGCTTTTCACCGTGCCGCCGATCAGACCCCCGGCCTCGGTGATGCCGAGATGCAGCGGGCAGTCCACCGCGTCAGCCAGCTGAGAATAGGCCGCGACGGCAAGAAACACGTCCGACGCCTTCACCGCGACCTTGAACTCGTGAAAATCATGGTCCTGCAAAATCTTGATATGGTCGAGCGCGCTTTCGACCAAAGCCTCGGGACAGGGCTCGCCATATTTTTCGAGCAGGTCCTTTTCCAGACTGCCCGCGTTCACGCCAATCCGGATCGCGCAACCGTTGGACTTTGCCGCGTCGATAACTTCCCGCACCCGCGCCGAAGAACCGATATTGCCCGGATTGATCCGCAGACAGGCCGCGCCCGCCTCCGCCGCTTCGATCCCGCGCTTATAGTGGAAATGGATATCCGCGACGATCGGTACATTGCTCGCCCGGACAATTTGCTTCAGCGCCGCCGTGCTCTCGACATCGGGACAGGACACGCGGATGATATCAACGCCCGCCTCTTCGCAGCGGCGGATCTGGTCGATCGTCGCCTTGGCGTCGGACGTCAGCGTATTGGTCATCGTCTGCACGGTAATCGGCGCATCGCCACCGACCGGAACATCACCGACCATGATCTGGCGGGACTTGCGCCGGTCAATATCGCGCCAGGGTCGCAGCGACGGATTGTCTGAAGTCATATCTTTGCTCTTGTCAGAAGGGCTCGTTTGCCGAACATATACGCTGTCCACCGCCAAATGATAAGTGCCAATCGGGAGAGCATCGATATGATTCGCTATTTACTCAAAAGGCTGGGCCTGTCCCTCGCGCTCTCGGCAGCGACAACAACGGTGAATGCGCAGGATCGGCTGGACGGGGAAGCAGATTGGTCCATCGCCATTCATGGCGGCGCGGGGACGATCGAACGAGACAGGATCACGCCTGAGAAAGATGCGGAAATCAGGACAGCACTGAACGCGGCCCTGACAATCGGCTCGGACATATTGAGAAACGGCGGCACCGCAATGGACGCTGTCACCGCCACCATCGTCTCGCTGGAGAACAATCCCAATTTCAACGCTGGCAAAGGCGCGGTGTTCACTTGGGACAAGACCAACGAGCTCGACAGCAGCATCATGGACGGCAGCGACCTGTCTGCTGGCGCCGTTGCCGGGATCAACGGCACGAAAAACCCGATACTGCTGGCCCGCGCGGTCAAGGATAAAAGCCCGCATGTGATGCTGTCCGGCGAAGGCGCTAACCAGTTCAGCCGCGAACAGGGGCTGGAACAGGTGTCACCGGATTATTACGCCACGCCCTATCGCCTGAAACAGATCGACGACCTGCGCGCCAAAAAGGTCAGCGCCGCCGATGTGGATTACAAGTTCGGCACGGTTGGAGCGGTCGCCATGGACCGGCAGGGCCATATGGCCGCGGGCACGTCGACCGGCGGCATGACCGGCAAGCGCTGGGGCCGGATCGGCGACAGTCCGGTGATCGGCGCCGGCACCTATGCCGACAACCGTAGCTGCGCGATTTCCGCCACCGGCTCGGGCGAATATTTCATCCGTCTCGGCGTCGCCCACGAAATCTGCGCCCGCATCCGGATGCGCTTTCCCGAGGCGATCAAGGAAGCGCAACGGGCGGTGCCGAAAGATGCCGACGGCAATGACACTTATGTCGTCCACGCCAGCGAATTCATGTCATCCGATTCGGAAATCCAACAAATAGCCGATGATGTAATCGCCGAACTGGGCGAACTGGGTGGCGACGGCGGCATCATCTATGCAACACCATGGGGACAGGTCGGCTATAGTTTCAACACCGCCGGTATGTATCGCGGACGCGCAACCAGCGAGCGCGAACCAAGTGTCGCAATTTACGGGGATGAAGAATGAACAGGCGACAGCATAGAAATACGAAATCCAATATCCGCTGAAGACGCAAAAAACGGGCGTTGCGAATCGCGCGTGAGCAACATCGGCTTTCGCCACGCTAGCGGTCGCCGGCGTTGGCACGATTTAATGGCTGTTAAGGACGCAAAAGGGACGTCGGAAATACTCGGATAATATGTTCACTCATGACCCGGTTATCGGGTCTCCAACATTGACTGCATTGCTCGATAGCCGGGATTCACAGTCAGCCTAGCCTAATCCCAATGCGCGGGATCTAGCGCCAGCAGTTCCGACAGCTGCGCATAGAGCGCTGGCTCCTCGCGATGCATCAACCGTGGTTTTTCAAAAAACGCGACAATCGCTTCGGCAAAAAACTCCTGATGGTTGTTTGCGCCATAGGGATCGATGAGGGTGTTGTGTCCACGTTCAACACGTTCCACATGCTTGTGGAAGGCATCCAGCATGGCTTTTTCCCAGCCCTCGTACGCTTGCCCCTTGCGCAAGATCGGTATGCCATTGGTGTCGCCGGTCAGGCTGTCCAGCTGGTGCGCAAATTCGTGGATGACGACATTGTGTCCATCGTCTTCACCGAGCCCCCCGTGAAGCGCATGCTCCCATGACAAGATAACCGGCCCCCTGGCCCAGCTTTCGCCAAGCATCGAGTGCCTGCCCTCATGGACGACAAGTCCGTCATGAGAGTTGCGGTGTATGTGAAAAGCGGAAGGATGGACCAACACGTTTCTGATCGTATTGTACCAGGCCGGACTGTTGGCAATTAACAAGCAGGCTTGAGCGGCGATCGAGAGCCTGATTTCCTCGGTTATCTCGAGACCTTGATTGCCTCGGAAGGTGACCTGATCGAGAAATAGATTGATTTTCCCTTCCAACTTGGGACGCAATGTTTCCGGTAGCCGGCGCACAATCGGCACCAGCCTAGCGATCACTTCGCGCTGTTCTGAAGTCAGCGGTGTCGCCAACAGTTGTTCGCGCCGACGCTTCCTCGCCCAGTTCCGATATGAAAGCACTGCGACAATTGCCAATGCACCAAGGAGGAAGAACAACCAGCTCATGCTAAGGAAGTAAAAACGAAAGATGCAAAATACAATAGCGGTACAAGCAACGCCTGTGCAGCCGTTCACGCCACTGGATGTGCAACGAGGCGGTGGGATAGCAGTCAATGGAACATGCCAGTTTAAGTCGGAAGAATAGCTAGCATCCAGTGATCCTGTCCTACATTGCTGCAACGCGTTATACCGGTCAGATGGTTGACGCAGGATGAGACTATGCGATCAAGGCTGCCTTTTTTGAAAGGTTACACTCGGCGGATCCCGACCTTGGAGTGCACACCGGTTTTCTGCGCTATCCAGCCAAAGGTCACAGAAAATAACCAGGCCTCTTTGTTTAAAGTTCGCCTGGACCGGCAATAATCCTGAAAGAGGATGTTGCAATAGACGGGCGGACTTGCGACGGAGACAGGAAAAATTTCGCAATGCCTGAGGAACAAGAATGAAAAAACTGGCCAAAGCGATTTCACCGGTGCTGGCGCTTTTCATAGTCGCGCCGGTATATGCAGGGGTGCAGGCACCGTCCGAGCAGACCAAGAGCGCCGAAACTTTTGATGCCGGGCAAGCCTGGCAGGAGTTTGAAGACCAGTTCCGTCTGTTCTACGCTTATGCGCAGCGTAGCGACATCGACGTCGAGGCGCAGCTTGCACGATCGAAGGCTCTGGCCGTGCAAGCCCCTGACCGCGACATATTTCGGAAGATCCTGCACCAGACAGCGCTAACCTTTTCCGACCCGCATTTCATAGTCGGCCCCTTTGACGAGACCGACTATTCGATCATTCCCACCGGATCGGATATCGCGACCCGCTATGCCGGTGGCCGCTTTCATGTCGCCGATGTCCGCGCCGGTTCCGCTGCGGACAAGGCCGGCATCCGCCCCGGCTGGCAAATTGTCTCGGCGGACGGAATCGCAATGAGCGCCGCCGCGATCCGGCCTTACGGGAAACTGCTGCCCGAGCCGACGGACCGGCAGAGAAATTACGGCGCGATGCTCGCGGTCAGCGGCTTGCGCAATCAGCCGCGCACTCTCGTCTTTGAGGTCGACGGGAAGAACCGCACGATCAACCTGCCGGCCAGCTATGATCTCGGCAAATCCATAAGCGCCGGCCCGTTGCTCGAGACGCACAGGAATGGCGATATCGGCATCATCCGCATCAACAATGCGCTGGGCAATAATGACCTGATCCCGGCTTTCGACCGGGCTGTTGCCAGCCTGTCCGACACGCGGGCGATGATCATCGACCTGCGCAACACGCCCAGCGGCGGCAATACCGAGGTCGCGCGCAGCATCATTGGTCATTTCGTGACGGACACACGATCCTACCAGATTCACGAAATTCCCAGTCTAGAGCGGGAATTTACCGTGCCCCGCCGTTTCATCGAGCAGGTCAAGCCGCGCAACCCGCAATATCAGGGGCCGCTCGTCGTGCTCGGCGGTCGCTGGACCGGCAGCATGGGCGAAGGGCTGGTCATCGGTCTGGATGCGGCGGCCGGTGCCCATACGATTGCCTCCGACATGGCGGATCTGCTGGGCGCCCTCTCCAATATCACTCTTGCGAAATCCGGAGCGCGCATGGATCTCGGGACAGAAACGCTGTTTCACGTCAATGGCACGCCGCGCGAGGATTATATCGCCGATATGAAACTGGAATCGGCAGACCGTGATGCCGATGGCAACGATCCCGCCATGCGCAGCGCGCTGGAATATCTCGGGCGCGAATTGGACAGGTCTTGATGCCAGGGCGCGATTCCCGCTTCCCCTGCCTTAACCAGTCGGTTAAACGCAGGATATGACATGGAAACCCGAACTGGAAGAACTGGCCGAGCGCCAGCGGCTGGCCGAAAAAATGGGCGGCGAGGAAAAAGTCTCCCGCCAGCATGGCCGCGGAAAACTTGATGCGCGGGCGCGGATTGCGGGGATTGTCGATGAAGGCAGCTTCCGCGAGATCGGCAAGATTGCAGGGCGCGGGACCTATGCCGAGGACGGGACGTTCGAGGATTTCGCGCCGAGCAATCTGATCTTCGGTCGCGCCAATATCGAAGGCCGTCCAGTGGTTGCTTCTGCCGATGATTTCACGGTGCGCGGCGGAGCCGCTGATGCCGCCCTGCACCGGAAATTCACCCAGTGCGAAAAAATGGCCCATACGCTGGGCATTCCGATGATCCGGATGATCGACGGCACCGGCGGCGGTGGTTCGGTCAAAAGCCTCGAGGATATGGGATTTACCTATGTCCCGGCAGTGCCGGGCTGGGAAGATATCATCAAGAACCAAGATACGGTTCCGGTGGTGGCCCTGGCGCTCGGACCGACGGCGGGCATGGGCGCGGCGCGCACCGTCGCCAGTCATTATTCGATCATGGTCAAGGGACTGTCCCAGATTTTCGCTGCCGGTCCCGCGGTCGCCGCCGCGATTGGCGATGATCTCAGCAAGGAGCAATTGGGCGGCTCAGAGATCCACACCACCAACGGCGTGGTTGACGAAGAGGTCGCCAGCGAGACCGAGGCCTTTGTCACCGCCCGCAAATTCCTGTCCTACTTGCCGAGCAACGTGAACCAGCTGGCCGCCCGGACCGAGAACTGGGACCCGGTCGATCGCAAGGACGAAAGCCTGCTTTCTGCCGTGCCGCGGGAGGACAAGCAGGTCTATTCGATGCGCAAGATCATGACATCGGTATTCGACGAAGGCTCGGTATTTGAAATGGGCAAGCGCTGGGGCCGGGCCGCGATCACCGCCTTTGCCCGGCTCGACGGCTGGCCGGTGGCGGTACTCGCCAACGATCCGTCGTTCCTGGGCGGATCCTGGGAAGCCAAATCATCGGAAAAGGTCGAGCGCTTTGCCAAGCTGGCCGAGCAATTCCAACTGCCGGTCGTCCACCTGATCGACAATCCCGGCTTCATGATCGGCGGCGACGCCGAGCGCACCGGCACCATCCGCTATGGCGTGCAGGCGATGAACGCGGTCTATAAAGCGACCGTGCCATGGGCCAGTGTCATCGTCCGCCGCGCCTATGGCATCGCCGGCAGCGCGATGAGCAATGCCGAGAATTTCCAGTACCGCTTTGCCTGGCCCTCGGGCGACTGGGGCTCGCTGCCGATCGCCGGTGGCCTCGAGGTCGCCTACAAGAGCGATATCGAAAGCGCTGCTGATCCGGCCGCGCGACTGGCCGAGATCAGGGCCAAGCTCGACAAGGTTACCTCGCCTTTCCGCACCGCCGAGCAGTTCAGCGTCGAGGATATCATCGATCCGCGCGAAACCCGGCCCCTGCTGTGTGAATTTGCCGATCTGGCCTGGCGGAAGCTGGACGCCAGCTGATACGGGCAGCGCTTTTCCGGAGTCCAGCGGGATCGCCGGCCCCATTGTGCTGACCAAACGGCAGCAACCGCACCGACCCATCGATAATGACCAGATGGCGTGTAAAATTGTGAATAATTTCCATTCAAAGACAGGCAATTGCCCGGTCCTGTGTTAAACATCACCGGGAAATGACGAAAATATCCTATCGTTTCCGGACAGCATAACTATCATTTCATCTACCAAAAGAAACGGTTCATCGCTGGTACAGCAACCAAATGGCATGTGATACGCAGTAACAGCAATGGGTTCGGCACAATGTAGCGGGACAAAAGCTTTTAGAGTTAGGGACAAGAGGTTCTAGAGCACTGGAAATCGTCATTTTGATACTCGTAGCGCAAAAAGTTGCGCGGTTCTAGTTCGATATGATCAACTCCTTCGCCGGTNGCTCAGAGCCTTCTAAGACGTCGATGCGCCCGCTCTGCGCATTTCGCCGGCACTCCAATTTGTCTTGACCAGCGCTGTCTAATTAACCATTCAATTTAGACAACAGAGTTGAACGCCAATTTTGGATTGAGGTAACGCGAGTGCCCCTGAAAACTGCGATCCGTCCCACGATATCCCATCTTATGTCGCGTTATCCCGGCACTCCAGAACCTCTAGTCCCCTAACACACAAGCAAGGAAGGACGAAACGATGTACTTATCTCCGAGATCATTCATCAATCAGCCTGTTCAACCATTGGCCGAGCAGGATCAGGGGCGCGGCTATCAGCCGCTCTACCATCTGGACATCGTCAATCGCTGCCCCGGCTGCGGCAAATCGCACTGGCACGTCGGCCGGATCAGCGCCGAATGCGCCCATTGCGAAACCGCGCTCCCTCTGGCGATGGTCGCAAGCCAGCCGATGCAGCCGCGTTTTACCGAACATCTCAGCAAAACCGCGATGGTCGCCTGACTGCGGCTGCGATTCAGTTCGACCGCATGCGTTCCAGATAGGCGGCCGCTGCATTTGACTTGATCCGCACCCACATCGGTTTGTGGTCGGATAGCTGATATGTCCGCCAGCTGCTCTTGTAATATTTGCCCAGCGCCGCGCCCTGCTTGTCCTTTCCGCCGGCTTTCTTCCTCAATTCCTTTTCATATTCCAGCGCATCGCCATCCCGATAGACCGACTTGAATATCTCGAAAATGCCCGCATTGGCCTTTTTCGGATCGTCGGTCTGCCGGTCGATGAAATTCAGCGTGGCGTCATCGGTCATGAAGGCGATCTGGTCATAATATTTGCTCAGGTCTAGATTGGACGGCCGGTTGAGAGCATTGGGAATCCGGAAACCGTGCCGCTTCAGCGCCGTCATCGTCTCGTGATCGGGATGGACGATATTGAAATCACCCAAAAGGATCAACGACCGCCCCTCCTTTTGGGCTTGCTCGGCACGATCGGCGAAATAGTCGGCGACGCGGTCGATTTCCTGAACCCTTTGCTGCAATTTAGATCCCGATGAGGAACCGTAGAAAAGGTGCACTGTACAGATATCAAACTTGAACCAGCCGGACTGGAACGCCGTGATGAAGGGCGAGCGCCGGAACTGCTTGCCCTGAAACAGTTCGCCACCCTCTCCCGCCGTGTCATCGGTGATCAGCATGTCGGTCGGCAGAACGATTTCGCCGGCGATATTCTGGAACCGCACCTTGCGCTTGTCATAGAGATAGAGCAGCCGTTCACCGCCGCTGCCCAACTTGTGATGGGTCTTGTCCGAGGCAATGAAATCATAATCCGGACCCAGCCGGTCCATGACCGCGCGCCAGTCATCGAGATCGACCACCTCCTGCACCGCGACGAAGTCGAAGCGGGACAATATCTCGGCTATATACATCAGGCTTTCCGGCAGCCGCCGGACCTTGCCGAAATTGCGGATATTCCAGGTCGCCAGCAGCAGCGTCTGCTCGCTGTCCTTGTCGGGCAACTCGCGATCGAGCTGGCCGATCAGCCGCTCGAGATTACCGACGACGCGTGGCCGATCGTTTTTCGGAATATATTTGAGATAATAATATTGCGGCATGCGGCTTCTCCCATTTGCAGGAACCAGAACATGCGACCGATTATCTTTTGCCGGTCCATAGCTGATTTTGGTGCTGTAGGACAGTCTCGATCAATCGATGCCGTTCATTCCGAGCTTGTCGAACCCAAGGTCAGCGAAGCTGGCGGCGCCTGTCGACTGGAGGGCATCTCTCCTTTGCCATCGTGGCCACCCGCCCCGTCTCGCCCTAAAGATCGTCAAATGCCTTTAGCGCAGCCGGAGCGACAATATCGCCCCATTCCTGCACGAAATGACCGGCCTCTTCGATCAGCAGTGGCTCGGGACAGCCCCTGATCAAGCCGTGCATCATCTTCATCACCGGCGGACCGAGCACCGGATCGGAGCCGCCGATCGCCATGAAGCTGGGCCCCGTCCATTCGCTGCTCCAGTAAGCCGCAGCCTGCTTGCTGACTTGGACACCGTCCATATCCGGTTCGACCGGCACCAGCGCCGGGAATGTCCGCGCGCCGGCCTGATAGCGGTCATCCGGATAAGGCGCATTATAGGCAGCAATCTCCTCCTCGCCCATCTCCGGCGTGCCGCGCGCGATGATCTGGCCGGCATCAAAGACCGGAACGGTCAGTGCATATTCCTTCCAGGCGTTGAAGCCGTCGCCCGCGCCTGTCCCAAGTCCCAGCGCCGTGTTCATTATGATTAGCCGCGACAATCGTGGCTCGAAAGCTTCGTCTACCGGCAGCGTCAGGCCGATCAACCCGCCCCAGTCCTGCACCACCAGGGTGATATTCTGCAGATCCAGCCGCTCCACCAGCGCCAGTATATGGTTGCGGTGGAAGTCAAATGTATAGGTTTCCAGTTCGGTCGGCTTGTCGGAGCGACCGAAGCCGAAGAAATCCGGGCATACCACCCGCCCGCCTTTGGTAGTAAAATGCGGGATCATCTTGCGATAGAGAAACGACCAGCTCGGCTCGCCATGCAGGCACAAGAATGTTGTCTCCGCATCAACCGGCCCGGTATCAACCCAGGCGGCGCGCAGCCCCTCGTAGCCGGGCAGATCATCGGCATAGTGAACCGGTACGTCAAAGTCCGGGATATCGGCGAAACGCTCATCGGGCGTGCGCAGGGCGGCAATAGTCATGCTGAATATCCTCTTCTGTTTCGGCCAGCATAGCAGATGTCAGTGCCAGCAAGAAAGGGACCAGCTGCGCCAAAGTTCGTCAAAGTTCAGGCCAACGAACGCTGGTTTTGCGTGAAGAAGGATAGAAAGTTGCGGATGTTTGACATTATATTTCCTGCACATGCAGCGACGCCATTATGCCAGATCGTGCGGGTTCGGACTTCAATCGCAAGATCCAAACAAGGACGGTTGCGCCTGAGGTCGCAAATCCGATAAGGCCGATTGACGATATCATTGATAAGCTTTGGGATCATAGATTGAGGCAATCGGAAAACGATAGAAAACAAATGGATGCATCGAGCACGCTTTGCACATCCTGCGGCCTATGTTGCGACGGCAGCTTGTTCAGAATCGCGCCATTGGTCCCTGAAGATGGCGCTGTTACGCCTCCGTTGCGCTCGCAGGAAGATGACGATGAGCGCTTTCTTTCGCTTCCATGCAGGGCACTGGACAGCGAAAAATGTTGCACCGTGTACGACCACCGCCCCAGGATCTGCGGTGCTTTTCGCTGCGCTCTGCTGGATCAGCTGGATGGGGGGATAATCACTTTGCAGGACGCGACGCAAAAAGTGGCCGTAGCGCATCAACACAAATCAAGGACACTCGCGGTGGTAGGCCAGTTTGTCGATACCGATGGCCGTGGCATGAAAGATATCAAACAAAGTTACCGGGGCTTGAGCAATGCAGATCAGACGCGCGATGCGCGATCCTATAAAGAAGGAGAATTCTTGCTAAAAGCTTTCGGTCATTATCTTCGCAACACCTTCTTGGATAATCGTCAAGTCACGTTGAACTCAGCGCCTTCCACAATCTCAAAGCAGGAAGCCGACAGGCCTTAGATCGCCTGTTTTTCTGAATGGTCAGAATGACGGAAAAACAGAGCTACAAAAAGCATGATGCCGCAGCAGCCTGAAATTAGCCCGCAAAATTTATGAGGCTGCTCCAAGGGTGAGTGTTTCAACTACAGTAATTGCCTTCTTACCCTCGGTATAATCTTCCAGAACGATTTCCATCAATTCAGGCTTCTCATAAGGTCGCTTCGCAGAATTCTTTTCCGGTGTATTTGTTGGTTTCACAATCAAGCCTTTCAATAAATGCCGCGTATTAGTCGCCTTATCTGCTATCTTATATGCCTCGCAGATACCAGTCAAGATGCATCGTCGGGTGCTGGCAAAGGCAGGCTGCGCTTAGCCAGTATTCGGTAAGGCATCGTGCCTCTCCTCCCTGGAATCAAGTTACGACGCCACGCATTCGGAATAGCTCACACCAGATATTCGTCGAGCGTCAGCTGCAGGCGCCGGATCCGGGCCTCCTGATAATTGCCGAGAGACTGGGCGCCTTTTTTCGAGGCCTTGGCGCCATCTCTCTGCATCGCGAGATTGTCGGTGTCCTGATCGAGGATATCCGCAAGAACGAAGCCTTCCACGCTGGTGTAGCTGTCCCCAATCTCCAGCCGGATCGGTTTGGCGGGCGCGGGTCGCTCGCCGTTTTCTGGCAGCGGTTGCAGCACCAATATCTCGTGCAGGCAATGGTCGACGTCGATTGGCCGGAAGCGGTAGCAGAGCCGGATGTTGATGCCGGGGAAGAAGAACATGTTCGGGAACAGGAAATATTCGAGGCTGTCGATCATTTCGCTGGTCGAGACGCCGGAGAGATCGACATTGAACGCGCTGCCATGTTCCTGGCGCAGCATTTCTGCGTGGACTTTCCGGGCCGATGCCCCCTCGGGCAGATCCTTCGGGTCGCGGCCGAGCTTCTCGAAAAGCTTGGCCTCGCTAACCGGCTGGTTGAGGTGCGGACTGGGCACGCCGATCGCGTGCATGAAGCGGCTGACATTCTTGCCGAAAATATCATATTGCGCATTGGCGTCGCCGGCGGTGTAGACTGCCTGCGAATGCGTTTCCAGCACATGATAGGCCTCGAGGAAGGCCTCCATCGCCATCTTCCAGTTGGCCGGCAGGACCTTCTGCGTGTGCAGCGCGACATAGCGGTCGTCCATCGGCCATTGCTTGAAATGGTCGGGCAATATTTCCAGATAGTCGGCCAGCGGCGGTGCATCCTCGTCCATGTTGATGAAAACAAAGCCGCCCCACGTTTCGCAGCGGATCTCGGTCAGGCCGAAATTATCCTCGTTCAGATGCGGGAAGTCCCAGCGGCAGGGAATTTCCTTGAGCGATCCGTCGAGATTGAAGGTCATGCCGTGGAAGGGGCAGCGGATGTGCGAGCGCCGGGCGCCGCTGCTGCCTTCGGTGGCGAATTTCATGCCGCGATGCGGACAGCTATTCACGAACGCGCGGATCTTGCCGTCATCGCCGTGCACGACCAGGATCGAATAGGGGCCGACATCATAGACATGCTGGTTGCCGGGCGCGGGGATATGCTCCTCGCGACAGGCCCATTGCCAGGTCCGGTTCCACATATGGTCGATTTCGCGCTCATGGAAGGCCGGGTCGATATAGCGGTCGAAGCTGATATCCTCGTCGCCGAGAAATTCATATTGCTCGGTCCGCATCGCCGGCGGCGGATTGTCGCCGTCCGCGTCCATGATATCCTGCATCGAGGGACCCGGGCAGCGCGCCTCGCCCGGCGCGAGATCGGGATCGGACGGTTTGGTCAGGTCATAGGTCATAGTCGGGCTCCGGTTTGCGGGTCATGGCGGTACGATGGTAAAGCGGGTCGGCAGGCTTGCGCGCGCCAAGGATCATTGGCGAACCGTCGAGAAATGCGTCGGTGCAGGGATCGTCCCGCACCCAGTCCACCAGTTCCGAACGATAAGCGAATTTCCAGATACCGCCGCGTTTCTCCAGCCGGTCGACATAGCGCCCGCTGATGAACAGGTCGCGCTGCTCGCCCGCCTCGTTGGTCAGCTTGTGATAGGCTTGGTAATAGACTTCGCCATAAGCTTCATCGCCGGACAGCTCGATCAGATGCTGGCCGAGCATATGATGGTTGCGCTCGTGCGTTTTCAGCGCATCGATGCAGAAGTCGGCAAAGCCGTCCGGACCGCCCTCATAGATGCCGTAGCTCAGATAGGCATCGTCCCAGAATTGCGCGCGCAGCAGATCGCGGTCCAGCCGGTCCAGCCCGCGCATGTACCACGCCGCCAGATCGCGGATCGCCAGATTGGCCGTCAAGGCCTCCAGTTCGGTCGCCCTAATCGCATCTCTCCTGTTCTTTTGAGGCATAGTAGGAGCCGGACGGATCGGGTAAATTACTCTTATCGATAGCAGGAGGGATGACCATGGCGGGGGACAATCGAGCAGGCATGCAGGAGCCGGGCCGCGTCCCCGACCCCGCGGAACTGGCGGATCGCGCCGCCATCGCCGAGATCATCGCCCTGCACTGTCGCGGCGTCGACCGGGCCGACGAAGCGACGCTGAAAAGCTGCTACTGGCCCGATGCCACCACCGCTTACGGCCCGGAAGCCGTGCCCGCCCACGGCTTCTGCACGGAGCTGGTGCCGGCGATCAAGGCCTTCCGCCAGACCCACCATTTGGTCACCAACATTCTCTACGCCTTCGATGGACCGCAGGCGCGCGTCGAGAGCTCGCTCATCGCCTTTCACTATCTCGCCGGAGCCGATGGCGCAGACAGCGAGATGACCTATCTCGGCCGCTATCTCGACCGGTTCGAGAAGCGCGGCAATGTCTGGAAGATCCGGCACCGCGAACCGGTGATGAGCTGGAGCCAGAATGCCGCCACCACCCACGACGCCGACCACCCCGCCCTGTCGGCGCTGCGCCAGGCCGCGCGCTTCCCGAACGATATCGTCTATAAATAGCGCGCGGATGCGCCGGTGGGACAGCCGCGCCCCTGCCCTGCAAGAACGTTACAGGACAGCCCGTTTTTATTTTCTGTGACCTTTGCCCCGAGGCCCCTGCAAAACAGCCGGACGTTCCCAACAACAGCCCTGCCTGGTGTGACCTTTTCCACGCTCCGCCCCGGCGCGTCGGCCGGCGAGGACGAATGCCCGGCAAAGACTCGTCACAAGGCGCAGCATAAGCGCAGACGGCCCGTGTAGGACAGCGGATAGTCCGCTGCACCGGCGTCCCGTTGTGATATTTTTGCATCAGAAACGGACAATTTCGACTTATTGCATCGCCGATGGAACGCCGCTGCTTCTGGGCCGTTTCCTCTACTCGTCGATCTAGCGCGCCCGGTATTGGGCGCAGCATCGGCGGGAAGCCCGCAGCCATAGCGGGCAAGGCCGGAACGATCCTGTTCCATGTTTAGTTAGTTGGAGTAAAATTATGAAATCCCCCATGATCACCCCTCTGATCCTCTCTTCGGTTGTCGGCAGCTTTGCCGTGGCCGCCCCTGCTACCGCGCAGTCCGACTCCCCCTTCACCGGTCCGCGCGCGGAAATTCTCGGCGGCTATGACACGCTGCGTTCGGGCAGCGATGTTGATGTCGACACCGACAATGACGGCATTTTCGAGAATAATACGCTCGACCAGTCGGTTGACGGTTTCGCCTATGGCGTCGCGCTCGGCTATGACTTCGATGCGGGTCCCGTGGTCTTCGGTATCGAAGGCGAATATATGGATTCGACCGGCGAACAGGAAGGCGACGAGGACATCAACGCGCCGTTCGGTTACCGCGTCAACCTGAAGCGTGACCTGTATATCGGCGCGCGCGTCGGTGCCAAGGTCAGCCCGACCACGCTGCTCTACGCCAAGGGCGGCTACACCAACACCGCCGTTGAATCCCGCTTCCAGGACCGCGCCGAATCCGATGGCGTCGATCTCAACTTCGACGACAGCCAGCAGGTTGACGGCTATCGTCTGGGTGCCGGCATCGAGCAGGTGATCGGAACCGGCGGCAACGGCAATGGCTCGGGTGCGTTCGTCAAGCTGGAGTATCGCTATTCCAACTATAGCTCGCTGAAATATAACGACACATTGTTCAACGATAATAATGAAATCGGCGTCGACCTCGACCGCCACCAGGTTGTCGCGGGCGTTGGCTTCCGCTTTTAAGCCGGACCTAGCCCGGTAACAGAGGGGCGCGCCGTTCGATGGACGGCGCGTCCCTTCATTGTGTGTTTTTAACGCGTGCGGTTGTCGATATCTGACAGGTTGCCAGCAAGACATTCGGGCCGGGGAAAACCGTCTTCACTGCTGCGGCATAGACCGCGCTTCGTTGCAGCCGTCCTGATTGCCCAGCTTGCAGGCATAACCGAAAAACCGACGGGCCATTTTCAGGTCGACCGGGCCACCGTCGCCGGTGCGCGCCAATATGCCCGTGTTCATGCAACCGCCCACGGCCCCGGCATTGCAAGATTGCGCAAAGGCTGCACGTGCTGTGGCCCGGTCCTGTTTCACCCCTTCGCCGCCGTAGAGCGCATTGCCATAGTTCAGGCATCCGTCCGCCTTCCCTTTCGTGCAGGACTTTTCGAAGGCACTGGCTGCGCTGGCCAGATCGACTGCGCCACCTTGTCCGGCCTGGGCCATCAGCCCCAATCCGTAGCAGCCGTCAACGTTGTCGCCGCTGCAGGCTTTGTCAAACAGACGTCGAGCCTTGACGAGATCTGCACTCACGCCATTGCCAGCATAATGGAGAAAGCCCAGATTATAGCAGGCGCTCGACCGGCTACCCTCGCACGCCTTGGTCAACGGGCCAAGTGAAGCGCCAATATCTTTGGGTCCCCCCTCCCCGTCGCGCAACATCCGGCCATAGACATCGCAGGACGCTGGAATATCAGCGGCACAACCCTTCGCATAGGCGCGCCGCGCCAGCGGCAAGTCTTTCGCGACATGCGTACCGCGATACGCCATAGACCCCAGATTATTGCAGGTAACCGCAATATTTCCGTCAAAACAGGCGATTTTATATTGGGCGAAGGCGGTCGCGTGATCGCCCTTGTTCGCCGCTTCCTGTCCGGCCAGAGCCGCTTGCTGATAGCTGTTCATTCCGGACTGCGCGTGCGCCGTGTTTCCGGTGAGAATCACCGCCAAGACGACAAAAATTTTCAACAGATTCTGCATCGGCTGTTCCTTCGGTAATAGGGATGGATTTTGAAATTCAGCAAACATTGCGATTTGCATTATTGTTCATGGTGCAATGTGCGGAGCGGTATTTCTCTCGCACCTGCCTACGCGCGTCCGCGCTCGACAAGACTGACGGGGAGGCCGAAGACCCAGACGAGGAGTATCTGCGATAGCTGTTTCGACTGCCGCCATTCTGTGCGGCCCAGCGGCTGGAGGACGCGCCCGGCATATTGGTGCAATTGAATATGCCGCATTCACTGCCGCGCGACCGGCGGGAGATTTCCGTATTAATGACCCGGTTCAGATTACCCGACGGGAACCAATAGTCCAGCACATGGAGATTATCGATATAGACGCTGCCCATCGCGCCTGCATTGATGGCGGCAGTCAGCGCATATTCGGCATCATCGACGGTGCGGGAATTGTAAATGGCAGCATAGATTGCGCCGTCATAGTCCCCGCTTTTGAGGAAGCTGGTAACGATGGCGCGCTTGTTCGCCTGTACTGCTTGCCGCGCCGCTTGCTGCCGGGCGCGCTGGGCCGCTTCCGCCCGTTCCATCTTGACCCGACGGGATTTCAGCGATCCGGCAAGATCGCAGATCGATTTGCGGTCTTCACCGCCCGATCCGCATGCATGAGCAGCCAGTTGCTCCGCGTTCCGATAGTCTCCGAGATTATACAGGATACGGGCCTGGTGCATACAGGATTGCCAACGGCCAAAACCACAATTTATACCCCGGTACCGAAGGGCTTTTTCCGCATCGAAATAGGGTGAACCGCTGTCGGCAAAAACCGCTTCTGCCACATCGCAGCCGTCACGATCCTGCTCGGCACATCCCCTTTGTGAAAAATTGCCCGCCGCGGACCAATCCTTGTCGACATCACCTGCCCCGTCAAAATAGATCAACGCCAGGCGGCCGCAGGACGCCCCGTCGAAGTCGTTGCAGCCATTTTGCAAGTAGCGCAGGCTGAGAAAGGCGTCAAAATCCGAGCTTTTCGGATCAGACAGGATCATCCCGGCCTTGCCACATGCTGATTTGTCGCCGGCATTGCACTGCGCAATATAGCTATCCAAAGCAGCGTCGCTTGCCTGCGCCGTTACCGGTGAACTGAGACAAGCCGTCAGCAGCAAGAGACAAAACAGATACAAGGATCGCCAAGCCTGCCCTGTTGGAGCAAGGACGGGCAGCGATGGGGTGGATTGCAGACTGGTCATTGCCCGTGTCTATTTGCAGGCCTTGCGGGCGTCCAATGACAAAGCCTGTTAGGAATCTGCGAACGGCCGGCGTCCGGAGAGCGTCCGCCGGCAGCAGAATGTTCCGGAACCACCTTCCCCGTCTTGTCCAAAGGGCCTCCCGCATCGCCCAAGGCTATCGCAACCGGCTTCTCGATATCGCTCCTATCATGATTTCAGTGGCATCAGGCCCCCTAGTGTGCGACGCTGACACCAATGTGAATAAGCACCAAAGCGCCTCTCTGCATCTAACCTTGCCCAACCGCCTGTCCTACGGTCTTGGCGGAGCGGTTTATGCGGTCAAGGAAGCCGCCTATGTCATGTTCGTGCTGCTGTTCTACACGCAGGTGCTGGGGCTGAGCGGTACGGCGACCGGGATTGTGCTGTCGCTCAGCCTGGTCTGGGACGCGGTGTCGGACCCGATGGTCGGTAGCTGGTCCGACCGCTACAAGAGCCGCTGGGGGCGGCGGCATCCGTTCATGATTTATGCCACCGTGCCGATGGGGCTGGGCTTTATCGCGCTGTTTGCGCCGCCTGATTTCGTGCTCGACAGCCAGCTGTGGCTGGCGGCGTGGCTGTTGGGCTGTTCGCTGTGGATCCGCACCGCGCTGACCTTTTTCTCGATCCCGCATTATACCCTGGTCGCGGAAATCTCGCAGGATTATCACGAGCGCAGTGCGCTGATGGGGCAGCGCACTGCCTTTCTGTTTCTCACCACCTTGCTGCTGCCCTCGGCCAGCCTCTATTTCCTGTTCGACGAGGGTGCGGGCGGCGACGGCCGTTTTGTCGCGAGCAATTATGTGACTTATGGCTGGCTGTCGGCGCTGATCGTCTGGATCACCGCGACGGCGTGCATCGCCGGGACCTGGAAGTTTATCGGCCATACCAGAGTCGACCCTGCCCGGGCGCCCTCCACGCCCGGTTTTGCGGGGCTGTGGCTAGACTTTCTCTCGACCTTCCAGAATCGCAATTTCCGCAATGTGCTCGGCTATGATCTGGGCGCGACCGCGTCTTATGGCATCACCATTGCGCTCAACATCATTTTCTGGACCTATTTCTGGGAATTGCAGGCGACCGAGATGGGGCTGCTGCTCGGCCTGTCCGTGCTGATCGCGGTGCCTATCGCGATGGTCTTCCTGAAGACCGCCGGCCGGCGAATGCCCAAGCATGATATAGTCAAATGGGCGGTGGTGGTGATGCTGCTCGACCTGTCCTGGCCCTATCTGCTGCGCTGGCTGGACCTGATCCCGGACAATGGTGACCCGGTGATCTTCGCGGTTCTGGTTGTCCAGAACGCTGTCTTCATGAGCTTCTTCATCTTGCGGATCGTGGCCATTGCCTCGCTGACGGCCGACCTGACCGACGAACATGAGGCAGAGACAGGCCTCAGGCAGGAAGGCGGTTTCTATGCGGTGCTACAGTTCACGACAAAGCTGGGCGGTGCGGTGGGGCCGCTTTATGGCGGCTTTGCCCTCGACCTGGTCGGGCTGGAGGAAGGCATGCGGCCGGGAGCGGTGGAACGGTCGGCGCTCGACGCGCTGGTCCTGATCGGCGCCGCCGCCATCGTGCCGCTGATGCTGATGGCGTTTTTCTTCACCTTCCGCTTTTCGATGACCGAAGAGCGGCTGCTGCAAATCCAGGCGCTCATCGCGCGGCGGCGGCAGGACCAATAAAAAGGGGGCCAAGCGGCCCCCTTCTCTAATTCCATCTGGACCATCGCGGCCTGTAGAGCCGCTTCGTCCGTTCGCGTCAGCGTCACTCACCCGGTACGGGGAAACCACGCTTCTTGAGGATATATTTGACCTCCGGATCGCGGCCGCGGAATTCGCGATAGGCTTCGCCGCGGTCGGTTTCGTTGCCGGTCGCCAGAATGATCGAGCGGAAGCGTTCGGCGACCTCCTTGTCCCACGGGCTGCCGGCCTCTTCAAAGGCTGCCCAGGTGTCGGCATCCATCGTTTCCGACCAGAGATAGCTGTAATAGCCGGCCGAATAGGCGTCCGACGAGAACAGATGGTTGAACTGCGGCAAGCGGTGCCGCATCACGATTTCCTTCGGCATACCGATTTCGGCCAGTGTTTCACGCTCGAACGCGTCCGGGTCAGTGACCGGCTCTTCGCGGTTGTGCAGCTTCATATCGACAATCGCGCTGGATAGATATTCGACCGTCGCAAAGCCCTCGTTGAAGGTCTTCGACTTGTTGATCTTGTCGACCAATGCCTGCGGCATCGGCTCTCCGGTGTCGGCATGTTTCGCATAATTGTCGAGAATATAGCGGGTCAGCAACCAGTTCTCGTTCACCTGGCTCGGATATTCGACGAAATCGCGCGGCGTGCCGGCGAGGCCCGGATAGGTGATGTCATAGTTGAGATAATGCAGCGCGTGACCGAATTCGTGGAACAGGGTCGAGGCATCGTCGAGGCTGATCAGCGTCGGTTGCCCGTCGCCGCCCTTGACGAAATTATTGTTGTTCGAGGCCAGAACATAGCGGTTCTTGCCGCCCAGATCATGCTGGCTGCGATAGGTGGTCATCCATGCGCCCGACCGTTTTCCCTCGCGGGCATAATTGTCGAGATAGAAGAGACCGACCAGCTTGTCGCCGCGCTTCACCTCGAAGGTGCGCACTTCGGGATCGAAGACCGGAACGCTGCCGGTATTTTCGGTGAAGGTCATGCCGTACAGCTTGCCCGCCGCATCGAACATCGCGTCGACCATATTGTCGAGCTTGAAATAGGGTTTGATCTCGGCCGCATCGAGATCATATTTTGCCTTGCGGACCTTTTCGGCATAGAAACGATAGTCCCAGGGCGCGATGGTAATGCCGGCGCCTTCCTTGTCGGCAATCGCCTGCATGTCGGCGACTTCTTCCTTCACCCGGGCAACGGCTGCTGGCCAGACTTTCATCATCAGTTCCATCGCCGCTTCCGGATCCTTCGCCATCGTGTCGGCCATGCGATAATGGGCGTGGGTCTTGAACCCGAGTAGTTTGGCGCGATCGGCGCGTATCTTCAGGATCTTGGCAATGGTCGCGTTGGTATCATTCTCGCCGCCATTGTCGCCGCGGTTGATATAGGCGTTATAGACTTTCTCGCGCAGGTCGCGGCGCGTGGAATTCTGCAGGAAGGGCTGCATCACCGAACGGGTGTTTTTCAGCGCCCAGCCGGTCTTGCCCTGCGCTTCGGCAGCGGCCTTGATCGACGCGACAAAGCTGGCGGGCAGGCCGGCCAGATCGACTTCGTCGGTCAGATAGATATAGCTTTCCTCGTCCGCGAGCACCTTGTTGGAAAAATCGTTGAACGCTTTTGACAATTTGGTGTTCAGCGCGATCAGCTTTTCCTTGTCCGCACCTTCGAGCAATGCGCCGTTACGGACGAGTTGCTCGTAATTGCGTTCGACAAGACGCATCTGCTGCGCGTCCAGGCCGGCGGATTCCCGGTTGTCATAGACCGCCTTGGTCTTTTCGAGCAATTTTGGATCCAGCGCCAGCTCGTCAAAGAAAGCCGAGATTTTCGGCATCCATTCGCCCTGAATCTTGCGAATTTCCTCGTTCGATAGATTGCTGCTGTGGACACCCCAGATGGCGAACAGCTCGTTGGAATCATTACCGGCCAGTTCCATAGGCAGGGTGAAATTCTGAAAGGTCGGGGGCTCAGGATTGTCGCGGATCGCAACTACCTCTGCCTTGACCCTGTCCATGGTCGCCTGAAAAGCCGCGGGAAAATCGGAGACCTTGATCTTGTCCCAGGCAGGCACGCCGTCATAGGGACCGGTCCAGGGTTGGAGCACGCTGTTCCCGCTAATATCCGCAGGGACCGCTTGCATTGCGCTCATTTTGTTCAGTTCGGCTGTCGTCATTTTTTTTCCATGATTGTCGGCGAGAGCAGGTGTCGCGGTTGCGCCGATCAGCGCGGCGCTTGACACGCCCAGAAAGATTTTACGGGTGGATATCGTGAATCGCATCTACATTTCTCCAAATATGGGATCCGCTCTACGCGGCTGACCCCGAAGCGCACAAGGCGCAGTTGGAGACCGTCTAGCCAAAGCGGAGCGGAAACGCAAAAAAGGTTGCGTTGGAAATCAAATATTAGACGAACGACTGTTTATTGCCGATGAACGACATCGGAATATCCGGCTATTCCGGTCTTTCAGCAAGCAAGGCGCGGACCAGCGGCTGCAGATTCTCGTCATAGCGGGCGAGCATCACATGCTCTTCGGCATTTTCGAAATGGCTGATCAACTGCCGGCCGTTCCAGTAATGCAGGGCAATGGCCGGCGGGTCGGCAACGATCATGTTGCGCCCATCCGGATTTTCCGGATCGATCGCGCTCAGGTCCAGCGCCACCTGCGGCGCGGTGGATGCACAGATCGCCAGGCTGACATCCCCCCACCAGGTGGAAATATTGCGGTGCAGATGGCCGGTGATCATGCCCTTGACCTGGTCATGACCCGCCACCGTTTCCGCCAGCCGGCTGACCCATGGCTCGTCGGGATGGGTGGTCATCCACTCGATCCCGCTTTCGACCGGCGGGTGGTGGAGGATCAGGATGACCGGCTTGTCCGTTTGCTCGGACAGCCGCGCGGACAGCCAGGCGGCACGGGTTTCACAGAAAGCGCCGCCGTGACGCCCCTCTTCGAGCGTGTCGAGAAACAGCAGCCGCAGCTCCGCCGTGTCCACCTCATATTGAACGAAGCCGTCGGGGGCCGGAACGTCGGGAAACTGTTTGCGAAACGGCGCCCGCAGATCATGATTGCCGAGACACATGTGGACCGGAAAGGGCACGACGGACAGAGCATTTTCCAGCCGCTGATAGCTTTCCTGATCGCCGCGGTCCACCAGATCGCCGGTTGCCAGCAACAGATCGGGCTGCGGAGTCATCGCGCAAATCGCCTTGATCGCCTGATCGAGCCGCTTTCGGTTGAATTCTGCCGGATTATCCGGGTCAAAGCCCAGATGAATATCCGTGATCTGCGCCATCAGCATGGACGCTCTCCCCTTTTTGCCTTTGCCCTAGCGCCGGGCAATCTGCTTCTCCGGCTTTGTCTGCTTGTCTTTCTGTTGTTCCTTGATCAGCCAGGGCGCTCCGTCATCGGCGTGATAGTCGTGACACATGGCGCAGGTCGATGGCACGTCGGATGCTTCCTGAAATTCGCCGCCGTGGCATTCGCGGCAGGTCTTTATGCCCGGCAACAGCAGGTCAGTGGCCTGCTTCGATGCCGGTGCATTGTGACAGCTTTCACAGGTTTCTTCCTTATGGGCGTCATGGCTGAACCAGCCCTTGTGCATATAGCGGTCGGTCTGGGTCACCGGCTTGATGCCGTAGTCGACCCGACCGCGCGCGGTCGGCGGGGTGACGCCGTGACAGTCGAAACAGGCACCGCCGCGCGAGAAGACCTCGCTGATCGCCAGATTGGCGCGGCTTGGCCGGAAACGGACGGCGCGGGCATAGTCGCTCGCGACGCGGATATCGTTGCTTTCGCCCGGACGGCGGCGTTTCATTCCACCGAGATTGATCGGCCGGGCCGGGCCGGTGGAGCGGTAATAGGCCCGAAGATCGGCCTGCACCATCGCCGGTTCGCCGTGCCGCAGGGTCCGCACCGTGCCGCCAATCTCGTCAAAGGCCAGACTGTGGCACATGCTGCAGTCTTCCTTCATGTCGACCGGTTCGAAGCGCACGCCCTTGGGGTCCGGCGTGTGGCAATCCTTGCAGACCAGAGAGGGACCGAAACCATAGTCCGCCGCCAGCCGGCGCCCCATTTGCGCGACACCGCCGGTCTTCGACAGATGCAGGTCATGGGGGAATTTCAGGCCGTTATTCTCGGTCGGCTTGTCATCCAGCGAGATACGCTCACGCGGCGGGTTCTTGCCGCCCGGGCGAACCAGCACAGCGGGCCGGAATTGCGGATGTTCGATGCCGAAGTCCGACGCATTTTCCAATTTCGTGTCGGTCAACCGTGCATCCATCCCGTTGTGGCAATCCGCGCAGAATTTTTGCGCAGTGGGTTCCATAGCACCGGCGCCTTCATGCTCGCTGTGACATTCGACACACCTGCCCGGCGGTTTGTTGAAAGCCGAAGCGAAAGCGGCGCCGATTTTGCCGAAACCTTCCGGGTCGCCCCGTGCCGTCAGCAGGCGCGGCTTGGCCGCATGGTCGTGCGCATCATCTTCGTGGCAGGTGAGACAGGTCTGGTCCTGCACGGTGACGAAGGCGTCGACATGACAGGCCTGACAATCCTGCTCCAATCCATGGTGCGCGCTGCTCAGCGCGCCCGAGGACCACATGGTGTCGGCGTGAAACTGGTCGGGCCGCTCCTCGACCCCGCGCCAGGTCGCCCAGGTGTAGATCGGCCAGACCAGAAAGGCCGCCAGCACCAGCGCGATAAAGCCCCACGCGCTGACCCGTTTGCCCGGGAGCAGCCCTTTGAGCGTGTACAGCGTCGACTCGCTGCGCGTTTCGGCGGAATCGGAAAGAGCCTCGACCCGCTTGACGGTCAGGATGATATCATCACCCTCTTCGCTGACGACAATGATATGGCCGCCGAAGCCGAGTTCCGCCCCGGTGGCCGGATCGATGGTGACGGAAATCCGCTGCTGTCCGTCGAGGGTAAAATTCTGTCCCGACGTGCTTTCGACAATGAGTTGCCCATCGTCACGCTTGCGAATGACCGCATGATCCGGATTGACGGCAAGATCGGGCAGGTGGATCGCGTTGCCGGTGCTGCGGCCTACACCGATTTCATCCGTCGAGAAGGGCTTGGACCGGGTAATATCCCGGCCGGCGGCGGTGGTGGTGATCTGGCGAACAATGAAGGTCATATCGGTCTCTCCATCCTTACCAGTAGAAGAATACGCTGATGATATGCGCGGTGAGCGAGGCGATCAGCGCGAACGTCATCGGAACATGGATATAGAGCCAGACCTGCAGCATCGCCTTGAGCTTCAGGTGGCGGCGGACGCGACCCAATGTGGATTCCTTTTTTTCGAGCAGCGCCTCGACCTTGTCGAGCGGATCGTCACCGCCCATTTTAGGCTGGTAGGCCCGCTCGCGACGCAGGTCGGCCTGCGCCTGACGGGTCGCGCAATCGGGATATTTGCCGGAAATGCGGCGGAAGAAGCCGCCGCCAAACGGGTCTTGTTCAAGCGATTGCAGCACCTGGGTGGCATGTTCCGCCGATAGCGGCTGCGCTGCCTCGTGCAATTGCCGGTCGAGCGAGCGAAGATTTTCGAGCATCTCGGTCTCGGTCATTTCGTCGCGATTGTCAGACAGCGCCTTGGGTATGGTCACATAGAAATAGATACCGACGATGCCGGAAATGATCACAATCATCATGAACAGATAGGCGGCGGTGTGGATATTCCAGCCGAGCTGGAAGCCGGTGTGCAACGTGCCGATCACGATCAGACTGAGCCCGAGATAGATATGCGCCGAGGTCCAGGCCTTGAGTGACCACTGGCCCGGTGTCATCGCCCGCTTGCGCACGCCCAGCATGGTCAGCCACAGGATCAGCAGCGCCCCGATCGTGCCCAGCGTATAGCCGTACCAGCTGCCGCCATTGTGCCGCGGCGACACATCGACAAGCAGATAGCTGACGATACAGACCAGCATGATCGCCGCGGAAATCTTCAGCCAGCGGAACCCGGCATGTTTCAGGAAGCCGTCGTGCATCGCGACTTTCTTGCGGCCGGACGGGGCCGGGATGGCGTTGCTGGCCATTATGGGGTGCCCCCCTTTGCTGCGGGTTTGGTGTCTGGTGATACCGTTCGTGCTGAGCCTGTCGAAGCACCGCGTCTTGCCATCTGTCCTTCGACAAGCTCAGGACGAACGGGATGTTGCAAAAACAAACAGTTCACACCTCTTCCCCTTCCAGCTTGGCGACGGTGAGAAATTCCTCCGGAGCCACGCGGATCGCCGCACCGGTCGGGCAGGCGCGAACGCAGGCGGGGCCGCCCTTGATCCCGGCGCACATGTCGCATTTGATCGCTTTCTTCGGTTTCTCCACCGATGGATCACTATGCTCGGCGCTCCAAGTCTTGTCCGGCTCGCCCGGCCCCGGACCGGTGCCGAAGAACAGCCAGCTGAGCAGGCCGGGCTTTTTCGGCGGCACCTTGTCCATGCGGATCACACCATAGGGGCAATAGCGCTGGCAATTGCCGCAGCCGATGCAGCTGTCGTCGATGAACACCTCGCCATCGGGACCGCGATGAATGGCATCGGGCGGGCAGTCGGACATGCAGTGCGGATGCTCGCAATGGCGGCAACTGGTCGGCACATGCAGATGGGCGTAGGTCTTGCCCGCCTCGCGATCGAGACGCGACAGGCCCTCGTGACTGTCGGCACAGGCTTTCTCGCAATTGTCACAACCGACGCAGAGATTTTCGTCGATCAGCAGCACATCCGTGGCTTCGCCAATGCCATTGTCGACGAGGAAATTGGCAATGCCCGAATACATGTCGACGACGCCCGAAAAACTGTCCTTCTTCGCTTCGACAAAGGCGTTTACATCCTGTCGCGCGGCCATTTCCATCTTCGCCTTGCGCATCAGGTCCGGATGGGCATCGAGCACTTTCTTAAAGGCATCACCGTTGATCCTGATCACTTCCGACTTGATTGCGGCCTTGACCGTCGCAGTGCGATAACCACCAGCGATCAACGTCATTTCCCCGACATAGGATCCGGCCGGCAAATAGGAGAGGAACACCGGTTTTCCGCCGATCTGCTTCTCGACCACCATCGAGCCGACACGAATGACAAATATGTCGTTGCCCTCGCCGCCTTCTTCGATAATCGCTTCGCCGGCGCGGACGTTGATGATCTCGCTGGTCTCGACAACCTCGGCAATATCCTCTCTGGTCAGACCCGAACCGAACATCTGCAGCAATTGCCGTTCGGTGGAAATACGCGTGATAGCGCGCTTCGCAGCCGGCACCGATGCCTGCAGTTTCAGCGCCGCGGTGCGTGGAATTTCGACGACGATGACATCCTCGGCGGCCTTGATCGTCGCGCCGCGGCGGCGGCCCGAGATCAGACCGACCTCGCCAAAGATCGAACCCTGTTCGATCGGCACAGTGATCGAGGGATCGTCCGGATTGATTTCGACCGCGACCGAACCCTGGGCAATAGCGAACAGCGAACTTCCCGGATCGCTTCGTTCGAAAATGGCCTCGCCGCGGCGATAGCTTTGCGGCTGACTGTCGAGCATGAATTCGCGCATCTGCAAGGGTGAAAGTTCGTTGAGGATGGTTATATTGGCGCGGAAAAATTCCAGCCATTCGTCAACCGTCCGCCCTCTCGGCAGGCTGCTGAATTTTTCTTCGAGGATCGGCTCGTCGGCGGGTTTCAGATCGCTATTGCCGTTGATGAACTCGATGACATCATAGCCCTGGTTCATGCAATGTTTGATCAGCGGATAGCCGGCAAGCGCACCGATAACGTATAGGCCCTTCTTGGTGCTTTCGAAGGCCGGCGACAATTTGGGATAGGCCTCGCGGTCTTCGCTGGTAAATTCGATTCCGCATTCCTCGACAAATTTGCGCGGCGGCGCGCTGCCCATGCGCGCGATGATCCGGTCGCATTTGATCGTCTCTTGCCCGTCGCGGGTTTCCAGCACCAGTTCGCCGTCCCTGACCTCGGCCGGCGTCGTCTCGTTGCGGATCATCACCTTGCCCTGCTCGCCCGCTTCCATCAGCAGTTTCACATTGGCTTTCTTGGCACGGGCAAATTCGGCCGAGCGGTTGAGAATGGTGACAACATTATTCTGCGCCGCATCGGCAGCGAGACCCAGGGCGTTTTCGATTCCCGCATCGCCCGAACCAATGACCGTGATATGCTCGTCATAATATTCGCCCGGATCGTCGAGCTGGTATTGCACCATCTTGTTGTCGCCGCCGGGGCAACGCATCAGGTTGGGATTGCCCTGCGTACCGATCGCCATGACGATCGTTTCGGCTTGCACTGTATCGCCATTTTTCAGGGTGAGGGTGAAATTGCCTTCCTCACCTTCGATCTTGACCGGCTCCGCATTATACCTGACGTTGACGCCGCGCTCTGCGGTCTGTTCATCCCAGGTGCCGAGAATATCCTCGCGCTTGCCCGCGTCGAAATTCATGTCCGAGCGCAGCACGAGCTGGCTCGGCGTCGCCATCACATGCTTGCCCTTCTGATATTTGAAGATGGTATCGGAGAGATGGTCGGTCTTTTCGAGCAGCACATGCTTCAGCTTGAGCTGCGCCGCGCGGCCAGCCGCGCTCATGCCCGCCGGTCCGGACCCGATGATGACTACACGAAACTTGTCCGACACGCGCTCGCTTCCCCCTTATGCTTTCCCCGACCAACGCACCCTCATACGTCATAGCGATCCGGTTCGGCTTGTAATTCGGCTTTAGCGCGACCCAAAAGATTGAACTTTGGCAGTATCTTACCAAAATGCCTCTTCATTGCCAGTGCAAAATATCACAGCTATCTCGGTGCTTGTCAGGCAGGTAACGGCTGCTTATCCCTGCACGGTAAAATGAATATGTGAAACAGCCCGAGGATTGACCATGGCGAAACCAGCTCCATCGATGAATATCAGCCGAATCGCGCTTATCGTCGCGGCTTTGCTGGCGCTGGGAGCGGTGGCGGTGCAGGTCTACCGCAGCATGAATGACGAGAGCGGTGGCAGCACGACTATTGCCGATGCCGGGACCGAGGCGGCACCCAGCGTCGATGAGGTTATCGACGGTCTGGAAAAAAAGCTGCAGGAAAATCCCGACGATGCGGAAAGCTGGCGGATGCTGGGCTGGAGTTATTTCGAAACCGGAAAATTTGCAGAATCGGCTACCGCGATGAAGCGCGCCACCACGCTGGATCCGGACAATCCCGAATATTGGTCGATGCTGGGTGAGGCGCTGGTCATGGCTAGCAACGGACAGCAAGTACCGGACGACGCCGCAGCCGCCTTCCGCAACGCTCTGAAACATGATTCGAAAGATCCCCGCGCGCGCTATTTTCTGGCAGTAGAGAAAGACATGGCCGGTGACCACCGGGGGGCGATCGACGACTGGTTCGCCTTGCTCGAAGACACGCCTGCCGACGCGCCTTATGCCGCCGATATCCGGCGTGTCATCGGCCAGGTGGCGGAGAATGAAGGCATCGATGTGAAAGCCCGTCTGGCGAAAGCCGCCCCCGCTGCACCGACAGGCGGCGTCACGACCGACGGTCCGGCAGTCGCCACGGCGGCCATCCCCGGTCCCAGCCGACAGCAAATGCAGGAAGCGGCCGCCTTACCGCCCGGCCAGCAGGAGGCCATGATCGCCAATATGGTCGATGGTCTGGACAAGCGGCTGCAGTCCAACCCCGACGATGCCAATGGCTGGATCATGCTGATTCGCAGCCGCATGCAACTGGGCCAGACCGTACAGGCGAAACAGGCGCTCGACCGCGCCTTGAAGGCTTTCAAAAATGACGGGACCGAGTCCAAGCGGATCAGGGAAGCTGCGGCAGCCCTTGGTGTCTAGGCGGTATCGGCCGCCTTGCCGCACAGAGATAAACCATGTGACAATCCTGTCGCCCCATTTCTGTTCCGGGCCACACAGCGTCGCGAAGACAGCATAGCGCCGAGGCAACGGCACTATCCGGAACGGGCAAAGTTACACGAGTTTACGCCACATCCCATCGTGTTGTCGGGCTGGTGCTTTATTGCTAGGCTGGGAATGGCCTGCTTGTTGCGTGAAATGTCCATTCTGGAACAGTTTAGCGCAAATATGAACTTGAAAACGGCATCCCTGACCATAACAAACGTTGAAATCTCTTGACCGACCTCTCCAAAAAAAGACTGGATCGCTTCGTACGGATCGTTGCAAAAACCCGGCGCCAGATATCCGAACATTTTTTCGAGAATCTGAGAATTCCGGCAGCGCCGTGCCTGGATATCCTGCTGGCATTGCACACCGCCGATAGCGCTGCACTGAGCGAAAACGAGATTTCCGACTATATTTCCTGCGGTCCTTCTGTAACCCAGAGATTCCTTGACCTGATGGTAAGCAAAGGTCTGGTCGAAAAAGACGACGACAAGGTCCGGTTGACCGCCAGTGGCCAAGATGAACTGTCCGGTGTTATGGAGCAGTTTCACGCCGATTTTATCGCGAAGGTCCTATAATTTAGAAAGCGTCCGGGGCGTCTGGCCCCCTCGCGCGGGAGGCCGGTTGCACCGCAGAGTCGCTGACGAAAGCAAGCCGTTCAGCCTGCATCGCCCGGCAAGCGCGGTGAAGCCAGGGCAGAGACGATCTTGCATTCGCCAACCGTGCCATCACCGCAACATTGCAACATCAGCGACAATTCCTCGCGCAGGGCGGTGAGATCGGCAATTTTCTGGTCCACGGCGACGAGATGCGCCGAGGCCACTTCATCGACCGCATCGCAGGGATCCTCGCTGTCATCGGCCAGTCTCAGCAGTTCGCGAACCGATTCGAGCGTAAATCCCAGCGCACGCGAGCGCCGGATGAACGTCAGGCGCTCCATATGGGACAGGTCATAGTCGCGGTAATTTGCCTGTGTTCTCGCCGGCTCCGGCAAAAGTCCGGAGGATTCGTAATAGCGGATGGTTTCGACCTTCGTGCCCGTCTGCTTTGCCAACTCGCCGATTCTCATGCCTGACCCTATAGTTACTACAGGGTGCATAGATAGGAACGAGTCTCGAAAAAGCCAAGGATATATGATGGCCGGAAAGCGGTGTGGGAGCGAAACCGGCGGTCGAACAATGCGGGATGCCCCGCGCTGGAAGATGCCGGCGCTGGCATTCAGCGGCGGCTGACAGATCGTCTGTCAGACCCGCGGCGAGATCTGGTCGCTGCGGGCGGCGGCGAAGGGCACGCAAGGACAGTTGTGAGGAGGCACAGCCGGAACTTCTCCTGCAAGGGGAAAGATCGCTAGCGGAACAACGGCTCGCCAAAACTCCGGAGTTTGCGGCTGTGCAGCGTCCCCTCGTCCGCCTCTTTGGCCAGCAGATCAATCGCACGCAGGCCGATCGCCAGATGCTGGCCCACCCGCTCCTGATAAAAGGCATCGGCCATGCCGGGCAGCTTGATCTCGCCATGCAACGGCTTGTCCGAGGCGCAGAGCAGCGTCCCGTAGGGCACGCGGTAGCGATAGCCATTGGCGGCAACCGTCGCGCTTTCCATATCGATAGCGATGGCGCGGGACTGGTTGAGACGGCGGGCAATCTGTTCGAAGCGCAGCTCCCAGTTGCGGTCTCCGGTGGTAACCACCGTGCCGGTGCGCAATTGCTGCTTGAGCTTCGATTTGTCGATGCCGGTTTCCGCCTGCACCGCTTCGGTCAGCGCCAGCTGCACTTCGGCGATCGTCGGCAGCGGAATACTCGGTGGCAGCACATCGTCGAGCACATTGTCGTCACGCAAATAGGCGTGGGCAAGGACATAGTCACCGAGCCGCTGGGTTCGGCGCAGCGCGCCGCAATGGCCGATCATCAGCCAGACATGCGGACGCAGCACCGCGAGATGGTCGGTGATCGTCTTGGCATTGCTCGGGCCGACGCCGATATTGACCAGGGTCACGCCGGGCCGGCCGTCGCTGCGGACCAGATGATAGGCCGGCATTTGCGGCGGCTTGGCAATTGGTGGAGCGGACGGCTTGCCATCCTGACCGGTAATCCGGTTGCCCGGCTCGACCAGCATCGTGGCCTTACCCGACGTTACTTCCTTCAGGCCATATTCGATGAATTCGTCAACATAACGCTGATAATTTGTAAACAGGATGAACGGCTGGAAATGTTCCGGATCGGTGGCGCAATAATGGCGGATCCGGTGCAGCGAATAATCGACCCGTTCGGCGGTGAACAGCGCCAGCGCCGAGGCTTCCTCGCCCTGGAATATCTGGCCGCCATCGACGATCTCGTCATTGGTCTTGACCAGATTCGGCGTGTGGAAATAATTGGGCAGCTTCTCCTTTTTCGCGCGATCCAGGCCAGCGCCGGCATCTTCCAGCGCGAAGGCCAGCGGTATCGGCGTGTCGGACAGTTCGACCCGGATTTTCGCGGTGAATGTGCTGTCGATCCGTTGCAGCTGGTCCAGCAGATATTCGCGGTACAGCTTCGGCTCGGTAATTGTCGTGCGATAGGTGTTGATATCGGCGAGATGGCCGGACGCCAGATGGCTGGTCTCGGTCGCCTGATCGGCGGGAATTTCAACGCTGATCTGCGGATACAGGCCCTGTTGCCGGTCATCCTTGGCCAGTTTCGATGTCGCGTAGCGGCGAAAGCGCGCGGCGGTGATTTCAATCTGTTCCGCGTATAGTTTTTCAAGCAGCGCCACGGCTTCGGCAGGCGTGGCACATAAAGTGGATTCGGTTGTCATGTAGTCTCCGTTACAGTTTCAGCCCTTTAACGGAAAAACGGATCAAAGGGAAAAACTAACTACGGGAAAGATCAAGAAAGCGGGCTGCCGCCTCGAATTCCTTTTTCTTGCGATCCCGCAGGGCAGCGGCCTGATCATCGCGCCCCCATTGCTGTTCCTGCCAAAGCTCTTCCAGGTTGGCCAGCGGCCAGAGTTGATCAATATCATATTGCTGTTCGACCAGCCCCAGTGTGGCGATCAGCGAGCCAGACAGGCCGACGAGCGACAGCATGGCGGCGATGACAAAATCGGGCTGCGCCTCGACCGCAGCGGTCAGACGGGCAACGGTGTCTTCGGGCTGCGCCTGATAGCGGATGCCGTGGATCAGGTTGAACCCCACATCATAGCGTTGCCGCGCCCATTCGAGCAGCGGATCCCAATGCTCCGCCTGATGATCGATCAGTGCCTGCTGCCCCCCGTCGGCCCGGTAATAAAGCATATCGCTGTCGGCAAAGGCCGCGATACGGGAGACGATCCGCTCACGCTCGTTGCCAACCTGGTCAAGCGCGCCTTGCGCAAGAGCCGTGAGCGGCATCGAAACCGGGACAATATCGTCTTCCTGGGCCGCCCATTCCGCGGCAATCGCATCGGCGAGCGCGGGGGTCGGTACAGCCAGCGCATTGCGCTGCGGCGTTTTCATGGGGCGCCCGTCGAGCATGATGGCAAAGACGTCACCGGCAGGCGACACCGATGCTTCCTTGTAAAATCGCTTCATGGGGCGTCCGCGCCTTCTGCCGCTTTCGCGATTTCTTCCTCGGCAACCCGCGCGCGGATATATTTGCGGATGATCCAGACCGGCAGCACCCACATCTGGGCCAGACCGATAATGAGCAGCACATAGCCCACTGGAGCCGGAACCGGCGGCAGCTTGTCCAGCGCGATCGCCAGACCCAGCATCACCAGCACCACGCCGAGCAGGCGGATGATGCTGATCAGCCAGTGCACGGCTTTTGCCTGCTTTTCCTTCTCCGGATCGGGGATATATTCGTCGCGTTCGTCTTGGCTGTCGATCGGATCGGTCATCGGTTCAATATTCCATGCAGGTCCGCCATATTGGCCACCACTATTTCCGCGCCGGCCTCGATCAGTTCATGCTCGTCATGATAGCCCCAGTCGACTCCGACCGGCCGCACGCTGGCGTTAACCGCCATCGCCATGTCGAAACTGGTATCGCCGATCATCGCCGTGGTTTCCGGCGCCGCACCCGCTTCGGCCATCGCCAGTTCAACCATCGCCGGATGAGGCTTGGAAGGATGCCGGTCCGCCGTCTGGAGAGTGACAAAGCGGTCGAGCAGACCGTGGGTTTCCAGCACATGCTGCAGGCCGCGGTCCGACTTGCCGGTGGCGACCCCCAGCACCCAGCCGGATGCCTCCAATTCTTCCAGTGTCTCGAGCAATCCCTCGTAGAGCGGTTCGTGCACGCCGCCCGCTTGACGCATTTCGAAAAAGCCGTCCTTGTAGGATTGGGTCACCGCCGCGACCAGTTCAGCGTCCTCGCCGGGCAGCAGCTGTGATACCGCCTCGATCAGGCTGAGACCGACAATCCGCCGCACCAGATGATGATCGGGTGGGACCAATCCATGTTTTGTAAAGGCCTGATCCATCGAGGCGCAGATATTGGCCTGACTGTCGACCATCGTGCCGTCGCAATCGAACAGGGCTAGCTTGTTGCTCATGTGTCTCCGAATTCCTGCATCAAATGGGCCATCGCCCGCCGGCCCGTGGCATTCAGCGCAGCGGCTGCATTGTCCCGCGCCGCCGCCGGCTTGTTCTGGCCAAGCTTCGCGGTCGGGCGCCAGGCCAGTATTTCCATCTCGAAACCGATGATTGCATCGACCATTTTGTCGAATTTTGCGGCATCCATCTTGTCGCGGTGCCACGGCTGCTTCGGCGCCAGCTTCGCTTCATTCTGCTCCGTCAGGTCGTCAAGCAGGCCGATCAGGCCTTCGCGCTCCATCTGCCGGACCGTCCCCTCCAGTTCCAGCGCCAGATAATTCCAGGTCGGCACCTGATCGTCCATGTCGTACCAGTCCGGACTGATATAGGCGTCGGGCCCATTGATCACACACAGCGCCTTGTGCCCGGCAATATGGCGGGTCAGCGCATTGCCGCGCGACAGATGGAATTGCAGCGCACCGTCGCCGGTGGAAAAGACCGGCACATGGGCCACACGCGGTCCGTCCGGCGTTTCGGCAAAAACCATGCCGAACCCGATATTGGCAATCATCGCCTCGAGCGCTGCCCGCTCGTCGGCGTCGTGATGATCATTGGCGGATCTGGGCCAGCGGAAGGCGGGATCGGGATGCATTATCTGGGCTTCTTGCGCAGCGCCTGCTTGACCTTGGCCTTGTGCGGCATGTTCTTCTTGTGCGTAGCCTTGCCGGCATTGGGCCGTTCGCGCTTGGTCGGTTTGCCGGCCTTGGTCGGCTTGCCCGTGGTCTCGCCGCGACCGCGCCGTTCGCCCCGTTTGTCCTTGCGGATCTGTTTGGCATGCGCTCTGGCCTGCTGTTTGCGGACCAGCTTGCCACCCGGTTTCTTCTCGTCGAGCGGCAGATCGCCGAGCAGCAGATCGAGCCCGAGATTATCCACCGTTTCGGCAAAATGGGCCGGCAGGTCGGCGCTGACGTCGAGCGTGTGCCCATCCGGATGCTCAATCCGCAACCGGCGGGCGTGCAGGTGCATCTTGCGGCTGATCGTGCCGGTCAGGAAAGCATCCTTTCCGCCATATTTGCCATCGCCGACGATCGGGTGGCCGATCGCCGCCATATGCACGCGCAGCTGGTGGGTGCGTCCGGTATAGGGCTGCAATTCCACCCAGCAGGCCCGGTTGCCGGCGCGTTCTATGATCCGGTAACGCGACTTGGCGGACTGGCCGTTTTCCTCGTCGACGTGCATTTTTTCGCCACCCGAACCCGGCTGTTTGGCAAGCGGCAGGTCGATCATGCCATCGGCGATTTCCGGAACGCCCATGACGATCGCCCAATAGACCTTGCGCACGTCGCGGCCCGAAAAACGCTTGGAAAAGAACGAAGCCGCTCCGGGCGAACGGGCCAGCAGGATCGCCCCGCTGGTGTCCTTGTCGAGCCGGTGGACCAGCTTGGGCCGGGATTTGGCATCAAAGGTCAGCGCGTCGAGCAGGCCATCGAGATGGGTTGTCGTCTTGCTACCACCCTGAGTGGCGAGACCCGGCGGCTTGTTCACGATGATCGCGGCTTTGTCCTTGTGGATCACCAGTTCGCGCGCGAAATCGATCTGGTCCTGCGACAGGTCAGCCTTGGCCTTGACAACACGGCCCGGTCGCTCGATTTCCTGCGGGGGTACGCGCAGAACCTGCCCGGCCTGCACGCGATCCCCTGGCGAAACACGCTTGCCGTCCAGACGCAATTGTCCGGTACGCGCCCAGCGCGAGACAATGTTGAACGGGACATCTTCCATGTGCCGTTTGAACCAGCGATCCACCCGGATATCGTCATCGTCGGCGGAGATCGTGAACTGCCGAACATCGAGTGTCTTCAGCGCCTGCTTCTGCTCCTTGGTCGAGCCCTGCGGCTTTTCCTCTTCGGAGCCGCTTTCGGCGGTGGGGTCGAAGCCGCTCATGCCAGCGCCCTGACGGCCATCAGACCGGCGAACAGGGCCAGCACCGAACCGGCGACGGAGACCAGGGCATAGACGATTGCTACGCCCCATTGACTGCGCTCGATCATATTGAGAACTTCCAAACTAAAGGCCGAAAAAGTTGTAAAACCACCCAGCAGGCCGACGCCGAGCAAGAGCCGCCACGGCTCGTCGATAAAACTGCTGCGCGCCAGAACACCGGCCAGCACGCCCATCAGGAGACCGCCAGTCACGTTGGCCACCAGAGTTCCTATGGGGTATCCCACGGGAGCAAGGTGAAAGACAAGCCGGCCGAGATGATAGCGTCCCGCCGCACCCATCGCACCGCCTGCCATGACAAGAAGCGTAGCGTTCATGGGCGTCCCTTAGTCGGCTTGCGCGGTTTTTCCAAGCATATCATTGGTCAGCCACAAACGGATGGCGGTTGCAAGACCGGGCGGTTCCTCTGCGGCGATGCGTTCGACATCGATCCGGGCGACCAGTGCGTTGACTGGCAGATCGCGGCTGTCGGCGGCCGCTTTCAGCATGTCCCAGAACAGCGGCTCAAGAGAAATCGATGTCTGATGCCCGGCAATGGTGATACTCCGCTTGACCGGCGGGTGGAAGATTTCAGGCCTTTCTAGAGCCACCCGGACAATTCCCGTCGGATCAGCGACTCGAGCATGTCCATCCCGGTATCGCTGTCGTTGAGGCAGGGCAGATAGACGAATTTCTCGCCGCCGGCGGCCTGAAACTGCTCCTTGCCCCGTATCGCCAGCTCCTCGCAGGTCTCGAGGCAATCGCTCGAGAAACCGGGCGCGAAAATCGCGATATTCTTCTTCCCCTGCCCCGGCAGCGCTTCCAGCGTCGCGTCGGTTGCCGGTTCGAGCCATTTCGCCCGGCCAAAGCGCGACTGGAAAGCAACCACCAGCTCCCGGCCCATCTTTTCGGACAGCAGACGCGCGGTCTTCTGGCAGTGGCAATGATAGGGGTCGCCCAGTTCCAGCGTCCGTTGCGGCATGCCGTGGAAGCTGGCGACAATCGCGTCGGGAACAAAATCCAGCGCCGCAAGATCGCGTTCCAGACTGGTCGCCAGCGCGTCGATATAGGCCGGATCGTCATGATAGGCGGGGAGCAGCCGGATTGCGGGTTGCCAGCGCATGGCAGCAATCGCGTCGAACACCGCATCATGGACACTCGCGGTGGTGGCGCCGCTATATTGCGGATAGAGCGGCGCGATCAATATGCGATCGCAGCCTGCCGTCTTCATCGCTTCCAGCCGGGACGCGATGCTCGGATTACCGTAGCGCATGGCCCAGTCGACCATTACACCATCGATTTTGGGGGCCAGCTTTTCCGCCTGCTTGCGCGTGTAGGACGCCAATGGCGAACCGTCCTCGGTCCAGACCAGACCATAAGCTTCAGCGGATTTTGCCGGACGGGTGTTGAGGATGATCCCGCGCAAAATCGGCTGCCAGATGACCGAGGGAATCTCGACCACTCTCTTGTCCGACAGGAATTGCTTGAGATAGCGCTTGACCGCCTTCTTCTCCGGCGCGTCGGGCGTGCCGAGATTAACCAGCAGCAGGCCGACTTTTTTCGCCGCGACGGGCGGATGGTCTTGTGGCAATGGTCCGGTTTCACGCATGGTCAGGATATTTCTCCGAAAAGTGGCAATTGCCGGAGCCTCGCGCCGGTTGCCGAGAATAGCGCATTGGCGATGGCGGGCGCAACCGCCGGCACACCGAGTTCCTCATAGCCAGCGGATTCTTCCTCGCTTCTGACAAATTCGATCTGGATCGGCGGTATCTCTGCCAGTCGCGGCAGAGACAGGTCGCGCAGTCGCCTGGCCTTGGGCAGACCTTTTTCAAACCGGGTAGCACTGCCCAGCGCCATCGCCAGCCCGAAGACAATGCCGCCCTCGATCTGTTGCCGGGCTATATCGGGGTGGATGATCCGGCCGATGTCGACGCTAGCGGAAATGCGGCGTACTTCCAGACCGCTGCCACCCCTGCTGGCGCTCGCGATGATAGCGATATGGCCGCCGCGCATGCTGTGACAGGCCATGCCCTGACCGCTGCGATCCAGACCACCGTCCCAGCCGGCCATGGCGGCAACGCTGGTCAGGCAGCGGGCCAGTCTTGGCGCGTTGTTCATCATCTGCATGCGGAATGAGAGGGGTTCTACGCCGGCCTTCGCTGCCAGTTCGTCGATGAATGATTCGAGATAGAAGACATTGCTGCTGTGTGCGTTGCTGCGCCAGTTGCCGGTCGGCACGCCGACAAAGGCACTATGGTGGTCAACCGTCAGATTGGCGATGTCATAGGGTATGTCGAGTCCCTCGACAGCCTTGCTATCGGCGTCCCCGATCGAAGAGCGCATAGCTTCGGCATTGCCCAAGCCGTCGAACAGCCTTTTCACCTGTTCGCGTCCCGTAGGGGGAGCGGCAATCTTGATCTGCAGTGCCTCCACGCGGCCGCCCTTGGCCATAGCGGCATCCAGCCGCGCCTGGCTCGGCGCGCGGAAATGGTCGTGCATCAGATCTTCAGCACGGGACCACATCAGTTGCACCGGCCGTCCCATTTTCCTGGCGATCAGTGCAATCTGCGCGGCGATCTCATTGTCGAGATTGCGGTCGAACGAACCGCCGCTCAGCATCGGATAGAGAGTCACGCGGTCCTGCTGTATGTTCAGCGCTCGGGCCGCCGCCTGTACCGCCGCAACCGGCGCTTGCGTCGCCATCCACAACTCGAGGCCGCCATCCTTGTATTCCGCGGTTGCGGTCCGCGTCTCGATCGGCGCATGCAAGGCGGCATTGGCATGATAGCGCGCCCGGACCAGATTTTCCTCGGTGAATAGGCCGCTGGTTTCTCCACGCGACAGAAAGCGCGTTCCCGGCCCGTCATCCAGCGCCTTTTGCAGAAAACCGTCGATCCGCTCGCTGTCGGCCATGAAGCCGCGCGTTTCGAAAATCGGACTCATTTTATCCAGCGCCCGGTTGGCCGCCCACCAGTTGGTAGCGACCGCCGCGATCCATTGGTCGCCCTCGACCACGTCGATAAAGCCGGTAATCTTGCCGGCACCGGCGCGGTTGAACGATTTCAGCCTTGTCTCGCCGATCGGACCCTGTCTGATCGCGGCATAGACCATGTCCGGCAACCGCACGTCTCCGGCGAAATTGGCCGAACCGTCGAGCTTGCTGGGCAGATCAAGGCGCGGCACGTCCTGTCCGATCAGGCTGCCGGCTCCGGCTGTCCGCAACGGCACGGGATCGGGAAGATTCTGGCTTGCCGCTTCGCGAACCAGCGCGCCGAACCGCAAGCTTTTCTCGCCATTGGCGATCATCCCGTTTTCGACCGTACAGGCTTCCCAGGGGACATCCCATCGTTCGGCCGCCGCCTTGGTCAGCAAGACGCGTGCTGCCGCCCCCGCATCGCGGAAACTGGCAGCAAAAGCAGGAATGGAAGTGGAGTCGGCCGTCACCATGAACTGTTCGCGCACCGCTACATTCTGCGCGATCCATTGCACCGCGGCATTTTCGGTTAATTTTTTGCTGCCGGCCGGCATCAGGGATTCAGCCCATTGTTCGGCCAGCGGGATGTTGCTGTATAGTGAATTGATCGGCGCCGGTTCGACCGCAACGGTGCGCCAGTCTGCGCCCAGTTCGTCGGCGAGAATTTGTGGCAGTACCGTATAGACACCCTGCCCCATTTCGCTTTGCGGCACGACCACCGTGACCTGCCCGTCTTCGGATATTTTCAGAAACGCACCGAATATCTGTTCATTCTCGGTCGCGGCGATGTTCGGTTCGTAGCTGCGCGGCCAGATCGCCCAGGCCAGCGCCAGTCCGCCAAGGGCACCCCCGCCGATCAGGAATTTGCGACGGTTCAGTCCGCTTGCTGGCTGGTCAGGCTGCGCAATATCAGGTTCCGCCGCCATTGAATTATTTCAGCAACCCCAGGCGCGGAATATCGATCTTCGGGCAACGGTCCATGACCACCTTGAGGCCTGCCTCGGTCGCCCGCTGTGCCGCCGCCTCGTTGATCACGCCGAGCTGCATCCAAACCGATTTCGCGCCGATCGCGATGGCTTCGTCGACGACATCACCCGCCGCTTCCGAATTGCGGAAAATATCGACCATATCGATGTCACCATCGATCGCGGAGAGCGAACCGGCCACCGTCCTGCCATGCAATTTCTGGCCGGCCAGACCGGGATTGACCGGAACCACGTCATAACCCTGATCCAGTAGAAATTTCAGAATCCGGTTGCTGTCCCGTTCAGGTTTTGCCGAGGCCCCGACCAGGGCGATGCGCCGCGTCGATGTCAGCAATTCGGTAAGATCCTGATCGTTTTCCAGCAGCATGTCGCCCTTTCTCCGCCCTATTGATTGTCCAGCCATGTCGCCAGCTTTTGCGCAATATCACGAAACGCCTGTCCGTGCACATCGTCGCGACAGGCCGGTGGCATTCCACCGTCACTGGACTTGCGGATCTCGATATCGAGAGGAATTCTTCCCAAGAAGGGCATATCCATGGTTTTCGCCGCCGCTTCCGCACCACCGGCACCGAACGGATCGCTGACCTCGCCACAATGCGGACATTGGTAGCCGGCCATATTCTCGACCATGCCGATGATCGGGATCTTGGCCTGGTTGAACAGATCCACCGCACGGGTTGCGTCCATCAGTGCCAGATCCTGCGGTGTCGAGACTATCACAGCGCCCACCGGCTTGTGATGCTGCATCATCGACAGTTGTACATCGCCAGTACCGGGCGGCATATCGACGATCAGTTCCTCGACATCGCCCCAATGCGCGTCCACCAGCTGCTCCAGGGCCTTGCCGGCCATGGGTCCGCGCCAGGCGATCGCCTGGCCGGGTTTGGCCAGATGCCCCATCGACAGGACCGGCACATCATATTCGTTCGGCACCGGAATCAGTTGCTTGCCTTCTGCTTCGGGCCGCCGGCCTTCGCAGTGGAGCAACCGTGGCTGGGATGGACCATATATATCGGCATCAACCATCCCGACCTTGCGGCCGAGCTGCTGCAATGCAATCGCCAGATTGGTCGACAGCGTGGATTTCCCGACGCCGCCCTTGCCGCTGGCCACTGCGATCAACCGCCGCACGACCTTCTCTGCGGTCATCGCAATATCGACTTTCTCGATCCCGTCCAGCGCCAGCAGCCTGCCTTTCACGGCAATCTCGATCTGGCCGCGCTCGCGCACGTCCAGTCCGCCAACATTGAGCACCAGAGCAATCCGGCCTTCGGTAAATTTTACGGCGCTGAAACGGCCCTTGGCAACATCTTCTAGCGCTGCCTCGATTGTGGAAATATCGGTCATCGGATCGACATAGTTACACTTTTCTCGGATTGACACTGTTTTTCTGGCAGCGCGCTACCTATAAAGAAACTATGAATGAAAATATTAACGGTGACGCACGCCGCAAATCGATTTTGGGCTCAATTCTGAACATGGCCGGCCCCTGGGGCAATGACGGCGACGGCGGCAATGGAGGCGGCAGCGGCGGTGGTCCGCGCAATCCATGGGGCAACCCCTCCGGCGGACCATCCGGTGGTGGTCGCAAGGGTGCGGCCTCGCTTGAAGAACTGTTCAAAAAAGGCACGGGCGGCGGCTTCAAGGGCGGCATTCCCAAGCGTCCCGGCGGGCGGTCCTGGTGGCCCCTCATGGCGATCGGCTTCATCATCCTCTGGGTGCTGCTGACCAGCATCCATCGGGTCAGCCCTCAGGAACGCGGTGTCGTGACATTTCTGGGTTCCTATTCGCGGACCCTGCAACCGGGCCTGCATTTTTCGCTCCCCACTCCGCTGGAGCAAGTCGTCAAGCTGGACGTTGAGGACATCCGGACGATCGACATCCCCGAAGGCGAAGCCGAGAAGTTGATCCTGACCGGTGATCAGAATATCGTCGATCTCGCCTATTCGGTGCGCTGGAACATCAAGGCGCCGGAACTGTTCCTGTTCCAGATTGCCGAACCGGAAGAGACGATCAAGGAAGTAGCCGAAGCAGCAATGCGGGCGGTGGTCGCGAATTTCACGCTGGATGATACGATCGGCTCCGAACGGACCGAAATCGAACAGCAGGTGGAACAGAATATGCAGCAATTGCTCGACGGCTATGGCGCGGGTGTGGTCATTCGCGGTATCGCCATCAAGAAGGCCGATCCTCCGGCCGCGGTCAACGACGCGTTCAAGGAAGTGTCCGCCGCACAGCAGACCGCGCAGACCTATCTCAACGAGGCGCGCGCCTATGCGCAACAGCTCACGGCGCAGGCACAGGGTGAATCCGCCGCTTTCGACAAGGTCTACGAAGAATATCGTCTGGCTCCGACTGTGACCAGACAGCGCATGTATTATGAAACAATGGAACGTGTCCTGTCCAAGGTCGACAAGACCGTAGTCGAAGCCCGGGGCGTGACGCCCTATCTCGCTTTGCCCGAACTGAAGAAACGCGCCCAGCAACCCGCGATAACGACCGTGGAGGGCAAATAATGGGACAGATTATGAAAAATCCCGTGGCGCTCGGCGTGATCGCCATTGCGGCGCTGTTCATTCTGCTCAACACCATCGTCATCGTGCCGGAAACCCGGCAAGGCGTCGTGGTCCAGCTCGGTGAACCCAAGAGAATTGTCAACCGTTACCAGTCAGGCGAAGCCTTTGGGGAAACCGGGGCTGGCCTGATCGCCAAGATCCCGTTTTTCGAGCAGATCGTGTGGATCGACAAGCGAATCCGCGACGTCGAAATGGAACAGCAGCAAGTGCTGTCCACCGACCAGTTGCGTCTGCAGGTCGATGCCTTCGCCCGCTTCCGGATCACCGATCCGCTGCGCATGTATATTGCTGCCGGCAGCGAAGAGCGGGTTTCCGACGAGTTGCGCCCTATTCTGGGTTCCGCACTGAGGAACGAACTGGGCAAGCGGCCTTTCGCCGCTCTGCTGAGCCCGGAACGCGGTCAGGTCATGGATAATATCCAGGCCGGTCTCAACCGCGTCGCCCGCCAATATGGTGCGGAGATTGTCGACGTGCGGATCAAGCGCGCCGATCTTCCCGACGGCACGCCGCTCGACAGCGCCTATCAGCGGATGCGGACAGCGCGGGATCAGGAAGCCCGGACGATTCGCGCACAGGGAGCAAAGCAGGCCCAGATCATTCGCGCAGAGGCCGATGCCAGCGCCGCGCGGACCTATGCCGAAAGCTTTGGCAAGGACCCGCAATTTTACGATTTTTACCGCGCCATGAAGAGTTATGAAACCACCTTCCAGGACGGTGGTGAGAATGGCCCGCAAAGCTCATTCGTGCTGTCCCCGGACAACGAATATCTGCGCCAGTTCCGGGGCCGGTAAAGCATCTTGCCTTCGAACCGCGAAATTATCGACGCCTATTATACCGCATTGTCGGTGATGGACGTCGATGGTTTCGAGGCGCTGCACCATCCGGATGTCGTGTATAATGTCGCGGGGAACACGATCATTTCCGGGCGCTATGACAGCTTCGCCGCCCTGAAAGCGGTTTTGCCGGCCATATTCGAGGCTCTGGATTTCGAGCGGTTCCGCTTTGCGGAAAAATGGCGGATAATGAACGACAGTCCGGAGGGCGCAACCACCATTATGGAGGCCAGAGGCTTCACCCGAAACGGGCAGCGCTACGACCAGCGCTACGTTCATATCTTTTCATTTCGCGACGGGAAAATAGCGTCGGTTCACGAATTTTTCGACACGCAACTGGCCAATGACGCGCTCGGCTTTACAGGCAAGCCGGCGTTTGACACCGACGGTTCGTTTGAATTCTGACATCAGAAAGGCCGGATGCGGCGGCCGTCGACTACAAATGTCGTCTTTTCTGCACAATGGCGGTTTTTTTCTGCGAAACGACGATTCGCGGCTTGCGAAAGCTATTTTGCACACCCAAATAGGTTGGCATCGGGAATGTCCCGCAGTTCAGCGCTTAGGATCGGCGGACATATATGCTAATATTCAATTTCCGTTCATGAAAATTGCGCCATTAATCCCGCGATTTTGAACGGATCTGGCGATTGGAACTGATTGGTTCCGCCAGAAATTTGAGAGGAAGATTATAGTGCGTTACGCTTACGGAATTTCAGCCGCTTTGCTATTGGCCGGCAGTGCAGCCACCCTGACCGGTATCGGTCCTGCGGGAGCACAGACCGCCGCCAATGACAGCTCGGTGATGCGCAACGTCGTGCCGCGCGCCGGCGCGCCGATGAGCTTTGCCGATCTGACCGAACAGCTACAGCCTGCTGTGGTCAATATCTCCACCACCCAGCGCGTGCGGGTGAACAACAACCCCTTCGCGGGGACGCCCTTTGACGGCCTGTTCGGCAATCGCCAGAGCGGGGGCGGCGAGCAAACCCGCGAGGCGCAATCGCTCGGTTCCGGCTTCATCATCTCGGCCGATGGCTATGTGGTAACCAACAACCATGTCGTGGCACCCGGCAACCGCAATGCGACGATCGAATCGATTACCGTGATCATGCCGGACCGCACCGAATATGAAGCGGAGCTTGTCGGTCGCGATGCAGCATCCGATATCGCCGTGCTCAAGATCAAGGCCAGCAAGCCGCTGCCGTTCGTGAAATTCGGTGACAGCACCAGCGCCCGGGTCGGTGACTGGGTGATTGCCATCGGCAATCCCTTCGGACTCGGCGGGACGGTGACCACCGGAATCCTGTCTGCCATTCACCGCAACACCGGCCAGGGTGGCGCCTATGATCGCTTCCTGCAAACCGATGCCTCGATCAACCGCGGCAATAGCGGTGGCCCGATGTTCGATCTCAACGGCAATGTCATCGGGATCAACAATGCAATCATTTCGCCCACCGGCGGCAATGTCGGAATCGGCTTTGCCATTCCCGCCGAAGTCGCCGCACCGATTGTCGAAACCCTGAAAGACGGGAAGACGATCGAACGCGGTTATCTCGGTGTCCAGATCAGCGCGCTTTCCGAAGACCTCGCAGATTCCCTGGGTCTGGAGAAGAATCGTGGTGAATTTGTCCAGCGGGTCGAACCGGATGAGGCAGCAGCCAAGGCCGGTATCCAGGCAGGCGATGTGATCACCAAGGTGAACGGAAAGGCGGTAACCCCCGACCAAACCCTCTCCTATCTGGTGACCAATCTTCCGATCGGCACCGTGGTTCCGATCGAACTGATCCGCAACGGCAAGACGATCAAGGTCAATGCCAAGCTTGGAAAACGTCCTTCCGAAGAGGAACTCGCCGGCAGCACCTTTGACCCGGATGCGGAAGATGATGCGATGGGCCAGAATGACGATGGAACCAGTGCGCAGGCAACCGCCGACGCGCTAGGACTGTCGGTAATCGACCTGACACCGGCAATCGCCCGGCAGATCGGTGTCCCATCGTCGCAGAAAGGCGTGGTGGTAACCACCGTCAATCCGAACAGCGACGCAGCCCAGAAAGGCATAAGACGGGGATTTCTGATCACCAGCGTCAACCGCAAGCCGGTGACCACGGTTGCCGAACTGGATGAGGCGATCAGCAATGCGACCAGCGCGAACCGCGAGGCCGTACTTTTGCAGATCCGTCGCGGTGCTCGCCAGCCCGTATTTGTTGCGGTCCGGCTACAGGACAATTAAACGCATATAAACAGATGTAACAGACAAGGGCCGGCGCTTGACGCCGGCCTTTTTTTTGCGTCAAGTCGGGATCAGCTTTGCAATATGATTGAGGGGATCCGCTGATGGCCGATGCAACAGAAATTTTTCTCGGACTGGGCGGCGGCGAACGGCAAAGCCTCAATCTCTCCCGCGCAAACCGGCACGGCCTGATTGCCGGCGCAACCGGTACCGGCAAGACGGTCACGCTGCAGGGGCTGGCCGAAAGCTTCTCGGCCAACGGCGTTCCCGTTTTTGTTGCCGATGTGAAAGGCGATCTGTCCGGTGTTTCGATGGCCGGTTCTGGCCAGTTCAAACATGCCGACAAACTGGAGGAACGGGCCAAGGAACTTGGCATGGAAGATTACGCCTATTCCGATAATCCGGCGATATTCTGGGACCTCTACGGTAAACAGGGTCATCCGATCCGGACCACGATCACGGAGATGGGACCGCTGCTGCTTGCTCGCCTGATGGACCTGAACGACACACAGGAAGGCGTGCTCAATATTGTTTTCCGCTTTGCCGACGAAGAAGGATTGCTGCTGCTCAACCTGGACGACCTGCAGTCGATGCTCGCCTATACGGCGGAAAATGCGAAGCAGCTGTCCGCCAAATATGGCAATGTCAGCAAGGCCAGCGTCGGCGCCATTCAGCGCCAGCTGCTCCAGCTCGACAGCCAGGGCGCGGGACAATTCTTCGGCGAGCCCGCTCTGGAGATTGATGATTTCCTGAAATGCGATGACCAGGGCCGTGGCTATATCAACATTCTCGCCGCCGACCAGCTGATGCGTAGCCCGAAACTCTATGCCACTTTCCTGCTCTGGCTGCTCGCCGAGCTTTTTGAAAGCCTGCCGGAAGTCGGCGATCCGAAAAAGCCGAAACTGGTCTTTTTCTTTGACGAAGCCCATCTCCTGTTCGACGATGCGCCGAAAGCCCTGGAAGACAAAATCGAACAGGTTGTGCGCCTGATCCGTTCGAAGGGCGTCGGCGTCTATTTCGTCACCCAGAATCCGGTCGACATTCCGCAGGAAGTTGCCGGCCAGCTCGGCAACCGTGTGCAGCACGCGCTGCGCGCCTTCACCCCGCGCGACAAGAAAGCGATCAAGGCCGCCGCCGACACGTTCCGGATCAATCCTGATCTGGATGTAGAGGAAGCCATTACCGAATTGCGCGTTGGCGAGGCGCTGGTATCGACCCTGCTGGAAGACGGCGCGCCCTCGATCGTCGAGCGGACCCTGATCAAGCCTCCCCGGTCCCGCCTCGGACCGGTCACGGCAAAGGAACGCGCGATCATCAACTCCATCTCTCCTTATGACGGCAAATATGATACCGAGATAGACCGGAACAGCGCCGAGGAAATCCTGGCGCAAAAAGTGATCGACGCGACAGAAACCGCCAAGGAGGTTGAGGAAAAGGGCGAGGAAGAGGTCCGCAAACAGCCGCGCAAGAGCAAGAGCATCTGGGAAAAAGCACTCAGTCGCGGGACAAAAGTGGCCATGGGTTCAGCAGCGGGCATGGCTGCATCGACCATGCTCGGCAAAAAATCACGGGCAAACCCGGTGCGGACCGGCGTGACGTCCGCCGTCGGTTCTGTGGTGACGGATCTGGCGGGGCCGGTTGCGGGACGCTTCGTCCGCAATCTGATCGGCGGGTTAATGCGCTAACCGGCGCTGTCCCTGTAGTCGCTAGTCTTTGTTGCCCAGAAAACGCGCGACAATATCCTTTGCCAAGCGGGTCGGGCGCAAAGTGTCGGCGTCAATGCAGCACCAGCTTGACTGGACTTCGGCCAGGACCTCTTCACCCCGCCGAATGACCGTGCTGTAGAAAGCGCGCGCGCCGTGGACTTTTTCCAGCAACACTTCCGCGATCACATCATCTTCCAGAAACGCCGGCTTGCGATAGGTGATCTCGTGCTTGAGCGCGACCCACAGATGGGCGGCGACCGCTTCGGAGGGCGCAAATTTCTGCCAGTGCGCGACCACAGCATCCTGCACCCAGGTCAGATAATTGGCATTATTGACGTGGCCCATGAAATCAATGTCGGACGGTTCGATCGCGATGCTATGATGGTGTGAAATGCTGCTCATATCGACAATATATAAGAATGACCGTGACCGATTGATAGGGCAAAGTCGATTCTGGTGCTGAATCCGGGAAAGCCGCGCGACATCAGCCGCGAACAAGCTTGAATTTTTCGAACGCCAATCGCTGGTCCATCGTAAAGTTCGTAAAGGCCCCTGCGCCGTCAACCGACGAGAGAAATTCGTCCGCCGCCGCCTTCTCAACATCCGCCAATCCCCGGTGATAGTCCAGCGGGCGTTGCAGCATCCACAGGCTGAACGGCGGTGCGATCCGCTGTCCGGTCACGCCCTCGATGGAAAAATCGGCCATGCCGACCGCACGCGGAATTTCGGTATCGCGATTGGCATCAGCCCAGCGGGCGAACATATCGCTGGTTTTCTGCAGGAAGGGCATCTGCTCTGCCATCATCCGCTCCAGCACCGGGATCAAGGTCGACGGGATCGCGTCATCCGGTAGAAATTCTCCCGATAGCGGCTGCTGCACATTCACCATCCGCTCGACCCATCCGGCAACCTTCGGCGCCAGCCGCTTCATGATCTCGCCCGATGCCGGATCGCGGTATAAATGGGCATAAAGCGGACCGATAAGACCGTAATCGCCGATCGAAGGACGCGAACCCAGCAGATAGTCATGTTCGGCAAAATGCCGGTCGAGATCGGCGAGAAGCGCTTCATAGCTTGCCTCGATCGCGGGGATGGTCTGCTCGTTAATCCCCAATATCGGACAAAAACCCTTGAACGTCTGGCCCCGCTCCCGGCCGATGACAAGCTGTTCCTCCCGGCTGGCTTCGGGGGCTGCAACCGCCCCGAATTCGCCGTAGACCCATTCTTCATTATAGTTCCAGCGATAGTGCATCGCCGGGATCACCAGCCATTCGTCACCGAACACTTCCATCAGCAGCGCCACCAGCCGCTGCTTCGGCGTGTCGGGATAGACCGACGGCCCGCCGGTCGTCGCTTCGAAATGATCGATAATCAGCGTTGTGTCCTGAAGCGTTTCGCCGCCGTCGGTCACCATCACGGGAATAACGGGGCGACCGACTCTGGGGACGATAACCGTCTTGTAAACCTCTGTGGTGCTGAGAATCTCCTCGTAATCCACCCCTTTCCAGTCGAGATAGGCCCGCGCCTTGCCCGAATAGAGGGACAGCGGCCCGCCGTAGAATTTATGCGGCATCAGCCACGGCCCCGGTAGGACGCGACGCCCTGATCCGGCACCCAGAGCCCCTTGGGCGGCTCGCCCGACTGCCAGAAAATGTCGATCGGTATGCCGCCGCGCGGATACCAGTAACCACCAATCCGCAGCCATTCGGGTTTCATTTCGTCAAACAGCCGCCTGCCGATTCCGACCGTACAGTCTTCATGGAAGGCGGCATGATTGCGAAAGGAACTCAGAAACAGCTTCAACGACTTGGACTCGACGATGGTCTCTCCCGGCGCATAGTCAATGACCAGATGCGCAAAATCCGGCTGGCCGGTGACCGGGCAAAGCGAGGTGAATTCGGGCGCGGCAAAGCGTGTCAGATAGAGCTCGCCGGCGCGCGGGTTGGGCACATAATCCAGCACAGCGCTCTCGGGCGAAGCAGGAAGTGCGCTGTCCTTTCCCAGAAATTTCGGTGCGGGTTTTTGGGTGTCATCATGGGTCATGGCGGTCTTTTAGGGCAGCCCGTGCGCCATGTCATTAGCCAGCGCCATTTTCATACTGCCCCAAAGCACAGATCGTCAAAAGCCGCCTGATTGTACAAAAGGCCCGACATGTCAGAGAAAATTCTTATACCGATACTGGGCGATCAGCTGTCGATGGATATCTCGTCCCTGGACGGGCAAAACCCTGATGACTGCATCTTGCTGATGATGGAGGTCGAGGACGAAACGACCTATGTCCGGCACCACAAGGCCAAAATCGCCTATATCCTGTCGGCCATGCGCCACCATGCCAAGGCACTGGCAGAGCGGGGATGGTCCGTCGATTATGTGAAGCTGACCGACCCCGACAACCGTGGCAGCTTTTCCGGAGAAATCGCGCGGGCGCTGGAGCGGCATCGCATCGACCGCATCCGGATCACCGAGGCCGGTGAGTGGCGGGTCATGGCGATGATCGAAAATTGGGAGGACCAATTCGCCATCCCGGTGTCCATATGCCCGGATCGCCGCTTTATCGCGACGCATCAGGATTTCACAAACTGGGCGGACGGTAAAAAGCAACTGCGGATGGAGTATTTCTATCGCGAAATGCGGCGAACGACCGGAATCCTCATCGACCGCGACGGCAAGCCGGAAGGCGGCAAATGGAATTACGACAGCGCCAATCGCAAACCGGCCAGGGGCGACCTGTCCATTCCCCAGCCGATCCGCTTCCGGCCAGATGCCATAACGGAACAGGTTCTGACCATGGTGGCGGAAGAATTTTCCGGTCATCCCGGGTCACTGGAGCAGTTCCATTTTGCCGTCACCTATGAAGAAGCGATGCGGCAAAAACGCAAATTTCTGGACGAGGCCTTGCCCAGATTCGGAGACTATCAGGATGCGCTGCTCAGCGGAGAGCCGTTTCTCTGGCACTCGATCCTGTCTCCCTATATCAATTCGGGCCTGCTCGATCCGCTCGATCTCTGCCACGAAGTCGAGCAGCGCTATCGAGACGGTGACGTTCCGCTCAACGCCGCCGAAGGGTTTATCCGGCAAATCATCGGGTGGCGCGAATATATACGCGGCATCTACTGGCGCGAGGGTCCCGATTATGTCGAACGCAATTTTCTGAAGGCCAAACGGCCTCTGCCGGAATTTTACTATTCGGGTGAAACCGACATGCACTGCCTGTCCGAAGCCATTGGACAGACGCTCGATCTGGCTTATGCCCATCACATCCAGCGGCTGATGATAACGGGCAATTTTGCCCTGATCGCCGGTCTCGATCCGCAAGCGGTGCACCAATGGTATCTGGAAGTCTATGCCGATGCCTATGAGTGGGTCGAACTGCCCAATACGCTGGGCATGAGCCAGTTTGCCGACGGCGGCATTATCGCATCCAAACCATATGCTTCGTCCGGCAATTACATCCACAAAATGTCGGATTACTGTCAGAAATGCCACTATGACGTGACAAAGCGCGTTGGCGAGAACGCCTGCCCGTTCAACGCCCTGTACTGGGACTTTCTCGACCGCAACCAGAACAGGCTGGCCGATAACAATCGCCTGGCAATGCCCTACCGCACGTGGGGCAAAATGGATTCTCAAACGCGAGACGACATCCGTCGGCAGGCGAAAAGCTTCCTCGATCAGCTGCAGGGAAACTGAATTGCCGAAAAAGCACATAAGCGGTAGATTCGTCCGGCAATGCGTTATAGCCTCGACGCCTTGAAATCGAGTCGCTAAACGGCGGTTGGAGTAGCGCAAATAATTGCGGGCATGAGGAGTTTAATATGGAATTGCTGGTAACGACCGAATGGTTGGCCAACGAACTGGGCGCATCCGATCTGCGTATCGTGGACGCGACGAAATTCATGGCGGATGCCGGTCGTAATCCGGCCGCCGAATATGAAGCGGGCCATATTCCCGGTGCGGTCTTCATGGATCTCAGCGATCTGACCGACAGCAGTAACCCGATCGAAAACATGCTGCCGCCAGCGGAGAAATTTGCCAGCCGCATGCAATCGCTCGGCCTGGGCGATGGCAGCCGCGTCGTTCTCTATGATGACAGCCCGCTCAAAAGCGCAGCGCGCGCCTGGTGGATGCTGACCATGTTCGGAGCGCATGAAGTCGCCATTCTCGACGGTGGCATTGCCAAGTGGAAAGCCGAAGGCCGGCCGCTGGAAAGCGGCAAAGAGGCCTTGCGCCACCGCCATTTCACCGTCTGGAAGGACGACAAGGATATCCGTACCAAGGCCGATATGCTCGCCAATCTGCACAGCAAGGACGAGCAGGTCATCGATGCGCGCCCTGCCGATCGTTTCAGTGGCGAGACTCCGGACCCGCGCGGCAACATTGCTTCCGGACATATTCCGGGATCGACCAATATCCCGCACAGCAACTTCTTCAACGCCGACGGCACATGGAAAAGCAGCGACGAAATCAAGGCGATCTTCAGCGATGCCGGCATCGATCTTTCCCAACCTCTGGTCACGACCTGTGGCTCCGGCATGACCGCAGCGGTCGTCTCTTTTGCTGCCGCACTGGCGGGCGCAGAAAAGACCGCGCTTTATGATGGCAGCTGGGCAGAATGGGGCGCCGACGCCGACACCCCGAAAGAATCCGCCTGAACATGCCGGCGCTGCTGGAACGATAATTGGCAGATGATGACTCCGGCTTGAAAAAACCGGCGACCCAGGTTGTTACCGGCGGTCGCCGTAAAAATTGGACCGGAGCCGTGGTCAATCCCCCTATCTGGCGGGGCAGCACCCATCTTTACGAGAATGTCGCCGATCTCCGGGAAGGCCTGAAGACCAATGACGACGGGCGGTTTTTCTACGGTCGCCGCGGCTCGCCTACTCAATGGTCACTGGCCGATGCGCTGACCGAAATGGAGCCCGGCGCCGCCGGAACGATGCTCTATCCTTCTGGCGTTGCGGCCATATCCTGCGCGTTGCTGGCTGTGCTCAATCCCGGCGACGAAATCCTGCTGACCGACAGCAGCTACGATCCCAGCCGCAGCTTTGCTGATGCCTTTCTCAAGCGGATGGGCATCACCGCCCGCTATTATGATCCGCTTATCGGCGCGGATATTGCGGAAATGTTCGGCCCCGCTACAAAAGCCATATTGATGGAAAGCCCGGGCAGCCTGACCTTCGAGGTTCAGGATGTACCAGCCATTTGCAAAGCGGCCAACGCGGCAGGCATCGTCACCCTGCTCGACAACACATGGGCAACGTCACGATTTTTTCCGGCGCTGCAACATGGCGTGGATATCGCCATAACCGCAGCGACAAAATATATTGTCGGACATAGCGATGTGATGATGGGCGCGGTCACCACCCATGACAAATATTGGCCCCGGCTCCGGCGCACCGCGCAGCAACTGGGACAGGTGGTTTCTCCGGATGACGCCTATCTGGCCGCGCGCGGATTGCGGACGCTGGACGTCCGCCTGCGCCAGCACGAGGCCAGCGCACTCGAAATCGCCCGGTGGCTGAAGCAAAGGTCCGAAGTCGGTCTGGTCCTGCACCCTGCCTTACCCGATTGCCCGGGCCACGATATCTGGAAACGGGATTTTAAAGGGGCATCCGGACTATTCTCCTTCGAGCTTGCCGATGCCGACGAACATTCCCGTGCGGTCTTCATCGATGCGCTGGCGCTGTTTGGCATAGGATATAGCTGGGGCGGATTTGAAAGCCTCGCGCTGCCGGTCGATCCCGCGAAGCATCGCAGCGCGGTACCATGGACCCGAAGAGGAGCGCTGGTCCGGCTCAACATAGGCCTGGAAGACCCGGCTGATCTGATAGCGGACCTTGCCAAAGCTTTCGAATATTATCACAGTGTCAGCCCATGATCGACAATGCGCTGAAATATATTGAAGCTTTTGCGCCCGACATCCCGCGCAATGTTCAATATATCCAAGGCGCCATCGCTGCGGGGCTGGTGGTTCTCGCGCTGACCGCCGGCTGGTATCTCAGCAAATATATCGGTCCAAAACTGCGTCACCTCTGGGAAGCGCGCGCCGGTTATGAAAGCGAACTTGCCGGCCGCCGCATCCGCGACATGACCCGCCGAGCCACTACCTTCATATTATGCGGCATTTTCCTGGCGGCCTATCCCTGGTATCTGATTGCGCAAGTCGTCTTTTCACTGACCATTGCAATAACCGTCGGCCTGTTCGCCAATGACCTGATCCGTGGCGTACGGATGCCGAACTGGTTGGGAACAACCATTGGCCTCGCCCTGTTCGTCAGCATCGGGTCCGGGCTGGTCGGCGGAATCGAGCCGATTACCCTGGCGATGGACAAGGTCGGGTTCAGCCTCGGTTCCCGCCGGATCTCACTGCTCTGGATTGTCACGCTGGCGATGACCGCCGTCATTCTGCTGGCGGTGGCCCGCGTGCTGATGAAGCTGGTGGCCTATATCATCAGCAACAGCGAGCTCGACGCCGCGCAAAAGGTATTGGGGCAGAAACTGGCTACGGTTTCGATATTGGCCGGAGCCTTTGTGCTTGGTCTCGACGTGGTCGGGATCGATCTCACAGCCCTCGCGGTATTTTCTGGTGCCTTCGGCCTCGCCATCGGCTTCGGCATGCAGAAGACGATCGGTAATTTGATCGCCGGGATCATCCTGCTGATGGACCGCTCGATCAAACCGGGGGATGTGATCGCGGTTGGCAATACCTATGGCTGGGTCAACAAGATCGGCGTGCGCGCCGTTTCCGTCCTGACGCGTGCGGGCAAGGAACATCTGATTCCGAACGAGGATTTGATGACCCGCGAAGTGGAAAACTGGTCCTATTCGAGCCCCAACGTCCGGATCAGCATTCCGGTCGGCGTATCCTATAATACCGACATGGATCAGGCGATCGAGCTGATGAAACAGGCTTGTGTCGATGTGCCGCGGGTACTCAATCATCCCAAACCGGTTGTCTGGATGCTTGAATTTGGCGACAATAGCGTCAATTTCGAGATTCGGTGCTGGATCAAGGACCCGCAATCCGGTGTCGGCAATTTCAGAGCGGCAATTTTGAAAAGGGTCTGGGATCTGTTCAAGGAACATGGTGTCGAAATTCCGTTCCCGCAGCGCGATCTCCATATCAAGTCCTTGCCGGAAGGCGGGACTGTCATATTGCAGGCCGGATCGGAGCCGGCCATTGGCCCGGCAGGACCAAACGGCTCGGACTGACCAGATGCTGGAAATTTGGTTACGGTATCAGCCTGGCAGACGCCGAATGACGCTTTATTAATCACCGGCAAACAAATCCGCCTAAATTTTAAGCGGCCGAAAGCAAGTCTGTGGCGCAAGTGCAACATTTCAGAATTATGTCATCTTTACTGTCATATTCGTTCTTGTGCAGCGCAATAATATAGAGCAGCTTTCTTGGGCATGTTTAGAGACTGTTCGCGTTCGGGGTATCTGACGTAATATAATAACAGCGGAAACAAAAGTAGGAGGGGCGATACGCATTAACGAGAAAGGGATTTCCATGCGCACGTCCAATAAAGCTAATCTTGGCGGAAAAGCCAAATCAACCATCATCGGCCTCTCGGCCGCATTGCTTGCCTCTACCGCAGCCCCTGCCCTGGCGCAGGATGCGGAAGAATCCGCAAGCCCGATCACAATTTCGGGAAATGCAGCGGTCACTTCTGACTACCGCTTTCGCGGTGTAGCGCAGTCCGGCGGCGATGTCGCTATTCAGGGCGGCATCGATATCGGCCATGAAAGCGGCTTCTACATCGGCACCTGGGGATCTTCGATCAACTTTGCCGGTGGTACCGAGCTCGACATTTACGGCGGCTGGTCCGGTGAAATCGCTTCCGGTATTACCGCCGATATCGGTCTTCTCTATTATTTCTACCCTGACGCCGGCGGCGTTGGCGGTGGAGCGACCGACTTCTTCGAACCATATGCTTCGCTCTCGGCTACGCTGGGCCCGGTTGAAGCCACGGTTGGCGCAGCCTATGCTTGGAGCGGGCAAAGTGCTCTGGCCAACGAAGACAATATCTATCTTTACACCGACCTGAGCGCCGGTATTCCCGACACTCCACTGACCTTGAATGCGCATCTGGGCTATTCGGATGGCGACAGCTTCCTCAGCACGCTGCAAGGAACCGACGGCAACTATGTTGATTGGTCGTTGGGCGTAGACTATGCGATCACCGAAAATCTGTCGCTGGGAGTGGCCTATACGGACACCGACGATTCCCCGTCACAGAAAGATTTCACCGACTCTGCATTCGTCTTCACTCTCGGCGTATCCTTCTAAATTCACAAAGCAACGCTGAAAAAGGGGCCGCTCGGACAACCGGGCGGCCCTCTTTTTTAGCTTGCCGCCACCAGCCTTTGTGTTGCCGGATGCTTCGGATGCTCGATGACCGCCTGCATTGCACCGGATTCGACGATCCGCCCTTCTTCCATCACGGCAATCCGGTGACATATTCGCCGGGCGGCGGCAACGTCATGGGTGATGAACAGAAGGCTCAGGCCGTTATCTGCCTGCAGCCGGAGCAGCAGATCCAGAATTTCCGCTCCCACTAGCGGGTCGAGCGCCGATGTCGCCTCGTCCAGCACCAGAAGCTGTGGCGCCGCAATGACTGCCCGTGCGATCGCTACCCGCTGCGCCTGCCCGCCCGAAAGGCTGGCAGGAGAACGGGACAGAAAATCCTCCGTCAGATCGACTTCCAGCATGGCCTGCCGTGCCATCTCGCTCCGGTCGACAGCTATCAGACCGGGCCGCAAGTTACGCAATGGCTCGGACACAATATCCTCAACCCGCCATTGCGGATCGAGACTGGCAACCGGGTCCTGAAAGACCGGCTGGATCAACTGGCGCATGGCAAGATTGCGCTGGCGACGTCCGGGAAGCGGCGCGCCCTGCCACCGGATTTCTCCACTGGTTACCGGGCCGATACCGGCGATAGCCCGTCCAAGGGTGGATTTCCCCGATCCGGAGCCGCCGACCAACGCCAGGGACTCACCTTGCCGGATCATGATGTCGGCGTTGACCACGGCCCGGATCTTACCGCTGCGCCAGCCCGGTCGCGGGAATTCAACGCCGACATCCACGGTTTCGAGCAGCGGCTCACCGGGTTGGCCAAGCTTTGGCGGTGCCTCGTCTAGCCGCGGCGTAGCAGCGATCAGGCGCCGGGTATAATCTTTCGCAGGACGGGTGATAATCGTCCGTGTCGCCCCCTTTTCCACCAGCCGGCCCTTTGCCATCACCACCAACTGGTCGGCATGGCCCTCGACTGAAGCCAGATCATGACTGACCAGCAGCATCCCGAGCTGATGTTCGGCCCGCAATTCATCGAGCAGGTCCATGATCTCGGCGCGCAAGGACGCATCCAGCGCGCTGGTCGGCTCGTCGGCAATCAGCAATTTGGGATGATGGGCGATAGCCGCGGCAATCATCACCCGCTGGCGCTCGCCACCAGACAGCCGGTGCGGGAACTGGTCCAGTCGCTCGTCTGCCCGGGTCAGGCCGACCCGTTCCAGCATGAGTGCCAGTTCCTTGCGCGATGGCCGTGGTGATCCGGCCTGCATCGCGGCTTCCTGCAATTGCGAGCCGACCGTCAGATGCGGGGTCAGCGCGGTCTGTGGCTGCTGGAACACAAATCCGGTCAGCCTGCTGCGGGCGTTACGCAATTGCTGGTGGTCAGCGCTGGCCAGGTCGATGCCATCCAATATCATCGCGCCCGAAGCGATACCAGGCGACAGGCCGAACGGTGTCAGGCAAGTGAGGCTCTTTCCCGACCCCGAGCCGCCGATGATTGCGGTGCATTGTCCCGCTTCAACGGTCAGGCTGACATTTTGGACCAGCCGCTTGCCGGCGATCTCCACCGCCAGTTGGTCTATCTCATAAAGGCTCATGAGAAGCGGTCTCGCAATCGCTCGCCTTCGATCGTCAGGCAGACCAGGATCAGCACCAGCAAGCCGCCGGGCAGCAGCAGGCCAAGCGGCGCCATATCCATGTCGTCAGCGCCTTCCTTGACCAATATGCCGAGCGATGTCAGCGGTTCCTGCACGCCCAGGCCCAGAAAGGAGAGGAAACTCTCGACCATTACCACCTGCGGCACGGTCAGCATCAGATAGGCCAGCGCAACGCCGGCGATATTGGGCAATATATGGCGCAGCACGATCGTCGTGGAAGGCGTCCCCGCCGCTTCGGCCGCCAGAATGAAGGGCCTTTGCTTCAGCGCCATCACCTGCCCCCGCACCACCCGCGCCATGGTCAGCCATTCGACCAGCCCTATACCGACGAAGACCAGCAATATCGACCGGCCGAACACCACCATCAGCAGGATCACGATGAACATGAAGGGCAGCGCGTAGAGACCATCGACAATCCGCATCATCAGCTCGTCGACTTTGCCGCCGATCCAGCCCGCGGTCGCGCCCCAGGCGATGCCGACGACCAGCGACACCAGCGCCGCCGCCATCGCCACCAGCAGCGTGATCCGGGTGCCCGCTGCCAGCCGCGCCAGACGATCCCGGCCAATGTCATCGGTGCCGAATATATGCGGTTCGCTGAACGCCGGCGCGCGGACGGCATCCCAGTCGATCTGGTCATAGCTCCAGGGCAGAAAGAACGGCAGCAACAGAGCCAAAGCGGCAATCAACAGAACCAGAGCTAGCGGGAGATGACGCTTCAACATGCGCTCACCCTTCCCGCATTCTGGGGTCGAGCCAGCCGTAGATCAGGTCGGCAAACAGATTGAACAATATGATCAGCGCGGCGTAGAGCGTGACCACACCGAGCACGAGCGGATAGTCGCGGTTAAGCGCGCCCTGCACGAAATAGCGGCCCAGCCCCGGCAGGCCGAAGACGGTTTCCACCACCACGGCCCCGGTCAGCAGCCCCGCTGCCGCCGGGCCGAGGTAGCTTGCGACCGGGACCAGGGCGGGCCGAAGACCATGTTTGAACAGGATTTTCACCTCGGGCAGACCGCGGGCGCGGGCGGTGCGGATATGATCCTGCTTGAGCACACTCGCCAGACCGGCCCGGGTCAGTTTGGCAATCGCCCCCGACACCGGCAGCGCCAGGGCGACGACCGGCATGATTAGCCAGGCTCCCCCTTGTCCCGTTCCCGATACCGGCAGCAAGCCGAGCCATAGACCAAAAAACAGCGCCAGCGCGGGTCCGGTGACAAAGGTCGGTAGCGCGGTTGCAACCGTCGCCAGCATCATGATCGTCTTGTCCGCAGCCTGTCCGGCTCGCACGGCAGCAAACAGGCCGGCCGTCACCCCGATCATCAGCGCCAGCACTATCGCCAGCCCGCCCAGCGTCAGCGAAATCGGCAGGCCCTGCGCGATCAGTTCCGATACGGTAAAGTCGCGATAGACCAGCGAAGGCCCGAAATCCCCCTGCACCAGCCGCGAAATATAGAGCCACGCCTGCTCCCACAAAGGCCGATCGAGACCATAGGCCTGTTGCAAGGCCGCCTGCGTTGCCGGATCGAGCGGTCGCTCGCCGTCAAACGGCCCGCCCGGCGCCAGCCGCATCAGGAAGAAGGATGCCAATATGATCACCAGCAATGTCGGGATGGCCGTCATCAGCCGCCGGGTGATCAGGGCAAGCACGTGCCGCTAGAGCTCCATCCCGGCAAAACAGCCGCGCACTTCCTGCACGAACAGTTCCGGCACTTCCATCGCCGCGAAATGGCCGCCCTGTTCAGGCTCTCCCCAATAGTGCAAGTTCTGGAACCGTTGCTCTGCCCAGCGGCGCGAAGGGGTGATGATTTCGTGCGGGAAGATGCTGCACCCCGAGGGAACAGTGACCGGATCGACATTGGGCGCGCCGAAGCTTTCGCGGTACAGGCGCGCCGAGGAAGCACCGGCATTGTTGAGCCAGTAGATCATCACATTGTCGAGCAGGCGGTCGCAGTCGAAATTCTCGTCCGGCGCCTTGGCATCCTCTGCCCAGCCCTGGAATTTCTCCATGATCCAGGCCATTTGCCCGACCGGAGAATCAGCCAGACCATAGCCCAGGGTCTGCGGCCGGGTCCGCTGGATTTCCGCATAGCCAGCCCCCTGCTCCTGATAGACCGCGAAATGGGCCAGTGACGCCTGCTCTTCGGGGGTCAGGCTGGCCATCATCTCGTCCGACGGTGGTCCGACGACCACGAGATTGACATGCACGCCGGCACAATGGCCGAGATTTTGTGCGCCGATCACCGAGGTCACCATACCGCCCCAGTCGCCGCCCTGCGCGAAATAGCGGTCATAGCCGAGCCGCGTCATCAGCGTGTCCCACGCTTTTGCGATTTTCTCCAAGCCCCATCCGGTCGTGGTCGGCTTGCCGGAAAAACCATATCCGGGCAGCGACGGCAGCACCAGATGATAGGCATCTTTCGCCTCCCCGCCATGTGCCACCGGATCGGTCAGGGGACCGATCACGTCCATGAACTCGACGATCGAGCCGGGCCAACCATGTGTCATCAGCAGGGGCCGCGCATCCGGCTCTGGCGAGCGGATATGCATGAAGTGGATATCGACGCCGTCCATTTCGGTCAGGTGATGCGGGTATTGATTGAGTTCCTGCTCGCAGCGCCGCCAGTCGTAGCTGGTCCGCCAATGTTCGACGATGGTTTTCACATAGTCGAGCGGGATGCCTTGCGACCAGTCATCCACCGGCTCCGGATCGGGCCAGCGCACATGCCGCAACCTTATATCGAGATCGTCCAGTGCCGTCTTCGGGATATCGATTGTGAAGTCTCTGATCATATCATTCATATAAACCAACTTCTTCCTGTTCGTGTATCCCGAGCCTGTCGCCAGACGCAGGCTCGACAGCTCTATTCCGACATGCCGGAATAGAAAGCAATCGACTCACATCGTCGGAACCGGCACTTCGCCCGAATAGTCGTAAAAGCCCTTGCCCGTCTTGCGGCCCAGCCAGCCGGCTTCGACATATTTGGTCAGGATTGGCGCGGGGCGATATTTCGGGTCGCCGAAGTCGTTCTGCAGCACGCGCAGGATTTCCAGCAAGGTGTCCAGCCCGATCAGATCGGCCAGGGTGATCGGCCCCATCGGATGGCCGAGGCCAAGCTGCACGCCGCGGTCGATATCTTCCATCGACGCCGTGCCTTCGCCGAGCGCGAAAAAGGCCTCGTTGAGCATCGGCAGGAGGATGCGGTTGACGACGAAACAGGGCGAATCTTTCGCCATCACCGGAGTTTTGCCGACAGCTTTGGCGAAATCGCTGGCCATGGCCGCGGTCTGGTCACTGGTTGCGAGCCCGCGGATGACTTCGACCAGCCCCATCAGCGGCACCGGATTGAAAAAATGCACACCGACAAAGCGCGACGGGTCTTTCACCGACTGCGCCAGCCGGGTGATCGAAATCGATGAGGTATTGCTCGCCAAAATCGCCTGGTGACCCAGCACTTCGGATGCTGCGGCAAAAATCTGGCGCTTGACGTCTTCACGCTCGGTGGCGGCTTCGATGATGATGTCGGCATTGGCCATCGGGTCAAGCTGGACGATCGGCTCGATTCGGCCGAGTGCGGTTTCGGCGGCCTGCTGATCAATCTTGTCCTTTTCGACCAGTCGCGACAACTGCTTGGCGATACCCGCCCTGCTGCGTTCGGCGATTTCCATGCTGACATCGGAAAGATAGACGTGATAGCCCGCCTGAGCAGAAACCTGCGCGATGCCGGCGCCCATTTGTCCCGATCCGATAATACCGATTGCTTTCATATCATGCCCTTCATGCTGTTCGATGTGTTTGCACAAGCCACTAGCGATTGTCGGCCAAACTGGCTAGATTGCAATTATGTCCCCTATCAGTTTCATTGTCGGAATATTTGCCACCATCACCGCCGCGACCGCCCAGCCGGCGGCGCAACCCGGAGGGATCCGGACTTTCCGGGACTGGGCTGTCGGCTGCGACAATGGCGGAAACTGCCAGGCTGTTTCGCTGGTTCCGGACGACGGCGGATCCGGATTTGACGGCTGGGACGGACCGGTTTCGATCGTCAGGACCGCCGGCAAAGATGATATTTTCAGGATCCGCGTCCTGTTTCCTGCCCGGGAGATGGACCGTTACCGGATGAATATCGATGGCAAGCTGGTCGACACCGGGCCGATTGTGCAAGGCGATTATCCGATAGAGATTGTCGGCACGGATGCCGAAAAGGTGGCGAAGGCTATTATCAACGGAAGAAATCTCGTCATCCAGGGGCCCCAGGGCGAGAATATCACGCAAATTTCGCTGGCCGGTTCTTCGGCCGCCTTGCGCTATATCGACGAAAAGCAGCAGCGCGCCGGAACCGCAACCGCTCTGGTCGCCAGGGGACCGCGAGAATATCAGCCCGCGGATAGCGAAATTCCGACCATCACGGTCGACCGTTGGGACGATTCCAAACTGGCCCCGGAAACCGGCGATATCGTGGCGCTGGTCGAAAAGTCCAGATGCAAGGACGAGCGCTACGGGCTGGTGGAGGACCAGGTCTTTCCGCTGGGCAAACGCGGCAACCGATTCCGGGCGCTGGTGCTGATTTCCTGCGGCTCGGGCGCCTATAATTTCTCCAGCGCGCCCTTTATCGGGGAATATGTCGCAAATCCCCGCGCGACCAGCGGCTGGACGTTCGCGCCCGCCCGATTTGACCGTCAGCCCAGCTGGGGCGGCGAAGGTACCGACCCGTTGCTGGTCAATGCGAGCTGGGATGAGCGGGAGCGGAAGCTCAGCAGCTATGGCAAGGGCCGCGGGCTCGGCGATTGCGGCAGCGCTGAGAATTATATCTGGGACGGAGACATGTTCCGGCTGACCGATGCCAGCGCAATGCCGGAATGCCGCGGTGCCTATGAATGGATTTCGATTTGGCGCGCAAACTACCGCATTCTCGAAGTGACCACTGCGCCTGCCGAATAATCCTAGGGCGCGTGCTTGAGCGGATGGGCTTCCACCAGCATGAGCGTAAAATAGTCCAGCTCGTCGCTCCATTCGCGCAAGGGCGTCCAGCCGCCGGCCCGCAACATCAGCCGGGCGTCGCGCAAGCCGTATTTATGGCTATTCTCGATATGGATTTTCTGTCCTCCGGCCATTGCATGGCTATGCCCGTCGATTGAAAATTGCACATCGTCCTGGGCTTCCAGATAGATTTCGATCCGCGCATATAAATCGTTCCAGACCGCCTTGTGACGGAACCGGTCAACCGGAATATCTGCTGCCAGCTCGCGGTTGATCCGGTGCAGCAGATTGAGCGAAAATTGTGCCGTCACGCCGGCCGCATCATCATAGGCGTCGATCAGCGTCTGGACATCCTTGATCCGGTCAAAACCGATCAAGAGCTGCGCGCCCTCACCCAGCGTTTCCCGCATGAAGCGCAGCAGGTCGACCGAAGTCCGGGCGATCATATTGCCGATCGTCGAGCCGGGAAAGAAACCGAGCTTCGGCATGTCGGCCATGGCCTCCGGCAGCGCCACCCGGTTCATGAAATCGGCCTCGACCGGATATATCGGCAATTCCGGGAATTCTTCCTGAAGCAGCGAAGCGCTATGTTCCAGAAACTCGCCGGAGATATCGATCGGCACATAGGCCGCGGGGTCAATCGCTTTCAGCAGATTCGGGGTCTTGACCGAACTCCCCGAACCGAATTCGATTACCGCCCGGCCGGTGCCCGTCGATGCAGCAAAAGCCGCTCCGTTGTCCCTGAGCAATTTCGTCTCGGTCCGCGTCGGATAATATTCGGGCAGCTCGGTAATCTCTTCAAACAATTCCGAACCGCGCCGGTCGTAAAGCCAGCGCGCCGGGATCGCATAGGTGCGGTTTTCAAAACAGCGCCGGACGTCCTTGCGAAACGTATGGTCGACAAGAGAGGTGGTCATGTCCATGAGGGCGTCCTTAACGTCAAAGGTCTTTGGCTAGCCGCAATCCGCAGAATTGCCAGCGCTGGTGGGGATAGAAGAAATTCCGGTAGCTGGGCCGGACATGGCCAGGCGGAGTCGCGATACTGCCACCCTTCAGGACAGCCTGGCCCGACATGAACTTGCCATTATATTCACCGACCGCCCCGTCGGCCGGCCGGAACCCCGGATAGGGCAGATAGGCGCTGCCGGTCCATTCCCACACCGCGCCATTGTGCGGAAGGCCATGATTGGCCGCCACTTCCCATTCGGCTTCAGTGGGCAAGCGGGCGCCGGCCCAGGTGGCATAGGCATCCGCTTCATAATGGCTGATATGTTGTACCGTGGCGGACAGGTCGAGCCCATGGTGGCCGCCCAGTCCGAACGCGGACCATGTCTTGTCCGGTTCCCGGCTCCAGTACAGCGGGGCTTCAATGCCGTGCTGCTGTACCCAGGCCCAGCCGTCCGACAACCAGTGGCTGGCCTCCCGATAGCCGCCATCCTCGATAAACGCGAGCCATTCACCATTGGTCACCGGGCGGCTGGCAATCGCGTGAGGATGAAGCAATGTCTCGTGTCTCGGTCCTTCGCAATCAAAGGCAAAACCGGGTCCGTCATGACCGATTGGCTGTACACCCGTTCTGCCTTCGATCCATTCCAGAGGTCCGGGCTCTGCGGCCTCAACGGGATCCGCGCAGGAATAGGCGGGCTTTAGCGGATTGCGGGAAAAGAGATGGAGGATATCGGTCAGCAACAATTCCTGATGCTGCTGTTCGTGGTTCAGGCCAAGCTCGACCAGATCGAGCAATTCTGCGGAGAAGCCGTCCATCGCCCCCTCCATTGCCGTGTCGACATGACGACGATAGGCCATGACCTCCGCGAGCGAAGGGCGGGTTAGCAAGCCCCGTTCCGATCGTGCGTGACGGGCACCTTCGGCTTCATAATAGCTGTTGAACAGATAGGAATAAGCATCGTCGAACAGGTGATAGCCGGCGACGTGATCACGCAGCAGGAAAGTTTCAAAAAACCAGCTGACATGGGCCAGGTGCCATTTTGCCGGAGAGGCGTCGTCCATCGATTGTGCGGTCGCATCGGCATCGCTCAGCCCATCGGCCAAACCAACCGAATAATGTCTCACATCGCGGTAGCGGGCCAGCAGCTCACCTGCCCGGGAATCACTATGTGCGTCGGCCGCGTGCGAAATCGGGCGATGTGGTTGGCTGGCGATCAATCCTACTCCGGTAGCGGCTCTTATTGTCTTCGGAACATAGCGCGAACAATGATTAGGTCAACTACGCATATACACTCCGACTGGTTGCATATATCTGCGTTGCAGGGCACTTTAGCGTCCTAACGCGAGGCCCCCGGAACCCATAGAATGTCGTCCTTGCCACCCCGGTTCAGCGCGCGTCCGACTACGAACATATAGTCCGAAAGACGATTGATATAGGCCAGCGCCTGCGGGTTGATCGACGTCGCCCTGCCCGCGGCAACACAGGTCCGCTCGGTCCGCCGGGCCACGGCGCGCACCAGATGGATGGCTGCGGCGGCTTTCGTTCCGCCGGGCAAGATGAAGCTGGTCAGCGGGTCTAACTCGGCCGTGGCGGCATCAATGGCTTTTTCCAGCCGCTCCACTTGTGAAGGGACCACTCTCAGAACCATTTCCGACGGCGTAAAATCATCGCCTTCAGCGGCCGGCGTTGCCAGGTCCGCACCCAGATCGAACAGGTCGTTCTGGATAACGCGCAAGGTCTGGACCAGCGTGTCATCGGCGATTTCGCAAATCGCCACACCGAGCACACTGTTCAATTCGTCCACATCGCCAATCGCCGCCATTCGCTGATCATTTTTGGCAATGCGCGATCCGTCGACCAGACCGGTCGTCCCGTCATCACCGGTGCGCGTATAGATTTTGTTTAGCTTTACCATCGGGGAAGCGGCCTAGCTCTGGCCACCCGCCACTGCCAGCAATATCACCACCAGAATGATCGCGATCGCCTGATATTTGACGCGCGCAAACATCATTTCATTCTGCTTCTTGTGCGAAGCGGTAATGCCTTCGGCATCTACATCGCCTGGCTCCATATTGGCGAAGGCGATCAGCCCGCGCACAAGTGCATAAACAACAGCGCCAGCCGCTGCGATGATCATCAATATCAAAATATAGCTCATAATTTCACCTTAAGCCTGCGAGAGGGATATTCCAACAGGGAAGATTCCCGCCCTGAGATTCTGTACCAGTCGATAGCCGTCTTCACCAGCGGCCCGCAATACGGACAAAGAGGCAGAACCGCGGCTTTTCGACAGCTTTTCCCCCTTGTCATCGAGCAGCAGCCGATGGTGAAAATAGATAGGGGTGGGCAAGGCCAGCAATGCCTGCAGCAGGCGGTGGATGTCGGTAGCGGCGAACAGGTCTTCGCCGCGCACGACATGGCTGATCCCGTCCCGGGCATCATCGAGCGTTACAGCGAGATGGTAGGCAACCGGCATATCCTTGGGCAGCAGAATAACGTCGCCAAGTCGCTCGGGTTGGGTCAAGCGCTCGCCTTGCCGCTCGTCGATCCAGCGCAACGGGCCGGTGATCGCCGCGGCCTTTGCGACGTCAAGTCGCCAGCTATGCGGCTCCTGAGCCGCTCGCTTGCTTGCCACTTGCGGGTCCAGATGACGGCATGTTCCCGCATAAACCGGACCATCAGGCCCTTCAGGCCGCCCCCCTTGTTCCCATAATTGCCGCATATCCGACCGGGTGCAGAAGCAGGGATATAACAATCCCATCGCCTTCAGCCGGTCGGCTGCGGCCGCATAGCTGGCAAGCCGTTCGGACTGGAAAATCACATCCCCGTCCCAGTCCAGGCCTAGCCAGCGCAGGTCATTCTCTATCGCCTCGACAAATTCCGAACGGCTGCGGCCGCTGTCGATATCCTCGATCCGCAGCAGGAACCGGCCCGCGCGCTTTCGGGCGAAATCATGCGCCACCATCGCTGCATAGGCGTGACCCAAATGCAACAACCCGTTGGGACTGGGGGCAAAACGCACCACAATATGTCGATTCAATTGCCCACTTGACGTCATGAGCCGGATAATGTTCTCTGTGTAATAGTCATGTCACGTTCTTAGGCATAAAGAGCAGACAGTAAAGGACAAGGGAGACAGACACGCATGTACCACCCCGACCTGCTGAGGCATCCGGAAAGCTGCCCCTCGCTTGTCCTTAATGCAGACTATACGCCGCTGTCCTATTATCCGCTCAGCCTGTGGTCCTGGCAAACAGCAATCAAGGCGGTGTTTCTCGACCGCGTCGACATCGTTTCCAGCTATGAGCGCGAAGTACACAGCCCCAATCTCGACATGAAAATCCCGTCGGTGATTGCCCTGAAGAAATATATCAAGCCGTCCGAATATCCAGCCTTCACGCGTTTCAACCTGTTCCTGCGCGACAAGTTCGAATGCCAATATTGCGGATCACCCGACAATCTGACCTTTGACCATGTCATCCCGCGCCGCCAGAAAGGCCGCACGACTTGGGAAAATGTGACCACCGCCTGCCTGCCCTGCAATCTCAAGAAAGGCGGCCGGACACCCAAGGAAGCGCATATGCAGCTCGCCAATCAACCGATCAAGCCGACCAGCTGGCATTTGCAGGAACATGGCCGGGCCTTCCCGCCAAATTTTCTCCACGACACCTGGCATGACTGGCTATATTGGGATATCGAGCTGGAAAGCTAAGTCATTCCAAATCCGGTGATCGGGAATCAGACGTAGCGCATCGGCAGTTTTTGCGTGGCTTTGCGTTTCTCGACATTGTCCAGCATCGTTTCGACAGTCACCACAAGCTCGTCGGGGTCAAAGGGCTTTTTCAGATAATCTGTGGCGCCGGCTTCCCGCGCGATCCGTTCATCGGCCGCAGACGACCTTCCGGTCAACATCAATACCGGCGTCGCGAATAGTTCATGATGGTTGCGAATGCGGCGAACCACTTCAACCCCGCCCATTCCCGGCATGCTGCAATCCAATATGATCAGATCGGGGTTTTTCGCCTTGGCTACTTTCAGTGCCGTCAGGCCGTCACCGATCACGCCAATGGCATGCCCTGCATCTATCAGCGTATCACGGACGATCTCGGCAACCATTTCATCGTCTTCGGCATAAATAATTCTTGCCATGGAAAAATCTCCTTGATCAGGCGCGTTAGCAGGAACTCGTTAATGAATTGCCCGGCCTCCCGCGGGCGGCAGCCGTACCATATCCTCCAGCGCCCTGTGGAGGTCAGGCAAATTTGCTCAGTCGCGGATTCCGAGAAAACGAAACGTCTGTCCCAGACTGTTGAATATGCCGTGCGCAAAAATCAGCGGCATGATATTCTTGCGGCCGAACCAGAGATAAAGCATTGCAAAGGCAAACCCCCCGGCTCCGGTGATCAGGGCACCATGCATACCCTGATAATAATAGTGCCGGTAGCCGAAGAAAATCGAGGAAAACAGGGCCGCTCCGATCTCTGCCTTCCCGCTTCCGCCGAAGGCTTTGCTGGTCCGGTCGATGACAAAGGCGCGAAACAACAGCTCCTCGAAAAAGGATCCGTGGGTCCAGACCAGCAGCATGATCCCGATATAAGCCGCCAGATTGCCCTCGATATGGTCAAACCGGCCACTGGTGCCGACATCTTCGAAAAATGCGTCGGCGAAAAGCTGCATCAGCTGTGTAGCCGCGATGAACAGGGCCATTGAAAATAGCGTCAGTCCAACAGTTTTCCACCAGTTTTCGGGCCAGCGCAGTCCCAGATCCTTCCAGCCCAAGCCTCGGCGCCGCAGCAAAAGGGTCGCGACCAGCATCGCCGAAAATGTGGATGCAGGACCGGCATAGAGATAGCTGAAGGACAGAACAGACTGTTTGACCCCGACCAGAACCGCCAGAATTATGACCAGGTCGACCAGTGCCACCGGATCAAATCGCCTCACCGGCATTTCGGCCACAGGCCCCCTTTGCGATTTGACTGACATCTCGCCCTCATTTTCCCGATGTGTATTACCCCAATATAACACCAGAATTTAATCTCGCAACCACGCAGTATTTCTTGACCCTGCTGGCGGTGCAGTGCAGCATATCAATATGACAGAATCCCTGACCGTCCGCCAAAATCCAGACATCAAATATCTCGGCAAATTGCTGGGCGACGTCATTCGTTCCTATGGCGGGGAAGACCTTTACCGGCGCACCGAATATATTCGTTCGACCAGCGTCGATCGCCATCGCGGTCTCGCCGATGCGGATGCGATTGATCCCGGTCTTGATGCGCTGTCACTCGACGAGACGCTCGCCTTTGTCCGTGGTTTCATGCTGTTTTCCCTGCTCGCCAATCTGGCCGAGGACCGGCAGGGCGTCGCAGCGGAGAAAGGCGCCACGGTGGTCGAGGCGATCGAACTGCTCGCCAGCGAGGGGGTAGATCGGGACGCGATCCTGCAACTGCTCCAGGACGCATTAATCGCGCCGGTGCTCACCGCCCACCCGACCGAGGTGCGGCGCAAGAGCATCATCGACCATAAATCCCGTATTGCCGAACTGCTGCTGATGAAGGACGAGGGAGAGGAAGAAACCCCGCAAGGCGATATGCTCGACGCGGCGATCCTGCGCCAGATCGCCCTGCTCTGGCAAACCCGTCCGCTGCGCCGCGAGCGGCTGTTTGTCACCGATGAAGTGCAGATTTCGCAAAGCTATATGAAAGACGTGTTCCTGCCCGTCCTTCCCCGGCTCTATGCCAAATGGGAGCGGACATTGGGCGCGCGGCTGCCAAGTTTCCTGAAGCTCAACAGCTGGATCGGCGGCGACCGGGACGGCAATCCCTTTGTCGACGCAGGCGCGATGGAGGAAGCCTTGTCGCGGGCTGCCGAAACCGTCATCGGCTATTATCTGATGTGCGTGCACACATTGGGTGCAGAACTGTCGATCTCCACCGAACTGGCCGAAGTGCCCGAAGCGGTGCTGGAACTGGCCGAGGCCAGTGGTGATGACTCGCTCAGCCGCAAGGACGAGCCCTATCGCCGCGCCTTGTCCGGTATCTATGCCAAATTGTCAGCGACCCACCTCAAGTTGTGCGGACATGTTCCGGGGCGCGCGTCGACAATTACCGCCGAGGCCTATGACAATCCGCAGCAATTGCGCGAGGAACTGGTCATTCTGGCGCAAGGCCTGAAATCGGCCGGCAAGGGCGTCTTCGCGACATCCGGAGCGTTGGGCCGCCTGATCCGGACGGTCGAGCTGTTCGGCTTCCACCTCGCCACCCTCGATATGCGCCAGAACAGCAAGGTTCACGAACGCGTGGTCGCCGAATTGCTGAAACAGGCGGGTGTCGAAGATGACTATCTGGCGCTGGACGAAGCGGCGCGGGTCAAGCGGCTGCGCGCTGAACTGGCCAATAACCGTCCCCTTGCGAGCCCGTGGATAACCTACAGCGACGAGACCCGGAAGGAATTATCAATCATCCGCGCGGCTGCCGAAGCGCACCGGAAATATGGCCCCGAGGTGATCACCAATTATAATATCAGCAACGGCGAGAGCGTTTCCGATATATTGGAAGTCTATGTCCTGTTGATGGAAACCGGCCTCTATCACGCACCCACCGAAGACAGTGATTCACCGTCCTGCCCGGTCATGGCGGTGCCGCTATTCGAAACCGTCGCCGATCTGGAAAATGCACCGCAGGTGATGAGCGATTTCTTCGCGCTTCCCGAAATGCACGCTCTGGCAAAGGGCCGCGGTCATCAGGAAGTGATGATCGGCTATTCGGACAGCAACAAGGATGGTGGGTATCTGACCTCGACCTGGAGCCTGTTCAAGGCGAGCGATGCTTTAACCCCGATTTTCGCCGATGCGGGCATAAAAATGCAGCTATTCCATGGGCGCGGCGGTGCCGTGGGCCGTGGTGGCGGATCCGCCTTCGGCGCGATCAAGGCCCAGCCCAAGGGCACTGTCGCCGGCCGTATTCGGATCACCGAGCAGGGCGAAGTGATCGCCGCCAAATATGGTACGACCGATGTCGCGGAAGCCAATCTTGAAGCGATGACCTCCGCCGTGCTGATCAATTCGCTCGAGCCCGACCGGACCGACGATAAGGTACAGGCCGATCATGCCGCGGCCATGGACGAAATCTCGCAAGTCGCGTTCACCGAATATCGCGATCTGGTCTATGGTGACGACAGCTTCCGGACTTTCTTCCGGCAGATGACGCCGCTGACGGAAATCGCCAAACTGAAGATCGGTTCGCGCCCGGCCAGCCGTACGAAGAGCGACAAGATCGAAGATCTGCGCGCCATTCCCTGGGTGTTCAGCTGGGCTCAGGCCCGGGTGATGCTGCCCGGCTGGTATGGTGTCGGACAGGCGCTTCAAGCCTTTGACGACAAGGCGAAACTGAAGGATATGGCGCAGAGCTGGCCCTTTTTTCAGGCATCGCTCTCCAATATGGAGATGGTGCTGGCCAAGTCCGACATGGGTATTGCCGCCCGCTATGCCGGCCTGGTCGAGGATCAGGACATGGGCCAGACTTTCTTCGGCCGCATCCGGTCAAGCTGGTACCAGACGCGCGACATATTGCTGGAAATCACCGATCAGCCGCATCTGCTCGCAAAAAGTCCCGCGCTGTTCAACAGCATCGAGTTACGGCTGCCCTATATCGAACCGCTCAACCATCTGCAGATCGAACTGATGAAACGGCTGCGCGCCGGCGAAGATGATCCGCGTATCGGGGAGGGCATCCAGCTGTCTCTCAACGCCATCGCCACCGCATTGCGCAACAGCGGCTGACGGTCAGCCCGGTTTCCGGCCTGAACCCATCTGACTCTGCTGCGAAAAGGAAAGCATTTTTCCGAGCATTTTTGTCAGTCGCTTGTGCCTTTTTCCGCGCCTAGACTTCTCCGAAATAGGAGAGATTCATGGCTGTCGAGACCAAGCGTAGTTTTTGTCGTTTTTGTCACGCAAGTTGCGCAATGATTGTCGAGGTGGAGGACAATAAGGTCAAATCCGTCCGCGGCGACAAAGAAGACCATTTGTTCCACGGCTACACCTGCATCAAGGGTCGCCAGTTGCCTGATATGCACAATCTTCCGGACCGGATGATCACCAGCAAGATCCGCCAGCCCGATGGCAGCTTCAAAGACATATCGACCGCCGAAGCGCTGAAGCTCGCCGGTGAGCAAATGAAGAAAATGGTCGAGGAGCACGGACCACACAGCATCGCGATCTACTGCGGCACCAATGCTTTTCAGAACAGCGCCGTGCTCGGCACCTCTTATGCTTTTGCGCAGGGTATCGGATCGCGCAACTGGTATACCAGCGTTACGGTCGATCAGCCGGCCAAGGTTTTCACCACCGCTCGCTATGGCATGTGGATGGGTGGCGGCAACGCCTTCACTGAATCCGATGTCGCGATGTTTGTCGGCAATAATCCGATCGTCTCCCATTATTCCGGCGGCATGCCGACATCCTCTCCATCACGTGGCCTGCGCGATGCAAAGGCGCGCGGCATGAAAGTCATCGTCGCCGATCCGCGGGTCAGCGACATGGGCAAACTGGCGGACATTTATCTTCCGGTGAAACCGGGCGAAGACCCTGCCCTGCTCGCCGGCATACTCAACGTGATTTTCGAAGAAAAGCTCTACGACCAGAATTTCGTCGCCGCCCATGTCGACGGCGTGGAAGAACTGGAAGAGGCGGTCAAACATATGACACCGGATATCGCCGCGAAGCGCGCCGGGGTCGAGAAGGATCAACTGGTCGCCGCCGCCCGGATGTTCGCCGGTGCCAACAAGGGCCGGGTCGTCACCGGCACCGGTCCGGAAATGGCCGGCAATGGCACGCTGACCGAATATCTCGTGGCTTCGCTCAACATTCTCTGCGCCCGCTTCAACCAGGAGGGCGAGCGGGTTTCCGCGCCGATGGTCTTCAATCCGCTGATGGGCGGACCGAGAAAGGCGCAGGTCGCGCCGAAGATGCCGACCTTTGGCGAGGGCTTCCCCAAATCACGGATCAGGGGCCTCGGTCATCTCGGCAAGGAGATGCCGTGCAATGTGCTGGCCGACGAAATCCTGACGCCAGGCGAAGGTCAGGTCAGGGCGCTGATCTCGATCGGCGGCAATCCCGAAATCGCCTTTCCCGACCAGCAGAAAGTCCGCCGCGCGCTCGACGAATGCGAACTGTTCATCCAGATTGACCCGTGGATGTCGGCCAGCGCCAAACGCGCCGACATGATCCTGGCACCGAGCATGTGTCTGGAACGCGAAGACATCAACAATGTGTCGGATGCCTTCACCGAAGAAGCCTATGGCCATTATACCGAGGCGATGGTGCCGCCGCCCGGCGACACGATGGACGAATATGAAATGCTCTGGTGGCTGGCCAAGCATATGGGCATCGAAATGAATTTCCCTGGCGGCCCGGTCTCGATGGAAACCTGCCCGGACAAGGCGACCGTCCTAGACCTGATTTCCGAAGGCTCTCTGCTCAAACCGAGCAAGGCCAGGGCCGATGCAGCGGCGCTGGAACGCAAGGGTGCGGCGATCACCTATGAAGACCTGCATCCCGTCGTTGGTCCGGCCGATCCGGACGCGCAGGAGAAATTCGATCTCGCTGCTGGTGCCATGCCCAGCGAACTGATCGATTATGCTGCCAATGATCCGGTCGAGAGCGGCTTCGATTTCCGCCTCATCTCCCGCCGGTCCAGACACCGCTATAACAGCAATGGCCACACCTTTCCGAAGCTGGTTGAAAAAATGCCAACCAACCCGGCCTTTTTCAATCCCGCCGATCTCGCCGCAGCCGGCATTGAAGACGGTGCGATCATCGAAATAAGCTCTCCCAATGCCTCGATATTCGGGCTCGCCAGGGCCGACGAAAAAATTCGGCCCGGCGTTATCTCAATGAGCCATGCGTTCGGCGATAGCGAGGCTGGCAAGGACGATGTGATGACCAAGGGCGGCTCGACCAACCGGTTGATCGTCGACGATGCCGATATCGATCCAATCACCGGACAGGCGATGCAAAGCGCAATTCCGGTCAAAATTGCCGCGGCCTAGGGGATGATGCCATGACAATGAGCGAGAATTATATCGACCAGATGAAAGCGCTGATGGAGTGGGAGGCTTCCCGCACCGCGCCGCCGGAGGGATTTCCCCACCTTCCTGACCTGCCCGCTGGCCGCTATACGAGTCAGGAATATTATGATCTCGAGCAGCAATATCTGTGGAAGAAGAGCTGGCTGTTCGCGGCGCATATCGATGAAGTCCCCGAACCCGGCTGCTTCATGAAATGGGAACAGATTGGCGATCCGCTTGTCATCGTCCACGGCATGGATGGCGAGGTGCGGGCGTTCTACAACACCTGCCGCCATCGCGGTGCGCCGGTGGTGACCGAAGAAAAGGGCAAGACGCCGCGGCTGATGTGCGGTTATCACAACTGGACTTACAAGACCGACGGTTCTCTGGTCGGCGTGCCGGAAAAGCAGGACTTCGGCCCGGATTTCGACATGTCCTGCCGCAGCCTGATCCCGGTCCGGTGCGAGCGGCTGGGTAATCTGATCTTTGTCAATTTTGACGAAGAGGCCATGCCGCTGAAACAATGGCTGGGGCCGGTCTGGGATGAATGGAAAGAATTCCGGTTTGACAAGATCAGGCTTGCCGCGCGCCACAGTTTCGACCTGAAGTGCAACTGGAAGGTGGCGATGGAGGCCAATATGGAGGTCTATCATGTGCCCTTCATCCATCCGGATACCGTCTCTCCTCTGGTCGACAGCAAGCGCAATGTGAACACGCTCTACCCCAACGGCCATGCCCGGATGCTCGCGCCTGCGCCCGCACAGACCGACCGTGAACATGTCCGCGCCATTGACAGCCCGCCTAACTGGCAGGAGATCGATGGCGTTGGCGAATTTGGCCGCACCTGCACGCAAAGCTACACGATGTTCCCCAACTGGGTGTCACCGCTGAGCAATTATTTCGTTCCGCCGCTGATCTTCTGGCCGACCTCTTTGAATACAACCCGGCTGGAACTGGTGACCATGGCAATGGATTGGGGTGATGGCCCGGCCCCGGATCTGTGGACCGTGCCGGATGAGAGCAAGCCCAATGGCCGCGACATGTCGCCGATCATTCTCGAGGACACGCAATTCGGTGAAATGATCCAGAAATCGCTGGAGAGCGACGGCTTCAAGAGCGTGCCGCTAAGCTATCAGGAAGCGCGCATTTACAGCTTTCATCAAAATTGCGACAAGATGATCGGACTCAACCGCGTGCCGGATCATCTCGCAGTAGAACAGGTGATCGGCGAGGAATGGGTCTATCCCAATGATCCCCGAGTCGCACAGATGGAACAGATGGAAGCAGCAGAATGAAGACGGGAAAAACCTGATGGGACGCGTGCAGGACAAGATCATATTGCTAACCGGCGGAGCAATGGGACTGGGCAGGGCCGCGTCACAGCGTCTCATCGACGAGGGCGCGCGGGTGATCATCACCGATCACAATGCCGAAGCGGGCGCCGCAACCGCAGCGGAGCTTGGCGACAAGGCGGAGTTTCTGGAGCAGGATGTTACCAATCCGGATCGCTGGGGCGAAATCATCGCCCATGTCGAGGGGAAATATGGCCGGCTTGATGTTCTGGTCAACAATGCTGCGGTCACCGTTTTCGGTTCGATAGCGGACGTCAGCTACGAGGATTTCAAACGCTGTTACACCGTCGATGTCGACTCGATATTTCTCGGTTGCAAGACGGCCCTGCCGCTGATGAGCAAGACGGGCGGGTCGATCATCAACCTTTCCTCCGCCGCAGCTATCAACGCCAGCGCCGATCTGGTTGCCTATAACAGCGCCAAAGCCGCGATTCCGATGCTGACAAAGTCCATTGCCCTTTACTGCGCGCGCGAGAAAAACAGGGTACGGGTCAATGCGGTGCTGCCCGGCACGATCATGACCCCCAATGTCCGCAGCGTCATTGATGGAACGCCCAATCCAGCGGAAACCGAGGAATCCTTCCAGCTGGCCCAGCCGGTCGGTCACATGGGCGAACCCGACGATATCGCGCATCTGATCGTCTATCTTGCCTCCGAGGAAAGCAAATTCGCCACCGGAGCCGCCTTTGCGGTCGATGGCGGTCTGAGCATCTAGCTTGCCGGAGCGGCCAACGGACAGGGCCCGTGTCTTTATATTGCAGCAAAGCCTAGCCTTTCCCGCACCAAATCCCTAAATGCTCCAACATGCATTTTCTCGATCAAGCCAAAATCTATGTCAGCTCCGGTCAGGGCGGGCCTGGCGCTGTCAGTTTCCGGCGTGAAAAATATATCCAATATGGCGGCCCCGATGGCGGCAACGGCGGCAAAGGTGGCGATATCGTGTTCGAAGCCGTCGAAGGCCTGAACACATTGATCGACTTTCGCTATGCCCAGCATTTCAGAGCCCCGCGCGGCAAGGGGGGCGCCGGCCGCAACCGGACCGGTGCGGGCGGCCATGATCTGGTCATCAAAGTGCCTGTCGGTACCCAGATCCTGTCCGAAGACAAGGAGCTGGTGCTGCTCGACTTCACCCGCGAAGGCCAGCGCGCCACCTTTCTGGAAGGCGGAATCGGCGGACGCGGCAACGCCAGCTACAAAAGCTCGACCAATCGCGCCCCGCGCCAGCATCAGCCCGGCGAACCGGGCGAGGAAGCAGCCGTCTGGTTGCGACTGAAGCTGATCGCGGACGCGGGCCTTGTCGGCCTGCCCAATGCCGGCAAATCGACTCTGATCAACAAGGTGACCAATGCCAGCGCCAAGGTCGGGGCCTATCCCTTTACAACCATCCACCCCCAGCTCGGTGTGGTCCGGCACAAGAGCCGCGAGTTCGTACTTGCCGACATTCCCGGCCTGATCGAAGGCGCAGCGGATGGCGCTGGCATTGGCGACCGCTTCCTCGGTCATATCGAACGGTGCAAAATATTGCTCCATCTGATCGATGCGACCGGAGACGATCCGGTGCAGGCCTGGAAGACGGTCACCAAGGAACTGGAAAAATATGGCGGTGGCCTCGCCGAGAAACCGCAAATACTTGCGCTCAACAAAGCCGATCTGCTGGACGACGAGCTGATGGCGGACATTGCCGACCAGTTGCGCGCAGCCGGTGCGGAACATGTTCTGCCGGTATCGGGCGCCACCGGCGAAGGCCTCGATGCTGCGCTGGACAAAATACTGGAAGCGGTCGGCGAGAATAGCTCCATCGAGCAAAAGGGCCTGGATTCAGACACCTCTGGCGAAGAGGATATTGCCAAGGACTGGTCACCGCTGTGAGCGTTGACAAGCCGGAGACGATAGTCGTCAAGGTCGGCTCTTCCCTGCTGGTCGGCGAGGACGGACAGCCAAGACGGACGTGGCTTCAAACGCTGGTCGCCGATATCGCAAAACGCCATCAGGCGGGTGACAATCTGATCATCGTGTCTTCCGGTTCGATCGCTCTGGGCGCGCGCAGGCTCGGCCTCGAACAAGGTGGCCGTTCCAGCCTTTCCGATGCACAGGCAGCGGCTTCTGTCGGCCAGATCGCACTCAGCAGCCTGTGGTCGGAGCTTCTGGCCGAACATCAGATCACCGCCGCCCAGATGCTGCTCACGCTGGACGATATGGAAGATCGCAAACGCTATCTCAACGCCACCGCGACGCTGGAAAAGCTGCTGGAGCATCGCGCCGTTGCGGTCATCAACGAGAATGACAGCGTCGCCACTGACGAAATCCGCTTCGGCGACAATGACCGGCTTGCCGCGCGGGTCGGCCAGGCCGCATCGGCTGATCGCGTGCTGCTGCTCTCCGACATAGACGGCCTTTACGACCGCCGCGAGGATAGCCAGGCTTACGGACAGTTTATTGGCGTGGTCGAAGCGGTTGATGAAACGATCATGGCGATGGCAGACGGCAGTTCTTCATCCGGCCTGGGTTCGGGCGGGATGATATCGAAGCTGGAAGCGGCCAAGCTCGCCAATCTAGCCGGAATCGAGCTGTCGATCATTTCCGGACGCCACGACCATCCGCTGGAACGCTATGCACTGACCAACGTCGGGACCCTGTTCAGGGCCGGCGATGGCGCCAATGCCCGCAAGGCATGGCTGGGCGGACGACTGACCTCGGCCGGATCGATTACCATTGATGCCGGTGCGATCGCAGCCCTGCGGTCGGGAAACAGTCTGTTGGCGGCCGGAATCATCACAATTGACGGCCAGTTCGAACGCAGTGACGTGGTCGATATCCGCGATGAAGACGGTCTGACGATCGCTCGCGGTCTGGCCGAATATAACGCGCTCGACTGTGCCAAGATCATCGGTCGCCGCAGTTCGGAACTGGAGGCTCTCCTCGGCTATGCGCCGCGAAGCGCGGTGGTTCACCGCAACCAGATGGTGCTGGTCTAGCCGCGATGGCCGACATTGCTCAAAAGACAGTCGCGATCACCGGCGCGACCGGCTTTGTGGGCAGCCGGATGCTCGACCTGATCGTCCGGAACGGATATCGCGCCCGCGCACTAACCCGCCGCAAGCAGGATGAACGCCCCGGCGTCACCTGGGTACGCGGCGCGCTGGACGATCCGGGAAGCCTCGCTAGCTTGTGCAGCGGCGCGGATATGTTTCTGCACATAGCCGGCGTGGTCAACGCTCCGGACAGAGCCGGCTTTGAGGCCGGCAATGTAGCAGGCACGCTGGCCGTCATCGAGGCCGCCAAACAGGCTGGAACGCGGCGTTTCGTGCATGTCTCCTCGCTGGCTGCCACCCAGCCCCGGCTGTCGATGTACGGCGAAACCAAGGCGAAGGCGGAAAAGCTGGTCCAGACCAGCGGCCTCGACTGGACGATTATCCGCCCTCCCGCCGTCTATGGCCCCGGCGACGGCGAGTTTCTTGATCTGTTCAAAATGGCGCGACTGGGTTTCCTGACCCTGCCGCCCGATGCCGACGGCCGTTTGTCGGTGATCCATGTCGAAGATCTCTGTCACGCCCTGCTGGCCTTGCTACCGGAGAAGGAAGATTTTACCGCGAAGATATTCGAGGTCGATGACGGCAAGCCGGGCGGCTGGACGCAGGCCGGCTTTGCCAAGGCCATCGGTCGGGCAATGGACAAGCGTGTTGCAACGGTCGGGACCCCCAAATTCTTGCTCCGCCTGGCTGCCGGGGCCGACCGTCTGCTGCGCGGCGACCGGGCCAAGCTTACCGAGGACCGGGTGAATTATTTTTGCCACGATGACTGGACGATAGACCCGCAGAGGCGAATCCCGGGACCGTATTGGCAAGCGCGGATCGAGACGCACCAGGGTCTCGAGGACACCGTGAAATGGTATCGTCAGAACGACTGGCTGTAACCCGGTTCAGACAAGCGGCCCGGCGAACTGCTCGTAAATATAGGCGATGAAGGTCAGCGTCAGCCCCGCCAGAAATACCCGATAGGCCCATCCCAGAAAACGATATTTTTTCCGCTCGAGAATCTGGCCCATCTGGTAGATATCACGCAACATCGCCCGATAGGTCGATTCCTGGGTGCGCAGTTGTGTTTCCAGCAAATGTTCGACGAACTCCTCTTCGGAAATTTTGGAAAAGCCGCCAAAAAACAGCATATTGGGGGAGTTGTTTTTCTCGAGCTTGAACGAGGGCATCACCGCCAGCGCCGCCAGACCAGCGGATATGAAGGCTGAAATCGCCAGAATGAGGAGCGGCAGGGATATATTGCCAGCGTGGCTCTGGCCAATGGCGAGCGTGAAAACAACAAATGTCGCGCCAATCAGCATATTGGCCTTGTTGTCCGCCATGACACTCAATTGCACATGGTGGCGCTGGGTGGTTCCCAGCGCATAGACAACTTCATCCGGCCATCTGCTGCCTTCGTCCATAATCATACTCCCAAACCTGTAGACCTCGATAAGGCAGAAGAGTGGCAGAAAGCGCATGTCCGGGCAAGACAAGGCGCGCATTGTGCCGCTTTTGCGCCTTATTCGCTTGCCAATGGTGCGCATGTCTTGGCAAAGGTCGAGAATAGCAATTTTGAAAGCATATTATGGCAAATCGCGAAGAAATCATGGCCAAGGTCAGCGAACTGATCGGGCCGTTTAACAACAAGGGCGTCGAACTGGCCCCCGGCACCACGTTTCAGGGTGATCTCGAATGGGACAGCCTGACGGTCATGGACTTTGTTGCCGCGGTCGAAGACGAATTTGACATCATCATCACGATGAACATGCAGGCCGAGATCGAGACCGTCGGCCAGCTCGCCGATGCCGTCGCAAAGTTGATGGAAAACTAGAACCGGACACCCGTTCGCCCTGGGCTAGATCAAGGGTCGCACGAGCGGGTGATTCGTACTTCGACAGGCTCAGGACTAACGGAAGTAAAGCATGACCGATCTACTCAGTAAATTTGACCCACTCATCCAGGAGCGCGAGAATCTCCTCGCGACGGGCGTCAAGGATCCGTTTTCGCTGGTGATGGAAGAGGTGCTCTCACCCACCGTCGCCATCTGTAACGGCAAGGAAACGATTCTCCTCGGCACCTACAATTATATGGGTATGACCTTTGACGATGACGTTCGTCAGGCCGGCCTGAAAGCGCTGGAAGAATTCGGCTCCGGCACCACCGGCAGCCGCGTGCTCAACGGCACCTACAGCCTGCATCGCGATTGCGAGGAAGCGCTCAAGGAATTTTACGACATGGACCATGCTATGGTCTTTTCCACCGGCTATCAGGCCAATCTGGGGATCATCTCGACGCTGGCGGGCAAAGGGGATTATGTGATCCTCGACATCGACAGTCATGCGTCGATCTATGACGGCTGCGCGATGGGCAATGCCGAAATTGTCGCTTTCCGCCACAATGATGTCGAAGCGCTGGAAAAGCGGCTGAAACGCCTGCCCGCCGAAGCCGGCAAGCTGGTTGTACTCGAAGGCGTCTATTCGATGCTCGGCGATGTGGCGCCGCTCAAGGAAATGGTTCGTATCTGCAAGGAAAACGGCGCCATGGTGCTGGTCGACGAAGCCCATTCGATGGGTTTCATCGGCGAAAACGGTCGCGGTGTCTGCGAAGAGCAGGGCGTGATTGACGATGTCGACTTCATCATCGGCACCTTCAGCAAAAGCGTCGGGACGGTCGGCGGCTTCTGCGTCTCCAACCATCCGAAAGCCGAAATATTGCGCTTGGTTTGCCGCCCCTATGTATTCACCGCCAGCCTGCCGCCCAGCGTCATGGCCACGGCAAGCACCTCGATCCGCAAGCTGATGCACAGTGGCAACAAGCGCGCGCATCTCTGGGAGAATAGCAAGAAGCTCCACCAGGGCCTGCGCGACCTCGGCTTCACTCTCGGCACGCCGGAAGCGCAAAGCGCGATCATCGCGGTGATCATGCCGGATCTCGAAAAAGGCGCGATGATGTGGCAGGCGCTGCTCGCCGAAGGACTCTATGTCAATCTCGCCAGACCACCGGCGACACCGGCCAATATGACCCTGCTGCGCTGCTCGCTCTGCGCGGAACATACGAGCGAACAGGTCGACCAGATCCTGGGCATGTTTGAAGCAGCCGGGAAAGCAGTAGGGGCAATCTAGCGCTATGAGTAGTTCCATCCTCATCGAACAGCGCGGCGCGATAGAAATCCTGACGCTCAACCGCCCCGACAAACTCAACACGATGAACGAGGAGATGATCTTCGCGCTGCAGGATTATTTCCGCGGGCTGCAGAAGCGCCACGACGTGCGCGTTGTGCTTTTCCGCGCCGAAGGCCGCGCCTTTTGCGCCGGCCTCGATATCGGCGGCTGGAAGAATGACGGGTCAGCCGGGCAAGTCCAGCATGTCTGGCGTACCCAGCGGTCCATCGCCACGGTGATGCAACTGATGCGGCAATGTCCGCAGCCGATTATCGCGCTGGCCCGGGGCGCAGCCTGTGGCGGCGGATTCTCGCTATTGCTCGCCAGCGACGTTCGCTTTGGCGCGCCGTCGCTGAAAATGAATGCCGCCTATATCAAGATCGGCCTCGGCGGCTGCGACATGGGCTCCAGCTATTTCCTGCCGCGCATGGTTGGCGCTTCGATTGCATCGGAACTGATCCTGACCGGCCGTTTCATCCATGCCGAACGGGCGGAAAAATATGGCCTGATCAGCGAAGTCGTCGACGATGACAAGCTGCTCTCGACCGGCCTCTCCCTGGCCGAAGAGATGCTCGACACCGCGCCGATGGGCCTGCGCCTGTCGAAGGATGCCCTGAACCGCAATATCGATGCGCAGAGCTTCGAGGCAGCGCTCGCCATCGAAGACCGCCAGCAGGTGATGCTCTCGATGACCGAAGACAGCCGCGAGGCGGCCAAGGCCTTTTTTGCGAAAAGAAAGCCGGATTACAAGGACCGCTAGCATCTCGTCATTCTGAACTTGTTTCAGGATCTCGTCACTCTTGCTCCCATCTTCCGGTTCGGATTCCGGGGATTCTGAAACAAGTTCAGAATGACGGAATCATTTGCATGACGGGATCATTTGATCGCCCCGCCGGCGATCAATCGCGGCAGCATTACCAGCGCGCCCAATATCGGCCATTTGCGTTGCCAGGGCTTGATCACATAATCGGTCCCGGCGTGCCGGTTGATTTTCCACGCCAGATAATCAATCCCGCCGGCATAGGTGGCGGAGGCCTTGGCCAGCCTGGCGAGCGTCAGCAATTTTCCGTTGCGTCGCAATTGCCGCCATCTTTTTTCCACCGCATCGCGAGAGGCGACAATTTTGAGCTTTTTGTCCTCCACCTCATCCCGCGCGGCAATCGCCGCAAGCACGGCCGGTCCGAATCGCGCATAACGTTCCGGATCGGAATCAACTACGGAGCCGGAGCGGTCCTTCCGCTCAGCGCGCAGTTCGGCGCCGTAGGTCAGCTCAAATCCCCGCTTCCAGAGGTCGACAATATTATATTTGGTGTCGATGTTCATCATCGGGAAAGTCATGTCGAACAGGGTGATGGAAGCGCCTTCGATCGCCTCGACCGCTCGCACCTGCGCCGCTTCGTCCGCCTGCCAGACCAATCGGGACGGTTGCGCGAACCGCGCCCAGACACTGACCGCGCTGGCGCCGATCCGGTTCAGTTTGTGAAAATCTGATTCGCTGAGCACCGCCACCTTGGCAACCAGTCCATCATGTTCCGCCGGAAAGACATTGGGTGGCAAGCGCCTGTTCGCCCCCACGAGCCAGCTTTTGCCATAAGCCGCCTCGTAATCCGACACGATCAGATAAAAATCGAGCATCTGCCCGTCGAGCTCGGTGGAGCGCAGGCAAGAGCCGTAGAACAGCACCGCGCGCGACGCCTCGCCATATTGCGCGGCAATGGCAGCGGCAAAGGCGGTCACCCTCCCGTCGACGGGCTGGGCCAGTTCCTGTGCAATCAATGTCTTGAGTTCGCTCACGCGAAACGTCTTAGCTCAGGCGGCGAGCCGAAGAAAGGATACTGGTTTGGTGGATTTCAGAACGATCGGTTGTCCCGGCTGGGCGGAGAAAAGTTCGCCGTCCATCAGCACATTGCTGCCATCGCCTTCGATACGGATCATGTCTCCCCGTTCCAGATGGATGCCTTTCTGCACTTTTCGTCCCAGCCGCCCGAAAATCACCGACAACAGAAAGCGCATGATGGCACCGGCCTGATGATCAATGGCCAGAAACTGCATCCGGCCAATCGCATTCTTGTTCCGCATCGACCGCTTCATCAGCAACAGCTTCTCCAGCGTGGTGACGATCAACACCGCAAAATTGCCCTGGAACTGACCATCCCGAATCAGCGATATCTTGATCGGCGTCGACCGCTTCGGCAAAAACTTGCCCTTTATTCCAAACAAAACGGAGGCCAGTGCGGCGAAAACCGTCAGCACATGCGCGGCCGCGTTAGGCAGGCCCAACGGGTATATCTTGTGCCGGCAATAGAGAATGAACTCGGACAGGCCGGCCCCGCCCAGAAACATGCCCAGCACCACCTTGCTATCCTTGCTGCCATCCGACAGCGCGATCAGTTCCCGGTCGACGAGATGTTCGTGCAGATCATGTTTGGCCAGTTCCACAATCCGTTCCAGCGCCTTCAGCGGATTGCCCTCTGCGCCCAGATCAAGCGCTATCAGATTCGTCTTCCCGTTCGGCAGAACGGCCACAGGTGGCGGATTGTCGCCGAAATGGCCACCCTGGTGCAATTCGGTCAGCGCCGCCTGCACCGTGCCGTCACCGCCGTTGATGACCAGCACTTTCGGTTTTACCCGGGCAATGGTTTGCAGCGCCTTGGCGATTTCGTCGACATGATCCACCTCATAATGGAAAACATCGCTATTCTTGACGCAATAAGAGCGCACCTCCGGCAAAATCGACCGGTTTCCGGTGGAGTTCGGATTGGAAAGAAGAGCGACATTTGCCATGAATTAGCCCCAAATTGTCCTGCGTACTGGATGCATCACATATATTTCATAGTGATGCGGATGGATTTAACCTCATTGCCAAGGGCAAATTTGGTTTTCTTATAGCTTGGTTTCCCAAGATTGAAGATGTTGATGCTCGGATTGTTCGACATGCCGCCACCGTCTCTGGACAGGTCGGTCTTGCCATTGCCGTTCATATCATGACGAACAGCGATCGCATATTCGCCGGAGCGGCTGAACGGCAGACAAAAGGTCATATTTGTCGCGCTGGCCGGAACCTCGATGCGAGACAGCCATGCGCCTTTTTTCAGCCATTCCTCCTCGGTGCCACGGTAGCTCTGGACGCGAACCTTGCCTGTCGCTTCCTTCAGTCCTTCAATTTCCACCCGGACAGCGGGCCCTTTGCCCGTCTGACACTGGCGCATATCATTGGGTATGACCCGGCCTCCGGCGATTGCAGGGGCGGAAGATAGCAAAATAGCGGTCGAGAATGCGATAGATGCCGCAAATTTCAACATGACGTAGTAACTCCTAGTCGTTATACCCGCGCCATTACTCCGGCGCGGACGAGAATCAGCCCCCCGATCTACCGATTGCTATGGAATTGATTTGCGGCGAAAACATGGTGAGAGGGAGACAACAAGTTGAAACTGCTGACTTCCACTGATCGCTATCTGGCCAGATTGATCGCGGTTCCGCTGTTCAGCACATTGGTGATCGCCGCCATGCTGCTGGTACTGGAAAAAATGCTGCGGCTTTTCGATTTTGTCGCTGCAGAAGGCGGGCCGGTCAGCGTGGTCTGGCGCATGCTGGCCAATCTTATTCCCGAATATCTGTCGCTGGGCATACCGATCGGGCTGCTGCTCGGAATCCTGCTGGCTTTCCGGCAACTGGCGCTCAGTTCGGAACTCGATGTTTTCCGCGCTGTCGGCCAGGGCTATGGGCGGCTGCTCCGCGTCCCCTATCTGTTCACGATCGCGCTGATGCTGGTCAATCTGGCTCTGGTCGGATTCATTCAGCCGCTATCCCGTTATTATTATGAGGAACTGCGCTTTGAATTGCGTTCGGGCGCGCTGGGCGCATCGATCAAGGTCGGCGAATTTACCAATCTGGGCAACCGGATGACCCTGCGCATCGAGGAGAGCCGCGACAACGGCACCAAATTGAGCGGCATGTTCGTGCGCGCCGAGAGCAAACAGGGCCAGACCGTTTCGGTCACAGCGAAAAGCGGTCAGTTTCTGGCAACAGACGATCCCGACACGATCATATTGCGACTGACCGATGGCGTATTGGTCCACGACGCGCCGAACTATGAAAAACCGCGCATCTTGAGCTTCAGCAACCATGATCTGCCAATCGACCTGCCCGATATCGAAAGCTTCCGGTCACGCGGCGGCAAGGATCTGGAATATACGATACCCGAACTGGTCCGGGTCGGGCAGGATGAGAACCGTCCGGTCGCCGAACGCAACGAAAGCCGCGCCAATTTCCATTTCCGCATGGTCGAAGTGGTGATGATGCTGCTCTTGCCGCTCTTGGCAGTGGCGCTGGCGGTACCCCCGAAACGCTCCAGCTCGGCGCTTGGTGTATTCCTGTCGATCATCATGATTGTGACCTATCACAAGGTCAATGAATATGGCGAAGATATAGGCGCTCTTGGCCTGATCGATCCGATTATCGCGCTATGGCTGCCCTTCTGCCTGTTCGCCGCGCTGATCATATGGATGTATCATGTCGCAGCCCATGTGCCGGGCGGCCAGCCGATCGGTGCTCTGGAAAAGGCCTTTTCCAAATTCGGTGGGGTTTTCAAGGGGCTGCTCAATTTCAATCGCAAGCGCGCGTTGATGAAGGAATAGCCGGACATGGACTTTTTCCCATCCCGTACACTCGCCATCTATATGGCAAAAATGTTCATCATCCGGACGCTGGCAGTGCTGGCGCTGCTGGTGCTGGTGCTGCAGGCGCTCGACCTGCTCGGCGAAAGCGGCAAGATCATGGCCTATGAAGGCAATGGCGAAGCCGAACTGTGGACATATGTATCCTTGCGGGCGCCCCAGCTTATCGCTCGTTTTCTGCCCTTTTCCGTGCTGCTGGGAACGATTATCACGCTGGCCACGCTGAACCAGAACAGCGAAGTCATCTCGATGAAGGCCGGCGGCCTGTCCGCTCACCAGATTCTGGCCCCTCTGATCGTTACCAGCATGGGCGTCGCGCTATTGTCCTTCGTTTTCAACGAAACGATTGTCGCGCCTGCTACCGCCCGGTTGTCACAATGGGAGAAAGTGGAATTCGGACCGATTCCGGCGGAGAGCAACGTCCGCACCAATGTCTGGGTGAAAGATGGTAATAATCTGATCAACGCGCGGACCGTGACCGGTCGTGGCAATGACGTTCTGTTGCAGGACATCGCCATCTATAATCGCACCGAGAATGGACTGAAAAGTCTGATGCAGGGCGAGGAAGCGCGGTTCACGGGCGACGGCTGGCGAGTGACCGGCGTCACCCAGTTCGATGTCGGTACCGGAACCGAGCAAAAGAAGGCCGAGGTTCTGACCGGCGATTCGATCCGGCCGGACCAGTTCACCCTAACCAATGTGAATGCGGACAGCCTCTCGATTGTTGCGCTGCACACGGCAATCGGCGAGCTGGAGCGCGCGGGACGTCCGACCATGGGCCTGAAAGCAGGCTGGTGGCACAAGATATCCGGTCCGATGTCATCGATTCTGATGCCGTTGCTGGGCGCGGTCGCCGCGTTCGGACTGGCGCGGTCAGGGCAGTTGTTTCTGCGCGCCGTGATTGGCATGGCTCTCGGATTCGCCTATTTCGTGGCCGACAATTTCGCGCTCGCCATGGGCAATATCGGCGCCTACCCGACCTTGCTGGCGGCCTGGGCACCGTTCATGCTGTTTTTCCTGATCGGCGAAACCGTGCTGATCCGGACCGAGGAATAGACGCTTCAGTTTCTCCCGGCGCTGCCCCGCACGAGTCCGGTAATCAGAGTCCACAGACTGTCATGATCCGCCCGGTAGAATTTGGATTCGCTCGGCAATTCTGCCGCCAGACGCCGGTGCGCTTCGCCCAGGCTGTGATAGGGCACACCCGGCAACAGATGGTGCAGCGCATGATAACGCAGGCCTACCGGCGCCCATAACGCAGGCAAGGTTGCGGGTGGCGGTACGTTGACGCTGTCCAGATATTGCGCCGTCACGCTCATTTCCTGGCCGTCATTTTCCCAGAGGTGGGCGACCAGGGTGCGGATCTGGTTCAACACGACACTGCCCGACATCACCGCCAGAAAGATCAAGAACGCGCGCAGCGGGATCACATCGGTGGCAACCAGGGCCAGCAAGGCGATAGCCCAGATACTGGCGCCGATCTCGCACGCCAGCCAGCGGCGTTTCAGCTCGCCCTCGGGCGGCTTGCGGCGGAATTCCGGATTGATGATGAGGCCCGAATAGCGCTCGACAACAAGCTTGCGCAGCGGCGGTATGACTGCCGACAGCGGGCTCAGAACCGCATAGCGGAACAGCAGCGCTACCGGTGCCAGTGCAGCGACGACCACAAACAGCGGCACCGACCAGGGTTTCATTAGCGCCAGCGGCAGATATTCCGGATCTTCCACAGTGCCATATTTCCTGGTCCGGTGATGGATGCTGTGAATGCCTTCATACATGAAAGACGGGATCAGCATCGGCACACCGAACAGGGCGTTCCAGGCAAAATGGAAACCGGGAAGAGCATTGCGGCGGATATGGGTCAGTTCGTGGATGAAACTGCCGGCCCGGTATAACGCCAGCACGGCGATCAGGCCAAATGCGACAGCGACGGCGGTCGACGGGCTGAAAATGGCGCCGGCCAGCGATCCATAGCCTATGGCCGTCGATGCCAGAAAATCAGCCCAGTAGATCAAAGGCTTCGGCGCATTCAGGTCGCGCGTGACCTTGGCTGCCGTGCGGATCAGCTCGACATCCTCGGGAACGGGAACAGCCGCATTGGCGCGGCGCGATGCTGTCGCTGCCGCCGGCGGATTTTTCGGAGAGATAGTTGTCGAACTCATAAACACCTGCATTATCGTTGGATGGCCTAGAGCAGCATATCGTGGCGACATCATGGCAAGGACAAGACCGCAATGGCGCAGCTGCCCTTGACATTGCGCCTCAATTAACGCCACAGCCAGCCGCATATTTAGAAGGATAAAAAATGGTAGCCACTCAGGATATAGCCGTAGAACCTGTCACTACCAAGGCCCAGACCAAAGAGTTTATCGATATCGCCTATCGGCTCAACGCCGGTGATCCGCACTGGGTTCCCCCTCTCAGGTCCGAAGTTGCAAAGCTGATTACACCTGGCAAGAACCCATTTTTCGAACATGCCCGGGTGCAATTGTTTCTCGCTCTCCGGCACGGCAAGGTAGTTGGCCGGATCAGCGCGCATATCGACGAGCTGGCGCTGAAACAGCCGGCCGAACAGGGAATGGGGCCCGGCACCGGCAACTGGGGCCTGATGGAAGCCAGCGATGAAGCGGTGATGCACGCATTAATCCATCGTGCCGAAGCATGGCTGAAGGATCAGGGCATGACCCGCATACTGGCCCCGATCAGCATGTCGGTCTGGGAAGAACCCGGTCTTCTGACCAAAGGCCATGACCATAGTCCAATGATCATGATGGGCCACCATAATGCGGAATATCAGCGCTGGATCGAGCAACTTGATTATACGGTCGCCAAGCGGCTGGTGACCTATCATTTACCGGTGGAAGATGGCTTTCCTGAACTGATCAATCGGATCGTGGCTTCGGGCGAGCGCAACAAGAAGCTCACGATACGCAAGGTCGACAAGAAATATTTCGACCGCGACGCAGCGATCATCATGAATCTCCTGAACGACGCCTGGTCTGGCAATTGGGGATTTGTCCCGATGACTGACCACGAGATCGAACATGCCGGCAAGAGCCTGAAACCCATTGTGTATGAAGATCTGATCCGGATTGCAGAACTGGAAGGTGAACCGGTGGCCTTCATGATGACGTTGCCCGACATGAACGAAGTGCTCAAGACCATGAAGGGATCGCTCTGGCCGTTTGGCTGGGCGAAGCTGCTCTGGTGGTTGAAATTTCCCAAGTCCAGTTCGATGCGGGTCCCGCTCATGGGGGTCAAAAAGGAATTGCAGAACAGCCGACTGGCCAGCCAGATGGCTTTCATGCTGATCGAATATATCCGGCGCGACGCAAAGCGGAATTTCGGCACGAAACGCGCGGAAATCGGCTGGATACTGGAAGACAATCAGGGAATGCTGGCGATCGCCGAAGCGATTGAGGCAAGCATCAATCGCGAATATCTGATTTACGAGAAACCCATCAGCTAGGAAAAAGTGCGCAGGCCGTCGCCGAACGGCGGCTATAGATCCAGATCCACCCAGGCCGGCGTGTGATCACTGGCTTTTTCCCGCCCGCGATGCTCCTTGTCGACACCGCAGCTTTGCAAACGGTCGGCGGCAAGCGGGCTGAGCAGCAGATGATCGATTCGGAATCCCTGGTCGCGCTGCCAGCCGCCGCTGCGATAGTCCCAATAGGTCCAGATTTTGCCGGCAGGATAGGTCACGCCCAGCGCATCGGTCCAGCCGTCGTTCAATATGCGGCGATAGCCCTCGCGGCTTTCCGGCTGCATCAATGCATCATTTTGCATTGCTTTCACCGAAAAGACATCATTGTCGCGCGGGATGACATTATAGTCACCCGCCAGCACCGCCGGTACTTCTTCCGCCCAGATCTCCGCAGCCCGCTCGCGCAGCCGTTTCATCCAGCGCAGTTTGAAATCGAATTTCGGTCCGGGATGGGGATTGCCGTTGGGCAGGTAGATGCTGGAAACGCGAACTTTCGCGCCATTTTTGGCACGGATATTGGCTTCGATATAGCGGCTATGCTCGTCTTCCGGTTCGCCGTCGAGCCCGCGCTTGACCTCTTCCGGCACCTGATCGCGCGCCAATATGGCAACACCGTTGAAACTTTTCTGCCCGTGCCAGATCGCACCATAGCCGATTTCCTCGAACTTACCGGCGGGAAAGCCCTCGTCCTGCGTCTTGATTTCCTGCAGACAGGCGACATCGGGCCTGGTCTCTTCAAGCCACTCCAGAAGGCGCGGCAGGCGCGCCTTGATGCCGTTTATGTTGAAGCTCGCTATTTTCACTTAGATAGAGAAGCTGGAGCCGCAGCCACAGCCGGAAGCAGCATTGGGATTGGTCACCTGAAAAGCGCTGCCGCCCAGCGATTCGACAAAATCCACCGCGCTGCCGCGCACCAGATCGAGACTGATCTCGTCGACAACCAAGGTAACGCCGGACTCTTCAACCGCAATATCGTCTTCTTCGATGCCATCCGCCAAACCAAAGCGATATTGGAAACCGGAACAGCCGCCCCCTTCGACAGCCAGCCGCAAAATGGCCGCCTTGCCCTGTTTTTCGGCAATGGCCGCGACACGCTTTGCAGCGTTGGGAGTCAGGATAATATCCTGTTCGTTGGTTGCGAGCAGCTGGTTCATAATCTTTAGATAGGGAGAATCAAAAGGAGCGGCAAGCCTTAAGCTCTAACCGCTCCCTGATGCACCCTCTCCCAAAGGTGTGAAATTCGTATTATTCCGCCGGACCGCCCAATGCAACGCCGGAATTCAGCTTCTGCGCGATCAGGAAATCATTCGATTGCATGAACGGGATGGGATTGACCGCTTCGCCGGCGATCCGCACTTCATAATGCAGGTGGCTGCCGGTGGAACGGCCGGTCGAGCCCATGAAACCGATCAGGTCGCCGCTCTTGACCCGTGCATTGGCTTCAACATTGAGCCGCGACATATGGCCGTAGCGGGTCTGGATGCCGTTGCCGTGGTTAATTTCGATATATTTGCCATAGCCGCCCAGCCATTGCGCGCGACCGACAATGCCGTCAGCGGTGGCGTAAATCGGAGTGCCAATCGGGCCAGCCATATCGAGGCCCTTGTGATTGGCGCGACGGCCCTTGAAAGGGTCGGAGCGGAAACCGTAAGAACTGGTCAGCGTAAAGTCTTTAACCGGCTTGCGGGAAGGGATGGTCAGCTTGACCTCTTCTTTTTTCCCCTGGCCGCTCCATTTGTCGAAAATCAGTTTGAAAGCGGGGTCAGCTTCGCCCAGTGCGCTTTCGGCTGCCTGGCTTTTCAGAACATCAACCGGGATACTGGCTTCTGCCGCTTCTTCCGCTGATGCAGCGGTGGAAAAAATCATTGCCGATCCGAGAAGGGCAACCGCTGTGATCTTGCTCACAGATTTCTTAAACAAAACTACTATGTTTTCGGTCATAAAATGAACGAACCTTTATTTGCGACCCATGAAACCCATGGCTTGAATTTTGTGGCGGAACTTTCGCCCCCGTCGTGCGTTTACGGGTGTAAATTCATATTGGTTAATTATTCAATGCCATAATAATATTCTCGGGTCAGACCGGCTGTCTGGCGCGCTGAGTCGTTAAATGGAGGCTTCAACCCGCCTTTGAAGTGGGCTTTTACAAGATTTTTCCAATGGGTGTGGGGGGCCAGATTGCCCTTTTCACAGACGATTTCGAACCATTTTGTCCCGAAAGATACATGGACAATCTCGTCATGATAGATTCGCTCTAGCACCTTTGCTGTCAGTTTATCGCCTTGCTGCCTGAACCGTTCGACGGTTTCCAGCGTCACATCCAGCCCCCTCGCCTCGAGTACCATCGGCACAATTGCCAGCCGCGCCGAAACATCATGGGCGGTATTTTTGGCGCTGTCCCACAGCCCGTCGTGCGCCGGAAGCGCGCCGTAAAAGCTGCCCTGGTCCCGCAATCGCCTGTCCAGCAGCGCAAAATGCATCGATTCTTCGGCACCGACCCGCATCCAGTCATCGATAAATTCGCGTGGAAATTGCGCGCCAAAGCGCCCGATTATATCGAACGCCAGATCAATCGCGACAAATTCAATATGGGCCAGAGCATGGATCAGAGCGATTCTGCGCGCCACCGAAGTACCCTTGCCCCGCCGCGGCATGTCGCGCGGGCGCATCAGCACCGGATGATCGGGTCGCGCCGGCATGTCCGGCATGGCTTCACCAAATCCGTGCGCGAGCCGTCCCAGCCGCCATTCCCGGGCCGCGTGGCGCGCAGCCATCACCTTGGCGCGCGGATCGGCGGTCTGCAGCACGCGCAAAACCGCGCTGCCGACATCAAGCTGTTCGGTCATGTCAGGGGACTATGCCGCCTGCACCGCAGCCAGCACCTCTTCAGCATGGCCCTTGACCTTCACTTTCGGCCAGGCCTTCAGCACGGTGCCGTCCGGCCCGATCAGAAATGTCGAGCGGATGATCCCCATGAAGGTCTTGCCGTACATTTTCTTTTCCGCCCAGACACCGATTTTCTCGAGAAACTCGGTGCTTTCGTCGGAAGCGATATCGACGGTCAGCTCCTGCTTGCTGATAAAATTCTGCTGTCGTTTCGGCGAATCGGCCGACATGCCGAGCACCGCGGCGCCGGCTTTTTCAAATTCCGGAAGCAGCGCCGAAAAATCCTTCGATTCCGTCGTGCAGCCCGGCGTGCTGGCCTTTGGATAAAAGAACAGCACGAGCTTTTTCCCGGCATAGTCGGAAATCCTCACCGGGCTGCCATCCGGCGCCACCAGTTCCATATCCGGAATTTTGTCGCCCACATCGATCATATAATATCTCCTAATATTTCATCGGGATCCGGCCGCAACAGCCTGTTCCACTCGTCGATAACGCATTGGCGCGCCCGATCATAGCCGTCGAGCAGCGCATCCCAGCTTTCCTGCCCCGCCGCCTTGGCAATCAGGGCGCGGCTGGTTTCCGGCGGAAAATCGCAATCCGGCGACATCAGCCGCAGTGCCACCAGCAAGCGGGTCATCAGCTCATGCGCGGTGATCATTTCTCGGTCGAGATGCCCCGCGTCCACCAGCGCGCGGACCGCCCTGCCCAATTGCGGGTAGAGCGCCTCACCCGTTTTCAGCTGCAGAAAATGGACGATAAACTCCCAGTCGACCAGACCGCCTTCCATCATCTTGGTATCCAGCGGCCCCTTGGGCGGTTTGTGTTCGACAATATCCAGCCGCATTTTCCGGACCGCCTTGCGCAAAGCTTCGGGTTCGCGTTCCTCGCCCAGGATGTCGCATATTTCTTTTTGAAGCTCGGCCCGCGCGGCCTTGCTCCCGTAGACGGGTCGCGCCCGGGTCAACGCCATATGTTCCCAGGTCCAGGCATTTTCCCGCTGATATTTGTAGAAACTCTCCAGCGTAACGGCCAGCGGTCCCTGCGTACCCGAAGGCCGCAATCTTGTATCGACTTCGTAAAGCGGGCCAGCCGCCGTTGGAACGGACAGCGCCGTCACCAGCCGCGCGGCCAGACGGTTATAATATTGCGTAGCTCCCAATGATCGCTGGCCGTCGGACTCGGCACCATGATCCCCGCTGAACAGAAAGATCAGATCGAGATCCGAAGCATGGGTCAGCGCCTCGCCGCCCAGTCGTCCCAGCGCCAGAATGAGCAGCGCGCCGCCGGGTATCTTGCCGTGTATATCTTCAAATTCCGATATCGTCGCGTCGGTCAGCACCTGAATCGCCGCCTCCGCTACCCGGGCATAGCCCGCCGATATTTCGAGCGCGTCATGATGCCCCTCGATCAGTTGCACACCGAGTGCGAAGCGCTTGTCGCCGACCCGGGCCCGCACCCGGTCCAGCAGCATCTGGTAATCATCGCCCGGCTCCATACGGGCAAATTGTCCCACCAGTTCATCCACCGACGGCGGCAGATCCAGCGCGGTCGCATCGATCAGGCCATCGAACAATTCGGCCCGCTGGGCCAATGCATCGGCCAGAACCGGCGCGTGGCTGAGAATCTTTCCAAGCAGCTCGAGCAGGGCGGGCCGCGCTTCCAATATCCGGAAGAAATTGATCGCGGTCGGCAATTTCTCGATCAGGCTGTCGAGTCGCGCCAGCGCCTTTGTCGAATTGGGAGCCGTAGCGATCGCATCCACCAGATCGGGCAATATCGCCTCGAAGGATTCGTGAGCAGCAGAGGAACGCAACGCGGTAACCTTGCCACTCCGCCAGCGCCGGATCGCCTGCAGGAAGCTGTCCCCCTCGATCAGCTTCTTCTCCGCTATTACCGCGGCCAGCTTTTCCTCATCGACCGGCAGACGTCGGTCGTCTTCCGGCTCGATCAGATCATCGTAGATGGTGCCAACCGCCTCCACATGCGGCGCGAGCAGGTCGAGCAGCTGCTCTCCGCTCTGGAGTCCGTGCAGTCGTGCGACGCGGTCAAGGTCCGTCGCCGTATCAGGCAGACTGTGGGTCTGCTGGTCGTTAACCATTTGCAGCCGGTGCTCGATCACCCGGTAAAGCTCGTAGGATTCGCTCAGCACCCGTGCCTTGTCGCCATCGATCCGTTCGGCCTTGACCAGCGCCGCCAGCGCATCGCGCGTGGCCGGTGCGCGCAGATCCGGCTGACGGCCGCCGAAGATCAGCTGGTGCATCTGGGCGTAAAATTCCGTCTCGCGGATGCCACCGCGCCCGCGCTTCAGATCGAAACCCGGACCGAATTTCTGACCGGCGGCATAATGATCGCGAATTTGGGCCGTAACCGAGCCGATATTCCTGATCGCGCCATAGTCCAGCGACCGGCGCCAAATGAACGGATTGATCGTCTCGAGAAAATATTGGCCCAACCCTGGGTCACCGGCGGCGGCCCGGGAGCGGATATAGGCCGCCTGCTCCCACGCCAGCGCGCTCGATTCATAATAGCTGATCGCCGCTTCGACCGGCAGCGCCACCGGGCTGACTTCCGGCGACGGTCGCAGCCGCATGTCTACGCGGAAGACATAGCCGTCGGCGTCGCGGGCGTTGAGCGCTTCGACCAGCTGCTGGCCGATCCGCCGCGCTGCGTCGCTCGGTTCTTCCTTGCCGCGCACCGGGATTTTGTCGGGATCATAGATGAAGATCGGATCGATATCCGAGGAATAGTTGAGTTCCCGGCTGCCATGCTTGCCGAGGCCGATGATCGAGAATCCCTCCAGCGGCGCATCGGGATAGCGGTTCGCATATATATCGGCCAAAGCCTCGTCGAGCGCCCGATCGGCAAAGTCCGAAAGGCGGGTGATCACGTCGGTGAGCGACAATTGCCCGGCAAGATCGCCAATCGCGAGCGTGAGGGCCAGAGCCCGTTTTTCCCAGCGCAGCTTTTGCCGGACATTGGCGGCGCCCTCCCCCGCATTGCGCACATATTCCAGTGCCGCCTCGAGATTATCCTCGGCCAGCAGATCCGCCAGTTCGGGCAGCACCTGCATCGTCCTGCCGAGATAGGGCGCATGGTTACGCGCGCGGTCCAGCGCATCCTGCAGGGTCGTTTTTTCCGGCAGTCCGATGATCATGATTTCAAATAGGCGCTGCGGAAATTTTTGGCAAAATCGGCAAAGGTCCCGGCGGCAATCGCGTTCCTCATACCCGCCATCAAAGACTGATAATAAGCGATATTATGCTCGGTCATCAGCATCGCGCCCAATATCTCCTTCGCCCGGATCAGATGGTGCAGATAGGCGCGGCTATGGTTCTGGCAAACCGGACAGGCGCAATTCTCGTCCAGCGGAGCGAGATCCTCGGCAAATTTCGCGTTGCGGATATTGATCGGTCCCTGCGCGGTAAAGGCCTGCCCATTGCGGCCGGACCGGCTCGGCAACACGCAGTCGAACATGTCGATGCCGCGTTCCACTGCGCCAACCAGATCATCCGGCTTGCCGACTCCCATCAGATAGCGCGGCTTGTCAGCGGGCAGTTGTCCCGGCGCATAGTCGAGCACATCGAACATCGCCTCCTGTCCCTCGCCCACGGCCAGACCGCCAATCGCATAGCCGTCGAAGCCGATCTCGATCAGCGCCTCGGCCGAGGCCGCGCGCATTTCCCTGTCGAGCGAACCCTGCTGGATTCCGAACAACGCCGCCTTAGCCGCATGGTCCTCGCCACTGTCGAACCCGTCGCGCGACCGCTTGGCCCAGCGCATTGAGCGTTCCATCGACGCCTGTGCTTCCTCGCGTGTCGCTCCATTTTTGGTGCATTCGTCGAACGCCATGACGATATCGCTGCCCAGCAAGCGCTGAATCTCCATCGACCGTTCCGGAGTCAGCATGTGCCGCGAGCCGTCGAGATGGCTCTGGAACTCCACACCATTCTCGCTCAGCTTGGTCAGGTCGGACAGGCTCATCACCTGATAACCACCGCTATCGGTCAGGATCGGCCGATCCCAATTCATGAACTTGTGCAAACCACCCAGACGCGCCACCCGCTCCGCACCGGGGCGCAGCATCAGATGATAGGTGTTGCCAAGGATGATATCGGCGCCGGTCGCGCGCACGGTTTCCGGCTTCAGCGCCTTGACCGTCGCCGCGGTGCCCACCGGCATGAAGGCAGGCGTGCGAATATCGCCGCGCACCATGCTGATCTTGCCGGTCCGCGCCTTGCCATCGGTCGCGGCAATAGAAAAGGAAAAGCGCTCAGCCATGCAAATGCCCGATTTCTGCTACGAAACCAGATTTTACGGCCTCGATTTTGTGTTTTTCAACTGTTGGTGTAACCACTGGTCCATCCTGCTCGAATATTTCAACATCTGTGCAGGATGGGCGCAGATTCTCAAAGACCTAAATCGGGAGTAATTTATGACACAAGCAACGAAACTTGGTTCCGCAGCAACCGCACTGATTGCGGCAGCCGCGCTTTCCGCCTGTTCTGGCGGCAACAGTGAAGCAACCAGCGAGACCGCTGAAGCCACTGGCAATGAAGTGACGGAAGTGGCCGCAGCCGATCAGGAAAAATGCTATGGCATCGCTCTGGCCGGCGAAAATGATTGCAAGGCAGGCGAAGGCACAACCTGTGCCGGCACCTCGGTCCTCGATTATCAGGGCAATGCCTGGAAAAATACCGACGCCGGTGATTGCGAAGCCATGGGCGGCTCGCTCACCGAAGTCGCTGACAATGAACCGCCGGTCCCTCCGGCTGAGGCTCCGGCCGAAGGCTGAGCCCTTCCGGCAGCGAAACAAAAAAAGGGCGGCCCGAACGAGCCGCCCTTTTTTAATATCAGCAACGTCTGTGCCTAGCTTGGCAGACCGCTGATCGACTTCATTTCCATGAAATCTCGCAGACCATAGACACCGCCTTCGCGGCCGTTGCCCGACTGTTTATAGCCGCCGAAAGGCAGGCCGGGTGCCGGCCCCCAGTTGTTGACGATGACCATGCCTGCTTTCAGTTGCGGTGCGACATCGGCAGCAGCAGCCGGATCACCGGAAATAACCGCAGACAGCCCATACTCGGTATCATTGGCGATCTCGATCGCTTCGTCCAGATTGTCATAGCTCATGAGAGTGACAACCGGACCGAACACCTCTTCCTTGGCGATCCGCATATTAGGCGTCACGCCGCTGAACAGGGTTGGCTTGATATAATAGCCGCGGTTCACATTGGATGGCAGATCGGTGCCGCCGGTTTCCAGCGTGGCTCCGTCGTCAATCGCCGACTGGATCAGATCCTGGATCTTGCCAAATTGCGCCTTGTTCACGACCGGCCCTATATGTCCGCCCTCGACGGTCGGATCGCCGACTTCCTGGCTCTCGACAATATTCTTGACCACCGCAATGGCGTCGTCCGTCTGGTCCTTGTGCACGAGGACGCGGGTTGGTGCGATGCAGCTTTGCCCGCTGTTGATCATCACCCCGGCGATCGTCGGCGGCAGCACTTCCTCCAGCTTGGCACCGGGCAGGACCAGATTGGGCGATTTGCCGCCCAGTTCCTGATGGACGCGCTTGACCGTATCGGCGGCCGCTTTCGCCACCAGGATACCGGCGCGGGTCGATCCGGTGAAGCTGACCATATCAACGTCGGGATGCGAGGAAATCGCTGCGCCCACTGTCGGGCCGTCACCCTGTACGAGATTGAATACGCCGGCAGGAACGCCTGCCGCATCCATGACTTCGGCAAGGATCGCGGCGCTGCCGGGACATTCTTCGGACGGTTTCAACACCATCGTATTGCCGCCCGCCAGAGCCGGAGCGACCTTCAATGTGATCTGGTTCAAAGGCCAGTTCCACGGGGTGATCATGCCGACCACACCAATCGGTTCATAAGCGATCATATTGGGGCCGACTTTCTCGGAGAACTCGAAATTCTTCAAAGCTTCCAGCGTGCCCATGAATCCGCCGAGTCCGGCAGGCGCCTGCGCGGCATTGCCCAGGCTGACCGGCGCGCCCATCTCGACCGCCAGCGAAGCGGCAATATCGGGCATGCGTTTCTTATATTCCTCGATGATCCGCTCGAGCAGCGCCAGCCGTTCCTCGCGCGAGGTCTGGCTGAACGTCTTGAACGCGGCTTTTGCTGCAGCAACCGCGGCATCGACATCGGCCTTGGTGCCCAGCACGATCTTCGTGCCCGGCTCTTCGGTCGCCGGATTGATGACCTGGTGCGGCGTGCCGCCGATGGAATCGACCCATTGGCCATTGATATAATTCTGTTCGTAACTGTCCATTGTCATCTCTCCATTTGGAAACTTCTGTTTCAGGCATAATCATGCCCTGATTCGCTTTCTTATGCCACTAGTAACAGGGTCAGTCGGGCCTATTGCCCCGGCAGCAGCAGGCTGGAGTCGCCATAGCTGTAGAACCGATAATCATGGGCAACAGCATGAGCATAGACCGCTTGCATCGTCTCCAGCCCCATCAGCGCACTAACCAGCATGAACAGCGTCGATTTGGGCAGGTGGAAATTGGTCATCAGGCCGTCGATCGCGCGAAACTGGTAACCCGGCGTGATGAAAATATCGGTATCGCCTTCGAACGGACGGATAATCCCGTCCTCACCCGTCGCGCTTTCCAGCAGGCGCAGGCTGGTGGTGCCAACCGCGATCACGCGGCCTCCCGCTTTGCGCGCGGCATTGAGCCGGTCTGCCGTGGCCGCATCGATCCGGCCCCACTCGCTGTGCATCTGGTGGTCGTCGGTTTCATCGACCTTGACCGGCAGGAAAGTGCCCGCGCCAACATGCAGGGTCAGCGTTTCGCTGCCGATGCCGGCGGCGGCCAAAGCATCCAGCAACCTGTCGGTAAAATGCAGCGCCGCAGTCGGTGCGGCAACCGCGCCCTTTTCGCGGGCAAACATCGTCTGATAATCTTCCGCATCGCGCGCGTCGATCGCCCGCTTGCTGGCGATATAGGGCGGCAGGGGCATGGTCCCCGCACGCTCGAGCAGCAGCTCGACCGGCTCGTCACCCAGAAAATGCAGAATGAAACTGCCGTCGTCCAGCTTGGCTTCCGCTTCCGCCGATACATCCGACCCGAAATCAACCACCTCGCCGACCCGCAGCCGCTTGGCGTTTCGAATGAAGGCCTGCCAGCGGCGCAGATCGACCCGCTTGTGCAGCGTTGCACCGATTTTCGCTGCGCCGCGTGTGCCTTGCAGCTGCGCGGGAATCACCTTGGTATCGTTGAATATCAGTATATCCTGCGGGCCGAGTAATTGCGGCAGGTCGCTAACGCTATGGTCGGACATCCGGTCGCCGTCGACCCGCAACATTTTCGCGCTGTCCCGCGGGACCGCCGGCCGCAGCGCGATCAGTTCCTGCGGCAGCGCAAAGTCGAACAGATCAACGCGCACGGCTCAGGCTAGGGATTGAACGGTGCGTTCAGATCGTCGACCGAGAAAGGCTTCTCGGCGGCATTGTCGAGCGCGCTCGGCAAGACCGGCGGCTTGTTGTCTGCAGCGATCGAAGCCTGCAGGATCCGGCTGGGATTGGCTGGCGGTTCGCCGCGTTCGATGGCATCCACATATTCCATCCCGGCGATCACCCGGCCAAAGACCGTGTAATTTCGGTCGAGCGAGAAGCGCGGGTAAAAGACGATGAAAAACTGGCTGTTGGCGCTGTCTTCGCTTTGCGCGCGCGCCATCGAAACCACGCCCCGAACATGAGGAAACTGGCTGAACTCGGCCTTCAGGTCGGGCAGTTCTGACCCCCCGGTGCCGGTGCCCGTGGGATCGCCGGTCTGCGCCATGAACCCTTCGATCACCCGGTGAAAAATAATGCCGTCATAAAAGCCCTGACGCGTCAGGGTCTTGATCCGCTCGACATGATTGGGTGCCATGTCCGGAAACAGCTTGATCGTCACCCGGCCACCGGTCGACAGATCGAGATGCAGGATATTCTCTTCGGCAGGAACAGACGCCGGTGCCGGTGTCTGTTCAGACGCTTCCTGCGCGTGGGCAGGAAGGGAAGCCAGAAAAAGGGCGGAGATGGTCAATAAAAATTTGCGCAGCATGGCATACTCGATTTGGTATTGCGGGAAGGGAAAGCAAACAGCCTTTGGACGATTCTACCTTTCACTGCAATGAATTGCTGGGAAACCCTATTGATCGCCCTTCAGGCCGATCTTTTCCACTCTCGCTGTAATTTCATCGGCCACAAGCGGTGTCACGAACTTGTGGATCTCGCCGCCGAACATGGCAATTTCCTTGACCAGACGCGAGGCAATCGGTTGCAACGAGACATCGGCCATTAGAAAGACGGTCTCGATATCGCCATTCAACTGCTGGTTCATGCCGGCCATCTGATATTCATATTCGAAATCGGCCACGGCACGCAGACCGCGGACAATCACACCGGCTCCCTGTTTTTCCGCAAATTTCATCAGCAGCATATTGAAACCGACGACCTCGACACCATCGCCCAGTTCCGCGGTTTCCCGGCGCACCATTTCCAGCCGCTCCTCGTCGGAGAACATCGGCGATTTCGAGGGATTGGTGGTCACACCGATCACCAGCTTGTCGACCAGTCGCATACCGCGCTTGATGATATCCATATGGCCCAATGTAATGGGATCAAATGTCCCCGGATAAACGCCTATTCTCATGTCCCGTCCTTCCCGCCTAGCGGTCTCTGGTGATTGTATATTCGGCAATGGCGCGCAGCAGGTTGGCTTCATCGCCATAGCCGTTCAAATGCGATTTGGCCTGATCCACCAGCATCTGCGCCTGTTCTCTGGCCCTATCCAGCCCCATCAGGCTGAGAAAGGTTTCCTTGCCGGCCTCTGCATCTTTTTGCAGCGCCTTGCCGGCCTTCTCCTCGTCACCCTCGACATCCAGGATATCGTCGGCAATCTGGAAAGCGAGACCCAGATCATGGGCATAGCCGCGCAGGCTGGTCCGCCCTTCACTGGCCACCCGTCCCAGAATAGCGCCAATTTCGACGCAGGCACCAATCAGCGCTCCGGTTTTCAATTGCTGCAAGCGGGTCACTGTCGGCAGATCGAAAGTCGACTTTTCCGCCACCAAATCCATCATCTGGCCGCCCGCCATGCCAGCCGGTCCGGCAGCCTTGGCGAGGCAGGCAGTCATCTCGGCGCGGACGAACGGATCATGATGGGTGCGCTCGTCAGCCAGCAACTCAAAGGCCAGCGCATGCAAGGCATCGCCAGCCAGAACCGCCGCCGCTTCGCCAAAGGCAATATGGGTGGTCGGCTTGCCGCGGCGCAGATCATCATCATCCATGCAGGGAAGATCATCGTGGATCAGCGAATAGACGTGCAGGGCCTCGACCGCGGTCGCGGCCCGGATGGCGCAGCTTTCATCGACATTGAACAGCCGCGCGGTCGCCATCACCAGCAACGGACGCAACCGTTTCCCGCCGCCGATCGCGGCATGGCGCATGGCCTCGTATAATTCGCGACGGGCGTCGTCAGGCACCTGTAACAGCAAATCGAACTGCCGGTCGATGGCGGTAGCAACCCGTCCCATCTCCCGCAAAAGATCCGAATTATTATTGGCCGCCACCGGCTCAGTCCGCGTCAAAAGGTGCAGTAGCTTGTGGTTTGCCATCGCGGTCGAGAGTGATTTTCTCGATCTTGGCCTGCGCGGCTTCCAGACGTTGCTGACACAGCCCGCGCAGTTTCTCGCCTTCGCTGTAGAGCGCAATCGACTGGTCGAGCGGCACATCGCCGCTTTCCAGTTTGCGGACAATATCCTCGAGCCGCTTCAGCGCGTCCTCGAAATTCAGGGCGGAAAAATCTTCTTTGGTTTCGCTCATGGCGAAATTCAATGACGGCGCTTTGGGCCGCGGTCAAGGGCCGGCCTTCACTAACATCCACTTCCGGTGTAGCTCTGCACAGAAAAGCTAGGGGAAGAAACATGTTCATCGGTCATTTTGCACCTGCGATGGTCGCAGCAACCCATCCCAGGGCACCGGGACTCGGAACGTTATTTGTGGCAGGACAACTGGTCGATTTCGGTTTTTTCGGGCTGGCATTGGCGGGCATAGAAAATTTCCGGATCACGCCCGGGATCACCGAAATGGTCCCGCTTGACCTTTATGACATGCCTTATACCCACAGTCTTTTGGGCAGTGCCGTCTGGGCGGCCGTCTTTGCGCTGCTGATCTGGCTGTTCACCCGCAACCGCACCGGAGCGCTGATCGGTGGTGCCGTGGTGCTGTCGCACTGGTTCCTCGACCTGCTGGTGCACGCACCGGACCTGACGCTTGCCGGGTCACCGCCCAAAATGGGCTTTGCGCTCTGGAACCATCCGATGATCGAAATGCCGCTGGAACTGCTCCTCACCTTTGGCGCGCTGGCCTTTTTCGTCGTTCGCACCCGCCCGGTTGCCGCCGGCTCCCGAATTGCCTTAGTGCTTTTGGCCATATTGCTGGCCGTATTTCAGGCTGTTAACTGGTTTGTCCCGGAACCCGAGACGGCCGACGCGAATATGATGATTACCGCGCTGATCGCCTTTGCGGTCCTGTCTGCCGTCGCATTGCTTGTCGGCAAGACGCGGGCGTTGAAACAGGTCTGATCCGCAAAGTGCCAAGACAGGAAAGCAGAAAAAGCCATGACCCACTATATTGCCGCCTATTTTATCGCCGCCATCATCTTCGGCATTCTCGATTTTCTCTGGCTCAGCAACATGGCCCAGAACCTTTACCGGCCGGTGATAGGCGAGATCATGGCGGATGAATTCCGCAAGGCACCAGCGATGATATTCTATGCGATCTATCTGTTCGGCATCGTCTGGTTCGGGATCAAGCCGGCGCTGGCCAGCGGCCAGTGGTCCACGGCCTTGCTCAACGGCGCGTTGTTCGGCGGGATCGCTTATGCGACCTATGACCTGACCAGCCAGGCCGTACTCAAGGTCTGGTCGACCAAGATCAGCCTGTACGATATCGCGTGGGGCGCCTTTGCTACCGGCGTGACGGCGGCGCTGACCGCCTATCTGGTGCTGAAATTCGTAAAGGCCTGACGCGCGTTCCTTAGCGTTTCGCCTTCGCGGCCAGTTGTCTCATCCTGTCCGGCAGCAAGGACAATATCTCCCGCTGCCGGCCGGGCGAGGCGGAACCCCATTCGCCAATTTCCGACAGGCTGCGCCCGCAGCCGATACAAAGCCTGCTCGAACGATCTATGGTGCAGATATCATTGCATGGCGATTTCAAGCGGATAGCTGCTCGTCGATCTGGCCGAGCCGTTCCTTGCCGAAATACATTTCGCCATCGACATAGATGGTCGGGATGCCAAAGGCTCCGCGCTCTACCGCATTTTCCGTGTTGTCGATCAGCGCCTGCTTGACCGCCGGGTCCTGGGTCTGCGCGAGAAGATCGGCCGCGTCGAAGCCGCCGTCCTGCAAGATACCCCCGAGCGTGTCGCCATCGGTCACGTCGAGTCCATCTTCCCAGATCGGCGGCAACAGCAGTTCGATGAGCGCGACCCGCCTATCCGGTTCCAGCGCCACCAGCATTCGCTGCAGCGTAATGGTGTTGAACGGAAATTTCGGGTTCATCCTGAATTTGCTCAGCTTGTGCTTCTGGATGAACCGGTTCATCTCCAGCATCGCATAGTCATTCTTGCCCTTCACTTCCGCATCGCGGATGAACGGCGGCGCGTTGCCGGTCAGCTTGTGCATGCCGCCAAGAAAGGCCGGGGTGATTTTGATGGTCGCGCCATGTTTTTCGGCCAGCGCCTTGAGCGGTTGCCAGACAAGATAGGCGTTGGGGCTGACAAAATCGAAAATCAGCTCGATGGTCTTGGACATAGGTTGCTCCTTTGAACCTATCCTTAAAGCAGCGCCACGAAACATCAATTCCCTCTAGGCGAAATTGCCCCGCCCCGTTAAAGGGTCTTCATGACCACAGACACGATGATTACCGAGCCCAAAATCTCCACCGAAACCGTGCGCGAGCATGGCCTCAATGCGGAGGAATATCAGCGCATATTGAATGCGCTGGGCCGCGAGCCGAATATTACCGAACTGGGCATCTTTTCAGTGATGTGGTCGGAACATTGTTCCTACAAGTCATCGCGCCTGCATCTGAAGAAGCTGCCGACCACCGGCCCGCAGGTTATTTGCGGCCCCGGCGAGAATGCCGGTGTGATCGATATCGGCGACGGCCAGGCGGCGATCTTCAAGATGGAGAGCCACAACCATCCGTCCTATATCGAGCCTTATCAGGGTGCGGCAACCGGCGTCGGCGGCATCCTCCGCGACGTATTCACCATGGGCGCGCGGCCTGTGGCCAATCTCAACGCGCTCCGCTTCGGCCGGCCCGACCATCCGAAGATGAAGCATCTGGTCAAGGGCGTGGTTGCGGGTATCGGCGGCTACGGCAATTGCGTCGGCGTCCCGACGGTCGGCGGCGAGACCAATTTCGACCCGGCCTATGATGGCAATATCATCGTCAACGCAATGACCGTCGGCGTAGCGGACTCAGACAAGATTTTCTATTCGGCAGCCTCAGGCGTCGGCAACCCGATCGTCTATGTCGGTTCCAAGACCGGTCGCGACGGCATCCACGGCGCGACCATGGCGAGCGCGGAATTTGACGATGACAGCGATGAAAAGCGCCCCACCGTGCAGGTCGGCGATCCGTTCACCGAAAAACTGCTGATCGAAGCCTGTCTCGAACTGATGGCCAGCGACGCGATTGTCGCGATTCAGGACATGGGCGCGGCCGGGCTGACCAGCTCCAGCGTCGAAATGGCGACCAACGGCGAAGTCGGCATCATTCTCGACATGGACAAGGTGCCCTGCCGCGAAACCGGCATGACCGCTTATGAAATGATGCTCAGCGAGAGCCAGGAGCGCATGCTGATGGTGCTGAAACCCGGCCGCGAGGAAATGGCCGAAGCGATTTTCACCAAATGGGAACTGGATTTCGCGGTGATCGGCGAAGTTACCGACAGCCGCCGGATGGTGCTGACCCACAAGGGCGAGACCGTCTGCGATATCCCGCTCAGCCCGCTCGCCGACGACGCGCCGCTTTACGACCGCCCGCACCTGACCCGCGAGGAATATGCCGCGCATATCAATGTCCAGCCGGTCGGCGACCTGCCCGAAAGCACCGATATCGGCGCCGATCTGCTCAAGATGATGGCCAGCCCCGCGCTCGCCTCGCGCCGCTGGGTCTGGGAGCAATATGACTCACAGGTCGGCGCCGACACCGCGCAACGCTCCGGTGGCGATGCCGCGGTTGTCCGCGTCCATGGCACCAACAAGGGCCTCGCGATCACCACCGACTGCACTCCGCGCTACTGCAAGGCCGATCCCTATGAAGGCGGCAAGCAGGCGATTGCCGAGGCTTATCGCAACCTCTGCGCGGTCGGCGCGAAGCCGCTCGCCACCACCGACTGCATGAATTTCGGCAATCCCGAAAAGCCGCATATCATGGCACAATTTGTCGGTACGATCGAAGGCATGGGCGAAGCCTGCAAGGCGCTCGACATGCCGATCGTATCGGGCAATGTCAGCCTCTACAACGAAACCACCGGCGCCGACGGCATCAGCCACGCGATCCTGCCGACCCCGGCGATCGGTGCGGTCGGGCTGATCGACGATCTCGACACGATGATGACCATCGGTTTCAAGCAGGAAGGCGATTTGATCGCGACCATCGGGTTCCATCACGAGGAACTCGGCCAGTCGACCTGGCTGCGCGAAATCCATGGCCGCACCGATGGGCCGCCGCCGAAAGTCGATCTCAAGGATGAAGAATGGGCCGGCCGGATCGTCCGCGAACTGATCGCCGCCGGCAAGGTCACCGCCGTCCACGACATCAGCGACGGCGGCCTCGCCGTCACGCTCGCCGAAATGGCATTGGCTGGCAATCTCGGCGCCGAAATTGACCCGATGACCAGCGCCTTTGCCTTCAGCGAAGCGCAGGGCCGCTATGTCATCACCTATCGCAACGAAGATGATCTGGATCGCGCGAAAGTGCCGTTCGAGAAGATCGGACAGGTCAAGGGCGACAAGCTGGTGCTGAACGGCAAGCCGGTTGCGGTTACCGATCTGCGGGAAGCGAATGAAAGTTTCTTCCGCGACTGGATGGAAGACTAGCCCCTCCACCACTGCTTCGCAGCGGTCCCCCTCCCCGTGCCTGCGGCACAGGGAGGAAGACCATTTTGCTCCCTGTTGCGCAGCAATGGGGAGGTGTCGGCCTGAAAGGCTGACGGAGGGGCCTAACGCAGACTCTGAATATATCGCAATAGCCGGTCGGCGACATCTGCCGGATCATCGAGAACTTCCTGCGCAGATATTCTGATGATTTCGACGCCCTCTTGAGACAGTTCCCACTCGCGCTGCTCGTCACGCTCTGGACGATTGCCCATATCATGGGCCAGGCCGTCGACTTCGACACCCAGCTTTGCTGATGGACAACAGAAGTCCAGTATATAGGAGCCAATCGGGTGCTGGCGCCGGAACTTGATGCCGAGAGGCTTCTTACGAAGTTGTTGCCAAAGCATGATCTCCGGCTTGATCATGGTTTTGCGCAGTTCCCTGGCCTTTAGGATGGTTTGTCTTGTCGTTTGTGCCAATTGCCCCTCCGTCACGCCTTCGGCGCGCCACCTCCCCATTGCTGCGCAACAGGGAGGAAAGATGTAACATAAAATTCTGTGATGAGGGACGGTCAGGCCAAAACTGTCAAGCCGCACCTTTCCTCCCTGTGCCGCAGGCATGGGGAGGGGGACCGCGCGAAGCGTGGTGGAGGGGCTTCAGCCGTGCTTCTCGCCAACCAGCGGAAACAGATACACGCACAGGAAAGGGAACCACGCTGGCATCCAACCGTTGATGTGGATAATCATCTAATGCGAAAGGATGCCGATCATGGCTTCAGGATATTCGGATACCCCGCTAGCCAAAAAACTCTCCCTCAAGGACGGCATGCGCGTCTGGTTTCTCGACATGCCGGACCGTGTCCGAGCCGACATCGAGGATAGCGAACTGACCCTATCCGAGGATGAAGTCCCGTCGCCCGGCCTTCACTCGGCCCATATTTTCGTTACCGAACGGAACGCGATGGAAAAGCATCTGACTACCCTGCGTGACATGATCGATCCCGCCGGTCAGGTGTGGGTGAGCTGGCCGAAAAAGGCGTCCAAGGTCGAGACCGACATCAGCGAAGACACGATCCGCGAAGTCGCCCTGCCGATGGGATTTGTCGATATCAAGGTCTGTGCCGTGAACGAGATCTGGTCCGGCCTGAAACTGGTCATCCGCAAGGAATTCCGCTGAGAAATTCGCCCTGAAGCGAGGCTTCGGGGAGGGGGACCATCCGGAGGATGGTCGAGGGGTGTTGGTGCACCTTGCCCATCCGAGCCGCTTCGCGGCCCACCTCCCATAGCATCGGTATAAGGAGGAAGCGTTTCTAAGCCGTTTGTGCCAGCATATCGTATGGATCGACATTTCCGGCCCGGAACTTCGCATGGGCTTCGTGATAGAAATGCGGTGTCTTGATGTGCAGCCGCTCGCGCAACGCGTCCAGCGGCTGGGCGAGCAGATCGGTGATCGATTCCTCGTTGATCTTGGGACAGGCCTTGCCCATTTTCTGGCCTTCGCGGATCGCGCTGAATATCGGCGCGTCACTCTTGACCTGCTTCTTCATGTTGAGACCCGCGGCATAAGCGATGAAGACATTGCCCAGTGACGGGTTCTGGCCATAGGTAAAGGCCAAGACGCACGCTTCGCCCAGCGCATCGCGGCCATAGCCGGTAAGCACGTGGAGCAAGTCATGCGTATCGCGCTGGCGGAAACCGTACCATTCGATCATATCGCCATATTTGCGCGGACTGAACTGGTCATATTCGGCGATCAGACCGGCGGCGCTCAGCCCTTCCTTTTCCATGAAGTCGCAATAGGCATGGGCCAGACTGCCCGCCGGCATCTTGCGCAAACGTTCATGATCATCCAGAAGCGGGGCCAGTTCCGGCTCGCTTTGCAGCAGCGCCCTGCCCTTGTCGCTTTCGACAAATTTCCTGGCATCCTTGCGGAATCCGGGACGCGGCAGCGATTCAAAAATATGGAAGACCTGTTCGGTATCTTCCTTGTCCTTGATCAGTTCGCGAAAATGATGAAGCGCTTTCAGGGGACGAAAGCGGGCTGCGGGGCGATCCGGGTGGACAAATGGCATGTGCGAATCACCGGGCGCCGAGAATTTATGGTCAATTTTCATACGGTCTATATGTCGCTTACTGACATCTATGTCAATAGAGCTTAGTGGCTTTCCCGAACGCAGTCGCTGCGCTATCTCTGTGCCGCAAAAGCCGATGACGCGTTTTGACCGCAGGAGATGGTAGAATGAAGCCGCATGACAACCTGCCCTATAGCCAGTTGCCGGATTATTCCGACGCGGAACGGGTCGCCCGGTCGCGCGCCTTTTACGAGGCGATCCGGACCCGGCGTACCTGCCGCTATTTCAGCAACGAAGCCGTGCCCCGCGCGGTGATCGAAAATGCAATTCTCGCCGCCGGAACCGCGCCCAATGGCGCCAATCACCAGCCATGGCATTTCGCCGTGATCGAATCCGCAGAGAAGAAAAAGGTCCTGCGCGCCGCAGCCGAAGAAGAGGAGCGCGCCTTTTACCAGAGCAAGGGCAGCGAAGAATGGCTGGAAGCACTTGCGCCGCTCGGCACCGATGCCGACAAGCCGTTTCTCGAGACCGCGCCCTATCTGATCGTCATCTTCGGCCAGCGCAAGGGCGGTATGAATCCGGGCGAGACGAAGCAGAATTATTATGTCAACGAAAGCGTCGGCATCGCCACCGGCATGCTGATCACCGCGCTGCACGACGCCGGTCTCGCTACGCTTACCCACACGCCCAATCCGATGAAATTTCTCAATCAGCTCTGCGATCGTCCGCACCATGAAAAAGCGATGATGGTGCTGGTCGTCGGCAAGCCGGCCGCCGATGCCACGGTCCCGGTGCATGCCACAAACAAGAAACCGCTGGACGCCATTTCCTCATGGCTGTAGTATATAAATAATACAGTGGGAGCAACAGAATGAGCGCGTCATACCGCTTCGTGGAGATAGACGCGCTGCGCGGCTTTGCCGTCATGGGCATATTGGCTATCAATATTGCCGCTTTCGCCCAGCCGGAAATGGCGTTTGTCAATCCGCTGCTGTCGAGCCATGCGTCCAATCTCGACATCGCCGGATGGGCGGCCAATTTCATCCTTTTTGACGGCAAGATGCGGGGTCTGTTCTCACTGCTGTTCGGTGCCAGCAGCGCCATGGTGATCGAGCGCGCCGTCGCCGGCGGCCAGTCGGCGGCGGAAGTTCATTTTTCGCGCATGTTCTGGCTGGCGCTATTCGGTCTGGTGCATTTTTTCCTGCTCTGGATGGGGGACATATTGTTTCTCTACGCAGGGTGCGGCTGCATATTATACCTGTTTCGAAATTGGGACGCGGAGCGGCTCGTCAAGTGGGGCGTTATCGCCTATGCCGTCGGAGCGATCCTGCTGATCACCGACCTGGCTCCCCTGCTGCTGCTGGCACAGGAAGCCGCGCAGGCCAATCCGCCGCAGGACGTGTTGGACCGGATTGCAGAAATCTATACGGTGATGGGGACATCGCCGGCAGAAATCGCCGCGGAAACAGCGCGGATCAGCGGCGGTTTTGCTACGCTGCTGCAATATAAGATTTTCCACCAATGGTCGGTCCCGCTGGAGAATTTGATGCTCGGTCCGATCGAAACGATCCCGCTAATGATGATCGGCATGGGGCTCTATAAAAACGGCTTCATCCTCGGACAGGAAAATCCGGCGACCTACCGCAAGATTGGCGTGGCAATGATGGCTGTCGGCCTGCCGGTTTTCGTCGCGCTCGCGGCCATCGCCCATCACCAGAATTTCAACACCTTGTGGATGCTCAACATCACCCAGGCATGGTCGGCATTGCCGCGGTTGTTGATGATCATTGGCTATGCCGCGCTGCTCATCCATCTCGTCCAGCGGTTCCGGGACAGCCTGTTCGTGCAGCGCGTTGCGGCAACAGGCCGTGCCGCCTTCTCCAACTATCTCGGCACCAGCATTGTCATGACCTTCATTTTCTACGGCTGGGGTCTCGGCTATTTTGAACAGTTCGGCCGGTTCGAACTGCAGCTGTTCGTCGTTGGCGCATGGCTGGTCATGCTGCTCTGGTCGCGGCCCTGGCTATCGCGCTATCGCTACGGCCCGCTGGAATGGCTGTGGCGCAGCCTGGCGCGGCAACGGGCGCAGCCGATGCGCCTGTCATGAAGGATCGCTGACCGCTTCTGCCGGACCCGATTGTTCATCATCGGTGAACGCGCTGGTATAATTGGCGCTTAGCTGCTCGTACAGATTGAACCCGGAGACAAACTCCAGCCGGTCCCCGGCATCGTCCATCAGCCCTAGCGGCCGCCCATCCGGCGTATATGCAAAGTTCAGCAGATGGCCTTTCTGATCCCGGCGATATATCGAGCAAATTACCGGCGAGTCGAGACCGCCCATCATGCTGTGCATCACGATCGCTTCCGTCTCTGCTTCCAGAGAGGCATCGCTTTCCGGATCAAACGGTATCCCGGAATATCGATACACGGTCAGATGATCCGATGCTTTTGCTATGGGATTTTTCATGCAACTGGCTTTGCCGGTCTGTATTTCATCAGCCGCCAGGAAAACAACATGGACCGGACTGATAGCAACAAAGATGCCGCCCTTGGCATCGACCGGACTTACGGCTTTCGGCCCCGCTTGAATATATTCCCAATCGGCAAGAATGTCGGCAGGAATTTTTCCGAAAAGCTCCAGCGACGGCACCTCTCCAAGGGTCAACAGACCGTTATTGGCAATGCCGCCCGGCAAGGACTCTATATGTCCGATCAGGTCTATACCTCTGGTGTTCCAACCTGCTTCCGTTTCTCCGGTCGGCACCAAGGCGGCGCGAAGCTCGCTTTCAACCGATTCCAGAAACTCTTCCAGGTCCTCGGCTATTTCCGATGGCATTATCTGCCAAAATTCGACAACCGGAAACGGTTCCGGAGCGGTCGATTTTCCCGCGTCTTCCCTTTCGACCATTAGCTGCGTCGATTCAGGCACATTGGCAGCATCGACCGACGTTGACGCCAGGGCCAGCGCAACCGGAACAATGGAACTGTATATTCTACGCATCACAAACCTCATGCTCTGGCCATGGGCCGGTTTAACCAATATTTCCTATTTGGGAAGATTCCATCTATCGTTATTTTGATATTGCGATCTATTCTCATTAGCGATATACGAGTCGCAGAGAGGAACCGAGATGGTTGTTTGCGTTTGTAATGCGATTAAGGAAAAAGACCTGAGAGCCGCCGTGCGTAGCGGAGCGGACAGACCTTCCCAGGTCTACGCCCAGCTCGGCCGCAAGCCGAAATGCGGACAATGCCTTTCCTTTGCGCAAACCATTATCAAATCCGAAGTTGCGACCGCTTAGCATTCGCGTTAGCAAAGCATTGAAATAATTGCATTTTTTCGGGTAGCAGCCCTTTCGCTTGTTGGCGATATGCTGTATAGACTTCCCCAATTGATCCACTGACAGAAGGGAAGGACTCTGCCATGAAGGGTGATACGAAAGTCATCGAGTTTCTCAACGAAGCGCTAAAAAACGAACTTACTGCCATCAACCAATATTGGCTGCATTATCGCATGCTGGACAATTGGGGCGTGACAAAGCTGGCCGAATTCGAACGGCACGAATCCATCGACGAAATGAAGCATGCGGACAAGCTGGCCGAGCGGATTTTCTTCCTCGACGGCCTGCCCAATTTCCAGCTGCTCGGACGGCTCAAGATCGGAGAAACGGTCGAGGAAATTCTCAAAGCCGATCTCGAACTGGAATATGAAGCGCTGCCAATGCTCAAAAATGCGATCGAGCATTGCGAGAGCGTCCGCGACTATGTCAGCCGCGACCTTTTTGCCGAAATTCTGGAAAGCGAGGAAGACCATGTCGATTCGCTCGAACAGCAGTTCGACATGATCGAACGCATGGGTATCGAAAATTATATCCAGCTACAGTCAAAACCGGTCGAATAGGAACGTAACGGGAGCTTCAGCCGAACCGGCGGCCAAAGCCGGTCGGCTGCCGCTGCTGCACCAGCGGGCTGGTTCCCCTGTCCAATATGGCCAGCGTATCCTCGAACATCGGCCGTAGTGCTACCACCAGCTCGATAAGCTCTTCTGGCGTCTCGTGATGTTCAACACAGGCGCGGGCGGTCATTTCGATCGTTTCCGCTGCAATGCTCAATTTCATGCCACCCAGTTGCAGCGCCTCGCCTTTCAGCTTGTGCGCTGCTAGCACCATGGCTGCAGGATCGTTGGCCCGCATCGCTTCTTCGATCTTGTCCACCGACTGGTAGCCATCTTCACGGAAATAGCCCAGAATCCGGACGAAATGCGGCCCAAGAGCCGAGCGGGTGTCCGCCCAGACCTTCCAGTCAATCAGTTCGCTTTCTACTGGTCCCACAGAACGCTCCCGGCGCAATAGCGGAAATACGCTATCCTCCCCGACCATAGGGCAGAACCTGTAAAAACTTAGTTACCAGGCCCAGAAAACTGCCGGTTTTTCTAACAAGCTACAGAGAATTCAATCTTTTTCATGATAAGGGTTTTTGGGTGCGCGAATGATCAGTCGCACCGGGACGCCGCCGAAGCCCAGTTCGCGGCGGATACCGTTGACCAGGTAGCGGCGATAGCTCTCCGGCAAATCGTCGACCCGCGTTCCGAAAATGACGAATGAAGGCGGCCGCGTCTTGGCCTGGGTGATATAGCGCAATTTGATCCGCTTCCCGCCGGGTGCCGGGGGCGGGTTTTCGCTAATCGCATCCTCGAACCAGCGGTTCAGCTTACCGGTCGAAACCCGCTGCGACCAGATCCGTCGTGCCTTGAACGCAGCCTTCATCAACTGGTCGATACCCTTGCCGGTAAAGGCCGACACGGCAATCAGCGGCACGTCGCGGACTTGCGCAAGGCCGTCGTCAAGCGCCGCCCGGATGCCGTTGAACAATTTGCTCGGCCCTTCGGCAACATCCCATTTGTTGATGCCGATTACCAGACAGCGGCCTTCCTGGATTGCATGGTCGGCGATCCGCAGATCCTGTGCTTCCAGTCCCTTGGTCGCATCGAGCAAAAGCACCACCACTTCGGCAAAGTCGACCGCATGGCGGGCATCGGCCACGGCCAGCTTTTCCAGCTTGTCATTGACCTTGGCCTTTTTCCGCATTCCGGCGGTGTCAATCAGTCTGACCTGCCGGTCCGGCTCTATACCATCCAGCTTCTCTTCCTCGGTCAGGGCATCATCATGCCAGACCCAGTCGACGGTGATGCTGTCGCGGGTGATCCCGGCTTCCGGCCCGGTAATCATCCGGTCTTCATCCAGCATCTTGTTGATCAGCGTCGACTTGCCCGCGTTCGGGCGGCCAACGATCGCCAGTTTCAGCGGAGCCGACTCGTCGGTTGGTTCTTCCGCGGCAGCCGCCCTGAAATTCTCGACATAGGGCTGGATAGCCTGGAACAGGTCGGCGATACCGTCTCCATGCTCGGCGCTGAACGGGATCGGATCACCGAAACCGAGGGAATAGCTTTCCAATATGCCGGCTTCCGCCGCTTTGCCCTCGGCCTTGTTGACCAGCAGGACAACCGGGGTTTTCGCGCTTCTCAGCCAGCGGGCGATTTCCTCGTCGAGCGGGGTCAGGCCCGCCCGGCCATCGATAACGAATATCGCCAGTTCCGCCCCGGCTACCGCCAGTTCGGTTTGCTTGCGCATCCGGCCAGGCAGGCTTTTCGGATCCTCATCCTCATAGCCCGCGGTGTCGATGATATTAAATTCGAGCCCCAGCAGATTGGCCGCCCCTTTGCGACGATCGCGCGTCACCCCGGGCGTGTCGTCGACGAGCGCCAGCTTCTTGCCAACCAGACGGTTGAACAGGGTTGATTTGCCGACATTCGGTCGACCGATAATAGCGATATTGGGCAGCATGGAGCCGGTCCCTATCCTTTGGTTCTGATCCTCAGCGGAACGCGGAAATCCGGCCGCTGTCGTCGAGAATATATAGCATGCCACCCGCAGCAACCGGCGGCAGCGAAACGCCGTCGTTCAGCTCAAACAGCGTCTGGCTCGATCCCTCACCCGGCGAAATCGACACGATTTCGCCTTCGGTGCTGGCTACGATCAGACGGTTGCCAGCCAATATCGGCCCCGTCCAGTTGATCGGGTTCTTCTTCTTTTTCTCGTTCCGGAATGCGGCGAGCTGGCTGATCCAGCGAACCTTGCCATTCGGCCGTGCGATGCACAGCAGTTTTGCATCGTCGGTCAAGACGAATACCCACTCGCCCGCGACAACGGGTGTGGCGATACCGGCAATGTTCAGTTCCCAGATACGCTGGCCGGTGACCAGCTCATAGGCAGCCATACGGCCGCCCTGTCCCAGCGCGAAGACCCGTCCGCGATCGATCACCGGATCGGCATCAATATCGGACAAGGTTGCCACCGAGGTCGAGATGCTCGTGCGCGCCAGTGCGTCATTCCAGAGGTTGCGACCATTTTCGTATCGATAGGCGGTCAGCTCGCCGGAAGAATAGCCGGCGACGACCGTGCCCTGTCCGGCAGCAGGAGCGGCGACACCGAAAATTCCGGCCAGTCCGACCGTACCGGCTTCGTTCCACTGCACCGAACCGTCTGCCATGCTGAGCGCGTAAATCTGGTTGTCCTGGGTCATTACATAGACATTGCCATTTGAGATCGTCGGCGAGCCGCGCAGCGGTCCAGCCGGCCGGACTTTCCATATCTGGCTGCCATCAGCCGCATTGAGCGCGACGACATCGCCGACGCCGTTGGTTGCGTAGACGACCTCACCCAAGACGCTCGCACCACCGCCGAAACGCGAATTGGAGCCGTCGCCCTTGACCTCAATCTGCGATGACCAGATTTTTGCACCGGTTGCAGCGTCGAAGGCATGCACCATGGCTTCCGTGTCGATTGCGAACAGCCGTCCGCCGGATATCACCGGCGCCGCTGCCAGCCGTTCCCGCTTGGTGGTGCCGCTGATATTGGCGGTCCAAACCCGTTCCAGACTGCCCGGCAAGGCGATATGACCAATCGACTTGCTTGCGTTTCCGCCCGACTGCGCCCATTCGCTATTGGCCACAGGAGCCGGCAGGATCACGGCAATCGAGGCCAGTGCGGGATCGACTTCCGCGCCGCTTTCACCGCTCAATATCGGCGTGCGCTTGCCCAGCGTCGGCGTGTTCTTCTTGTCATCGCCATCGCCGCCGCCCAAAATGCTGCAGCCGGACAGCAGTGACAGAGTCAGCAGGCTGGCGATCAGTGTCTTACCGGAAATCATTCCTTGGATTCTCCCTCGGTCGCAACCACAGTTGGCGGTGCAACTTCATTATCATCGCTGCCCGGTTCGACAGCGTCAATGCCCTCGACGCCGGCCATCTGCAATGCGCGCGACCGGATCGTCGCCGGAACGCTCTCGTCTTTTGCCAGCTGGGCGAAAAGCGGCCCCGCCAGATCCGACTTGTTCAAATTCAGATAAGATATCGCCACCATTTCGCCGGCGCTCCCGAACCAGGGGTTGCCCGGCACCGCAAGCGGCTTCAGCCGGTCGATCACCTGCTGCGGCTTGAGTGTATCGAATTCAGCGGTCGTCTGGCGGATCAAGGCAAGATCGCGAAACGGCTTTGGCAGGCTGTCGTCGGCAGCAACCTTGGCATAGCCGGCGATCGCTGTTTTCGGATCATCTTTCTCCAGCGCGATGCTTGCCCGAAGGATTTGCGCTGCGGCCCGATAGCCGCTTTGTTCGGCCTCCGTCAGGGGCTCAAGCGCGGTTGCGGCGCCGTCCAGATTATTCTGGCGGATGCTGTCAATGGCCGCGACATATTCCTCGCTGCGCAGACCGGCATCTTCATTCTGGCTATTCTGCCAGAAGATCCAGCCAGCCAGTGCGCCCAGAGCGAGAACGATAGCTGCGAAAATCCAGATCCCGTAGCGCGTGACGATGGTTTTCAGCTGGTCCTCGCGCACCGCCTCATCGACTTCCCGCAGAAATACCTGTTCTTGCTGGTCCGGCTTCTCTTCCGGGGCTTTATATTTGTCTTTGGCCAAGCTGGCTTCCTCAAATCTGTTTCGCATGTCCTGTTCGCCGGTCAGGCAAAGACATTATGCAATCGGCTGTCCTTTAGCGTCCGCGATAGCAAATGTAAAAGTCTATTGACCATTTCCACAGGCTGAACAACGGATCGGCGGAATAGAAGAAATATCGCTATTTTTTCGGTTGATAGAGCTGGTCGGGGCCCGGAAACGCGCGTTCCCGGACCTCTCCGGCATATTGCTCGGCGGCCTGGTCAATCTGTTCGGCAATATTATGATAGCGTTTCACAAAGCGGGCCGTGCGGTCGAACATGCCGAGCATATCCTCGGTCACCAGCACCTGGCCGTCGCATTGCGCGGACGCGCCGATACCGATGGTGATCGCATCGACCGCCCTCGTCGCCTCGATCGCGATCGGCTCGAGCACGCCCTCCAGCACAATCGCGAAGGCACCCGCCTTGTCGAGCGCCACCGCATCGCCGACGATCTTCTTCGCCTCGGCATCGCTGCGCCCGCGCGCTGCATAGCCACCGAGCACGTTGATCGCCTGCGGCGTCAGACCGACATGGCCAACCACCGGAATACCGCGCTGGACAAGGAATGCGACGGTTTCGGCCATGACTTCCCCGCCTTCAAGCTTGACCGCAGCCGCACCGGTTTCCTTCAATATCCGCGCCGCGCTTTCATAGGCCTGTTCCGGCGAGGCTTCATAGGAACCGAAAGGCATGTCGACGATGACGACGCTATGATAGCTGCCACGAACCACCGCCGCGCCGTGGTTGCACATCATCTCCAGCGTGACCGGAATGGTTGAATCAAGGCCGTAAATCACCTGCGCCAGCGAATCGCCGACCAGCAGCATATCGCAATGCGCATCGAGCAATTGCGCTGTACGCGCGGTATAGGCGGTCAGCATCACCACCGGCTCCGCCGTCACCCCGTCAACCTTGCGGCCCTGGATTTTCGGCACGGACAGGCGCCGCATCGGCTGGGGCCGGGGATTGGCGCGACTGGTGGACGTATCGAGTTTGAAGGTCGTGGACATGGCTATCCTCAGCAGAACGTTATCGGACTGGCCTCAATAAGCGACGATGGAGGATATGGCCAGCTTCGCGGTTATTGCCTTACAGCTGTCACCGCCTGAGCCGGATTGTCGCTGAAAAGTCCATCCACGCCGGCGGCGACAAATGCACGTATTTCGCCCGCCAGATCGCCCGGCTCGCGCGGATCGATGCCGCTCTTCAGATCGGTCGGCAGAAAATAATTTTCACGGCGGAAGGTCCACGGGTGAACCACAAGACCGGCCTCGTGCGCGGCCGCGACCAGTCCGGTCGGCTCGCCCAGCTGACCGATGGCATTGCGGCCGATCACCATATCCTTGGACGGTCCGACCCCGTCAGCATAGGCGGCAATGGCGGCCAGACCGGACGGGGATACCATGGACGCATAGGTTTGCCCGGCGATGTCGGGTGGCCCGCTCTCCCCGGCCACCAGCTGCACCAGCCGGACTTCGGTATTTCTGGCCAGCGCCTTAAGGTTGCCGACTTCGAACGACTGGATGAAGACCGGATCATCCGCGCCATCAAAGCCATATTGCTTGAGCAACCGGAGCATCGGTGCCTCGTGGTTCAGCCCCAGTGTTGCAAAATAGCTCGGATGCTTGGTCTCCGGGTAGACGCCAATCCGCCTGCCCGTCTTGACCGCATGCGTTTCGAGCAGTTGCAACACCTCTTCAAAAGTCGGGATCTCGTACTGGCCATCATATGGCATATTGCCCGCCCGCAGGTCGGGCAGCCGTTCTCTGGCCCGCAATGTCTTCAGCTCGGCGAGGGTGAAATCCTCTGTGAACCAGCCGGAAAATTCTTGGCCATCGATAATTTTTGTGACTTTGCGACCGGCAAATTCCGGCCGGTCGGCAACATCAGTGGTGCCGCCGATTTCATTCTCGTGCCGGGCCACCAAAATGCCGTCTTTGGTCAACACCAGATCGGGTTCGATAAAATCTGCCCCCTGTTCGATCGCCAGCCGATAGGCCGCCAGCGTATGTTCGGGGCGCTCCCCGCTGGCGCCGCGATGGGCGATGATGATCGGAGGCTCTCCGGTAAGCGTTGTCATGGTCATGCCGGTTTTTCCTGCCTGTTCCGCCTGCGCGCCGCATCCGGCCAGCGCCAGCGCCCACAGGATCGGCAGGACAATGCGCCCGATCCTCATCACCCGATCTCTACGTCTTTCCAGAAGGCAACCCGTCCCTTGATTTCTGCGGCCGCTTCCTTTGGCGCCGGATAATACCAGGCCGCATCCTCGTTGATTTCACCCTCGACGATCAGGCTATGATAGGCTGCATCACCCTTCCAGGGACAATGGCTGGTCGTATCGCTATGCATCAGATATTTTGACCAGACCGCATCGCGCGGGAAATAATGATTGCCCTCTACCACGACCGTGTCGTCGCTGTCGGCGATCACCGTGCCGTTCCATTTTGCCTGAACCATTTGCTTGTCCTTTTCCTGATACCAAAAGCTGCGGCAACCAGTGTCAACGGTATCCAAATCCAGATAGCTTCGGAATATAACACTTTAATGCCACGGCCACTGATAAAATCGGAAACCCCGATCGGCGATACGGCAATCGGGGTAAACGGAGCGAAATGGCGTATCTCGTCGAATGGCCAGAACACAGCCACGCCCAGACCGCCATTGGTGAGCATATCCAGCGCACCGTGCGAGGCCATCGAGACAAACAGAAAAGCCGCCGCCACGCCATATCGCTGTGGCCGCAGCAAGGCCGTGGCGAACAGTGCTGCAGCGGCGGCAAAGAGCAGACTATGGGTCGCGCCGCGATGTCCCCAGCCGTCGCCATATGCGATGCCAAGCCGGAAGCCGATCACATCGGCGTCGGGGAGCATCGCGACCAGCAAACCGGTTGCGATCACCGGCAGGGAAAGCCGACTCCGTCCCAATATCAGCGCGCCCGCAAGCGGCACCGCAGCATGGGACATGATCGTCGGCATCAGCTGTTGCGCGCTGTCAGACCCGCTGCTTCATAATCTGACGCCTTGAAACCGACCACCAGTTCGTCGCCATGTTCCAGCACCGGGCGTTTGATCATGCTGGGATTTTCCGCCATCACCATCACCGCCGTATCATCGCCAATATTTTCCTTCACCATGTCGGGCAGTTTGCGGAAAGTGGTACCGCGCTTGTTGACCAGCGCCTCCCAGCCGACCTGCATCACCCACATTTCCAGCTTTTCCTTGCTAATTCCCGACTTTTTATAGTCGTGGAAGACATAGTTAATGCCGTTTTTCTCCATCCAGTTGCGCGCCTTCTTGATCGTGTCGCAATTGGAAATGCCGTACATTTTGGTTTCGTTGCTCATGGGCCTGATCCTGTTTTTGCTGCACGTCGCCCCAGAGACACAGGTCAGCGACCGGACAATGGTCGCTTTTCGGGCTCCGGGCCGTGCAAATTCGCTTCCGGAACTGAATTAGCCAGAAATGTTCGTCGCGCAAGGCCCAATCGGGACTGCGTTGTTCCAGTTGCCGCGCGGTCCTGTCGGCAGTCTTTGCATCCGTCAGGCCGGTACGGTTGCAGATCCGGTCTCGCAATCGGCCCGCAGCGGACAGGATGGACAATCCGGTCGTTTCGGCCGGCAGATGGTCTGGGCAAGGCGCTTGCCGAGCAGATGGTGCTCGTCCAGATCCTCCGCCGACCATTCCGGCGGCATCAGCGGCATCAGTTCGTCATAAGCGCGTCTGGTATCGGCCCTGGCCGGTACCAGACCCATGCGCTGCACCACGCGCCGATGGCCGGAATCGAGCACCAGCGCTTTGCGATTGAAATGGCTGGTATTCATGATCCCGGCGCTGATCTTGCGCGCAATCCCGGGTAGAGTCTCCAGCCAATCCATCGCGTCCGCCGTCTCCATGGATCCGAGATGCTCCAGGCTGGCCTTGCCGCACCGCGCGATAATGTCGTTGAGGCAGGCCTTGAGCCGCTCTGCCGCCATCCCCGGAAAAGTGGCGGTCTGCAAATGGTTCCGCAATTGCCCGACAGGCGCCTCGGCAACGCGCTCCCACGACCCGTATTCGGCGATCAACCGATCGGTATTGGCGTTGGACACCGCGGTTTTCGCGCGCGCGCCGATCACGCCCTGTACCAGAACCCACATGGGATCGCGGCGCATATCGTCGACCGGCATCACCCGGCCGAACCGCTTGATCAGACCGCCGTGCATCCTGCCCAGAATTTCCATGCGATGATCAGGGCCGAGGTCGAGTTGCATCAGCGGAATATGGCCGAGCCGCCGATCGGTAGCAAGGCTATCAGCCCCCCTGAAGCCGGTCGGTCAGTCAAGGCGGCGGCCAATGGTCACAACCGGCTGCGCATCAAGGCGAAGCGCCTTGAAGAAGCCGGTCGCCGCCTCATCGATCAGATATCGACAATGATCTTGCCGAAATGCTGCCCCGATTCCTGATGGCGGAACGCATCGCCCAGGTCGGCGAGCGGAAAATGCTTGTCGAGCACCGGTTTCAGGCCATTCGCTTCAATGGCCGCGATCATGTCCTGTTGCTGCGCCCGGCTGCCCACGGTCAGACCCTGCACGCGCAGATTCTTGCCCATCAACAGGCCGGTCTGCACCGGCCCGGCAAAGCCGGTGAGCACGCCGATCAGGGCGATATGGCCGCTGATCCGGGTTGCCATCATCGACTGGTCGAGCGTGCTCGGCCCGCCGATCTCGACGACGCAGTCGACACCCTTGCCACCGGTCAGCTCGAGCACCTTCGGCCCCCAGGCCTCGATTTCCTTATAGTTGATCAGATGGTCGGCACCGAGTTCCTGCAACCGCTCCAGCTTGGCGTCGGAAGAGGATGTCGCGATCACCGTCGCACCCGCCGCCTTGGCAAATTGCAGCGCGAAGATGGACACGCCGCCGGTGCCCTGTACCAGCACCGTGTCACCCGGCTTGACCGTGCCATCGACAAACAGGGCGCGCCAGGCGGTCAGGCCGGCGCAGGTCAGGGTCGCGCTCTCGGCGGCGCTATAGCCTGCGGGCGCGTGGGTCCACGAGGTCGTCGCGCCAATCGCCTGTTCGACCGCATAGCCGTCGATCCCGTCGCCCGGCACACGCTTGAACCCGCCTTCGGGCGGCGCACCGTCGATCCAGTCGGGGAAGAAGGTCGAAACCACCAGATCCCCCACTTTGAACTCGCTGACGCCCTCGCCCACGGCGGTGACTTCACCAGCGCCGTCGGACATCGGGATCCGCTTCTCGGCGGTTGGGATCATTCCCGTGACCACGGCATAATCATGGTAGTTGAGGCTCGACGCGCGCAGCCGCACCGCGATTTCGCCGGGTCCGGGCGCCGCCGGATCGGGCAGGTCGACCAGCTTGAGATTGTCGAGCGATGCGGGAGCGTGGAGTTGGATGGCTTTCATGGGGTTGTTCCTTACCAGAGGGTTTTGACCGGATAATGGTGAATATTCTTGTCGGCGGTGACCAGTGTCAGGCCCAGCACAATCGCATGAGCTATCAGCATCCGGTCGACCGGGTCACGATGAATATCGGGCAATTCGGTCGCAATTTCCCATAGGTCGGCTGGAAAATCGAGTAGGTGAAACCCCAGTTTTCGCTGAAATCTGGAAAGCGGAACGCTGGCCGGAAAACGGCCCCGCCCCAGCAGATCACTATATTCGTAGGCCGTCACGGCACTGACGAACAGCCGGTTGTCGACATTTGGTAATTCAGCAAGAAAGTTGTGGCTCAAGCGCGGGTCGTCATCTCCGATCCACGCCAGCACATGGGTGTCAATCAGCAGATCCAAATTTCCTCCGGAACCGCTCCTCGGGATCGCCCCGGTCGGCTTTCAGTGCTTCAAGACTAAGATCAAAGCCCTTAAACTCTTCCTTGAACGCCCCGACCGCCTGCACCCGCCGCCGCGCAATTTCTTCGCGCTCCGCCCGGTTGGCTATTTCAATCGGCACCAGCTTCAGCTTCGGCACGCCCGCTTTTTGCAGGATCACCTCTTCCCCGCGCAGCGCCGCTGCGACAAGTTCCGAAAGCCGGGTCTTGGCTTCGCCTATATTGACATGGATGGTCATTGCTTGACCAATATAGCTTGGTCAAGGGGGTTGGTCAAGTTGGAGTGATGACTGGTTTGGCGACCAATTTCGCGTAGGAAAGATGCCATCGGAATTATATATGCGGATAGCGTGCAGCCACTTGCTGCGGCGATAGCTCGCGCTAAGCCCTTCGACAGGCTCAGGACGAACGGGAGATGGGGAAGGGCCGCAACAGAGAAGAGCCCTCAAAGCTCCGTTCGAAGTGAAACAAACCAATCTCCGTTCGTGCTGAGCTTGTCGAAGTACGAATTCGCACAATCTAGCGTCAAGACCGTGATCGCGCCAGGCGAGAAATCAAGCCCCAGTCACCATCAATCAAGGCCCGCTTTTTTGCTCGTGACCAGCCCTTTATCTGTCGTTCCGCCGCAATGGCTTCTTCACGTTTGGAGAAATATTCGCTCCACACCAGCACCACCGGGCGGCGGCAGTGGGTATAACCGCCAATTGTCCCCGACTGATGGGCGGCAACGCGCGCTTCCAGATTATCGCTATGCCCGACATAAAAATGCCCGTCCGCGCATTTCAGCATATAGGTCCAGAATGCCATCGCCGCACGATAGCGCGCACCCGTCCTTCGACAAGCTCAGGACGAACGGAAGGAGATGATTGGCCTAAACTGTTAAGAAGCGAGCGCTCAAAAAGCCCCGTTCGTCCTGATCCTGTCGAAGGACCGAGTTGTTCACACAGCTATTGTCGTTCAGTCGGTCGCATCAATTTGGTGCTTCCCCAGCGCTCTTTTTGCGATCCAAGCTACCACAGCACCATAAAGGGAAAATAGTACCAACGCTATCAAGTTGCCCAAGATCAAGCTTCCATTAAACGCAAACATGAAGAAAATTGCAATTCCACAAACTGAGCCCAGAGCGATCCAATACCTTAAACTATATCCGAGAATGCTCTTCGCCAAAATCAATAGGACGAATCCCACCGTCAAGCTTAGCGTCAATGAAACCGGCAACACGTACATCAGAGGATAAAAAAATTGGGTCGAAAGCCCGTCAAGCACCCAATATTCACCTCTGACAGCCAAGATCAAATACGGCAGTATTTGGTGGAAAGACACCAATAAGCCCACCGCTAAACCGATTGCCAGCGCACTCCTTAACATCGACAATTTGCTATAGTGCATCTTGCTTTATTCCCACTCGATCGTCCCCGGCGGCTTGCTGGTATAATCGTAAACCACCCGGTTGATCCCCTTCACCTCGTTGACGATCCGCGTCGATACGCGGGTCAGGAAGCTGGCATCGAAGGGGTAGACGTCGGCGGTCATGCCGTCGGTGCTGGTAACCGCGCGCAGGCCGCAGACGCTGTCATAGGTGCGGCTGTCGCCCATCACGCCGACGGTTTTCACCGGCAGCAATACAGCAAAGGCCTGCCAGATCGCGTCATAGAGGCCGGCGTTGCGGATTTCCTCGAGATAGATGGCGTCGGCCTTGCGCAATATGTCGCAGCGTTCCTTGGTCACTTCGCCGGGAATACGGATGGCCAGTCCGGGTCCGGGAAACGGATGGCGGCCAACGAAAATTTCCGGCAGCCCCAGTTCACGGCCGAGATCGCGAACTTCGTCCTTGAACAATTCGCGCAGCGGCTCGACCAGCTTCATGTTCATGCGTTCCGGAAGCCCGCCGACATTATGGTGCGACTTGATGGTGACGCTCGGCCCGCCGGTGAACGAGACGCTCTCGATCACATCGGGGTAGAGCGTGCCCTGGGCTAGGAAATCGGCGCCGCCGACCGCCTTGGCCTCTTGGTCAAACACGTCGATGAAGGTCGCACCGATAAACTTGCGTTTCTTTTCCGGGTCGGTGACACCAGCGAGACCCGAGAGGAACATTTCCTCCACATCGCGGTGGACCAAAGGCATTTTATAATGTTCGCGGAACAGGCTGACCACCTGATCCGCCTCGCCCATCCGCATCAGGCCATGATCGACAAAGACGCAGGTCAGCTGGTTACCGATCGCTTCGTGGATCAGCACCGCGGCCACCGCGCTGTCGACGCCGCCGGACAGGCCGCAGATAACTTTCTTGTCGCCGACCTGGTCCTGGATTTCCTTGATCTTGGCCGCCTTGAATTCCGCCATCGTCCAGTCGCCGGCGCAGCCGCAGACATGGCGCACGAAATTGGCGATCATCTTGCCGCCATCGGGCGTGTGCACGACCTCGGGGTGGAACTGGGTGCCATAATAGCGCCGCTCGTCATCGGCAATCAGGGCGAAGGGCGCGCCTTCGGTGGTCGCGACGATCCGGAATCCCGGTGCAAATTCGGTAACCTTGTCGCCGTGGCTCATCCAGACCTGGTGCTTCTCGCCGACCTTCCACAGACCATCGAACAACACGCATTCTTCGCTGATCTCGATGAAGGCACGTCCGAACTCGCCGCCAAACTGGCCGCCGTCGCCGGATTCCACCTTGCCGCCCAGCTGATGCGTCATCACCTGCTGGCCATAGCAGATGCCAAGGATCGGCAGGCCGCTTTCAAAAATCACATCCGGCGCGCGCGGGCTGCCTTCTTCGGGCACACCGGCGGGTGATCCGGAGAGGATGACCCCCTTGGGTTTCAGCCGGTGAAAGGCTTCTTCCGCGGTGTTGAACGGAGCAATCTCCGAATAGACTCCCGCCTCGCGCACCCGGCGGGCGATAAGCTGCGTGACCTGAGAGCCGAAATCGACGATCAGAATGGTTTCTTCATGAGCTATGGACATGGCTTAGCCGCTTAGTGGGCCACCCCATTCGAGTCTAGTGCCTTTGTCGCCCGCCACCGCAAAATCCCGCCCGGCTCAGGCGGTGGCAAGCTCGCCCAGAAAGACCGCCAATATCACGCCGATTGCAGTCGCGACGCCGGCCATATGATGATCTTCCTTATAGGCCTTGGGAAACACCTCGGTCGCGAGCGATGCCACAACCGCACCCGCAGCAAAACAGCGGGTCGCAGCCAGCACATGCGGAGAGACGCCTTCCAGCGCGAAATATCCGATGATCGCTGCGGCCGACAATATCAGCGCGGTCATCGCCCAAAGCCCCAGCGTCCTGCCCCTCGACAGCCCGTTGCCGACCATCTGCTTGGCCCCGCCCGCGGCTTCGGGAAGATTGGACAGCAGGATCGACCCGGCCAGCGCCGCCACTTCAATCGGCGCCGCCCCGATCAGGGCGACCCCGAGCGCCAGATTTTCCGGCACCCCGTCCAGCGTGATCGCGGCCAGCAAACCGCCGCCGCCTTCCGCTCCCCATTTTTCGTCGATCCAGTAATCGACAACGGAAAAGACCATGGCCCCGGCTGCCACCGCGCCCAGCCCGACCCACAGGTTGCTTTGCGCGACCGCTGGCTGGATCAGTTCGCTGACCAGCGAGACGATCAGCGCGCCCCCGGCAAGCGCTATGACAAAGCCCTCGGTTTTGCGCGACAATTTGCCGTAGATACCCCAGAGCGCCCCGGCGATCAGCGCCGCCGACACCACCCCCACGACAAGAAAAGTCATCAACATGTCGGGATAACGCTCCTCATCAAACTAGGTTGGCCGAGCCCGTAGTAACGAGCAGTGCCCCTGCGCAGGCAGGGGACCATCTCCGGAATTCCCGTCGCCAGAGACAGGTTATTTTCAGCGCTCCGGCCCCGGCATTGCGCGAACTAAAAAGCATTCCGTCCAAGCGCACCATCGGGAGATGGGCCCCCGCCTGCGCGGGGGCACATCGAACAGTCCCGGGGTTCATCCTATCCCTCGGCCATATCCCGCAATTCCGTCTTCAATATCTTGCCGATATGACTGCGTGGCAGTTCGTCGATCAGGCGCAGTTCGGAAAGCCGCTGGGTTTTGCCGAGATTGGCGTTGGTCGCCGCCTTCAGCGCTTCCGGATCAAGCGTCACACCGACGTCCGCCACGACGAAGCCGACCGGCGTCTCGCCCCATTGCCGCGAAGCCACACCGATGACCGCCGCATCGGCGACGCCGGGCTGCGCCATCAGCGCTTCTTCCAGATCGCGCGGATAGATATTGAAGCCGCCCGAAATGATCATGTCCTTGGTCCGGCCCATCAGCGTGATGAAGCCGTCCTCGTCGACCTTGCCGATATCGCCCATCCGCTGCCAGCGGTCGCCATTTTCGTCATACCAGCTGGCTTCCTCGGTCTTCTCAGGCTGGTTCTTGTAGCCCGACATCATCGTCTGCGACCGGCCGACCAGCTCGCCCATTTCGCCCGCGGGCAGCCGGTTGAGTTGTTCGTCGACGGTGATCACCTCGCTACCGCCCCAAGCGATGCCGACCGTGTGCAGCTTGTCGGGATGCTCGTGGCACAGCAACAGGCAGACCACGCCGCCCTCGGTCATCGAATAAATCTCGATCAGCCCGCCCGGCATGCGTTTGAGCACTTCCGCCTTCAGCTCCGCCGAGAAGGGCGCGCTGGTGCAATATTTATGGGTCAGGCTGCCGAGATCAAAATCGTCAAAGCCTGCAAAATCCATCAGCCGCTGATATTGCACGGGCACCAGCATCGTATGGCTCGCGCGGTGTTCCTGCGCCAGTTCCAGCCAGCGCTGGCAATCGAACTTGCCCATCAGCACCACCGTCCCGCCATAGGCGATCGTCGGAGTGAACAGCGCCAGCGTCGTGTTCGAATAGAGCGGCGTCGACAGCAGGGTGACCTGACTGGGCTTGCCATATCCGGTCGCCTCGCCCACCGCGGCATGATACCAGCGCATCTGGCGGCTGTGGACAATGCCCTTGGGCGTGCCCGTGGTGCCACTGGAATAGATGATATTATAAGGGTCTTTCGGTCCGACATCGGGATCGGCGGGCATCGCGCCTTCGCTTGCCATCCAGTCGGACATCGCCGGCGCATCGTCCACCGCCTGATCGAGCATCACCTGTTTGAGCGGCGGCAAAGCTTCTCCACTCTCCAGCAGCTCGGTGCGCTTGGCGCAGTCGATGAACAGATGCATCGCGCCGCTGTCGCGCATCATGTTCGCCAGCTGCGTCGGTGTCGCCGAAGTGGTCAGCGGCGCCGCACAACCACCCGCAACGATCGCGCCGAGATAGGCCAGCGCATAGCGCACCGTGGTGGTCCCCAGAATCGCAACCGCCTGCCCCTTTTGCAGCCCGTCCGCCTGCAACTGCGCCGCAATCCTGTTGACCTGCGCCGCGGTCTCCGCCCAGCTGAGCTTCTCCCCGCTGTCATCCAGCGCGATCCGGTCGGGCTGGTTGACCACATGGGCGTTGATCAAATCGGCGAGATGGCCGAACGGCTGCTCGAGATAGCGGGCGGGGTCAATATGTTTCATCAAGCGATTAATTCCGCATATCGGTTTGAGATGCAATGGCTTTCCGCGCGGCTTGTTCTTTTGAACAGGTAGGGAAGATTTTCACGCGAAGACGTGAAGGCGCTAAGGGTGATAATTATTGACGATGCGGCGTAGACCCAGCTTGAAGGTTGTCGCTGCAAATTCCAGAATCTGGGCAGATCATCGTCATTGCGAGGAACGCAGCGACGCGGCAATCCAGAGCGTCTCACCCCAATCACTAGCGCCTGCCGCCCTGGATTGCCACGCTGCGCTCGCAATGACGTCCTTGGCGCAGATGCGCAAAGCCCTGGCCAGAAATACCCCGGTCACCTACCTCTTCGCGCCTTAGCGGCTTCGCGTGATAAAACTAGCCGGCCACCAGCTTCACAAAGGTGCTCTCGACCCAGCCGCTTTTGCACGGCCCGTCATAATCACGTTTCGAGCGCACCGGAGAGGACACGCCGCAATCGCCGGGTCCCTTGGCGGCAACCGGTGTCGCGCTGTTTTCTTCAGCGCCTTCGACGTCGTCAACAACGCCGTCATCATAGACAATGCCAAACCATTGCTGGTCGATGCTGCGAGTGCATATCCACAGTTGCTGACCTTCCCCTATTTCCGCTTTCTGCTTCGCTGCATCAAACGGCGCAATCCGGACCGGAAGCGTGCCGCCGCGCAGACCCTGCACCCGTCCCACCGCCTGGCAGGCATCAAAACGCGGCCCGCCTTCACCGATGCGCACCGGCTTTTCAGCCGGATCCGACCCCTGGCGCGCCTCGCGGCCCGTCGGATTAACGAGATCTGCCTGCGCTTCGGACAGGTCATCCTCCACCCGGGTAGTCTCGGAACAGGCAAGCGTCGCCAGCGACAGTGCAGAAATAGTCAGGATTTTTCGGATCATGACAGAAGGTCTAGCGCAAAAGCAGGGTCCTTGGGAAGCTGCGAATATTTGCGGCGGCGGGGCCGAGGCTATTCGACTCCCATCCTGCCGTTCGTCCTGAGCCTGTCGAAGGACGCCGGAGAACGCAAAGATGCTTCGCCGCGCTCGGCCCGAACGGATTGAGCCTCACAGCACGATCTGCGTCTGCGTGACCACGGCCACGAGCGTTCCGTCTTCCAGCGTGATCTTCGTCTGCCAGACCGACTGGCGGCGGCCAATCTTGAACGGCGTCGCCTCGCCATAGACGGTGGAGCCCTCGGGGGCCGCACTCAGGAAATTGGTCTTGCTTTCCGATGTGGTGGTGCCGTTCGAACCGTCTGGCAGATTGGCAAAGCCGCCGAACGCGCCCAGCACATCGGCGAAGGTCATCACCGCGCCGCCGTGAATGCTAGGGCTGCCCCGCCCGTTCCCCGCGGTACAGATTTCCGGCCGCACCAGCATTTCGCCGCGCACGACATCCTTGCCCATCTCGGTAATCGTAATCCCCATGGCTTTGGCAAAGGGCACCATATCGGCAGGATTGGTCATGATCGGGGTCCTTTTTACTCGTTTTCGGCGTAAAAGCGGGAAGAATTGTATTGTTTTGCACAAAGGCGCTGCGGGAGAAAGGGCTTTTGACCGCCGCCGTGGAAGACTTCCCTCGGCGGCTGCTGTCGCCCCCTATCCATTTTGATAATCATCACCTCGAGCCATTATTCTCCCTCCAATCTCAAACCCTTATAAACCATTGAATCGAGGGGATTTTAATATCCCGAAATCCTACATTTCCCTTGGGTTTGCCGGCTCCAGCGGCTATGGTTGCGCTATGAGTGACATTAGCAAGAACGAAACAGCGGAAGATGCATCCAACTCTTCCAATCAGAACGAATATGGCGCCGATTCCATCAAGGTTCTCAAGGGCCTGGACGCGGTGCGCAAACGGCCAGGCATGTATATCGGTGATACCGATGACGGCAGCGGCCTCCATCATATGGTGTTCGAGGTGTCGGATAACGCGATCGACGAAGCTCTCGCCGGCCATTGCGACCTGATCCTGATTACGCTCAACGCCGACGGCAGTGTATCGGTCGAGGACAATGGTCGCGGCATTCCGACCGGTATGCACAGCGAGGAAGGCGTCTCGGCCGCCGAGGTCATCATGACCCAGCTTCACGCCGGCGGCAAGTTCGAGAACACTTCCGACGATAATGCCTATAAGGTCTCCGGCGGCCTGCACGGCGTCGGTGTGTCGGTAGTCAACGCCCTGTCCGAATGGCTGGAACTCGATATTTGGCGCGACGGCAAGGCGCATAATATGCGCTTCGAATTTGGCGATGCGGTACGGCCGCTGGAAGTGACCGGCGATGCACCGCCCGCCGATAATGAAACGGGCGTCAAAAAGGGTACGAAAGTCACATTTTTCCCGTCCCCCGCGACCTTCAAAATCACCGAATTCGATTTCGAGAAACTGGAGCACCGCTATCGCGAACTCGCGTTCCTGAACAGCGGCGTGCATATCATTTTGCGCGATGAACGGCACGAGGAAGCGAAGGAAATCGACCTCTATTATGAAGGTGGTATCGCGGCTTTTGTGCAATTTCTCGATCGCAACAAGACTGCGCTGGTGCCCGAGCCGATCGCCATTCACGGTGACCGCGACGATGTCATCATCGACGTCGCGCTGGAGTGGAACGACAGCTATTATGAAAATGTCCTCTGCTTCACCAACAACATCCCGCAGCGCGACGGCGGCACCCATCTGGCAGCCTTCCGTTCGGCGCTGACCCGGACGCTCAACAATTATGCCGAAAGCTCGGGCGCGCTCAAGAAAGAGAAGGTCAAGCTGACCGGCGATGATATGCGCGAAGGCCTGTCGGCAATCGTCTCGGTCAAACTGCCCGATCCGAAATTCAGCTCGCAGACCAAGGACAAGCTGGTCTCCTCGGAAGTTCGCCAGCCGCTGGAAAGCCTGATGGCCGACAAGCTCGCCGAATGGCTCGAGGAAAATCCGCAGAACGCCGCAATGGTGATCCAGAAGGTGATTGATGCCGCTGCCGCCCGCGAAGCCGCGAAAAAAGCGCGCGAACTGACACGCCGCAAGGGCGCGATGGATATCGCCTCGCTACCCGGAAAACTCGCCGATTGCCGCGAAAAAGACGCAAGCAAATGCGAACTTTTCCTGGTGGAAGGGGACTCCGCAGGCGGTTCTGCCAAACAGGGCCGTGACAGCATGTATCAGGCGATCCTGCCGCTGAAGGGCAAGATCCTCAATGTCGAGCGCGCGCGGTTCGACCGGATGTTGTCCTCCAAGGAAGTCGGCACGCTGATCCAGGCAATGGGCACCGGCATTGGCCGCGAGGATTTCAATCTCGAAAAGCTGCGCTATCACAAGATCGTCATCATGACCGACGCGGACGTCGACGGCGCGCATATCCGCACCTTGCTGCTGACCTTTTTCTATCGCCAGATGCCCGAGATCATTTTAAATGGCCATCTCTATATCGCCCAGCCTCCGTTATACAAAGTCGGCAAGGGCAAGAGCGAGGTCTATCTGAAAGACGACAATGCGCTCGACCAGTATCTGGTCGAGGCCGGACTGAACGGTATGGTTCTGCAGACCGGCGAAGGCGCACGCAGCGGAGAAGACCTGCGCGGCCTGATCGAACATGCCCGCAGAATGCGAAGCCTGATGACCTATGTGCCGCGGCGCTATGACAGCACGATTGTCGAGGGCATGGCACTCACCGGCGCTCTCAACCCCGATCACGGACGAACGGAACGGCAGGCTGCGGTCGACGCGACTGCGGCATGGATGGACAAGGTGGACGAGGAAGGCCGCTGGTCCGGTCAGGTCTCCGAAGAAGGCGGCTATTTGTTCCAGCGATTCTGGCGCGGCGTCACCGACCATCATATCATCGAAGCCAAATTCCTCGAAAGTGCCGAAGCGCGCAAGCTGCACCTGCTCGCCTCGGAAGAGAGCGTAACATATGGCAGCGGCAGCCGACTGGTCAAATCCAGCCCGGGTGATGCGGATAATAGCGAAGATGGCGACATCGGTTCCGAAGGAACGCTGATCACGCGCCCCTCCGAACTGCTCGATACGGTCATGGCCGCAGGCCGCAAAGGGCTGTCAATTTCCCGCTACAAGGGTCTGGGCGAAATGAATGCCGAGCAACTCTGGGAAACGACACTCGATCCGGAAGTCCGCTCCCTGTTGCAGGTGACCGTGGAACAGGCTGATGTCACCGATGATATTTTCACCAAGCTGATGGGCGAGGTGGTCGAACCGCGGCGCGAATTTATCGTCGACAATGCGCTGAATGTCGCCAATCTCGATATTTAGCCTCAGTTGCCCTTAGGCCTTTGGGCCATATGGTGATGGGCCATCCCGTCGCTTAACTGTCTGTTGCAATGATAGTGAGACGCTTGTGAAGCAAGGCAGCAGTGATGGGAAACAGCGATGCGCCGGGTGACTGTCTGGTACGACGGCGCCTGTCCGCTGTGTATCCGGGAAATCGCCCTGATGCGTCGGCTCGACTGCCGTGATGCCGTCTCCTTCATCGATATATCCGTGCCCGCCGCGTCCTGCCCGCTCGACCGGCAATTGATGCTCAGCCGGTTTCACGCTTCGGTAAACGGGGACATATATACCGGTGCGGCCGCATTCGCCGCCATGTGGCGCGTCATTCCGGTCCTGCGGCCAATCGGCCATCTCGCCCGCATTCCGGCTGTGCTGCGGATCCTCGAGGCCCTGTATATCCAGTTCCTGAAAATCCGTCCGCACATCCGGAAGCGGTTCAAACCCGCAGACTAGGATCAGGAAGCGGCGGCGACAGCCCCCATCATCAGTTCCTGGTCCTTGCGGGTCGGATTGCCGCGCAGGCACAGTCCACCGTTGACCTGCAAATTCTCGCCGGTCATGAAACATTCGTCGCTGGCCAGGAATACGGCGGCAGCTGCAATATCCTCGCTGGTGCCGATCCGCCCGAGCGGGTAGCGCGCCTCGAAGGATTCAACCAGTCCCGGCACCTGGTCGACACCAGCGGTCATGGGCGTGCGTGTCAGACCCGGAGAAATACTGTTGGCTCTTATGCCCTGCTCGCCAAATTCATGCGCCACGCAGCGGATGATATGGTCGGTTGCCGCCTTCGTGCCCATATATGCGGCGTGATCGTTGAGCATGATCGTCGCGGTTGCCGAGCTGATCTGGATGAGTGATCCGCTATCGCCCATTGCCTTGATCATTTCCTGATAGAATTGGAACGGCCCGACCAGCTGCAGCGCTGACATGGTTTCCAGCTCTTCCCTGGTGTTTTCCAGAAATGGCTTGAGAAACCCCAGTCCGGTGGCATTGACCGCAATATCGACGCCGCCCATTTGGCTTTTCGCGCTATCGGCTAGCGCCTTGATATCCGCTTCGTTGGTGAGATCGCACAGTGCGTAATGGCCGCCAATCTCCTCGGCAAAGCGCTTCAACTCCTCTTCGTGGCGTCCTGCAACCAGCACATCGGCACCTTCATCGTGAAAACGCTTGGCAATTACCTGCCCCATATTGTCGCGGCCGGCAGCCCCTAAAACTATCGCCCTTTTTCCTTCCAGTCGTCCCATAGACTTGCTCCTCCAATCCAGTTGTTATGCGTTTCGCCATATTAGTTGTTCACGAACTGCGGACTACTCTCACAATGGCTATTGTCGCCAAAAAAAAGGCCGGATTGACGTGAGTCAATCCGGCCAAAATCAATCAACGGGAGTTGATCAGAACTTGAAGGCGGCTTCCACGAACACCTGACGGCCGCGATTCTGGGTAAGCACGAGATCGTCACCGACACCGGGCTCGAGGAACGGGCGACCACTGCTGGTGTTGGTCCAGATTTTGTCGGTCAGGTTGACACCGATCAGCGACAATTTCCATTTGCCGTCCGGATCGCCAACCGAGACCGAACCGTCGATCGAGATATAGCTGTCCTGTTTCATATCCGAGAAGGAATCCTCGTTGGTGAAATAGGAACCGCTATATTGCAGGTTGCCGTTCAATCCCAGTTCGAGAGCATCGCCCATCGGGACTGTCCAGTCGAAAGCAGCATTGGCGGCGAATTTCGGCGCGCGTGCGGCGGACCGGCCGTTAATGTCTTCTCCCGATGTGGTCACGAACGGAGCGGTAAACTCCGCATCGGTATAAGCAATCGAACCGGAGAGATTCAGACCCTCGACCGGCGTGCGCCATCCCCATTCGACATCGACACCCTGGCTGGTCAGCTGGCTGGCATTGAACGTCTGGAACTGGACCGCAGCGGCATCAAAATTCTGCACCTGAAGATCATCAAATACATAATAGAAAACCGAAGTGTTCACCGTCAGCGTGCGATTGGCGAACTGCGCCTTGACCCCGACTTCGCCGCCGAGACCGGTTTCCGATTTGAATTTCAATGCGTCGGCAACCGCCTGACGGGTAGCCGGATCCGGATCATTGAAGCCCAGCAAGCTGGATGATGGCAGAGCGCTGTTGTCAATACCGCCAGATTTGAAGCCGGTCTTGAAGGCACCGTAAATATTAATGTCCGGAGTGGCCTGATAACGGATCGACAGTTCCGGCGAGAAATTGTCGTCGCTGAACTCGATCGGTCCGGAGAAAAAGCCGCTTGGAATGAATGCCGGGCCCGATGACAGGAAAGTGTGGACATAAGGCACCGAAATCCGGCTGGTCTTGTTCTCGTCCGTCCAGCGTACACCGCCGGAAACCTGCAGCTCTTCCGTCAGGTCCAGCGTTGCACTGGCGAAAAACGAAAGCGCTTCGGTCTTGGTATTCTGTTTCTTGTACCAGTCATAAGTATAGCCAGTGACCGGATCAGCGCCGAGGAAAGAAATATTCACACCCTGCTGCGAGGTGTTGAAATCGATATCGCGTGATTCATAAAATGCACCGACCATGAAATTGAACATGCCGTCAAAATCACTGGTGATCCGAAGTTCCTGAGTAAACTGCTCGGTCTTGTTCACAGGATCGCTGCAACCCGCGTTACCGGGTACACCAGGCGAGATCTCGCCGAGATAGGCATAGCAGTCGGTGTCGATCGAATCGAGGCTGAGATAGCCGGACACCGACGACAGGGTCAGATAATCGGAAAGACCCAGATCCCATTTCAGCCGCCCGAAGAAAATATCGGTTTCGCCATAAGGTATGCCATTTTCAAAACGGGTGTCGCCGCCGGATCCGTCGGGGACATTGCCCATAAGAACCGCTGCGCCATCAGAAGTGTGATACAGGCCGTCACGATCGTTACAATCGGCGTTCGAAGGGATGACGACCGCACCGGAAAGCAGATAGACAGGATCCGCCACGCCATTTGCACCGCAGTTGATGTCGGTATGACCGATGGCGCCATCGCTCTTGTTCTTGACATAGTTCAGCTTCAGATTGGCATTGAAATTGTCAACCGGATCCCATTGCAGGGTCACCCGGCTGATGAAGTTGCTGATCCCTCGGGAATCCCGGACGCTGCCATCGGGATTGAAGGCCGGGGTTCCCGGTGCCAGCTTCACATAGTCCTCGATATCCTGATATTGCGCAGCAACACGGATGCCGAGCGTATCGGTGAGCGGCCCGGAAATATGCCCGCCGAGCGTGTAACCGTTTTCCTCAAATTCGTAGGAAGCTTTGCCAGCGACTTCCCAGTCCCGGGTCGGATTGGCGGAGCGGATAGCGAAGACACCGCCGGACGCGCTTTTGCCGAAAAAAAGTGACTGAGGTCCCTTGAGAACATCGATCTGTTGAACATCGAAGAAGCCCGCCTGAACGATCCGCATGGTACTGACTTGAACACCGTCAAAGTCAAATGCGACAGCGGAATCGAACGCTGCCGAAAGATTCGACGATCCGACGCCGCGGAGACTGATCTGGCCACCAGAACCCGAGCCACCGACCTGCACGTTGAGCGCAGGCACACGGCTGACCACATCGGCAATTTCATTGACCTGATATTTGTCCAGCGTGTCGCCGCCAATAGCGGTAACCGTCACAGGCACTTCCTGCAAAGTTTCGGTCTGCTTACGGGCAACCACGGTGATGACGTTGCTATCATCATATTCGACAGCGTCCTGTGCGTATGCTGGTGCCGCAATGCCGGCGAAAGCCAGGCTCGCCGCCGAACCCATCAGCAGCCCCCGAACGGAATGGCAGGGCGATATTTTAGCAAGACGTGTCGATTGTGTACTCATAAGAACCTCCAAAAAAAAATACCTCAGTGATGACCTGAGGCATATCCAAAAACTGACGGCTATTTGTCTGCCGCCTTGTTTCGCAGCGAGTAACAGGTCCCTTGCTGCCTGCTACTGTCACTTTCGCTATTTGGCTGGTGAGCGCATCGTCAAAAATGACAGGCCGGGAACAGCTTGCGCTGCCCCGGCCCGTTTAGATCAACCGTGAAAAACAGTTAGAACTTGAAGGCGGCTTCCACAAATACCTGACGGCCACGATTTTGCGTCAGCAGCAAATCATCCCCAACACCCGGTTCAAGGAACGGACGGCCGGCACTGGTATTGATCCAGATCTTGTCGGTCAGGTTGACGCCGACCAGCGACAATTTCCATTTGCCGTCCGGATCCCCAACCGAAACCGACCCGTCGATGGACACATAGCTGTCCTGCTTCAGATCGTTCAGCGAATCTTCGTTGGTGAAATAGGAGCTGCTATATTGCAGGTTGCCATTCAATCCGAGTTCCAGTGAATCGCCCATCGGGATCGACCAATCAAACGCTGCATTGGCCGCAAATTTTGGCGCGCGCGCCGCTGCCCGCCCGTTGATGTCCTCACCCGAGGTGGTCACGAAGGGAGCGGTGAATTCTGCGTCAGTATAGGCAAGCGAGCCGGAGAAGTTCAGGCCCTGAACCGGCGTGCGCCACGCCCATTCGACATCGACACCCTGGCTGGTCAACTGGCTGGCGTTAAAAGTCTGATACTGAACCGCGGCAGCGTCGAAATTCTGAACCTGAAGATCATCAAAGACATAGTAGAACACCGAAGTATTCAGGGTAATCGTGCGATTTGCCAACTGGGTTTTCACGCCAATCTCGCCACCCAATCCGGTTTCGGAATCGAACTTCAATGCATCGGCGACCCCCTGACGAACAGCAGGATCAGGATCATTGAAGCCAAGCAGGCTAGAGGATGGCAATGCACTATTGTCTATGCCGCCGGATTTGAAGCCGGTTTTAAAAGAAGCGTAGATATTGATATCGGGCGTCGCCTGATATTTGATCGAGGCTTCCGGTGAAAAATTGGAGTCCGAGAAATTGATGGGCCCCGAGAAAAAGCCGCTCGGGATAAAGGCAGGGCCAGCCGAAAGGAATGAATGAACATAGGGAACGGTAATTCTCGATACCTTGCTTTCGTCAGTCCAACGCACACCGCCCGACAGTTCCAGCTGGTCTGTCAAATCCAGCGTGGCACTAGCGAAAAACGATAGCGCTTCGGTTTTCGTGTTCTGCTTCTTATACCAGTCATAGGTGAAGCCTGTAATGGGATCTGCGCCGAGGAAAGAAATATTCACGCCCTGCTGCGAAGTGTTGAAGTCGATATCGCGGCTTTCATAAAATGCACCGATCATGAAATTGAACATACCGTCAAAGTCACTGGTGATACGAAGCTCTTGCGTGAATTGCTCGGTCTGGTTGACCGGGTCACTACACCCTGCGCCACCCGGAACGCCGGGAGCCAATTCCCCGACATAGGAATAACAGTCGGTGTCGACAGCATCGAGGCTCAGATAACCGGAAACCGACGACAGGGTCAGATAATCGGAAAGACCCAGGTCCCATTTCAGACGGCCGAAGAAAATCTCGGTTTCACCAAAAGGCGTGCCGTTTTCGAATTTTGTATTGTCACCGCCTGAGCCGGTCGGAATGTTGGATACCAGGGCGGCCGCACCATCGGAAGTATGGTAAAGGCCATCATGGGAGTTACAGTCCGCATTCGACGGGATCACAAGTGCGCCTGACAACAGATAGATGGGATCCGCAACACCATTTGCGCCGCAACTTACATCAGTATGCCCAATCGCGCCGTCGCTTTTGTTCTTGATATAATTCAATTTCAAATTCGCATTGAAATTGTCAACCGGATCCCATTGCAGGGTCACACGGCTGATGAAATTGCTGATACCCCTGGAATCCCGGACACTGCCATCGGGATTGAAGGCCGGCGTTCCCGGTGCCAGCTTCACATAATCTTCAATATCCTGATATTGCGCAGCTACGCGAATACCAAGCGTATCGGTGATCGGACCGGAGATATGCCCCCCGAGCGTATAACCTTTTTCCTCAAACTCGTAGGATGCCTTGCCTGCCACTTCCCAGTCTTGGGTTGGATTGGCGGAACGAATGGCGAAAACACCAGCGGAAGCACTTTTGCCAAAGAACAGAGATTGCGGCCCCTTCAGAACATCGATCTGCTGAACATCGAAAAATCCGGCTTGTACCATCCGCATGGTGCTGACTTGAACACCGTCAAAATCAAATGCCACAGCGGAGTCAAATGATGCGGAAATGTTGGAAGAACCGACACCACGCAAGCTGATCTGCCCACCCGAACCGGAGCCACCAACCTGCACGTTCAGTGCAGGCACACGACTGACCACATCGGCGATTTCATTGACCTGGAATTTTTCCAGCGTATCGCCGCCAATCGCGGTGACCGTGACAGGAACTTCCTGCAAAGTTTCGGTCTGCTTGCGGGCAATAACGGTAATTATGGCTGGCTCATCCATGCCTTCGGAATCTTGTGCCAAGGCTGGCGACGCCAACGCCGCGCAAGCGGTGGCGGCGGCCGAGCTCAGCAGAAGCGATCTGACTGCTGTGCTTTTCAGGTTGGTTTTGTGGCGCGGCGAATTTCTGGTCATAGCTCTCTCCCAAATGGCCCGGTCGGGTCGACCGGAATCCTTTTCCAGTTTTTGGCGGTTTTACAGCCTTAGTGTGGGGTTTATCTTAAGCATGCGTTCCGGATCGCTCTGCTAGCCAATTTGATAGCAACTAATGAAAACTGTGGTGTCTGCGCAACAAAAGTACGTTTGCGCCGCCAATCCGTATACCCACTATCGATAATGCTAACGATAATAGGGATTGCAACAGCGGGCTGCACGACGCCTAAAGCATCGCAACGATTCAGAACGGGAGATTGATCAATGGGCCGCCTCAAGGGAAAAATTGCCATCGTAACCGGCGCCGGATCCGGCCTCGGAAAAGCGATCAGCGAAACATTTGCCGCAGAAGGCGCCCGGGTCGTGCTAACCGACATTGAGATTGACGCCGCAAAACAGGTCGCCGAGAGGATCGGCGCCAATGCCATCGCCCTGGAGCAGGATGTTGTCGACGAGGCGCGCTGGGATAAAATATTCGCGGAGACGGCAGGCGCTTTCGGTACGCCGCATATTCTGGTGAACAATGCAGGGCTGGTCCTCCCCGGAACAATCGAGGATTGCTCGTTCGAACTGTTCCGCAAACAGACCTCTATCATGCTCGACGGTGTATTTCTGGGATGTCGCAGCGCCGTGCGAGCGATGAAGTCCAACGACCAGCCGAGCTCGATCATCAATCTCAGTTCGATGGCGGCCTTGCAGGGCTATTCGCCATTTGTCGCCTATAGCGCCGCCAAAGGTGGCGTGCGGTCGATGACCAAATCGGTGGCCCTGCATTGCAAGGAGCAGGATTACCCGATCCGCTGCAACAGCCTGCATCCCGCCGGGATCGACACGCCGATGGTGCGTCAGGAATCCGTTGGCGCTGGCGGCGGAGAAACGCCGGCAACCGGAATGATAAAGATTGGTGAACTGGGCCACCCCAATGATGTTGCGGCTCTATGCGTCTATCTGGCGAGCGATGAATCCCGCTTCATGACCGCTGGCGAATATCCGGTCGACAACGGGGTGCTCTACAAGCCCGCCTGATATCAGGAGGCGGCAGCACCCACGGCTGCCGCCATCTGGTTCTGGAATTCGGCAAGGTCGAAATAATCCCGCCACTTGGCGATCTTGCCATCACGCATTTCGAAGGTGCCCATCACGCGGATGGCGATCCACTGTCCGTTGATCCGGAACTTGTCGGTGCGCTCGGTCAGCACCGCGTCGCCCTCGGCGGCTATATGGTGAACGATCCATTCCGCACCATCGGAACCCATCCCGGATCCGTCGAAAAAGGCCCGGACAGCATCAATCCCGACGCACGGCTCCATCGGGATATTATGATAGAAAATATCGTTCGCCATCGCCGCGTAGATCGCGTCAAAATCGAGCCGGTTCCAGGCGTCGATGAAGTCGAGCACCTGTCGCTTGCTGTCGGACATGGCGAAAATTCCTTCTATTCTTCCGGTGAAACGTCGAGGATCATCTTGCCCTGGTTGGCACCGGAGAACAGCTTCATAAACGCAGCATAGCTGTTCTCGATTCCCTTATCGATATCCTCGTCATGCTTGATCTTGCCCTCGGCCAGCCATTTGCCCATATCGGCGATGCCTTCGGCGAAACGCGGCGGGTAATCGCGAACCAGAAAGCCCTTGATCGTCGCCTGACGGGAGATCAGATACCAGAGGTTGCGAATGCCGACCGGCTCGGGGCTATTATATTCGCTGATCAGGCCGCAAAGAACGACGCGGCCATATTCGTTGATCGCGGTAATTCCGGCATCGAGAATCTCGCCGCCGACATTTTCCCAGATGATGTCGACACCATCAGGGGCTGCCGCTGCAATTTCCTTTTCCAGATCGGCCTGACTCTTGCCGCGATAGTCGATCGCCGCATCAAAGCCATAATGATCGGTCAGCCGCGCGCATTTTTCGGCACCACCAGCGATGCCGACAACCCGGCAGCCCTTGATCTTGCCAATCTGCCCGACCAGCGAACCGACCGCACCAGCCGCGCCGGTGACCAGCAATGTGTCACCTTCCTTGGGCTTGCCATCGTCGATCATGCCGAAATAGGCGGTCATCCCGACTGCGCCGAGCACCGACAGAAAATTGGTTGGCGAAGGAACCAGCGAAGCATCGACGGGCGAGGTAAAACCACCGGCTTCGACGACGGAATATTCTTCCATCGCACTGAGGCCGACAACCCACTGGCCAACCGGAAAATCGGGATTCCTTGACTCGAAAACCCGGCCGACCGTGCTGGCCGTAACCGCCGCACCGAGAGCGATCGGCGGCATATAGCTTTCGGCATCACTCATCCAGCCGCGCTGGGCCGGGTCGAGCGAGATATAATGATTGCGCACCAGAAACGAGCCGTCGGCGAGTTCCGGCAGATCTTCCTCGACCAGCGCAAAATCGCTCTCCTTGGGCTCGCCCACCGGGCGACTGACAAGTGTAAATTTGCGGTTTTTGGTCATGAATTATCCTTCATTGGCAATTTTGTGGGATTTCTTGATTTTCTTGGCGAGCGACCATTTGTGCACCTCGGTCGGCCCATCATAAACGCGGAAAGCGCGCACTTCACGGAACACCTGTTCGACCACTGTATCCTTGCTGAGGCCAGTACCGCCCATGACTTGCACGCAATTGTCGGCAATCCGGAACAAAGCTTCGGAAACAGCAACCTTGGCCATCGAGCTTTCGGTTGTCCCCAGCGCACCGGTATCGAGTATAGAAGCGCACCAGTCGATCATCAGTTCGGCCTGCTTCAAATCGATTTGGTTCTGCGCCAGCATGAAACCGACCCCTTCATGATCGATCAGCGGCTTGCCAAAGGCCTGCCGCTTGCAGGCGTAGTCGATGGCGATTTCCTGAGCCCGGTCACAACTGCCAAGCCAACGCATGCAATGGGTTAGACGCGCTGGCGCCAGACGCACCTGGGCATATTTGAAACCTTCGCCGCTTTCACCGAGCATTTGGTCCGCTGGCACACGAAGATTGTCAATCTGGACAACCGAGTGACTGCCCGGCATCGAGCTGTCAATTGTGTCGAGTACGCGCTCGATCTTGATTGCGGGGTCCGGAAGGTCGACGAGGAACATCGTCGCACCCTCATCGGATTTCGCCATGATGATCCCGACCTTCGCGCCTTTTGCACCGGTGATGAACGTCTTGCGACCATTGATTACCCAGTGGTTCCCGTCGGGCTTGGCCGTCGTCTGCATCATCATCGGATCGGAACCAGCACCATTTTCACTCGCTGGCTCGGTCATGAAAAAGGCTGATCGTTCCCGCCCGGATACGAGCGGCTCAAGAAACCGCTCCTTCTGCTCAGGCGACGCGCATTTGCCAAGCAGGTACATATTGCCTTCATCGGGCGCGAAAGTGTTCACCGCCAGAGGCCCCAACGGCGACAACCCGGACTTGCGCAAAACCAGCGCCGTTTCCAGATGGGTCAGGTGGCTGCCATCTTCACGGATATGCGGCGTCAGGACACCGGCTTCTCGGGCCAATGCACGCATTTCCTGAACCAGACCGTCGGTCGGGCCATGGTCTTCGCACCGTTCGTCCTTTTCATAAGCAAAAATCTTGTCGCGAACGAATGTCTCCACCCGTTCAGCCATGTCATGCGCTTCGGCGCTGATCTTCTTCGTCATTGAATCTCCTATCTTTGGAGAATCGTTACGGCAGATACGCCCGGCGCGCCATAGACTTGTGTATAAGCAGTCTTCGGATCGCCCTGCACCTGCCGAGCGCCCGCGGTGCCGCGCAGCTGCACGACATTTTCGTAGACCTGCCGCAGACCCGACGCACCGATAGGTTCGCCACAGGCAAGGCACCCGCCATCCGTGTTGATCGGCAGTGAACCGGTGATATCGCTGCGCCCTTCCAGCAGCCATTGCTCCTGCTCGCCGGGCTTGCAGAAACCATTTTCCGCCATATGCATGATTTCCGCACCGGATTCCGTATCCTGCAATTGCGCAATATCGATATCTTCGGGGCCCATGCCAGCCTGCTCAAAGGCAGCCTTGGACGCGATTTCGGTTGCCGTGCCACCGCGTTCATTGTCGATCGACGCGGCAAAGACCTCGAAGGAGCCCGGCGGCCGGGTGCGCATCACCGAGCTTTTCAGGCGAATGATGGGCACGCCCAGCTCCCTTGCCTTTTTCTCGCTGGCCAGAATGACCGCGACGGCCCCTTCGGCGGGCGAACAGAACATATATTTGGTGAGCGGATCGCAGATCATCGGTGCGTTCATGATCGTTTCCAGGTCCACCTCGCTCCGCCGCCAAGCATGATCGGTTTTCACCCCGTTGCGAAACGCTTTTTCGGCAACCCGGCCCAATGTTTCGCGGCTGATATTATGTTCGTGTAAATAGCGCATGATCTTCGCGCCAAAAAACTGCACGGTCAGCATATAGCCGGCTTCACCATACCAGTTGGGCAAACCGTAGGCCGACGGATCGGCATTGAAGGCACCGCGTGGATGCTTGTCGAAACCGACCGCCATGCCCATTTCATATTCACCCGACTTGATCGCGCTGACAGCGGCGTTGAGCGCAGAGCCGCCGGTAGCACAGCCGTTCGAGACATTGATGAACTGGATGCCGGTCAAGCCCAGCTGCGACACCATATTGTCGGCGCTGCCCGATGCCGCCGAGCCGCCGAAGGCGAACTGGACATCTTTCCATTCGATACCGCTGTCGGCGAGCGCCTGCCGGACCGCGAAAATGCCTTGGTCCATGCCATCGCGCCCTTCGGTGCGGCCGAACGGATGAATGCCGGCTCCTACGATACAAACGTCTGACATGATTATTCTCCCTGAACAGGTTTGAAGGCATGGATGAGCTTCTGCTCTTCCACCGGCGCATCGGGATCGAGCGGAATCACCGTAAATTCGACCTCCATGCCGATTTTGACATCGTCCGGATCAATGCCGGTCAGACGAGATTCCACCATCGTCTGGTCAGGCAGGCTGACATAGGCGACCACATAGGGCTTGAACTTCTCCGGATCGGTCGGTCCGATATAGGGGGGCTTCGGCGGAAAGCGCTGGACGGTATAGGTCCAGACGGTGCCGCGCGTACCGAGCACAACGGGCTCGATATTGTCATCGGGAGTTAGTGGCAGCGGAAAGAATATCTGGCCTGTTTGCCTGTTGCGCGCGCCCAACAGGGCGCCCATGTCATCGGTAAACAGATTATCAGCAATCGGTTGTGCACTCACGAAGGTCTCTCCTTTTATGCGAATCCTATAAGGGGGAAAGCGGGCGGCAAATAACTGCCAAAACGGCTAGGGAGGATGCGCCTCAATAGCCTGGATGCACCGCCAGCATGCCACCATCGACCAGCAGATCGCTGCCGGTCGCGAAACTGCTGTTGTCACTCGCGAGATATACAGCGGCCGCGGCCAGATCGCTGCCTTGCCCGATCCGGTTCAAGGGCGACATGGCGGCCGCCATTTCGACCATCCCGGGAACGCTCTTTGCTGCGGTGTCGATAATGCCGGTATGAGTGGCGCCGGGCACCAGATTGTTGCAGCGGATATTCAAGCCGCTTTGCGCGCAGTACACCGCCACCGATCTGGACAGCATGCGTACCGCGCTTTTCGAGGCGGTATAGGCAACATCACCGGGCAGCGCGGCAAAAGCGCTGGTCGATGCGATATTGATGATCGAACCGCTGGAACCGCCCGGATTTTCCTTCATTGCGCCAATTGCCTTTTGGCACCCCAGCATCACGCCGGTCAGGTTGATGCCGAGCAGATGATGCCAGCTGTCGAGATCCATTTCCTCGATATTCTTGCCAATCACGATGCCGGCGTTGTTGACCAGGATGTCCAGCCTTCCGAATTCGCCAAGCGCCTTGGCCATTACCCCGTCCCAGGCCCGGGCGTCGCTCACGTCCTGCGCCATGAACAGCGCGCCTGCGTCATCCGCAACCTCCTGTCCCAGAGCGTCCTGCACGTCGGTAGAAAGAACCCTGGCACCCTCTTCGACAAAACGTTCGACGGTCGCTGCCCCGATACCCGAAGCGCCGCCGGTGACGATCGCCACCTTGCCTTCCAATTGACCCGACATTTTCTTCTCCCTATCAAATTCAGCAGAGGCCTATCACGCCTCGGCACTCTAGTTCCGGCCCCATATACAGCGAAAGGAAGCCTGATGCTCACACCGGAATATATGAAACAAATTGTCGACCAATATCTGGCCGCAATCAACGATGGCGATATGCAGGCGGTGATGGACCTCTATGCCGACAATGCTGCCGTCGAGGACCCGGTTGGCACAGAGCCCAAATCCGGCAATGATATTCTGGAATTTTACACCAAGGCCTTCTCCGGTGGCGCCAATGTCGAACTGACCGGCCCGGTCCGTATCTCGGCAAAAGCGGCTGCTTTTCCGTTCCGCGCCGAAATCAACCAGCAAGGCGGTCATATTCTGGTTGTGGACGTGATCGATATTTTCGAGTTTGATGCCGACGGCAAGGTGGGCAAGATGACGGCGCATTTCGGACCAGCCAACGTGACGGTAAAGGGCGCCTAGCCCGTTCCCCACCCGATCAATAGCCGGACTTTTTTGCCCAGCGATCACTGTGAAAACCGGCATCGCCGAACATTTGCTGCGCGACATGGACCCGCTTGAAATAAAGTCCGACATCATATTCGTCGGTTACGCCGATTCCGCCGTGCATCTGGATCGCTTCCTTGGTTGCAAGCTGCGCGACCTGGCCGGTCTTGGCCTTCGCCAGCGAGCAGGTCATGCCGGCATTGGCAAAATCCTGATCGAGGTCTTTCAGCGATTTCAGCACCGCCGATTTCATCATTTCGATCTCGGTCGCCAATTGGGCAGCGCGATGCTGCAATCCCTGAAATGAGCCTATCTTCTGGCCAAATTGCTCGCGTTCCTTGAGATAGTCGGTGGTAACGTCGAACACCTGTTGCGCAGATCCGGACATTTCCGCGCTCAGCACGGCCCGACCAGCAGACAATATGCCTTCCAGCGCCCCGAAGCCGCCGTCCAGTTCACCCAATATATCATCTCCGGTGACTTCCAGGCCATCAACCGACAGATTGGCTGCGTTGCGGCTGTCGACCATGGGCGTATGCTCGCGCGTAATTTCCGGCGCGTCGGCATCCACCAGGAACAGGGTGATACCATGCGGATCATCCTGTTCACCCGAAGTTCGGGCTGCAATGATCAGCTTGTCTGCGACATGGCCATCCGCGACAAAGGTCTTTGTTCCGGACAGCGTAAAGCCGTTGCCCGACGGTATGGCGGAGAACGCAATCCGGCCGGGGTTATGCCGCGGGCCTTCGTCGACGGCCAGCGCATAGAGCGTCTCGCCGCTGCTGATTGCCGCCAGATTTTCCGCTTTTTGCTTCTCGGTCCCATATTGCTGGATGGCTGTTGCACCCAGAACAGACGTCGAAAAGAAGGGCGAGGCGGTCAGATTGCGGCCCATCTGTTCGGCCAGAACACCGGCACCGACATAGCCGAAACCGCTGCCACCATGTTCTTCCCCGACGATGATACCGGCCCAGCCCATTTCGGCCATCTCGGACCAAAGCTCACGGCAGAAACCGTCTGCCGGCTTGTTGTCGCGCACCTTGCGAAAAGCGGCAACCGGCGCTTTTTCAGCCAGAAAACCGTTCGCTGCATCCTGCAGCATTTCTTGTTCTTCGTTCAATATCAAAGGCATGATAATTCGCTCTATTCGCTCGGCAATCCCAAGACGCGCTTGGAAATGATGTTAAATTGAACTTCCGTGGTACCGCCAAGGATCGAATAGGCCCGGTGATAGAGCCAGTTGTTGGCCAGGCTGCCATATTCGATACCATCTTCACCGATGGTTGCTCCGGTCGTGCCTTCGATCTCCATGAGCAACTCGGTGCCGCGCTTGGTGAGTTCCGATGCGGCATATTTGAGCATCGAGGATTTCGCCCCCAGACCGCTACCTGCATTGGCTTCGTCGGTCAGCCGCTCCACCGTCAAATTATAGGCCCAGTCGTCCAGCTCAGCCTGCGCTATGCTCTGCCGCAAGGCGGGATCATCCAGACGCCCGGTGGCATCCAGACCGATTTTCTCGGCTGCATGCTTTCCAAGACTCTCTGGCCCGCTCGTACCGCGCAACGGTGACATGGTTCCGAGCATCCCGCGCTCGTGCACCAGCAGATTTTTTGCCACGTCCCAGCCACGATTGACCTCGCCGACAACCGACGCATTATTCTCGCCATAGCTTTTGGGAACTTTGACATTGTCGAAAAATGTTTCACAAAAGGGCGAGTGGCCGGAAATCAGGACGATCGGCTTCACGCTAATGCCCTCGCTGGCCATGTCGATCAGGATGAACGTGATACCCTTGTGCTTCGGGGCGTCGAAATCGGTCCGCACCAGACAGAATATCCAGTCCGAAATGTCGGCATTGGACGTCCAGACCTTCTGGCCGTTGATCAGCCAATGATCGCCCTTGTCCTCGCATTTCGTCTTGAGCGAGGCCAGATCCGAACCGGCTCCCGGCTCGGAATAGCCCTGACACCAGCGAATTTCGCCCCGCGCAATTGCAGTCAGATGCTGCGCCTTCTGTTCGTGCGTACCAAAGGCCAGCAAGGCGGGGCCAAGCATCGATATGCCAAAATTGCTCAGCGGCTTGCGGGCATTGATCGCCTGGCGTTCTTCATCGAGAATCTTGGCTTGGTCGGCAGAAAGCCCGGCTCCGCCATATTCCTTGGGCCAGGTCGGCACCGTATAGCCCTTGGCCAGGGCCCGCTCGAACCATATTTTCTGCGCCTCGGACTGGAACTCCCATTGGCGTCCACCCCAACATTGATTTTCGGCGGTAATATCCCCGTCGCGCATTTCCTCGGGACAGTTTTCTTGCAGCCATGCCCGCACTTCGATGCGGAAATTTTCAAGATCGCTCATGACTTAACCTCTCGTGACAACCATGTCATATGTCAGCCGACACGATGCTGGCACTGCGCATTTAGTTAGCGATGTCATCCGCACCATCAGTCCAGACGAAGCATTTGCTTGCCGAAATTCTGGCCAGCGAATAACCGCTTCAATGTCGCGGGAATATTGTCAAAGCCGTTCTGGATATCTTCTTTGAAGGTTATTCTGCCTTCCTTGATCCACTCCCGCATACGTTTGCGCGCTTCGGGAAATTCACTTGCATAATCCGAGACGATAAAGCCCGACATGCTGGCGCGCTTGAAGATCAGGTTGAAATAATTCTCAGGACCGGCCGGCATGTCGCCCTGCTCGTAGCGGGAAATACCGCCGCAGATCGCGACCCGGGCATGCATCGCGATATGTGCCAGCGCATCGTTCAGGATCTTGCCGCCAACATTGTCGTAAAAGACGTTGATTGACTGCGCACAATGTTCCTTCAACTGCGCACGGACATCGTCATTCTTGTAGTCGATCGCTACATCATAGCCGACCTCTTCCGTCAGCCAGCTGCATTTTTCTTCACCCCCGGCAATGCCAATGGTGCGGCAGCCGGCGATTTTGGCAATCTGCCCGACCATCGAACCGGTTGCGCCGGCCGCACCGGAAACGACGACCGTATCGCCCGGCTGGGGCCGGCCATGTTTCAGCAGGCCAAAATAGGCGGTCATTCCGGTCGTACCCAAAGCGCCCAGATTGGCAGCGAGCAAATCATCGTCCGGAACCTTGTTCAGCTCGCCGCCGGGAACATGGGCATAATCCTGCCAGCGCAGCATCCCCATGACCTTGTCGCCCTCGGCAAATCCGGGATGACAAGACTCGACCACGGTGCCAATTCCGGAACCGCGCATCACTTCACCAATTTCGGTGGGCGCGACATAGCCGCCGATATTTTCCATCCACCCCTTCTGCGCAGGGTCGAAGCCGAGAATTTCCGTCTTCACCAGCACATGGCCTTCGGCACATTGCGGAACTTCGGTGACGACCTTCTTGAAATCATCATCCACTAGTCCGCGCCCTTTGGGACGCCCATTGATCAGCCATTGCCTGTTGTCGGTCATATATTCTCTCCGTTGGAAGATTTAGAAACCTGTTAGACGGATTCTCTTGACCAACCGAACTGCCAGCTTTGATAGCTGACCGGTTAAAACCGCTATCGGCCGCAGTGGGCGGGAAGATTTAGCACCTGTGATTGCTACTTTTCAGCCATAGTGAAGGGCGTAACAAAGCCTGACTATCGAGTGGCCCGCTGGCGGCTTACTCCCTATAACAATAGTGGCGGGTCGGGCCGCTCGCGCTATGACGTTTTTTAAGGATAGCGTCCCCTTCAGAGGGCCGCATTACAAAGGAGCAAAGCCTTGGCAAATAGTGACATGGCGGACAAAGACGTCCTCATCGATATTTTTACCCGCGCCGACCTGATCATGCAGTCGGATATCAAATTCCGGCAGATGATCGGAGCGGGCCAGTTGCAAATCGTCTATTATCCCGTGCGCGGACAGGAAGTTGTCTCCTCGGCAATGATGGCAGCGGTGAACAAGGAAGATTATCTGGTCACGATTTATCGCGGCCTGCATGACCAGCTCGCCAAGGGCATTCCTTCCAAAGATCTCTGGGCCGAATTTGCCGGCAAGATGGCGGGCACTTGCAAGGGCAAGGGCGGGCCGATGCATATCACCCATCCCGAAACCGGAGTGATGGTGACCACCGGTATCGTTGGCTCGGGCATTCCCATTGCTAACGGCCTCGGTCTCGCCAGCCAGCTCGACAAGGATGGCAAGGTCACCGTCTGCTGCTTCGGCGATGGCGCTACCAATATCGGTGCTTTCCACGAGGGCCTCAACATGGCCCAGATCTGGAAGCTTCCGGTAATCTTCCTGTGCCAGAACAACCTTTATTCCGAACATACCCCGATGGCTTTTGCCACCAGCTCTGATTCGATCAAGCAGCGCGGCGAAGGCCTTGGCATGCGGTCGGTGCAAGTGAACGGCAATGATGCCAGCGCGATGTATGCAGCCGCGAAAGAAGCGGTCGAATATGCGCGTGCCGGCCACGGACCGACGCTGATCGAGGCGATGACCTTCCGGTTCCACGGCCATCTGCTTGGCGATACCAGCCATTATATCCCGAAAGAGGAAATGGAGCAGGCGAAGAAAGACGATCCGATGCCAATCCTGCGCCAGCAGTTGCTCGATCTGCAGATCAGCGAAGCGGATATTGCCGCGATCGAAGCGAAAAACGCAGCGATCATCGAGGAAGCGTCACAATTTGCGCTCGACACCCCCTATCCTCCGGGCGAGGAATATCGCATCGATGTACTCGACGTGGAGATTGCAGCATGAGCGAGAAACCAAAAGAAATCATGTTCGCCCAGGCCTGCAACATGGCGATGGCCAAGGCGATGGAAGACGATCCCAAAGTCATTTTGATGGGTGAAGATATCGCCGACGAACAGGGCGGTGGCGTGTTCAAGGTGACGCTCGGCCTGTCCGAGAAATTCGGCACGGACCGCGTCCGTTCGACCCCGATTTCCGAACAGGCAATTGTCGGCGCCGCGGTTGGCTCCGCAATGGTCGGCTACAAGCCGGTCGCCGAGATCATGCTGATGAACTTCATCACCGTGGCGATGGACCAGATCGTCAACCATGCCGCCAAGCTTCGCTTCATGTCTGGCGGACAGACCACGGTTCCGCTGACAATCCGCACCACCACCGGTGCCGGCACCGGTCTTGGTGGTCAGCATAGCGACATGCTCGAGGCATGGCTGGCCCATGTTCCCGGCCTGAAGGTTGTTGCCGCATCCAATCCGGCGGATGCCTATGGCCTGCTCTATTCCTCGATCATGGATCCCAATCCGGTGATCTTCATCGAGAATACGCCGGGCTATTTTGTCAAAGGCCCCGCTCCGGCAGCCGATCATACGGTGCCGCTCGGCAAGGCGTCTGTCCCGCGCGAAGGCACGGATGTCACCCTGATCGGCTATGGCAGCAGCATCAGCCGGTGCCATGCTGCCGCAGACAAGCTGGCCGAAGACGGCATCTCCTGTGAAATCGTCGATCTGCGCACCATTGCGCCATTCGATGAAGAAACGGTGCTGAAAAGCGTCGCCAAGACAAAGGCTGCGGTCGTTGTCCACGAAGCGGTCAGGAACTTCGGTGTGGGCGCGGAAATTTCTTCGCGCATCCACGAAGAACTCTTTTCCGAACTGAAAGCACCCGTCGGCCGCGTCGGCTCCGGCTATGCGCCCGTTCCCTTTTCCCCAGCGATCGAAAAGGCCTGGATGTTCAGCCAGGACGACATCGAACGCGAAGTGCACAAAATCTTAGGATAAATTACAATGGCTACAGAAATCAGAATACCGAAACTGGGCTTCAGCATGGAATCGGGTATCCTTGCAGAATGGCTGGTCGAGGACGGCGCAGATGTCACCGCCGGACAGGAAATTTACGCGCTGGAAAATGAGAAATCGACACAGGAAGTCGAATCGCCAGCAAGCGGAAAACTGAAAATTCTTATCCAGGCCGATGGCGAAGAATATCCGGTCGGCGAACTGATCGGAACGATTGAATAGCAAAAGCCGGAAGGCACTACAGCTCCTATCATTATGGTTAGGAATGTTTGGTTGACTAGAAAACCAAACAACGCGACACACGGCGATCATAAAATAAGCGTCGCAAGGAGTAGTGCCAGATGGCTGACAATTTTATCGCAGAAATTCCCGAGATTGGACGGAAACGTTTTCGGGAGAATGTAAACAGTGTCACCATCACCAATCCGGCGGAGATTCGTCCTGCTGCCGAGGCCGTGCACAAGATTGCCCAGTCCTACGGCTTCAGAATAGCGGTTTCCGCCGATATCTCATCCAAGGCGCATCTGGTCGATGCCGACGGCAATCTGATCAACAAGGACGTCTTCGGCTGGGTTGCTGAAGGCGAACGCTGGTGGGAAGATACCCGTCTCGCGCTCAGCTCCCCCCTGCCCAGGGCCTGCCGCTACGAAAGCGAGCCGATCTGGTGCAATGGTGACGGCTTCCACGGTCATTGGCCGAATGAATATCTCGACAAGATCGACCTGAAGGATTTCTACGCGCAGGGCGGCACCTCGGCAAAATCTGCTATTCTCATCCCGGTGCACCTGCCGTTTGGCCAGATAGCTGCGGTCAGCTTCACCCCGCTGGAGCACGATATCTCCGATCTTACCGAACCCTATCGGCTCTATTCCGATTTTTTCGGCATCATCACCCGCCGTTTCGTCACCGGCTATGTACTGGCCATGCGCGAAAAGCACCGGATGCCGGCCAATTGTATACTGTCCAAACGGGAAGCCGAGTGTCTGCACTGGGCGGCGATCGGCAAGACCGACAAGGAAATCAGCATGATCCTGTCACTCAGCCATGCGACGATACGCTATCATGTTAACCGTGCCGGGCAGAAACTGAACAGCGTCAACCGCGGACAGACGATTTTCAAGGCCGGACAGCTTGGGTATCTCGGCGCGACCGACTGATCGCGTGATCTAGAGATTATCTGCCGCGTCAAGCGCGGCGCACTATCGCTATTTCCGCAAAATCGCGAACACCGCGGTCATCGTCATAAGAACCGTGTCGCCGCAGACAATCCGGCCGCTGCAATAAGCGGTACGCTTGCTCATGCGATCGATCCGGCAATTGGCCTCGACCCAGTCATCCAGCTTTGCGGCAGCCAGATAGTTGGTATTCAGACTCATCGTAGCAACCGGCAGACGGGGCCTTTCGGCCTCATGAACCTGCAGGCTCAGCGCCACGTCGGCGAGCGTCCCGAGGACGCCGCCGTGCGCGACGTTAATATGATTGATCTGGCCCTCGTGGATGCGCGTACCGACGATGATGCCCTCGTCACCAGGCCGCACATAATAGGGCCCGGCCATGTCCAGAAACGGGTTCGAAAATTTCGCCCGTTCAAAACCGGCCGGGACAGACTCAACCAAGGTCAGGCAGCCGCCCGCTTCGGGCTCTTGGGCGGTTCGTCAGAATTCAGCCACAAATTCAGCGTCTCGTGGAAATGGCGTAGCTTCGATTCCTGATATTGCGCGAACAGGGAGACGCCATCCGGCTGACTCTTGACCCCTTTCTGCATCGCCTTGTGGTTGAGATAATCCTGATTGAAAATCTTGTTCAGATAGCTGCCGAATTCAGCCGCCTGAGTATAATCGTCATCCAGGTCGAGGAACGTGCATTTTGCCGGTTCGGGCCGCTCCGCGCCCTCGGGCAGCGCAACCATGAACATGACTTCATGCAGCGATTGTTCCGGATTGTCACCATCCGGCCGGAACCGGTAGAAAATCGGGTTGAAGTCGGCCCATGGACTGATGTTCGGGAACACGCTGTAGAAAATAGCGTCCATCAGATCGGCGTCACTGATCTCGTCGACCATATCGCCCCACATGGGCCGCATTTCCTCGCGGCGCGCCTGTGCGGCCTCATCGCGCAATGCATGTGCGGATTCATCGGTATAAACCATCGGCATATCTTCATCCGCCGGCGCGATCTTTCCGCCAATCCAGTTACACATGTGCGGATCGGCCGATGTCACATCGCCCTCGATATAATTGGCTTCCATATCGAAAATGCCGCTTTTGCCGTTCGGCAGCGATACTTTGACGCGATTTTCCTCAAGCCGTTCGAACTTGTGCTTGCTGATCGGGTGGATGAAACTCTGGAACGCCTTCTGGTCCGGGAAAGCTGTCGGGTCGGGATTGACCAGTCCGGTATGCGGACTGGGCTGACCATGGGCAGACATTGCACGGGAAATATTGTGCCAGACATCATATTTGCTGTTCGCATCGGCAAAGGCGGGCATCAGCTCGGGATGGGTGCCGACCACATGATAGGATTCCATGAAGGCTTCCTGCGCAATCTTCCAGTTGCAGGGCAGACGCTTGATCATATGCGCAGCCTTGTAGCGCCGCTCGAAGGGAATCTGGAAATGGCGATCGATATCGCCGAGGAAATCCTCCAGCGGCTCGCAATTCGGATCCGGATTGATGAAGACGAACCCGCCCCACTCGCCGACACTGACTTCCTGCAAGCTGTGGGTTTCTTCGCTGACCGAGGGAAAATCCCACTGGCAGGGCACTTCTTTCAGCTTGCCGTTGAGCTCCCAGGACCAGCCATGGAACGGGCAGCGCAGCGCCTTCTGGCCTTTTTTGTGATTGTCGCAAATTGCCCGGCCGCGGTGCATACAGCTGTTCGGGAAGGCCTTGATCTCGTCTTCCGAAACGCGGACCACCAGAAAGGACAGCTCGGCAATATCATAGACGAACGTGTCGCCGACATTCTTGATCTCATCCTTGTGACAAGCCATCTGCCAGACGCGTTTCCAGAGCTTCTCGACTTCGCGGTCATGCTCTTCCTTGGACCAGTAGCGGCTGACCTCGACGGTGGTAACGCCCGGCTCCATCGGAGATTCCTCGAGATACACGGCGGGGGGAGCGACTTTGTCACCCTCCAGCAGTTCCGTGTAGGAAATACCGTTAGACCGATTATGTCCGGTTAAAGTCTCAACCATCATCTTCTCCTGAAAACTGAACGTCTTTGTTTCGATCAAAATAGCCTAAACAGGCCCTTCGGCCACTAGTGAATCTGGCAGCATCGCCTGTTGTTTTTGAGAGGTTAGTCCCCGGTGGTTACCTGTGTATCTTTACATCATATAGAGACGGAAGCGAATCCGCCCCGAAGGAGAAATCTCACGTGAAGCTTTATTCAAGCCTTGGTCCCAATCCCCGATTCATCCGCATGTTCATCCTCGAAAAGGGGCTCGATATCGAACGGGTCCATATCGACATTCTCACCGCGGAAAATCGGCAGCCGGATTTTGCCGACAAGAATATTCTCGGTACCACGCCGGTGCTCGAACTGGACAATGGTTTCATGCTCAGCGAGATCATGGCGATTGCCGAATATCTCGAGGAAACCCATCCCGATCCCGTGCTGATCGGATCCACTGCCCAGGAGCGCGCAGAAGTGCGGATGTGGACGCGGCGTATTGATCTTGAAATCGCCGTTCCGATGACCCTCGGATTTCGTGGCGGTGCCGGACGGCCGATGTTCGAACCGCGAATGGAAGTCGTCGGCGCTGAAGGCGCGGCCGACCTGTCGCGCATGGCGGACAACAAGTGGAAGTGGCTCGACAGCCAGCTCGAAGGCAAAGACTATATCTGCCAGGACAAGTTCACCATGGCGGACCTTATCGCCTATTGCTTCATCCAGTTCGGCTACACCGTCGGCTGGTCGCTGCCTGAAGGCACGAATAATCTGGCAAAATTTGTCGATCGGATCGGCGAGCGGCCATCCTCGAAAGTCTGGCAGGACAGCGAATGACCAACAAGCCAGCCTCTCTCGCCAAACTCGGCACGATCATGCAGATCAGCTATGTGCCGGAGGATTATGACGCCGCGCTCGATTACTGGACCCGGAAAATGGGCGCCGGCCCGTTTTTCCACACCGAAAAGGTCGAAGTGGAAAATGTCAAATATCGCGGCGAGCCTTCCGATATCCAGTTTTCCATGGCGATCGGCTACTGGGGCGATATCCAGGTCGAACTGATCCGCCCGAACAATGAGGCCCCGTCGATGTTTAAGGACTGGCGGGAAAAAGGTCTGCAAGGAGTTCAGCATCTCTGTCTGGTGGTCGACGATCTGGCGCACGCCCGCGCGCTGACCGAAGAAGCGGGGGGCGAGGTGATCCAGGAAGTCAGCCTCCCCGGTGGCGTCGGTGGTGCTTTCTACGCCGATTATGGCGGCGGCCCCGGTACGATTATCGAATATCTGCAGATCCCGCAGGCCGGCCTCGACGGCTTTGCCGCAATGCGCCAGATGCATCTCGACTGGGATGGCAAAACAAACCCCGTAATAGGAAAAGAATAGATGAGCGAAGCGCCAGAACGCCGCCCCGACCAGAAACCGATCCGCTGCGTGCTGGTCGCCGCAGGCAAATATCATGATATCGATTATGCCCGGCTGGAAGTGATGAAGCTGCTCGCCGAGGATGACCGGATCCGGGTTCGCGTATTCGAGGATTATGAAAATCTCGAAGCGATCAGAAATGCCGATTTCCTCGTCAGCTATACCTGCGACCTGCAACCCAGCGAGGCGGCGCAGAAGACTATTCAGGAGTTCGTCAACAACGGTGGCCGCTATTTCGCGCTGCATGGCACCAATTCTGTATTGCGCTTTCTGGAAGATGGCCGGGTCGATGCACCGGATGAAATGCCGGTCTTCGCCGACACGCTCGGCACGCGCTTTTTGAGCCACCCGCCGATCATTCCGTTCACCGTCGACAACGCCCAGCCGGATCATCCGCTGGTCAAGGGCATCCCCAGTTTTGAAACCGTCGACGAACAATATCTGGTCGAGACCCGCGCCGAACTCGATGTTCTGCTCGACACCGAATATAATGGCACCGACGATATCAGCGGCTTCGTCCATAGCGATATCGAGAAGAGCCGCCATCCGGTCTTCTATATCCGCCGGATGGGCGAAGGCGCCGTGCTCTATCTGACCATGGGACACTGCCGTGGCCATTATGACATGGAGCCGGTGCTCGACTGGTGGCCTGAGGTCGACCGTTCCGGCTGGCAGCAGCCGATCATCTATGACCTGCTGCGGCGCGGTATCGGCTGGAGCTGCGAACCGGCCATAGCAAAATTCTAACCCCGATTTCACGAAACATAAAGGAGACGACAATGGATTTAGGACTCAAGGGCAAGAAAGTCATTCTCACCGGCGGTAGCCGTGGCCTCGGGCGTGCAGCGCTGGAACATTTTGCCGCAGAAGGCGCCGATGTCGCCTTCTTCTCGCGCAACGCCGAACAGGTTGCGACGGCGAAAAAGGAGCTCGAAGCCCACGGCGGCAAGGTCTTCGCCGATGCGCTCGATATGAGCGATCTCGACGGCTATGCCAAATGGCTTGAAAAAGCGGCGGGCGATCTCGGCGGCTGCGATATTTTCATCCACAATGTCAGCTCGTCGGGTGCCGGCGCAACCGGTGACTGGGAAGTTACGTTCAACACCGACATTCTCGGTGCGGTCAAGGCGATGGAAGTGCTGGAACCCCATCTCGAAAAATCCGACGATGGCAGCGTGATTTTCATGTCCTCCACCGCAGCCTTCGAAACCTTTGTTGCGCCACAGGCTTTCAACGCGATGAAAGCCGCGCTGATCACCTATGGCAGCCAGCTCGGCCAGGCGCTGGGTCCCAAGGGCATCCGCGTCAACATGGTATCCCCGGGCCCGATCAAATTCCCGGGTGGCAACTGGTCGCAGATCGAGAAAGGCATGCCGGAATTTTATGAAGGCACGAAAGCCGGCTTCGCTCTGGGTGATTTCGGCACCGCCGATGACGTAGCCCGCAGCGTCGTCTTCCTCGCCAGCCCCGCGTCCAGCTACACCACTGGCGCGCATCTGGTCATCGACGGCGGCTTCACCAAGCGCGTCCAGTTCTAAAACCACAAGCCTCCCCCTCCCGATCGAGGGGGAGGCTTGATCTGCCTTTCGGGCTCCGTGTTCCGGGTTGTGCTCATCAGCGCTGAGTGATTTTCCAGCCGGCCGCCATAGTCAAAATGGATGCTCACGCTATCCCCCGATGATTTTATGAGGCAAACGATGCAAAGCGCATTATAGCGCGCATCATGTCGACATCTGCGCAAAACTTCACTCTGCCCCGGTCCCTTTGGACTGCCATGCCCTATCTTGCCCTGTTCGGGGGGATGGCTTCCTTGGCGATAGGAACTTCCTTCGCAAAACAGCTGTTTCCACTGATCGGTGCGGAGGGCACATCCGCGCTGCGGGTCAGCCTGTCGGCGCTTATATTGATAGCCGTTTGGCGCCCTTGGCGTTTCAAGCTGAGCAAGGCTGATGCTGGCCGAATATTATTATACGGGCTCGTGCTGGGGCTGATGAATCTTGCCTTCTATCTGTCACTGCGCACAATACCGCTTGGACCGGCTATCGCGATCGAATTTATCGGGCCATTGGCTCTGGCGTTAATACACGCCCGTCGCTGGATTCACTTTGTCTGGGTTGGCTGCGCAGTTGTCGGACTGGGTCTTCTGCTGCCCCTCCGCGGCGGCGTGCATGCACTGGATCCCGTCGGAGTGGCTTTCGCCGCAGCAGCAGGCCTGTTCTGGGCCCTGTATATTGTTTTCGGCAAGAGCCTGTCGCACATGCACGCAGGACAGTCCGTGGCCCTTGGCATGAGCACCGCCGCACTGGTCATTTTGCCCTTTGGCGTCATGAGCGCGGGTACAGCCTTGCTGTTGCCGTCGGTGCTGTTTGTCGGTCTGGGTGTCGCCCTGCTCTCCAGCGCTCTGCCTTACTCACTGGAAATGATTGCCCTGCGCCACATCCCGGAGCGGACCTTCGGCGTGATGCTATCTGCCGAACCGGCCGTGGGCGCGATTGCAGGCATGTTTCTTCTTCATGAACAACTCAGCGGCCTTCAATGGCTGGCCATCGGCTGCATCGTCATCGCCTCGATCGGCGCGCTTCTGACCACCGAATCGGACAATGCGATCATTACGCCCGGTGCCCCGGCATAGACGGCTGTCCCGTCTGCCAAGACAGATATTCCAGCCGCCTCAAGCGTGCGCGAGCGCATAATCAAGCGCCGCGCAAACAGCCGTGACCTGCGCCTCGTCACATATCTGCGGGGTTGCTCGCGGGCTGTCGGGATAGACTTCGGTGGTTGTCCTGAACCGGGCATCGGTCATGGCGCCACACATGGCATATTGGGCTTGCGGATATTCGATCACGCCGTCAGCGACGACTGGCGAACCAATAATCATGTCATTCTCATCCGGCGGAGCGATATGGGTTACCCGTTCGACCGCCGCGATGATCGCCTGTTGGAAGGCGGGTTGCGGGTTCGCGCTGTCATCGACGAGATAGAAACCGTCCGGCACGGTATCCGGCTCATAGCTTTTCCCGTCTCGTGCCGCCAGCGCGGGACGAAACTCGGTCTCGTCGCTGTCGGTTGTTTCATGCAGGTCGATATGCAGAAGGAACGGCCCGGGCTGCGCAGCCACCAATGCCATCAGCGCGGCACACTCAGCCGCTTCGCTGCCTGTCTTGAAGTTGCGATTGGGATCCAGCGCGTTGTAATTCCAACGATTGACGCGCTCGTAGGCCCAAGGGCTCACGCAAGGTGCGACAAGAAGATTGATCTTTCCGACATAGTCGGCTGCGCGCGTTTCCAGAAATTCAAGGGCACCCATTATGCCACTCGTCTCATAGCCATGGACGCCGCCGGTTACGAACGCCGTGGGCAGAGCCGGGTCATGAGGACCGTTCCGCAGAGCGAAGAGTGAATAGATTTCCTCAGCGTAATCGAGTTGGCCATATGTGATGATATCAAATTGGTCAGTCATTGCCTCGATCCGCGGCACAACGTCCTGAGCATATCGGCGCTGGACGGATTGACGTGCCCGCCATTGTTTCCGTTCATATTCGCCCCAAGCCTGGCCCGGAATTCCGATCGGATAAAAGGGATTACTATTCATTGGGGTCTCGCTGGCCAGAGGCATGAATCATGGTTGGGCATTCTTGCTGCCAATTCTAAACCAATTTCGAGCAAGTGCCAGCGCTGCAGTCCGCTTTCAGACCAATATAGACGCCAAAAACAAGCGAATCATCTTTCGATCACTTGCCTTTCCCGATGAAAGCCCCAATCCGCTCGTGCATATCGGGGCCGTGGCCTTCGCTCTCCATCACTTCCCATTGCAGTCCGGCGTCGAGCGGGCCGCCGTCGGTTGCCTCCAGCAGCCGCTTGTTCGCGGCGTGGGAAAATCCGGAATTGGCGACGATCTTGCGTGCCAGTGCCTCGATCTCGGTATCAAACTGCGCGAGCGGCACCGCATATTCGGCAAGACCAATTCGCACCGCTTCCTCGGCATTGATCATGTCGGCGGTAAACATCAGCCGTTTGGCGGTGGCAACGCCCACTCGCCGCGGCAATCGCTGGCTCATCCCCCACACCGGGGTCAACGCCCATTTCGCATGGGTATCGCCAAAGCGCGCGCTGTCCGCTGCGAGAATGAAGTCCGCCGCCAGCGCCACTTCCAGCGCGCCCGTATAGCAATGGCCGTGTACAGCCGCGATCACCGGCTTGGGCAGCTTTTCCAGCATCCGCAAGGTTTCGGAATGCCAGCCGGCCGACGGCAACGCTTCGCCCTCGGCAATATCGCCGAGATCATGCCCGGCGGAAAAGCATTTGCCCGCACCGCGGAGCACGACGCAGCCGATACTGTCATCCTTGCGCAGATCCTCGACATGGTGCCGCAGCTCGCGAAACATCGCCACCGTCAGTGCATTGAGCTTGTCAGCCCGATTGAGCGTCAGCAGCGTCCAGCCGTCCCGATCTTCCCGCAGCACCAGTTCCGCCATGTCCCTTCTCCCTTTATCCCGGCACGGTTCGTGCGAAGCCTGTCGCGCCAACTTGGTAACAGGCCCTTTGACGGCCACAGGACGAACGGTTTACGGGATTCCGGCCGCACAGGCAATCAGTTGACTGCCCGGTCCTTGCCTTCCCAATAAGGTGCGCGCAAATCCTTGCGCAAAATCTTGCCCGACGGATTGCGCGGCAGGGCGTCGATGAAATCGATCGACTTGGGACATTTATAGCCGGCAATACGCTGACGCGCGTCAGCGATCAGCTCTGCCTCGGTCAGCTCCTGCCCCTTTTTGACAACCACGCAGGCTTTTACCGCTTCGCCCCATTTTTCATCGGGCACTCCGATGACGGCAACATCCGCGACTTTGGGATTGGCATAGAGCGCATTCTCCACTTCCGCAGGATAGACATTCTCGCCACCGGAGATGATCATGTCTTTCAGTCGGTCCTGGATATAGAGATAACCATCCTCGTCGAGCGAACCGGCATCGCCCGTCTTCAGCCAGCCGTCGGCATCGATGGCTTCCGCAGTGGCATCAGGCCGGTTCCAGTAGCCCTTCATATTCTTGGCCGAACGGGTTGCGATTTCGCCGATCGTGTAGGGCGGCAAGGTCTCTCCCGTTTCCGGATCGATGATCTTGATTTCGACACCGGGCAAAGGCGTACCGACCGAGCGCATCTTCTCGTTGCCGTTGACATCATGATCTTCCGGATTGAGCGTCGTGATCGTCCCGGACGTTTCGGTCATGCCGTACATCTGGACGAAACCGCAGCCCAGCACATCCATCGCCTGCTTCATCAGTTCCAGAGGTATCGGCGATGCCCCGTAGGTGATATATTGCAGATCGGAAAAATCGACCTCCTTGGCGCGGGGGTGATTGAGCAATATCTGGATCGCCGCCGGCACCATGAAAATTTTCGAGATCGTGTATTTCTCGATCAGGTCCAGCGCCTGGGTCGGGTCATATTCGGGCAGGACAACCGCGCTGCCGCCAGTGAACATCACGCCCAAGCCGGTGCCGGTGCCGCTGATATGGAAACAGGGCATGGCCAGCAGGGTAATCTCCCCCGGGATCGGCTTTTGCCAGTCCATCAGATCTTCTTCGGTCAACCCGGAGCTGCGCGAGGAAAAAATCGAACCGCTGGTCATGATCGCACCCTTTGGGTGGCCGGTCGTGCCTGATGTATAAAGCTGTAGCGCGTCATCATCCTCCGCGCACGGGACCATCGGATCAACCGCGTCGAAACTATCACGCCATTCCGGATAGCTGGCGAATTCACCCTCGGCTTTCTCGCTGCCCAATATCAGATCGACATGGTCCAGATCGGCCGCGATCTTGCGGACCAGATCATCAAAGCCGGGGCCGATGAACAGGATCTTCGCCTGGCAGTCGTTGAGGATATAGGCCACTTCCGGCGGGGCGAGACGCCAGTTGACCGGGACCATAACGGCACCCAGCTTCGCCGCCCCCACCAATATTTCGAAATAAAGGTGACTATTCTTGCCCATATAGGCGATCCGGTCGCCCTTGCCGACGCCTTTCGACTTCAGCGCCTGAGCCGCCCGGCTGCTGCCTTCATCAAGCGCCGCATAGGTCATCTCGTCACCTTCATAGGTGAAAACCACGGAATCCGGTTGTTCCTGCGCGTGAAAACGCACCACATCGGCAACGGAAATAATATCTTCTTCGGTCATGCAATGGTCCTCTTGGCGCGATTCTGTGATCGGCTTTTCCATGGAATACATAGAGACGCCATGACATGATACAGCTAGCAGATTGACTAGCCGCAAAGCCCCGACTCCGGTGGCAAAAGCAATGCAAGCTGCTTTAGGGTAAATCCATGCGCGAACCGGCATTGCATCAGATCACCATGATGGAGGGAGGACCGGAGGGTCTTGTCCGCTTTGCCGCCGATGCCGGGCTGGCCGGTGTCTGCCTGTTTACCACCTCTCCGCTTGATGCCGCAGGCCGCAATATGTTCCCGCTGGTTTCTGCGGATGCGGCTCCGTCATTCGGGCGTCTGCTCCGCGACCATCACGTGTCTGTCATCAATGCGGAATATTTCCCGGTGATGGCCGGGCGGGATGTTGCCGACTATCTCCCCGCCATCAGTCTTGCCGCAGAAATCGGCGCCAGACGGCTGGTCAGCCATGTTCACGATACCGATCCGCACCGCGCGGAAGACCAGTTGTCCCATCTTTGTACCCTGGCTCGCGCGCACGATCTCGATGTCGGACTGGAATTCACCGGCTTTGCCGCCGGTTGCAACAGCCTGCAAAAAGCCGTTGCTCTACACACTCGTCTTGCCCAGCCCAATCTGGCCATCGCGATCGATGCGCTCCATCTGTTCCGCACTGGCGGCACTATAGAGCAATTGCGATCCGTCGATCCGGCTATCATCGGCTACGCCCAGCTCTGCGACGGTCCCGCCTTGCATCTGTCAGCCGACTATCTGGATGAAGCGATGAACCGGATGGTCCCCGGAGAGGGTGTCTTCCCCCTGCGCGAGCTTGTCAGCTTGCTGGGCTCCCATGTCGATATCGACATAGAAGTTCCGGCTTTCATGAGACCATCGAAAATCAGCGCGAGAGATTGGGCCCAACGCGCGATCCGGGGAAGCCGCAGACTGCTGGGCTAGGACGCGGGCGGCGGAACATCCGGTGCAGGCAAATCCGACAAATCGAGCCAGCTGTTTCCGGACTGGCCATAGAAACTGTCCAGCACCGCGAACGGCAGGCTGAATGGCCGGCCCCAGCTGCTGTTCCACATTGCAACCACGCCCGTTCGCGCTGCTGGATCGAAAATCATCGTCGAGCGAAAGCCGTCTACCGCTCCGCTGTGCCCGACCAACTGCCGGTCAGAATAGGTAAAACTGCGCCAGCCAAGTCCGTAATGCGGATCCTTTAGCGCGCGGGCCAGATCGCCCCTGTAGACACGATGCGTCCGGACCAAGGGCGCATGGGCCAGCGTCAGCGCTGTGCCCGAGAGGACATCGCTGTTCTCGCCCATCTGCGCGCGCATCCAGCGGGCCATATCGACAATATTGCTGCTCACACCGGCAGCTGCAGGCACCCGCCAGTAGGATTTCGACAGGGTCCGCACCTGATCACCGCGATGCGGCCGCGCCCAGCTTTTCGCGCCGGTCAGACCGCTCATGCCGAATTGCGCGCTTGTCATGCCGAGCGGTTCGAACAGACGCTTTTGCACCGCATCAGAATATAATGTTCCCGCTGCCTGACCCAATATTTCGCTCGCCGCGTCGAAGGCGATATTCTGGTAGCTGTGGCAGCTGCCCGGCACGCATTGCAAAGGGGCATCGACCAGCTGCCTGCGAAGCATTCCGGGATCCTCGCCGTCCTCCAGCTTGCTGTCATAGGCATTTTTCGTGAGGCCTGTCCGGTGGGAGAGCAGTTGCGCCAGATTTATCTGCGTTTCAGCATTGCCCGGAAGCCGTAGCGAAGAGTGCCAGCTGCTCAATGGCGCCTGCAGATTGAGCCCGCCCTCTTCCGCCAATTGGGCCGCAAGCACACCCGCGACGCCTTTTGAAACCGAAGCCCAGCGGAAAACCGTATCCGGCATCACCCGATCGCCGCTTGCCCTGTCGACCACGCCATAGGTTCCGACAAAGCGCAGCTCGCCATCTTCGACAATCGCTACCGCCAGCCCTGCCATTTCGGGCCGCGCTGCCAGCACCGTAAAGTCGCGGTCGAGACCGCGATAATCAATCTTGCCGTGCCAGTCGTCCGCCGCAACCGGAAGCTTCTCCTGCGCCACCTGTTGGGCGAGCAGGGGTAGCGGGAAACCCGCGCGCTGTTCCACCAGCGCGCGATAGCCGTTCCAGCTCACCAGCAGCAGAGCCGCCAGCCCGAACAGCAGCGCCAGAGATCTTTTCACCGCCCGGATCTTATAGGGCTAGTTCATAGGCCGCAGAGGTTTTGGCAGCAACATCCTCGGCGCTGACATCCGGTGCCAGCTCAATCAGACGGAACGGACTGTCATGGTCTGGCCGCTGGAACACGCACAGATCGGTAATGATCATGTCGACGACATTGGTACCGGTCAGCGGCAAGGTGCATTCCGGAATGAATTTGGGGCTGCCGTCCTTGGCACAATGATCCATCACGACGATGATCTTCTTCACGCCCGCGACCAGATCCATCGCCCCGCCCATGCCCTTGATCATCTTGCCGGGGATCATCCAGTTGGCGATATCGCCATTCTCGGCGATTTCCATCGCGCCCAATACCGTCAGATCGATATGGCCGCCGCGGATCATGGCAAAGCTGTCGGACGAACCGAAATAGCTTGAAGATGGCAGCTCGCTGATCGTCTGCTTGCCGGCGTTGATCAGATCGGGATCAATCTCGTCCTCATAGGGAAACGGTCCGATGCCCAGCATTCCATTCTCGCTCTGCAAGGTGACTTCCACGCCGGGCGGGATATGGTTGGCAACCAGCGTGGGAATACCGATGCCGAGATTCACATAATAGCCGTCATGCAGTTCCTTTGCCGCCCGAGCGGCCATTTCATCGCGAGTCCAGGGCATATCTATCCTTCTTTGTCATCTGGTTTGGCTGTCGGCTTCCTGGTCGCCTCCACAAGCGGAGGCGGGGTCAGAAACCAGCCGTTGTCAAACATATGGTTGAGCGCAATCGCGCCGTCGGGTTCCAGCAAATAGTCATAAAGTTCGTCAAAATCGGCACGGTCGTCACCCGCGATGGCGACAATACAATAGTTGCGCGCGGCATCCCAACGCCGCACCTGTTTGCGGTCATCCCCTCCGCGGTCAAGAAAAAGAAAATCATCCGATCCGGAACGCGAAAGACCGGCCTCGTTGAGAATGGCAGAGATTCTCCCGGATGCGGCCACCGGATGATCAGACAGCCAGATCACGCTGATCTCGGCCGAATGCAGCCGGCTGAGCGCTTCGACCAGACCATTTTGCCGGTAAAGCGTGTCGGCCTTGATCAGGTCACCGCCCGTCGGACTATCGAGATCAATCAGAACGGCCAACGGCTTGCCTTCGCATTCGATGGTTTCCGGCTCGAAAATATCCACGCGCGGGACCAGCACCACCGAATCGACGCCCTCTCCGGCTTCCAGTTTGGCCGATTGCTGCAGCGCATGGGCCGCGAAATCAGCATAAGGGGACGCGTCCAGACCCGGCGTCGGGATTACCGGAGAATCGCGGTCGGCAGATTTTCGCTCGAGATCGAGCCCGGCAATTTCGAACGCACCGCCCTGTCCGGCGAAACCAGCGTCTTTCTCCCGCATTTCCACCGCCTCGTCACCGTCGAGCCCGATCGTCACGGAGCCAGCCGGAATCGCCAGATCAATCGCTCCGGATGCGACCAGATCCTGTTTCGCCTTGGTCCGGTCGATCTGTGCTTTCCCCATGGTGCCGATTGCCGCGAGCGGCAATATTGCGGCCACGCAACCGGAGAGCAACGGCAAGGCTGTCAGTATCAGCAGAGACAGGCGGATTTGCGCCATCAGGCGTCTTCGCGCTCCCGGGTCATGCGGAATTCGATCTTCTTGTCATAGGGCGATCCATCGATCAGCCGTTTCACATAGATTCCCGGCAGATGGATGCTATCGGGATCCAGCTCGCCCACTTCGACAATCTCCTCGACCTCGGCGACGCAGATCTTGCCTGCGGTCGCCATTGGCGCGTTGAAATTGCGGGCAGTCTTGCGGAAAATCAGATTGCCCGCCTTGTCCGCCTTCCAGCCCTTGATCAGGCAGAGGTCGGCAAAAATGCCCCGCTCGAGAATATAGGTTTCGCCGTCGAATTCCTTATGCTCCTTGCCCTCAGCCACCTGGGTGCCAACCCCGGTCTTGGTGTAGAATCCGGGTATCCCCGCACCGCCGGAGCGGCACCGTTCGGCCAGCGTGCCCTGCGGACAGAATTCCACCTCCAGTTCGCCGGAGAGAAATTGCCGTTCAAATTCCTTGTTTTCGCCGACATAGGAAGAGATCATCTTCTTCACCTGGCGCGAACGCAGCAATTTGCCGAGACCTTCATTGTCGATACCGGCATTGTTGGAGGCTATGGTGAGATCTTTGACCCCGTCTTCCTGGATCGCGTCAATCAGCCTTTCCGGGATCCCGCACAGGCCAAAGCCGCCCACGCAGAGATGCATTCCGTCAAATAATAGACCCTCGAGAGCGGCCGCCGCATCCGGATAGATTTTCTTCATAAATATGCTTTCCTGACTGATCGCCCGCCATCTAGCGCAGGAGGCGCACGAGCGTCCAGAATAGAATATGCTTGAATCGGCTTATCGGTTATGCGCGGATGCATGTTGCGTGTACTTGCCTGCCTGTCCCTGTTCTTCTTTCTTGTCCCGGTCACATATGTGCGGGGCCCCGAGCCGCCGGCAAATGACAGCCAGTATATCGCGCTCGAACCGGTCATGCTCGACGCCCGGGACCCAGACCGCACCCGGATCGGCCGTCTGGAATTTCTCGGCGGCTGGAAAATAACCAGCGATAACGAGGAATTCGGCGGCATATCCTCGATGCTGGCGCTGGCCGACAACCGCTTCCTGATGCTGAGCGATAACGGCACGCTGGTCGGCTTTACATTGGACGAGGACAATCAAGCGGCGGTCCGGCCGTTCATTGCCCCCCTGCCCGACGGCCCCGCACCGCCCAACGAACATGCCAAGAAAAACTGGGATTCAGAATCCTTCCTGCATGATCCCGCAACCGGCCAGTTCTGGGTCGGTTACGAACATCAGCACAGTATCTGGCGCTACGGTCCGTCCTTAGCGCGCAAGGAATCGGCGAATTTCCCGAAAGCGATGCAGAAATGGCCCGACAATGGCGGCGCGGAAGCCATGCTCCATTTACCGAACGGCCGCTTTCTGGTTTTCTCGGAATCCGCGGATTATTCCGGTGGCGGCTACCAGGCGCTGGTCTTTGACGGAGACCCGTCCGAAGCGGACACCAAGGCCCGGCTGATGGGCTATCGGGGCCCCGAGGGCTACCGCTTGACCGATGCGGTGCTGATGGATGACAAGACAGCATTGATGCTGCACCGGCGCTTCACCCCGATCGACGGGGTCTCCGCGATATTGTCGATTGCGCGATTGGCCGATTTCCGGCCGGGCACAGTCGCCACGTCGATCCCGGTCGCGACGCTGAAACCACCGGTCAAGGTCGACAATATGGAAGCTCTCGCCGTTACGCGCGACGGGGACAGGGTGATTGTCTGGCTCGCATCGGACGACAATTTCAATATGCTGCAGGAATCTCTGTTGTTCAAATTCCGGCTGCTGGATGCCGAAGACAGCGCAAAAAGGCCCCGGCCCGGGCAGAAAAACGAAAAAGCCGGAGCGAGCCCCGGCTTTTCTGCGTTCGAATCGGAATGATCGCTTAAGCGGCGGCGGCCTGCTTTTTCACGATTTCCTTTTTGATGCGTTTGACGCGCAGGCTCAACTTTTCGTCCTTGGTTTTCAACAGCCAGTTGTCGAGGCCGCCAACATGTTCCACGGAACGCAGACCATGGGTGGAAACACGCAGTTTCACGCCCTTGCCCAGTGTATCAGACAAAAGAGTCACATTTTGCAGATTGGGCAAAAATGTCTTCTTGGTCCGGTTTTTGGCGTGCGACACATTATTGCCTACCAGCCGAGTCTTACCTGTCAGTTCGCAAATCCGCGACATCGTAAAAGTCCAATTTCTTGTTATTGAGTGATTCCCAGCGGGAAAGAGCGGTCACCTAACCATAATCGAGCCATGCGTCAAGCATGTCCGAGCCATTTTGCGCGAACCGGTCCGTCTCCGGCTCCCTATAGCCTTCGAACCGCTTCCGCGCTACTCCACCGGCATGACGGCAGCAAGATATACTTCATTCATGGGCGACGCGCTCGAGCAGGCGCACGCGGCTGTCGCTGTCGACGAAGTGCCGGTCGGCGCGGTGATCGTCCGGGATGGCCATATCATTGGCCGCGGCCATAACCGTACCCGCATCGATCAGGACCCAACGGCCCATGCGGAGATTGTCGCGATTCGGCAGGCGGCCCGATTTCTCGGCAATGACCGGCTGGACGATTGCGATCTGTGGGTGACGCTGGAGCCCTGCACCATGTGCGCCGGCGCGATTGCCCACGCCCGTTTGCGCCGGCTCTATTATGGTGCGGAGGATCCCAAGGGCGGAGCGGTGGACAGCGGTGTACACTTCTTCGACGCCCCGACCTGCCATCACCGTCCCGAGGTTTACGCCGGGATAGAGGGCAAGCGCTCGGCCGAGTTGCTGCTGGATTTTTTCCGCGGCCGGCGCGATTGACAGTTAGTGCACAAAGCGCGCGACAACATCGCGATAGCTGCGTGACACTTTTACCTGTGCGCCCGATCCCAAAATCAGGAAACATTCGCCATTGGTGTGCGGCTTCACTTCCCGGACCTGACTCAGGTTGACGATCGTCGAGCGGTGCACCCGCTGGAAATGACGCGGGTCGAGGCGTTTCTCCAGATCCTTCATGGTTTCGCGCAGGATCAGGCTGTTGTCCGCGGTATAGATGCACATATAGTCGCCAGCGGCGTCGATCCGTTCGATCGTGTCGACATCGACGCGGAAAATCTGGCCGCGGTCTTTGACATTGATCAGCTTCTCATAGCGATTCGCCGTCGCAGGCTCCTCCGATTCGTCGATATTGGCCATGGCATCGGGTGCCACTTCACTGAGCACATTTTTCAGCTTTTCCAGCTCGGCCCCACCGCGTTTTTCCAGCAGACGCTTGCGCACCCGGTCGATCGCATCGGCCAGCCGGTCTTCCTCGACCGGCTTCACCAGATAGTCGATTGCTTCCGCCTCGAAGGCACGCACGGCATGTTCGGAATAGGCGGTTACAAAGATGAACAGGGGCGGTTCGATTTCCATAATCCCCTGAACCACCGAAAAACCGTCGAACCCCGGCATCTGGATATCCAGAAAGACCAGATCGGGCTTCAGGGTCTTGATCTTGCGAATCGCTTCGCGGCCATTGCGACAGGTGTCGACAATCTCGATATCGTCAAATTTTTCGAGCCGGATCTGCAGGCCCTGAATAGCCAGCTTCTCGTCATCGACTAATATTGTCCTGATCGTCATGTTTTTAAATCCTTATGCTGAAATGATGCCATCGTCCGTGCATTTGCCGACTCCCGCTGATGGTCATCACTGGATGCATGCTCCCCAAAAATAGTCTCGTTTCTCAACTGCTCTCCGGTGGCGGCATGATCTGCCGCTTCCCGCTGAATTTGCTCTCTGGTTTCAAATGGCAAGGCAATGAACACCGAAAAGCCTTCACCGGGCGAAGAGCGCGTCTCGAATATCGCGCCTTCTCCATAAGCCTGGTTTAATCGCTCCTGAATATTGCCAAGTCCTACGCCGGTCGATTCAGCTTTTCCGCTCGTATTTCCTGCCTTGCCCGGCCCGGTGTCCGAAACGGTAATCCGCAACTTGTCGCCATCGAGATGGGCCGAGACCGAAATATCCGCCCCTTCTTCCTGCGGTGTCACCGCATATTTGATCGCATTCTCGACCAGAGGCTGCAGCAGGAGCGAAGGCAATAGCGCGTTGCGCACGGCCGGATCGATATCGAAATGCGACCGCAACCGTTCCTCGAAACGCATTTTCTCGATATCCAGATAAAGGTGCAGGGTTTCCACTTCCTGCGCCAGCGTCACCCGGCTGTGGACTTCATTGACCAAAGTATGGCGCAAGAAAGAGGATAGGCGCGAGAGCATGGCATTGGCCGGTTCGGTCTGGCGCAGCAGCACCAGCGTCGAAATACTGTTCAGTGTGTTGAACAGGAAATGGGGGTTGAGCTGATAGCGCAACATCGCCAGCTGCGCGCGGGTTGCCTGCGCTTCCAGTTGCAGCAGCTGGTCATTCTGTTCCTCGACCCGCAGGAAGAAATTGATGGCGTAATAAAGCGCCGACCAGGCCCCCAACAGCATGATGCCCAGAAAGAGCGAACCGAGAAACAGAGTCCCGAAGGCCGTTTCCGAAGTCGGGTTCTGGATAAGAAATACCCAGGCGTCGATGAAGGCGTAGAGAGCGGAGGCAATGGTCAATATGACGGCGGTACTGCTCCAGGTCACAATCGGACGGCGGTGGATCAGATTTTTGTAAACCACCGACAAAAGCAGCGAAATCGAATAGCCGGTGATGGTCGAGATGATCACCGGCACCAGAAAGCTCAGCGGTAGCCCGTTGGAAATCCCGCCGATCGCGCGCAAGATAAGCGCACCGGCCCAGCCGGCGGACTGCAGGTTCCAGAACGCGCGGTTCTTGTTGCCAAAAAACGGCTGGGGTCGAATTTCCATGACGGCCATCACCTTATCTATAGCGGGGCATTGCCGCTTGGGAAAGAATCGCCTATCATTTGGACAAATAAGTCGGAAAACGGCAGACTTCTGACGATATTGCCAGGATATTGGCATTGTCGGCCATGAAACTTCTGCCGGATATCCGAATATGCAAAGAGGAGAGTATCATGGGCGGTCCCAACGAAGTTCGGGCAAAATTCCCTTCCATGGAAGAGGGCACGCAGGAAGACTGGCAGATCATCGGCGGGCATTTCGCCCCTTTTGCCAGCAAGGTTGCCGACCGGGTGCTCGACCATTTGAAATTGCTCGACGGCGATTTTGGCGGTTTCCCGATCGACCGGATGCAGCACAGCCTGCAAACCGCAACCCGCGCGCACCGCGATGGCCGGGACGAAGAATATGTCGTAATGGCCTTGCTGCATGATGTCGGTGACACGCTTGGCACCTACAATCATCCCGATATTGCCGCTGCGATCCTGAAACCTTTTGTCAGCGAGAAAAATCACTGGATCACCGAAAAGCACGGCATTTTCCAGGGCTATTATTTCTTCCACTATCTCGGCCAAGATCGTGACATGCGCGAACAGTTTCGCGGTCACGAACATTTCGAGGATTGTGCGGAATTTTGCGCGAAATATGACCAGACGGCCTTCGATGCCAATTATGACACGGCGCCGCTGGAATTTTTCGAACCCATGGTCCGTCGTGTCATGGCGCGTCCGGTAAACAGCATTTACGCGACCGAATAGGGGCGGCTTGCCAGCCGTTTCAGGCGGCGGAAGATTCGCCGATATCCTTTAGATTCCGGACGACGATATCGTCGCGCCGGGCACCGTCGGCATCCGGCTTAAACTCCGATTCGTCGATCCAGCACAGGTCCTCCATTTGCAATATCCGGCCATCATGGGCCTGCATGCTGATCTGGGCAATCGGTTGCCGGTCACGCGAATCACACAAGATCGGATTGGACTGGACGCCGGTTTCCCATCTTTCGCCCCATTGCCGCAGCGCAATCATCGTCGGCAACAGATCCTGCCCCTTGTCGGTCAGTCGATATTCGACTTTTCGCTTGTCATGATCACAGGGACGACGGGTCATGATTCCCGCTTCCACCATCCGGGTAAGCCGATTGGCCAATATGTTACGGGCAATGCCGATTTCACACAGAAAATCTTCAAAATGTCCGACGCCATTGAGGGCGGCGCGCAAGATCATGAAGCACCAGCGTTCCCCAATCACTTCCAGCGAAACCGGAAGACTGCATTCGTCGCCCGGCAGACTCGATAGATTTTCTCTGATTTTATCCATGCATCGTTCCTAACCCAGTTTTTTCGTCTGTGCGAAAAAAATATACGTTTTTAGTTGCAACTTAAAACTTATCAATATAAGTATTGATTCGCAACCTAGATTGCAATGCCCGATTTCTTCCCCTTGCGGCCGCTCCCCGGCTGGCCGCAGAAAACGACTGACGAAAGGAAATATCATGCTTCTCTCCCAAAGCCCGCTTCGCGCCTCCATATTCTTCTCGATCGCGGCGATGGCCTCGCTCACCCTGTTTACGGCAACGACGGCCGAGGCGCGGAGCACACCCATTGCCTATACCGCCGAGCTGCAAGCCCCGGTAGAATCGTCTCAGGAAATCATCAAAGGCGCGGTAGTGCGCTGTTCCGGGACCGGCTGCGTCGGTACGAAAAGCAACTCCTCCGCCCGTTCGGTCTGCGCCAAAATCGCCGACAAGTTCGGCCCGCTCGCCAGCTTCGCCTACAAGGACGAAGCGTTTGATGCCGAGGCGCTCGCACAATGTAACGACTGATTTGACCGTCCCCGTCTGACCGGCCTTCTCACTCCCCGTGGCAGCCAGATTCCTGGCCCCCGCCGGTCAGCTTTGGCGCCGAAGCCTGTCCTAGCTTCCCTTCCCCGGAAACTAGCGGCGGCTTCGGCGCTCTTTTTTGTTGCCCCGACACCAAAAGCGCACCATCTTTAGCCTATGCTGAGACAATATGAACTGGTGGAACGTGTAAGATCCTACGATCCGGATGCAGATGAGGATCTGATCAACCGGGCCTATGTCTTTTCCGTGCAGCGGCACGGCAGTCAGAAACGCGCCAGCGGCGACCCCTATTTCAGCCATCCCATCGAGGTTGCCGGGCTGATGACCGACCTCAAGCTGGACCAGCAGACAATTGTAACCGCACTGCTCCACGATACCGTCGAGGATACGCTCACCACTACCGAAGAAATCAGCAAATTATTCGGTTCCGAAATCGCCCGGCTGGTCGATGGCGTGACCAAACTGTCAAAAATCGAAGCCCAGACCGATAATGAAAGAGCCGCAGAAAATCTGCGCAAATTCCTGCTCGCCACATCTGATGATATCCGCGTCCTGCTGGTCAAGCTGGCCGACCGGCTGCACAATATGCGGACCCTGCATTTCATCAAGAGCGAAGAGAAACGCCTGCGGATCGCCCATGAGACCATGGATATCTATGCGCCGCTGGCCGAGCGGATCGGCATGTATGAATATATGCGCGAGATGCAGCTTCTGGCTTTCGAGCATATGGAACCGGAAGCCTATGAAACGATCACCAAGAGACTGCAGACGATCAAGGAAGGCGACGAGGGTCAGGTAGACAAGATTGCCCTGTCGATCCAGAAGGCGCTTGAAAGCGGCGGGCTGGCAGCGGATGTCAATGGCCGGGAGAAACACCCCTATTCGATCTGGCGCAAGATGCAGGAGCGGCACGTCAGCTTCGAACAGCTGACCGATATCATGGCGTTCCGCGTGGTGACCGACAATAGTGCCGAATGCTACCGGGCGCTCGGCATCCTGCACGAGAAATGGAAAATGGTGCCGGGCCGGTTCAAGGATTATATTTCCACGCCCAAGCGCAATGGCTACCGCTCGATCCATACGACCATCATGCACGGCAACAATATGCGCGTGGAAATCCAGATCCGCTCGCAGCGCATGCATGAGGATAATGAATTCGGTCTTGCCGCGCACTGGGCTTATAAACAGGGCAACCGGCCCGATGGACAGGCCGGCTGGATCCGCGACCTGATCGAGATCCTGGACCAGGCGGAAGATGCCGAAGAATTGCTCGAACATGCCAAGCTGGCGATGTACCAGGACCGGATTTTTGCCTTCACCCCGAAAGGGACCCTGCTGCAGCTGCCGCGCGGATCGACCACGGTCGACTTTGCCTATGCGGTGCACACCGATCTCGGAAACCAGGCGGTCGGTGCCAAGGTCAACGGGCGGCACGTCCCGCTCCGGACCCAGCTGCAAAATGGCGATGTTGTCGAAATCCTCAAGTCCAAGGGACAGGAACCGCAGCCGGGCTGGCTGTCCTTTGTCATTACCGGCAAGGCACGCGCTGCCATCCGCCGCAACGTCCGGTTCAAGGAACGCGACGAGATTATCGCCATCGGCACGGAACTTTACGAGGAAATCATCGAGCGGCTGCCCGGCAAGATCGGCAAGCGCGCGATCAAGGCCGCGCTCAAGCGGCTGGACCTGAAGGAGCCGGACGACCTGATGATCGCGATTGGCACCCGTCAGCTCAGCGATCGGGAAGTGATGGAAGCGATCATCCCGGGCAGCGTGCACGACAATGACGACGAGCGGCAATGGCCGGAACAGGATCGCGCGATCTCGATCAAGGGCCTGACGCCCGGCGTCGCCTTCAATCTCGCCGAATGCTGTCACCCGGTACCCGGAGACCGGATCGTCGGCTTGCGCCGCAGCGGCCAGAATGTCGAGGTGCACACGATCGACTGCCAGAGCCTTGCCGACGGCGTCGATGCCGACTGGGTCGATCTCAGCTGGGGCAATGAAAGCGATGGCGCCGCGGCGCGGCTATGCGTGGTCTTGCACAACAAGCCGGGGACGCTGTCCGAAATGGCCGGGATTTTCGGCTTTCACAACGCCAATATCCTGAACCTGCGCCTGTCCCACCGGGACGGCCCGTTCCATACCTTCGACGTTGATCTGGAAGTACACAATGTCCACCATCTGATGCGGATATTGTCAGCTCTGCGCGCGTCGGAAGCGGTCGCTCAGGCCGAACGCACATGATCGCGTCGGCAAGCCTGGATTAGTAGCCGGGCGCGGGATCAGCGGCTTGGCGGTGGTCCGCCGGGCATTCCCTCAGCCTGCATCTGCTGACGCAATTCTTCCATCTGCGCCTGCGAAATGAAATCGATCAGCGTAACGTCGAAAATCAGCAGGCTGTTCGGCGGGATCTGTTCGCCGGGGGAAGCTTCGCCATAGGCCAATTCGGACGGGATCCAGATGCGGTATTCGCCGCCTTTCTGCATCAGCTGCAGCGCTTCGGAAAAACCGGGAACTACGGCGCCAACCGGCATCGGTGCCTGCTCGTTGGCATCGAAAACCGTGCCGTCGCGCAACTGGCCTTCATATTTGACCAGAGCCGTGTCGGTGGCGACCGGCGAAGGCCCCTCGCCCGGAGTGATGACTTTATATTGCAGCCCGGATTCGGTTGTTACAACGCCGTCTTCACCGGCATTGGCTGCCAGAAACTGCTCGTTGGACGCGCCCGTCACAACCGCACTCTGGGTTCCTGCATAGGCGAGACCGAATGCTGCGGCAGCAATCAGCAATACACCGATCCAGATCTTGGTCAGTGATCCCTTTTTGATGGGATGAATCGGAACCGTCGTAACAGACATGGGCGGGCTACCTTGTTCTTGTGGAGCCGAAGCGCTTAAATGAGACCATCGCGTTCCATACGCTTGCGATCCATCTTGCGGGCGCGACGTACGGCAGCTGCCTTTTCGCGAGCACGCTTTTCAGACGGCTTTTCATAATGGCGACGCAGTTTCATTTCGCGATAGACGCCTTCACGCTGCAATTTTTTCTTGAGCGCCCGAAGGGCCTGATCAACATTATTATCGCGAACCATGATTTGCATAAGACTGAGTAACTCCGTTCAGATTTCGTAGCGGTCCAGAAGCAATTTCTTCCGGCCTATATTAGTGTAAAAGCCATAAAAAAGGGTTTGCAGCAGAATCAATCTGCTTCAATCTCGCGCCGCCTATCAATTTCTTGGAACCGAGGCAAGCTTTTACGCGATTCTTTGCGCGAATGAGGGCAGCTTGGCCTTCGTCTTTTCGGGTCATTGCTATAATATGGCGGATAATAAAAGACTAGCCGATTCGAGGAGAGACAGACATGGCCACCGCAATCAATATCCAGTCCAGTTGCAGCGAAGAAGAATGGAAAGCACGCCAGCGGCTTGCCGCCTGCTACCGGATTTTCGCCTATCTCGGCTGGGACGAAATGATTTTCAACCATATCACGCTCAAAGTGCCCGGCGAGGATGATGCCTTTCTGATCAATCCTTATGGCCTGCATTTCAGCGAGGTGACCGCCTCGACCCTGGTCAAGATCGATATCGACGGCAACACGCTGGATGGCTCGACCTACCCGGTCAACAAGGCCGGCTTTACCCAGCACAGCCTGTTCCACCGCGAATTGCCCGATGTCCATGCCATTATCCATACCCACACGACAGCAACCATGGCAGTGTCCTCGGTAGAAGGCGGACTGCAGCCAATCAATTTCTACGCCGCAGCGATCGTCCCGCGCCTCGCCTATCACAAGTTCGAAGGCATCACCGTGCACGAGGATGAAGGCCCGCGCTTTCTCGCCAGCCTTGGCCAGAAACGGATGATGATGCTGGAAAATCACGGACCGGTGGTGATGGGCCGGACACTGGAACAAGCCTTCCTCAACCACTGGGTGCTGCAACGCGCCTGCGAAATCCAGATGCAGACCCTGTCGATGGGCAAACCGGTGCTGATCGGTGAAGAGGTGATCAAAAAGCATCTCGACAATCTGTCGCAGGCCTCGATCGATCCGCTGCAGCAGGGCGTCCCCGAATTCGACGCAATGGTGCGGCTGATTGATCGCGAAGACAAAAGCTGGCGCGACTAATAACCGCTTTCGTCATGCAGAACCTGTTTCAGCATGACGGGCATTGGCCCATGACCAAATTTGCCGACGATGCGAATGCCCATCAGCATTTACTCAACCCGGCATTGTGAGAATAAGCGCCGATAAATAGAGGCCGAAGCCAAAAACGCTATGGCCCAAAATGCTGCTCAGACGGGCTACCAGTGGGTTGGGCGTATTTGCGGCTGCGATTCCCGCTCCCATCGCTGGTTGCATGATGAAGAAAGGCGCCACAACCGTGGCCAAGCCGATGGCAAGTGCGGGCGCGAGTGTCGGATTGCTGATCCAGTTCGACCCGAAGAATAGAAACAGCACCGTCGCATAGAATATTCCGATAATATAATGTGCGCTCCAGCCGATCAATCGTTCGCTGGCTATAGGCGGGGCAGCGGCGATATCGTGATGAACAAACCGGCCTTTTGGAAAATATCCAAGCCACCGGCCCACTCTGGCCCAATTGGCGACAGGGAGACCCAGCACATGGCCCGCGAACAGTGCCCACAGGTCTAGCAAGGCCGTGGCGCCGATACCTATTGCGACAACTGCAATTACAAGTTCTGGAGTGTTCGGGTTCATATTGCCTTGCCATATGTTATGATATATCATGCTATTTAGGCCTTGTTTATGGCTCCGTCAATACAACTTGTCGGGCTGCATTGTCGGACCGCATTTTCTGATGTAACGATTGGCTTCATGACCAAATTCACCGTCAACGACCGTCCGGTCCAGTACCGGATGGACCCGGAAACCCCCCTGCTATGGGCGCTGCGCGACGCATCCAATCTCACCGGCACCAAATATGGCTGCGGCACGGGCGATTGCGGCGCCTGCATGGTCGAGGTCGACGGCGAGGCGATCCGCTCCTGTCTGGTCACCATCGGCGAGATGGAGGGCCGTTTTGTCACGACGATCGAAGCGCTGTCGCGCGATCGCAGCCATCCGGTGCAACAGGCCTGGGCGGCAGAGAATGTCCCGCAATGCGGCTTCTGCCAGTCCGGCATGATCATGGCGGCGGCGGTATTGCTGAAGAAAAATTCCAATCCGTCAAAGTCCGAAATTGACGAAGCGATCACCAATATCTGCCGCTGCGGCACCTATCCGCGCATCCGCGAGGCGATCCAGCGCGCCGGTCGCGTGGCCCGCGGAGAAGCGGTGCTTAGTTCAGCTCCGCCGCCGGGTATCGACCCGGAAGATGCCGCCAAGGCCGTGCCGGCGCTGACCCCCAAGGAATGAGTTGTTCACCCGAGACGGCGGGTGTCCATCCAGGACCATCAGGATACAGCCCGGCCGGAATTTTAAAGCGCTTTCAGGTCGCAAAGAGCTGAACCTCTTCCCGATTGGGCGCTGACCCGATTTTTGGCGATGGGCCCCGGTCTTCGCCGGGGTACAAGTTCCGCGAAAAGTCTAAAAGCCGAATTTCACGGTCAGCCGCGCGTTGAGCGGTTCACCGGTTGAAATATTGTCATTATTATGGACCGACGGATAATAAGTTTCGTCGAACAGATTTTCCACGTTGAGCTGGACCTGCACCTTCTCGCTGACGTCATAGTAAAGAGCAGCGTCGACCCGGGTGAAAGCCGGTATGCGGACGCTATTGTCGTTGGTCGCGAACTGGCTCGACTGATGGGTCACACCGACACCGGCCGCAAATTGCGTGGTGAAATCATATTTGGTCCACAGCGAAACCATATGTTCCGGCACCTGGAAAAGGCGCAGTTCCTGACCGGCAACGGTAGTCGCATTGCGTTGCTGGCCATCGAGATAGCTATAGCCTGCATTGATTTGCAACCGTTCCGTCAGCTTGCCGACGAGCTGGAACTCGACGCCTTCGGTCCGCGACCCGGACAAGGTGCTATTGCCCTGATTGTCGAGCAGGATAGACTGGTCGTCCCGGTCCAGACGGAACAGCGCTGCGGTCAGGCTAAGCCCGGATGTCAGGTCATATTTTACACCGATTTCGTAATTGTCGAAGGTTTCCGGTGCGAGATTGGCGGTGCTCGGGGTGAGCGTCAGAAACTGGTCACCCGAACGGGGCAGAAAGCTTTTGGCATAGCTCGCGTAAATCGAGATATTTTCCTGCGGCTTGTAGATCGCGCCGAATCGCGGCGAGAATTTTTCGTCCGTCCGGCTGAGCAGCAAGCTGTTCTGGATATCGTTGACATCAAGATCAAAACGATCAAAACGCACGCCGCCGATTATATCGAAATGATCACCAATACTGATCTGGTTCTGCACATAAAGCGACAGGAATTTCAGGTCGGAAACGGTGCTGCGGCTGAATGCCGGAAAGGTGAATGCCGGAACGACGATAGGGTCGGTTAGCGGAACCACTATCTGGTCATCACTGCTGGCGGCAAAGAATATATCACGGCGGGCATTGGCAGATTTTTGCTGGCCGATTTCATAACCGAGCAACAGGCTGTGGCCCAGAGCACCAGTATCGCCCGTCCACAACAAATTGCCCTGCGTGATGAAATTCTCGCGGTCAGTCGTGTCGACATAGCCGTCGAGCGTGACCGAATTGGCGACGGGCGTCAGCCGGATATCGTTGCTCACCGCATCGACCGGATAGACGTTGCGATAGAGCTTGTCATAATCGCCATATTGGGTGGTCGAACTGAAGCTCAGCTCATCACTGAAATCATGTTCCACCCGCAACTTGACGATATGGGCCTGCAGCGTCGTGCGGTTGGTTCCGGGCTGGCCGAACAATGTATCGCGATATCCGGCAAGCGGTCCGCAAGGGTCGCCGAACGAGCAGGCATCCCCTGCGGCGCGCAGTTCCGCCGGATTGCCGCGGTCTACCGCACGATCATCATCAACATATTCGTAGGACAGCAATATCCGGTTCTTGTCGTCCAGTTCGGTACCGAATGTCGGGTTGATGGCGAAACGGCGGCCATCGTAAAAATCGCGATGGTTGTTGAAATCCTCATAAAGGCCATTGAGCCGGAAGGCCGCGGAATCGCCGACGGGCAGATTCAGGTCACCGGCAAAATAAAATGCGCCAAAGCTGTCGACACTGGCGGTCGCTTCGCCAAACTGCCGATCGGAGATCGGTGATTTCGTCACCCTGTTGACGATTCCGCCACCGCCGCCCCGGCCAAAGATCATCGCATTGGGGCCTTTGTGAATTTCAACCCGCTCGATATTATAGAGCGGCCGGAAATATTGGACATCATCGCGAATACCATCGACGAAGAAATCGGCGGTGGTGTTCTGCCCCCTGATGGTGATCTGGTCGCGATTGCCTTCGCCCTGTCCGATCGATGCGCCAGGCGTATAACGGAGAATATCCCCGATATCCTGAAGCGCTTGGTCATCCAGTTGCTCGCGGGTCAGGACTGATACGGTTTGGGGAGTATCTATGAGCGGCACGTCGGTTTTCAAACCAGCGCTGCTGATCGCGACATAGCCCTGCTTTTCACCAGTTACGATAATTTCCTGATCGTCGGAAAAGCCTTCCTCCCACATCTCCTGACCGGATGCGTGCGCCGGACTTGCCGCGACCGCGGCCAGACTAACAGAGGTTAAAAGGCACAACAAACGGCACGAAACAATATCCACAGACCCCCCTCGCTTGAGAATTATTCTCAATTGCCGCTTCGCTAATGCGATTAGTTCTCATACGCAACAAAGAATCGTTGGGTTTTTGACATTTTCTTTGAAACAACCGCCAGACTTGTGCTTATGAAGCGGCATTGACCCAATGGGAGAGAAACATGAAAGCGACGATCTGGCACAACCCGAAATGCGGCACATCGCGCAAGACTTTGGCGATACTGGAAGAGACACCAGGCGTTGATCTGACTGTGGTCGAATATCTGAAAAACCCGCCGAGCCGTGCCAAGCTGGAACAGCTTTACAGCGATGCTGGCATGACTCCGCAGGAAGGCCTAAGAGTGCGCGGTTCGCCTGCCGAGGAGCTCGGGTTGACGGAAGACAGCGCTACAGCCGACCAGATCCTGGATGCAATGGCGCGGGAGCCAATCCTGATCAACCGGCCGCTGGTCGAGACCGAAAAAGGGGTGCGGCTGTGTCGTCCGCAGGAGATCGTGCAAGAGATACTCTGACCGGAGCGTCTTTCAGCGGGTGGAAACAACAGACCGGGAAAGATGATGTCGGTAGTCGCAATATACAGCATGAAAGGTGGCGTCGGCAAAAGCTGCACGGCGGTCAATCTGGCATGGAACAGCGCCGTCGGCAGCTCCCGCCGGACCTTGCTCTGGGACCTTGACCCGCAAGGCGCGGCGTCGTTCATCCTGAAGGGTGACCGGTCGAAAAAGGATCGCGCACGCGCAATGGTCGCCGGCGATGTCAAACCGGAAAAACTGATCAAGCATACGGACGTGGAGAATCTCGATATTCTGGCCGCCGACGTGTCGTTGCGTGGTCTCGACCGGCTGTTCTTCCAGATTAGCAAGAAACGGCATCTCGGCAAGCTGCTGAAGGAAATCGGCAGGCATTATGACCGGATCATTCTCGATTGCCCGCCCGGCCTGACCGAGACCAGCGAACAGATTTTGCGCAACGCCGATATTGTCATCGTACCGACAATCCCGTCGCCGTTATCGGAACGCGCCCTTACCGATGTCCAGATGTTCCTGAACAGCAACAGCAAGAAACACGCGCCATTGCTGCCGGTATATACGATGGTCGACAGGCGCCGCTCGATTCACAACGAGGGCTTGGCCCGCAAACCGAAATGGCCGGTCATCCCGATGTCGAGCGCGGTGGAACATATGACAAAATTGCAGCAACCGGTCGGAAGCTTCGCGCCACGCAGCCCAGCCGCCCAGGCCTATGCCCGGATCTGGCGCGGTATCGAGAAGAAGCTGGCCAAAAAATAGACCGGCCGGAGAGGTTCAGGCGGTTCTTTGGCTATATTCCAGATGCCCGGGTTCGTACGACTGGAACAGTTGCTTGGCATCATCGGCAACCATCGGACGACCGAAATAATAGCCCTGGATTTTGCGACAACCCAGCCGCTTGATCATCTGGACTTCCGCCTCTGTCTCGGCCCCCTCGGCCGTCGTCGACATGCCAAGCGAATCCGCCATGGCTACAACGGCCCGGATAATCGCAAGGCTTTCCGGCGCATTCTTCGCTGCCCCCTGGACAAAACTGCGATCCACCTTGATTGTGGTGAAACGGGTTTTGCGCAAATAGCCAAGCGAACTATAGCCGGTTCCGAAATCGTCAAGCGACAGGTTGATGCCCAGATCGATGAGCTTGTCGAGCACTTCCGCAGCACCATTGCCTTCGTGCATGAAAATGCTTTCGGTCACTTCTATTTCCAGCCGGCTGGCCGGCAGTCCGCTTTCTTTCAGGGCGGAGACAACCATCTGGAGAAAGTTCACTTCAGCCAGCTGATCCGCCGAAACATTGACCGCGAGCTTGACCGAAGACGGCCATGACAGGGCTTCCTTGCAGGCGGTTCGCAATACCCATTCGCCGATCGGAATGATCAGCCGCGCTTCTTCGGCCAGCGGCACGAATTTGGCTGGCGACACAATGCCGAATTCCGGGCTGGTCCAGCGCAGCAATGCTTCAAAACCGACGACACCACCCGAATCCGCGCTGACAACGGGCTGATATTGGAGCGACAGTTCGTCGTTCTTCAGCGCCTTGCGTAGAGCGATCTCCATGACCCGCCGCTCTTCCGCCTGGACGTGCAGCTTCGGCTCATAATGGGTGAAGGCGCCGCCGCCCTGGTCCTTGGAGCGGTAAAGTGCGAGATCGGCGCTGCGCATCAGCATCTCGACCGTCCGTCCGTCCCGGGGACCGATCGCGGTGCCGACGGAGGCACCTATGTAAAGCGTATGCTGGTCGACTTCATAGGGCCGGGACAGCGTATCGATGACCTTTTCGGCCAGCAATTCCATATATTGCGTGTCGCTGGCTTCCTTGATCACGATGGCAAATTCGTCGCCACCGAGACGGCCGCACAGCTCGTTGTCGGTCATGATCGACCGCAGCCGGTCGGCCACACGCGCCAGCAACCGGTCGCCCACCGGATGGCCGAGCGTGTCGTTCACCGCCTTGAACCGGTCCAGGTCGATCATCATGAAGCCGCAGCGGCCATTCCATTTTTCGGCGGTTTGCATCGCCTTGCTGGCCGCATCGGTCAGCTGCAGGCGATTGGGCAGGCGGGTCAGCGTATCAAATCTGGCAAGTTGTGAAATCTTGTCTGCCGACTGGCGCTGTTCGGTAATGTCCGATCCGACGCCGCGGAAGCCATGAAACACGCCATTGTCGTCGAGCTTCGGCGAAGCGGATAATTCCCACCACCGGGTTTCGCCATTGATCTGCACCGGCACCAGCATGTTGCTGAAACTGTCGCGCCGTTTCAGCTTGTCCGCCAGTTCGTGCAACGCCGTCGAGAATTTCCCGCTGTCCCAGGATTCTCCGGCAACCAGCTGCAGAAACGGCTTGCCTTCGATTTCCTCGGTCGGCTGGCCGATCGCATGGGCAAAGCGCGGCGAGACGTGGATGATGCGACGCGATGTATCGGTCTGCCAAAGCCAGTCGGCGCCGGTATCCTCGAATTCCTTGAGCAACAGACTGACCACTTCGCTTTTCTCGTTGAGACTGGCTTCTGCAACCCTGCGGTCAATGAATGCCCGTCCGGACATCAGGCATCCGGCAATCAGCAGGATCGCGATCGAAAGCGATGCCATCGCCAGATGCGCACTGCCGACGTAAAGCCAGCCGCCGATTATCGCGATGCTGGAAGATGCGATGAAGAAAATGCTGTTGAGCGGCATATTCGACAACAGCATTGCGGAGCCGACCATCAGGCAGACGATGGTTGCCCATACCGGTATCATCGTCATCAGGTCCGCGCTAAAGGCAAACAGCAGAAAACCGGCGCCCCAGAGCATACCCCCGGCCAGGGAGATGAGATAGAATATTGTCAGATCGGAACGGCTGATCGACTTCTGCTGCCAGGCCGACTGTTTGCGATAGAGCAGATGAGCGTAGATATAGACCGCACACAGCCCCAGGAGCCAGGCCCCGAGCAGCAGGATATTGACCTGACCAACGCCCAGTTGCACGGTCAGCAGACCGCACACGACCGCAGCTACGATCTTCAGCAGACCATGCTGGCTATTGCCGTTGAATTGCAACGCGCGGATGCGGCCCCAGTCGACCCCTTCCGGATCCGACAGACCAAGCAACACGCTGAGCGGGATTACCCGCGGCAGACCATTTTGAGCGAATGTTTTTGACACCGCTCGTCCCTACAAGGAAATTCTTAGCGAAAAGTAAGGAAGGACCTGATTTTCTTCACTATTTTCGGGCGGGCCCTGAAGCGCCGGTTCAGGCGGCCACCGCATAGGGCTGGATATCGCCGGAAAGATAGAGATTTCGGGCCTTCGCACGGCTCAATTTTCCGGAGCTGGTGCGCGGCAGGGTGCGCGGAGGCACCAGTTCGATCACACAATTCATTCCGGTGATCGCCCTCACCTTGTCCCGGATCTCGTTCCACAGCCGCAGTCGCTCGATCTCGTCCGAGGTCCGGCACTGGACCAGAACGGCAGGTGTTTCTTCACCACCCGGCGTGGTAATCGCAAAAGCCGCGATGTCGCCGGCCTTGAATCCGGGCAATTGTTCCACCGCCCATTCGATATCCTGAGGCCAGTGGTTTTTGCCGTTGATGATAATCATGTCCTTGGCGCGGCCGACAATGTAGAGATAGCCGTTCGAGAGATAGCCCATATCACCGGTATCGAGCCAGCCATCGACCAGACAGGCGTCAGTCGCTTCCTGGTCACGATAATAGCATTCCATGACCGCCGGGCTCTTCATCCAGACTTTGCCGACCGATTTTTCGGCCAGCACCGTTCCGTTTTCCTCGCGGATTTCCAGCTGGGTATCACGGACCGGCTTGCCGCAATTGACGATGGCGCGATAGCGTTTCGGACGGCTGCCGTCGCTCGTCTTTTCGCCGGAAAGCTCGGTCTCTTCCACCAGTTCCACTTCCATGCCTTCGCCGGATGGCATGAGGGTCACCGCCAGCGTGGCTTCGGCCAGACCGTAGCTGGGCAGGAAGGCCTTGGCATCAAATCCTGCCGGTGCGAAGGCATCGGTAAAGCGCTGCATCACGTCGGGCCGGATCATGTCGGCGCCATTGCCGGCGAGCCGCCAGCGCGAAAGGTCGAACCGTTCCTGCACATTGGACTGGCTGCCGATGCGCCGCGCGCAAATCTCATAGCCGAAGGTCGGCGAGAAGCTGCAGGAGGTGCCCGGGTTGCGGGTGATCAGATCCAGCCATGACAACGGCCGGCGCGCGAAATCGGCGGTCTTGAGATAGTCGGTCGAGACCTGGTTGGCGACCATCGACAGGAAGCAGCCGACCAGCCCCATATCATGATAGAAAGGCAGCCAGGAAATACAGCGATCAGTGTCGTTGATCAGCATGCCATGGGCGTGCGAACCGAGATTGTGCAGCAGGGCCTTGTGGGTGACGGCAACGCCGTGCGGGAAGCGGGTCGAGCCGCTGGAATATTGCAGATAGGCGATATCACTGCTGCTCGCCGCAGGCAATTCGACATCAGGCGCATCCTGTTGCGCGAAAGCATCCCAGCCGAAGATCGGGATCGATCGCGATTGCCCGGCGGGGCCGGCCAGATCCGCGATTTCGTCCGGAAACAGCAGCAGAGAAGGATCACAGCTGTCGAGCTGCACCCCGATCTGGTCGATATAGCTTTCCTTGCCGCCAAAAGAGGTTGGCAGGGGCAGCGGAACCGGCAGCGCGCCGGCATAGACCGCGCCGAAGAACAACGCGCAGAACTGCGGCTCGGTATCGGCGATCAGCGCCACCCGGTCACCCGGCTTGATACCGGCAGCAATCAGACGTTTTGCCGCCGCCATGGCGTCATCGCGCAGTTCGCTGAACGGATAGGCCCGGACCAGCGTTGCCCGGGCATCGTGAAAATTGAATCCCTTTTGTCCTGTGGCTGCATAGTCGAGGGCCTCGCCCAGCGTCTCGAAATCGGAGAAGCGGCGCGGGAGTTCATCCAGGGTCGGAGTTGGCGTCAATTCGGTCATTCAATATCCATTTCCGGGAGGTCCAGCCTTCCCAAAATCAGTCTCATGCGCATTACCGGGAACGATTGATCGGCTTTTTTCCACGGTCAGATGCATCTACCAGTGTCATTGATGACCTCTGGCGTTTAAATTTCGGCCCGACTGTGGCACAAAAAGGGCAAAGGTCATAACCGAAGGTCAAGCCGTTGAAAAACAGCGTTAAAACGTTAGATCAGGAGAGCCTGTACCGGCTGGCCATCCGCTATGTCGAGCGATATGCAACGACCCGCAAGAAACTGGCCGACTATCTGAACCGGAAAATCCGCGAAAGGGAATGGCAGGATGCCAAACCTCCGGCAGTAGAAGCGCTGATCGAACGGTTCGTCGATCTGGGCTATATCGACGATGCATTATACGCGCAGACCAAGGCGGCGGCGCTGACCCGGCGCGGATACGGGGCCCGGCGCGTCTCGCTGGCGCTGTATCAGGCCGGGATCAGCGAAGCGGACGGAGCCGAAGCCTTTCAGATCAGCAAAGAAAATAAATGGGCTGCAGCAGATAAATTTGCTCGCAAACGGAAGATCGGATGCTATGCCGAAAGCCAGCAGGACGAGGACATATGCCGCAAGCAGTTGCAGGCTTTTCTGCGGGCCGGCCATGATTTCGATCTGGCATCCCGTTTTGTTTTCGCCCGGCCCGGCGAGGAAATAACAGCGGAAGACTAGTTAGCACGAGTGCAAGTAGATTGCGGTCCAGTTGAATTGGGCTCTATGGCGTCAAGAATCGCCAGTCTTGCAATATTGTGATATATAGTGCTGATCGAGTCGAAATATGTTAGTTTTTTGATTTGGTTTAGTTTTGTTCGGAGATGCATAGTGGCAAGCTTGTTTGCGGAACCTGATCCTGCGGGTAATCGCACGCCCCATCACAGCGAGCATGATCATTCCTCAACCGACGGCGAATTGCTGCGCGCCACCGGCCGGGTGAAATGGTTCGACAGCCATCGCGGCTTCGGCTTCATCGTTCCGGAAAATATCGATTCCGGTGACACCTCTTCCGGCCCGCAATCAGATATATTGGTGCACTGGAGCCTGCTGGAATCCCTCGGCACCCGCGAATTGCCGGAAATGGCCCTGGTCACCTGCGAATATGCGGTTGCGCCCAAAGGGCTGCAAGCGACCAGAATATTGGACATCGACCTGTCCAGTTGCGGCCCCAAAGCGGACAAATCGGAGCCGAAAGGCAACCGGCAGGCGATGCATATCGTCGACGAGAATTCCGCCTTCGTCAACGCCGAGGTCAAATGGTTCAATCGCGCCAAAGGCTATGGATTTCTGGTGAGCGACGCGTTCGATGGCGATATTTTTCTCCACATGGAAACCCTGCGGGATGCGGGCATTGCAGAAATTGCGCCGGGCCAGCCGCTACTGACCCGCATAAGAGACGGAAACCGCGGCCATATGGCGGTGCAAGTCTGCCTGCCTCCGTCTGACTGAAAAAGAGACCCCCCGCATGATCAAGCATTCAAAAGCGATCGCGCTTTCCCTGACGCTGCTTGCCACGGCAGCCCTACCCGGCTGCCATGCCCGGGCCGGTGATAGCAGTGCGGCCAGCGCACAGAGCGGGCCGCAGAATGAAATGCCCCTCTCCGAAGCGGGGCTCAGACAGGTGCCGCTCAGCGTCAAGACGTCGGATGCGGTGCATCGCTTCACCGTCGAAGTGGCAGAAAGCGCTGCCGAACAGGCACAGGGCCTGATGTTCCGGACCCGGCTGGCGCCGGACGAAGGAATGATTTTCCCCTTTGCCAAAGATCGCATCGCCAGCTTCTGGATGAAAAACACCGTGATTTCGCTGGATATTATCTTTGTCCGCCGCGACGGGACGATCGAATCGATCGCGGCCAACACCACGCCCTATTCGCTGGAATCGGTCCGCTCCGGCGAGCCGGTGGCCGCCGTGTTTGAAATTGCCGCAGGGCGCGCGGCAGAACTGGGTATCGAACCCGGCGACAAAATCACTTGGCAGTGACGCTATCAACAAGCGCCACCATCCGTCCGCTTTGACATTTTTTCATTGCGAAGCGCATGGCTGCGGGGCTAAGCGCACAGCATGAACATATTGGCGAAAATATTCACTTGGTGGGACGGCGCAACGATCGGCACCGCCCTGTTTAGCGCCCGCAAAGGCAAGCGCGTCGGCGAAGATGTGTTTGGCAATATCTATTATCAGGCAAAAAAAGCCGAATCCGGCGATCCGGCCGGCAAGCGCTGGGTTATTTACAACGGCTCCAATGACGCCAGCCGCGTGCCGCCGGAATGGCACGGATGGCTGCATCACAGCTATGACGAAATTCCCGAAAGCCATTTGCCGCAACCGCGCATCTGGGAGAAAGAGCCGAGCGGAAACCTGACCGGCACCGCTTATGCCTATCGCCCGGCAGGGGCACTGGAACAAGGCGGTCACCGTGCCGCAGCAACCGGCGATTATGAATCCTGGAACCCCGCCGAAGCGGAATGACCGGCATGCTGCGCCACTCCGTTTCCTTTCCGATGCTGGCCGCCATGCTGTTGCTGACGGGCTGTGGCTGGTTCAGCGACGACAATGTCGAGGAAAATGCCACCGGCCAGGCGGCTGAAAAAGGAGAAGTTGCTGCAACCGATGGGGATCTGGTCGCACCGGTTACGGAGCAGATCGGAACGCCGATGGCGGAACGGGTTGCCACGCTCGGCTTTCTGAACAAGCGCAACGGCCTGACCCGGGATCTCGAATTGCGGCCCGGCCAGTCCATCCGCATCGGTCGCGCGATCGTCCGGCTGCGAGCCTGCGAACGCACCGCCCCCTGGGAACTCACCCCCGAGCAGGGCGCCTTTGTCCAGCTGCTGGTTAACGAACGCCCTTCCAATCGGTCCGGCGAGGATCAATGGAAACGGGTTTTTTCCGGCTGGCTGTTTCGCGAATCGCCGTCGCTGAACGTTGTCGAGCACCCGATCTATGATGTCTGGGTCAAGAGCTGCGCGATGAGCTTCCCCGGCGAGGAAAATCCGCCGGAAAATTCGGTCAATCCGACGGCACCGCGCACATCATCGTCCAATCTGGCCAACAATATATCGAGCGCGCCGAACGAGACGGAGACGGAATCGCCATCTCCCCCGGCCGCCGCGCCAAGCCCTGCTCCGGCACCGGCAGCGAGACCAGCACCACCGGCCAGCAATCCGCCGGAAGACCTGATCGGTGACCTGATCGCCGAATCCGAAGACGGCGCATAGTTCCGCACTTTTCCGAGCATAGCCAGATAGGCTTTCTGGCTGATCTCGACCGCGCCCAACGATGCCAGATGATCGGTCATGAACTGGCAGTCGAGCAGCGGAAATCCGCCGACCTTCAACCGGGCCACCAGCCATGCCAGCGCCACTTTCGACGCGTCGCTGGCGCGCGAAAACATGCTTTCCCCGCAAAAGGCGCCGCCAATGGCGAGGCCATAGAGACCACCGACCAGATCCTCCTCACCGGATTCGGCATTCCATAGCCAACATTCAACGCTGTGCGCATGGCCCAGCTGGTGCAGCTGGTTGAACGCCTGTTCGATCTCGGCATTGATCCATGTTTCCTGACGGTCGTCGGCCTCGCTGGCGCAAATCCGGATCACATCGGCAAAGGCACTGTCGGTCGACACCCGGAACCGGTCGGATCGGATGGTCTTGCGCAACGAGCGCGACATCCGGAAATTGTCGAGCGGAATGATGGCCCGCGTTTTTGGTTCCACCCAGAAAGTGTCCGGATCGTCCCGGGCATCCGCCATCGGGAAGATGCCCGATGCATAGGCTTTTAACAGGAGATCAAGATCAATGGTCATAGGGGATGGATAACGTGGCCGGTGCCGTTCGCCCAGCCCGAAAACAACAAAGCCGGGGCGTCAAGGATGGCGCCCGTCAGGCCGCCATCAGCACCCGGGCTTCCTCGGCAATTTTCTCGGCGATCGCGGTATATTCGCTGGCAAAGCCGGCATTGGTGCGCCAGGCAGCACCGATGCTGCGGGTGACCGACCAGCCTTCGACATCGAGCAAAGCGACATCGCCGCCGCGGGGCAATTCGGATCGCACGTAAAGCGCAGGCAATATCGCCAGTCCCAGCCCGGATGCGACCATCTGCCGGACGCTGTCCAGGCTGGTGCCTTCATAATCGCGCAGCAGGTTCATATCATGCTGCTGGCACTGTCGCGCCACGTCGCGGTGAAGATGATGCCGCCGGTCCATGCTCAGCACGGGCAAACCGGCCAGATCGGCAAGCGTCAGATTATCCCGCGCGGCGAGCTCGTGATCGGGTGGTGCCACCAGTAGCAAGGGTTCGCGAAACAGCGGCTCGATATGCAGATTCTCGCCTTCGATTGGCAAGGGCCCCAGCAGCATATCGATCGATCCCTTGGTCAGTTCCATGGCCTGCAGATCGGGAATGCCCTCGCGCATATAGAAGCGCAGGTCCGGCCGGGTGCGATGCAGGGCGGCAATCACCGGAGGCATCAGATAGGGCCCCAATGTCGGCGACACGCCGAAGCGCAAAATACCCGCGAGGCTGTCGCTGGCCCGCTCGGCCAGATCACGAATATCCTTTACCTCGACCAACACCTGCCGCGCGCGCGCCGCAATTTCGCGCCCCACCGGCGTCAGCTCCGCGCCATGGGTGCGGCGTTCGACGAGGGTCACACCCAATCGCTGCTCCAGCGTCCGCAGCTGATGGCTCAGGGTCGGTTGCGAAGCGCCGGCGGATTGTGCCGCCTTGCCAAAATGACCCTGGTCGGCGACCGCAACAAGATATTCAAACTGGCGTAACGTCGGCATGGCACAGCTCCATACTATAGAACATATCTATTAATAAATATGATTTCATTCGATTGGATTTATCATGCCTCATCCCGCATATCAACCTTATCGATGCCCGGGCACGGTTGAAAGAGGTAAGTCAAGGACCCGTATAGCAGCAACCTGATCCGCAAGCATCGTACAGGGGCGCCGATATCGCCGCATTGGCGGCATTCTCCGGTCCCTTCCCTTCCCCCGCTACTGGGGCGGCAGCACTCCCTCAACGGCTCGCCGCCCCGATTTTTATGACCGCAATTCCGGAACGAGGACGACAGCCTGATGGTAAAGAAGATGAGCGCCGCACTGCAGGAATTTATTGCGCAGGAAACCAGCGCCGGCATCATCCTGTTCTGCGCTGCGGTCGCGGCCATGATCGCGATGAACAGCGCCTTCAATCCCTATTATCTGGCCTTTCTCGATATCCCGGTAGCCATCCAGTTCGGCGCACTGGAAATCGCCAAGCCGCTGTCGCTGTGGATCAACGACGGGCTGATGGCGATCTTCTTCTTCCTGGTCGGACTGGAAGTGAAACGCGAACTGATCGAGGGGCAGCTTTCCACTGTCGAACAGGCCGCTCTGCCGGCTGTGGCAGCGATCGGCGGCATGGCGCTGCCGGCGCTGGTGTTTCTCTATTTCAACTGGACCATGCCGCAGAATATCAGCGGCTGGGCGATTCCGGCGGCGACCGATATTGCCTTTGCCCTTGGCGTGCTCGCCCTGCTCGGCAAGCATGCGCCCGTCTCGCTCAAGGTGCTGCTGCTGGCGATCGCGATTATCGACGATATCGGCGCGATCATCATTATCGCCTTATTTTACACCGCCGAAGTCTCCGGATTCTCGCTACTGCTCGCCGGCGGCGGAACCATCGTGCTGTTCGCAATGAACCGGCTGGGCGTAATCCGCACCGCGCCCTATATACTGGTGGGCATATTCCTGTGGATCTGTGTTCTGAAATCCGGCGTCCATGCCACGCTGGCCGGAGTCATCGCGGCGCTGGCAATCCCGCTTTCCACCAAGGATGGCCGTTCGCCGCTGAAACATCTCGAGCATATGTTGCACCCCTGGACCGCTTTTCTGGTGCTGCCGATATTCGCTTTCGCCAATGCCGGCGTGTCGCTGGCAGGTCTGCAAATTGCCGATCTGATGGCCCCGCTGGCGCTCGGCATTGCCGCCGGTCTGGTGATCGGCAAACAGGTCGGGGTGTTCGGTTTCATGTTTCTGGCGACGAAGATCGGTCTGGTAAAACGACCGGCGGGGGTCAGCTGGATGCAGCTATACGGCCTCGCCTGCCTGACCGGCATCGGCTTCACGATGAGCCTGTTCATCGGCAATCTGGCCTTTGTCGACCCCGAACAGATCGAAACCGTTAAACTGGGCGTGATCAGCGGGTCGCTGCTTTCGGGCCTCCTGGGATATTGCCTGCTGCGCTTCACAACGTCGCCCGGACCTGCGTACCCCACGAAACCGGCCTGATCGCCTTTCCCTGCCAGAACAGCTATGTCGAATCTGTCGGCAATCGCCGCAAAGCGTGATAGAGCGCAATCATGAAGCGACAATTCTATCTGTTGGCGGGACTGACTTCGCTTGCATTGGGCAGCATCGGCATCATCCTGCCGCTGCTCCCGACGGTGCCATTCATGATTCTGGCGGCCTTCTGTTTTGCCAACAGTTCGCCACGGCTGGAGGCCTGGCTGGTCGACCATCACGTCTTTGGCCATCATATCAGGAACTGGCGCGAGCGCCGCGCAATCACCCGGCGCGGCAAATGGGCGGCGACAGTCGCCTTTGCGGTCAGTTGTGGGCTCGCCCTGCTGTTTGTCAAACTGCCGTGGAATCTCGTTCCGATCGCCGCTGCGCTGATCAGCGGCAGCTGGATCTGGACACGCAACGAGCCCGATCCGGCCAAATTGCCGGTCCAGCCCCCTTCGCATAAAGAATAGTTTCCGCAGTCCGCAAATCTGGTAATCTTCAGCCAAATCTGAGGAGAGAATTATGTCGCGGCAGCAATTGTTGGAAATGACTCGTTCGCTGGTCGAACATGGCAAGGCGGGCACAATGGAACTGGTCGATGACGTGGTCGCAATACCGGCGTCCGACTATACGGATGAAGCGCAGTTCGAGCGCGAGAAGAATCTGATCTTTAAACGGTTGCCGCTGATGATGGCACCATCCTGCGAACTGCCCGAACCAGGCTGTTACAAGGCGATGGAAATGGCCGGCATTCCGGTGTTGCTCACGCGCCAGAAAGACGGCACCGCGCAGGCCTTTCTCAACAGCTGCACCCATCGCGGCAATCCGGTGGCGCAAGGCAGCGGCAAGGCCTCGCGCTTTACCTGCGGCTATCACGGCTGGACCTTCAAGAATGACGGCGACCTGCTCGCGATCGCATCGCCAAAGGATTTCGGCAAGGTCGACAAGGCAAATTTCTGCCTGCAAAAATTCCCGACGCTGGAACGGGCCGGGCTGATCTGGGCGACGCTGGATCCGGACAGCACGCTGGACATCGAGTCCTATCTCTGCGGCTATGACAGCCTGCTCGAACATTTCGGCTTCGACAGCTGGCACCTGTTTGACCAGCGGACCATCCCGGGGCCGAACTGGAAGACCGCCTATGACGGCTATCTCGACTTCTATCACCTTCCCGTTTTGCACAAGGACACGTTCGGTTCCGATTTCTTCAACCGGGCGAACTATTTTGCCTGGGGACCGCACCAGCGCCTGTCCTCCCCGTCGAAACTGATCCAGAAAACGGGCAGCGACGAACAGCTTGATCTCACCGAGATCGATGAAAAAGACTGGCCGATCGACGCATTGCTGCAAGGCGTGTGGACGATCTTCCCGCATATCTCGATTGCCAGCTTCTACGGCGGTGGCGGCCGCGGTGCGATGATCTCGCAGCTGTTCCCGGGCGAAAATGTCGGGGAAAGCTACACCACGCAATTTTACGTGATGGAACATGAACCGACCGACGATGCCGTGCGCCAGGGTGCGCGGGAGCAATTCGACTTTCTTGAAGTCGTGGTCGCGGAAGAAGATTACAAGACCGGGAAGCGCCAGCACGAAGCCTTGCAATCGGGTCTGATCGACAAGGTCTGGTTCGGCCGCAACGAGGGTGGCGGACAGGCTTTTCACCAGTGGGTCGATCGCCTGACCAAAGCCGATGATGCGGAACTCAACCGGATTTTTGCACCACAGTTGCAAGCCGCGGAGTAGGGAGAATCAGGCGTTGCGATAGTCCCTGACCGGGGGCAACGCCTCTTTCCACTTCGGTTGTTCGGCGCGGAGTTTTTCCAGCATCTTTTCCCAATAGGCTTCGGTCTTGCCCTTGAAGCGGATGTCAAAATCCTCCTGCGTGCGGAATTCCAGCAGTTCAACGCCCGCGTCTCCGATCGTATAGGTATAGGGCGTGCCGGCGGGCAGGAAAAAGCCGTCGCCTGCCGCCATCTCTTCGGTGCCCATCCGGATGTCGCCGCTGATCAGATAATAGAGGCAGTCGCTGTCGTGGCTGTGCAGCGGCAGCGGATAGCCGGGCTTGAACCAGACATAATGCAGGGAGAAGCCAAATCCGCTGAACAGGCATTTGAGCACCGCGCCGTCGCCGATGCCTTCCTCGCCCAGCTTTGCCGCACCGTCGAGAATGACCGGATCGTCATCGACATAGGTCATATGCCCCGCCTCATCGAGGCTTGGCGCATCTTTGCCTCTGAAAATTCGCATCACTTTCAGTGGTTCAGGCTTGCTCGCAACAGGAGCGTCTGCATCTGTCATATCATCCTCCGGACCCGTTCGGGTCATGACATTAGCAGCAGACACTCCATCCGGCAAAGCCGATAAAATGTCAGGCGCTAGTCAGCCTGATATTTGGTCATATAATGGTTCAGCACCGCTGGATTGAGCACATTCTTGAAGGCGCAAGAAATGCCCTGGTTACTGCTGCGGACCACCTCCGCCTCGAGCGCTCCCAATCCCGGCAGGGTCAACCAGCACAGGGTGCCGGGATGCGCGGGTTGCAACGCGTCGCTGGTAAATCCGGCGAGCGAAATGGAGGTTATTTCGACCGGGAAGCTGCGGGAGCAGGAGAAGCGCATCCTGGCCTTGATCGCGACCTGATAGCCCGGCGCAAATCTCTGCGCTCCGGACGCCGCAGCAGATTGCATGGCCGGTTGGCCGTTGCCTGCGGATATCGTTGAACTGCGAGCCAGTGTTTCTGCCATACCTGTTTCCTTCGGGGCGTTTTTTCGCGACGGCGGCGCCTCCCCTGGTCTGAAGAAGCCGCGAGACAGGAAGTCTAGTGCTTACCGGTAAATTCCGCGTTTACAATCATGGTAAACAGAAAATGTGCGGAATGAATCGTGGCGCGTTTTGGCCCTTTGGCGCACAATCACGCTTGCCGAAATCGTCTCGGGACGCTAAGGCGCGCGAACCGGCTGTTTCGCAAGGGCGATGCGGCCCGTGCAGGAGTGTAGCTCAGTTGGTAGAGCATCGGTCTCCAAAACCGAGGGCCCACGGTTCGAGTCCGTGCACTCCTGCCATTTTTCCCCTTCATAACCGAAGTCCTCATGACCCAGTTTATCTCCGCCATCCGCCTGATTGTTCCTGACTATGATCAGGCAATCGCCTTCTATGTCGGGCTGATGGGATTTGAACTGATTGAGGATAGCGAGATTTCCGAAGACAAGCGCTGGGTGCTCGTTGCACCGCCCGGCAGCACCGAAACCCGGTTGCTGCTGGCCAAGGCCAGCAATGAGGCGCAGGAAGAAATTATCGGCGAGCAGGCCGCCGACCGGGTCTTCCTGTTCCTCGAAACCTATGATTTCGACAGCGACATCGCCCTGATGGAGCGGGCAGGGATCGATATTATCGAAGAACCCCGAATCGAAAGCTATGGCAAGGTCGTTGTGTTTCGCGATCCGTTCGGTAACAAATGGGACCTGATCGAACGCCATTGAGGGCTATCGATCAATATCCAGCGCTCCGGCGATCATCCCCCATATCTGATGCGTCAGCTTCTCCGGATCCGGCCGCGGGTCCATGCCCATGGCGTGCATGATGCCGCTGCGAAGCGCACCGATAATGGCAGCGCCGGCGATGGTCGGATCGATATGGGTGCCGATATCGCCGCGTCTGATGCCGGAATTGATATTCCGAATCGCCATTTCGATCATCTCGTCGTGCCGGGTGGACTCGACCGCCGCCACCTGGTTGGTCAGGGCCATTTTTCCGAGAATGACGGGCGCCATGGGATCATTGTAGAGAAATTCGACCACCGCCATCAAACGGCGTTTCTCGCGCACGCCCCATGTGATGTCCGGGTCGAAATACTGGTTCGCCACCTGATTATAGCGATCGTAGAAAGCGTGGATGATGGCCCCGAGCATGCCGGATTTGGAGCCGAAATAATGGTATGCGAGGCCGACGGATACGCCGGCTTTGCCGGCGACCTGCCCCATTTCCAGTTCGCCGTCCCCTTCGCGCAGGAGCAATTCCGCAGCCGCCAGGATGTTTGCGGCGCGCATGATCTTGCGGTCGGAGCTTTCCCCTGCCCCGCGCTCCTTTGTCTTGCCTTCTCTCATTTTTCCTTGACCGGCCACAGCCCGTTCCCCCGGATATCCTGCATCGCAACGCCCTAGCAACTATTTGAATTGAATTCAATTCAAATAGTTGCTAGGCGATCCGCACAGACCAATGACGGAGCGGACGCATGAACATAGCGAACCAAATGGACACTGCAGCGACGGACCTCGCCCCCTATCTGCAGGGACGCGACTTTGACGATGCCTGGGACCAGTTTCAGGAGGAAGGCTATGTCATCTTCCTCGATGTCCTGAGTCCCGAGCAGCTGGAGCAGCAGCACGCGGCACTGAAACCCTGGATCGACGCCGATATCCGCGGCCGCAACAATTTCGAGGGCGACCGGTCCAACCGCATCTACGGGATGCTCGACAAGGATCCGGTCTTTGCCGACCTGATATCCCATCCCCTGCAACTGGCCTTTGCCGAACGGGAGCTTGGCAAAAGCTGCCTGCTCTATGCCTGTCTCGCAATCAACCTGCATCCCGGCGAAACTGTCCAGCCGTGGCATTTCGATGACAGCCATTGCAGTCTGGCCCGGCCGCGCGACCCGCTCAGCCTGTCGACTTTCTGGTCGATCAACGACACGACCGAGACCAATGGTGCCACCGAAATCATCCCCGGCAGCCACAAATGGGGTGACGAACAGCCGGCCGGTGCCAATCGCGGCTCCGATTTCAAGACGGGCGTTACCGACAAACAGACCAGCAGCAGCGATGACCATCCCGATATGATCAAGGCGACCATGCCGGCCGGTTCGCTGATGATCGCCAAGGGGACCTTGTGGCATCGCGGCGGCGGCAACAGTTCGGATGCCCATCGCCTGATCGTGACGCCGCAATTCTGCAAGGGATGGTGCCGCCCGCTGGAACAGCAATTGCTCGCGGTGTCTCCCGAAAAAGTTGCGCGCCTCCCCAAGCGGGTCCAGGAATTGCTGGGCTACAATATCCACCCCCCCTTCATGGGCTATGTTGACGGCATGCACCCGGGCAGGGTCTTGACGCAGATCTGAACTGCCCTCGAAGGGAGACCATATGAAAGCCCTGAAAAGCGACGCGCCACTGATCGTCTATGTCGACATCAAGAGTCCCTATGCCTTTGTCGCCATCCGGCCGACGCTGGCGCTGGAAAAATCTCTTGGCATGCGATTCGACTGGCGGCCCCTGACGCTCGATATCCCCAGCTATCTGGGCTCGGCGCGGAAAAGCAAGGGCAAGCTGGTTGAAAGCAACCGCAGCGCCAGCCAGTGGACGGGGATCAAATATGGCTATGCCGATGCCCGCCGCTATGCCGAGCGACAGGGCCTGATGCTCAAAGGCACCGAGAAAATCTGGGATTCGTCGATCGCCAATATCGCTATATCCTGGGCGATGCAGACGGATCGCGACCGGCTGGGTGACTATTTTGAAGCGGTCTACCCGCCCTTCTGGCGGCGGGAGCTTGATATCGAGGATGTTGCGGTGGTCGAGGCCTGTCTGGAGCAGGCCGGTATCGACTCGACCGGCTTTGCGGCCTTTGTCGAGGGCGAGGGACGGGCGCATCATGACGCGCTGCAGGCGCAGCTTCACCCGAGTGGCATCTACGGCGTTCCGACCTATGTCTTTGACGGCACCATCCTCTTTGGCCGTGAACATCTCCCTTATGTCCGCTGGCACCTGCAGGGCCGCAAAGGTCCGGCGCCCGATATCGCTTACGAAATTGATAGCGCGGAGGCATTGCCATGCTGACTGTCTTCATCGACTTCAAATCGCCCGCATCTTACCTCGCGTTCGAACCGACACTGGGTCTGGCGCGGGAAACCGGCGTTCCTGTCGACTGGCGGCCTTTTGCGGCCCGCCCCTTTCTGATTCCCGACAAAAAGGCCGACGAGACGGTCGGGGAGCGCCATCGCCGCGTCCGCGCGATCGCCCGGCGCGACACCCATTTGCATTATGCTGCGGTTCAGGGGCGGAACATGCATTTCGCGACGGATCCGGCGGGTAGCGATACCGCTCTTGCCGCCCTGGCGGGCTTGGAGGGTGACCCGGTACCGTTCATCCGCGCCGCTTATGATGCTTATTGGACGGATCAGGCGAACCTTGATGACGAGGCGGAGGTGGCGGGCCTGCTATCGGACGTGAACCTTGCTCTTCCCGACATGCAGTCGGCCCGTGAAACGCTGGATTCCATCCGCGCCGCGGCAGAAGAATCCGGCATTTTCGAATCGCCTTCCTATGTCATTGCAGACCAGCTATTTGTCGGCCGCGAGCATCTCCCGTGGATCGGCTCGCTGATCAAAGCGGCGACCATCCGGTAAAATCCCGTTCTTTTTCTTGCGAATCCGGGAATCTGGGTATAAAGGGCTGGTTCTTTCCGAAACCATGCATATATCCGAACACAGTCAAATGACTGACACCCGGAGTTTATGTGGAAACCGGCGAGAAAGTTTAGGGAATCAAGCATGGCGAAAGTCAATCCAGGCGAATTCATGAATCAGGTCAAGGCCGAGACCAACAAGGTCGTCTGGCCGACATGGCCCGAGACCGTCCGTACGGCGATCCTCGTGCTGATCATGACAACGATACTCGGCCTGTTTTTTCTGGGCGTTGATTCGGTTTTTAACGGGATTGTAGCCTGGCTCCTCAGCCTTGCCTAAACGCCCCACTCAGTTTTTTTAGGTTATTCGCATGGCACGCTGGTACATCATTCACGCTTATTCGGGCTTTGAACACAAGGTCAAGGAAGCCATTGAGGCGGACGCCAAGCGTCTTGGCCTGACCGAGCTGGTCGAGGATATCGAGGTCCCGACCGAAACCATCACCGAAGTCAAGCGCGGCAAGAAGATCCAGTCGGAGCGGAAATTCTTCCCCGGCTATGTGCTGGCCAAGCTGGAAATGACCGACGATGTCTATCACCTGGTCAAGAACCAGCCCAAGGTTACCGGCTTCCTCGGCAGCAGCGGCAAACCGCAGGCGATCAGCGAAGCCGAAGCGGCCCGCATTCTCAACACCAAGGAAGAAGCTGCCAACGCTCCGAAAGAACGGATCACGGTCGCTTATGAAATCGGCGACGAGGTCAAGGTCAAATCCGGCCCGTTCAACAGCTTCAACGGCATTGTCGAGGAACTGGATTTCGACAAGAACAAGGTCAAGGTTTCCGTGTCCATCTTCGGTCGCGCAACCCCGGTCGAACTGGACTTCGGCGAAGTCGACCTGATCAGCTAGTTTTCATGCTTCGGACCCAGGTCCGGAGCACAACAGAATTTGGTGGCTTTCAGCTGCCGAATACCACCGCGGGAGGAAGTTTCGGCTTCTGTCTGACCGCTTAATTTGAGGTTTCGGAGACCCGCTCATCCTGAGCTTGTCGAAGGACCGAAAGAATGAAAGGACTGCCAAATGGCTAAGAAAATTGATGGTTATATCAATTTGCAAGTACCAGCCGGTATTGCAAATCCATCCCCGCCAATCGGCCCTGCACTGGGTCAGCGCGGCGTTAATATCATGGAATTCTGTAAGGCGTTCAACGCGGCTACGGACAAGCTGGAAAAAGGCACGCCGATCCCGACCAAGATCACGGTCTATGGCGATCGCAGCTTTACCTTTGAAACCAAGACGCCACCGGCCAGCTATCTGATCAAGAAGCTTGCCAAGCTGAAAAAAGGTTCGAGCGAACCTGGCAAGGCTTCCGGCGGATCGATCAAGGCTTCGCAGATCAAGGAAATCGCCGAAACGAAGATGGCCGACCTCAATGCCAATAGCATTGAACAGGCTATGAAAATCATTTCAGGCACCGCGCGCTCGATGGGCGTAGATGTGGTGGAGGGATAAGAAGATGGCGAAACTCTCCAAGAAAATGCAGGCGATCAACGAAAAAATCGATCGCGAAAAGCTCTACGGCATCGACGAAGCAATCAAGACGTTGAAAGACCTGGCTTCGTCCTCGAAATTTGACGAGACGCTCGACGTCGCGATCAATCTCGGCGTTGATCCCCGCCATGCTGACCAGATGGTCCGCGGCGTGATCTCGCTTCCTGCCGGCACCGGCAAGGAAACCCGGGTTGCCGTGTTTGCCAAGGATGCCAAAGCAGACGAAGCAAAGGAAGCGGGCGCCGACACGGTTGGTGCGGAAGATCTGATGGAAGCCATGCAGGGTGGCGATCTCAACTATGATCGTATCATCGCAACCCCCGACATGATGGGTGTTGTCGGTCGTCTCGGCAAGGTTCTCGGTCCGAAAGGCCTGATGCCGAACCCGAAACTCGGCACGGTGACCCCGAATGTCGCGCAAGCGGTCAAGGACGCCAAGGGCGGCCAGATCGAATATCGCGTCGAAAAAGCCGGTATCATCCACAATGGCATCGGCAAGGTCAGCTTCTCCGAAGCCGATCTGCGCAAGAATTTCGATGCGCTCGTCAACGCGGTCATCAAGGCAAAGCCAGCCGGCGCCAAGGGCAGATATGTCCGCAAGGTCGGCCTGAGCACGACCATGGGCCCCGGCCTCAAGGTTGATCTCGGCGAGATCGAAGGCGCCTGATTGATAGGGGTCATCCCGGCGCAAGCGGGGATGATATGCAATGCTTTTAGAAAAAGGCCGGGCGCGTTCCCGGCCTTTTTTCATGCGTGACAATTTCCGGAAGGACCGACATGACCCACTTGCAGATCAGCGCGGACCTGTCCTACCGCCTCGCCGCACCCTGCACGATATTGGTCCAGGTCGAGGCTGCGGCGACCGCCGGACAGGCGCCGACCGATTCGCGCATCGATATCGGTCCGGCGAACAGCAAAACCATCGTCCCGGCCCATGACCGCATCGGCACAAGATTGTGGACCACGCAGGAGGAGCAGCTCAGCATCTCTTATGCGGCGCAGGTCGCGATCGATCGCGCCGACCCCGATTTTGCCGCTTTGCCCGCCACCGACCTGCCAGACCTGCCGGGAGAGGCCGTGCCCTATCTGTTCAACTCGCTCTATTGCTCGGTCAACGCCTTTGACCAGGTGGTGACGGAGGAATTTGCCGGGCTGAGCGGTGGTGCTCTGGTGGCCGCCATGGCGGATTATATCCGCCAGACCATGCGCTACGGATCGGACGCCGACAATGTCCACAATGATGCCGGACAGAGCTTTGCCGCGCGCAAGGGCGTGTGCCGTGACTATGCCCATATATTGATCAGCATGGCGCGCTCGGCCAATATCCCGGCCCGCTTTGCCAGCACCTATGCCCCCGATGTCGCGCCGCAGGATTTCCACGCCGTGTCCGAAGTCTTTCTCGACGGCCACTGGCGTCTGGTCGACCCGACCGGCATGGCAAAGCCAAGCGATATGGCGGTCATCGGCATCGGCCGCGACGCCACCGATGTCTCGTTCCTCACCGCCTTCGGCAGCATGCAAATGGTCGAGCAAAGAGTGAAGGTAACCCGCATCTGAGCCGCAACCCGCGATTTCCGGCTTTCAGTACCCGCCCTTTTCGCTTTAGAATTGCTCCCGATCAACTTCCGGGAGGATGATATGCACAAGGGTTCCTGCCTCTGCGGCGCCATCGATATCGAAGTCGCCGGCGACCTGCCCGAGGCCGACGCCTGCCACTGCAGCCAGTGCCGCAAGCAGTCCGGTCATTACTGGGCCTCGATCGACGTGCCGACCAGCGCCGTCACCATCAACGGCGAAGACCATATCCGCTGGTACCAGTCCTCGGAAAAAGTCCGCCGCGGCTTCTGCGACACCTGCGGCGCCTTCCTGTTTTGGGACCCGCTCCACCACGACACAATCGCCATCGCCATGGGCTGTTTCGACCAGCCGACCGGCACGAATATCTGGAGCCATATCTTCGTCGCCGACAAGGGCGATTATTACGAGATTGAAGAAGGGGTGCTGCAGCGGGATAGATAGTTGGGCGTTCAACCGATTGCCCGCTTCACCCCGCAAGCCGCCATCATCTTTCACCCCGTCGAATGACTGAAAGTGGGTGGTTAGTGGACATAGAGATAAGCGACTTCAAATGACAACTTCATCCCGAAAGTGGACATTGGTTGGTGGCCGTTTGAACCCCGGAAACTCGCTGGGAAATGGTAATTCAGTATGTGCTACAATCCGGTGAAGGAAGAGGCTCAAGTTTGATCATTTGAGTGGGTAGAACTACTTTGTTCCAAAGGCCCATATGTCCTCCGCGGCCTTGCCTTTCTCTGCCGATGAACCTTATTCGGAAGGCCGACACGGTATAGCATTTTTTCTGCTCATCATATTTGCCTGCGAGTTCCATTGGCGGATCATACCGCAGCCAAGCCGAACGCTCGTCCTTCGGTCGTTGCTCAGGTGCAGAATCTGCGCCCTCGACAAAGGTTGAACCCTCAAATTCATAGAGCCAGACCCCGTTATATTCGCGTGCAGCGCTGAAATGATAGCATTCCGGGCCAGTGTCGCGAATAATAGCGTTTCCTTCCTGAGTTTCGCAAGGTTGACCCAAGATCAAGGCTATGGGGATCGAAGTTCTGAAACGATCTTCCCATTTTACGAAATCTGAGGGATTGCCGAGCCAAGGCCAGAAGATGACCCCGATAATTACCAATCCCAGTATGCTCATGATTCTCTTACGACTGACGAGGCCATATTGGCCGAATATTCAGACGTCCGCAATTAGGGCGTCGGCGGAACGGCATCTTTTCTATTTATAATGTCCGCTTTTGTACCCAAACCAGACGTCCATCCCCCCACCCACCAGGTGGTGGAGGCGGAGGTGGTGGAGGTGCATCCGGTTCGCCGCCGAAGTTGTAGATCAAGCTACCGAGGATCGAGTGGGTCGAAATATCGGTGGAAACATCACGACCGAGCGAATCAACGAGATCAACTCCGGTTGTGTTGAAATAGCGATATTTCAGGCCCACGTCCCAGCTGTCGCTGAGTGGAGCGCGAACACCGGCAATAGCCTGCCATGCGAAACCGGTATCGGAGTCGTCCAGCCAAGGCGTAGCAATCACATTGGTGAGCTCAGTACGGGCAACACCGACGCCGCCGCCGACAAAACCCTGAATTCCATCATCAGCGCCGAAGTCGACCAGACCGTTCAGCATGAAGCTGAGCGCGTTGACATCGCCGTTTGTATCGATGAAATATCCAGCATTTCCGGAATTTCCAAGGCCAGGAATAAACGCACCGCCGAGAACCGGGGTCGTACCGACGAGGTCGCCGGAGCTAGCCTGCTTGTAACCGACTTCGGCTTCCAGACGGAATGATCCGAAATCATAACCAACTATTCCGTCGAAATCATATCCTGTGTCGTGATCGATGCTAGCAGTATCTGCGATACCACCAATATCAAGATCAACGTCCTCGACAATCATCGCACCGCCCTCGACACCGACATACCACTGGCCGTCACGGGCCAGGGCAGGTGTAGCGAGCGCTGTGGAGGCAAGTGCCATTCCTAAGGCAAGCTTCCGCATTTATATTCCCCTTCTCAATTAGGTTCTAAATTCACGCCGCTTTCTACCCGCTTGATCATTCCAGTGCAAGCGACCAAATTGCATAACTGTTGCGAAAATGTCGCCATTTTCAATAATTAGGCCAAAAAATAGATCATAATCTCGGTGAGATAGCCGAATTCCGCCCGCCAACAGCGCAGATGAGTCACTTTCAGCTAGTAGACAGCAGAATCCCCTGTGCCACCAGGACCGACAGAATCGAATCGATTGCCAAGCGCGCCTCGCTGTCAACGACAGCGCCCCCTGCCGGATTTGTGACGGTTTCCGCCGATTGCCAGGATCCCCGATAAACCGCATAGCTTTCGCTGGATTTGACATAAATCCGCATCACCGTCTGCGGGACGATGAATAGCCAGCCATTTTCCGTCCAGCCGGCGATATGATCATCACGGCCTAGCCAGTCATTCACGGCACCCGGTGCGACCAGCCAGGACTGGCCGGGCGACGGCACGATATTCGAGGGATCGCTCTCGACCGCCTGCACGACCGGATGCAGAAGGAAATCGATTCGGGCGAGCGCTTCATTGTGGAACAATTCCTTATGTGCCTGCCCGGTCGCCAACAGCGGGATGTCGAATCGTGCGGTTTCCAAAATTGCCATGACATTTCTCCTTTCGAAAATGGATAAAGGTGAACATCAGCGGTTCTCAAAGCGGGATCGAAAAGGCGAGCGGCTCGGACCGGCCGGCATCGCCAATTTGGAAGATGCTGACATCCATGCTGCTCGCATTGCCGGTCATGAAGGGTTCGATCTGGGCGGTCGAAACGATGGCAAATGGCTCCGTTGTTTCCAGTGCCACCACCGCTACCGACCCGCCGTCGGCGACTAGCTCAACCCTGTATTTCTCGCCCGCCTCGGCCAGCGGCACGCCGACGTGGTCGGACCAGACTGTTCCGGCGCGGGATCGGCGGGTCCATTCGATCTGAAGCGCTCCCCCGGCCATAAACGCCCATTCCGGATGGACCGGTGACCAGGGTTTCAACGCCCGTCCCGGCATCTCGATGGTCGAGAGGGCGGGAACAGGATCCTCTCGCCCCGCAGCGAGGAAAGCCGCCGGAGCAAAGGGGGTGTAGAAGGCGGAAGCGATTTCCAGCATTGACGCGCCATCGAGCAGGACAAAATCCTCGTTCGCACCATGATTGGCAATTTTGTCTTCGGTGCCACCAAGACCGCGGATGAACCGGGACAAGCGAAAGCGCCCTGCTCCCAGCGGATTGGCCACCGCGAACTGGATGAATTCACCGCCGATATGGGCAATATTGCTACAGGCCAGCAGACGCGCCTCGTCGGCATGGGCCAGATGCATCCCCGGGTTGTGCAAATCCACATCGATCCGGTTGACTTGGTCGATCAGGGCCGGGTTTGCCGGGCCAAGCGTTCCGGCCACAGTCCCGAGAATCGTCGGCGCGGGTATCTGGCCGATATAATCACCTGGCGCGCCGTCCGGGCCGGCCGCAAACAGCCGCGCGTTGCGCCATCCGGCATCACCGGCTGCAGCAGCATAGAGCCTTGCCGAATCCGACGCGGCGGTCGGCGCATCCAGAGCGAAAGGCAAATCGACCAGCACCAGACGGGTCGGCCCGGCGCGCAGATCAGGATCGGGAATATTTCTGCCGTGATCCGTTGCGATCTCCCCCGCCATCTGATCCGATCGCACACGCCGCAGCGACAATTGCGCGCACGACGCACCAATTTCGCATTCTCTTATCCGCCATAATCCATTGAAACCGGCCATTTCGACCAATGTCGCGGGCCGCAAAGGGTGACTGCCGAGCGGCACGGAAACATGCAGGCCGAAGCGTTCGTCATAATCTGATGAGAGGCTGGTGGCAGCGAGTTCTTTCGCCCGCTCTGCCGATATCGCCGCCGGAAAATCCATCACCACTGAGATCCTGCCGCTTCCCGGGCGGAATGCCATCTGGATGCCGGACTGATAATCACGCGCCGGATCGTAGTAGCGTAGCGACAATTGTCTCGGCGTCGCTGAAATGGCAGTAGTGCGGCTGGCGGGCCTTGCAATGTCCTGTTGTCCGGCCGTCCGGACAGAATCATCTGCAATGGCGTAAACCGGTTCGGCGTCATCCGCTGCGCGCGGGCATGCCTCGATCCGGCCGATTGCATGGGGCGCGGTCGAAAAGGATAGAGGAATGGTATCGGTGAGCGCCCGCAAAGCCATGTGCCGGTTTTCGCCACCGGCGGCAAAGCCTGACAGCGTCTCTGACGCGGGCAGAATAATCCGCTGTGCGGAAATATCCGTGATGATATCGGCAATCGCAACCGGACCGTTATCGGCGATCACCTCGAAGGTCAGCGACGGGATACGATTGCCATATTCGGTCAGGTCCATATCTTCAAATACCGCCAGCGCCAGCCCGCGATAGGCGGGCGTCCCGCCATCGGCTTCAGCGCTAGCCATCAGGCCGTCGACGGACTGGTCCTCGCCACCGGGATAAAAGGCAAAGCCGGTTTCGGTCTTGAAATCCCCGGCCGCCCCGCGGAAGATTTTCCCGTCCGCCCAAATGCGGCCGATGGACTGGATCCGGCGACTGGACAGGGCAACCGCGAAACAGGCGGAATAGCTGTAGATTGTGGTACTGGGCCGTCCCTTGCCGCCGCCCTCGCGGGATCGCGTTTCCTTCAGATCGGTTGCCCAGACCACCGTTCCGGCAACCCGCATCCGGCCGAATATCCGGGGTATTTGCGAGCCATAGCTCGACGTCTGCACGGCCAGTTCCTGCAGCCGCGGCCCCTCGCGACCCTTCGGTTTGAACAGGATATTCTGATCGACCTGCTGGCCGATAATCGCTCCGATTGTCCCGCCAATCGGTCCGCCGATCGCGGTGCCGACAGCGCTCAAGACCAGCGTCGCCATTCAATCCTCCGTCAGCCTGAATATCGCGACAATCGGCCATGGCGCTTTGCCAGGGCAAAAGACCACCTTGCCGAGACCGGCATGGGCGTGCACGAAGCCGTCACCGGCACGGATCAGGAAGTGCCACTGCACGCCACTGGGCCGGACCAGGACAATATCACCTTCGCACAGTTCCGATTCCGGCGGGAAGCGGGTAAATCCGGTCTCCGCCATGAAGGTCCTGATCGAATGTTCGGACCCGCCGCGGATCGAATAGCCATTGGGCACGTCGCATTCGAATTCGCCGGCCAACAGGCATTGCTGGGCCAACCCTATGCAATCCAGCCCGATCTCTTCATCGCGGCCGTGCAGGCAAAAGCGCGCACCGCAAAGCGACATAGCCTTGTCAGCCATCTTCCGTGATCCTTCTCTCGTTCGTGTCATGCGCCGGGATATCGCGTCAGCAGATCATTACCGGGCAAATAGGGTTCGCCGCGAAAGTTGATGCTGTTGGAAAAGCGGTCTCGGCAGGTTGCGAAATTCTTGTTGCAACCCTCGGTGAGCAACACTCTTGCGCCCGGAGCGACGGTTTCTGCGGGCGGGTCGGCCAGCCTGACAACAGCCGCTTCCCCGTCGACAATCGCATAGCTAAGTCCGCAGTTGGGACCGTCGAGAAAGCGCAGGGAACCGAATGCAAAATCGGACGCGGCATCACCCAGCGCCTCGATGGCGATCGTATCGCCGTCAACCGACAGGACCTGGCCTTCCCGCTGATAGCGGCGCAGGCTGAGCTTGCACTGGTAATCGCCAAACTCGGCGCGACAGGTGGGTGATGTCAGCGGCGCAACCGGCTCGTCGAGAAAGGATGTCGCGCCCAGCATTTCAACTGTGAAACTGTCGCCCGACCGCACGATCTCTCCGAATTCACCGCAAATCAGCGGCAGAGGCTCGGCCTCGGGCTGCTGCCAGTCGGCCAGCGAAATATAGAGCAGCGCGCCGTCCCAGCGCCCGGCCTCGAGATCCGCCACCGCAATCGCCGCACTGGTCATCACGCCGGCAATTTCGACATTGTCGACCTCCAGACTGTCGGACAGCGCGATCGAGGATGGCACCATGCCTGGAGCCGCGCGATACCGAAATCCATCGATGACAAGATCGCGATCATGCGAGGTAAAGCCGAGAGCCACGCCATCTGCGCGCTCTAGCCGCCAGAGATAGGTGCTGGTCGTGACCGTCCGGTCCAGCCAGTCAAGGCTCATGACGGTTCCCGGACTTCGACCAGAAGGACTTCGGGAATATCACCGGCCAGAAAGGTCGCATGACTGACGGACAGCCGGTCGCTTTCGAAACGCACCGGCACATCGAACAGGAAACCGGCGGTGATATCGCTCTCTTCGGCGGGCGGACTGTCGAAGATTATGATGCCCGCCGGACCCAGCGACCAGCCAGCGGCAGGCTCACCGTTGACGGCGACCAGCACGGTTTCCGGATCGGGCCGCGTGATCAGCCTTTGTTGCGGTTCATCGGCCGGATCACCATAATTTTTTACCAACTGATATTCGGTCCTCTGGCCGTCGCCTTTGCCGAGATACTGGTCGGTCAACCACGGCGCACCGACCATCTCGTGCGAGCTGTGATCATAAGGATCGCGGAAGCGAAAAGCCTTGGCCGCACCCCGCCGCGCACGAAAAAAGGCAATCAGGGCCCGCAATTCGTCCTCGCTCCGGACGCCCGGCCCGACATCGAACTCCAGCCGCGCATCGGCCCAGTCGCTGTTGCGTTTCTCGTGACCGGAAAGGGTCGTCACGACATTGGTGGAAAATCCGGGCGACACGCTGGCCCCCTGACCGATTGCTATCGGAAAGCGCACGTCGTCGAAGGCGTTCACATCTTCTTCCTCTTCCTGAAAATAGGTAAAACCGTCCCGCGCCACCTGCGGTAGCGCCCAGACAAAAATATCCGCAGTGCCCCGTTTGCGCGCACCGGCAATGGCATCGACCATATGGCTCCAGATAAAGCTGTCCGCCGATTGCAGCACAAAGCCGGAAAAATACTGCTGCTGTTCAACCGGATAGCCCAGCCTCTGCGTCGCGAGGGCAACCCCGGCCGCCGTGGCCGACCGATTGCCTGCGATCACCCAGTCATAATCCTCGAGTTGCAATATGTCGAAAGCGGGAGCGGCCCAGCCGACAGGCAGGTTAGCCCGCTTGGTTTCCGGGGCCTGCTCGTCCAGAATCGTCGGCAAATAGGCCAGCAACAGGGTCTCGACCGGCGTTTCGCCCGCTTCATCCTTCACCGCATCCAGCAGATCGGCGGTCGATGCGGCCAATATCTCCCCGGCCTGGTCGAGCATGGCCTTTTGTCCCGCCGTCTTGGGGCCATCGATGCCGCCGATGCTGACCGCGTTTTCACCGAGAACCGCCAATGCAGCCGCGTCATAAAGACAAATTCGCTTGTCCGGCATGACCCACCACCACGGCTCACCCACCTGAAAGCGGATCGCCACGCCGGCGTCCCGGGCAATCGCGGTAAAGGCCCGTGCCACGGCTTGCAGATAGGCCATCGCATCGCCATTGGCCGGCGAGAGCAAGGTCGACGGCGGTTCCCAGCCGGTCAAGGCCGGATCGCCGTTCTCCGCCCGCTGTTTCCAGTCGCTCCAGCAATGCTCGTCGAACAGTTCGTAGGATAGCGACAGGATCACGGAAAAACCCATCGCTTCGGCACGGATCATCAGATCACGGTGCCACACGGCCGCCGGCTCGTTGATCGCGGCAAATTGCTCGCCCGGTTGCGGCGCGGAAAGGCTGACACACAGCCCCTCCCCGACCGTCTCCAGCCGGAAATAATGGCTCATCCCGAGATAGTGGTTGACCGCGCCGCGATAGCCCAGAGCGCGGATCATCCGCAGCAAGCGTTCCGGCGTCTGGTTGAAACTGTCATCATAGGCAGTAGCCATAGACAGGCTATTTTCCGGCAACATGACATCACCGGTGTCCAGCACCGCGCCCTGGCCATGGGTACGGATTGCGCTCATCTCGACCCAGCCGATTTTTGGCGTGGGAAAACGCGTGCCTTGCTCGGCATATTCTGGCGGTACGATCGAAATGAACAGCCGGTCGATATCCCCCGGATGAACCGGATCGGCCTCTCCCGGCAACAGGAAACCACCATCGACATTGGAAAATTCTATCGCGATATCTGCATCGGTCGGCGTGCCGCTGGCATAGTTCCACAATCGCACATACCAGGATTTCGGATCTCCTGCCGCATCCCGCCCTTCGATTGTCAGCGTCGGGCCGTTGATCGCATCGAGCGGCATGATGCCCGAGGACCGCCAGTGAAACGTCCATTTGAGCCGGGCATAGTCGCGCTCCGTTTCGTACGCGAGCAACGGATGGTCGAGCACATCCTCGCTCTCCCAGATCAGACCGGCCAGATCGTCGCTATTATAGAAGACTGCATCCACCCGCAGTGCATCGGCTGCAGTGGTCACCACCGAGGCCATCATCGGACGCGGGAAATTGATCGTCCAGAAGCGGGGATCGAAGCGCTGGATGAAGCCGTTTTGCTGCCCAGTTCTTTTGTCGGTTAGCCAGAATCCCATATCAGCCCGCCTTTGCCGACAGCGCGTTGCTCACCGCTCGCACGATTTGCCGGCTTGACCGACGCATCTGCTCCGGCGCGCTGCCCCGGCCATTGTCGGAAATATTGATTGTCAAACGGATATTGGGCGCTGTGTTGACCGACACCGGCGGCTCGATCCGCCCTGCCGCGGTCGGCACGAACAATTCTGGCCCGCGTTCGCCGACCATATAAGCACGGCCGCCGCTGACCGGACCACCGGTTGCCCGCCCCGGCGCGCCAAGAAAGGCGCCCAGCAAGGATGTTCCGATATCGAGCAGCCCGCCGCCCGAACCGCCACCGAAAAGATTGTGCAAACCGCTCTGGACTGCTGCACCGGCGATATCGTTCATCACCGACAGCGCCACCCGGCGCAGATCTTCAAAATCCAGTGAACCACGACGGATGGCGCGGCTGAGGGTATTCTCGAGCGCCGCCCCTGCGCGCTCCAGGCCCGAGCCAAAAGGGCCATCAAGCTGGCTTTTCATATCGGCCACATCCTTGGCAAAACCGGCGGTATCGGCGCGGACGCTGACCACCAGCCGTTCGATATCTTCATCCATCGGGGAAAGTCTCTTTCAGTTTTTCGAGTTGTTCGGTGCCGAGCGGGGCCTGGCCGGGCCCGCGGCCGGTGAAGACCGCAAATATGGTTGCCAGTTCAGCAGGCGTTGCGTGCCAGAACTGGTCCGGCGTCCAGCCGAGGACAGCGGAGACGGTGCCGCATAATATTTCTATCGATGATGCGAAATAAGTGTGCCCCCGCGATGGCGGGGGTCCATCTTGGAACAGATCGTCTGCCGAGCCAACGGGAGATGGATCCCCGCCTTCGCGGGGACACGCTTTACCAACCACGTCCCGACAATATCTGCTTCAGTACGATCTTCAGCGCCGGCGTCACTCCGGCGAGCCCCAGTTTCATCATCCCCTCGCCCAGCTGGTCGCGGGTCAAATGCTCAGGTCGATCGCTGGCAACATGCCAGAACAGCGTAACGATTTCCGACAGCAAAAGCCGCCCGCCCGCCGCTCGGCCAACCAGATCGAACAAAGATCCCAGTTCCTCCTCGGCGGCTACCAGCGCCGCAAAACTGGGCCGCAGGATCAGGCGCGTGCCATCGATGACAATCTGAGCTTCGCCGCGCAGGGCATTGGCGGGCCGGTCAGACACTGGCGACCGCGCCCGAGCTTTCCAGGCTCAACGTGTAGCTGCGCTCGCCATTATAATCGCCGCTATAGTCCAGCCGCGCGACGAGAAAATCGCCCTGCATCCGCTCGCCGCCCTCGAAGCTGAGTTCATAGGCGTCGATAATGCCCCCCAGCGCATGATTCTTGATTCGCATCTCCGCGTCCGAGCCGGTGAACACACCAGCCCCTGACACGGACACAGACCGCACGCCCGCACCCGACAGCAATTGCCGCCAGCCGCCGCTGTCCTTGCTGGTGATCGCCACCGGCTCGCCATTGATCGACATCTGTGTGGTCCGCAAACCCGCGATGGTCGTGTAGCTGACGGGATCCTCGCCATCGCCGATTTTCAGGAGAAAGGCGCTGCCTTTTTCTGCTGCCATATTCCGGTTCCTTCATGTTGGGTGTTGTGCCCCCGCGAAGGCGGGGGCCCATCTCGTGCCGCTTGAATTGCGCACAAAATATCGATTGTTCGTGGAGCCAAGGTCGGGAGATGGGCCCCTGCCTGCGCAGGGGCACTAAGCCCTCAAAACCCTCGCCCGATACTCGACTAACCCGCTCCACGGGCTCACCGCGCTGCGCAAAATGCGCGTACGGCGGAAATCGAAAGTGACGATCTGCCAGCCATCGGGATCATCTAGTCCCGGTTCCAGAACCTCCTCGACCAGCGCCATCAACCGGTGCAGGCGCGCCGCCGTCTCGCCATCGTCATGTACGGTTAACGCAAGGCTCAACTCGCGGCCGACCCCGCCCTTGTGGCTCCAGTCGAGGGAAGCCCCGGTGGCCAGCGCGATATAGGGAAAGTCCGCCTGCGGCGGCGGGCCGTCAAATATGCCGCTGACCAGGCCTGTCAGTTCCGTGTGCGCATTCAGCCTTGCGACGAGCTGTCGCTGCACCGCTTCCAGCGCGCTGCTCATCGCACGGCCCGCATCAGAAAAGCGACATCGCGCAGGCTGCTATTCTCGATCAGCCGCTGTTTCAACCGCCGGGCTTCCACCCCGATTCCTTCGCCAGTTTCACTGACCTGCACATCGTCGGGCAATTCTTCCGCCAGCGCCGATTTGATCTCGGTTCGGGCGCGGGTCAGCCGCTGTTCGGCAATCGCCTCCCCGCGCTTCTGCAATTTTTCCATCATCTTTTTTCTTCCGCCTGCAGGATGGTCTTCCGGGTCCGTCGGTGCTCCAATATCACGCTCGATATCGTCATTACCCGGTCCCCCCAGACCAGCCGGTCGCCCGGCCTGATCACCCGGGTTTCACGCAGGGTGAACCGCCAGCGTGGCAGGGCCGAACGGCTTTCCGCCTCGCTGACGGCGCCCGTTTGCATCGCTTCGGCCGCTGCCCAGAAGACACCAACAGTAAGATATTCCGGTTCGGCCGAGCCCAGCGCATCGCGCCCGACACTCTGCCGCTCGATTGATATGCGTTCGCGCAAGATTCCGGAAAATTCCTGTCCCATCATGCCATCCTCATCCGCCGATGGGGTCGCCACAAGGCGGTCACCGCGCTCGGCGGACCACCGGCGTCAACACCGTCGCGATTGGCGTAAAAATAGCCCGCCATCCGCACGATCCCCTGGCGCAGGCCCGCAGGCAGTGCGTCCCAGTCCATCGCCAGACCGGCGCTATAGGTCACCCGGATTCGCGAACCGCCGTCGCTCCGGTGCAGCCTGATCCAGCCGATACCGTCGCTGTCGATGTCGAGCGCATAGTCCTCGACCGCAAACGCCGCCGCGATCCCGCCCGCGCCCAGCGCCTCGACCGAAACAATCGACTGCACCGGCAGCCGCTTCAACTTCTGCCAGACGTGCCGCGCCGGCAACATATCTGTCACTGATCGCGCGATCAGCATCTGCCCGGTAAAATCCTCGCACAAGGACGCCGCGCCGCGCAGAAACGCATCGATAGCGTCATCATCGGCCTGATGGTCAATCCGGACAAATTCCCTGACCTCTGCGATCAGCGCTGCCGGCAAATCCGGCCAGTCTGAAATGGGGAAGCTCACGGTCGCGGCATCCTTTCACTTGGGTTTAGAAATATGCGCCCGCGCCGGATCGAGGGGAGGAGCAACCGGCACGGGCGCGCTGCGCCGAAGCGCAGCAAGGGCTTCAGGAAGCGCTGAACTGCATCAGCTTGATCGCTTCCGAATTCATGATCTGCCCGCCAACCCGCTTGGTCGCATAAAAATGGACAAACGGCTTGTTGGTGAACGGATCGCGCAAAATGCTGGTCGCGCTGCGTTCGGCGATCAGATAGCCAGCGCGGAAATTGCCGAAGGCGATCGACAGGCTGTCCGCGGCAATATCCGGCATGTCTTCGGCCTCGACCACCGGATAGCCGAGCAGGGTCGCGGGCTGTCCACTGGCGAGCGAAGGCTGCCACAGAAAGGCGCCATCTGCCGTCTTGAACTTGCGGATATGGGCGAGGGTCGAGCTGTTCATTACAAAGGAGGCGCCCTGCCGGTAGGCGGGACGCAGCGTGTGGACCAGATCGACCAGCACATCCTCGCTGTCGAAACTGCCCGACGCGCCGGACGGCACATATTGCAGCGAACCAAAGGCGCGGACATCATCGCTCTCGTCGGTCACAGTTGCATTGAGAAAACCGCGCGGCTGGTTGACGCCGGAGCCACCGACAAAAGCCGCGCCTTCGGCCTGGGCAAATTCCCGGGCAATTTCGTCCGCCAGCCAGGATTCAACGTCAAAGGCCGCATCGTCGAGCATCGCCTGGGAGGCCGCCGGATTGGCGTAAAGCTCACCGCTCGGCGGCGCGATTTCGTTGAAATCCGGCGTATCGGTTTCCGGACGGCCTGCGGTCTCGCTAACCCAGCCGGAGGGCGTTCCGCCGGTGGTCACCAGCTTGCGATAGCCTGCCGTGCCGGTCTGCACCACCGTCGCAATCGAACGGATCGGCGAGATATCCTTGAGCATTGCGCCGATCAGCGCGTCAATTTCCTGCGGCACGGCAAAGCCGCCCTCCGGACCGGACGCACCGGAAAAGCTCTTCAGTTCGACCCCGGCCTGATCCCCGCGCCGGAGATATTTGGCGACAAAATCCTGAGCGGCAGCCGAAGGCGGCATCCCCTTTGCGCCATCGATATTTCCGGTCAGCGCGGGCCGGGCCGAAGCTTTGGAAATGTCCGACATCTGCACCTTCAGGCCATCCACGTCCGTGCGCAATGATTTGATCTCGTCGCCCTGGCGGGCGACATCTTCAGCCATCAGCACCGCGTCGAATGACGCTTCAAGCGGGTCGGCCTTGGTTTCGAATTTGGGGGAATCTGTCATGTCTTTCCTTTCCTGTCGTTAAGTTTGCCTAGAGTTTCGGGATCGCCCGGAGATACAAGACGCCTAAGGCTGAGATGATCTTCGTGCCTTTGCTATTTCGTGGAAAAAACCGGCTATTGAACCAGATGAACGCGCGCCCGTGGCTGCATCGGACGGGTCACCAGTGAAATTTCCGCGACATCCAGATCGAGCAGTTGGCGGGGATGTTGGCCCGTCGCCCGTCTCACCCGGTAACCGAAGCTCAGCCCCTTGCCCGATGCGCCAGACAGTAAGGCTACCGCCTCTCGCCCCGCCCGCGTCGCGGTCGATATGGTCCCGATCACCCGCAATCCACACCGGTCCTCGCGCGCATGGTCGACGCGGCCGATTGGCTGGCGCGGATCATGTTGCCAGAGCAACGGCAGCGATTTTCCGTCCGCCAGATCACCAAAGGCACCGGGGCGAATGATATCGCCGCCCTTGTCGATCCAGTTGAAGATGGCGGCATAGCCAGCGAAGCGAATATCTCTTGGCCCATCCCCTTCAGGGAAGGGACCTATTTGATCCAGTTTCTTCACGATATCAGGTGTCCCAGACCCAAGCGCATCGCGATGCCGACCAGCAGCAGTGCCAGCGCTCCGCGAATTATCCAGCGGATCGCCGCTTTCCACGCGCTCGCCTTGGCGTCGCGCCAGGCGCGGAGCAGCTCGCGCAATTCGTCGATATCATCCTCGGCACCGGGATCGGAAAGCCCAAGCCGGTCCAGAACCCGCACCGCGCCGCTGTCCGTCGCTTCCTCGACAATCGCGCGCAAGGTCACCAGATCAGCGCCATCGCCTTCCGCCTGCGCCATCAGGCGGGCGAGCATTTCGTTGTTTTGCATTTTTTATAAAACTCCGTTTTAATCTCAAGCGCCGGGCGCGGGCATCCGCCCGCTTGGCTTTCGCGCCAATAAGGCGCGGCGGCCGGTCGGCCTTGCCTCGGCTTCGCCTCGGTTAGAAACCAATCAGGATTGGGAGCGCCGAACCGACGCGAAGCGGAGGCAAGCGCGACCGCGCGTCCGCAGCGTAGCGAGGATAGCCAAGCGGGCGGATGCCCGCGCCCGGCGCCTGAGGGTAAAAAAAATCCCGCAAAGCGAACTGCCGCGAGACACAATTATATCCCCAGCATCGCCCGTTTCTCTTGCGGCGACAGAAATTCCGCGTCGCAAACCTGCTTCCACAACCGCTCCCGATCTTCCGACAATGCCGGGATCTGGTCGCGATCCACCGCCAGCTTCGCGTCCGGCCACCACGCACCCAGCGCACCTGACAGGCCGTCCAGTATCTTCCCGGCCAGTGGCAGGATGGTCAGCCGCCAGAGCGCCCGGTTGGCCTCGCGATAGTTAGCGTAACTATTATCACCGGGCAGGCCGAGCAGCATCGGCGGCACGCCAAAGGCCAATGCGATCTCCCGCGCCGCCGCCTCTTTCAGCGCGACAAAATCCATGTCCGCCGGAGTCATGCTCATCGACTGCCATTTCAGACCGCCCTCGAGCAGCATCGGGCGCCCGGCATTGCCCGCTCCCGCAAAGCTCGCATCCATCTCGGCCTTCAGCCGGTCGAACTGCTCCCCGGTCAGCGCCGATCCGTCGGCACCCGGATCATAGACCAGCGCCCCCGATGGCCGCGCCGCATTGTCCAGAAACGCCTTGTTCCATTTCGCTGCCGCATTATGCACCGCCACCGCTTTCGCCGCAGCGCCCAGGCAGCCGAGACCATAATGGTCATCGGTCGGGTGAAAGCCCTTGAGGTGGATGATCGCCGGCCGGCCCATCGCGTCTTTCGCAGCAAAGCGGGTGCGATGTTCGCCGGCGCGATAGGCATAAGCCACCGGCCAGCCCTTGGCATCGGGTTCGACGGTAATCCGGTCCGGCCGCAGCGCGAAAAGCTCGGCCGGCCGCTCGCCATCACCATGGATGACCTGAACATAGGCATTGCCGTGCAGCAATAAATGCGCGGCCATCGTTTCAAGCAATGACTGCCCGCCGCCGGATCCCTGGACCAGAATGGCGACCTTCTCCGCCACCGGCAGCAGCGGCGCGCCGCCAACCCCCTCGGCGACAATGCGCACCGCCCGCTGGGCAATGGCATTCTCGACATAGGCCTCCCGCACCCTACCTTCATAAGAAAAAGGCGCGTCCCCCGAAAGAGCCGCGCCGCCATAAGTGCCGATATAGGACCGCCCCAAAGGCGGCCGCGATGGTCCGCTCCCGCCCTTGAAGGCGAGCGAAATATTTTCCCAGAATGTCATATGTGTTCCTTTGTACCCCTGCGAAGGCAGGGGCCCATCTCCTGCATCGTTTCAGTTGCGCTCAGGAATTGATGAGCGCTTGGGCAAATCTTGGCGCAAACCAGCTCCATCGTGAAGGTCGAGGCTTCCGGAGATGGCCCCCTGCCGGCGCAGGGGAACATCACCAAACTCTCGGCTCCCGCCTCCGCCCCAGCATCAACTCCGTCAGCGCCCAGACCAGAGCATCCGCCCGGTCCGGTGACCGCCCCGGTCCTTCATAGCCGCCGCCGACCAGCAGCCCGCATATCTCGTCTTCGAGCTCCGGAAATGCGCCAACATGATGCACCCGTCCATTCTCATATAACGCCGCCACCGGCTCGGCCCGCGCGACCTTGCCGCGAGCAGCATGCACCAGCTTCACCGGCAGCGAAATCTTCGCCGCCTGCAGCACCGATTTGACCATCGCGCCGCCCTGATTGGCTTCTGCAATCACACGGTCGGCATCGAAGCGATCGGCCGCATCGGCCACCTTGCGCGCCCAGGTTTCGGGGCTGGCCTTTTCCACGCTGGCATCGGCCAGCACATAGGCTTTGCCGTCTCTGCCCAAGCCCGCGACGATGATCCCGCAGGCGTCGCCCCTTGCCGAGGCCGGGGGATCGACGCCGATAACTATTCTGGCGAAGCCGATCTCCCGTTCGTCTCGAGCGCAGTCGGGAGACCGGTTAGAGCGAGGCGCAGTGTCTCGACTTCGCTCGACACGAACGGCATCCCGGCCAACCCGACACTCCTCAATCGTCGCCCTCGTCCACAGCGCGCCCTCGACATCCTCGATCAGTTCGCCATCCAGTTCCTGCCGCCCCAGCCTTGTGCCACCATAATCCGCCGTCATCGCGGTGAGAAAAGCCACCGGCAGATGCAGATCATTATCCTGCGTCCGGCCTCTTGTGATCGCTGCCTCGCCGCCAGCCAGAGCCCGCACCAGCGGCACCGGCCGTGGCGTCGTAGTAGCAACCAGTTGCGGCCGGATACCGAGACGCAGGCCCATTTTCAGATTGTCCCAGGCCGCTTCCGCCTGCCCGGCATTGTTCATCCATTTGGCGATCTCGTCGCACCAGCCATGGCTGTGCTGGGGCCCGCGCAGGCCCTCGGGTTCGGCAGCCGAATAGAGGTGCGCCTGCGCGCCATTCTGCCATGTCAGCCGCTTCAGCGACGGCTCCCAGACCGGCCGCAGCTTCGGTGGCGCGATTGACAACAGGCCGCTTTCCCCTTCGACCATCACGGTACGGGTTTCGGCATAGTTCGCGCCGACCAGCGCGAAGCGGGCACTGCCATCGCCTTCGGCAATCTGTCGCACCCATTCGGCTCCTGCCCGTGTCTTGCCAAAACCGCGGCCCGCCATGATCAGCCAGATCGACCAGTCGCAATCGGGCGGCATTTGTTCGGGCCGCGCCCAGAAGGGCCAGCGATACAAAAATTCCTGCTGCTCTATCCTGCTCAGCCGCGAGACAAACAGGTTGCGATCGCGCGGTTTCAGTCGGGCTAAAATCTCCGTCGCATTGGCATCATTCATCATTGTCAAAAGCCGTCGACCCTGCCCGCCCCTCGGCCAGCGCCTCCCGTTTGAGCAGCTTTTGGTGCATATCCGCCAGCTTACGGTCCAGGCTCGCGCGCACCTGTTCCGGGTTGATATCCTCCCCCGCTGCGCGGGTCATCGCCACCATATGCCGGTGCGCGAGCAATAGTTTGACACCGATGCCGTCATTATAGTGCCGGACTCTCGCCACTTCTTTCCCTTCGTGAAAAACCGGCTTCTCGACGCCGTGACGCGCGCGTTCGAGCAAATCGACTTCCAGCAACTCATAGCCGGCCGCCAGCGAGCGCATCCATTGCTGATAAAATTCCGGATCGCGCTCGCGCCACAAATAGACGGTCGACACCGAAACACCGGCTGCTTTGGCAGAATTCTTCACGTGCGAACCGATCGCGAGCTCTTTCAGGAATTTCAGCTTCCGCCTGTCGTCATATATTCCCCTGATTTCCGATTTTGCCATGGCCTACTCCGTGCCGGACGGACGCGAACCGTCCGGACATAAAAAAGGGCCCTCCGGTCGGAACGGCCCCGCCTGTCCAGCGGCGTCATTCAGAGCCGGTTGGCCCGAATCACAATTTCGCGATGTTCCTGATATGTACCTGAACAGCGTGACGATGTCAATGAATTTTTACCTATCTGGTAAATTGATCGCCAAAATCCATCGTCGGAATGACCTGCTCGCCGATATAGTCCGCCGCCATCTCCGCCAGTTCCCGGCCGAGATGCCAGTCCAGTATCTGCATGCCGTGAATGATCGGCGGATTGACCAATATGTCCTGATCTCCGAGCATTTCCTTCGACGCCATCCGGCTGGCGACCACCATCGAGCGGGACATGATCTCGACAATCGAAGGGAATTCCGCTGCCTGTTTGCGGCGCAGGACCAGATCGCGCAGCAGGCTCCAGCGCCCGCGAATATCATCATATAGCGCATCTGTGCGCCAGACCTCGTTCGGATCGCCCAGCGACACCACGATATTCGGCCCGGCCTTCAGCCCGTGCATCACCTTGACCGGAACATTGTCGAGCACGCCGCCATCGACCAGAATATTGCCTTCGCCGTCGATGAACGGTGGCAATATGGTTGGCAGCGAACCCGATGCGCGAACGCATTCCCACAGCGGCCCGCGCCGATGGATATGCAGGCCGTTGGTCGACAGGTTGGTCGAGACTCCGAAAAAATTGATCGGCTGGTCGGCGATATCTTTTGTGCCGTAGCGGTTCTTCAACTCACTATCGAATACCGTCGGATCGAGCAGCGAATTGATCGGCAGCGTCAGCCGCTTCATCGCCTTGGCCTGGATGAACATCGCCTCCATCTGGTCGAGCGTTTCCTCGACGCTCATTCCGCGCGCAATCGCGCCGCCCATAGCCGCTCCGGCGCTGGTACCGCCGATAAAGTCGATCGGGATATCCGCCTGCCGCAATGCCTTGATCACGCCCAGATGGGCGCAACCCAGCGCCCCGCCGCCGGCCAGCACCACGCCGACCGCCCGGCCCGTCAGGAACCGCGCGACCTTGGCGAAATCACTGTCATGGTCGAGCGCAACATGATGGTGCAGCTTGGGCGCACGCGGATCGATCCAGTCGCCGCTGTGGCTGATCGTCTTGCCACTGTTTGAGCGGAGCAGCAGCAGGGTGCGCTGCGGTTCCGCGATCCAGCCCATCGCGGCTCTTTCCATAGCATTAGGCTCCGGCTCCGTCTGTCCGGGCCGCGCCACCATCACCAGCGCATCGGCGTTGCGGCAAACCATCTGCCCCCAGTCCTCCGGTCCGCTGCCGTCGATCAGGACATAGGCACCTTTAGATTCCTGCTCTGCCAGCCAGGACTGATATTCTTCCGCGTCCGCCGCTTCGCTGGTAGCCCGGTCCAACGGCACCACGGGCGTCTGCGGCCGGACCACGGTTTGAAAAGCCTCAGCCAGGCGCGCCAGAAAGCCGTCCGGCAGCTGACTGGTTCCGGCCGGAAGCATGGCGATCACCCGCGGGTTTTTTGCTATGATCGACGAGGTTCGCGCCGTCGCGACCGCCAGACGCTCGGACACCAGTTTGAGCATGGCGGCATATAATTCGGGATGCTGCACAGCGATCGCGTCAAAGGCGCTGCGGGACACTTCCCGAACGCGTGAATCGCGCATCGCCACAACGTCGGCGGTGCGCTGGCCACCGGCAAAAAAGGCCAGCTCCCCGACCGCTTCCCCGCTTTCGATATGAGCGACGATGCGGGTCTTGTTTACCACCACACGAAAGCGACCGGATTCGACAAAATAGAGCGCATCGGCCAGGTCCCCCTGCCGGACCAGCGCCTCGCCGCCGGCAACCCGTTTCGTCTCGGAAACCGATTGCAGCGCGTTCAGCGCTTCGGGTGCCACGCCCCGGAATAGTGCATGGCTTCCCAAATCCGGTTGTCCTGTTGGCTCAGTCACGCTGTTTCCCCCGGTCGGTGCGACCCGCCTTGTGTCATTATCCTCCTATATGCGTGCACAATCAAGCATTTGCGGCGTTACGTCATGTGACATATCAACCCGCGGCTCGGGGCGACTTCATTCGCCAGCATCGCCAGATAGGCGGACTGCAGAGCTTTGCCCCCTTGCATATCTTCGATCGTCAGATAGTCGCTGGCACTGGCGACAAAGGCCGCAAATTGTTCGTCAACCTGCGCGCGAAATGTAACCGCCCCGACCTGCTTGATCAGGGTTTCCGCGGCGGTCGGAGCGAAAAAGAGCTCCGGCTTCGGCCCGGGCAAATCATCGGCACTTCCCCGCTCGGAAATATGCGTTACGCCGACCAGCGAGCTGAATTTCAGCGCATTGGCCCAGTGGCTGTGGATCGCGCCCAGCAACGGCCCGTTACCGGCAAAATCGACCGAGACGGTCGGGGTTGCGGCGTCGGCAGCGGCCAGATTGTCATAGGTCAGGACCGCGTCGTAAAGGCCCGAACTCTCGACAAAGGCCTTGTTCGCCGCCGATGTCAGACCAATACGCCGGATCTCCGGACTCCGGCTTTTCGCGACCATCGCCAGACCCAGCGCGGTTTTCGACGAAGCGCTGGTCATCAGCAGGGCCTGCGCGCCGAACCAGTCATTCGACCGCATGAAATGTTCGATCAGGAAACTGGTGGTGAACAGGGGCTGGAAAATCGCGCGCTCCGCCTCCAGCGGAGTCTCGTCCGTGCCCAGCCGCTGATATTGATTATAGATGATCGCCAGCCCCTGCCGATGGGCAGCGCCGTCGACAAAAGCACCATCGGTCACATTGGCGGGCGTAACCAGCAAATGGCTGGCCATCGGCAGATAGCCATAGACCCGTTCGCCCACCGCGATATCGCCATTGTGCGACGCCACAACCCGGGCAAAGCCCCAGACCGGAACAATACCCCATTGATCCTCACCGGTCGGGAAGAAATTCCAGTAGCCAAAGCCGTCACCAACCGTCGCATAGGTTATATTGTTGGCGGTCAGCGCATATTTCTCGATTTCCAGCAATATCTGTCCGTCGGCCAGCGACGGTGTCTCGCTGTCCTGCCATTTGGACTGCGCGAGTTCATCTTTCTTCACCCACAGGCTGTGCATCTTATCGTCTCCATGCTGTTTTCCGGTTTTGATCCAGCATAGGCCGTGGCGCCGAGATGGCAAAAGCATTTGCCAAAAATCATGCGCCTGCTAATCCTGTCTCACGGGATAGAATATGCGCCCATATGCGCCATCGGGGAGAAGTTTTGTGAGTACAGCACCTGTTTCAGGTCTCGAAGCGGCAATAGAGCCGATCACCAATGTTTCGGATTTCATCTGGGGTGGCAGCTGGGCCGGGGTGGAAATTCTGCCGATCCCGCCGATGGTCGTCATTCTGCTGGGCGCCGGCATCTATTTCATGATCGGCCTGCGCGGCTATCCGGTGCGCCGTCTTTTCCCCTCGCTGGCCGGTCTGTTCAAGAAGTCGGAGAAGAAGGGAGCGGGTGAAATCTCGCCGTTCGCGGCGCTGTCGACCGCGCTCTCGGGCCAGGTCGGTACCGGCAATCTCGCCGGCGTCGCCACCGCGATCACGCTCGGCGGGCCCGGCGCAATCTTCTGGATGTGGGTGACCGCCCTGTTCGGCATGGCCCTCGCCTTTGCCGAAGGGTCTCTCGCCGTTCGCTTCCGTTCGCAGGCCGCTGACGGCACCTATCGCGGTGGCCCGATGACCTATATCGCCATCGGTCTCGGACCGAAGTGGAAATGGCTCGCCATTCTCTTCTGCCTCGGCACCCTGTTTTCGGCGCTGGTCACCGGCAATGGCATCCAGGCCAACAGCCTCGGCGACAGCGCCAACGAACTGTTCGGCGTACCGGAATGGATTGGCGGCGCGGTGGCGGCGGTAGCGGTTTTTGCCGTGATCATCGGCGGCATCAAGTCGATCGGCAAGGTTGCCGAAACCATCGTGCCGTGGATGGCCGGTGCCTATCTGATCATGGCGCTGATCGCTCTCGGCATCAACCTGCCCTATCTGCCGGAAACCTTCGGCCGGATATTTGACGGCGCCTTCAATACCCAGTCGGCAACCGGCGGCTTCCTCGGCGCGGCGATCATCATGGCGATCCGCGCCGGTGTCGCGCGCGGCCTGTTCTCGAACGAGGCCGGACAGGGTTCGACCCCGATTGCCCACGCGGTTGCGCAGACCAACGATCCCGCAGCACAGGGCCGTTTCGCCATGATGGGCACGTTCATCGACACGGTCGTCATCTGCACGATGACCGCTCTGGTCATGCTGACGGTGGCCGGCGACTTCACCTATACCGATGCCGGCGGCGTCAAACAGGCGGTGGAGCACGCATGGCAGTCCGATCTCAACGGCTTTGCCATGACCTCCGGCGCTTATGCCGCAGCTTTCCCGCTGCTGGTGTTCGGCATTCCGATCGGCACACTGGTCGTGTCGGTCGCGCTGATCCTGTTCGTCTTCACCACCCTGCTCACCTGGAGCTATTATGGCGAACGGGCGATCACCTTTCTCTATGACCAGTTGCCGGGTGCCAGCCTCAGGGGCGAGAAAACCCTGCATATCATCTGGCGCGTGCTGTGGTGTGTGGTCATTCTCATCGGCTCGTTCGCGCCGCTTCAGCTGGTCTGGCGTCTCGGCGACATTTCCAACGCCGCGATGACCCTGCCGAACATTATCGGCCTGCTCGCCCTGTCCGGCGTCGTCTTCGCCCTCGCCAAGGGCGATCGCACCGCCGGCACCGACCATGGCCGCGAGACGCCGAAGGAACTGCTCGAGGAAATAACCGGCGCGCCGGGGCACTAGATGGACTCTTCTTTGCACCTCAAGCGCCGGGCGGCCTTGCCTCGCTACGCTCCGTATCATGACCGGAAAACCGAGCGTAGCAAGGCAAGCGCGACCGCGCGCCTGGGCCCCGGGTTTAATCCGGGGGAAGGAAGCCAAGGGGCGCGGATGCGCCCGCCCGGCAATTGAGGTCTAATAAACAATGTTAAAAAAACTCTATGAGTGGATGCTCGAAAAAGCGGGCCATCCACAGGCTCCCAAATGGCTTGCCGGAATCAGCTTTGCCGAATCCAGCTTCTTCCCGATCCCGCCGGACGCCATGCTCGCACCGATGTGCCTTGCGCGCCCGGAGCGGGCGTATTGGTACGCCTTTGTCTGCACCATCGCCTCGGTGCTCGGTGCCTTGCTCGGCTATGCCATCGGCTTTTTCGTTTTTGAAACCGTCGGCCTGCCGATCCTTGAATTCTACGGTGTAACCGAGAAATTCGACATTTTCGCGCAGAATTTCAACGAACAGGGCTGGATCGTGGTCCTGCTCGCCGGCTTCACGCCGCTGCCCTTCAAGGTGATCACCATCGCCGCCGGCAGCACCGCGATGCCGCTGCATGTCCTGATCGGGGCCGCGATTATCGCGCGTTCGGCGCGCTTCTTTCTGGTCGCCGCCCTGCTCCGCTTTTTCGGGCCACCAATGAAAGACTGGATTGACAAGAATTTCGCGCTGGCCACCACGCTGGTCGGGATTTTGTTCGTCGGCGGCTTTGCCGCGGTCAGCTGGTTCCTCTGACAAGCAACAATAGCTTTTAGCGCGACAGTATTTTTTTCAGTGGCCTAGCCACCGATGATTTTCTAAGGCTGGATGATGAGCACTAGACAGGTTTCAGACAGCAACGATCCTGTGATCGAGAATATCGGCCAGCTGGTCGAGCCCATGGTCAAGGGCGAAAAGCCCAAGGATCGCTGGCGGATCGGCACCGAGCACGAGAAATTCGTCTATTGTACCAATGACCATCACGCCCCCGGCTATGACGAGCCCGGCGGGATAAAGGATCTGCTGCTGGCAATGCAGGAATTCGGCTGGCAACCGGTCGAAGAAGGCGGCAAGGTGATCGCCATGTCCGGCAGCGATGGCGCGATCAGCCTCGAGCCTGCCGGCCAGCTGGAACTGTCCGGCGCGCCGCTGGAAAATCTGCACGAGACCTGCAACGAAACCGGCCGCCATCTGCAACAGGTGAAGGCGATTGGCGAGAAGACCGGCAAGGGTTTTCTCGGCATGGGCATGTGGCCGGACAAGACCCGTGCCGAACTTCCGATCATGCCCAAGGGCCGTTACCAGATCATGCTCGACCATATGCCGCGCGTCGGCAATCTGGGCCTCGACATGATGCTGCGCACCTGTACAATCCAGGTCAATCTCGACTATGCCAGCGAGGCCGATATGGCGCAGAAATTCCGCGTCGGGCTGGCGCTGCAGCCGCTGGCCACCGCCTTATTCGCCAATTCGCCCTTCACCGAGGGCAAGCCCAACGGCTACCAGAGCTTCCGCAGCCATATCTGGTCGGACACCGACCCGCACCGCACCGGCATGCTGCCCTTCGTGTTCGAAGAAGGCTTCGGCTACCAACGCTACGCCGAATATATGCTCGACGTGCCGATGTATTTCGTCTTTCGCGACGGCAAATATATCGATGCCGCGGGCCTCAGCTTTCGCGATTTCCTGAAGGGCGAGCTGTCGGTCCTCCCCGGCGAGAAGCCGACCATGTCCGACTGGAACGACCATCTCTCGACCGCCTTCCCTGAGGTCCGGCTGAAAAGCTTTCTCGAGATGCGCGGCGCCGACGGTGGCCCATGGAACCGTATCTGCGCCCTGCCTGCCTTCTGGGTCGGCCTGCTCTACGACCAGACCGCGCTCGATGCCGCATGGGACCGGGTCAAGGGCTGGACCATGGAAGAACGCGAGGCGCTGCGCAAAGGCGTCCCGAAGCTGGGCCTCGACACGCCTATTCCCAACGGCCAGACGCTGAAAGATCTGGCAGCAGAAATCCTCGACATATCCTCCGCCGGCCTGACCGCGCGCAACCGCCTCAACAGCAGCGGCGACAATGAAAGCGGCTTTCTCGACCCGCTTCGCGAAGTGGTCGCCAAGGGCAAATCACCAGCCGCCCAGCTGCTCGAACGCTATCATGGCGAATGGGACGGCGATGTCAGCCGGATCTATGACGAGATGAGTTTCTGAGCACCCTCGTTGCCCGTCGAACAGATTTGTGCTCCGCGCTCGACGCGGAGCCCTGACGGCAAAAGCCGGCTTTCTAACGCACGGCTCCGCATCAAGTTCGGAGCACCGGCCCTCCCCGACGCTAAAATTCAAACGCCTTCTGCTCCATGTCATCGGATGGCTCGTCCGCCTTCGCCTCCGCGCCCTCCAGGTTGGCCAGCGTCAGTCCGAGCAACCGCACGCCATTTTCCACGGGCATGATGCTAGCCAGCAAGTCCCGGCCGATGGCGGCAAATTCATTCTTGTCCGCAACATAATGATCGGTGGACTTTGACCGCGTCACCTGCCGGAAATCGGCATATTTCGCCTTGAGCGTCACCGTCCGCCCGCGCGCTTCGCATTTCCCGATGCTATTCCAGACGATGTCGATAATATGTTCGAACGCGTCGTGCATATCATCATCGCTGACCAGATCGTCGCCATAGGTCCGCTCGCCACCGACCGATTTGCGAATCCGGTGCGCGCGCACCTCGCGATGATCGACCCCGCGCGAGGCGCGAAACAGATAGCCTGCCGACTTACCGAAATGCTGGTTCAGAAAGGCCTGCGATTGCGCGCGCAGGTCAGCGCCGGTGTGGATGCCGAGCTTCGCCATCCGCTCTGCCGTCTTCGGGCCGACGCCGTAGAAACGCCACACCGGCAACTGCGCGACAAAATCCGCCCCCTGGTGCGGCTTGATCACGCAAATCCCGTCAGGCTTGTTCTGGTCCGAGGCAATCTTGGCGATGAACTTGTTATAGCTGACCCCGGCGCTGGCGGTCAGACCCGTCTGCTTCTTGATCTCGGCGCGGATCATCTCGGCAATCCTTGTCGCATTGCCGATCCCCATCTTGTCTTCGGTGACATCGATATAGGCTTCATCCAGCGACAGCGGCTCGACCAGATCACTATGCGTGCGGAAGATCGCGCGGATTTGCTGCGACACCTCGCGATAGACCTCGAACCGGTGCTTGACGAAAATGAGGTCGGGACAGCGGCGTTTGGCGGTCACCGAGGCCATGGCCGATCGTACGCCAAATGTCCGCGCTTCATAAGAAGCCGCCGCGACCACCCCGCGCTTTGACGAGCCGCCGACCGCAACCGGCTTGCCGCGCAATTCGGGAAAGTCGCGCTGTTCGACACTGGCGAAAAAGGCATCCATATCGATATGGATGATCTTGCGCTGTAGCAGATCGGGAGCGGAGTCGGACATGGGTTCAGTCTAGCGTCTGTTTTCCGGCTTGGGGAGCGGCTACATTGCCTCGCTCAAAACTTGCCGATAGCGTTCGATCGTTGCCTCTCCTGCTCTGGCCCGGACCGTCTCGGTAAAACTCGCGCGCATTCCGCAGCTCATAATATCCGCCGCTGCGGGATATTTTTCATAGTCCGGCTTGCCGGCGGCAAAAATTTCCAGTCGGTTGTCAAAAATCCGGAAGACCGGAACAGCCTCTCCCTCCGACACCGGAATATACCAGCCCGATTGCGCGTCGAAATAGAGATGCGTGGCATAGATGCTGCACAAATGCGCATTGGCTCCGACTGCGCTGCCTTTGATCGCATAGAGCCCGCCATCCCCGCGTTCGACCAATATTTCGGTCATCGAGGCACCGACCAGAACCGGCGCGATTCTGGCCATGAGATCCGATCCGGCCATGGTCGCCGGCAGCGGCAGCACATCATCGACAAAAAGCGCCGCCTGTCCGCGCGCCAGCCAGTTCTGCTCGCCCAGCATGCCGAGCAGCTCGCCCTTGCGCGCGCTGTAGCTTTGCCGGATACAGTCAGCGGGATATTCGGCCATTGCGCATCGGTTGCGCTGCTTCAGCCAGGCACGCTGGCTGGTTCTGACACTGGCGTTCGCTGCCTTCGCACGTTGGTACAGGACGGCCATAGAGCGGTCGTCAGCACGCAGATCGCTGGCATAGTCTCCGCAGATTTCCTTCTCGACCCGGCTCGCCGCCTTGCCACAGTTGAAAGACGGCTGCGATTCCACCGCGCGCTGTTCGATATGGGCGGCCAGCAACCGTCGGGCCTCCTCGCTGGTCAGACTGACATCCTGGTCACCACCGCGCAGGATGACAGGGCCGCGAAAATCGCTCTTCGCCAGATTCGGCAATTGGCGGGGGCCAATTATTGTCCGGTCGATCCGGGCACCGGCCAGATCGACGGCGTGCAACCCGAAGCTGTGCAATATGGCGCCGGTGAAATCAGCACCTTTGGCGCTTGTGTTGGCGCCGCCCTGATAAACCGGACAACCATCCGGCACGGTTATACCACATGCAAAAACAAAGCCGGTCAAATTGGCACCATCCAGATTCCAGCCCTCGACACTGCCCTCGAACCAGCCGCCGTCGAAATGCCCATGGGAAAAATCCGCGCCCCTGGCCGACACGGCCCGCAGACCGGCGTTGCGGAAAAGCACGCCGGGCATGTGAACGCCGTCCATATTGGCGGCGCTCAGGTCGGTCTTGATGAAGCCCGCGCCGGCGGCCAGCGCGCCGGCGAAATTGGCACCCGAAAGATCGCTTTCTTCAAAACAGATTCCGGGCAGCGACATGCCACCGAAATCCCAGCCGGCAAACGCGCCGCCCCTGACCACCGTTACATTTGATGTCCGATCTCCGGTCATCCGCAAAAAATCCGTAAGCGATTTTATCTGTTTGCCATCAATCATCCGAGGGGGCTTATCCGGTCGGCCTTCTCCCCAGATATCACCCGAGACAGACATGCAACCGGCTTGCTCAGGGGCGGATTCCGGCCGTGCGCCCGCTGGCCCTGCCAGCATCCCAATCATCAGAACAAGCAGCGGAAAGCTTTGCTTCGTCATCCCGTTATCCCCGGTCGCGCTGCCCGGCAAAGGCAAGCTGTCTATTTACACTATAGCCACAAGCGCGCGAGCTTGCCATAGGCCACCGGTGCAACGCAAAGCTCTTCCCTTTCCCATAGGCCGTATTGAACTCATCTTCATGATGGCAAGCCTGATGTCGCTCAACGCGCTTGCGATCGACATCATGTTGCCAGCGCTGGGGCTGATCTCGGACGATTTTGCCCTGCCCAACGTCAACGACCGGCAGTGGACGATCACTTCCTATATTTACGGCATGGCGGTCGGGTCGATCCTCTATGGATCGCTGGCGGATCGCTATGGCCGCAAGCCGGTGCTGCTGGTGACTATCGGCATTTATACCGGCTTCGGTATACTCTGTGCCCTGGCATGGGACTATCAGTTGCTGCTGATCGGCCGCTTCATCCAGGGACTGGCGGCGTCGGCGATGGGTGTGCTGGCGAACAGCATCATCCGCGATCGCTACGACGGCGATGCGATGGCCCGTGCGATGTCCACGATCATGATGGTGTTCATGATCGTTCCAATCACGGCGCCCCTGATCGGCCAGCTGGTACTCCACGTTGCGCCGTGGAAGGCAATATTCCTGGTTCTGTCCACCGCCGGCCTGATAGCCTTCCTATGGGTGAGTACCCGCCTTCCCGAGACTCTGCATCCGGACGACAAGACGCCGATCAAGGCCCGGTCGATCGGCGCCGCATGGTATGGCGTTATCTTCAACCGCAACAGCTTTGGCCATGTCATGGCCAGTGGCCTGATGATGGCGCCGCTCTTTGCCTATATCGCATCGGCCCAGCAGATATTTTTCGACATATTCGGTGCGGGTGATATTTTTGTCTATATTTTTGCCCTGAACGCCGGCGCGATGTCGGTCGCCAGCTTTACCAATTCGCGGATCGTCATGCGCTTTGGTGCGCGGCGAGTGTCCCAGTCGGCGCTGATCTTTTTCATATTGGTGTCGGCGATCCATCTGGTTCTGGCCGAGGCCGGTATGGTCAATCTCTGGATCTTCATGGCCCTGCTCGTGCCCACAATGGGCATGATCGGCTTCACCGGTGCCAATTTCAGCTCGATCGCGATGCAGCCGTTCGGCAAGACCGCGGGTGTCGCTTCCTCGTTCCAGAACTTTGCCCGATCCGGCCTGTCTTCGGTCATCGGATCCGTTATCGGCCTGCAGTTTGACGGCACGATCCTGCCACTTGCCACCGGCTTCCTGGTCTGTGGTATTGCGTCCCTGACGCTCATCTTCTGGGCCGAAAAAGGCAGATTGTTCCGCCGCGTTCAGACTGGGGTCACCGCCAAGGATCTATTGCCGCGATCCTGATCGACCCATAGACGAGCGGCAAGGGAACAAGGCAATGTTCATTTTCACTTCGGACAGACCGGCCATCGGCCTGATCTCAGCCGCCATGATCTTCGCGAGCCCTGCGCTGGCCGCGGAGCCGATCACCGGTGACTGGATCACCGAGGACCGCGACGCCATTATCCGTATTTCCCGATGCGGCGCGACCGTCTGCGGCCGGATTCACAAATATCTGGTGACCCCGCCGGATGGTGCGGGCCAGAAGGATATCTACAATCCCGACAGGAAGCTGCGCAACCGCAAGGTGCTTGGCATCGCGATCCTGACCGGCTTGAGGCCCGACGGCGATATCTGGCGCGGCAAGGTCTATGATCCGAAGAGCGGCCGGACCTATCGATCCGAAATCAGTCTCGACGCGACCAACAGACTGAAGATGAAAGGCTGTGTCGCCTTTATCTGCCAGAGCCAGATCTGGACCCGGGCGCGATAATCATCCCCCGGCTTCCGCCGGACCACATCCTCTATTCCATCTCCGCAATCCACTCGCGGAGCAGTGCGACCCCTTCGTCATGAACGATCGAGCGGCCGACTTCCGGCATGCTGATACCCGGATCGAGGCTGTTCAGCCGATAGATCATGATGCTGCCGTCCGGATCGCCCGGCGCGATGTCGAAATCATGACTGCCGCTGCCCCGCCCCGCCGCCACCGGACGCTTGTGGATACCGATACGGACCGGCGTGTCTTCCTCATAGGTCAGAAACAGGCCCGAGTTGCTCGCCGAACCATTGACGTTGTGGCAATGAGCGCAATTGACGTCAAGATAGCCGCGCGCACGGTCATTGAGCGGCGCGCTGCTCTCCCCCCAGACCGGGACGCGATAATCGACCGCCGGCACCCGGTCGACCAGGCCAAGCCGCGCGAATTGCGCAAGCTGCCCGCCGTGGGTCAGGTTGCGCGCCTTGGGACCGATTGGCGTCACCGCATCCGACAGTCCATGGCATTCCTTGCACTGGTTCTTGTTCGGCACAGCATAGCTGATCGACCGTTCCCGCCCGGAAGGGTCGGTAAAAGTGACGGGGATACGCGCGCCCGCAACCTTCAGCCTCGCCTCGGTCTGCGCCTCGTTCCAGACGTAGGGCAGCGCCAGCCAGCCGTCGGCCCGGTGGAGCAGCACCCTTGTCTCGAGCAGCATCGGCTTGCCGTCGCGCTCGTAACCAAAGCTCTTGATCAAGGCCGACCCCACCGGAAACTCGAGCAGCCCGTCGCCGTTTGCCTTCGCCTGCTGTCCCTCGGGCACATAGATGAACCGGTATTTCTCCGCATAGTCCGAAAAGAGCGGCATGTTCAACTGATAGGGCACGACCCGCTCGTTCGGCTGCCAGCCCGCTGCATCCTTGAAAAACCCATAGTCCGAAAGCAGCCGCGGCAGGCCGTCGGCCATTATCACCCCGTCGGCCACACCTTCCGGCTCGCGCGCGCCCGCTGTAAGGGCAAGCGCCAGAACAGCGCACGCAGAAGCCAGCAACCGCATTATCGGATAGCGTCTTCCATGGCCTGCGGCAGGGTGACCGGTTTCAGCCGCCGGCCGTCAAACGGCTCGCTCGCGCCCTCGACCAGCGAGGGCCTGGCTTCGGCCAGCGGCTGGCCCGGCGCGGTCAGCCCCAGCGACAGAATCGCGACATCATCACCGATCAGGATATTCTCGCCCGTGCCATCTTCGATAATCGGCGGAATAGCGCCGCCAAAGGCGGCCTTCAGCATATCACCCCCGGGAAAGGCCGGATTATAGCCAGCCCGGCCATGGTCATTTTCAAACACCCGCACGCCGATCGGCTTCGGGTTATAATTCGGATCATCCTGCCCCTTGCTATAGGACACGATCAGGACATTGCCGGTGCCGTTCTCGGCGAAGCGGTTTTCGAACACTTCCACTTCATAATGCGACATCACCATGACGCCCATGCCGGCCGGGACGTCCGCGACAATATTGCCTTCGGGGGCAAAATTCGGGGTGTTGTTGTCGACCACGATATTGTCGAACACGCGGACGTTGCGGCCGCCCTGTTTCGGGATATTGGGCAGATCGAAGACCAGGATGCCGCCGGTATTGTTGACCGCGACATTATTATAAACATCCGCGCCGACGCTGTTCTCGATCTCGATGCCCGCGACGTTGAACTTTGCCACGCTGTTGCGGACGACGATATTCTCCGATTGTCCGACGTAAATCCCGGCATCGGACGAACCGATGGTGGTCACGCTATCGACCAGCACATTGCTGCTTTCCACCGGATAAATGGCATAGGCGCCATTTTCGGCGTGCGGCCCGCGGGTCCACTCCACCCGCAGCCGGTAGTAGACAATATTGTCCGCGCCCTTCGACTTGATGCCGTCGCCCTTGCTGTCCTCGATCGCAAAATCGCGCAGCACGACATGATCGGACGTCACCAGCAGGCCTTCGCCCGCGCCCAGCTGTCCGGCGAAATTGAGCACCGTCTGGTCCATGCCGGCGCCACGAACGGTGACATTGTCGACATCCAGCGACAGGCCGTCGACCAGATCGAACCGGCCGGCGCCCAGTTCCACGACATCACCCGGCTCGGCCAGGATCAGCGCTTCCTGCAGCCGTTCCTGCGCATCGTCTCCGGGTGCAACGGTGATGGTTTTGGCCAGGGCCGGGGCGCTCAGGCAAAGCGCGGTAGCCACCAATAGACTGCGTATCATATCTCTCTCCTCCACGAAGCAGAGATAATGCCGCAAAAAAGCGGCCATGCCAAGAGCATTGACATCAATGTCAGTAATCAGCGAAAAACCAGCCTAGCCGTCGGCAAGAATCCATTCGATCGCCGCATCGGCGTGGATTTCGGTGCTATCGTAAATCGGCAGGATATTCGCCTTGGTATCGATGATCAGATCCAGCTCGGTGGAACCCAATACGATCGCTTCGATATCCTGCTTGGCGATATTGGTGATATAGGTTTTCATCGTCCGTTCGGACTCGCGCTTGGCCTGATTGAACATCAACTCTTCGTAGATGATCCGGTCAATCTCCTCGACCCGCTGCTCGTCGGGCGGCGACAGGGTGATGCCCTTACCGACCAGACGCTTGCGATAGAAACCCTCGGTCATCACATTGCGCGAGCCGATCAAAGTTGCCGTCTTTACGCCATCGGCGACCATCTTGTCGCCGACGCAATCGGCGATATGCAGGATCGGAACGCCAACTTCCGGCTGCACCTGGTCATAGATCTTGTGCATCGCGTTGGAACAGATCAGCACCGCCGTGGCGCCGCTTTTTTCCAGACGCTTCGCCGACCGGGTCATCAGACCGGCGGCCGCATCCCAGTCATCGTCCGATTGCAGCCGGGCGTAATCGCTGAAATTGACGCTTTCGATCAATAGATGCGGACTGGTAAAGCCGCCGAGGCGGTTTTGCACGATCCGGTTGATCCGCGTGTAGTAGCTGGCTGTCGACACCCAGCTCATCCCGCCAATCAGGCCAATTTTACGCATTGATGTTACATTCCCTGAAAAAATCGAAATTGGCGTCTAGAGCGCCTTTACGATTTCCTCGCACATTTTCTTCGCGTCGGAAAGTAACATCATGGTCTGGTCCATATAAAAGACCTCGTTGTCGACCCCGGCATAGCCGACACCGCCCATCGAGCGCTTGACGAAAAAGATCGTCTTGGCCTTGTCGACATCGAACACCGGCATGCCGTAAATCGGCGATCCCTTGTCGGTTTTCGCCGCCGGATTGACCACGTCATTGGCGCCGATGATGAAGGCCACATCGGCCTGGGCAAATTCGCTGTTGATATCTTCCAGCTCGAACACCTCGTCATAAGGCACATTGGCTTCGGCTAGCAGCACGTTCATATGGCCCGGCATACGGCCGGCCACGGGGTGGATCGCATATTTGACGCCGACGCCCTGCTCCTTCAGCATGTCGCCCATTTCGCGCAAGGCATGCTGGGCCTGCGCCACGGCCATGCCATAGCCCGGAATGATAATCACATTCTCGGCCTGTTTCATCATATAGGCAGCATCCTCGGCCGATCCGCGCTTCCACGGACGGTCAATCTTGGCCGCGCCTTCGCTCGGACCGCTGTCGGCACCAAAGCCGCCGGCAATCACGCTGATGAAGCTGCGGTTCATCGCCTTGCACATGATATAGGAGAGAATCGCACCGGACGAACCGACCAGCGCGCCGGTAATGATCATCGCGGTATTGCCAAGGGTAAAGCCCATCGCGGCGGCAGCCCAGCCGGAATAGCTGTTCAGCATCGACACCACGACCGGCATGTCCGCGCCGCCGATCGGGATGATCAGCAGGAAGCCGATCAGGAAGCTCAAGCCCACGATGGTCCAGAATATCGCCCCCGTGCCGACGGTCGGAGCAATGGCGAAATAGGCGGTCAGTCCGATTATCGCCGCCAATACGCCGAGATTGATGACATGGCGCAGCGGCAGCATGATCGGTGCACCCGACATATTGCCGTTGAGTTTCAGGAAAGCGATGACCGAACCGGAGAAGGTGATCGCACCAATGGCAACACCAAGGCCCAGCTCGACACGGCTGACGGTCAGGATTTCACCTGTCGCATCAAGAATGCCAAAGGCGCCGGGATTGAGATAGGCGGCGATACCGACCAGCACGGCGGCCAGACCGACGAGGCTGTGAAACGCGGCAACCAGCTGCGGCATATCGGTCATCGCGATGCGGCGGGCGATCACAAAGCCGATCACGCCACCAATGGCGATCGCACCGGCAATTTCCGGCAGGCTGGCAATGCTGTGGGTCCACAGGGTGGTGACCACGGCAATCAGCATGCCGACCATGCCGAAGCGGTTACCCGCCCGGCTTGATTCCGGCGAGGACAGACCACGCAGCGCGAGAATGAAAAGCACGCCGGCGACCAGATAGGCGGCGGCAACCCAGGGGTTTACCGCTTCGCCAGACGCAGCGAGCGCCGGAGTCGAGAAGAGAAGCGCGGATGCGCCAACCAATGCGTTCCGCATTATTTGCGCTCCTTTTTCTTGTACATTGCGAGCATGCGCTCGGTTACGGCAAAGCCGCCGAAAATATTCACGCTTGCCAAGACAACGCCGACCAGACCCAGCCATTTGGCGGTTTGCCCGCCATCCGCCTGCGATCCCGCCGCCGCCGCAATCAGTGCGCCGACGATAATCACCGAGGAAATCGCGTTGGTCACTGCCATCAGCGGCGTGTGCAAGGCCGGGGTCACCGACCAGACCACATAATAGCCGACAAAACAGGCCATCACGAAAATTGATAAGATTGAGATAAAGTCCATTGCTACCCCCCTAGTTCGCCAGAAGGCGCTCGTTCACGACTTTGCCATCCTTGGTCAGCCGTATGCCAATTGTCACCTCGTCGTCATCGGGCAGAACCGGCCTTTTGGCCTCTTCGTCCCAATAAGCGCTGAGGAAATTATAGAGATTGCGGGCAAACAGCGCCGAACTGTCCGCCGCCATCATCGCCGGAATATTCTGCGCGCCGACAATTTTGACTCCGTGTTTCTCCACGGTCTTGCCGGCAACAGCGCCTTCGACATTGCCGCCCTGTTCGGCGGCCAGATCGACGATCACGCTGCCATTGCGCATCGTCGCGATCTGCGCGTCCGAAATCAAACGCGGCGCGGCGCGGCCGGGGATCAGGGCGGTGGTGATCACGATATCCTGTTTGGCGATATGACTGGACACCAGTTCGGCCTGGGCCTTCTGATATTCCTCGCTCATTTCGGTGGCATAGCCGCCGGAACCTTCGCCCTCGATGCCTTCGACCGATTCGACAAAAATCGGTTTCGCGCCGAGCGACTGGATCTGTTCCTTGGTGGCGCTGCGCACGTCGGTCGCGCTAACCTGTGCGCCGAGACGCCGGGCCGTGGCTATCGCCTGCAATCCGGCAACGCCGACCCCCATGACGAAGCAGCGCGCGGCGGACACCGTGCCCGCTGCGGTCATCATCATCGGAAAGGCGCGGCCATATTCATTGGCGGCCAGAATGACGGCTTTATAACCGGAAAGATTGGACTGCGACGACAGGATATCCATCGACTGCGCGCGGGTGATCCGCGGCATGAATTCCATCGCCAGCGCATCGATGCCCAGCTTGGCATAAGCGTCAACCCGCTCGCGCTCGCCGAATGGATTGAGACTGGCCACCAGCCAGGCCCCTTTCTTCATTCCCTTGAGCGATTGGGGATCGGGGCCCTGCACGGCCAGAACAATGTCGGCATCCTTCAGCGTTGCGGCCCGGGTGGCAATGCTGGCTCCCATGGCTTCATAGTCGGCATCGGAAACCGACGCAGATTCTCCTGCGCCCTTTTCCACGGTCATAGAGGCGCCCAAAGCGATGAATTTCTTTACCGTTTCAGGCGACGCGCTAACCCGCGTCTCGCCGTCGGCGAGTTCCTTTAAAACCGCAATTTTCACTAAAATTTCCAATCAGTTAGGATATAAGAATTACCACCAATGTTACCACTATGATTGATGCGATCGTGCCAATCTTCAGCAGTGACAAAAAGCCGGAATATGTTTCCTCGGCCGGTCCCAGATTATTATCAGATGTCATGATTTCCCCATTTCTCGTACTAAACTGGCGCGAGGTGTAACCCTATATTAGCGCCTGCTCAAGTCCTACCCACCGTCATTTTGGATAGAATATTTGCTGGCCCTTTAATCGGCTCTTTACCGGTTGCCGCTATGAAAATGCTTCATTGTGGGACAATCGGGAAAAAAATGGCACAAAACGGCACAAAGTTACTGCTGCTTATCGATGATGAGCCGGCGCAATGCCGGTTAATTTCGGCACTGGCGTCGCGCGCGGGCTTCCGCACTATCTTTGCCCGCGACGCGGAAACCGCGATAGCGACGCTCGGCACGCAGGATGGGATGATGCTGGATGCAATCATTCTCGACCATTGGGTGCCGGGTTCCGAAGCCACCGAACTGATCACCGAACTGAAGGCGCGCCGCCCTGCCCTGCCGATCCTGATGCTAACCGCAGTCGGGTCGATCGCCGAGGCGGTCGACGCCGTCCGCGCCGGCGCCACCGACTATCTGATCAAGCCGGTCGCCCCCGAACTGATGCTCAAGGCGCTCGACGCCGCGGTCAGATCGTCGCGCGATGATGGCGAATTGCGCCCGCTCAGTGAAAAGATCTCGGTGCCGCTCGAATTTGAAGAAATCGTCGGAGCCGCACCGGCTTTTCGCGCCGCGCTGGCGATTGCCGCAAAAGCCGCAAGGGCCCGTGTTCCGGTCCTGATCGAGGGCGAAGGCGGGGTTGGCAAGGAAGTCATAGCCGATGCCATTCACGCCGCCAGCCCGCGCGCAAAAATGCCGATGTTGAAGCTGAATTGTGGTGCAATTACCGGAAATCTGCTCGATTCGATCCTGTTTGGTCATGAAAAGGGTGCTTTTACCGGCGCTTTTGACCGCAAGATCGGGCTGCTCCAGCAAGCTGAAGGCGGTACGATTTTCCTCGATGAAGTCGACCGGATACCTCCGGAAACCCAGGTCCGCCTGCTGCGTTTCCTGAAACATTCCGATATCCAGCCACTCGGCAGCCCGAACAGCTTCCAGCTCGACGTGCGGGTTATCGCCGCAACCAACCGCAAGCTGGAGCGGGAAGTCGAAAAAGACAATTTCCGCGAAGACCTTTATTATCAGATGAATGTTGTCCAGCTGACCATTCCGCCGTTGCGCGACCGGACCGGCGACATTCCGGCGCTGGCACGGCATTTTCTTGCCCGCCTGGCGCACCAGCCCGGCCTGCGCAGTCTGGGCATCACCGACGAGGCGCTAAACCTTTTGCGCAGCTATCGCTGGCCCGGCAATGTCCGCCAGCTACAAAGCGTGCTGTTCCGCGCCGCGGTCATGTGCGACCATAACGCCCTGAGCTGCGAGGAATTTCCGCAGATCGCCTCTTTTGTTGCCGAATCCGGAGAGACCGAACCGCATCTGTCGAACAGCCCCGAAGGCATTGGCATCACTCTTTATGCCGAAGATGGCAATTTGCGGCCGCTGGAAGAAATAGAAGCCGACGTGATCCGCCTCGCCATCGGCCATTATCGCGGCCGGATGACCGAAGTGGCCCGGCGTCTGGGCATCGGACGATCGACCCTTTACCGCAAGCTGGCGGATCTGGGCATTGATAACGCGGCATAATTTCTTCGCATTTTGCTGGAATTTGACATTTTCGGCCATTTTCCAACAATTGCGGGGCGGCCCGATCGCCGGACCAGTCCAACATCGCCATTGATGTTTCGCCCTGCTGGTCTTAAGTCTGGCGGATATGAAAAACATGCTTCCAATTCTTCCATTTGGTGCCGCCCTGACGCTGGCACTGCTTCTTTCGGCCTGCGGAAAACAGGAAGCGGTGGGCGATGTGCCTTCGAGCGAGGAACTGGCGCGACAGGCGGACGCCGCCAGCCAGGCGATCCGTGACGAAGCGGCTGCCGTGGAAGACAATACCGCAGCGGCGCCGGTCGATCTTACCAGCATGGAAAGCTATACCAACGCGCTGCGCGGCTATACGATCATGGTGCCCGGTGACTGGACAGTCGACGAATCCGCCAGCGACGACAATGGCCGGGTGTTTACCGAAACCGAAAGCGGCGCAAAACTGGCGGTTAGCTGGGTCGAAAATCGCGAGGATGCTGCCTGGAGCAAAGCGGTTGAAAATATCGAGGATGGCAATGCGGCCATGGAAGGCAGCGCCGTTGGCAACAATGAATATCGCGCTTCCGGCATATTGACCAATGGCCTGAAATCCAATCAGCGGCTGCTCCGCAAACCCGATGGCACAATGGTCCAGGCGGAGGTCAGCTATGCCGCCGACCAGGCCAAGTCGACCGACCCGCTGGCGGCGGCTATTCTGGACAGTCTGACGCTGAAATAGCGCCGGCCTGGCAACCGGCCATCGGCCGGGATGCTAGCGGTTGAGCCGGGCTTCCAGAAAGCTTGGCATCGGGCCGTTCCAGCCCTCGTCAATGTCGTTGCTGTCATCAGCCCCCGGCGGCTTTTTCTCTTCGACCCTGCGGTCTGGCACCGGTTTCTTCGGAGCGTCTTCCTGTCGCGATTTCTTCGGCGCATCTTTCCGGCGCGGGGCTTTTGCCTTCGCCGGCTTTGCCTGAACATGGTCTCCGTCGGCCTGATCAGCCGGCTTCCCACCAGTTCTGGCCGTGCGTTCCTTGCGGACCGGGATCTTCATGCCAGTCAGCTTTTCAATGCTCTCGACATGTTCGGCATCGCTGCGGGTGATGAAGGTTATCGCAACACCGGTAGCGCCAGCGCGGCCGGTGCGGCCAATACGGTGGATATAGTCATCCGGATGCCAAGGAATATCATAATTGATGACATGGCTGACGCCCTTGATATCCAGTCCGCGGGCGGCAACGTCGGACGCGCATAATATATTGATTTCACCCGACTTGAACCGGTCCAGCTCGGCGAGACGCGAACTCTGGTCCATGTCGCCATGGATCTGTCCGGCATCGAAGCCATCCTTGCGCAGACTCTGGCACAAATCGCGCACTTCGGTCTTGCGATTGCAGAATATGATCGCGGTCTCGACGCCTTCATTGTCGAGAATGTCGACGAGCAGCTTGCGTTTCGCCTTGGGTGCGACTTCGATCAGCGACTGGTCGATCGAGGTATTTGCCGTCGCCGGGCGCGAAACCTCGATATATTTCGGATTGCTCAGAAACTGGTCGGACAGGCGTTTGATCGGCGGCGGCATGGTGGCCGAAAACAGCATCGTCTGCCGGGTTGAGGGAAGTTTCGAGCAGATGGATTCGATATCCGGGATGAAGCCCATGTCGAGCATCCGGTCGGCTTCGTCGATGACCAGCAATTCGCAGCCGGACATCAATATCCGTCCGCGATCAAAAAGATCCATCAGACGTCCGGGAGTCGCAATCAGTACGTCGACACCCTTTTCCAGCGCCTTGATCTGGTCACCCATTGAAACACCGCCGATAAGCAGAGCCATGCTGAGATTATGGTTCTTGCCATATTTCTCGAAATTCTCGGCAACCTGCGCCGCCAGTTCGCGGGTCGGTTCGAGGATCAGCGACCGTGGCATCCGCGCACGCGAGCGGCCATGCGCCAATATGTCGATCATCGGCAGCACGAAGCTTGCTGTTTTGCCAGTGCCCGTCTGGGCGATGCCGATGATATCTTTCATCATCAGGACGGAGGGGATGGCTTGCGCCTGAATTGGCGTCGGTTCGTCATAGCCGGCTTCGGCTACAGATTTCAGCAGTTCTTCAGACAGGCCGATATCGGCAAATTTCATAGTGGTTCCGGAAAAATATAGGATGCAACCTTGCACCCTGTCTTAGCCTCTCGGGCTGTGCCGGGCAATGATCGCATATCCGGGATTTGTCAAGTTTTCTCGCTGGGCCTAGCGTTCCGGGACCAGTTCACGGAAGCGGTCGATCTCGCATTTCGCTCCGGTTCGCGAGTGAAGAATATCGCGGCCGGTGCATATTTTCCCGTCATCCGTTTTCTCGACATAGAAGCCCGAATAGAAGCTGCGCGCCTGGCATTTGTCCTCCAGTTGTGCCCGGATTCTCTTGCGGTCCTTGGTAATCAGATCGAGATAGCGGTCCGCAAACATCTGCACGCCAAGAATATTGTTCATCGGCACGCATTTTCCCATTTTCTTTTCCCGATAGGTTTTTTTCACGGATTCGCGGGAAAAATCCGCCATCGGTGCGAGTGGTGTCGGACGCCGACGAGGAACGCGAATAATCACCCGCTTTTCGATTCGGACCTGCGCAAAGAGCAGCGGACGCTCCGCCACATGGACCATGGCTGCGTCTGCCGACGGCATCTCGAGCGGCCGCATCTCGTGTGCATCGGGCACAGAGAGCAGCAATATCGCTGTAAGTGACAGGCTCACCATAATCCTTTAACTAACCCTTGCCTTGCCTATATCAGCAGTGATTGAATATTGCATGAACTGAGGATTTTCTATCTGTTAGCGTCTTGATATTCTTCGGCAAGGCTGATCCGCAACAGCGAACCGATGGCACCACCGCAGAGGGACTGGAATATGTCAGAAAAGGCCGATTGGCTGGAAGAAATGCAGGCGGTTGTCGGCCCCAAAGGCTTCACTCGCGCAGGTGATGAGATGGCACCCTGGCTCACCGACTGGCGTGGCCGGTATACTGGTGCGGCGCTCGCGATGATCTCTCCGGCAAACACGCAAGAGACGGCAGAAATCCTGAAAATTGCCAATAAAAACACCGTTGCGATCGTGCCGCAGGGAGGCAATAGCGGTATGGTCGGAGGGGCAACGCCGGATCGCGATGGCCTGTCGGTTCTGTTGTCAACGCGCCGCATGAACCGGATCCGCTCGATCGCACCACAGGACCAAATGATCTTGTGCGAGGCCGGAGTCATTCTCCAGAATCTGCACGAAGCACTGGCAAACGAAGGCCAGCGGTTTCCGCTGACCCTCGGCGGCAAAGGTTCGGCCACAGTCGGCGGTCTGATTTCGACAAATGCCGGCGGGACCCAGGTGCTTCGCCACGGGACCATGCGCGCACTGGTTAGCGGTATTGAAGCGGTCCTGCCCGACGGTAGTATTTTTGACGGCCTCTCGGCGCTGAAGAAAGACAATCGCGGCTATGATCTGAAACATTTGTTCATTGGCGGAGAAGGCACGCTGGGCATTGTCACCGCCGCTACGCTTAAAACCGTACCCGCCCTCGTCGATCGTTGTGTCTCTTGGGCCGCAGTCGACAGCACCGGTGCTGCCTATCAGATGTTCCGCTTTCTCAATCAGAGGACACCACAGTCGCTGGAAGGTTTCGAGATCATCCCCGAAACCTGCCTGCAGTCGGTATTGCGACACATTCCCGGTACCCGCGCGCCGCTTCAGGAAGAGCATCGCTGGCATATCCTCATTGAAATCGTGCGCGATCAACCGGACGCGCAGGATCCTAGGTCGGTCACCGAAAAACTGTTGGCAGAGGCGTTGGAACGGGGGCTGGTTGAAGACGCAACGATAGCGGCCAGCGAACAGCAGGCAGAGGATTTCTGGAAAATCCGCGATTCGATCTCCGAGGCAGAGCGCGCCAGTGGCCCGGCCCTGCAACATGATATCAGCGTACCGGTACCCGCTATGGCCCGGTTCATCAAGGAAGCATCGCCGGTCATAGAGGCGAGCTTTCCTGGTACGAAAGTCATCGCGTTCGGCCATATGGGAGATGGCAATGTCCACCTGCACGTCAAAGCGCCGGCGGGCGTGGTTCCTGAGCAGTGGATACGGGACTATGCGACGCGGATAACACCGCTTGTCCATGACCTCGTCATCGCGGCAGGCGGATCCATTTCGGCAGAACATGGAATCGGGCAGATCAAGCGCGCAGAACTGGAGCGACTGTCTTCCGACGCCCGCCTCGCTATGCTGCGCGCAATTAAAACGGCGATCGATCCGAAGAATATTATGAACCCGGGAAAACTCGTTCCTCTTGCGTCCGGTCAGTCAGGCTCTTAAAGCGCAAGACAACTATTCGGTTTCAACAGTAATTTTCGGAGAATATAACTATGGCGAGCACGCCACAAGCACAAGCCCTACCGATGTTCTACAAAGATCTGGTTCCGCTGAATTCCAATGAACATGGCACATGGAAAGTCAAGGGGCTCGACAACGCATCCTTCATGCAGTCGCAGCACGCCATTCCGATCACCACCGATGAATTCATCAATGCAGCGCGCAACTATCCGATTGTCTTTTCGGTCGGTGATAATAGCGTACCGCTGATTCTCATGGGTTTGAACGAAGGTGTGAACACGTTCATGAATGATGAAGGCCAGTTCAGCGAACCCGCCTACGTCCCGGCTTATGTCCGCCGGTACCCGTTCATGCTCGCAAAATTGCGCCCGGAAGCCGAAGAACTGTCGCTATGCTTCGACCCAACCACCGACGCAATTGGTGACTATAAGGAAGGTGACGCGCTTTTCGAAAATAGCCAGCCCAGCGAAACCACCAAGAACATCCTGAATTTCTGCGAACAGTTTGAACAGGCTGGCCAGCGAACCGGCCAGTTCGTGCAGGAGCTGGACAAGATGGGATTGTTGATGGACGGAGAGGTTTCCATTCAGCAAACCGGCGTTGAAAAGCCATTTGTCTATCGCGGATTCAAGATGGTCAACGAGGAAAAATTGCGCGAACTGCGCGGCGACGAGCTCCGCAAGATGAACCAGAACGGGATGTTGCCGCTGATCTACGCCCATCTCTTTTCGCTGCAGGTGATGCGTGATGTATTTGCGAAACAGGTTGCTGCCGGCAAGATGCCGCAAGTGACCGAAGCTCCCTCCGTTCCGGTTTAACCGCACAAAGCGGCCTGCTTCGTCCGATTTGGCCGAAGCAGGCCATGGTCTTCGAAAATTTTCTACTTCCGGGTCTTGCAACCTAGAGCAACTAGGCCCACATGGGCGTTGTAATGGTTCGCATCCCCCGATCGAATCATTACCGGCATTCCTCTGGAATGCCACCTCCCTGAACCTTGGCCACCTCGTCGAACCGACGAGGTGGTTTTTTTATTGAAAAGGCTTCATTCGGCCGCTTCCAGCTGATCCTGGCCTGACAGTTGCTCGGCCAGCATCATGCAGCAATGACGGATCAATTCCGCAACAGAGCTGGCGGCAGCTATCGGTTCCCGCATATTCCGGTCGAGATATAACGAACGGTCCACTTCCAGCTGGAAAGCATGGATATTGCGTGACGGATTACCATGCCGCTCCAGAATATAGCTGCCCGAATAGGGGTGATTCGTCTGGACCAGATGACCGTGTCTGCGGAAATGACCGGCGGCCAGTTCGACATAGCGCGATTCACAGCTTCGCCCGAAACGGTCGCCCAGCACAAAACCGATCTTGTTGTGATTCTCGTCGACGGTTGACGGCATGCTGTGCAGGTCAAGCAGCAGCGCGCATCCGAAGACGGAGTGGATCCTGTCCAGCAGATGCGCAACCTGCGCGTGATAGGGTTCGTGATCCTGCTCGATGCGGTCAATGACATGCTGCAGTGACCATTTGTTCCGCCACAAATTGCCTGCCCCGTGCAGTCTCCGCGGCAGCAAGCCCAGACCGCCCCTCACCTTTCTGCTCATCTGGCCGGTCTGCGACGGATCCATACCAATCACCATCGCCGGATCAATCTCGCTTCGGCTGCGATTGAGATCTATCCAGGCCCGCGGCTTGCGGGCAATGATCGCAGGGAAGCCGCTGGCAATAGCCGAGGCCGCTAGCCGATCCGAATAGCGGTCTTCCAGCCGCAAAAGATGGGAAGCAGGCACATTCAGGTTATCGAGCAGCTCTGGCGGATATTCGCGGCCGGAATGGGGGACGCTGACCAGCAACGGAAAGCGGAACCCGTCGACATTGGACAGGGAATAGGTCGGCAGCGACGCCGGGATTCGCCCTGGAACCGGATTAGTCATATTGCTGCCTTCCATAATCGGGTTCCCTCGCCAAAATAGTCGCCTTTTTCGGAAAAAAATTAACCGATTTGCACTTATATACCGGCCTCGGCATATAGGCAGGCTTGAAATCAAGCATATTCGGGAAGGCGCGACAAAATGATTAGGATTCTCCTCGCGGAAGATGAACGGGCGATGCGTGAGCATCTTACACGGGCACTGGAGAAAGCCAACTATGAAGTTATCGCCGTAGACCGCGGGACAGCTGCGGTGCCACTGCTCGCCGAACAGGAATTTGATCTGCTATTGACCGATATCGTGATGCCGGAAATGGACGGAATCGAACTCGCCCAGCATTGCGCGTCTGTATGCCCGAAGACCCAGGTCATGTTTATCACCGGTTTTTCCGGCGTGACATTGCGCGCCGGGGAGTCTGTTCCGAAGGCCAAAATCCTGTCCAAACCCTTCCATTTGCGCGATCTGGTCATGGAGGTCGACCGGCTGTTTGAGCCAGACAGTATCAGCGACCTGAATTAAGCCTTGCGCCAGCCGGAACGGCTGGCTAGAGGGCCTCCAGTGTGGGCGTATAGCTCAGTGGTAGAGCACTTCGTTGACATCGAAGGGGTCGGGAGTTCAACTCTCTCTACGCCCACCATTTTCCACACAATTCAGGCAGCCAGAGCAATCGCGTTGCCGGTATCCTGGCTCGGCGGATGCCCGTACCAGCTGGTATAGGCGCGGGTGAAAGCGCTCAGTTCGCTATATCCCAACTTGGCAGATATTTCGGAAAGATTCCGCGTGCCTTCGAGAAAATAGAGATGGCAAGTGTCCCGCCGCACCTGCTCCAGCAACTGGCGATAGGAAATGCCCTCGGACACTAGTTTGCGGCGCAACGTGCGTTCGGCCATGCCGAAGGTCCGGGCTGCCGCATCAAGGCTGAGGCCGGATTTGTCGAGCAGATATAACAAATATTCGTAGGTCAGCTTCGCGATATTTTGTCGTTCGAATCTGGCCCGGGCGAACGACGTCTCCTGCTTCCGGACCGCCGTAATAATCGCCGGATTATGACGCTGGATCGGCATGGTCATCGCCATATGATGATATTCCAGATAGGTGGATGGCCGGTTGAAATGGCAAGGTATCGGATCCCGTCCGGAATCTGCGCTCGGGAAGCCTCGGAAGCCATCAGGCCGGCGGTGGGCAAAATGCGCCGCTTTCACGGTCTTGAAGCGCCCTGCGGCCAGCAATTCCCCGCATTGATGGACCAGAGAAAATAGGATGTGGACAAGATCCGGTGCGGTCGCCTCACCCGGGTTCCAGACCAGCCGGTCACCGGAGGAAAGCGACAGAATTTTTGCCACCGGCTCCTCGCCCCCCAGTCGCTGTTCAGCGACAAGGTCAAGCAGCGCTTCACCAAAACTGGGCTGGAAAAAGGCAGTAAACCCGCGATCGGAAAAGCCCTGCGGCACCATCTTGCCGCCAATCTCGGCGTGAATATCGGTACAGTTGAGTTCATCGCGCGCCGCCGCGCAAAGGCGGGCAATCGCAATGTCATCCAGTTGATAGCCGGGATCACGCAATGCCGCTTCGGAACAGTCCAGCGCCTTCAAAAGCTGTGGCTTTCGGGCCTGAAGGGCATGGCAGCTGAGATAGGCACGGTACAGAAACGGAGCCGCAATCTTCAGACCTGTGGATGCCGTATATTCCATGGCTCCAAGCTAGAAGCCGAAATGCATTTTACTCAACTGGCTTTCGACAAGGATGCAAAATCGGCGACGAATATGTCGATTATGGTTAATTCATGCCCCGCGGCAGCCCATTCAGTAGCGAATGACCGACGCTCCCCAGGTAAATCCACCACCCATTGCTTCCAGAACCAGCAGATCTCCGGCCTTGATTCGACCATCGCGTACAGCGGTATCCAGGGCCAGCGGCACCGATGCCGCCGAAGTATTGGCATGCAGATCGACCGTCTTGATCACCTTTTCCGGCGGGAGGCTGAGCTTCCGGGCCGTTGCATCCAAAATCCGGGCATTGGCCTGATGCGGCACAACCCAGTCGACATTGTCGACCGATTCACCGGATTCTTCCAGCACCTCTTTCAGGACGGAGGACAGGTTGACCACCGCGTGGCGAAACACTTCGGGGCCTTTCATGCGCAGCTTGCCGACAGTCCCGGTGGTACCGGCGCCGCCATCAACGTAAAGAAGCTTGTTGTGTGCGCCATCGGCGTGCAAACGGGTGGCAAGAACGCCTTTTTCACCCTGCTCCGCTGCCAACACAATCGCCCCGGCGCCATCGCCAAACAGGACACAGGTCCCGCGGTCTTTCCAGTCGAGGATCCGGCTGAAGGTTTCTGCGCCGATAACCAGCGCATTCTGCGCGCTGCCGGCCCGAATCATGCTGTCCGCAACAGACAGCGCATAAAGGAAACCGGAGCAGACCGCTGCGACATCAAAGGCAACGCAGCCGTTGCATCCCAGTGCATCCTGAACGATCGTGGCGGTTGCCGGAAATGTCTGGTCGGGAGTGGCGGTGGCAACGATGATCAGATCGATGTCCGCAGCGCCAAAGCCAGCCGCCTTCATCGCCTTGTCCGCAGCCTCTATCGCGAGCGTAGAGGTCGTCTCGTCATCTTCGGCAATATGCCGGAATTTTATGCCTGTCCGCTCGACAATCCACTCGTCCGTAGTGTCGACGCGCTTGGCCAGATCGGCATTGGAAACACGCGTGCGCGGCAGAGCCGACCCGGTTCCCTTGATAACAGACCGTCTAGCGGCATCGTTCATTTTGCTACCTCTGCTATCGGCGCTGCTTCGCTGATCTTGGTCAGATCCTCACTAATCCGCTCGAGAATACTGTCCTCGACCAGACGGGCAGCCACTTCGACCGCATTGGCAACCCCTTTGGCATCCGCGCTGCCGTGGCTTTTTACCACCACGCCATTCAGGCCAAGAAACACAGCACCGTTGTGATTATTGGGATCAAGATGCCCTCGCAACATTTCGGTTGCCGGACGGGATATCAGAAAGCCGATTTTCGATCGCAGGCTGCTCAGAAAACTCTGTTTCAGCAGATCGGTGACAAAGCGCGCTGTGCCCTCGAGGGCCTTGAGCGCGACATTGCCGGAAAAGCCGTCGGTGACAATAACGTCGACTTCACCGGTGGAAATCTTGTCCGCCTCGGTGAAACCCAGAAAATCCATATGCAGGCTACCGGCGCCTTTCAGCGTCGCGGCGGCTTCCTGGATCGTGCCAGTGCCCTTGGCCTCTTCGGTGCCGATATTCAGCAATTTCACCTTGGGCCGGTCAAAACCGTGCATGATACGGCTATATGCGGCGCCCATAACGGCAAACTGAACGAGGTTCCGGCTATTGCATTCCGTGTTGGCGCCCAGATCGAGCATTACCACGTCCGTGTCCTTCATCGTCGGCAACAGCGCCGACAATGCCGGCCGGTCGATACCCGGCATGGTGCGCAACGCCAGCTTGGCGATAGCCATCAGGGCACCGGTATTGCCGGCGCTGACAGCGGCACTGACTTCGCCGCTTTTGACAGCATTGACCGCCATGCCCATGGATGTGGTCTTGGACCCGCGCAGCGCCTGCGCCGGTTTGTCGTCACCGGACACGATATCCGGCGCGTGCAGGATTTCCGAGTCCGCGCTCAGATTGGGATGATCCTTCAGCGCTTCGCGAATCTGCGTTTCATCACCAACGAAAAGAAACTGAAAGCCAGCATGACGGTGACGCGCAAGCGCGGCGCCTGCAACCATGACACGCGGGCCTTCATCTCCGCCCATCGCATCAATCGCGATTCGCGGCCTCATTCCCACCAGCTATTCCCCTTGATTGCGCGTCAGAAGCCGAGAGACTAGCCGATTAAAGATCGACGGCCAAGACTTCCCGGCCATTATAATGACCGCAGCTTCCGCACATATGGTGCGGACGCTTCAATTCACCGCAGTTCGGGCATTCCTGATAGGCTTCGACTTTCAAAGCATCATGTGACCGGCGCATACCGCGTTTGGAGGGCGTCGTTTTTCTTTTAGGTACAGCCATTGCTAAGCCTGTTCTTTAAAATTTAAAAATCCATAGCATGCTCAATTTGCTGATCGGCCAAGCCTGACAAACTGTCTCTGATATTGCAGAGAATCGCTTGGTCTTGGTTCAACAGATTGCACGCGAAATGGCGCGTATAATGATTTTCCTGTGCGTTGCAAGCATTGTGCTTCTATAGCAGCCCTATAATTTTCATATATTTGGGGGACAAGATGATTTTACCGATAACATTGACCGTGGCCGGCGCAGCAGCGCTGATCAATATCTGGCTCATGGTCCGAGTCGGCCAGGTCAGGGGTAGCGAAAAAGTCAGCGTCGGTGACGGCGGCAACGAAAAAGTCCTGCGCCGCATGCGCGCGCACAGCAACTATATCGAAAGCGCGCCGTTTGTCCTGTTGCTGGTCGCGGCTATCGAGTTAGCCAGCGCCACATCCCCGACATGGCTCTGGGTCGTAAGCGGCCTTTATCTGCTCGGTCGCGTCGCCCATGGCGTCGGCATGGACGATGGGAAATTTGGCAAGGGCCGGATGATCGGCACGGTTGTAACCATGCTGGTCCTGCTCGGGCTTGGTATATATGCGATCAGCATCCCCTATCTGTCGATTTAAGGAACTGGTTGCCGGCCAATGAGACTGTTCCGACCGAAAAGGCCGCTTGATACAGACGAGTGGGATTGGCAGCTTGCCAGTTTCAAATGGCTGATAACGGAGTTTGGCGGGATAGAGAAACATCCGGCCAACCGGCTGGTCCTGCCTAACGAAACCTTTTTTCCTGGAACGAGCGCAGACCCGTCCCGGAAAGCCCAGCAGATTTTTGAACAGGTCAAACTTTTGGCTGGCATGGGCGACTGGCCGACAAAGCTGGTGCAAGGCGATCAGACGCGCGAGATGGCTTTGGAGTCAGGCCAAATGCTCACACACGACAGCCATACACCGGCGGGGGAATATCGGCTTCTGAAAGCGGCCGACGGTCAATATCATGCACAGATCAGCTATAACCCCAGCCAGCTCGGCGATCCAGCCAAACTGATCGCGACCTTTGCCCATGAGCTGTCCCATTATCTTATGAGCACGGCGAAAACAGCGCCACCGGGTGGCTGGGAAGTGCATGAACTGACAACCGATCTCTGTTCGGTCTATCTGGGTTTCGGAATTTTCATGGCTACCAGCGCATGGAATTTCGCAGGCAGCAACGAAGGCTGGCAATATGAGCGGCAGGGCTATCTGAATGAACGGATGCTGATCACCGCAATGGTTATCTGGGAGACTCTGGCGAAGCGAAATCCTCTCGAGGTACTACCCTATCTGAAGCCCCATCTCGCCAAGGACACACGAATGGCCAACAGATTCGTTCAGAAACGCGATCTGCTCGATGAAGTCATGGCCACCGACCTGTCAATCTTCGCTGGCGGCGAAACTACAGCCGAGGATAGCGGCACTGTCTAGCGCGCCGCCAGCACATCGTCTGCAACAAACGCATTGGTCTTGCGTTCATAGCCGAACTGGCTGGTCGGGCCGTGGCCGGGGATGAAAGTCACATCGTCGCCGAGCGGCCAGAGCTTCTGGGTGATGGCGTTGATCAGATCCTGATGATTGCCGCGCGGGAAATCGGTTCGGCCGATTGACCCCTGAAATATAACATCGCCGACCACCGCCAGCCGCGATGGCTGATGATAGAAAATTACATGACCCGGCGTATGACCCGGGCAGTGGATTACATCGAGCGTCAGATCGCCGACGGTGACCTGGTCGCCGTCCTCCAGCCAACGATCGGGAACGAAGCTCCTCGCTTCCATGCCATAGCGGGCGCCATCACCGTCGAGCTGGTCAATCCAGAACAGATCATCCTTGTGCGGCCCTTCGATTGGTATCCCCAGTTCTTCCGCCAGCATCCCCGCCTGCCCGCAATGATCAAGGTGGCCATGGGTAATGATGATCTTCTCCAGATCGACACCATGCTCTTCGACTGCCGCTTTCAGGCGATTTAGATCGCCGCCCGGATCGCTCAGAGCGGCCTTGTTGGTCTTGGTGCACCAGAGGAGTGTGCAATTCTGCTGGAGCGGCGTGACCGGAATAACCACGGCCTTTAAAGGTGCATCTGTCATGAAAGACTATTTGGCTGTGCAACGCGCAAGTTGCAAGGCCCCAAAATGGAGAGGCGTTACAGCCGCCGTCCGGTCCAGACGACCCGGCCGATGATGTTTACGCTTTCCGCACTGACATCCTCCCAATCCGGATATTGCGGATTATCGCTGCGGATCGAAAGCTTTCCCGACGGCCCCATCGCAATCCGTTTGACCAGCAGCACGTCATCCATGCGCAGCACATAGATGCCGTCGCGCAAGGGCCGAGACGCAGCGCTGTGATCCACCATGATGTCGTCGCCATCGCCGAGAGTCGGAACCATCGAATCACCGTCGACCGCAATCAACGACATATGGGCAGGATCAGCGCCCAGCCGCCGGAGCCATTTGCGTCCAAAACCCATGGATTCCGCATATTCGTCATCCGCCAGCGCACCTGATCCAGCCGATGCACCCACCTGCAATTGTCTGATACGCAACAACCCATCCGGAGTAACCGGGGCAGACCGGTGCGATTCGCGCTGAGCGGGAGCGCCGAGCAGCCGTTCCTCGACATCATAAAATTCGGCCAGTCTGCGGCGGTCTTCCTCGTCCAGTTTTTTAGGGACTCCGCGGCGGATATATTGCTGGATATAGGCGGCGTTCTTGCCGAGCATCTTCGAGATCGCGGCAAAGCCATGCCCGTTCTTGCGGATCAGATGTTCGAGATGGGCACGGGGATCATCGGACATAGCCGCCACAACATAATGGCACTGGCCGAAATTGGCAATAGGATTTTTCCTAGACATGTAGGAAATCGCATTTCAAATAGGATTTTCCCTATTCAATGAGTCGCCCGATCGAGCGACTGGCGGCGAGAAGGAGAATACCGGTGCCATTATTGCGAAAAATCGAGATATTTCTGCGCGAAACCGACATGTCGTGGACCAAATTCGGCCGGCTTTCGGTTCGAGATCCCCGTTTTGTCCAGGATTTGCGTAACGGGCGCCAGCCCGGTCGGGACATTTCGGAGCGGGCGGAAGATTTCATGCAGATGTGGCGGACAGAACATGCCGGCTGAGCGAGCGCAAAGGAAAGCCTGTCCGCGCGATCCCGGCTCGTTGCTGATCCGGCAGATGGCAACGCTGGCAGGCAGTCACCTGCGGGTCACATTAAAGCGCGAACGCGCGTGGGCGAGCATAACCTTTGCCGGAACGCGATACACTGTCCGGGTTGACCGGAAGGATATATCCCGTCCGGAGACGTTGCGGAAACTGGCCGACATCCTTCCGAGCCATGAATTTGCAATTCCCGGTCATTTTGTCGCGGATATGCTGGTCACGCAACAGTCGGAGCAGCAATTGCAGGTGGACGCCCTGCTAATCGTCGATCCGGTCGAGACCTGAATAGGATCAGCGATGAGCCGTCATTTTCTCCAAAGTGCCAAGCGCCGCCTTCAAAGCCGCATCCATGTCGGCCTGCCGTCTCGATTCGGTGTCAATGTCAGCCGTTTCGACCGCCTCGACCGACCGCAGAGGTGGAATTGCAACCGGAGCGGGCTCATTGGCCGCCTCTACCGACGTAGCCTTCTCACTTGGACTGGGTGCGGATTGTGCAGGCACCGCAGGCGGCGCGATTGACTCGCGCCTTTCCAGAACTTCGAGACGCCGAAGCCCGGCTTCCAGGCGGTCGGCAAGCTGCGCCAGAGACAGGGTGGAAAGATTTTCGCGCTCGGCGCTCGATGTTTTGAGCGGAGCGGCATCTTCAATACGGTCAGACGCTTGTTTTTCTCCGGCTTCCGGAGCCGTGACTTTTTTGGCTGCAGGCTCGGCCATCGCGACCGGTGACTCCGCCTGCATCACTGGCTCAGCGCGCTTTTGCTCAGGCTCGGCCGGATCAAACCGCTTGATCGATTCGGCCAGTGGCGTGCCCAGATCGGATGCAGCAAAAATCGGCTGGCGCACCGGAGCATCGGGATGCCGGTCGGCGGCCCGGACATCCGGCAGGTCCTTCAGTTCGGTCACCTGGCCCGGAGCTTTTTTGGGCTTTTTCAGAAATTTGGTCAATGATTTGGCCGAAAGGTTCAGCTTGGGCATCGAAAATCGTGATTTTCCGTCCCGTTCCTCGGCCACCGGCTCCGTCGTCAGATTTTTGCGTAGTGCCAAGCTCATATCGGAGCCTCCTTCATGTGAGTTCGTCTTGTGATTTAAAAAAAGATACAATGCGGAAGCGGAAACCATACCAGCGGCGATCGCGATCAGGCCGCGCGCGGTATTCCCGAGCGGCGGTGCCGCAGCAGGGACGATTTCCGACAGTCCGGTCATGCCGACAATATTTTCAAGATAGACATGCGGCAGGGTTGCTATCACCAGTGCTGCGGCAATACCGCCTGCGACCGCCATTGCGGGCTGCTTGAACCGAATAAAGTCCTGCTGTATCTGCTCCACGTCATTCTCCACCATCTCAGGCCGCGCGCTCGAACGATTTGCGCTCTATCAACCCTTGGTAAACAGGGGTGTAACGCAAAATGTTTGACGACCAGTTACGATCCGCCTCGACAAATTTCTTTGCGTCTTCAATGACTTGCGCCCAGGAAGTGCTGTTATCGAGCAAAGCGCCCAGTTTTTCGGCGATTTTTTCCGGATCGCCCGCAGGGAAAAGCGTACCGGTAACCCCATCTTTAATCAGTTCCTGGTGGCCACCGACATCCGATGCCGCTACCAGCCGTCCCTGCGCCATAGCCTCAAGCGGTTTGAGCGGTGTTACCAGTTCGGTCAGCCGCATCGGCTTGCGCGGGTAGACCATGATATCCATCAGGCCATAGAAGCGCTCCACCTGTTCATGGGGCACCCGGCCGGTGAAGGTTACGGCTGATTGTATCCCCAGATGATCGACCTGCGATTTGAGCGCTTCTTCCATCGGACCGCCACCGACAAGCAGCAGGTGCACGTCCGGATGGGAGGCCTGCAGAATTGGCAGAGCCGCGACCAGATCGTCGAGCCCCTCATAATCATAGAAACTGCCGATAAAACCCAGCACCGGCTTACCGGCAAGGCCCATTTCCTTCAGCAGCGATTCGTCGCGTGCCGGCGGCTCGCCGAACAGGTCCAGATCAACGCCATTCGGGGATACGGTGATCTTTTCAGGCCTTACCCCGCGTCCGATCAAGTCGGATCGCAGACCTTCACAGATCACCGCAACCGCATCAGCGCCATTGACCACATGGTTTTCCAGTTGCCGGGTCAGCCAGTAGCGCGGGCTGTTTTCGCGGCCGGTGCCATTGCCGACTGCGGCATCCTCCCAGAAAGCACGAATTTCATATACCAGCGGCAACCCCGTCTTCTCGGCGGCCCGTAAAGCGGCCAGCCCGTTGAGGGCGGGAGAATGGGCATGGAGAACATCCGGTTGCCATTCCCGGACCGCCTGTTCGATCCGCTCTGCCAGAACCGCAACTTCACGCCATTCCCGCAAGGGGGAAGGACCCTGAACCTGAGCCAATGTCCGGAAAAACTGCAGTCCGTCAAATTCTTCCAGCAACTGCTCCGCTACATAGCCATGCTGGTTCTGCCGGACACCGGTTACACCGGCCACGGTCAGGCCGCTGGCAATCTGTGCCTTCATGATCGCCCGCGTGCGAAAACAATAGCCGCTGTGCAGCGGCAGGCTGTGGTCCAAAATATGTAATATTCGCGTCATGGCCTCGAGCCCTGCCAAAAAAGGATTAACGTCCCGTCAACCCAATGCCTGTATCGCGCAAGCCTAGAAGGGCGTGTTATCACCGCTCAGGCCAGGATGAAGAGTGAAATGGTAGACAATCTTTCTATCGCTTTGACGCATGGACTGTTGCTCATTGCCGCCTGGCGCCTGATGCACCGGGACGATCTCGACGTCGAACCGCCGCCGGAACGCGACAAGGAACCCATCGGTTTTGCGAAGCAGTTACGACCGAACGAATCGCAGCCCGATGCGTGATCTGTTTTTCGTCGGATATATTGTGGCGCTGCTCTTCATTGCCTTCAAGCGCCCGTTCCTGTTCACCCTGATTTACGCCTATGTCGATATCGTGGCTCCGCAGCGGCTGAGCTATTTCATGCTCAACTCCGTGCCCCTTTCGCTGATCCTCTTTGCCCTTGCGCTGTTCGGCTATATGTTCGCGGACAACAAGCAGGACAGTCGATTTTCCGTTCGGCAGGCGATGATGATCCTGCTGCTTGCCTATTGCGGCTATACCACGGTGCAGGCCGAAGTCCCCGAGGCCGCTCTGGAAAAATGGGACTGGGTGTGGAAGGCGCTGGTTTTCGCGATCTTCCTGCCGCTAACCCTCAAGACCCGGTTGCGTCTGGAAGCACTGGCCCTGTTCATGGTATTATGCGCCGGAACCCTGATCATTACCGGAGGGATAAAAACATTGCTGTCCGGCGGCGGCTACGGCGTGCTCGTTCTGCTGGTCGATAATAACAGCGGCCTTTACGAAGGGTCGATTATCTCGACAGTAGCCATTTGCATCATCCCGCTGATTCTCTGGCTCGCTCATTACGGCACGATTTTCCCGCCCGACTGGCGGGTGAAGCTATTTGCCTATGCACTGGTCTTTGCCGCTCTTCTCATTCCCATCGGGACACAGGCCCGGACGGGGCTGGTGTGCATCGGAGTGCTCGCCGTACTACAGCTGCGCTTCGTCCGCTACAGACTGCTCTACGCCGGCCTGGCGACGGCTATCGGCCTCATGTCGATTCCGTTTCTTCCGCAAAGTTTCACGGAGCGGATGGCGACGATAGAAAATTACGAAGCCGACCAGTCTGCCTCCACTCGCCTCGCGGTCTGGCGATGGACCCTCGATTATGTCAAACAGCACCCCTTCGGTGGCGGTTTCGACGTCTACCGGATCAACAAATTGACCTACGAATTATCGGAAGTGGATGTCGAGCAATATGAGCAGTGGGACATCGATCCGGACGATGTCGAAGCCAGACTGGTCGAGGACGAGGCCCGCGCCTTTCACAGCAGTTATTTCGAGATGCTGGGCGAACAGGGCTATCCGGGCCTGATCCTTTGGCTGATCATCCATGTTGGCGGTTTGTGGCGCATGGAAATATTGCGTCGGAAATTTACGCGATCGAAAAAAGAAGGCGAGCAATGGGTCGCTCCCCTCGCCACCGCATTGCAGCACGGCCATATAATCTACCTCGTGGGTGCATTGTTTGTCGGCATCGCCTATCAGCCCTTTGTCTATATGCTGGTAGCACTGCAAATCGGTCTCGACACTTATATGACACGCCGGTCAAATGAAGCGAAATGGCTACCGGTCGCGAAACGCGTGACCGGCAATGTCCGGCCCAAGATTCTGCCAAACCCTTAAGAAAACCTACAAAATGAGTGACCCCACCCGAGCCGCGCAATAGAAGCAGAAAATGATGATACACGCATCCGTTTCCATAGAAACCTGGCCGGTCGCCGGTGCCTTCGTCATCAGCCGGGGTGCAAAGACCCATGTTGACGTCGTGCACTGCGAACTGTCGGATGGTCGGTTCACCGGCAGATCCGAAGCAACTCCGATCTATTATGAAGGCGAAAGCGCCGACAAATGTGCAACTGAAATTTCACAATTTGTCTTAGAGCATCCGAATCTCGATCGGGCAGTCCTGCTACAGAATATGGCTCGCGGTGCCGCCCGCAATGCCATCGATTGCGCGCTCTGGGACCTGGAATGCCGGCAAACAGACAAGCCCCTCTGGCAGCTCGCTGGCTTGCCTAAACCGGCTCCGCTGACCACCGCCTTCACGATTTCGCTTGGCGAACCAGCCTTCATGGAAGCAGAGGCCCGGAAAGCCGCCGCAAAGGGTCATGGGCTGCTGAAACTGAAATTGTCCGGTCGGGACGACCATGCGCGCGTTGCCGCCGTCCACCGCGGAGCACCCGCGGCCCGTTTGATCGTGGATGCCAATGAAAGCTGGAACGATCTCGACATTGCAGCCGAAGCCACACGGCTGGCGCAATATGCCGTCGAATTGATCGAACAGCCGGTCAGTGCCGGACGGGATCATTTGCTCGGCGGGATACGGTCACCCATCCCGCTTTGCGCCGACGAAAGCTGCCATAGCAGCGCCGACATAGAACGGATTGCTCCCTTTTATGATGCGGTGAACATCAAGCTCGACAAGGCGGGCGGATTGACCGAAGCGATGGCGATCGCCCATGCGGCGCAGGCGACGGGCCTGAAAATCATGGTCGGCTGCATGCTGTCCACATCACTGGGGATAAGACCAGCCTTCGCGCTGGCACAGCTTGCGCACTGGGTCGATCTCGATGGCCCGCTACTGCTCGCCAGGGACCGGCCCGGTGGATTTCGCTTCGACAACGGGATCATATCTCCCGCCGGCTGGACGGGCTAGATAGCGTCGAGCTGTTCGATCACCGGAGCAGCCGCCATGCACGGCGCAAGCTTGGGACCACTAGCGCGGAAATGGTCCGATTTTCCGTGCGCATCGAGAGCGGCCTGATCAACATAGCGCTCAAGCACTTTATATTGCTGCGGGTTTTCCTTGCTCTGGAAGACCGAATAGAATTCATTGCCCGGCTCGTTGGCGCGAACTGCCGCCATGAGTTCGGAAAAAGCGGCTTCGAAATCGGCATTCTTGCCCTCGGCCACGGTCAATGTCGCGATAATGCCTACTGCTGCCATGATAGTCTCTCCCTGATAAGAATGGGCCGGCGATTTCCCGCCGGCCCGTTGTGTTCTGATTTCTAGAAAATTTCAAAAAGGCCGGCTGCGCCCTGTCCGCCGCCGATGCACATGGTTACCACGGCATATTTCGCGCCGCGACGCTTGCCTTCGATCAAAGCGTGACCGGTACAACGCGCGCCGGTCATGCCATAGGGGTGGCCGATCGAGATCGAGCCGCCATTGACGTTGAGAAGTTCGTCGGGAATGCCGAGCTTCTGCTGGCAATAAAGCACTTGCACAGCAAAGGCTTCATTGAGTTCCCAGAGGCCGATATCGTCCATTTTCAGACCAAAGCGTTCGAGCAATTTGGGAATTGCGAACACCGGACCGATGCCCATTTCATCAGGCTTGGTACCGGCAACCGCCATGCCGACATAGCGGCCCAGCGGATTGAGACCGGCTTTTTCGGCTGCCTTTGCTTCCATAACAACGCTGGCTGCCGACCCGTCGGAAAGCTGCGAAGCGTTGCCGGCGGTGACGATCTTGTCCGGTCCGAGAACGGGCTGCAGCTTCTGCAGGCCTTCGAGTGTGGTTGACGGACGATTGCCTTCATCCTTGTTGATCGTGACCTCGACATGGGAAATCTCTTTGGTTTCCTTGTCCTGGACACCCATTGTGGTGGTCACTTCGATGATTTCGTCGTCGAAACGACCGGCTTCCTGAGCCGCTGCGGTGCGCATCTGCGACTGCAGGGCATATTCATCGCAGGCTTCGCGACTGATACCATAGCGCTCGCCAACCACTTCAGCCGTCTGCAGCATCGGCATATAGATATCATCATGCATCTTCAGCAATTCGCGATCTGGCTGAACCCGCATTTCCGGGGTCTGGACGGTCGAGATAGAATCCTGTCCGCCGCCGACAACGATGTCCATCATGTCCAGCGTCACCTGTTTGGATGCCGTGGCAATCGCCATCAGACCCGAAGAACATTGCCGGTCGATCGTCATGCCGGGCACTTCGATCGGGAAACCGGCGCGCAGGGCAACCTGACGGGCCAGATTGCCGCCCTGCGAACCTTGTTGCAACGCGCTGCCCCAGACGACATCGTCGATAGTCGCGGGATCAATGCCTGCTCTTTCGACGGCGGCCTTGGCAGAATAATGGCCGAGGGTGGCGCCTGTGGTGGTGTTGAAAGCGCCTTTATAAGCGCGCCCGATAGGGGTACGGGCGGTGGAAACGATGACTGCGTCACGCATTTGGCAATTCCTTTATAGTTTAGATCGGAGTCGAATTTTGAGCGCATTGTCCCCGTTAATCGGCCAATTAACAAGGAATTTCTTCAGCCCGGCGCTGCCGTTACGGAACGCTAGTCGTTGGTGACCGTCACGGGGAAGCCCCCCTCGGGGTAGGGCAGAATCATCTCTCCATCGGGCGCAGCGGTAAAGGTGGTTTGTGTTGGATAAGCAAATTCAAGCCCCTCTTCGTTGAAGCGTTGCAGGATGGCCAGGCCAATGCGATGCCGTCCTTCAAACACCACTTCATATTCGCTGCTCATAATATCGAAATCGAGCTGGAAATCGATCGAGCTGTCGCCAAATCCGATGAAACCCGAGCGGATGAAATTCGCATCGTGGGCTTCGACAATTTCTTTCAACAAACCGGGAATACGACGGGCGTCGTCGGGCTTCGTCTGGTAAATGACCCCGATGCCGAACCGGGTGCGCCGCCGTGCCAGACGGGTCAGATTGGTTATTTCCATGTCGAGAAGATTGGTGTTCGATATAATCACCTCTTCCCCCATGATCGAGCGCAAGCGCGTGCTTTTCAGACCGATTTTTTCGATCGTTCCCGTCGTCGTGCCATAGGTGATCGTATCACCGGCGCGGAACGGCTTGTCGAAGATGATCGACAGCGCGGCGAAGAGATCGGAGAAAATCCCCTGCGCCGCAAGACCGATGGCGATACCGCCGACCCCGAGACCGGCAATCAGGCCTGTGACATTGATCCCGAGATTGTCGAGGATCATGATCGCTGCGATCGCAAACAGCACGAACGTCACCAATATGCGGATCAGGGTCATGGCGCTGTGCAGCGTCTCGTGCTGGTCAGGATCCTGCGAGGTCCGGCGGAGGATCAGGCCCAGGATGATTTCACGGAGCCAGATTGCTGCCTGGATCACTATGGCAATGGTGAATAGCCCCTGCACGATGCGGTCGACGCTGGTCGGTGCATTGGCAAAGCTGACAACGAGCTGGGCGGAAACCATCAGCATGAATATCTTGCTGGTCCGGGCGATCGCCTTGACGATGATGGTGCGATATCCGGTCAGGCCGTCATTGTTACGCACGTAACGGGCGGCGAAACGCTTGATCGCACCGAGCAGAAAGAAAATCGCGGTGCCTATGGCAAGCGCGATGATAAGTTCCACATAATTGTCGGCCAGCCAGTTGGAAGAATCGGTGATCAAGCTTTGAAAAGCAGCCCCGATATGCGGGACGGTCGGGAGTAGAGCGGGTTCTGTTGTAATGGCCATAATCTTTCAGCTAGGAAGAAACAGTACCAATGACAAGCGGTGCGGTTCCATAAGGTCGGCAAAAACAGCCCGCTTCCTATTTTGTTGCCCCGATAAGAAACTCTACATTGCCCTTGGGACCAGTGATCGGGCTTTCGGTAATTCCGAGAATGTCCCAGCCCGACGCAATCAGCCAGTCCCTCACTTTATCGCAGGTCGCCAGCCGGACCGCTTCGTCCCGAACGACGCCACCCTTGCCGACATCCTGACGCTCTGCCTCGAATTGCGGTTTTATCAGCGCCATCAGAATCGCCTTATCGCCGGCAAATTCGAGCGGTCGCTCGAGCACTTTGACCAGTGAAATAAAACTCGCATCGCACACGATGATATCGACTGTTTCCGGAATATGCTGATCGGTGAGAACGCGGGCGCTGGTTTGCTCGTGGACCACGACCCGGTCATCCTGCCGCAACTTCCAGGCAAGCTGGTTGGTGCCGCTGTCCACAGCATAGACCTTTGCCGCTCCACCGGTGAGCAGAACGTCGGTAAAACCACCGGTGCTGCTGCCGACATCCATCGCGGTCATCCCGGACACATCAATGTCAAAATGCCGCAGTGCGTGATCCAGCTTGATGCCGCCCCGCGAAACCCACGGATGGTCCTTGCCTTTGACTATAATCGCCGCATCACCGGCTATCTTTTGTCCCGACTTGTCGATTTTCTTGCCATTCACCGTCACCAGACCGGCCATGATATAAGCTTGCGCCCTGGCCCGGCTTTCGGCGAGGCCGCGATCCGTCAATATCTGGTCGACGCGCTGCTTGGCGGCTTTGGGATTGGACTGGCTCATGGGAAATCAGGACTAGCCTAGCGTCATGCTTTTGGCCATATTCCTTTGTCATGAGAATCATTTCATCCCCGCTTAGTTTTTCAATCGCTGTGCTGACACTGGCGGCCTGTTCTTCCGCACCGCCGGAACCAGCACCGGCGCCAGAGCCGGTGAAGCCTGTCTCAAACCCTGCGGCGCCCCAGCCTCCGGCGCAGCCTCAGGGCAAATGGACAGACTGGCCAATCACCACGGGCGACTGGGTCTATCGGAAAGACGAGCGCGGATCACTGGCATTATTCGGGGCAACCGACGAGCCTGCGACCGTGATGATCCGTTGCGATCGACCGCGCGGGCAAATATTCCTGTCCCGCGCTGGAGCAGTGGGCAATGGTGCCAAAATGGTGTTGCGCGCGAGCGCCGGCCTGCAATCCTATCCCGCCAAGAGTAGCGGGGGAACGCCGCCTTATGCTGCAATATCGATATCGCCCGGCGATATCATGCTGGACCGCATCGCCTATAGCCGTGGGCGCTTTGCCATAGAAACCACGGGTCTCAAGTCTATCGCAGTCCCGGCATGGCCGCAATTCAGTCGTGTTGTCGAGGATTGTCGCCGCTGAACGGCTCGGCGTCAGGCCGGAACGCGCAATTGTGACAGCAAAATAAATTAATTCAAGACTTGTTCGGAAACCGGCGTTGATTCACATTTACAGCGTCGAACAGCGGAGAAGTTTCAATGCAACAGTTCGTATTTCATTCACAAGCGAAAGGAGGTGGTCCGATGTCTCATGGTTCAGCACAGGGGTCGGAAAAATCCGTTCGGGGGGCCAATCTGATCTAGCGGTCAGGCAACCCGGCAGCGGCACTTCCTACCGCTGACCCATGTTCAGAGGCTGTTGGTCCGAAGGGATCGGCAGCCTCTTTTCATTGCCCGTTATCCGCTCTCTCGAGATATTCCTCGCGGATCATGAAGTCGCGGACCCCGATCCGCACTTCCCGCAGAAACTGGACGAGAGCCATGGAAAGCAGACTGATCGCAACGACAAAGGCACTCGCGATCGCCAGCGACAGATCAATCCCGGTTAGCTCCATGACAAACAATATGCCGATCAGCGCGCAGGCCGTGATCGCGCTGACAACGCTCAGGAAAATGGCGCTGTTGACGACCCTGAGCCGCACCTGCAGATCGCCCAGTTCGGCAACGACAAGCTGGTGCTCTTTCCCGGCTGTCGACTTGAACAGTTCCTGCAGATCGCGCGACCGGTCGATGATCCGCGCCAGACGGCCGGCAAACAGGTTCAGCATGGCTCCGATACCAACCAGCAAGAATGCAGGAGCCAGAGCGGTTTGAAGCACCGTTACGATATTGGCATTGGCGATTTCGGAAATTCCGTTCATCTTTTCATCCGTATCCGCAAGGTCAGCCCCCCTATAGGCGTTTCGTCCCACAATGTCAGGGCGAAACGCCCGGCATCTGCCCGTGCACGGTCGAGTACAGCCTCCGGCACATCCGCACTTGCAAAAATCTGGTCGGCCTGCCCCAGCCAGCGCGCCTGGCGCAGGGTAAGATCATCGGGATCGATACTTGCCAATTCCAGATCGATGACTTGCGAGCGCGCCTCGCCATGCGGCTGGTCCAGCCATGCTTCCAATTCTTCCAGATCATGCTCGACCAGCGCGTCAAGTCGACCGCCCGGATCGAGAACGGCGTCTATCGCCTTGCGTCGCGCGCTGGCCTCCGGCCACCTTTGCTGGATCCGTTCCCGCTGCGCCAGCAAGCCATTTGCCAGAGTCCCCAGACTGGCCGGTAGCAGTTGCTCCAGCCGTTGCCGCAGCGCCTTGGCCAGTCCCGCCGATGCACCGCCCGTGCCTAGCGCCAACAGCACCGGATCACGATCGATGATCGCCGGCGTGGTATAATCGCAAAGCGCCGACCGGTCGACCGCGTTGACCAGCAAACCTCTGGCTTTCAGACGCGCTACTGCTGCGATCGCTTCGTCATCATCTTCCAGTGCAACCACCGCGAGCACCAGCCCGTCGGCATTTTCATCGTCGGTGATCGTCGCGCCGGCGCGTTGATAGAGACGCCGTTTTGCATCGGCCATTTCCCCGCTACCGAGGAGAAGGATCTTGCGACCCTCTAAATTGACGAAAATAGGCAACTGGTTCATCGCATTCACCTATGTAAGCCGATCCGCCGTTAGCGGATGCGGGGTTCATTTCAGCCAGTCGGGCACGTGCTCCGCTGCCATGATGGTCGCCGGTTCGATCCGCTCGGCGACCACGGCATAGCGGTTGCCATCAACCAAAACTTCCGGCACCAGCGGCCGGCTGTTATAAGTATTGGCCATGGTTGCACCATAAGCACCAGCCGTCCGGAATATTCCGAGATCGCCGGTTTCGACGCGATCTACCGTGCGTTCCTTGGCAAAAATATCACTGCTTTCGCAAATCGGCCCGACGATCGATGCCACCATCGTTTCACCGCGGGGCTCCACCGCTGCAAAATCATGCCAGGCGTCATAGATCGCAGGCCGCATCAGATCATTCATCGCTGCGTCAACAATGACAAAATCGCTATCCACACCCGGTTTTATCCGGATGACCCTGGTGATCATGATGCCGCTGTTCCCGGCAATCACCCGGCCCGGCTCGAACATCAGGGTGACATCCCAATGCCGGGTAACCCGCGCGACCATGGCGCCATATTCCGCCGGGCTCGGCGGATTGTCTTCCGGCTTGTAAGGCACGCCCAAGCCACCGCCTAAGTCGACATGGGAGATGGTGTGACCGGCAGCCCGCAACTGCTCAACCAGTTCGCCTATTCTGGTATAGCATTTTTCTAGCGGGTCGAGGCTCTGCAACTGGCTGCCGATATGCACGGCAACACCGCGCAGGTTCAGCCCTTCGAGCCTGGACAGACGCGCGTAGATATCCGGCGCGACGTCGATCCCGACTCCGAATTTATTCTCTTTCTTGCCGGTCGAGATCTTAGCATGGGTGCCGGCATCGACATCGGGGTTCACGCGCAGCGTTGCCGAGGCCTTCTCCCCGCGGGCAGCCGCGATTTCCGCGAGCATCACGCCTTCCTCTTCCGATTCCAGATTGAATTGGCCAATGCCCTTGTCCAAGCCCAGAGTCAGCTCTTCGCGGCTCTTTCCAACACCGGAGAAAACGATATCCTCTGCCTTCATGCCAGCGGCCAGCGCCCGCTGCATTTCCCCGCCGGACACCACGTCCCCGCCATAGCCCTGATTGGCAAGAATACGAAGGACGGCAAGATTGGGGTTGGCTTTCACGGCAAAAGCGAGATGGATTTTGCCCGCGTCTTTCAACCCTTCACGAAACACGCGCGCGTGCCGTTCAAGCGTTGCACGCGAATAGACATAGACAGGGGTGCCGACTTCCTCGGCAATTTTCGGCAACGGAATATCTTCCGCGTGCACAACGCCATTCTTGAGCTGAAAATGGTCCAATTGATAATACTTTCAAATATTGGGGGGAAAGTTAGCCAGGTGGCGGCAGATCGAATTCGTCATCCTGCCGTTTTTCCGACCGCCGTAACAATTCGTCGCTCCGTTCCGGCATCGCCTGGCTCGATGGTACCAGCAGGTCCTCGCCGCTGGGCGTTTCCATTTCACCATAGACCGGAGGAGGCAGGGTTTCGCCCTTGGCCGGTTGCAATGCGCCGCGATTACCGCAGGCAGTCAGAATCACGGCCGCTCCCGCCAGCAACAGAATCGAACGAATTTTGCTCATTTCAGCTCTCCGGGCCCAGTGTTTCTCTGGCCTTTGCAACCTGCAGCCTTACTTGATCCGGCGCCGTGCCACCATAGCTGGATCGGCTGGCCACGGAAGCATCAACGCTCAGCACGTTGAAAACGCCTGCATGGATCCGGTCGTCGATGGCCTGAAATTGCTCGAGCGAAAGATCGGCGAGGCCGCAGCCTTGCTCTTCTGCCAGCGAAACCACGGCACCGGTAACATGATGCGCTTCGCGAAACGGCAATTTGGCTTCGCGGACCAGCCAGTCGGCAAAATCGGTTGCAGTCGAGAAGCCGGATTCGGCCAGAGCACGCATCCGGCTCCCGCTGAATTCCACTTCGGCGACCATTCCCGTCATCGCGGCGATCGACAGGCCGAGCAAATCATGCGCTTCAAACACCGGTGGCTTGTCGTCCTGCATATCTTTCGAATAAGCAAGCGGCAGACCCTTCATCGTGATCACTAGCGCATTCATCGCACCGGCAATCCGTCCACAATGGCCGCGAACCAGTTCGGCCGCATCGGGATTGCGTTTCTGCGGCATGATCGAGGAGCCGGTCGAAAAACTGTCCGGCAGTTTGACGAAACCGAACGGCTGGCTCGCCCAGATGACGAATTCTTCCGCCAGCCGAGATAGGTGCAGGCTGCACTGGGTTGCCGCCATCAGATAATCGAGTGCGAAATCCCGGTCGGACACCGAATCGAGGCTGTTGCCGGTCGGATGATCGAAAGCCAGCATCGCCGCCGTTTTCTCGCGATCAATCGGGAAGCCGGTTCCCGCCAGCGCTGCCGCCCCAAGCGGCGATTCATTCATCCGCTTCCGCGCATCGGCAAACCGGGAACGGTCCCGCCGGATCATTTCGTAATAGGCCATCATATGATGGCCAAGACTGACCGGCTGGGCCGATTGCAAATGGGTGAAGCCGGGCATGATCATGTCCGCATGTTCTTCGGCGCGATCCACCAGAGCCTTTTGCAGACTTCCCAGCGCGTCATCGACCATATCCATGGCTTCGCGGACCCAAAGGCGGAAATCGGTCGCGACCTGATCGTTGCGGGAACGCGCCGTGTGCAGCCGGCCCGCCACCGGACCGATAATTTCCGCCAGCCGCGCTTCCACGTGCATATGAATATCTTCGAGATCGAGATTCTCGGGCACCCCGTCTTTTTCATATTCCTGAGCAATCTGGTTCAGGCCGTTGATGATCTGGGTCGCGTCATCGGCTTCGACGATGCCTTGTTCCGCCAGCATCGCAACATGCGCCAGACTTGCGCGGATATCGTGCCGCCATAATTTCTTGTCGAACGGGATGGACGCGTTTATCTCGCGCATGATTGAGGAAGGGCCATCGGCAAACCTGCCACCCCACATGATATTGGAATTTTTTGTGCCTTTTGTGATGCGAACCGTCCTGTTCATGCTTTTGCTGATTAACTTAGCGGCCTGCGATAGAGAATCGAACGGACCGGGGCAAGAATTTGCTGACAGCAAAAGCGGGGAATCAGGCGAGCCTGGCGAAAGCGGCAAGACTATGGTCGGGAAGCTGGATATCTCCCGGCGGGGTACAGCCATGATCGACACCCCTTTTCAGGCTCCCGACGGAAGCACCGTGCAACTGAGCGACTTCATCGGCCAACCGTTGCTGGTAAACATCTGGGCGACCTGGTGCGGACCGTGCATAGTGGAGATGCCCATGCTGGACAATCTGGCGGCTCGCGAAAAATCGCGGCTCAAGCTACTGGTGGTGTCGCAAGACATTCAGGGCAGGGAAAAGGTCCTCCCGTTTTTCGAAGACCGGAATTTTACGGAGCTTGAACCCTATATCGATCCGGAAAATGGCCTGAGTTTCGGTTTTGGCTCTGGCGTCATGCCGACCACCGTTCTCTACGACGCGCAAGGCAAGGAAGTCTGGCGAGTCATTGGGGCAATGGATTGGGATGGCGCCAAGGCCGCCGCCTTGCTGGAAGAAACTCTGGCGGAAAACTGATTGCTCGCCCCCGCAAGCGCTATTTGGTGAACCAGCGAATCAAGGCGTTGGCGGCACCTGCAACGTAGAACTGATTGTATTTACACCGAACGCCGTTATTCTTCGACACCACTGCCTAAAGGAGAACCTAATGAAGCCTCGCAAAACCCATATGATACTGCCCGCAATCGCCGGACTGGCGCTACTGTCAGCCTGTAGCCAGAATGCGGACACGGGTCCGGTGTCCGACACTTCCGACGTTGAGCTTGCCAATGGCCTTACCGTGAAGGAACAGATCGAGACGCGACAAGCGCAACTCAAGAAAATAGGCAAGGCCTTCAAAACCATCAGCGATCAGTTGCGGGCGAGCAGCCCTGATCTTGCACAGATTCAGGCCGCCGCTGCAGCCGTACCGACGGAAGCAGCGAACATGATTGATTGGTTTCCCGAAGGAACCGGGCCCGACTCGGGCGTGGAAACGGAAGCGCTTCCGATCATCTGGGAAGATAAGGATGATTTCGACAGCAAGGTAGTGGCGATGCAGGACGCAGCCGCGAAACTGGAAACGGCCGCACAGGGTGGCGATGTCGAGGCAGTGGCCGCCGCTTTCAAGACAACGGGTGGCACGTGTAAAGCCTGCCACGACAAATATCGGTTGGACGACTAGCCCGCGATGACAGTGGATATGCCGCGCATTCTGGTCTGGGATGTGGCCATCCGGCTTGTCCACTGGCTGATGGTGATTCTCGTGCCCCTGCTCTGGTGGACCGCGGAAGAGGGCCATATGGACTGGCACAGAAGTCTGGGCCTGACCATGTTCGCTCTGGTCCTCTTTCGTCTGATTTGGGGGCTGGTCGGAACTTGGACAGCACGCTTCTTGCCTATGATTCGCAGGCTGGGGTCGCTAAAATCTTATCTCGCGCATTTGCGGACCCGGAAATATAACCCAAGCTTTGGCCACAGCCCGCTTGCTGTGCTCGGCGTCTTTGCGCTGCTGACGGCCCTCGCCACCCAGATCGCGACCGGATTGTTCGCCGTAGATGTCGATGGACTTGAATCGGGGCCCCTCGCCATTCTGATATCCTTCGATACCGGAAGGCAGCTGGCGGAAATCCACGAGTTCAATTTCAATCTGCTGGCGATTCTGATCGGACTTCATATCTCTGCGGTTGCGGTCTATCATTTTCTGTTCAAAGCAACTCTCGTTGGACCGATGATCACCGGCTACCGGTTGCGCGCTGACTTTCCAGAGCAGACGTTACCGGAAAACCGGCCGCGGCTTGTGCCAGCGATCGTTGCAGTTGCGCTGACGCTAGGCTTCGTTGTCGCAATATTGAACTTTTGATAACGTGAATCGCACGAGCGAACCATCACCGGCTTCTATCGGGATGATGGTGGGCGATGACGGGCTCGAACCGCCGACATCTTCGGTGTAAACGAAGCGCTCTACCAACTGAGCTAATCGCCCCCATGACAGGATGCCTATCAGCATCGTCGAGGTCAGGCGAGCGCCATTGCCAAATCCCGACGCCTTTGGCAAGCCCAATTGCAGGGCTTGGCAAACAAGATGCTCCGGAACAGATTTTCCATGCCGGCTTGCCATGATCATTTCGTCATTAACCAGAACCCTAGCTGACTCCGCGATTCGCAAGTTATACATCCTTATCCACAGCATATAACTTATATATATCAGTGTGTTAAAAAGATTTTTAGCAAAATCCACGGCTTGCCGCTGTCAATCGTTATATTTCATTTTTTTTACAGGAGCGCCCTTGATCGACTCATGCAGAGGGGCTTACTAAGAAGGCTCGGCTGATGGCTGCAATCGCCATATCAAAGCCTAATTGGAAAATAGAGATCATCGTTGAAAACGCGTTTTCAGCAACGCACATTTGTGCTCGATTGATTCCCATGGCTGGGGAAATTGAAGGCTGCTGAATTCTGGATCTGCGGTCAAGTATCGGCGTCGGGATCGCGCGCCAAACGGGGATGTTGTCGGGGGATGCTAGTGAGTAAGAATATAGAAGGCCGGGATAGCGGACTGTCGGTTGACGCCGCTGTTGCGGATGAGACTGTGATTTCTGGTGATCTGGAAGCCAGCTGGCGCAAGATATGCAGCGGTTTGCGCCGCGATCTGGGCGCGCAGATTTTCGGCCAGTGGATCAAGCCGATCACGCTCGCTCTGTTTGATTCGGGTAACGGATCGTTGCATTTGGAACTCCCTTCGGAATTTGCGGCCACCTGGGTGCGGGACCGCTATGCCGAGCGGTTGCTGCTGGCATGGAAAGCCCATCATCCGGCGGTCACCGATCTGGTGTTCCAGGCACAGTCAGGCTCTGCAAAAATCGCCCGCGTCTCCCCGCTCAATGGCACTGCGGCACCGGCGAGCCGCAAGGCTGTTTCCGAAAGCAAGTTCCGGTTGGACCTCGACCCGCGGATGACCTTCGACCAGTTTATCGCCGGTCACTCGAATATTCTCGCGCTTAACGCCGCTCAACGCACAGCCGCTGCCGAAAAACCGCTGTTCAGTCCGCTCTATCTCCAGTCCTCCACCGGTCAGGGCAAGACTCATCTGATGCACGCCATCGGCCATGCATTTCGCGAAGAATTCCCCTCTTCGACGATCATCTATATGTCCGCCGAACGGTTCATGATCGAATTTGTTTCCGCGATGCGCCGCAACGAGGGCATGGAATTCAAGGCATCGCTGCGCGAAGCGGATCTGCTGATGATCGATGACATCCAGTTCATCGTCGGCAAGAATTCGACGCAGGAAGAATTTCTCCACACGGTCGATTCGCTTATCAGTCAGGGCAAGCGGGTGGTGGTTGCCGCAGACCGTCCGCCGCAGGCGCTCGATGGCGTCGACCAGCGCCTCTTGTCGCGGCTGTCCATGGGGTTGGTCGCGGACATCCAGTCTGCCGGCCTCGAACTGCGGCGCGACATTCTCGAGCATCGTCTCGCGAGCATGCCGCACCAGAATGTATCGGAAGAGGTCGTCGATTTTCTTGCCCGTACAATCAGCCGCAATCTGCGCGAACTGGAAGGCGGACTCAACAAGTTGCTCGCTTATGCACAGCTGACCGGACGCGAGATCACCCGCGAACTGGCCGAAGAGCAATTGTCGGACATATTGAGCGCCTGCCGCCGCCGGATCACGATTGACGAAATTCAGCGCACGGTTTGCGAATATTACCGGCTTGACCGCAACGAAATGTCATCCAAGCGCCGCGCCCGCGCGGTGGCCCGGCCGCGCCAGGTTGCAATGTATCTGGCCAAGGTGATGACACCGCGCAGCTATCCGGAAATCGGACGCAAATTCGGCGGCCGCGACCACAGCACGGTCATCCATGCTGTGAAGCTGGTCGAGCAATTGCGCGGCGAAGACAGCGAAATGGACAATGATGTCCGGATGCTGCTCCGCCAGCTTGAAAGCTGAACGGCTTTCAAGCCAGCCGGCAGCCGGTCTATTCTTTTTCGGGGGCGATGGATATCCGGACCCGCTCGCCGCTGTTGCCCGGGAAATCGGTAAACATGGCTTCGACCAGATTGGGCACCAGATAGGTCAGATTTTTTGACCGCGACAAGGCCTCGGCCTTGCCTTCGAACAGACGTTCGCCATTGGCAGCACGGTCAATTTTCATGTCCAGCTCGCTGGTATAGACGGTGAAACTGCGGACGCCATTATAGCCGGAAAAACCGTAGCCGCCGTAAAGGAACGGATCGTGGAATCCATAGCGATAACCAGGACGTCTGTAATATCCGCTGAAACGGGCAGAAGGATAGAACGGGTCGGGATCGGCAACGACTTTCTCGCGCCCCTTGTCAATTTCATAGTCCATGCTGACGATCAGCTCTGCCGCAGCAGGATCATCGCTGCGCTGGTATCCGAGTTCGAGCATCTTCTGCTCGACCAGCATCGCATATTGGCCAAACTCCAGGCCACCCGACAGATCGGGATCAGCGGCAACCACGGCGAAACTCTGGCCCGTCGTGTCGGGAAGCGCGACAAAACGCTGGACATCCGCACGAAACGGCGTTGCGCAAGCGGCCAGCGACAATAGTGCGACCGGTGCCAGCATAGAGAAGCGCCTGCGATTGCAGACATGTTTCGTGAAATTAGTCATGTTTCTTCCTTCAAATTACCCACCATAATGGTGCGCAAGATAGAGAGGCCGGGCTGAACCGGCTTTGAACAGCGACAGATTGACGCCCTGCACCGACTTGGCCCCTTTCGGACCAACAGCACAAGAGAAAACAGGATTTTTAGTCGATCACGAGATCGACATACCGACTATGTGCGATTCGAAGTGTAGTGATCGCCCAAAAGAAAACCCGCCACAATCGGGCGGGTTATTCTGTCTAGACTGATCGGGCTATTTAGAGCGCCGCGACCCGCTTTGTCAGCCGGCTGAATTTCCGCGAAGCCGTGTTCTTGTGATACAGGCCCTTGGAAACACCGCGCGCCAGTTCCGGCTGTACGGCTTTAAGGGCTGCTGCTGCCACGTCCTTGTCGCCGGCCTCAACCGCAACGTCTACGGCCTTGATCTTGGTGCGGATCTGGCTCAGGCGATTCTTGTTGATCGCGGTGCGGCGCGTGTTGCGACGGATACGTTTTTTTGCTTGCGGCGTATTAGCCATGAAAAACCCTCAAAATCTGAAATTAAATGCCGGTACTTGTCGGACAGCTTCCGGCTCAAGAGCGCGGCCAATAGCGTGACAGCTGATTCTCGTCAATAGCTTAGTGAATGGCTTATTTCTGACAATGCGAACAGTAAAAGGTAGACCGTCCGCTGTCGACTCGCCGCAACACTGGCCCACCACATTCACAGGCTTCGCCTTCGCGGCCATAGACCCGCCAATCTTTGGAAAAATATCCCAGTTCTCCGTCCGGTTGCACGAAATCCCGCAGGGATGATCCGCCGGCCGCTATGGCCGCGATCAGAACCTGCTTGATCGCGGCAACCAGCCGTTCGTAACGCGGCTTTGATATCGCGGCGCCCTTTCGGCCTGGAGATATGCCCGCCATATGCAGAGCCTCGCACACATAAATATTGCCGAGTCCCGCAACGGTGCGCTGGTCCAGCAATATCTGTTTGATCGGGGCTTTGCGATCCTTGGTTGCCGCTTTCAGATAGCCACCTGTGAAATCGTCACCGAGAGGCTCCGGCCCCATCGCGACAAATGGCCTGTAATGGCCCAGATTCTCACGGCGAACTATATCCAACGCCCCGAATCGGCGCGGATCGTTGAGCGTCAACCGGCGCCCTGATTGTGTTTCGACCAGGAGATGGTCGTGTTTTTCTATTTCTTCGGGATCAATCCTCCAGCGGCCTGACATGCCGAGATGAAAGATCATCACATCACCGCGATCGGTTTCGATCAACCCGTATTTCGCCCGCCGGCCGAGCGAGGTTACCACCGCACCGGTCATCCTCTGCCGTAAATCCACCGGGATCGGCCAGCGCAGATCCGCGCGGCGCGGCTCGACCATCGTCAGACGCTGCCCCTCTAGCACCGGCCGCAAACCGGCGACGGTCGTTTCCACTTCCGGCAACTCGGGCATGGCATTCCTTTTCTGTTACGGTCCGAAGGGCAGCTATAGAGTGATTGCAGTGCTGCCAAGGCTCGTCTACTCGGGATTTCATAGAATAATCAGCACGGATAAAAAATGGCCATCGAAAGCAAAACCGTCTCATTCGGCTATGAAGAGGTCGAAGAGAACGAGAAAGTCGGCAAGGTTGGCGCCGTTTTCTCCAGCGTTGCATCCAAATATGATGTGATGAACGACGCTATGAGCGCGGGAACCCATCGCCTGTGGAAAGACCGCTTCGTTCGCCGCGTCAAGCCGCGGGCAGGCGAAACGATTCTCGACATGGCCGGCGGCACCGGCGATATTGCCTTTCGTATGGTTGATAGCGGCGCCGACATCACGGTTGCCGATATCAATGCGGAAATGCTGGCCGAGGGGATCGAACGAGCGCTCGACAAGGACGAGACGCGCCTGGTCTGGAGTCAGCAGAATGCCGAAGACCTGAACTTCCCCGATGCCCATTTCGATGCCTATACGATCGTCTTCGGCATCCGGAACGTCACCCATATCGACAAGGCTTTGGCAGAAGCCCATCGCGTGCTCAAATATGGCGGGCGTTTCTATTGCATGGAATTTTCGCAGACCAGATGGCCCGGCTTTGACAAGGTCTACCATAGCTATTCCCACCATATTCTGCCGAAAGTCGGGAAGCTTTTGGCAAATGATGAAGCCAGCTATCGCTATCTTGCCGAATCGATCGCCAAATTCCCGCCGATGGAAGAATTCCGCGCCATGATTCATGCAGCCGGATTCAGCCAGACCAAAGTAGAGCCGATGATGGGCGGGCTGGTCGCCATTCATAGCGGCTGGAAAGTCTGAGCGCACAGCAGCAATGACCAGTTCCCGCACCCATATATTCCGTCTCCTCAAATGGGGTCGCACGCTCGCCAAACATGGCGCACTCCGCGATCTTGAAAAGCACAAGGCAACGCCGCCGCAGGTCCGGCGCCTGTTTCGCATCGCCCGGATCGGTACGATTCAGCCGAAGGAGCCCAATTATTCAGCAGCCCTGCAAGCCATTGGCCCGGCCGCGATCAAGCTCGGCCAGACGCTGGCGACCCGGCCTGACATAATCGGCGAAGCGGCGGCCCGCGATTTGCTGCAACTGCAGGACAGTCTGCCGCCGGTTCCCTTCGACTCGATTCGCGACGAGATCGAGTTCAGCCTCGGCAAGCCACTGGACGAACTATACAGTCACATCGATCCCGATCCGGTGGGCGCCGCATCAATCGCCCAAGTGCACCGCGCAACCACGCTTGATGGCAAGGATGTTGCCGTCAAAGTATTGCGCCCCGGCATCATCAAGAAATTTTCCCGGGATATCGAAACCTACGAATGGGCTGCGGCACATCTCGAGGCTCTGGGCGGGGAGGCCGCCCGCCTGCGTCCGCAACTGGTTATCGCCAATTTCAGGCGCTGGACCATGCGCGAACTGGACCTGCGCCGCGAAGCCGCCAGCGCCTCGGAACTGGCCGAACATATGGCTCAGGTGGATCAATTTGAGATTCCGGCTATCGACTGGGACCGGACTTCGGGCCGGGTATTGACGCTGGACTGGGTTGACGGGGTTAAAATCTCGAACCGCGAAGCTCTGGTAGCGGCGGGCCATGATCTGGATGCAATCGCCAGCCGTCTTGTCCACACATTCCTGAAGCAGGCAATCGAGGCCGGCTATTTTCATGCCGACATGCATCAGGGCAATCTGTTCGTGAAGGCAGACGGAACGATTGTTGCCATCGATTTCGGCATCATGGGACGTATCAACAAAAAAGCCCGTTTCTGGCTGGCGGAAATCCTCTACGGCCTGACCACCGGCAATTACAAACGCGTTGCGGAAATCCATTTCGAAGCGCAATATGTTCCGGATCACCACAGCATGGAGGATTTCGCCACAGCCCTGCGCGCGGTCGGCGAGCCGATGCGCGGCAAACCGGTCAGCGAACTGTCGGTCGGCGATATGCTGGACGGGCTGTTCGCCATCACCCGCGATTTCGATATGGAAACCCAGCCGCATCTGTTGCTGCTGCAAAAGACGATGGTGATGGTCGAGGGCATCGCCACCGACCTCAATCCGACGATCAACATGTGGGATGCCAGCGGCCCCTACGTGAAGGAATGGATCCGCGGCGAACTGGGACCTGAGGCCGCGATCGCCGACCGGATTAATGCGGATGTCGACACGCTGTTGATGCTTCCCGATATCGTTCGTCGGTTAGATGCCCAACTCCCCCGCCAGGGCGGTGCGCCACCACCACCGCCTGTGGCTGATGTCGAATTGATCTGGGAAAAACGGAAAAGAGGCGGAAGCGGAGAATTCTGGCGTTATGCCCTGACGACGGTTGTTGCTGCCGCTGCCGGAGCCGGTGCAGTTTGGCTTTACACTAACGTCTGATTTCACGCCGGTGGTGGCGTGGCCTTGGCGTTCCGCAGCTTGTCTCTCAGATAAAAACAGCCGCCGATTATACCGCTCAGCAGGGCAAGCGCGGCCCACCAGAATTCGAGCAGCAGCTTGGCCATTCTAGTCCAGAAACCCACCTTTTGTTCAGCCTCTGCCCGCTTTTTGGCCCGTTCAGCTCTGGCAATCTCCCGGGCCTCGCTTTGCGAGACGGTAACATTGACCCTGATCAGATCGCTCGGATAGCGGTTAAGAATCGTTCCGTCGGTTGCAAGAACAGTGATTTCGGCGGACAAGGGATGAGTGCCTTCCCTTTTCGGAGTGACATCCCAAGCCCACACTTTGCGCCGCGAACGGCCCATCTCGAGATCGACCGGAATATCCGGATCTATGTCGAACGCGCGTCCGGTCAATCTCGCGCGCATCTTCGCGCCAATTTCAATGCCTGCAGTTGCGGCCATGCCCTGGTCACCCGCCAGCGATTTAATGCGCAACTCTTCTTCCTCCGGCCCGATCGCCAGACGCACTTCGCTAGCTTGTCCTTTCACCATGTCGCGCGGCGGATCAAATGCCGCAATCCCCTGATCAAGATCCGCAATCTGATCGCGATAATCCTCGCAGAGTCCGGCCGGAACGCGTTTACGAACATCACCGCACCAGATGGTCTGCACAGGCGAAACGTCGACCGACTGCCCGGCAGCATTGCGGATCGGATCTTCTTCCGCCGCTTCACTAACGCCGGTCCTCTCTTCGGCTACGGCATCTGCAGCAGCCTCAGCCGCATCTTCGAAAGCGTCAGCGGCAGCCTCGTCGCTTGCCTCATCCATTGCATCTACAACAGCATCCCCGGCATCCAGAGAGTCTTCCACCGATTCACTGACCGTGACATCGTCTTGCCGATCCGTCCTGTCGGCAGCGCCGGAACATGCCGCAAAAACCAGCATCGGGGCGATAGCGATCGTCGTTATCAGTGATCTGGAATCCATGTCCCGCCTCCCGTTGGCAATTTGGAATGCGACCCGCTGTTTTCGTTGTCGGTCAGATATCAAAGGCTGCCGCGATAATCAAATGTGTTGCATGGCGATCAACCAAAATGCAGAAGGAAGCGCTATGCAAAAGCCCAAACATATACTGTTGATAATCGGTGGTGGAATTGCCGCCTACAAGGCAGCGGAGCTTATTCGCTTAATCCGAAAGGCAGGGATGACCGTCCGATGCGTGCTGACGGAGTCCGGAGCACAATTTGTCACGCCGATGACGCTGGCAGCTTTGTCGGAAAACGAAGTGCACACCACGCTCTGGTCGCTGAAAGATGAAGCGGAAATGGGTCATATCCAGCTTAGCCGCGAAGCCGATCTGGTGGTCGTCTGTCCCGCTACCGCAAATTTGCTGGCCAAAATGGCGGGCGGCGTTGCCGACGATCTGGCGACGACCTTGTTGTTGGCAACCGATACACCGGTCATGGCGGTCCCGGCTATGAATGTACGGATGTGGCAGCACGCCGCGACCCAGCGGAATATCGAACAGCTCCGTTCCGACGGGATTCTCGTGATGCATCCGGATGAAGGCGATATGGCTTGTGGCGAATATGGTCCCGGACGCTTGCCGGAACCTGCAGCAATCATGGCGGAAATCGGCGCTATACTGGGATCACAAACTCCGACAGCGCCCGATCCGGGTCAAAACCCGCTCGACGGACAGCCTGCCTTTGCTCCCGACCGGCATCGTCCATTACGCGGCAAGCATGTGCTGATCACAGCCGGCCCGACCCATGAACCGATCGATCCGGTCCGTTATATCGCCAACCGCTCTTCTGGCCGTCAGGGATTTGCCATTGCCGCCGCTGCCGCAGAAGCCGGCGCACAGGTGACCTTGGTCGCTGGCCCCGTACATCTGACAACGCCTGCTGGCGTCACGCGAATTGATGTCGAGACTGCGGTCGAGATGGAAAAGGCGGTACACGACGCCCTGCCCGCCGATGTTGCTATCATGGTTGCGGCCGTCGCCGACTGGCGCGCAGACAGTCCGTCCGGGCAGAAAATCAAGAAAAAGGGTGCCGCACCTGCACCGCTCAAGCTGACAGAAAATCCCGACATATTGGCCAGCTTGGCGCGCCACCGGCAGCGGCCCAGCCTGCTTGTCGGCTTCGCCGCCGAGACCGAGAATATAGCAGAACATGCCAAGGCAAAACTGGCAAAGAAGGGCTGCGACTGGATTGTCGCCAATGATGTGTCCGGAGACGTAATGGGCGGCGCTGACAATAGCGTTCACATCGTCACCCAGTCGGGCAGCGAGATATGGGATCGCCTTCCGAAACCGGAAGTGGCCCGGCGTATAGTCACCAAAATCAGCGAGGAAATATCCTGATGTTCGAACCCGTCGATATTGCCGTCAAGCGGCTAGACCACGCCGGCGACCTTCCTTTGCCTTCCTATGAAACCAGCGGTTCGGCCGGAATGGATATACGGGCAGCGGAAGATCTCACGATCGCACCGGCCGGGCGGGGCCTGATCGGGTCGGGCTTCGCCTTTGCCATTCCTCACGGCTATGAAATCCAGGTCCGGCCCCGCTCGGGACTGGCGCTGAAAAAAGGGGTCAGCATTCCCAACACCCCGGGCACCATCGACAGCGACTATCGCGGCGAGCTGAAAGTCATCCTGATCAACCACGGCGAGAAGGACTTCGTTGTCCAGCGCGGCGACCGCATCGCCCAGATAGTCGTCGCACCTGTCCAGCGCGGCATTCTCAAAGAGGTTGACCGACTCGACGAGACTGCGCGAGGAGAAGGTGGCTTTGGATCAACGGGAGTGTAGAAAATGAGTATTTCGACTCTAATACTCGCGGCAGCACTGCAGACCGGTTCGGTCAACAGTTCCGCAATCCCGCCGGTACCCGACGATTTACGCGCCGTGCCGGTAGCGGAATTCAGACGAAAGCCGGAATATAGCTACAAGGAATCGCTGGAGGCGAAAAAGCTGACCGACGGTTGCACACCGACAGAAAAGCTGTTCGATGGGGAAAATTATTTTGTCCAGGTCCTGCTGTTGGTGGATGGCAAGAGGAGTCTCCGCCAGGTGACGCCGATTTCCATCCAATGTCCGGCCTTGGAAGAATATGTCGCCCGCTATTTTGCCCGGATCGGCAAGAATAACATGCAATCGACACCCGACAAGAAACCCGCTTGGCGACGCAGCGTCCTGAAATTCTACTGGTAGGCTATTGAACCTTTCTGACGAACAGCTCGACCGCTACGCGCGCCATATTGTGTTGCGCGATATTGGCGGGGCGGGGCAGAAAAAGATACTCGGCGCGCATATTCTGATTGTCGGAGCGGGCGGCATCGGTTGTCCGGCGATTCAATATCTGGCGGCCGCAGGAATTGGCGCGCTGACCATTTTTGACGATGATATCGTTTCCCTCTCGAATCTGCAGCGGCAGGTTTTGTTTACCGAAAATGATGTCGGAAGCGCAAAAGTCGATGTTGCCAAAGTTGCTGCACAGCGGATCAACCCCGATATTGAAGTTAATCCTATAAATCAAAGACTTACCGCGCAGCATTTGAAAGAGGACAGCGCAGCATTTTTTGCACCCTTCGACGCGATCATCGACGGATCGGACAATTACCAGACCCGCCTGCTGGTTTCCGACATTTCGCTCCGGCACCATATTCCGCTGGTTTCCGCGGCGATCGGGCAGTTCCAGGGACAGCTTGGCACGTTCCGCGGCTGGGAAGAGGACAAGCCCTGCTACCGCTGTTTCGTCGGTGACGCGCTCGACCCCGATGATTGCGACAATTGCAGTGAAGTTGGCGTTCTCGGCGCAATGGTCGGCCTGATGGGCAGCTTCGCGGCGATGGAAGCGATCCGCGTGATCACCGGATTCGGCCAGGACCCCGCCGGAAAACTCCTGCTATTCGATGGCCTTGCCCCCGCAATGCGCAGCATCAACCTGCCCAAGGACCCGCATTGCAAAAGCTGCGGCACGCCTGTGCAAACTTAATTGCCGATAGGGTACCATTACCCTAAAATGTCCAGCAGAGTAGAAAATGTCTTGCTCCGAATGATATAGTATATCATTGCGCCATCGGTGATGCGCAAATATTTCCAACATCTTGCCGCGGTTTTCCTGCTGATGGTCATGGCGACCTCCGTTGCGGCCGCGCAGCCTTTCGCCATCGTCGATGTCCGGGTTTTTGACGGCGAAATGGTGGTACCGAAGGCCACAGTGATTGTCGAAGAAGGGGTGATCGCGGCAATAGAGCCCGGGACCGCGACGCCGGAATTCAAACGGCATGAAACATTCGCTATCGTTGACGGCCGGGGAATGACACTGCTTCCCGGTCTGCTCGACGCGCATTATCACACCAGCGGAAAGCTGGAAGGTTTGCAGGCATCGGTCCGTATGGGCGTGACGAGCGTATTTGACACCTATACGCCCGAAGACAAGCTGCAGGCCCTGCGCGCCCGGATCAAACGCGAACCCGATGCCAGCTATGCTGATTTCTGGTCTGCGGGTCAGGCTGGAAATGTACCGAACGGCCATGGGACAAGAGACCCCGAAGCAGACTCGATCAGGAATATTGACGATATCGAGCGGTGGCTCGCCAACCGCATCGCCGCGCGGGTCGATTACATCAAACTGGTAGCGGAACCGGGCTTTTTCCCAGGCATGAATACGCCCAGCATGGACGCCGCCATGATGCACGCGGTTACCGAGGCAGCCCATCGGAAAAATCTGCTGGTGATTGCCCATATCAGCGAGCGCAAGACCGCGCACTGGGCGATTGATGCTGGCGTCGACATCATTGCGCATCCGTGGAGCGGCGGCGTCACGCCGGCGATGATCAGCAAGATGAAACTAAAGAACATCACCCTGATGTCTACCATCGGAGTTTATGCAGGAATGTACAAGCCCGACGGACCGCGCTCCATGCTGCAGGACCCGCGGCTGCGGGCCGAGCTCGACGACAGCGGAGTGGATATGCTGACATCCGAGTTTGACGTGCCCCCGTCACCCCGCAACGGGCCCGAATTGCTGGCGCTGGTGGGAACGTTGCACAGGTCCGGTATCCGTATCATTGTCGGCAGCGACGCGATAAACGGCTGGGTCTGGCCTGGCGTCAGCATGCACAGGGAGCTGGAGTTGCTGGTCGAGAGCGGTGCATCGCCGATTGCCGCCCTTCATGCAGCAACCGCTGCCGTCGCCGACACCTTTCATATTTCCGACCGTGGCCGCATCGCCGCCGGCCAGCGGGCCGATCTGTTGCTCGTATCCGGTGATCCGACGGTCGATATCCGCGATACGCGCAATATCGTTGCAATCTGGAAAGGCGGGCAGCGCGTTGACCGCTCCGGCCCGCCACCGTCCATCACCTTGAATTAACAATATCCGCACTTCCGCAATCCCAATATAGATAGAGCAAATATATGTTACGTTATCTCATACCATTTTTGACTTCCTGTGCCATGGTGTGTCCGCCTGCGATGGCAAAAGAAGCCGGCGACGGTCCGGCAAATGAGCGGCAAAGGAACAAGGACCGGCAGGAGACCCTCGATAGCAGTGAAATTCTGGTTACAGGCCGGATGGTCAACGATTATGTTGCCAGCGACGCCCTGACCGGTACAAAAAATGCCGCCTTGCTGATGGACACGCCATCCACGGTCGTGGTCGTATCGGAAGAGCTGATCGAAGATCGCGGTCTGGTTCGTCTGGACCAGGCCCTGGATACCGTGTCCGGCGCGCAACCCAAGGCAGGTTATGGCGGGACGCAGAATTTCGGCACATTTCTGCGCGGATTTGATCTTGGACAAGTGACCCTGCGCGACGGCTTTCGCGATCCGGGCTTCTATTCCCTTCGCAATACGGCCAATGTCGAACGGTTCGAAGTGCTCAAGGGGCCTGCCTCGGTTCTCTACGGCGCGATCAATCCGGGCGGGATCGTCAACACGATCACAAAACAACCAAAAGACGAAGCCCATCTTGATGCCGTTGCCATCCTGGGCAGTTTCGATTTCTACCGGGCGGAAATTGATGCCGGCACGCCGCTGACCCAGGGCATCAATCTGCGTCTCAATGCCGCCTATGAGGATTCGGACAGCTATCGTGATCTGGTGGAAAGCCGCAGCCTGTTTGTTGCACCGGCCGTCTCGCTGCAGCTGGGCGATAAGACACGATGGCTGGTCCGCGGGGAATATACGGACAGCCAGTTTACCTGGGATATCGGCCTGCCCCGCATCGCCAATTCGCTGCGCGTCCCGGTGAGCCGTTTTCTCGGCGAGGAGGATGGCATCAATGATGTCCAGTCCTATTTCGTCAGTTCCCTGCTAGAGCATGATATTTCTTCGGACTGGCGGATCAGGCAGAATATCAGCTACAGCCGCACCAGTGGTGAATATAATTTGCGGTCATTCTACGCTGTCGACGCGGATGACCGCACGGTTTTGCGCGTTGCCTATGACACCGATGAAAGCCAGTTCGGCTTCATCGCCCAGCATGAAGTGATTGGTGACTTCCGACTTGCCGGCATCCGCAACCAGTTTGCCGCCGGTCTGGAACATTATACCACGGGTCAGGAATTTGCGTTCGAGTTTCAGAATCTCGACAATATAGATCTTTTCACGCCCGTATATGGCGCCGTGGCCGGGGATCAGTTCGCTTTCCCGCTGTTTTCTTCGGACAATGATCGCGATGGCACCGCGCTATATGCCCAGAATCTGATGCATTTATCGGACAGTTTCAAATTGTTGGCCGGCATCCGTCAGGAATGGATCGACAATCGCGATTATGACCGTCTCGCCGACGCGGAAACCCGCAACAACAGCGACAAGGCCACTTCGCCGCAGATCGGCCTGCTGTTCCAGCCAGCCGAGAACACAAGTCTGTTCGGCAGCTACAGCAGCAGTTTCACGCCCAGTTCCGCGCGTCAGGCCGACGGGACTTTCCTTGATCCGGAAACCGGGGAACAATTTGAAATAGGCTGGAAGCAGGTATGGCTGAACGGCCGGATAACGCTTTCGCTCGCAGGGTTCGAAATCACCAAATCCAATGTGGCCACACCCGATCCCGACAATCCTGCGTTCAACGTCCAGTCCGGCAAACAGCGCAGCAGGGGCGTCGAGATGGATATTGCGGCCAATCCGGTGCCTGGCCTGGCTATCACCTTCGCTGCAGCGCATATCGACGCGGAGGTTACAGAAGACAGCCGCTTTCTGATCGGTGCCGCCCTGCCCGGCGCGCCAAAATGGAGCGGCAGCCTGTGGAGCCGCTATCGATTCGAGCAAGGACCGCTCGACGGATTCACCTTCGGGCTCGGTCTCTTCTATTCCGGTAAGCGCGAAGCGCTGCTGAGAACACAGGCGGCTCCCGCCGACGGCTTTCTACTGCCCTCCTATACCCGTCTGGACGCCATGGTCGGATATGAAAAAAACGGCTGGCGCGTGCAGGTCAATGCAGGCAACCTGACCAACGAAAAAATCTATCTGTTGTCCGGAACTGCATTGATGCCACAGGCGTCACGGAACTTTGCGTTCCGGGTCGGGCGGAGTTTCTGAAGGCAGCCCGCATCCGTTTCCGATACGAGAGGCCTGGCGCGACTGATCCCTTTGTGGGCCAGACCAGCGGCGAAGCGGAGTATAGCGCCTGCCGGCATGCGGGCGGCCGATCCGCAAGCCCCGGATTCACGGCCATGTTTCCGACGGTCGAGACCTGGGAAATATTGGCGGGAAAAGTGGGGTCATTGTCCTAACGGCGAAATGCAATCTGCGCTATTGTCTAGCCATGATGAGAAAAGACAATAGAAATCAGCCTGCAAGCGAAGCCCGGAATGTGGTCATGGTTACATATCCGAACGCGCATATATTGGACGTCGCGGGACCGCTCGAAGTGCTCACCGGCGCTACGCTTTTCCTGCCGGAAGGCATATCGCCCTACACGATCCACCTTGTCGCCCATAGCAGAGGCAATGTCTCAACAACCAGCGGTCTCAACCTGCAGGCCGGCCAGTCATTTGCAACCGCGAAACGGGACATCGCAGACATCGACACGCTGATCATTTCAGGCGGTCACGGAACCGCAGAAGCCATGCAGGACAAAGCCTTGATGGACTATGTGGGGCACGCTGCCGCTCGGGCGAAGCGGGTGGTTTCTATCTGTACCGGTGCAATGATCCTGGCGGAACTTGGCCTGCTCGACGGACGCCGAGCGACGACTCACTGGTGGTGGTGCCCGATACTCGGCCAGCGCTATCCGGACGTGACCATCGAACCGGATGCAATCTTCATCCGCGACGGGAACATCTGGACGTCGGCGGGCGTCACGGCCGGTATGGACCTCGCTCTGGCGTTGCTGGAAGAAGACTGGGGGCATGATGTCGCCCTGAAGGTCGCACGCTATAACGTGATGTATATGATGCGCCCCGGCGGCCAGACCCAGTTCAGCGCCAATCTGATCGCGCAGAAAGCAGAAGATCCAAGAATTGGCGAAACGCTTGATCATATTCTGGCGAATAGTGTCGATGACCTGACGGTCGCGTCGCTTGCCTCGCGCGCGGCCATGTCGGAGCGCAGCTTTACTCGCAAGTTCAAGGAAGAGACCGGCATGACACCGGCCCATTATGTCGAAGCGGCGAGGTTGCAGAAAGCGCGGGTAGAACTGGAGCAGACGGATATTCCCGTCGAACAGATTGCCCGCCAGACCGGTTTTGGCACCGCGGAGCGAATGCGCCGGGTTTTCCAGCGCCATCTTGGAATATCCGCGACCGACTATCGCGATCGTTTTCGTATCACCATAGCCAGGACACAGGAGGAGCACGCGCCATGAACCATGTTGCCTGAAGCCTCTGAAGACCGCTGACTAGTCTCTAGCAAACGGTCTCTCTCCCAATTTGCCAACCCGTTCCTTGCGCCAGACTCGTCTGGCGCAGCGGATCAACTCACCCTCAACCCAGACCAAATATCAATCAAAAGGAACCGAATATGAAAACCGAAAACATACAACCAGGCCTGCCCCCATCCGGCATCATCGCCATCTTCATGATAGCGGGCGTAGCCTTTGCCTCTCCCGCCCATTCGCAGCCCAGTCGGAATTATTTCGACGGCATCTCTCTTGGTGTCCAGGCGGGCTGGGAAGAGCGCTCGATCAATGAAACGGTATTGCCTGACACGCTCGATGTCCCCTTGGCCGATAAAAGCAACGGCATCGCCTATGGCGGCATCGTTGGATATGATCACCAGTTTGACAATATTGTCGTCGGGGTCGAAGCAGGCTTCAGCCCCGATGGAAAAACGCTCACGGCGCCCGTTCTGTCCGGCGGATCGATCCAGCTGGATTCAAAATGGTCCGGCGATATTTCGTTCCGGCTTGGCGTAACGATCACGCCGCGGCTGCTTGCTTACGGCCGCATCGGCTACAGCATCAACAGATATCGCATTCGTGCTTATGTTCCGGGCGATGCTTCGCCCGTCGCGAGCGGTAGCGATACCGCCGAAGGGATTTTGTTCGGCGGCGGCCTTGAATATGCAGTGGACAAGAATGTCTCGTTGCGGGCCGAATATCGGCGCAAGGAATTCAATGGATCCCTCGCATCCGATCAGATTCTCAGCGGCGTAACCTTCCGCTTCTGAATCGTCCATGTCCGGACGGGATGTCCCCTGTCCCGTCCGGACCATCCTCCATTATGAAAGTCCATGATCATGACGAAAGCCATTATATCATTGTTTGCGATCCCTTTGCTCGCCAGTGGCTGCACCACCGTTGGACAGCGTGCTGCGAAATTCAGCAACCTGTCCTGCGACCAGCTGGCGACGGCGCTGGATTATGAACGCCGGGCCGAACGCTCGGCGCGCCGCACCGGTGCGATCACCGGAGTCGCCAGCCTTTTCGAAAGTGGCCGCGACGAAGATATGCTGGGTCTGGACTCCGATTTCAGCTTCCTCGAAGCCGATGACCACCGCAGGTCGAGGCGCGCCATTCAGTGGGAGCAACAGCGGCGCTGCCGTTAATCGATTTTCATCCGGGAGACGCTTCATGACCGACCGCAAAGCCACCGTCCTGATCGCCGGCGCTACCGGTTATCTGGGCCGGCATCTGGTCCAGGCCTATCACAGGGCAGGGTACCGGGTGCATGCTCTCGCCCGCCATCCGGAAAAGCTGATCGATCTCGATGACCAGATTGATCGGGTCATCTTCGGCGAAGCGACAAGAGCGAACGCTTTGGGCGAGGTTTTTGACGGCGTAGATCTGATTGTCTCGGCGCTCGGCATAACCCGCCAGCAAGACGGACTGGGCTATGACGCGGTTGACTATCAGGCCAATAAAAATCTTCTGGATGCTGCTGTGCGAGCGCGTGTCGAGCATTTCGCCTATATCCATGTGCTGCACGCCGAAGCCATGGCGCACGTCCCCATGGCGGCGGCCAAGACGCGATTTGCCAAGGCCCTGGCGGAGGCGCCGATCGGGTCGACGATCATCTGCCCCAGTGGCTTCTATACCGATCTTGCCGAACTACTCGATATGGCGAGGAAGGGGCGGATATTTCTCTTTGGTGATGGCGAGGCCAGGATGAGTCCCATGGACGGGGCCGATCTGGCCTCCGCCTGTGTTGGCGCGACCCGGGACCGGATATCCCGCATCCATATTGGCGGCCCCCAGTCGCTGTCCCAGAACGAAATCGCGCAAAAGGCCTTCGAAGCACTGGGTCTACCACCACGCATCACCCATATCCCGCTAGGGCTGGCCCGGTTTTTGCTGGACTGCGGCAAGAAACTGGGCTGGAGTCAACAGCTTGGTCCGATGGAATTTTTCCTCGCCGCCTCGCAAATAGACATGACCGCACCCGCCCATGGCAGCATCACGCTCGCCGAAGATTTCGCCCGGCGGGCCGATGGGAAAACAACATAGCGCCGCTTTCGCAAGATGAAATGCTGCGTGCCACCCGAATCGTCCCTGGCAAAGGCGCCGGCGGCGCCAATTGATTAATTGCACCTGAACCATATCCCGTTATGCTACCCCGCTGGTGGGGGAACAGATTTTGGATTTTGCGAGCAAGCAGGAGAAGTTGTCGCAACCCGTTGCAGCAGCGCGCTCTTCGCTGTTTGGCGGCTTTCAGCTGCTGGCGCCCGACGGCAGCGAAATCATCATCTCCAACCGGCGCGCGCGCGCCGTGGTGGCGATGCTCTGTCTCGCGCCGGACGAGCCGATTGACCGCAACCATCTGAGCAAGCTTTTGTGGCCCGGCCGGTTTGAGGCACAGGCCCGGGCCAGCCTGCGGCAATGCCTGCTCGATTTACGGAAACTGCTGGCCGCAGCGGATTGCGAATTGCTGGAAGTATCGCGGAGCCGGGTGAGCCTGAATAGCGGCTCGGTCCGATCCGAGCTGCAGAATCTGGAAAACGCGCTCGCCGCCGGGGATTGGGCGCAGGCGACAGCATTGCTGCTGGCGATAGGCGGCAAGCCGGTCCTCGATCAGCTGCATTTTGGAGAAGATTTCGAAACCTGGCTTGCCGAGCGCAGGCAATCCATAGAACAGAGGCTGCAAATCAGCGTCAGTGACGCCCTGGCAAAATTGAAAGCATCCGGGGATCTGGCCGCGCATGACAGGTTGCTGGATGCGTGGATGGTACGGCATCCAGCCTCGTCCCGCGTCATCATGGCCGACCGGCAAAGTGGCAGAACACGGATCGCGATATTGCCCTTTGCCTCTCTCGATAACAAGGATGACCGGGGCTATTTTGCCGATGGCATTGTCGACGAACTGATCACCACGCTGGGACTGGTGCCACAGCTCCTGGTCGCCGGTCGTACTTCCTCATTCCAGTTCAAGGATAGCGGTCTTTCGTTGCCGGAAATTGCCGATCTGCTGCATGTCTCCCATCTGGTTGAAGGATCGGTTCAGCGGCAGGGTGGTGATGTCCGCATCAACGTGCGCCTGATCGACGGCCGGACCGGTTTCGAGAGCTGGGGCTATGTCTATGATGGCACGGAAGACGATATATTCGCGTCGCGCGAGCAGGTTGCGCGCGCGGTCATCCGGGAATTGTGCGCGGCGCTCGAGCTGGACATAACGGACCATGACGTCCGCCGGATGACAAATAACAAGGCAGCCTATGGCCTCTATCTGCAGGGCCGGGCCCTGACCCGCCGGGCGATCGGCGATGGTGTACTCGAAACGGCCATCAAACTGCTGGAGCAGGCGCTGGAGATGGAACCAGAGTTTGCCGAATGCTGGACCGCCCTGGCCGAGGCGCATGTCTACACCTCCGTCTTCACCCCTTGTATCGACAAATTGGGTGAAGCGGAACGCATGGCTGAATGCGCGAGAAAGGCCATCGAACTCTCGCCGAAACAGGGACATGCTTATGCCATGCTTGGCCTGTATCAATGGACCAGGAATGACGCCGTCGGTGCCCTGGATCTAGCTTTCAAAGCCTATAAGCTGGAGCCTGAAAATCCTGCTGTAGTCATGCGTCTGGGATCCTTTCTGCTCTATTGCGGACGGACGGCCGAGGCATTGCCCTATGTCGAAGCAGCGATTGATCAGGATCCTGTCGATGGCCGGAATTATGCCATGTTATGCGCGGCCCACCTCAACCTCGGCAATATCGAAGCGGCGATAGAGGCGGGGCAGCGGATGACCGACCTCGGCCAGCCTTCGCTACATCTGGCGGCGGCGACCGCGACATCGGGCGACCGCGATCTCGCGATAGAACAATATCAGAAATCGCGGTCGCTCATGAACAGCGTGATTTTTGCGCCAGCGGGCATGACACCAATGGCCCCCGAAGCGATGGACGCCTATTGGCTGCTCGCGGCCAGAGGCATCCACAGCGGCGACGCAGAGGCGCGCGAGCAATATTGCCAGATTCTGGAAATGCTGCACAGGACGTTGCCCGATCCCTGTGATCCGACCATAGTCTGGCCGGCAGTCTGGATGGGCTATGCGCCGATGGTCTTCAAAACCCTCGGCCAGCAGATCACGCCGCCCAATATGGTTAGCCTGATGTCGCTCTGGGCCGATGTCGAACCGATAAGACAGACTCGCCATCACCCGGGATTCATGGACTTTGCCAGACACATCGGATTGGTCGCGGCATGGGAAAAATATGGCTGGCCGGACCTGTTGCCCGACCCGTCTACACCGAATTGACGTATTATTGACGGTAGCGCCGTTGACGCGATGTTACCTTTGGACGCATCGTCATCCCATCGAATTTGCAGACACAGATGGCAAGTCAGGCGGACCGGAAATCCCGGTTTTTGACAACGGGAGAGCTGTGTTTGCCGAACATGGGGGGCTGTAAAATTCGATATTGCCTTAGCCTCGCTGACCGAAAAAAAACAGGAGAAGACGTATGAAACTGATGAAAAAGATGATGATGGCAACCGCCCTCACCGTGGCAGCGCCACTGGCTCTGGCCACGCCGGCGATGGCCGACGAATTCCCGCTGGTCGCCGGTGACTACACGACCATGACCGGCATTTATCTGGAAGATGGTGGCACGCTGGCCTATGCCAAATTTCTGGCTGGCGAATGGAAGAAAAATCAGGACTTCGCCAAGTCGAAGGGCTGGATCAGCGATTATAAAATCTACTTCACGATCGATCCCCGTGAGGGCGAACCGCACATGTATCTGACACAGACCTTTCCCTATCTCCCTAGCGGCGCCGAATATGAAAAACGGAACAAGGAATGGGAGGCTTTCGACAGCAGGACCAACGCGCAGCTCGATGCCGAATCCGGTAACCGGGCGAAATTTCGCAAGGTTACAGGGTCGATGACGCTGCAGGAGGCGACCATCCGCTAGCTTCGCAATTCGGTCTGACCGGAGATCGCATCCCTTTGCATCAACCGGCCAGGCCGCACCCCAATCCGGCGGATGGTTTTGCGACCCGCCCTCCGCCGGATTCTTCTGCTGGGCCCGAACACAGGAAGAGGACGATATGAATGATCTTGGAGATCTGGCGCATGATTTTTCATCATTGCTACTAAGTGGGCGGGCGGTTTCTGCGGCAGAAAAATATTGGGCCGTCGATATCGTCAGCATGGAGCCGGATAATAGCAGGGGACGTGGCCCGGCCATCGTATCGGGATATAAGGCCGCGCACGACAAGCTGACTAGCTGGCTGGAGCACAGCGCGATGGAAGAGCTCAACATTGATGGCCCTTTTATCACAGGCGACCATTTTGCTCTGTTTATAGACATGTTGATCAAGCGCCGCGCCACGGGCGAGCGGCAACCTTTTAGCGAGATCGCCACCTACAGCGTCCGCGACCAAAAGATCGTTGAAGAGCGATTTTTTTATGGATGATCCAAGTCCTGCCCTCCACCGGGGTTACCCTGCTTTTCCGGCAATGTCCGAAAGCATATATTTGCGGTGTACCGCGATCATATTGCTCTATTTCATGCAGGGTATCGTTGTCGGGTTGAGCACGATCGCCATTCCCGCCTGGCTCGCAGACCGAGGCGCCTCGCCGATAGAAATTGGCGGCTTTGTGGGAACAGCGTTATTCCCCTGGTCGCTGAAACTTTTTAACGGCCTTTTGATGGACCGGTTTACCTATCGACCGATGGGCAGGCGTCGGTCATGGATATTGGTCGCTCAAACATTGATGATGACAACCTTGTTCGGCCTGGCAATTGCCGATCCGGCTGCCAGCCAGATATTATTGCTCACGGCCTTCTGTTTCACACTCAATCTGTGCGCCACCTTCAATGATGTGGCCGTCGATGGCATGACGGTTGACCTCGTGCCGGAAGAAGAGCGAACCACCGTTAATGGCTTCATGTTTGCTTCCCAGACACTGGGCATTTCTACCGCCGCCTTTATCGCCGGACAACTGTTGGTCGATGACCAAATTTCGATCATGGCGCTTCTGTTTGGCCTTTTTGTCGGGATTGCTTCCCTGTTCGTTTCGCTGTTCCGGGAACGGCCCGGAGAACGGCTTTTCCCTTGGACCGGCGGCCGACCTTCATCAGAATGCACCGAACGCCAGCACGCAGCCTGGCTCCCGATCCTCGCGGGTATTTTCAGGTCATTGCTATCGCTGCAGACTCTCCTGTTCCTGGCCGGGGCCGGATTGGCCATGGCAACTTTTGCTTTCCTGGATTCCGTCGCGCCCCCGCTCGCGGTCCAGCAACTGGGCTGGGGGAGTGACGACTACAGCAGTTTTGCCAGTGTTGTCGGGCTGGTCGCAGCAATCGCCGGTGCCACGATGACAACATTTCTCGTGCGCTGGGCGGGCCTGCGCAATTCTACGACGGTGCTTTTTCTTATCCTGGCTCTTGCGGCAATCCTAGCGGGTGCAACCTATAAAATATGGCAGGGCAGTACAGCCTTCATGGCAATATATGCTATCCAGTATATTGTCGCACTTCTCCTGACCATCGTTCTCATCGTCTGGGCGATGCGACTTTGCGATCCGACCGTTGCCGCAAGTCTGTTTGCCCTGTTCATGGCCGCTCCCAATCTCGCCAGGTCACTCTTATCGGGCGGCTCGGGATGGGTCGTCGAAAGCAGCGGCTATGCGGGGGCCTATTATGCGGTAGCTGCCCTGTCTCTTGCCGGACTGGCCCTGTGCCTGTTCGCCGGAGTTGGCGCCGGCAGTCGGGCGAATGAATACGAACAGCGGGCCGGCTAGTGGGCGATATAAAACCCCATATTCTGGCGCACCTCGGCCTGGCTCTTGCCTCTTCCGCCTCGGCGATACCGCGTACAGTGCAATTTCTGGGCGCGGAAGACTGTGCCCCTTCCCGAACCCTTATAAACACAGGAGACCCTGCATGATCAAATCACCCTCTGCGCTCGCCCACGTGGTCTACCGGACCCGCCGCTTTGAGGAAATGTTGCAATGGTATGCCACGGTTTTCGGTGCCAGAATTCAATACCAGAACCCGGCGCTGGCCTTCCTCACCTTCGATGAAGAACATCATCGCTTCGCTTTCGCCGATCTCGGCGTGATCCGTCCGGACGATCCGGACGACAAGGATGACAGCGGCATGATTGGCGTCGATCATGTCGCGTGGGAATATGAGTCACTGAACGATCTGCTGACAAATTACGAAACGCTGAACGCGTCGGGGATCCGGCCCTATTGGTGCGTCAATCACGGCATGAGCGCATCGCTCTATTATGCCGACCCCGATGGCAACCAGATGGAATTTTCCGTCGATGTGTTTCCGACCAAAGCAGAAGGCAGCGCCTATTTCCATGGCGAAACCATTGACCAGAACCCCGTTGGTACAGAATATGACCCCGACGACTGGCTGGCACGGCTCCGCAACGGGGTGCCGCCCGATGAGCTCATGCTGATGGATCCGGCTGCCGCGGTTTCGCCGATACGGGGCAGAATGACCGCGCCCTCCGCATGAAAATAGCTGCACGGTCGATTCTGGTTGCCAGCAAACCCGCAAGAGCAGCAGCCGCGTCCGCCTGCCCTGCAAGTTGCGCTTTACCCAGAATCGGTTAAACTCCCGAAAACACAGGGAGGAATATCATGACATTACCGGTAACCGGCCTCGCCGCCGCGATTTGTGCGCTGCTGCTGATCTATTGCGCCTATGCCACGGTCAAGGTCCGCATTGCTAACCAGATCGGCTTTGGTGATGGCGACAATCCCGATCTTCTCGCCGCCCGGCGCACCCATGCCAATCTGTCCGAACATGCTCCGATCTTCCTGATCATGCTCGCGATCCTCGAACTCGCCAATGCCCATCATATCGGCATCACGATTATCGCCGCGGTCTTCCTGATCGGCCGGGTTGCCCATATTGTCGGCATGGCCCAGCATCACAGGGGCGGCTCGCCGCGCTTTCGCCAGCTGGGCGTGGTGGCGACCTGGCTGATGATGGTGGCGCTGGCGCTGTGGATCATCTTTCTGTTCGTGACCAAGCATCTGTAGAGGGCGCTCCGCAAAAGGGCAGTGCCAGCCCCCTGACTAATTGATGCATTGAGAGAGCACAGCCGCGCGCCTAGATTTTCCTCCTAGAAAATAAAACAGGAGAGAGATTGATGGCATTGGTATCCGTAGTGGGCGCAACCGGACGACAGGGTCTCGCGCAAATGAGACAGCTGGCCGCGGCCGGGCACAAGGTCCGGGCCCTTTCGCGCAGCGAAAACCCCGACCTTGGCGGCAGCAATGCCGCCGATGAGACCCGGATCATTGATCTGTCCGACGAATCCACATTTGTGCCGGCACTGGAAGGCTCGGACGCGGTGTTCTACACCCATCCCCTGCAATCGCCCGGCAATCGCGCGGAGCTGGTCGCCAAATTGGGTTCGGCGGCTCTCGAGGCCGGCCTTGACCGGTTTGTCTGGAACACGTCGGGCTGGATTCCCGATCAGCCCGGTGAAGCCCATAGCTACGGCGAGAACACCCCGGCGATCAACGCCCTGTTCCGCACCGGCATACCGGCGACGGTCTTTGGATCGGTGCTGTTCATGGACAATCTGCTGACCAATTGGGCGCGCCCCTTCATTGTCCATGAAGATCGCTATGTCTATGCGCACAAGCCCCATCTGACGGCCAACTGGATCAGCCTCGACGATGTCGGAAAATGCATGACGGCGGCGCTGGCCCGTCCCGATCTGGAAGGCGCCTGGATGAATATCGGCGGCCCGCAGGCGCTGAAACCGACCGAGGTGACCGAGGCCCTGTCGCGCGTGTTCGGCCGGGAAATCAGATATGATCCCTGCACACCGGAAGAATTCGGTGCGCTGCTGGTCGACGCTCTGGGCGATTCGATGGCGGAAGAAGAGAAACAGCCGATGCGCGACTTTATCGCGTCCTTCTATCATTATAATAATGATTCCCCGACCCAGCCGTTTCTGGTCAACACCGATTACATGCACCGGCGCCTGCCGGAGGTCGAATTTGAAACGCTCGAGCAATGGGCAGCACGGCAGGACTGGTCCGATGACGCGCACCGGCCGTCGGCGGGCTAGAGCCAGAACCATTCACGGGCCCCGTTCCGCCTCTGTAGTGGGCGGGGCCCTTCGCATATTCAGTCACGCCTGATATAGGCGCCGCCGCTGCCATCCGCCGGCACCAGCCGGTCGCCGCTAATATTCAGCCGGAGCTGCTCGAACGGCGGCTTTATCAAAACCCTGCGGTCCAGCTTCACTTCATGAACCCGCGCATCGGGGTCCGGCGCAAGCTCAAAGCGGGAAGAATATTCGCCACCGTCGTGCCGCAGGATCAGGCTGATCGCCTTCAGCTGGCGATTGGCGGTCGCGGGGACAAAGGCGAAACCCAGTTCATGGCTGCTGGCCGTCTCGACACCACCGTCGGCGAAAGTGAAGGCGGCATCGATATCCAGCCGAGCGTCGGGCCGCTCGCGCCGGTTGACCCAAATGCCGACACCGTCGCGCCAGTCGATCCAGGGCCCCGTTTGATCGCCGGCATATTCGGGCCGGTAGTCGGACAGGAAGAAACAGTCGGCGGGCAGCGAGGGCGGTTGATAGCGGGCGGTCTTGCCCACCGCCCGCGCGCTCTTGGCTAGCACTGCGACCGCATGGCCCCAGTTTCGTCTCGCCGTGCGCGCGGAGACCTCCAGACTGTCATCGGGATCGGACCGGTCACGGGCGAAATAGGCGTCGATTGCCTGCTCATAAGCGGCCCGCAATTCCTGTTCGCTGGCGACAGCGACTTCATAGCGCTGCGCCGGAGTCATATCTTCCTGCGAGATAGGAGCGCCGGAAGACGCATAATAGCCGCCATTGTCGAGGAAGGCGCATTGCCACTTCGCGCGATTCTGCAGACGGATCATATCGCGGCCATGAGCGGACTCTCTTTCTTCGTCACCCCAGGGATAAGATGCCCCCAGCGCAAAAACCGGCCGGTCATTGCCGAACCGGTGCGGGCCGAGAACCACCTGCCCGTCCGCCTGGGTCCAGCGGCCTTCGCTATACAGGTCGAGATTGCCGACCATCAGCACCCATTTATAGCTGCCATCTGCCGCCAGCTGCAGTTGCGCCGCGGTTTCCATCACCCCGGCGAGGCTGTAGCGGCCCGCCAGGCTATTGGCCGTCGCCTGATCGCCGCTGCCCTCAGGCTGCTGTCCAACAGCAGCGGGAGCCAGCACAAAGGCGCAAATTGTCGAGAGCAGGCAGATGGGAAATTTTCGCAATGTCAGGCTCCGTATCCGGTGCGGTTGAAAGACAGCGAAATTCTCCATCACCCGGGCGTAGACCGACCGGTCTTGTCCGCTCGACAGACCGAGTTGCATACAACGCGCTCGGGCCGTACAAATGGCGCCACGGGCGCTATCAGCTAGCTGACTCCGAAACCACGACCCGCAGACGTGCCCTCGTAGGTGCGCGAGAAAGTCTTTCCTTCAACCCTCGTCGGATCGCTCAACAGGACAAGGGTCGGCTTTTCATATTTTCTTTTCCCGATCCGGCCAGCAGGCTTCTGCTCATTCTCGTTCATAATTTTACTCCCTGTCGCTAGTTCGTTGTCCGGTTGCCGCGACAACTGTAATCAACGGCAAAACTGCAATCGGCTTAACGAACCATTATCATATTGAAAAGAAGAGTCTTTACGCCGCGCGTGGCTAGAAGCGCGCGCCGTCAACGTCCAGAACCGGCAGATGGCGCCACTCCTGGCTATCGAATATCCGCATATTCACGCCCATGCGTTCGGGCGGCGCGGTCCGCGGGGTCCAGTGGCCAGGCGTGCCGCAGCGGGCGCAATTCCATGTGGTGATCATCCTGTCGCCCTGGACATAAGGGTTCAGCGCATCGGGCTGCGCTTCTATCGTCACCTCATCGGGATGCCAGTAGCCGCCGATCCAGCCGGTCATGCGGCACAGCGAGCAGTTGCAGCGCGTCACCTGTTCGGGCGGGGACGGGACGGTGATTAGCACCGCGCCGCAGTGGCAGCTGCCTCGCATCGACGCCATCTCAACACAGCCCGTGCGACAGGACCTGTTCGACCCAGTCGGGCACCAGCTCGCCTGCCCTGCCCATTCGGCTTTCGTGGAAATGAAAACTGCCCTCCGACGGATCGAGGTTCATCTCCAGCGTGCGAGCGCCGTGATAGCGCGCGGTCTGGACGAAGCCGGCGGCCGGATAGACCGCGCCCGATGTGCCTATCGACACGAACAGATCGCATGAACGCAGCGCCTGCTCGATCCGCTCCATCTGATAGGGCATTTCACCGAACCAGACGATGTCGGGCCGCAGGCTTCCGGTCTGACCACAGGCAGGACAGGGCGGGCCGGAAGCCATATCCCCGTCGAACGGCGAGCGCGCATCGCAGGCCAGACACCAGGCGCGGTTCAGCTCGCCGTGCATATGCAACAGGCGCTGCGAACCGGCGCGGTCGTGCAGGTCATCGACATTTTGCGTCACCAGCAGCAGTTCGCCCGCCCAGGTTTGGTCGAGCCTTGCCAGCGCCTGATGCGCGGCATTGGGCTCCACCGTCTTCAGCTTGGCGCGGCGCTCGTCGTAGAATTTCTGCACCAGATCGGGATCGCGGACAAAGGCCTCGGGCGTCGCGACATCCTCGACTCGGTGCCCCTCCCACAGGCCATCCGGCCCGCGAAAGGTGGCCACCCCGCTCTCGGCGCTGACGCCGGCGCCGGTGAGGATGACGATATTGTTGAATCTTTGCAGCATTCGGCCCCCATAACCGTTCGCTTCGAGCGAAGTCGAGAAGCATATGGGGCGCAGGCGCGAGAAATTTCATTCCAACGTGTCTCGACTTCGCTCGACACGAGCGGCTAGAGAGTGTCGCACAACAGGACCAAAGACAGGGACCCCAACATGACAGCCATCGGAATTATCGGCAGCAAGGGCCGCATGGGACAGGCGCTGTTCGCGGCGATAGAGGAAGCGGGCCACAACCACGCCGGCGGCGCGGATCAGGGCGATGATGTGACGGCGCTGGTGGCGGCAAGCGACGTGCTGGTCGACTTCTCCTCACCGAAAGCGCTGCAGGCAACGCTCGATGCCTGCGTGGCTGCCGGCAAGCCGATCGTCATCGGCACCACCGGTCTGGAAGAAGCGCATCATGCCGCCATCGACGAGGCCGCGATCAAAATCCCCGTGCTGCAGACCGGCAACACCTCGCTCGGAGTCAATATGCTGGCGGCGCTGGTGGAGCAGGCGGCGAGCCGGCTGGGCGACGACTGGGATATCGAAATCGTCGAAATGCACCACCGCCACAAGGTCGACGCCCCCAGCGGCACCGCGAAATTACTGGGCGAAGCAGCGGCGCGGGGGCGCGCCATTGATCTGACCAACAACAGCGAAAGCGGCCGCAACGGCATCACCGGCGCACGCAAAAAGGGCGCGATCGGTTTTGCGGCATTGCGCGGCGGATCGGTCGCCGGCGATCATACGGTCATATTGGCGAGCGACGAGGAACGGATCGAGCTGACCCACCGGGCGGAAAACCGGATGATCTTCGCGCGGGGGGCCGTGAAGGCGGCTGGCTGGTTGGTTGAGCAGAGTGCCGGGCGGTATGGTATGGACGGGGTTCTTGGACTGTAGAGCACCGCTTGCGAATAGAACCGGTTGCTCCGGTCCCGCTAAGCTCCGCTAGCCGACATGGCCGCCATTTCTGGCGCATCCCTGACAGCGCCGACATTGATAGGGGCATAGACGTCCCTGGGGTCCTTCCCCTCGCCCGCAACCTCTGGATAGCCGGTATCCGAGCCGAAAGCCCCCTCGCTCCAGGCCTGCAGCCGCTTCAGCCGTAGCCGGTCGGCCTTGCGGGCCGGTTCCTGCGGCGCCAGAATGCGGACGCCCTTCTGATAACGGCCGATCTCATAGCCCGCGCCGGTATGGTGCGCAGGCTGCACCGGGGTTGTTCTGGCCGGAACATGGGGCATCTTGTAGGCATTTTGCCCGAGCGCATCGCGCTCGACCGGATCGGCTGCGAGCGGGGCGTAGAGACGGGCGTGCATCGCTTGCCGGGTCAGGTCACCAAGCGCCATGCCCGCCAGCAGCGCCAGCGAGAGGCCAATTGTCGTCCAGGAAAAAATCTCCGTCGCTGTCTTTCTTGTCCCCATGCCCAGAATACGCGCGAGGTGGCGATCCGTTCCCGGTGGAGGGGGGAAGCCGTCCCTGTTCCCTTGCGCGCCATCCGCAGATCCGAGCGCCGTCTCGGTCACCCGGCTTGCCAATATCCACCGGACAGCATAAGCCCGCCCGATGGATTTTAATGACCAGTTGCAACGCTATTTCGGCACCGCCGACCTTGCCGCCATCCAGCCGGAAGCGATGGACGCGGGTATCGAACATATGCGCGTCGACTTCGGTCTGGAAAAGGATCGGGGACGGCGCTTTGCTCTATGGGCAGTGCTTTATATGCTCGGCACCCATCTGGATCTCGACAAAGCCTTCGAGGACGAGGCCGATCGCAATTCGGCGCGGGATTTCATGGACATGATGGACCGGGTTCAGGGCGACTGAGCGCACCACCCGCAGCAACGATATCGTTCGCCACCCGCCGCACCAGTCACGCGTGGACTTTTCCGGGGCGATGTGAAAGGGGTGGCAGCTTGTGAATTAACGGGAGAACGGGCGTGTCGATGAAGAGCTTATTTGATGTCCAGGGTAAAGTGGCTGTGGTCACCGGTGGCTCCAGCGGCATCGGCGCGATGATGGCGCGCGGCCTGATCGAAAATGGCGCGAGGGTCTATATCACCGCCCGCAAGGAAGAGCGGCTGATGGCGATGGCCGCCGAACTCTCCGAAATGGGCGAATGTATCGCGATCCGGGCCGACCTGTCGAAGGTCGAGGGTATCGCGGCGCTGGTCGCGGCGATCGGCGAACGCGAAGAGAAGATCGATATCTTGATCAACAATGCCGGTGCGAACTGGAGCGCCTCGATCGAGGATTTCCCGGAATCGGGCTGGGACAAGGTGATGGACATCAATATCAAGTCGATCTTCTTCGCCACCCAGAAATTCCTGCCGCTCCTGAAAGCCTCCGGCAGCGCCGATGAACCGGCGCGGGTGGTCAATATCGCGTCGATCAACGGCATCCGAAATTCGGGCATGCCGACCTATGCCTATACCGCCAGCAAGTCCGGCGTGATCAAGCTGACCGAACATCTGGCCACCGATCTCGCCCAATATAATATCAACGTCAACGCGATCGCGCCCGGCTTGTTCCCGAGCAATATGACCAAGCAGATTGTCGAGAATGACGGCATGACGAAAATGGCGCTCTCGCAGATCCCGCGTGGCCGCATGGGCGCGCCGGAGGATATCGCCGGCACCGCTCTCTATCTCTGCTCGCGCGCATCCTCCTGGATGATCGGCCAGACGCTGGCGCTCGACGGCGGGATGATTGCGCGGCCCTGATCCGGGCGCCTTCTGCTCGCCAAAACTGCTGTGACATCCTCACATTTGCCCACAATTCATTCAGTAAAGCGCAACATATTTCTAGTTATGGCCGGAAGGACCGGGGGGGCACCGTCGACGGGGCGGGACAAGGAAAAAGGCCGGAAATCATGTCCTCCAGAAACTTCGCAACCACCGGCCTGATCGCCATCACGGCCCTGCTCTGGTCGGTCGGCGCGGTTGCCGACCCGACCCCCGAGCTCGACACGCCGGAGCGGATCAACATTCTCGTAACCTTCGGCGACGACGAATGTCCCGAGGCGGAAGGTGACGAGATTGTCGTTTGCGCCCAGCGCCCCGAATCGGAACGCTATCGCATTCCCCCCGAATTGCGCGAAAGCAAAGAGGAGCAGGCAGGCGAACAGAGCTGGTCCTCCACCGTTGCCTCGCATGATGAAGCCGCCCGCCCCGGTCGCCCGGACAGCTGCTCGGTGGTTGGCACGTTCGGCTTTACCGGCTGCCAATCGGCGATCATGCGGCAATGGTTCGACGAGCGCCGAACCTCCCAATAAGGCCAGTTCGCCGGCGATCCCGGTTGCCATCCGCCGCCGGCTCCCACGGCACCAGCCGCCAGGCGATTGTATTTTGATCGCCGAACGGCCATGACGGCGCGCATGAAAAAAGCCGATATCTTCGAATTCTATTCCCGCCTCGCCGCCGACAATCCCGCGCCCGAAACCGAGCTCAACTATGGCAATGTCTATCAGCTGGTGGTCGCCGTGGCGCTATCAGCGCAGTCGACCGACATCGGCGTCAACAAGGCGACCCGGCGATTGTTCGCCGAGGTCAAGACGCCGCAGCAGATGGTCGACCTCGGACTCGACGGGCTGAAGGAACATATCAAGACAATCGGGCTCTATAACACCAAGGCGAAAAATGTAATCGCGCTGTCGGAAATGCTGATCGCCGACTATGCCGGCGAGGTTCCGGCGGACCGCGACGCGCTGGTCAAGCTGCCCGGTGTCGGGCGCAAGACGGCCAATGTGGTGATGAACTGCGCCTTCGGTGCCGAGACCTTCGCGGTCGACACGCATATTTTCCGGGTCGGCAACCGGACCGGTCTGGCGCAGGGCAAGACCGTGCTGGCGGTCGAGAAAAAGCTGGAGAAGCAGACCCCTGCGCCCTTTCGCGTCCACGCCCATCACTGGCTGATCCTGCATGGCCGCTATATCTGCAAGGCGCGCAAGCCGGAATGCTGGCGCTGTCCGGTTGCCGATCTGTGCCGCTTCAAGAAGAAGACACCGGCACCGGAAGGCTGGACGGGAACCCCGTAATATTGCGGATGATATTCAGCTTCGCGAAATGTGATTCAATGTAAACTGAAGCCCAAGATGGAAACCATCCGCAGGAGACGACTATGCGCTTTCAGACCCCTCTCATCCTCGCCTCGGTCCTCGCCGCCGGCAGCGCCGCCTTTGCCGCCGACAGAGCTTCGGACGATGACAAATATGAAATTCGCGAAATTGGCGAGCCGGAAAGCTGTATCATGCGCTCCAGCATCCGATCGACCGATGTGATCGACGACCAGACCATCGATTTCAAGATGCGCAACGGCGACATCTATCGCAACAGGCTGCCCAGCAAATGCAGCGGCCTCGGCTTTGAAGAAGCCTTTTCCTACAAGACCTCGACCAACCGGCTGTGCAATGTCGACATCATCCATGTGCTCAGCCAGACCGGCGGCCGCCTCGACACGCGCGGTGCCTGCGGTCTCGGAAAGTTCCAGAAAATCGAGAAAATTCCGAAAGAAAAAAGCCAGGACTAGCGCTACAGCCGGCGGCATTTTCCGGACATGGAATAATCTGTTGGCAAAGCGGCAAATCCGCTGCTACATGCGCATCCGGCGAAACAACGCCCCGGCACCCGTAGCTCAGCTGGATAGAGCGCTGCCCTCCGAAGGCAGAGGCCAGAGGTTCGAATCCTCTCGGGTGCACCATTATTTCAATGGGTTATGCGAGACGACTTGGAAGCGTTTTCCCATTGATCATCAGACAGCAAACGTAGGATTTACACTAAGCGCTGAAGGCTTGCCGGCAGATCGAGGCGATTCATGCTCGTGCGTACGCCGCCTATGCTTGATTCAAAAGTGATCGGCGTCCGTTCCAGTTCGATGTTTCCGTAGTGCATCTGCCAATGCAGCCGAGCCACACATCTCTTTGCAAACCCGATACTCCGAAACCATGCCTGCCTCCCGGGTCGTCGGCCAAGGCACTCGTCGAGACCAGCGGTGCCTTCGCTGTGGCGGCGGGCCGGGAGGGAAAGGCGTTACAGAGGGTCGGCAGGCCGCACCAGATATCCGGTTCGACGCTGTTGCGGATGCCACTCGTCGCGGCCTTTCTCCTGTCATCGCCACACGACCGCTGGTTTCACCGACAAATGGCCCTATTCCGTTGCCCAGGTTTCAAACCGCCCGTCCATGGCCTCGGCAAAGGCGGTGAGAAAAAACGCTACCATCGCCTTGCTGACCGAAGCCTTCGGAGCAAGCACTTCGGAGCCATGGAAGGCGCCGGGATAATATTGGAATTTAACCGGCACGCCGGCTGCGCGCAACCGGTCGACATAGGCAAATGTTTCATCCTTGAACGGATCGAGTTCAGAAACATAGGTGACGGTCGGGGGCAGGCCCGAAAAATCAGTCGCCCGTGCGGGAGCCGCATCATAGGGAATGGCGCATCGTCGATCGTGCAGATCCCGCAGATAAATGTCCCAAGCCAGGCGGTTGCTTTTCTCGTTCCATGCCGGCGCATTATTGTCGACGACCGACGGATTGTTCATCCTGTCGTCAATCATCGGATAAATCGGCATCTGGAACGCGATATCGACCGTTTTTCGATCTCTTGCGCGCAAGGTGACGGCTGCCGTCAGACCACCTCCGGCACTGTGCCCGACGACAGCAATCCGATTATCGGCAGCGCGCAGCGGCTTCCGATGGCTGTCGATCCACAATAGAGCGTCAAAACAGTCGTCGATGGCGGCAGGATAGGGAGCCACTATCGATTTCCGATAGTCCGGCGCCACCACAATACACGGCCGGGTTTCGATCATTCTGGCGATCACCGAACCGGTCGCTTCAGGATTTCCCATCGCAAAGCCGCCACCGTGCAGGTAGAGGATGACCGGAAGTTCGGATTGGGAGGCGGCTGTATCCGGTCGGTAAACACATAGCCGGATGCGCCCCCTTCCATCTGACCGGTCGATCCATCGTTGCTCCAGCGAGAGACCCGCCGACACTTTTCCCTCCAGCCGGGACATCAGCCAGTGCATCAATCTGAAATGCCATAGCGCGGGGCGAAAGAGAATCTTCGCCATGATGGCCGTCCGTCTCAATTGCGGATCAATATCGCCCAGTTCATGATGCATGAATTTTCAGTCCCACAATTGCACAGGTGTGCATCCCTCCGGAACGACGCCTGCGATGTCCGAGTTTTGCAAATTGCGTGGTGGCCGGACAACCACCACGCTCAGGTTTGCCGACCGTCAGTATCGGCACGGGAGGTCAGAAACGGGCGGAAAACGAAACGCCGCCATGACGCGGTTCACTGTGAATAGCGATGAACGAACCGCTCGTTGCCAGGAAGCTGGCATTGTTAAGGATGATCTTGTCGGTGACGTTGTTTACATAGGCGCGCAACTGGAACCGGTCGGAACTGTCGGTCAATGTAACCGACAGATTTGCCGTGGCATAAGCGCTTTGCGTCGTTTCCGGATAGGCGAAAAAGGTAAGCTTGAAGCTGTCCGAATAGAACAGGTCGCCCCTGAAGGTGATATTTCCGAGAAGTTCCGATTGCACCGGAATATTCCACTCGGCTCCGGCGTTGAATGTCACTTTGGGCGCCCTGATAAGCTCGGCCCCGGAAAGGTCGACATTGGGTGATCCCGGCACGGTCTGATCGGCCGAGGTCAGATCGGTATATTCACTGTCCAGAAACGATGCACCGAAGTTCAGCTTGATATTATCGGCAGGCACGACGAACAGTTCGGCTTCCAGCCCGAATATTTCGGCATCGCCGCTTTCGATCTGCGTTGTCGTCGGCGGAATGGTGATGGTCGCCTGCAAGTCCTTATAGTCATAGAAAAAGGCCGATGCGTTGAAGGTGACCATTCCATCCAGCCATCGCGACTTTATGCCACCTTCAAACGAATTGAGTTCCTCGGGAGCGAACAGGTCCGGCGCCGCCAGTTGATGTCCACCCGACTTGACGCCCTTCTGCCACTGGACGTAGAAATTCACGTCATTATCGATCTCATACTGGAGGCCCAGCTTAGGCAGGAAATCGCTGGTGTCGATCTTGCCAGCCGGTGAAGGCGCTCCAAAAAAGGTGAAGTTCTTTTCCTCCCAGTTCAGACGCGCCCCGGCGAGCAGCTTGAGCGATTGGGTAATGGAAATCTCCAGATCGGTAAACAAGGCATAGGACGTCGTTTCCTCTCGCAGGTCGCCAGCCAAGACGGGGACCCGTACATTGGGAGGCCCGATGCCCAGAGCCGCGGCATTGAAATCGACAGGCAGAGTCAGCCCGAAATCTTCCTCGTAATAAAAACCGCCCACAAGCCAGCTCAGCCACTGGTTCTCGCCATAGAACATAAGTTCTTGGCTGAAGGATTCCGATGGTCGAGTGGAATCGACCAGATCGGCGAAAAAGAAATCGGTTCCGTCCGCATCGAAATAAGTGCTCACATCATGATCGACATAACCCGTTGTGCTGCGAATCGACACCTCGTCTGAAATATCCCAGTTCAGCTTCAGCGAAGCGATGGTGGTCCGGTTCGAAGCGCTGTTCCGGCCATCGTTGAACACGGTATTGGGAACGGTGGAAAAATTGGGGACCGGAAGACCGGCGCTGGTCGGGGGCGCATTCAGCAACTGAACCAAGCCCAGAACATTCACTGGAGCGGTCGATATGGATTGCCAGCCGACATCACCATCGCTTTTTTCAAACTGCACGGCCATATCCACCGTCAGGTTGCTCGATGGTTCGATACGGACGGCAAGGCGTCCGAAGTGGATATCGGTCTCGCCCAGATCTTGCCCGGTGTTGAGGACTTCCACATAGCCATCCTGTTTTTCGAAACCGCCGCTGACCCTGACCGCCACATTTTCGCCGAGCGGTCCCGAGAGATAAGCGCTTCCGCCGTAGCCGTTGCGGCTTTCACCAAAAACACGAAACCCGCCTTCGAAATTTCTGCTCGGCGCACGCGGCACGAAATTGATCGCGCCGCCGGTTGCGTTTCGGCCATAAAGCGTTCCTTGCGGCCCCCGCAATACTTCCACCCGCTCGAGATCGATCTGGCGCAAGACCCCCATCGTGGAACGCGGCAGGAAGATACCGTCGACATAGGTGGCGACCGATGGCTCGGCCACGCCGGAATCAACCGTCGTCCCGATACCCCGCAAGGTGATGAAGGAATTGACGCCAAATTTCCCGAAGGTCAGATTTGGAATTTGCGCGGACAGGTTTTCAATGTCGCCAATGCCCCGCATTTCGAGGTCATCACCACCGATTTGTGAAATTGATGCTGCAATATCCTGAATATCGGCGGCGCGTTTCGTAGCCGTCACCACGATGATATCGGAAGCCTCGTCGGCATTGTCGGTCGGACCGGCCTGCGCCAGCACTGTGCCCGGCAAGATAAACGCGCTGCTAACCATCAGCACAGATTTCAAAAAACGACCACGAGCGTGAAAATTCGAGCCATTGGCACGCGACATAACATCCTCCCTTGTTTTCGCAGTCGGGTCTATGCCCGATCCTGCATTGCTTGTCTCTTGATACATAGTTTGTTTTTTGTGTCAATAATCAAGTGACATATTACGATATATGTGTCATGTGCCAAAACTGGACCATATGTTTGGATACCCGCCTCGCTGAAGAATTCGGCGGAATTTCAACATATTTATCAAGTTTGTGAGTCGAAAGGTCGACCTGAAGGAGAGAGCGATGCAGATATTTGATACTATCATCGAAAATGGTTTTGTTGTCGATGGCACTGGTGGTGCGGGCACATATGCTGATGTGGGGATCGTCGGTGACACGATCATCGAAGTCGGAAATCTGAAGCGAAGAGAGGCGAACAAGCGCATCGACGCATCAGGCCGGATTGTCGCTCCCGGGCATATCACGCAGCACACCCATTATGACGCGGCCCTGTTCTGGGATCCCTATTGCCTCGACGCTGCTCACAATGGCGTGACGACGGTCGCCAACGCCAATTGCGGGTTCGGCATCGCTCCTGTCCGCGAAAAGGATCGCGAGCGACTGATGGGCATGCTCGAAACAACCGAACAAATACCCGTGGCCCATCAGCGAGCGGCGCTGCCCTGGAACTGGGAATCTTTTCCGGAATATCTGGAAAATGTTCGCAAGCTGGCCAAGGGCGTGAACGTCCTGACTTATTTGCCTCTCAACCCGTTGCTCATTTATGTCATGGGCATCGAAGCGGCCAAGACGCGCAGCCCGAATGCGGAAGAAATGTCCGAAATCCATCGGCTGATCAACGAGGCGATGGATGCCGGTGCGATTGGTATTTCCATGTCGGTCATGGGTGCCGAGGGAAATTCGCACCTCGACATCGACGGAACCTGCATGCCGACGGATTCCATGGATCATGATGCCATAGTCGAGATTTGCCGCGCGCTTGCGGACCGTGGGGAAGGCATCATCCAGATGCTCCCGCAAATCGTCTATTATGGCGACCGTTCGATCACTGAGCGGGTCGCCGAAATGGTGAAAGGCACCGGGGTCAGGGTGATCCACAATACGTTCCTTACCCATGACATGCTTGAAGATATTGTATCCCACGACCTGGACTGGCTGGATGCAATGCGGGCTGGAGGCTGTGACATCACCGCGGGCTGCATGTTGAATCGCGGCTGGGTGGAATGCGGGATACGGGAACTGGACACTGCGGGTGGACAGTTGCCGGCAATCCGCGAAATTGTTGCCTGCAATTCCGATGAACAGGTGCTCAGGCTGATCGACAATTCGGAATTTGTCCAGCGGTTCGAGCAACAATATGCCGAAGCCGGCCCCTCGAGCGGTGCGGCAGGCTTGGCAGGGCAAACCGTCATAGCGGTGGGTGACGAACCCGCGCTGAAACCGTTTCTCGGCAAAACCCTTGCCGAGGTGGCGGAACAGATGGACATGAGTGTCATTGCTGCCATGCTGGATCTGGGCGTGCGTTCGCGACTGGATTTGCAAATGAAGTCGCCGCCAATCTCCGCAACATCACCGGAACAGGCACTGCAATATCTTTCCCACGCCGGTGTCGTTGGCGGCGGGTCCGACGGAGGGGCCCATACGAAGGCGTTCGGACTGGCACATTATGCAACCGATCTGCTGATCTGGCTGGTGCGCGAGGAAAAGCGGATGACGCTAGAGGACATGCATTTCCAGCTGAGCCTGAAATGTGCAAAGTCGCTGAAAATCCGCAACCGAGGCGCATTGCTGCCAGGGTTCAAGGCTGACCTGCTCGTCTATGACCTCGACAAGCTTCATTTTGACATGAGCCAATATGAACTCGTCCATGACATGCCCGGCGGCGACTGGCGGCGTCAGGCAAGAGCCGGGGGTTATGACTATGTGCTGGTGAACGGACAGATTACCCATGAACAAGACAAGCCAACGGGGGCCACTCCCGGCATCTTTGATCGCGTGACATCGGTATCGTCCCCTCTATTTGCGGTAGCCGCCGAGTAATCGGACCGCGATTTCTCGATCTGGACGTATCCTTACCGGCTGGCCTATAGACGGGAAGAAACAAGGGGAAGTGTGTTGGAAAAGGATGCAGAAGCGGAGACCGAATCCAGTACCACCAATGCCGCCAAACAGACCGTTTGCGATGCGGCCATACGATGCTTCCAGCAATATGGCCCGCAGCGCACGTCCATGGCGGACATTGCCGATGAAGCGGGTATTTCGCGCAAAACCCTCTACCGTTTGTTCGACGACCGGCCGACGCTGATTGAACATATTCTCAATCAACGTCTGAACGAGATGGGAGCCGGCGTGAAATCGCGGCTCCGTCAGTTCAAAACCATTGAAGACGCCCTGATCGAAGGATCAATCGAATCCGTTGCGGCCGGACGGCAGGACAAATTGTTTAGCGAAATTGTGAGAGAAGATACCAATCATCGTGTCGAACAGTTCATGTTTCGGGGAACCGATACCGTTCGCAAGAACATGATGAAGATCTGGTCGCCCGTGCTGGAGGAAGGCCGAAAACATGATCTAGTGCGTAACGATCTCACCAACGAACGCATCGTTGACCTGATCCAGAATGTCCATGCACTGCTCTTTATTCGCGATGATTATGGAGATAATGATCAGCGGGCCTTTCTCAAAGACTTTCTGCTACCCGCAATCCTCAAGGTCAGGAACCCGTGAGCGCGGTCAGATCGACGGCTTGCAAAGCCGAACCCCCATTGACCCAATAGCCGGCATGCCAAGCAATTCGCTTGTACCGTTTCGTCCGGAGACCTCCATGCGCCCCCCGGGAATGCCTTTCACGGATCGGGCGAGACGGGGTATCGAATGACGCCATATCACGTTGACCGCTTCTGCCAATTCCGTCATCGACTGGAAACGTCGCCGGAGGAGCCGCAATGACCGCCATTCTTTTTCATCAATATGACAGCTCGCCATTTTCCGAAAAGATACGGGTTTGCCTAGGCATCAAGAAGCTGGCCTGGGCAGCAGTCGATCAGCCGGTCATCATGCCCAAGCCGGAGCTGGTGGCGCTGACCGGCGGATACCGCCGTATTCCGGTAATGCAGATCGGCGCAGACATATATTGCGACAGTCAGTTGATCGTGCGCGAACTGGAACGACGCTATCCCGATCCGACCTTGTTTCCGCAGGGCGATTCTGGCCTGGCTTATGCCAACGCATTATGGTCGGACCGCGTGCTGTTTCAGGCCGCGGTGGCGATCATCTTCGGAGGGCTCGGCGACAAAGTCCCGGATGCCTTTGTCAAAGATCGCATCGCGCTTTCCGGACGTCCGTTTGATCCGGTGGCGATGCAGGCCGCCATTCCCCATATGGAAGCGCAGTTCCGGGCGCATATGGCCCTGCTATCCGATCAGCTTGCGGACGGGCGCAGATTTCTGACCGGCGATCGCCCGGGACTGGTCGATGCGAACAGCTATTATAACCTGTGGTTCGTCCGGTCCGCTTTCCCGCCAGCGGCAAGCCTGTTCGAGGATGTGGCGCATGTGCCTCACTGGCTGCAGCGGGTGACGGCGGTTGGCCATGGCGACCGATCGTCCATGAGCCGCGAAGACTCGCTCCATCTGGCGCGGACTTCCGAACCGCTGTCGGGCACAGTCGCGCCTCGCGACGCACAGCTCGAAGGCAAGGCAGTAACCGTTGCCGCCGACGATTACGGACGCGACCCGGTCACCGGCATCCTCGTCGGCTCGTCCGAACATCATGTCGCGATCAGACGCGAAGATCCGTTGACCGGGGCGGTCGTTGTCCATTTCCCGCGCATAGGATTTTCCGTGCAGGATTGACGCACGCCGGAGCATGGGCAGTCGGGAGTTCGAGCGAATCGACGCATCCGGAGCGGGAGGTCAGGTCGGGAAACATTTGTGACATGGTGAACCACCGGCGCGACGGGCAACCATGGTGCCTGGAGACGCCGGAACATCCGCAGTCAACTTGCAGCCCGCCAGCCCCTCTCCTATCAACTTTAATAGCTACAACTATTTCTCCCAATAATAGCGCCTCTTTATTGCATGCTTACTCGCTCCTTATTTTGTTAGGGCATTTTTGCTAGGCGCAAAATATCCGCAGTTCGATAGCTTTCCGGAAAGCGCAAAAGCGCACAAAATTTCTAGGAGGGATGACGGAATGGCAAAGACCGCTTTGCGTGCAGATTTACTTTACGGAACATCGATTGTGGCGGCCCTGCTGGTGGCGCCGACGGCGGTCCATGGACAGACCTCCGGTGCCCAGCCGCAGGGCGGCTCCGTTGCGATCGAACCGGGTCATGGTCTCGCTCCGCCCATTTCAAGCCAGGCCGCTGTCGACTCGGCCGATTCGTCCGAAGCGGACATCAGGGACCAGTCCGGCGGGCTGCAGGCGATCGTCGTGACCGCCCGCCGCCGCGAGGAAACGGTCCAGTCGATTCCGGTGTCGGTCCAGGCAATCACCAGCGAGGAAATCCAGCAGCGCGACCTGTCGAGCCTGGAGAAAATCGCCGCAGCGACTCCGAATTTCACCATCGCCCGCGCCTCCAACGGGGCCGGGGCGCAGCTGACCCTGCGCGGCATCGGTTCGTCCGCCACTTCCATCGGGATCGAACAGTCGGTCGCGATCGTCGTCGACAGCGTCTATTACGGTCAGGGCCGGATCATCAACGAGGGCTTTTTCGATCTCGCCCGCGTCGAGGTGCTGAAAGGCCCGCAGTCGCTGTTCTTCGGCAAAAATGCGACCGCTGGCGTGATTTCGCTGACCACTGCGGATCCCGGCTATGATCCGGAATATATCGGCCGGGTCGGCTATGAGTTCGCTGCCGAACGGGCGTTCGCCGAAGCGATTGTTTCGCAGCCCCTGACCGACAGTCTCGGTGTCCGGGTCGCGGTGCGCGGATCGCGCATGTGGGGCGGCTATTATACCAACCAGCAGCAGACGATCGACTATCCGACGCTCGATGTCGCCACCGGCACGACCAATCCGCACACTGCCGCGCCGGCAGCAACGAAAGCCCCGCAGGAACGCGAGCTGATCGGCCGGGTGACCCTGAAATATGAACCGGACGACCGGCTGACCGCCAAACTCAAGGTTTCCGGCAGCTATAATCGCACGGTCGGCAATGGCTGGAACTATGTCGCCACCAATTGCGTCACGGGCCAGACCACCAATGCCCCCAATTATCCGTGTGACGGCGGTTTCGTCACCCACCAGAATGATTTCCCGGTCGATATCGCCCAGGATTATCCGTTCGCGCGCGACGACGGCGCACTGTACAATAAATATAAAAGCTGGGCAGCGACCGGATCGCTCGAATATGCGCTCGATTATGTGACGATCAGCTCGATCACCAACTATAACTGGAACAACAACAAATTCGCCTGCGACTGCGACTTTCTGAGCGCCGGCGTCTGGGCAACGGAAAATGCCACCTATCACGCCTTCAGCCAGGAACTACGCGCGCTGACCGATTTCGATGCGCCGGTGAACCTGATGATTGGCGGCCTATACCAAAGCACCAAGCGCGATTTCTACCAGGCGGTGATGTTCGCCAATCTGGAGGATTCCAGCGCATCGGCACAGAACCGCTATGTCGCTTATTCCAAGGATTCAGAAACCGAGGGTGAGACTCTTTCCGCTTATGGTCAGGTCATGTGGCAGATCACGCCGACACTCGAAGCGACCGGCGGTGTCCGCTATATCCACGAAACCAAGGAAAGCCGCTTCAGCCAGCCTTATGTCAATAGCGGCTTGCAGGGGCTCTTCCTGCCCGAAAGCGCAGCGGTAAACGGCACGATTTTTGGCGACCAGACCTTCAACGACTGGTCCCCCGATTTCACCCTGCGCTGGAAGCCGACCGACGATATCATGCTCTATGGCGCCTATCGCGTCGCCTATAAATCGGGCGGTTTCTCGAATAGCGCGATCAATTCGGCCCTGTCGCCCGATCCGGCCGGCGACCTCACCTTCAATCCGGAAAAGGGCAAAGGCTATGAAGTTGGCATCAAGTCAAACCTGGCCGACAACCAGCTGCAGGCCAATCTGACCTATTATAATTATAAATATACCGATCTGCAGGTCGACTTTTTCAACAGCGCGATCTTTGCCTATATCACCTATAATGCGGGCAGTGCTCGCAGCGAGGGGGTCGAGCTGGAGCTGGAATATGCACCTTATGCAATCCCCGGCCTCCGGGTCCGCGGCAATCTGAACTATAATCAAGCGCGCTATGAGGATTTTATCGCGCCTTGTTACAGCGGCCAGTCGATCGCCGCTGGCTGTTCGCTGGTGGTCGGCGGTGTCCCCTCCCAGGATCTCAGCGGCGTTGCAACATCGGCGGCACCGGACTGGACCGGCACGCTCGGCGTCGCCTACGAGACTGAAATATCCGCCGGTCTGAAGTTCGGCACCAATGTCGATATGCGCTACAGCGACTCCTATATCTCCTCGAGCTTCGGCGATCCGGGCACCAGACAATCCTCTTACGCCATCCTCGACGCCGGCCTGCGTATTGGCGCTGCGGACGACCGCTGGCAGCTCGCCCTGATCGGCAAGAATTTGACCAACAAATTCTACTTCACCGGTGGCGGCTCAGCGCCATCAACCGGGTCGGGTACTGGCACGGCGACGGCGGTACCGAGCGACAATATCGGCTATGGTGCCTTCCCGCGCACAGTAACCCTGCAGGCCACTGTGCGCTTCTAGCGCGCGTTTGAACAAGGGCATGGCGATGCTGACGGATCGCTATGCCGACAGACAAGGAGACTGGACCATGACCACAGCCGAACCGCGATCTGCACCGTCGCGCGAACAACGCATCTCCGATATGCTCGACAAGCAGGACTGTGCCGAACTGGTGCATCGCATGGCGCGGGCGATCGACCGCTGCGACGCCGGGCTGGTCGACCAGCTGTTCCATCCCGATGCAACCGATGACCACGGCAGCTACAAGGGCAGCGCGAAAGATTTCACCCCCTGGGTGATGGAAGTCCTGTCAGGCATGCACCGTACCCAGCATATGATCGGCAATGTCCTGATCCGGCTGGACGGCGACACCGCTTATGGCGAAAGCTATTTCATCGCCCATCACGCAATACCCGCAGAGGACGGCAGCGACAATTTCATGATTGCCGCCGGCCGCTATCTCGACCGGTTCGAGCGCCGCGACGGGGCGTGGCGTTTCGCCCATCGCGGGGCAGTCTACGACTGGAGCAGCATCAGCCCGTCGACCGACATCTGGGACCGTGCCAACATGCCCGATTACAGTTTTGGCGTCCGCGGCGAAGAGGATCCGTCCTACGCCCATTTCGCCCGATAGCCCGCATATGATATTATAAGCCCAGTACAGGAATATTTTAGGAGATAGTACCATGTCCGACGTCGTCACTGCAGACCGCTCCGCCGCTTCGCTGAAGGCCGCGACCGAGAAGCTGCGCGATCCCGAATTCCGCAACACGCCGATTACGCCTGACCGCTATTATTCGCAGGAATGGGCCGACAAGGAATGGGACACGATCTGGACCAAGACCTGGCAAATTGCCGGGGTTGCCGACCAGCTGCAAAAGGCCGGGGACTGGATCACCGCCGATTTCGGGCCGGAAACCATTGTCTGCATCCTCGGCGAGGATGGCGAGACCCGGGCCTTTTACAATGTCTGCCAGCACCGCGGCATGCCGTTGGTCACCGGCGAGCAGGGCAATGCCCGGGGCAAGAGACTGACCTGCCCCTATCACGGCTGGGCCTATGAATTTACCGGCAATCTCAAGGCAGTGCCCGACGAGGCCGACTTTTTGCAGGGCTCGCCCTGCGGCAAGCTCAATCTCAAGCCCGTGCAGTGCACGGTCTGGGCCGGGTTCATCTGGATCAACATGGACGAAAATGCTGTGCCGCTGCGCGAATATCTCGGACCGATTGCCGAGCAGATCGAAACCTATCCGATGGACAAGATGAAGCGGACCCACTGGGTCACGGTCGAGGGCAATTTCAACTGGAAGCTGATCCAGGACAATTTCAACGAAAGCTATCATGTGCCTTTCGTCCATCCGCAGACCAAGTTCGTGATGGAATATTCGCACCATCACTGCAAATTTGATCTCTATCCGGAAGGCCATGCGCATATGATCATGCCCGGGGCCGGACCGACCAAGACGCTTCGCGGCGGCGAAAAGGAAACATTGGAGCAACTGGCCGAGGAACTGGAATTCTGGGGCCTCAATCCGGATGACTACCGCCAGGGCAAAACCGGCGAGATCCGCTTGGCCCTGCAAAAGGCCAAGCGCGAACTGGGCGCGGAGAAAGGTTTCGACTTCTCCGCCTATCAGGACTCGCAGCTGACCGATCACTGGCATTATACGATCTTCCCGAACCTGTCGTTCAGCCTGAAGCCGGACGGCAATATCTGGCTGCGCGCGCGGCCGCACGAGAGCGATCCGCAAAAATGCTATTTCGACATGTGGTATATGACCCTCTTCCCCGAAGGCACCGACCGCTATTATTCGCAGAGCATGGCCGAGTGGGTCGACACGTCCGTGCCGGCGCCCCATGTACAGGGCACCGTGGAAGAGGTCTCGATGGGGCCGGGCATCGATCAGGATGTCGAGGTCTGGGAAGTCCAGCAGCGCGGTCTGCGCTCCCGCGGCTACGAGCGTGACTATCTCGCCTGGCAGGAGCGCCGGGTTCGCTATTTCCACGAGAATCTCGAAGCCTGGATGGCGAAATAGGCCGAATGGAACAGCAACGCACCGGCGGCGGCAAGGCCCTCGCCGGTGCGGACATCCCGATAGGAGGGACTAGCGTTTTATCGCGATACCTTCTGCCAGCAGACTGTTGGCCAGCTCGGCAATTTCGCCGGGCGATTTTTCTTCTGACCAGATTCCATAGCGCAGGCCGAGAAAGACGTTCATTCCCATGATCGCCCAGGCGTGCGCCTCTTCCAGTCCGCCCCGCAAGTCTCCGGCGCTGCTACCTTCCTGCAACCGTTCGTAAATGCGCCGGGCCGTTTCTTCATAATGCATGCGATAGCTCGCCGGATCGACAAATTCGGCTTCATCGATGATTCGATAGATTTCCTTATGCTCGCGCGCGAAGGTCATGAAGGCTTCGAGCGCCTGCTTCTCCCGCTCCAGCGCATTCTGCCACTCGGTCATTGCGCCCGCCGCATGGCTCTTCACCCGCGCGCTCATATCCCTGACCAGGGCGCTGAACAGCTCGTCCTTCGAATCGAAATAAGTGTAGAAACTGCCCAGCGCGGTGCCCGCCCGCTGGGTGATTCCGGTGATCGAGGCTTCGTGGAAACCCTTCTCGCCAAATTCCAGCGCCGCCGCGTCTAGCAGCTTGCGCTTGGTCCTCAGCCCGCGCGCGGTGCGCGGCTGTTTGTCCTTAGACTCAATATGTTCGCTATATTCAGTGGCCATAATGTCACGGCTAACCGCATTTAACCGGATAAGCAAATTTCTAAGTTGAATATTGGTTCAACTTTCAATATAGGCCGGCCAACGACCTGGAAATGCCAGGCAGATATTCAAGGAGGATGCTTTCATGAAATTTCAGCACAGCGTTAGTTATGCAGCGATCATCACCGGCCTCGCAGGTGGTCTTGTCGCCCCGGCCGCAGTTCAGGCTCAGTCTTCGGAAATGGCTTCGGAAGACAATGATGACGGTGCGATCGTCGTCACCGCCCGGCGCCGTGAAGAACGGCTGACCGATGTGCCGATCGCGATCACGGCTTATTCCGCGGAGAGACTGGAACAGCAAGGCGCGGTCGACATTACCGATATCGGCCTGACCACGCCCAACACGACGCTTGAATCATCGCGCGGCACCAACTCGACCCTCTCCGCCTTCATCCGCGGCATCGGCCAGCAGGATCCGGTTTCCGGTTTCGAGCAAGGTGTCGGAATCTATCTCGACGATGTCTATCTCAACAGGCCGCAAGCTGCGGTGCTGGATATTTATGATGTCGAGCGCATCGAAGTGCTGCGCGGACCGCAGGGCACGCTTTATGGCCGCAATACCATCGGCGGCGCGGTCAAATATGTGACCAAACGTCTGCCACAGGATCCATCGTTCAAGGCGCGGGTCAGCTATGGCACCTATGATCAGGCCGAGGCCGTGGTCACGGCCAGCATGCCGCTTGGCGACATTGTGCGCGTCGGCGCTTCCGGCGCCCGGCTTTCGCGTGGCGGCTTCGGCGACAATCTGACCAATGGTCTGGAAAATTATAACAAGGACATCTGGGCCGGTCGCGGCACCCTGGAAGTGGGTGGCTATGGCGAACCCGTTCTTGTCCGGATTTCCGGCGACTATACCAAGGACAAGAGCAATCCGCGCGGCGGCCATCGCCTGATCCCGGGAGCCGTATCCGGCGCGCCGGTTCTCGACGATGTGTTCGACACGCGCGGCGGCCTCAATGATCCGGTCCAGGAAATTGAAGCTTATGGCCTGGCCATGAATATCACGGCCAATCTCAGCGATACCGTGACTTTCCGTTCGATCAGCGCCTGGCGCAAGGATGACACGGCCACGCCAATCGATTTTGACGCGCTGCCGGCGGTGGATCTGGATGTACCGGGCTTTTACCGCAACGAACAGATCAGCCAGGAATTCCAGCTGCTCTACGAAGGCGACAAGCTCAATGGTCTGGTCGGCTTCTACTATCTCGACGCCAAGGCCGATACATTGTTTGATGTCCGCCTGTTCACGACCTTTGCCGGCCTCACCGCCTTTACTCAGGCCAATGTCGACACCGAAACCTATGCGGTTTTCGCCGATTTCACCTATGATTTTACCGAGCAACTGAGCCTGTCTCTTGGTGGTCGATACACATGGGATGAACGGTCGGCCGACATATTGCGGCAAAATTACCTGGGCGGCGGTTCACCGACCTTTGGCGGCGCCGGTATTCCATTCGGCGCGCCGGGCACCGATTTTGAAGGCAGCTCGAAATTCAAGAAATTCACGCCCCGCGCCTCTCTGAGCTTCAAGCCGACACCGGATCACAATATCTACGCCAGCTTCTCGCAGGGCTTCAAGGGCGGCGGTTTTGATCCGCGCGGTGTCGGCGTCAATGCACCGACGACCAATGCCAACGGCGTTCCGAGCGACGCCGAAGTCGCGTCTTTCCTCAGCTTCGCGCCGGAATCGGTCGACAGCTATGAAATCGGTTACAAGGGCAGCCTGCTCGATGGTGCGCTCACTATCGCGCTCGCCGGTTTCTACACCGATTATACCGACGTGCAGATCCCCGGATCGGTGGCATGTACAGTCGCTGGTTTGCCATCCTTCTGCGGTGTGATTAACAACGCCGGCAAGGCGACGCTCAAGGGTATTGAACTCGAGGCTTCTGCCCGGCTCGGCGAGGATCTGATGACCGGCGGCGACCGGCTGATGTTCTCCGGTGCGCTGGGCTATATTGATGCCGAATATGACGAATATATCACCAACATCGGCGGTGTTCCGACCGATGTTGCGGAATTCCGTTCGGTCCAGAATACACCGAAATGGACCGCCAGCGGGACATTGTCCTATTCGACGCCGGCGGGAGACGGTGATATCTATTTCGGCACCACCCTGTCCTATCGCAGCAAGACCAACCAGTTCGAGATTGCCAATCCCTATATCGATCAGAACGGCTTCGCCCTGCTCGATGCCAATCTTGTCTATAACGCACCGGACAAGCGCTGGAGCATCGGCCTGCACGGCAAGAACCTGACCAACAAGCGCTACAAGACATCGGGCTATACCTTTGTCGCCGCCGATCCGGTTACCGGCGAAATCGTGACCGGTGCCAACGGGCAGCCGATTGGCACGCTTGGGCCCGAAGGCACGCTGACCGCCTTCTACGGCAATCCGCGTCAGGTCTTTGTCACGGCCGGGGTGAAATTCTGACCGACGCCCGGGCAAATCCAATGACATATGCCGACCATAGCTACCGGAGCGCAGACAACCGGCTGGACCTTTATGCCCGCATCTATGACGGGGATGGTCCGCCGCTGCTGCTGATGCACGGCTTGACCCGGAACAGCGGCGATTTCGAGGCGCTGGCCGGGCATCTCGCCGGAAAATATCAACTGATTGTCCCCGACCAGCGCGGTCGGGGACGGTCGGACTATGATCCGGATCCCGAAAATTACACGCCCGCCGTCTATGTCGAGGACATGTTCGCGCTGGTCGACGGGCTGAAGCTCGGCACCATGGGCATGATCGGCACGTCGATGGGCGGGCTGATGGCCATGATGATGGCGGCCAGAACGCCCGACCGATTCAACAGCCTGATATTGAACGATATCGGACCGGCGGTGGAAGCAAGCGGCCTCGCCCGGATCCAGTCCTATGTCGGCCAGCCGGCGGTCTTTGACAGCTGGCAGCAGGCGGCTGACCATTGTCAGGCGGTGCAGAGCGACAATATGATCGGTTTTGGCGCCCGGGACTGGATGGCTTTCGCCCGCAACACCTGCGAAGAAACACCGGACGGTACGATCCGCTTTGCCTACGATCCCGCGATCTCCGATGGTCTGTCGGGCAGTGAGCAGACCGTGGTGCCGCCGGATCTCTGGCCCATGTGGGACACGCTGTCCGCCCTGCCTGTGCTGGTCATTCGCGGTGCATTGTCAGACATATTGTCCCCCGCTACCGTCACCGAGATGGAACGCCGGCATCCGGACCATTTTCGCGCCGTGAATATCGAAGACCGCGGCCACACGCCAATGCTGGACGAACCCGGTGCGCTGGAAGCGATTGACCGTTTCTACGCGGACCTAGGCAAATAGATCCCGGAGCAGCTAAGCATGAAAAGCCGGACGACCTCACCCAATATCGCGCTCGGCATGTTGCTGCTGGTCTATATTTTCAATTTCGTCGACCGCCAGATACTGGCGATCCTCGCCGGGCCGATCCAGGCCGATCTCGGCTTGAGCGATACCCAGATGGGGCTGCTCGGCGGCATTGCCTTTGCCCTGCTCTATTCGACGCTGGCCGTGCCGCTGGCCTGGGTAGCGGACAAGACCAGCCGCAGCTGGGTGATCACCATCTCGCTGGCGATCTGGAGCGGATTTACCGCGCTGACCGGACTGGCGCAGGGCTTCTGGTCGATCTTCCTGAGCCGGCTGGGCGTCGGTATCGGCGAAGCGGGCGGCGTTGCGCCGTCCTATGCGTTGATCGCCGACCATTTCCCGAGCGAGAAACGGGCCCGGGCCTTGGCGATCTATTCGCTCGGCATTCCACTGGGTTCAGCCACCGGGGTGATCGCGGGCGGCTATATCGCGGCGACTGTAGACTGGCGACTAGCCTTTTTTGTTGTCGGGCTAGCGGGCGTATTGATCGCGCCCTTTTTCAAATATTTTGTGCGCGACAAGAGCAAAGCTCCCGCACCGGCAGACCAGACGGTCGCGCCATACAGCTTCAAGGGTACCGTGGTCCTGCTGGCAAAGAAGAAGGCCTTCTGGTTTTTCGCCTTTGGTGCGGCCTCCAGTTCGATGCTCGGCTATGGCATCGCCTTCTGGCTGCCCAGCCTGCTGCAGCGCAGCTTTGGCCTGAGCCTGATCGACACGTCGCTTTTTTTCGGCGCAATCCTGCTGATCGGCGGGGTCGCCGGTGTGCTCGGCGGCGGCATGATCGGCGACTGGCTGGGCAAGAAAGACAAGGCGGCCTACGGGCTGGTTCCGGCAGCGGCCTTCCTGCTGGCCGTGCCACTGTTTGCCGCCGGTATCATGAGCGGTTCGGCGACCGTCGCCTTCATCCTGTTCCTGATCCCGCAGGCGCTGGCCTATTTCTGGCTTGGCCCCGTCCTCTCGGCGGTCCAGCATCTGGTTCCGGCCGACGCACGCGCAACGGCTTCGGCCCTGTTCCTGCTGATCAACAATCTGATCGGTATCGGCGGCGGCATATTCTTCCTCGGTGCCCTGTCCGACGCGCTGATGCCGATCTACGGCGAGGAAGGCTTGCGCTATTCGATGCTCTACTCGCTGACCTTCTACGTGATTGCCGCCCTGCTGATGGCGCTCGCCGCGCGGCCGCTGCGCAGCGAATGGGTCAACGAGGGCTGATCAGCTCTCCGGCACCGTATAACAGTCCCGGTAGGCGGTGAGCTTGCCATCGGCGACCCGGTAGAGACCGACGCCCTCGATATCGCCATCGGGACGCTTCCACAGCCAGCGCGACCAGGCGACCTGTTCGTCGCCGGCAATTTCCAGCACTTGGAAATGCATCTTCTTGTCTGCCAGTTCTTTTGTCAGATGATGCAGCAGCGCGGAGATCGCTTCTATGCCTTCGATCCGGCCGATCGCAGGGTCCTCGAACACCGCATCGTCGGCGAACAGGGGGATCAGCTTGCTATAGTCATGGCCATCCTGAAGCTCCCAGAACGTTTCAATCAGCGCTTTTGCCTGTGCCATGTCTATTCCCTCACTCGCTCATGATCGCATTATGTTTCAGCGTCTGCTTTTCCAGCGCCGCTTCGAACGCCTGTTCCATTTTCGCGATGAAGACGGAAAACTCGCTGTCATTGACAAAGGCCAGAGGGTCGCCAGCCGCGAGTTTCTCCTGCTTGGCCGCCATGCCGAAAAACTGCGGATGGTTGGACAGAAAGACGTCGGGTTTCCAGTCCCTGGTCAGCGCGAACGTCTTGCGATAATCCTCGACGATACCTTCATATTGAGGCGGTCCGATCAGCCGGTTGGCGGCGACCGAGGCGGAGCAGAAGAACAGCGTCTTGTAGCTCCTGCCGTCCTGTTCGACATCCATGGTCCATGAGGTGCAACCACGGGTGTGGCCCGGCGTCAGGCGCGCGGTGAGCGCCACATCGCCAAGCTTCACGACTTCGCCGTCGGCGATGAGCCGGTCGACCTTGACCGGCGGCGCGCCCATCGAGGCGTCGTCCTCCGAACCGAGATAAAAGCCGCCCTCCAGCGCCGACCGGTCGCCTTCGCTGGCGAGCAGTTTCGCGCCGGTGAGCTGCTTCAGCTCGGCTAGGCCGCCGCTATGGTCGAAATGGGCGTGGCTGTTGAGCAGGATTTTCACGTCGGCTGGATCATAGCCAAGCTGCCTGATATTGTCCCAGACCAGCTGGCCCTGGCCCGGCATGCCGCCATCGATTACGATATGGCCTGCGCTGGTGGGGATGAAATACATGCCCAGCCCTTCGGTACCGACGAAATATACGCTTTGCCCCGCGTTACCGATCATCCGGAACGGTTCGATATTGGCAAACCAGGAAGGGAATTGTTTTTTCATGGCAGACAGCGCAGCGCTCTGGGCAGCGGTCTGATCGCCGGTAACCGCCAGGCTGTCCGGCGTCCCACCGCTTTCCTCCGGGACGACTGGTGCGCAAGCCGCGAGACCCGACAGCCCCAGCAACAAAGCCGATTTCATCGCTCGCATATTATTTCTCCCTCTCCCTGTCCTATCTACCGTAAACCGACTTTGCCCGCCGCTATCTTTCGAAAAACTGAACCGTTTCCGCATCCATCGGGAACATCAGTTCGATCCGTGTCTCTCCCGCCCTGATATCCTGCACCGATCCGAACTGGGCGATGACGGAGAAGAGCGACAGGCGGTTCTCCCCGACACGAAAGATTGTCGGAATCACCGCCTGGTTGAGATTGATCGATCCCATATCGGCCTTGCGGACCCGCTCGTGCTCGGCCAGCCGGGCGGCCAGCGCGGAGAGCTGATCATCCCCGCCCAGTTCCAGTATCTCGGTGCGCAGGCGCGAGAGGGACAGGACCGCCACCTCGTCCCAATTCTCGATCAGGTCGAGCCCCGCGCAGTTGATCAATATGTCGATCAGATTGGCCGGACCGCCCGGGCTGGCCAGCGCCAGGATCATCTGCGCGCCCTGATTGCTGCTGGCGATATTCCAGTGGCGGTCGATGGCATAGCCGGGAAAGGGATCATGATGGTCGAGCATCGTGCGGATCGCCTGGTTGACCGGAGCCAGTTCGGGCGCGTCGTCGGACAGACTGGGATAGACCGGCGCAAAGCCCGCGGCATGGAGCGCCTGATTGGCGGCCGACCGGGGAAGGTGCAGGGCTTCGGAAAGACGCAGCACCATCTCGCGACTGGGGTTAGCGCGGCCCGATTCAAGAAAACTCAGATGCCGGGCCGACATTTCCGCCTCGAGGCTGAGGTCAAGCTGGCTGAACCGCCGCGTCTTGCGCCAGTCCTTCAATATCGCACCAAATTCCGACGGCATGATCGTCTCCCGCATCCAGTTCCCGGCTCATAACCCGATAGCATGAAATACCCCGCATGCACTTACCCCGCAGGTAATTGTTTTGATGACCGCCGCATGGTCTAAAGGCAATGAAACCGAAGGAGGAGCAGATCATGTCACCACAAGCCGCTGGCCGCTATATCCGTATCGTCGGCAGTTTTTCGATCATCGTTGCCATCATATTCGCTTTTTCAGGGGTGAATGACTTTACCGGCGCCAACGAGATTTTCTTCCAGTTCGCCTCTTCCGGCGGCAATGGCGTGGCCGGGCTCGACACACCGGAAGCAAAAATGGCGATGGCGATCGCCGGCGGCGTCTTCGCTGGACTGATGGCCATGTATGTCTTTATCACCGCGCCCGGTATCGAACAGGGCAGCGACCTGATCCGCAAGGGATCAATCTATACTTTCCTGGTCTGGTTCGCGGTCGACAGCGGCGCATCGGTAGCCTCGGGCAATGCGCCCAATGTCATCCCCAATAGCGTCTTCCTGATCGTCTATCTGACGCCGCTGCTGCTGGTCAAACGGGCAGCCTGAACCGCCCGCTGGAAACAGGGAACGCTGCACTTGATGCGGAGTTCCGGAGGCTGGACACCGTTTGCCCGGCAGAGCTCCGCATCAAGTGCGGAGCACATCCCGACGTTAGGTCCGTTCGTTCACATCCTTGACCCAGGGACCGAAGGGTGAATTGCCGAGCATGGCAAGCTGCGTCTGCGCGCTCACCTGGTTGATCGCCAGTTGCGGTTTGCCGCCGGGATGGACGGGAAGCCGCAGCGGCCTCTTGCCAGGAGCCTTGGCAATCACGTCGGCAATGGCGCGCGGCACGTCGATCGGATCGGTCGACCCGCCGCTATTGCGCAGCGCACCGTCGACCAGCGCCTGATAGGCCGCCTTGCGCTCGTCATCGGCTCGTTCCAGCATCGGCGCGGTATATTGATTGCCGTTTTCCCAGATTTTCGTCGGGAAGCCACCGGGCTGCACGATGGTCACGTCGACACCGTGCGGAACGAGCTCATAGGCCATTTGCTCGCTCATCGATTCCACCGCGAATTTGGTTGAACTGTAGAAGCCCATGCCCGGCACCATCACCCGTCCGAGCTGTGACGAGACATTGACGACCAGACCGGATTTCTGCGCGCGCATCTTGGGCAGGGCCGCGCGGGCGACCCGCTGGTAACCCATCACATTGGTGTCGAACAGAAGCTGCATGGTCTCGAGATCCTGCAGCTCCACCGGAGCGCCGGTGCCGATTCCAGCATTGTTGATGACAACATCCAGCGCGCCGCCATTCAAACGCTCGGCTTCGGCGACAGCCTTGTTCACCGATTCGTTCGACAGCACATCGAGCTCGAGGATGGTGATATCCAGATTCTTGTCCTTGGCCGCCTTGGCCAGCGCATCACCTTCCGCGCGCGGCAGATTGCGCATGGTGGCAAAGACTTTCGCGCCCTGTTCGGCATAGAGGATCGCGCCGAGATAGCCGAAACCGGAGGAACAGCCGGTGATCAGGATCGACTTGCCGCTGAGGTCCGGCTTGCCTGCAACGTCGGTCGCGGTCGCCGGACCGGCGGACATCACAGCCCCGGTGGCAGCACTGGCCGCGAGCAGCTGGCGGCGGTTGAGGGATGGCATTTTGCTTGTTTCCGGCATTGAAGGACTCCTAAAATCTCTATCTGCTGCTACACTAGCATGAAATCCGTTCCAGAGAGAACGGGATAAAGGGAGAGCAGCATGCGGATAGAAAAAGCCGGCGAGGCGGTCGGCGCGATTGTCGAACATGTCGATGTCACCAGCCTGAGCGATCAGCAATTTGCCGATATCCGGCGCGCCTTTCTCGAACATGGCAGCTTGTTCTTCCGCGACCAGAAGCTGACCCCCCGAAGACCATATCGCCTTTGCCAGACGCTGGGGCGCGATCGACCTCAACCGCTTTTTCAAGCGGCGCGACGGCTATCCGGAAATTGCCGAAGTGCTGAAGGAACCGGACCAGCAGCTCAATATCGGCGGGGGCTGGCACACCGATCACAGCTATGACCAAGCGCCGGCCATGGGGTCTATCCTATACGCGCTGGAAATCCCGCCGAGCGGTGGCGATACCTTGTTCGCCGGCATGGCGGCGGCCTATGACGCGCTCGATGACGAGATGAAAGACCGGATCAAGGACTTGAAAGCGCGGCATGGCAATGCGCATGTGTTCGGCGAGGAGAGCGCCTATCGCAAGGCGATCGGCGACCGCTACACCAATGCCGATCAGGCGGGGCAGAGGGCGATCCACCCGGTGGTGCTCGCCCATCCCGAAACCGGAGTGAAGGGCCTCTATGTCAATCCCGGTTTCACGCTAGAGATTGTCGACATGGATCCGGACGAGAGCCAGGCGCTGCTGCAGCAGCTCTATGACCATATCATGCAGGACCGCTTCCACTATCGGCACAAATGGCGCGAAGGCGATCTGGCGATGTGGGACAATCGGTCGACCTGGCATTATGCCCTGAACGACTATCAGGGCCACCGCCGCTATCTCAACCGGATCACGATCGAGGGTGTCGCGCTGACGTAAATTGCGCCGGGCGGATCAGATCGCGAATCCGAGCGCCCAGAAGGCCATGGTACCGATCGCCAGCGAAACAAGCGTCTTGCGGCGATAGGCGCGCGCCATCAGCCCGACGACCAGACCGCCGACAATGACCAGAAACAGGGCGATGCCCGCGATCAGCTGATAGGATTTGAACAGCGCGGGGCCGTGGCCCTTGTGCAATTCCATCATCGCATATTGAAAGCCGGGCTTGTGCAGCGATGCCTCCAGACCATCAGGCGTCTCGTTGATCCGCGCAAAGGTCCGCGAGGTCGGCCGGGTGGTCATCTTTCCGTCCCGGCTGCGAACGCTTTCGATGTCCAGATCAATGCCCTGCGCCGCGAGAACAGCGCCGATATCCTGTGTCAGCGTCGGGCTGTCCGGATCGATCTGCGTATCGGCGGGCAGTTCAATCGGAATATCCTCGATCGACGCTTCCACCCCCGCAAGCTTGAGCGCGCCGGTAATGCCGACCAGCAGAAAGGAGGGTGCCAGAAAGGCGGCAAGGAACAGATGAACCAGTATCAGCAGGTTCCGGGTTTTGACTTTATTCACGCAATATTTCCTTAGCGCTGGAACCGGCCGGCAAATTTGGTGAAGGCGAGATGCAGCTTCTGCCGGTCCGACCGGCCAATCATCTCCCCGAGCAGGCCATGGAAATGTTCCGGTTCCCGCTGAACCGCCGCCGTTGTCAGATCGAGCATCAGCATCTCGTCATAGCTTGTCTGCTGGCAGCAGGGCCGGTGCACGGCCACCGGCTCGGGCCAGCAATCGCTCATCAATTCGATGATATGGGCGAAATGGCGGGCCGCGATTTCATCCCCCAGTTGCTTGACCAGATAGGGTTTCGGGTCCTGATGCTTGCGCCACGCGAGCACGGCAATCCGCATCGAGACAATTATCCGCATTTGCGCAGCGGGCAAGGCGGCGATCTTGGGGGTCGCGGCCAGCGATTGCGCAAATGCGGATATCGGCCCCGGCATCAATAGTCTGCTGATGCTGGAGCTGTCTGTGCAGCGGCCTGGGACGGTTGCTTACTGGTTGCGTCCCGTATCAGCGCCCGCGCTTCGTCGACCGCTGCAGTTTCGGTCAACGTTCCATCGGCAATTTCCGTACCCATGGACAAAAGGCGCGCACTTATGACGGTTCCGGTCTGCGCTTCCTCCTCGACGGTCACGCCGCCATGAACAGCGATCGCGGCATCCCACTCTGCCCGCACCTGCTCCCAATAGCCTCTGGTTTTCGCCCAATAGTCATCCGCCGCGCTGACGCTATAGCCGTCGAATTTCGTGTATGTGTTGAGCACCGATTCCTGGACATAGGGAACGGCCTTGCCGTCGACCGTCTTCATCTTTGTATTGTCCTGCCAGTGGATCCAGCCACCGGGCATCGGCTGGTGCCGGTTGATCGCCTGATAATGGTCATAGACCGGATCGCGCACCGCGTCGCGGCGGGCCAGAGGGCGGGCGGTCCAGTCGCTGGTCCAGCTGCGGACGCCGTTGACTGTCTGCCATTGGCCGACACCGCCATAGCGGGGGCTGTCGTCGACCTGCCAGACGGTTTGCGACCAGCTGCCCTGGCGTTCGGATTCCGGAACATCCCTGTTCACCCATTTTCCGGCCCCGGCATAGACCAGCACCTTGGCCGGTTCATAGACCCAGTCCTGACGCCAGTGCTTGATGATAAACGTATTGCCCTCATGTTCGGCGACCAGAAGATGCTGCAAAACGATTTCCCGGCCGGTATCCTTGATCACGCGGACACTTTCATGGCCGCCGGAAATTTTCGCCTTGATCGGTTCGTAATCGTCCCGCCATGATGTGGTTTCCGCCATATCGAATTTGACCTTATAGTCTCCCGCCATCGCCAAAATGTCGGCGCGGTCCTGTTCGAAGGACACCTGCGCAGTCGTCGCCACCAGGTGCGGCTGGTCGCCTGCGGCCAGCGCCGGTGATGTCGCCATGGCCAGCGCAAACAGGGCTGTTCCCCAAAGTGTCGTCAATTTCGTCTTCATCTTTATTCTCCCCCTGCAATTAGAATGATATGCTGAGCGAAACGCTGGCGTTGCGGCCCGGCTGCGTGAAGGCGTCGATGATCGGTGATGTTGCCTCCAGCCCCCGGACGCTGCTCCAGACCCAGTATTTCTTGTCGGTGATGTTGAAAATGCCGGCCCGCAATTTGAAATTCTCGGCGATCCGGACATAGGCCGTGGCGTCGACGATCAGCGATTCATCCGGTCGGAAGCAGGCTGCGCTGCATACGCCGGTGGTTTCGTTAAATTCCTTCTGCGCATTATAGCTGAAGATCAGCTCGCCCCCGAAGGCACCGGTCGGTTCGCGATAACCCAGACCCAATATAGCGTTGATCGGATCAACCGTACCCAGCGATGCCGGCGGATTGTTCGGTGACTTCACCGTGCCGTCGGCAAAAGCAACGGCGAAGCGGGCGCGGAAGCCGTTGTCGGCTTCATAGCTGGCCTTGGCCTCGACACCCTTGACCGTCACATCATCGAGATTGATGAACTGGTAGATCGCCGGATCGGTTGGCGTGAAGCTGCCGCCGACAACTTCCTGACTGATGAAGTCGGAATAGTCGGCGGTGAAGGCGGTCAGCGACAATCCGACCTTGTCGGTTGCATAGCGGATACCGGCCTCGAAACTGTCGCTGGTTTCCGGTCCGAGATCGGGATTGGCCGCCGATGTGTAGCCGAAGGCGAGATTTTCAAAGAAATTATTGACCTGGCTGGGCGTCGGCGCGCGGAAACCGCGAGCATAGTTGCCGAACAGGCGAATATCGCCGAGTTTGACCACCGCGCCAAGCTTGGGCGACAGTTTCGATCCGTCCTGCGCGCTCGGCGTAAAGCTCGGCAGCAGCGGATCGTCGGTCGGGTTCAGATCGTAAAAATCGTAGCGTAGCGCCGGATAAAGCGTCACCATACCATCGGCAAATTCGATCGCGTCGCCGATATAGAAGCCGCCGAGTGTGAAATCCGTCTTCGGAAAGGCCCGGCTCGGAAAGACCTCTCCGAACGGCGGCTCGGTGCCGTCGCGCAGACCATCCTGCTCGGTCTTGCTGATATCGCCACCAAAGGTGATCGTATGCTTGACCGCGCCGGTGCTGAAGGTCGAGCGGAATTCGGCAACCGCACCGATAACTTCATTGTCAAATGTGTTCAGCCGTTCCCGGTCCGGGCGCGGCGTAGAAGAGGTCGGCGTTCGCTCTTCTAGCGCAAATTGCCGGTCGGTCCCGTCCTGCCAATAAGCGGCGAGATGGGCATAGTCGATAAAGCCGGACCCTTCTTCACCGGCATCATAGGTATAGTCGAGCGACACGCGGCTGCGCTTGGTTTCATCCAGTGCCGTCAGATTGTCGACGATCCAACTCGGCGTGGGGCCGAACAGAAAGACCGGACCACGGCCCGACAATATGTCCGAGGAAATCTCGCGTTCGAGATATTCGCCGGTCAGACGAAGCTTGTGGGTGCCATTGTCCCAGACCAGCTTGCCGAGAAAGGCGTTGGACTCGCCCTCCTGCGGATTGGGGGTGGTGCGGGTCGCGTCTTCCGTGTCGATCGTGCCCTTGTTGTCCAGCTCTTCGAAATCCCGCCGCGAATAGGCCAGCATGGCCGAAAAATCGCCCGTTCGGCCAGCCAGCGCTATGGTCTCGGAAAATTCCTGATCCTCGGAACTATATTGCGCCCGGGCAAAGCCGCCAAAGCTGTTGCCGTCGCTGATGAAGTCCACGGGGTCGGAAGTGATGAAGCTGACCGCACCGGACAGCCCGTCGCTGCCATAGAGCGCCGAGGCCGGACCGCGCAGGATCTCGACCGACTTGATCAGGCCGACGTCGGTCGCATTGCCGCGCCCGACTTCCTGCGCGCCGAAAGTATAGCCCTGGGGAGAACGAATGCCATCGACCTGAATAAGCACCCGGTTGCCACCAATACCGCGGATATTGAAATCCTCGTTGCCGGCCCGGCCTGTGGTGCCGAGCGCCGCGCCGAAGCGCGCGGGAGCACGGCGCACCGTTACACCCGGTTCAAAGCGAACGATATCGCGGACATCGGTCGCCATTTCATCGGCGATCTGCTCCTCGTCGATGACCGTGACCGTGGCCGGTGCATCCGCGACATCCACGGGCGCACGGGTCGCCGTGACCGTGATCGTGTTGTCATCCGCGAAACCGGCAGCATCGTCACCCGCGGCCATCGCCGTGTGGGAAAAGCCTAGTGCCAGAAAACTGCATGTAAATGCAGTCCCCCGATGACGAAAGTTCGGTTTCATGAATTGTGCCCCTGATTAATGATAATGCGAATGATTCTCATTCTTAAATAATCAACTGTCACTCAAGCTGTCAAATCATAATTGAGAAATTTGGAAATATGCCGGATTTCCGGGACTTCAACATGAGGCGTGAGCAGCCGAGCTGGCAGATACAGGCGCGCGGAACTCTTTCACCAGACTGGCTTGACTTATATGCAACTTGTGTCATATTAATATTCCACTAGTAGAATATTGGAGAGACGGGATGTCCCTGAAATATGCAATTCTGGTCTGCCTGTCGGACGGACCAAAATCGGGCTATGACATTGCCAAGCAGTTTGATGAGAAGACCGGCTTTTTCTGGCGCGCACGCCATTCGCAAATTTATCGTGAACTGGGAAAGATGAAGGACAATGACCTGGCCCGGGCCGAGGAAGTCGAGCAGTCCGGCAAACCCAACCGAATCGTCTTCACCATCACTGAAGCAGGCCGAACGGCCTTGCTGCAATGGTCCCGCGAACCCTCCGAACCACAGGTTCTGAAGGATGATTTTCTGGTGCAGCTCTACGGCATTGAATCGATCGATCTGGATGCGCTGCGCCGCAATCTGCTGTTGCGGCTAGAACGGCATCAGGACCGCCACGCCGAGTATCTGGTGAAACAGAAACTGCTGGAAAATGGCAATTCGCTTGGAGATCTCGGGCGGCAACTGGCGCTCGATGTCGGTATCCGATGGGAACATGAATGGATGGACTGGTGTACCAAGGCGCTGGAAAAGCTGCATCCCGACGCGCTGGCAGACGCGCGGGCCACACCAACAAATATCATTCCGATGGACATGGGGGAGACGAGAAATGCTGAGCGATAAACGCCGGACCTTGCTGGTTTTGAACGGGGTCGGGCTGTTGCTGTCTGCGGCGCTGAGCGGCTGGCTCTATTTTTTCTTCCTGCTGGGAGCGCTTGACCTGTGGCCCCTGTTTACCGACATTCCGGTGGAAATAGGCGGCGATCGCCGCGCTTGGAACATGGCGCATCTCGAAGGCATCACCAATGGCCTGATCCTCATCGCGCTGGCCGCTGCGGCGCCCTTTGTCCGGCTGGGGCCGAAAGGTCAGACCTGGCTGTTCTGGTCCTCCCTGACCTATGCGTGGCTGTTCACCCTGCCCGCCATTGCCAATGCCCTATTCGGCACAAGGGGACTGGAATTTGGCGGCGGCCCCTTTGGCGGCGATGTGACGGTCAACAATGTCATTTATCTGTTCGGCTGGCCGCCAATCATCGCTGTTCACATCGGCTTCGGCCTGTTTGCCTGGGGCGCTTGGCAAAAATATAGATCGCTGGAGTCCGGCGCGTGAACGCACCGACCAGACAGCCGCCGCAGTCCGGCGAGATCATCGTTCGCGCCATTCCCTTTGCCTTTGCCGAGAATATCGATCCGGCATGGCATCCGGATCGACGGGAATGGAGCCATATGGCGAACGGCGCGTCTCTGACCATGCCCTATCTTGAGCCTTTTCTGATCAAGACGGTCCGCGAGGCTCTGAAAAAAGCGAGCAACCCGCAGCTGAAGCAGGACGTTCACGGATTCATTGCGCAGGAAGGCAATCACTTCCAGAACCACCGCCGCTATAATGAAATATTGAAACGCAATTATCCGGAACTGGCCGATGTCGAAAGCGAAATGGCGGCGGACTACAAGCGGTTCCAGACCAAGAGCCTGCGGTGGCGTCTTGCCTATACCGCCGGTTTTGAAACGATGACCATGGGCATAACCGAATGGCTGATCGGGGACCGGCGCAACCTGTTCAACGATGCCGATCCCTCGGTTTCATCGCTGATCCTGTGGCACATGGTGGAGGAAACCGAGCATAAAAATGTCGCTTATGATCTCTATCAGCATCTCTATGGCCAATATTGGCCCCGCGCCTGGGGTTTGGTTTACGCGAGCTGGCATGTCGCCCGGTCGAGCCGCAAGGGATATCGGCGCATGCTGAAACGCGACCGATTATGGAACCGCCCGGCCAGCCGGTTGCGGCTCTGGGCCATGGTGATACGCTTTCTGATGAAGGCCTCACCCGCCATGTTGCGCTCACTGGTGCCCGGCTATCATCCCGGCAAGGTGACGGACCCCGAGTGGGTGGCCCGCTGGACCAGCGCCTATGCCGGTCTCCCGGAGGACGCGATCCCTCTGCTCGATACAAGCGATCCGGAGATCCCGGCACAATTTGCGTAACAGCAGACCGGACGCTTGCCTCTTTATCCGTCCGGCGCGAATTTGCTCCGGGTCCGGTTGGCTATGGCGACCAGCGACAGCATCACCGGCACTTCGACCAGCACGCCGACCACGGTGGCGAGCGCCGCGCCGCTGCCCAGTCCGAACACACCGATGGCCACGGCTACGGCCAGTTCGAAGAAATTGGACGTCCCGATCAGCGCGCAGGGTGCGGCGACATTATGCGGCACTTTCCACGCCCAGGCGGCGGCATAGCTGACGAAGAATATGCCATAGCTCTGGATGATGATCGGTACCGCGATCAGCGCGATCAGCAGCGGCTGGGTCACGATGGTCTGCGCCTGAAAGGCGAACAGCAGCACCACCGTCAGCAACAGCCCCAAGACGGACAAAGGCTTGACCCGGTCGGTAAAAGCGGTGACGGCCGCTTCCCCGCTGCTGGACCGGGCCAGCAATGTGCGGCGGGTCAGCGCACCGGCGACCAGCGGAATGACGACATAGAGTAGGACCGACAGCAGCAAAGTCTGCCACGGCACGGCGATATCGGCAACGCCGAGCAGCAGCGCAACAATCGGCGCGAAGGCGAAAATCATGATGATATCGTTCACCGACACCTGCACCAGGGTATAGGCGGGATCACCCCTGGTCATCTGCGACCAGACGAAGACCATCGCCGTGCAGGGCGCAGCGCCGAGCAGGATCAGCCCGGCGATATATTGCTGCGCATCATCGGCGGACATCAGCCCGGCAAATATATATTGGAAGAATAATACCGCCAGCGCCGCCATGGTGAAGGGCTTGATCAGCCAGTTGACAATGATGGTTATGAACAGGCCCTTCGGCTTTTCGCCGATATGCCTGAGGCTGGCAAAATCGACGCCGACCATCATCGGGTAGATCATCGCCCAGATCAGCACCGCAACCACGAGATTGACCGAGGCATATTCGAGGCGGGCGAGGATCGCGACCGCGTCGGGCGCCATATTGCCGATCAGGAGTCCCAGTAATATCGCGGCTCCGACCCAGAGCGACAGCCATTTTTCGAACAGGCCGAGCCCGGCGTCCGCCGGGCTTTCAAGGGGTTGCGTTGCCATGTATCAAACTCCGATTTTCTCTGCGCCAATTTCCCGGAGCCGGTTCTGCAGGCTCATCTTGTCAATGCTTTCCAGCGGCAAGGCCAGAAACAGGCTGATCCGGTTGAACATCATCCGATAGGCTTCGGTGAAGGCCGCCCGCTTCTCGGCCTCGCTGCCGGTTGCTGCGGCGGGATCGGCTATGCCCCAATGAGCGGTCATCGGCTGACCCGGCCAGACCGGACAGGTCTCGCCGGCGGCATTGTCACAAACGGTGAAGACAAAGTCTAGCGCGGGTGCGTCGGGTCCCGCAAATTCGTCCCAGTTCTTGGAGCGCAGTCCCGCAACCGGATGCCCCATGGTTTCGAGCAGATCAAGCGCATAGGGATGAACCTGTCCGGCCGGATTGCTGCCCGCACTCAGGGCATTGAACCGCCCCTTGCCTTCGCGTTGCAAAATCGATTCCGCCAATATCGAGCGGGCGGAATTGCCGGTACAGAGAAACAGCGCGTTATAGATTTTGTCGCTCATGACAGGGCAGCTTTCGAAGGCGCGTAGCAGCTGGTTTCGGCAGCATTGCGCGACACGGCGGACAGTTCGGGCGAATCGCCATAGACGACGGATTCACCGTCGGTGTAAAAGGCTTCCCAGACGACGCCGTCGGGATCGGCAATCCAGCTTTTTTCCGACTGGGCATAGCAGCAGGTGGTCTGCCCCTCTTCCAGAACGGGCGCGTCGGCCTTGCGCAGGCGGGTGAAGACCTGTTGAAGTTCTTCCGGATTTTCGGTCTGGATACCGAGATGCTCGATGCCCTTGGCCGCATGATCTTCCGACGAGATGGCAAAATTCACACGCGGATCGTCGAGCATCCATTTGGCATAATCATCTTTGACCACCGTCGGCTCGGCGTCAAACAGCGTAGAGTAAAATTGGATCGAGGCGGCGAGATTATCCACGCCGACATGGATGTGCATCCGTTTCATTGGCAGAGCCTTTCGAGTTGGTTGGTAAGGGGCGCGCATTCCTCGCCGGAACAGCAATTTTCCAGCAGGAAGGCGACGAGGCCGTTCATCGCGGCGAGATTGGCGCGATAGATGATCAGGCGGCTGTCGCGCTTCGAGGAGACAAGATCGGCGCGCGACAGGGTGGCCAGATGCGAGGACATGGTATTTTGCGGAACGTCCAGCCGCCTGGCGATCTCTCCCGCCGGCAGGCCGGCCGGTTCATGACGGACCAGCAGCCGAAAAACATCGAGCCGGGTATTCTGCGCGAGCGCACCGAGCGCCTCTATTGCCTTAATCGAATCCATATTTCTATATATGTCGATATATGGATGATTGTAAAGCATCAAATGCAAGCAGGGCGGTTCTTTGTCTGACAGATGCTTGTCGAACCCCGTCGCGCCCAGTAGAGACGGGTTCAGATTTTCCTTTCCGGATGGAACCCCGCATGACCCTGATCGGCCCCGCCTCGCACAGCTATTTCTCGCAACGGCTCAAACTGCATTATGCGGACTGGGGCAATGAGGACAAGCCGCCGCTGATCCTGCTCCACGGCGGCAAGGACCATTGCCGCAACTGGGACTGGACCGCACAGGCATTGCGCGACGACTGGCATATCATCTGCCCCGACGTTCGCGGCCATGGCGACAGCCAGTGGAGCACCGACGGCAATTACGCCAATATGGCGATGGTCACCGATCTGGCGCAATTGATCCACCAGCTCGACCTGTCGCCGGTCACCATCGTCGCGCACAGCATGGGCGGCAATATCGCGCTGCGCTATACCGGCCTCTATCCCGATACGGTGCGCAAGCTGGTCGCGATCGAGGGGCTCGGCCCGAGCCCCGAGATGCTCGCCGAGCGCGAGAAAATCGGCCAGCTGCAGCGGGTGCGCAACTCTATCGAGGAAAAGCGCAAGGCCGCCGGGCGGCAGGTCAAACGCTATCCGACATTCGAGGACGCGCTGGGCCGGATGCAGGACGCTAACCAGCATCTGTCGGATGAACAGGCCCGCCATCTGACCACCCACGCGGTGATCCGCAACGAGGATGGCAGCTATAGCTGGAAATTCGATCCCTATGTGCAGCACTGGGACAGCATCGACCTGTCTCAGGACAGCATTCACGAATTGTGGGGCAATATCAGCTGCCCGACCCAGCTCCATTACGGCGCCGACAGCTGGGCCAGCAATCCGGAGAAAGACGGCCGCATGCAATATTTCGGCGACAATGTGACAGTGAAGGAATTTGCCGACGCCGGCCACTGGTTGCACCATGACCAGTTTGAGCTGTTTGTAGAGACGCTTCGGGAGTTCCTTTAAATCTAAGCAGATGGCCCTGCTCTGATAAACAGAAACCCTCAGCCGGATCGCCGCTTAGGTATATTCCCTGCGTTTAGTAAGCCTGTGACCGATGTTACAAGCACTCACTATAGGAAGTTCATGGGTCAAGCGCATTGGCATTTCTTGCGATCGAGCCATATCATCGCCGCCGGTTCCACAGCATTCCGGCGACAAGAAGCTTGCGGATGATTGACCGGTCGGAGGTGTGACAGCATCAAATGATTCGCTTCTTGTTTAACTACGCACAAAAAGAGGCCTCATATGAAAGCAACCGCACCCCCCGCACGCTATTCGTCCCTTTCAATTTTCCTCCACTGGGCAATGCTGCTGCTGATATTCGCTGTCTATAGCGCCATTCTCCTGCGCGAGAATTTTCCCAAAGGCAGCGATTTCCGCGAAGGATTGAAGAGCTGGCATTTCATGCTCGGCCTGTGCGTGCTGCTCCTCGTTATCATCCGGATAGTCACCCGGCTTGTCACTGCAAAACCGCCGATCAAACCCGAGCCACCCGTCTGGCAAATGCTGTTCGCCAAGGTCACGCATCTGGCGCTCTATACTTTCATGCTGGCAATGCCGGTTGCCGGATGGCTGATCCTCAGCGCCGCTGACAAGAGCATTCCGTTCTTCGGCTTGGAGCTTCCCGCGCTGGTTACGCCGGACAAGGCTCTGGCGGGGCAAGTGAAGGAATGGCACGAAACATTTGGCACGGTCGGGTATTTTTTGATCGGCCTGCATGCCTTGGCGGCGTTGTTCCATCATTATGTCGTCAAGGACAATACACTCCGGCGGATGCTCCCCGGCAAGCGCTAGGGGTTGCAGCTGCTAGCTGAACGGCCAACGCTCAGGAAATCATTGTCTGCAAGGTCGCGATCCGGTCCGCCTCTTCCGCCGGCTTGTCCTTGCGGATGCGGTTGATGCGGGGGAAGCGCATGGCGAGGCCGGATTTGTGGCGGCCGCTTTCGTGGATGGAATCGAACGCGACTTCGAGCACCAGTGACTTCTTCACCTCGCGGACCGGGCCGAAGCGGTTCAGCGTATTCTGCCGGACGAAACGGTCGAGCCATTTCAGCTCTTCGTCGGTGAAACCGGAATAGGCCTTGCCGACCGGCAGCAGTTCGCCGGCCTCGGTCCAGCAGCCGAATGTATAGTCGGAATAGAAGGACGCGCGCCGCCCGTTGCCGCGCTGGGCGTACATCATCACGCAATCGGCATTCAGCGGGTCGCGTTTCCACTTGTACCAGTGACCGGTGACCCGGCCTGCCAGATAGGGGCTTTCCCGCCGCTTCAGCATCACGCCCTCGATCGCCGCGTCGCGAGCCCCGGCGCGCATCATCTCCAGCGCGGCAAAATCATCGACCTCGACCACCGCCGACAGGTCAAAATGGTCGGCATTGAGTTTCGGCACAAAGCGCTCGAGCCGCTGGCGCCGTTCGTGCCAGGGCGAGGGGCGCAAATCGTCATCCCCGTCCATCAGCAGATCATAGACCCGGACAAAGGCGGGAAATTCCTGCCGCATCTTTTTCGAGACCGTCTTGCGCCCCAGACGCTTTTGCAGCGCGTTGAAACTGGCCGCTTCGCCGCCCTGATCGGTGCCGCGCACCAGTAATTCGCCATCAATCACGCCGTCACGGTCGAACGCCTCGACAATGTCGGGGAAGGAGGCGCTGATATCATCGCCGCCGCGGCTGTAGAGCCGGGTCTCGCCGCCGAGATGCACCGCCTGCACGCGGATGCCGTCCCATTTCCACTCGACCGCATATTGGCCGAGATCGAGACTGTCGCCCTCGAACGGGTGCGACAACATGAACGGCCGGAAGAAAGGCGTCGCCGAAAGGTCGGGACGATCCCCGCCCTGCTCCGCCCATTGAAACAGAGCTTCGTAAGGTGGATCAAGCGCGTGCCAGAGCTCCTCGACATCGTCGAGCGCCACATCAAAGGCCTGCGCGAAAGCGGTTTTCGCCAGCCGTGCCGACACCCCGACCCGCATCCCGCCAACCGCCAGCTTGAGCAGCGCATAGCGACTGTTCGAATCCAGGCTGTCGAGCAGGGAAGCGACAATGTCGGGAGCGGTTGCGCGACTGGCAGCGGACAGCGCCTGCACCACTTCGTCGATGCTCGGATCGCTCTGCTCCCGCCCTTCCGCTTCCGGCCAGACCAAAGCCACGGTCTCGGCGGTATCACCGACATGATGACGCGACAGGCGGAACAGTTCTGGATCAATCCGCGTCCCTGCCAGATTGCGGATGGTGGCGGATTTCACCGCCGGAAAGTCGAGACTGTCGGTCAGCGCCGCCAGCGCCCAGCCGCGATCGGGATCGGGCGTTTCGCGCAAATAGGTGGAAATCGCCGCCAGCTTGGCGTTGCGCGACCGGGTGTAGACCAGACTGTCGATCAGGGCGGCAAAGCGGCGCATCAGCCGTCATCCCCTTCTTCGCGCCCGACCATCGCCAGCGCCCGCGCCTTGATCTGATGCAGCTCGCACCAGCGCAGCAGGCCGTCCTCGCTGCCATGGGTGATCCAGGTTTCCTTCGGCGCCAGTTCGCGGATCGTCTCGGTCAGTTCATCCCAGTCGGCATGGTCGGAAATGACCAAGGGGATCTCGACCCCGCGCTGCCGCGCCCGCCCGCGCACCCGCATCCAGCCGGACGCCATGGCGGTCACCGGATTGGGCAGCCGCCGGCTCCATTTGTCGGTCAGCGCCGAGGGCGGCGCGATGATGATCTGGCCGCGCATCTCGTCCTTCGGCGTATCCATCACCAGCCGCAATTCGCCCAGCGACACGCCGAGTTCCTCGTAGAGTTCGCACATCCGGACCTGCGCGCCGTGCAGATAGATCGGCTTGTCCCAGCCCGCCCGGCGCAGCTCGGCAATCACCCGCTGCGCCTTGCCCAGCGCATAGGCGCCGATCAAGATGCTGCTGTCCGGCTCGGCGTCTAGCCGCGCAAAAATCTTGGCGATCTCGCCCGCGATCGGGGGATGCTGGAACACCGGCAAGCCAAAGGTCGCTTCGGTAATGAATATGTCGCAGGGCACCAGTTCAAACGGCGCGCAGGTCGGGTCGGGGCGGCGCTTGTAATCGCCGGTAACGACCACCCGCTCGCCCTGATATTCCATCAGCACCTGGGCCGAACCCAGCACATGGCCCGCCGAATGCAGGCTGAACCGGACCCCGCCACGCTCGAACCCCTCGCCATAAGCGGTGGGTGTGCCCGCCTCGGTCCCATAGCGCAGACCCATGATCGCCAGCGTCTCCGGCGTCGCCCAGACATCCCTATGCCCGCCGCGCGCATGATCGGCATGGCCGTGGGTGACGACGGCATTTTCCTTCGGCACGGACGGATCGATCCAGACATCGGCAGGCCGGACGTAGATGCCCTGCGGATGCGGCTCGATCCAGTGTTTCGCTTTTGCCATGGCCTAATAGCGTATTGGTGTAGGAAAGGTTCCGGTCAAGAGCGAGCGGGACCTGAAACACGTTCCGGATGACGAGAGCGCAACACATTATGTGAACCCAATGTGATAATCACCCTAGACCGATCACACCCCAATGTGATACCCGGTCTCCAACATCACATTGAAAGGCCGAGTCTATGAGCAAGATCCTGATCGAAAAACTGGTCGCCCTGATCGAATCCGGTGAGGAAACCCGCGCCGGGCTGGCTCGGGCCGCCGGGCTGCACGCCAACAGCCTGCGCAGCCTGGGGCAGGAGGACTGGAACCCGACCGCCGAAACGCTCGGCAAGCTGGAAACTTATCTGGCGCGCGGCGGTAGCGGGGTAATGGCGAGCGCGGAAGAGATTATCAACGAGGCGCGCAACGGGCGCATGTATATCCTGGTCGATGACGAGGACCGCGAGAACGAGGGCGATCTGATCATCCCGGCGCAGATGGCGACCCCCGATGCGATCAATTTCATGGCCAAATATGGCCGCGGTCTGATCTGCCTGGCGATGACCCGCGACCGGGTCGAGGAACTGGGCCTTGACATGATGAGCCAGAACAATCGCGGCGCCTATGAGACCGCCTTCACCATTTCGATCGAGGCGCGCGACGGCGTCACCACCGGGATCAGCGCTGCTGACCGGGCGCGCACCGTGGCCGTGGCGATCGACCGGACCAAGGGCAAGGAAGAGATTGTCACTCCCGGCCATGTCTTTCCGCTGCAGGCACGCAATGGCGGGGTGCTGGTCCGCGCCGGCCATACCGAAGCGGCGGTCGATGTCTCGCGGCTGGCCGGCCTCAACCCGTCCGGTGTAATCTGCGAGATCATGAAGGATGACGGCGAGATGGCGCGGCTCGACGATCTGATCGAATTTGCCCAGCATCACGGCATGAAGATCGGCACGATCCGCGACCTGATCGCTTATCGCCTGCGCCACGACCATCTGACCGAACGGCGGGAGGAAGCGCGTTTCACCAGCCGCTGGGGCGGGGAATGGACGGCCATTACCTATTATAATATGGCCACCGAAAGCGAACAGATCGTGTTGCAGAAAGGCCATGTCGACCCCGACCAGCCGACTCTGGTGCGGATGCACGCGACGGCGATGTTCCCAGACCTGTTCGGGCTCGAGACCGGACGCCCCAACATGTTGCAGGAATCGATGAAGATCATCGGCGAAGAAGGCTCGGGGATCATTGTATTCATCAGCCCGCGCCTGCCCGATTTCTATTCGGCTCAGGTCCGCAGCCTCGGAGGCGGAAAGCCGCCGCCGATGGATCAGCAGCGCGACTATGGCGTCGGTGCGCAGATTCTGAGCGAGCTCGGTGTCCATGATATGGAATTGCTGACCAATACCAGCCATGATCTGGTCGGGCTCGACGCTTATGGCCTGCGGATTGTCGCCCAGCGCGAAGTGCAGGCCAGCGACAGCGACCCGGCATAGAAATAAGCGGAATGGGCCTGACCGGCCCGTCGTCCTGATCTAATCCAGGGCCTGCAACGAACATCCACCCGATCCTGACAAATGGTCAGGATGACCCGATTGAAAGAGACAGAAAATGGCAAAATTCCTGATCGTCGAAGCGCGTTTTTACGACCATCTCAACGACATGCTGATCGAGGGCGCGACCGATGCGCTTGAGGCGGCGGGGCACGAGCACGAGATCATCACCGTGCCCGGCGCGCTGGAAATTCCCGGCGCGATCTCGATGGCGATCGACAGCGAACAATATGACGGCTTTGTCGCGATCGGCGTGGTGATCCGCGGCGAGACCTATCATTTCGAGATTGTTGCCGGTGAAAGCGCGCGCGGTATCATGGCCTTGTCGATGGACGGCGCGGCGGTCGGCAACGGCATCATCACGACGGAAAATGAGGAGCAGGCGCTGGCCCGCGCGGACAAGACGCGCAAGAACAAGGGCGGCGAAGCGGCCCAGGCGGCGATAGCGATGTATGAACTGGGGTTGAAATTCAGCGCCTAGCAGCGGCAGGATCATTGTCCTGCCGCCGTCAGGGCAAATGGCTTACTGGGTACCGGCAAGCGCGGCTTTGAACTGGTCTTCGGTCATCGTGATCGAAACACCGTCCGGCTGGGCCATGAACGCTTCGACCGGCAGCTGAACCGGTACGCCTTCATGCTCGACCGTCACGAATTCGGTATCATTTTCCTTGATGGTGCCGATGACTGCGGCGCCGGTTACGGTTTTCACTTCGGTGCCGGGGGTCAGGGCAGCCAGCAGCTTGGCTCTGGCATCGGCCGCCGCTTTTTCAACAGCAGCGTCCAGATCAACCTTGGTCATCGTGATCGACAAGCCGTTTTCTGCCTTGGCAAAGGCGTCTGGCGACAGTGCGGCCTTGTTGTTGCCGGTATCGATTACCACGGCGCCACCAGCGACGGATTCAACCGTACCCACGGGACCGCCATTGGGTCCGAACACCTTCATACCGGCTTCCACTTTGACTGCCGTGGCAGCATCTTGCGCCAGGGCCGGGGTAGCCGCAAGCAGCGCAGCGCCGGTCACGAGGGTCAGAAAATTCTTCATATTTTACTCCTTGGGGTTACAAAAATGGCATTTTTCCATACAATCCGCTCGCTAAAAAGCGACGGTTGCCTTTGTTAAGGCGATTGAGGCGAGTCGACGCAGAGGCAGGACAAAAGACAAATCAGCGATGATCTGCCGCAGGGGACCGGCTCCGGAAGAGCCGGTCCTCGCGCCACCGGCGCCCTGATTCAGGCCGCTTTTTGCGTCCGCTTGTGAATGCCTTCTCTGACCTCCTCGATGATCTTGCCACAGAATGCGTCAAGGTCGCCCGGATCGCGCGAGGTGATCAGGCCGTTGTCGACGACCACTTCGCTATCCTCGAATTGCGCGCCCGCGTTGATCAGGTCGGTCTTGATCGAAGGATAGCCGGTAACCTTGCGACCCTGCACCAGATCCGCCTCGATCAGCAGCCACGGCGCATGGCAGATGGCGGCAAGCGGTTTGCCGGCATCGAAAAAAGCGGTCACGAATTCGACGGCCTTATTCTCCACCCGCAACAGGTCGGGGTTCATCTGTCCGCCCGGCAGGACCAGCGCGTCAAAATCGCCTTCTCTGGCTTCGTCCAATGTGATGTCGACCGCGATGCTTTCGCCCCAGTCCTTTTTATCCCAGCTTCTGATCGAACCGCTCTCCAGCGACACGATAGTGATGTCCGCCCCGGCTTCGGCGAGCTGTTTTCTGGGTTCGAAAAGTTCCGATTTCTCAAAACCGTCCGTTGCCAATATGGCTATTTTTGCATTTGAAATGTTGGTCATTTCTATCGTCCTTTCGTTGGGGGTTATGAGGAATCTACGCAGCGGAAAGCGGATTGGTTCCAGCCAATTCCCGCCGCCGGATTTCTGCTCGGGTCGGGGAACCAATCCGTGAGGGATGCGTAAGTCAGGCAGGTCCCGCGCTCCGCCCGTTCGTCGAGCGCGCCAAAACGAAAGGAAGATAATCTTATGACAACGACCATCAAATCCGCAGAACTTCGAGAAATGAAAAGCGATATCAAGAAAACCGACCGTGCCGAAATGGCAGCAAAGCTCGGTGATGCTCTGGCGTCGACGGTTGTGCTTTATCACAAGACCCAGTCGGTCCACTGGAATGTGACCGGCCCCCAGTTTCACGGCGTCCATATGCTGACCGAAGGCCAGTATGAAGATCTGGCGGCCTCGATCGACGAAATTGCCGAAAGGATCCGGGCGCTCGGCGCAAAAACGCCGGTTGGCCTGTCGACCTATGTCAATAATAGCGTGATCGACGACCAGACCGACTGGGGTGATGTCGAAGCCATGCTGAAGCAGCTTTCAAACGACAATCTCGCCGTCGCCGACCAGATGCGCGAATTTGTAAAAACCGCAGAGGAAGCCGATGACGTCTTCACCGCCGACCTGCTGACCGCGCGAATCGGCGCTCTGGAAGAAGCATCATGGATGCTCTCATCCAGCTTGTAACCCATCCTCGATAAATAGAAAAAGCAGGAATGACATATGAAAAAATTGGATAAAACCCGTGCCCGTCAGGGCTTCACCACCCGCCATATGATCATGGTGCTGGGCATATCGACCCTGTTGGCGGTCGTGGCGCTAGCCGCTGTGACGGGTTTCTTCTGAGCCAATTTTCAAAGATTGCCACTTCCACCTTGCCCGCTTCTGCCTCTGCAGAAGCGGGCTTTTTTTGCGGGCCGGCCTGCCCGGATATCTCCATTCTTTTTCCGGTATCACCGTTCCGGGCAGCGATCCGTGCCCGCCCGGCCTTGCCCCGAGCCGTGGAATGACTTGACCCTCAAACGTTCTTCTATATTTTAGAACATATCATGAACACTATCGATTCGGATTCGGGACAGGCTGTCGAGCCTTCACCGGACACCCCCTCTGCTGTACCTCCGGCAAGCCCGGCAAAAGCCTCTGCCTTGCGGACCAAGCTCGCCAGAATATTGGCGGCTTCCGGTGTGAGAACATCGGAAGATAAAGACGCGCCGTCGCATTTCGGCTTCGGAGTCGAGGCGATTGATAGCGCCTTGCGTGGCAATGCGAAAGCCGACGGCCTGCCGCGGGCGGCGTTGCACGAACTGCATGCGGAGAGCAAGGATGACCGGACCAGCGCCGCGGCAATGGCGCTGTTGCTGGCGCAGCGTTGCCGGAACCTGGATCAGGAGGCGCGCCCCGTCCTGTGGGTCAGCGAAAGCGGCGAGGCGAGACGGCAGGGCCGGCTCTACCCGCCGGGACTGGCGGAGCTGGGAATTGATCCCGACAGCATCCTCCATGTCGATGCGCCCGACAGTATCGCGGCACTGCGCGCGGCCGCCGACGGGGTGCGATCACCGGCGATGGCGGCGGTGATCATCGAACTGGCCGGAAAGAAGCCCAGGGGTCTCGACCTGACCGCCACTCGCCGCCTGTCGCTGTCGGCGCAGAAATCCGGTGTTCTCAGCCTGATGCTGCGCTCCAACAGCGATCCGGACAACCCCCTGCCGACCGCTGCCTTCAGCCGCTGGTTGGTGGCTGCGGCGCCTTCGCTCGCGCTGGAGGCCAATGCTCCGGGCCATCCTGCTTTCGATATCAAATTGCTGCGCCATCGCAGCGGGCTTTACGGGCTGAGCGCCCGACTGGAGTGGAACCGTGACGATCAAGTCTTCCGCGAGCAACACAGCGAGCAGAGCGCGCCGGATACTGGCGCTGTCCCTGCCCTGGCTGCCGTCCGAACGGATCATCAGGGCACACGGGCCGCCTGACCATCCCTTCGCGCTAACCGAGAAAATCCGCGGCGCGATGGTGATCATGGCGGCGGACCGGCAGGCCGTATCGCTGGGACTCGGCCCGGGGATGAAGCTTGCCGACGCGCGGGCGCGGGTGCCGGACCTGCATGCCTTTGATCATCAGCCGCTGGCCGACGCCGACCTGCTGTCGCGACTGGCCGAAGCCTGCGAGCGCTATACGCCGATGGTCGCGGTCGAGCCGCCTCATGCGCTGATCCTCGACATTACCGGCGCGGCGCATCTCCACGGCAATGAGGAACGGCTGGCGCAGGACGCCGAGGATAGACTCGACGCTGCGGGTTATAGCGCCTGCTGGGCTCTGGCCGGAACCGCCGATGCCGCATTGGCGCTGGCACGGCACGGTCTGAAGGAAGGCGCGGAGGCCCAGCTGCCGGTGGCGGCGCTGGCGATGGACGCAAAGACCCACCAGTCGCTGGAACGGGCCGGGCTCTATCATATTGGCGATCTGGCCGAGCGACCGCGCGCCAATCTGGCGGCACGCTTCGGGATGGAGCTGACGGTGCGGCTGGACCGGATATTGGGACTCGAGGATCGGCCGATTGATCCGCTGCGCCGGATCGGCAATGTCGTCACCGAGCGACGCTTTGCCGAACCGCTGACCCATATCGACGGCGCGCTGACCTGCCTGTCGGAATTATTTGCCGAAGCCTCCGAACGACTCAACGAGCGCGGCCAGGGCGCGCGGATGATCCGGATGATGCTGTTCCGCTGCGATGGCGATGTCGCGCGGCTCGGTCTGGAAACCGGCGCGCCGACCCGCGATGCAGCCCTTTTCAAACGCCTGCTACGCGAACGGATCGAGGCGCTCAACGACGAACTCAACCCCGGTTTCGGCTATGATCTGATCCGGCTGAGCATTGTCGCTTCCGAAGCGCTCGCGCCGCAGCAGTTGCGGCTCGAGGGCGGCGAGGACCGGCGCGGCGATGCGGTCTCTCTCGTCAGCCAGCTCAGCACCAGAATGGGCCGCGACCGGGTGCAGAAATTTGCCGCCGCCGACAGCCATATTCCCGAACAGGGCCTGCTCGCCCTGCCCGCGCTCAACGCTCCGCCGCCGGTGCCGTGGCAGCGGCAGTCTCCCGACAATCCGCCGATGCGGCCTTTGCACATGTTCGACCCGCCGCAGCGCGTGCAGGTGATCGCCGAAGTCCCCGACGGCCCGCCCTATCGCTTCACCTGGCGGCGCAAGAGTCACCAGGTGATGCGCTATGAAGGGCCCGAGCGGATCGCCTCGGAATGGTGGCAGCGCAAGGACGGACAGCAACCCGGCAAGGGCGGCCTGACCCGCGACTATTATCGCGTCGAGGACGCCCGTGGCCGGCGCTACTGGCTGTTCCGGCACGGGCTTTATGGCGAGGAAAAAGCAAACCCGGACTGGTATGTGCATGGGCTGTTTGCGTGATGGAGAATATCTGTTGCCCAAAATCCGTTCGTGTCGAGCCTTTCGACAGGTTCAGGGTAAACTTCGGCAGTTCCTGCCGAAGTCGAGACACCTCTAGCAGCCTCTCGACTTCGCTCGAGGCGAACGGATATGTCTGAATTCGCCGAACTGGCGGCTTCCACCCATTACAGTTTCCTGCGCGGCGCCTCCTCCCCCGCCGACATGGTGCTGCAGGCAATGGCGCTGGGCATGACCGGGATCGGCATTGCCGACCGCAACAGCGTTGCCGGTGTCGTGCGGGCGCATGGTGCCCTGCGTCGGGCGCGCGAGGATGCGGCGGAAGAGGGGCTGATGCTGCCGGATTGCAAGCTGATCGTCGGGTCGCGGCTGGTCTTTGCCGACGAAACGCCGGAAGTGATTGTCTATCCCCGCAACCGGCGCGGCTGGGGGCGGCTGACCCGGCTGCTCTCGACCGGCAATTTGCGGGCGGAGAAGGGGGATTGTTTTCTCTATGCGGCGGATTTGCTGGAATGGTGTGACGAGGACTGGGCTTTAATCATCCTCCCTGAAGCGTCAGCTTCGGGGAGGGGGACCGTCAGCCAGAGCGAAACGGCGGCTGATGGTGGAGGGGTTAGCGGCGGGGGCACTACACTGAAGGCACCCCTCCACCATCCTGCGCATGGTCCCCCTCCCCACGCTGCGCGCGGGGAGGAAATATTGGGGCGACTCCGCTCTCTCACGCCCCATATCTGGCTGGGCGCAGTCATGCCGCGTTCCGGACCGGACAAGCGTCATCTTGCCAGGCTGCACCGCCTCTCCGAAGCGACCGGCATCCCGCTCCTGGCAACCAACAACCCGCTCTATGCAACGCCCGAACAGCGTCCGCTCCACGACATCCTGACCTGCATCGCCGAGAAGACCACGATTCCCAAAGCGGGCCGCCTGCTCGCTGCCAATGCCGAACGCTTTCTCAAGCCCCCCGCAGAAATGGCGCGCCTGTTCCGGGACTATCCGGAAGCGATACCCGAAACTCAGAAACTGCTGAGCTTGATCACCTTCACGCTCGATGAACTGAGCTACCATTATCCCGAAGAACCGGTGCCCGAAGGCTGGACGCCGCAAGGCTGGCTCGCCCATCTGACCTGGACCGCCGCCCATGAGCGGCATGGGGACAACCTGCCGGAGCGGTTGCGGTCCAAGGTGGAAGAGGAATTGCGGCTGATCGAAAAAATGGATTATGCGCCCTATTTCCTGACCGTCCACGACATTGTCAAATTTGCCCAGACCCAGAATATTCTCTGCCAGGGGCGCGGATCGGCGGCGAACAGCGCGGTCTGCTATCTGCTCGGCATCACCTCGGCCGATCCGATGGAACATGACCTGCTCTTCTCGCGCTTCATCTCCGAGGAACGGCGCGAGCCGCCGGATATCGACGTCGACTTCGAACATGAGCGACGCGAGGAGGTGATCCAGTATATCTATGCCCGCTATGGCCGCCACCGCGCCGGGATTGCCGCGACGGTGATCCACTATCGCTCGCGCAGCGCGATCCGCGAGGTCGGCAAGGCGCTCGGCCTGTCGGAGGATATCACCAGCCGTCTGTCGAGCACCGTCTGGGGCAGCCACGGCGGCAAACAGCCTGACAAGCGCTTTGCCGAGACCGGCCTCGACCCGGACAATCCGGAAATCCGGCGGCTCGGCGATCTGGTGCAGCAGATCCTGCAATTTCCCCGCCATCTGTCGCAGCATGTCGGCGGTTTCGTGCTGACCCAGGACCGGCTCGACGAAACCGTGCCGATCCACAATGCGGCGATGGACGACCGCACCTTCATCGAGTGGGACAAGAATGATATCGACACGCTCGGCCTGATGAAGGTGGATATATTGGCGCTGGGGATGCTGACCTGTATCCGCAAGGCCTTTGATATGCTTAATATATTAGAGGGGCGTATTAATGAACCGTGCTCCGCACTTGATGCGGAGCCCTGCACGGAGGTCAGCGATCGCGGCCCCGAGCTCCGCATCAAGTGCGGAGCACAAGCCCTCACCCTCCAGAACGTCCCGCACGAGGATCCGGCGACCTATGACATGCTGTGCAGGGGCGACAGTATCGGCGTGTTCCAGGTCGAAAGCCGCGCCCAGATCAACATGCTGCCACGGCTGAAACCGCGCGAATTCTATGATCTGGTGATCCAGGTGGCGATTGTCCGGCCGGGGCCGATCGAGGGCGAAATGGTCCATCCCTATTTGCGGCGGCGGTCGGGCGTGGAAAAGGTCACCCTGCCCTCGCCCGCCCCGCCGCATGATCCGGACGAGCTGAAATCCGTGCTCGGCCGAACCTTCGGCGTGCCGCTGTTCCAGGAACAGGCGATGAAGCTGGCGATTGTTGCCGCCGATTTTTCGCCAGCCGATGCCAACAAGCTGCGCCGGGCGATGGCGACCTTTCGCAATGTCGGCACGATCCACCATTTCGAGGCGAAGATGATCGAGGGTATGGCCGCCAAGGGCTATGAGCGGGAATTTGCCGAGCGCTGCTACAAGCAGATCCAGGGCTTCGGCAGCTACGGCTTTCCCGAAAGCCACGCGATCAGCTTTGCCCGGCTGGTCTATGTGTCGAGCTGGATCAAGTGCCACCATCCGGCGGTGTTCGCGGCGGCCTTGCTCAATTCACAACCGATGGGATTTTACGCGCCGGCGCAGATTGTCCGCGACGCGCGCGAACACGGGGTGGAAGTGCGGGAGCCGGATGTGAATTACAGCGAGTGGGATAACCGGGTGGAGAAAAACTCCCCCCTCCGCATCGGGCTGCGCCAGATCGACGGTTTCCGTGAAGCCTGGGCGGAACAAATCCTCGCCGCCCGCCCCTTCCGGACCATCGAGGAACTCGCCCATAAAGCCAACCTCCCCGCCCGCGCCCTGCGTCTGCTCGCCGATGCCGATGCCTGCCGGTCGCTGGGGCTCGACCGGCGGCAGGCCTTGTGGGAAGTGCGCCGGACTCCGGTCAACACCTTGCCGCTGTTCGAGGCCGCACAAGCCAAGGAACTGGGGCAGGAGCAAGACGCCCGTCTGCCCGCGATGACCAAGGGTGAGCATGTCGTTGCAGACTATCAAAGCGTCCGCCTGTCGCTGAAAGGCCATCCGATGGAATTTCTGCGCGAACGCTTGCGGGAAATCGGCGTCCTCAGCTGCGCGGAACTGGCAAAGGCAAAAAACGGCTCGCAGGCGAAAGTCGCCGGCGTTGTCCTGATCCGCCAGCGGCCCGGCAAGGGCAATGCGGTGTTCATCACGCTGGAGGATGAAAGCGGAGTCGCCAACCTGCTGCTCTGGGCCAGCCGCTTTGAGAAGATGCGCCGTCCGGTGATGGCGGCCCGGCTTATGCTCGCCACCGGAGAGGTTCAGCGCAGCGTCGAGGGCGTGACCCATCTAATGACCACGCGCGTCGAGGATTATACGTTCATGCTCGACGAGATTACCGACCACGACCGGCCGGATATCCCCATGGCCCGCGCCGACGAGGTCAGGCGGCCCATCTATCGCAACGAGGACCGCTGGGCGGCCCGCCAGCAAGAGCCGGCGGCAGGACCGCAGCCTGCCTATCCCCGCCACGGGCATCCGCGCAATGTTCGGATTCTACCGAAATCCCGCGATTTTCACTAAACGGTGGGAAAGCGGAATTGAGCCCGCGCAATGTTCATCGGTTGATCGCGTCCCGTTCGACCGATTCTTCGACACGCCCGTCCCGCTGCACGAGATAGGCGGGCAATTCTGTCGCGGTCATTGGTATTCCGAACAGATATCCCTGGACCATATGCGCGCCGACCCGCTTGGCAATGATCAGCTGGAGCTCGTCTTCCACTCCTTCGAGCAGGCAATCCACGCCAAGCGTTTTCGCCATTCCGACCAGCGACTGCAGAAATTTTTCCGTCATCGGATTCGCTACATCATTGAGGAAGGAGCGGTCCACTTTCAGCTTGCTGATCGGAAGCGACCGCAAATAGCTGAAATTGGAATAGCCGGTGCCGAAATCATCAAGCGCCAGCGGGTGCCCTAGCGCCGCCAGCCGCAACATATTGCTGCTGGCCTTGTGCGTATCCGCCATCATCGCGGTTTCGGTAACCTCGAATTCCAGCAGCGCCGGATCCAGACCGCTGGCTTTCACCTGTGCGATAATCTGGCTGATGATCTGGTCGGACAGCAAATCTTGGCCCGACAGGTTGATCGACAGCGGGACCGGCTCATGCCAGCGTTTCAGTGCAGCAATGGCCTGCTTCAGCACCGCGAGGGTGATATTGGCAATCAGGCCGCTTTCCTCGGCAACCGCGATGAACCACGCGGGCAGGATTTCTCCAATCACGGGACTGTTCCACCGGGCGAGCGCCTCGGCCCGGACAATCCGGTTTTCCCCAAGGTCGAACTGCGGCTGGAAGAGCAATTCGATTTCGGTGTCGAAATCGGCAACGCGCAGGGCTTGCTCGATCCTGAACCGTTCGGCCGCCACCGCGGCATGTTCCTCACAGAACACGACGACCCGGTTCTTGCCGTGCTTTTTCGCGTGCAGCAAAGCAAAATCGGCATCCCGGACAAGCTGGGCGTCGCTAACCGCCGGGTCGATCCGGTGACAGCCGATGGATGCGGAAATCTGCACCAGACGATCCTCGATCAGATAGACCCGTCCGATATATTCCAGCAGCCCACGGCACCAGGCTTCGACGACGCACGGTTCCGCGCTGTTGGACAGGATTATATTGAATTCATCACCCCCCATGCGGCTGAGATGGGCCTTGCTGCCGCAATAATCCTGCATGCGGACGGCAACTTCTTTCAGCAGTTCGTCGCCGATTAAATGGCCATAACCGTCGTTTACCGCCTTGAACCCGTCGAGATCCAGCAACACCAGCCAGTTGGCAAAACCCGCGCCTTCCTCGCGCTTGCTCAGCTGGAAGGCCTCGAAAAAGGCACGGCGGTTGGGCAGGCCGGTCAGGCTGTCGGAAAGCGACAGATAGCGCATTTCCTCGCTGAGCATCTCCGCCCGTTCCAGCCGGTTTTCCGCCTCATGCCGGGCGAGGGCGGTGCGGGCAATGGTCCGGCGGAGGAAGATCGTGATGGCGATCGCCGTCATTGCTGCGGCCGATGTGACAAAGGCATAGTTGAACAGCAGCTCGGGCGCATTGTGCACCAATGTGTAGAACAGCCCGGCGATCACCGCGGCGATCGAAACCAGCGCCTGCTTGATGCTGGTGCAGGCGAGCGCAAAGACCATGACCATGATGACGAAATAGACCAGATCGGTCTGGGCAAATTTGATCTCCATCGCGATCATCACATTTGCCAGCATGAACATATTGGCGATCGTCGTGATAATGTGCAGATCAGCGAATGTGTCAGGCTTGCGCAATCCGTACCAGAAAAAGGCGAGAACCGCACTGGCGATGGAGGAGGCAGTGACGATGGCCAGCAGCGCCGACCCGCTGTGGACCCCGAAATGCATCAGCGTCAGCACAGCATAATAGACCGCCGCTACCCCGAAATATCCCCGGATCATCGGGCGATAAATGGTGGCGACAATCGGGGTGATATCCGGACGGAGCGAAGGGGGTGCTATGGTCATATGTTCCGCCTGCGCGCCTATTCGGATAAAGTTAATAATCTGTATTTACGGTATTTTTTTCCTCACTTAATGGCATGCTGCTCTGCGCCAGACCCATTGTCCGCACCCGCAGCAACGACAGCGGTCGAGCCGGTGCGCGGAAATCGTCTGTGAGCCAGCCGAAAGTCTTTTGATATATGCGCCATCTGCGGTGCCTATACGTGCAAGAACCACCGGCTAATGCCTTGCATATCCCGCCCGAACTCCCTATAGTATCATTTGTAACTATAACGCGCCACGGCGCCTGTTGTCCCGAGGAAATATTGTGGCTGATCTGTTTGAAAATCCCGTTGGTCTCGACGGTTTTGAATTTGTCGAATTTTGCGCGCCCGAGCGCGGCGTACTCGAACCGGTGTTCGAAGTCATGGGCTTCACCCGCATCGCCCAGCACCGCAGCAAGGATGTCCATCTGTGGCGGCAGGGTGGCATCAACCTGATCATCAATTACGAGCCGAAGTCGGCCGCCTGGTATTTTGCCCGCGAGCACGGCCCTTCGGCCTGCGGCATGGCTTTCCGGGTGAAAGACGCGCGCAAGGCCTATGCCTGGCTGCTCGAAAAAGGCGCCGAGCCGGTGCATGTCGAGACCGGACCGATGGAATTGCATATCCCCGCGATCCGCGGCATCGGCGGCGCAATCCTCTATCTGGTCGACCGCTATGACGGCGGCGAGCGCGGCGAGAATCTGTCGATCTACGATATTGATTTTGAATATCTGCCGGGCGTGGACCGCAATCCGGTCGGCGCCGGCTTCCACACGATCGATCACCTGACCCACAATGTCTATGGCGGCCGGATGAAATATTGGGCGGACTATTACGAGACCCTTTTCAACTTCCGCGAGATCCGCTTCTTTGACATCAAGGGCGAATATACCGGCCTGACCTCCAAAGCGCTGACCGCGCCCGACGGCAAGATCCGCATCCCGCTCAACGAGGAAGGCGAAGGCGGCAAGGGCCAGATCGAGGAATTTTTGCGCGAATTCAACGGCGAAGGCATCCAGCATATCGCGCTGATCTGCGACGATCTGGTCGCCTGCTGGGACCGGCTCAAGAAACTCGGCGTACCGTTTATGACCGCGCCGCCAGCAACCTATTACGAGATGCTCGACGGTCGCCTGCCCGGCCATGGCGAAGACGTAAACGCGCTGCAGACGCGTGGCATATTGCTCGACGGCACCACGGAGGGCGGCGAGCCGCGACTGTTGCTGCAGATTTTTGCCGAAGCACAGGTCGGACCGGTTTTCTTTGAATTCATCCAGAGAAAGGGCGATGACGGTTTTGGCGAGGGCAATTTCAAGGCCCTGTTCGAGAGCATCGAACGCGATCAGGTCGCGCGCGGGGTGCTGAATGTAGAGGAGCCTGCATGATGGCCGCACCAAAAATCAATGGCATCCACCATGTAGCCTATCGCTGCAAGGACGCCAAAGAGACAGTCGATTTTTACCAGCGCGTGATGGGCATGGAATTCCAGCTTGCCTTTGCCGAAAATGAAGTCCCCTCGACCGGCGAGCACGACCCCTATATGCACATCTTCCTCGATGCCGGCGGCGGCAATATCCTCGCCTTTTTCGAGCTGCCCGAGCAGCCAGACATGGACCGCGACCAGAATACACCGGCGTGGGTCCAGCATATTGCCTTCAAGGTGGGTTCGCTCGACGACCTGATGGCGGCCAAGGCCAATGCAGAGGCCGAAGGGCTGGAAGTGCTCGGCCCGACCCATCACGGGATTTTCAAGTCGATCTATTTCTTCGATCCCAACGGCCACCGGCTGGAACTGGCCTGCGATATCGGCACGGACGAAGAGATGGCCGAATTGCGCCGCGTCGCCCCCGCCATGCTCGAGGAATGGAGCCGGACGAAGAAGGCACCGCAACATGCCGCCTGGCTGCACGCAAAGGTGCGCGACGAGCATTAGGTTTTCGCATTGAACAATGCCGTGCTCCTGCGTAGGCAGGAGTCCATCTCCCGAAGTTTCCGCTAGAGGCAATGGTGAGAGATGGGCCCCCGCCTTCGCGGGGGAACGGAGCAGGATGAAGGAACGCACATGAAACTCGCTACCCTGAAAAATGACACCCGCGACGGCCGTCTGGTCGTGGTCTCGAAAGACCTCACCCGCTGCTGCGAAGCGAGCAATATCGCGCCGACCCTGCAGGCGGCGCTCGACGACTGGGAACAATGCGCGCCGAAGCTGGAAGCGCTCTACCGCGACGTCGAACATGAAACCGTACCCTGCGAGCGCTTTCACGAGCGGCTCGCCGAATCCCCGCTGCCCCGCGCCTATCAATGGGCCGACGGCAGCGCCTATATCAATCATGTCGAACTGGTCCGCAAAGCCCGCGGCGCCGAAGTGCCGGAGAGCTTCTATACAGATCCCCTGATGTATCAGGGCGGCAGCGACGCCTTCCTCGGCCCGCGCGACGATATCCCGCTCGGCGACCCCAAATGGGGCTGTGACATGGAAGGCGAAGTCGCGGTCATCACCGATGATGTGCCACCCGGCGTCAGCAGCGAGGAAGCCGCCGACCATATCAAGCTGGTCATGCTGTGCAATGACGTCAGCCTGCGCGGCCTGATCCCCGGCGAATTGGCCAAGGGCTTCGGCTTTTTCCAGTCGAAACCGCCATCGGCTTTCTCCCCGGTCTGCGTGACCCCAGACGAACTGGGCGACGCTTGGAAGGGCTCGGTCATCCACCTGCCGCTGCAGGTCGACTATAACCGCGAGCCCTTCGGCCGCGCCAATGCCGGCAAGGACGCGACCTTCAGCCTCGCCGATCTGGTCGCCCATGCCGCCAAGACCCGCCCCCTGTGCGCCGGCACGATCATCGGTTCCGGCACCGTCTCCAACCAGGGCCCCGACGGCGATCCCGGCAAGCCGGTCAGCGAAGGCGGCCTGGGCTATAGCTGTATCGCCGAAATCCGGATGATCGAAACGATCAACGACGGCGAGGCGAAGACCCCGTTCATGAGCGCTGGGGACACGGTGAAAATCCAGATGCTGGATGCAAACGGCCATTCGATCTTTGGCGCGATCCGGCAGGAGGTTGTGGCGGTTTGATGGGGTTTAATCTCCGCAGATAATGCAGAAGGTGGAGAAAGCGCTGGAGGCATAAGCCCTGCCCGGCATTCAGCCCGCAGGAGCCGTCCCGCGGGCACGCGTCCGTCCTCCGATCAGGAAATGCAGCGGCGCCGCGACCAGAATCAGCAGGATGCCGAGACCGCCCGCTTCCAAACCAGTTCCGTAGAGCACCCAACAGCAGAAGCCGAGGCCAACCACCGCCAGGGTGCGCTGAACATGCGCCACCAGAGCGGCAATGCAAATGGCGGCATAGAACCAGATCGCCGAAGCGGTCGTCAGCCGCAGCAGGAAGTCCAGCACTCTCTCGCCGATGCCTGTCGCGCTCCCGAGCATCAGTATAATCGCCAGCAGGCTACCCAGCAGCAAGGGTCGCGCCGCCACGTCGTGGCGGTTGGCCGGCGCCATATAGTCGGGCAGCTGGCCATCGCGGACCATGCCCAGCGGGAGCTCGCCCATGAACAGGATGATGCCGTTGATACAACCGATCGCGGAGATCGCGGCGAATAATGCCACGGCATTTCCCGCCCACGGTCCCAGAAAACGCGTGACAAAATAGGCGATCGGGGCGGAGCTGGCAGACAGTTCGTCCGCCGGGCTTGCCATCATGATACCGGTGCTCACGATCATATAGATGACAAGCACCAGCGCGAGACCGAGTAATGTGCCACGCACGACGTTGCGAGCCGGGTCGCGCACCCGTTCCGCCACCAGGCCCGCGGATTCGAAGCCGAGCAGGGCGAAAAATGTGATCGCCAGCGCCGGCGTCAGCGACGCCGCCGAAAAGGGAGCCAGCGGCGCCTGGCTATAGGTCGCCGGCGCGCTCACGGCGAGCCACGCGACGATTGCAATGACAACGACGAGCGGTACGAGCTTGAGCAACGTGGCGGTCACCTGAAAATTGCCGGCGCTGCGCACGCCGCGGATATTGATCGTGGTCAATGCGGCAACAATTGCCGTTCCGCCGATCGCTTGCTCCAGGGGGCCGTGGGGAAGCGACGGGAACAGATGCAGCAGATAGGCGGCACCGGCCATGGCGACCACCGCGGCGCTGCCGATCAGGGAAACCCAGTAGCTCCAGGCGATCACCCGCCCCGGAAGCAGCCCGAGAATGTCACCACAGATCGTCAATATGCTAGGCTCCTGGCATCGCTGGATCGTGAGATCGGCGATGATGCGGGCAATAGCCAGTACGCCCATGCCGCCGACGATCCAGCTGACCGCACCGGTCCAGCCAAGCGGCGCAAGCTGTCCAGGCAGAACAAAAATACCCGCACCAATCATCGTCCCCACGACCATCGCGGTCGCCGTCCAGACACCGAATGGTCTTTCCAATTTGGCCATGTAACTTGTCCCCCCCGGACAGAGACTTGCATGTAACTTGCTTTTTACAAAGAAATTTATTGGATCGAGGGGTTCCGGCAGGATGTTGTGGCGGTTTGACGGGGTTGGTTTTGCCGACCGCTAAGTCCCGAAACGGACGATCACAACCCGGGTCTAGCCGCTGATTGCCGCGTCCATTCTCGAGCGCCACTCCACCAGGGCGGGCCGGCTTGCAAAGGCCTCGGCAAATTCGGGAGTCGCGCCGGAAAACCCGGTGGTGCTGACGCCGTAAATCGCAAAATCCGCGACGCTGGGCCTATCTGCATGGAAAAACGGATCTCGCGCGAGCAATGTTACAAGATTGCCCAGCCGCAGCGCGAGCTCGGCAATCAGCATTTCCTCTGGCAGTCGCCCCAGCCCTTGCGCCTGAGGTTGTTTGCCGACCAGACGCCGCAAAATGGGTTTCGCGAACAGGCGAAGCGGGGCGGGCACGAATTTGCGGTTTTCCGCAAGCGTACGCGGCTCGTTCTTGTCGCTCCAGCGCAGCGCCTGAACATACCAGTAAAGCGATTCATCGCTCCAATCTTCCAGCAGATATTGCCGGGCTGCGGTCGCGGGATCCTCTGCGATCAAAGGGGGTGATGGCTGCTGTGCGTCCAGCCGGCGCAAGATCAGGCTGGAATCAAACAGGACATCCGTTCCAAACAGGGCGATAGGGACTTTGCCGGTTTGCGGGTTCAGTTTTCTGAGTTCGGCAATACCGACATATTCCCGATGTTTGAACGGCAGTCGCTTGTAGGCCGTCGCGGCTTTCACCTTTGTTACAAAAGGGGAAATGGACGGACCGATGATGGTGATGCTTGAAATATCCGCCTCCCTGTCTGCTCTACATTACGCATGGGTTAGGATGCCGGCCACCCCCAAAAATATGACCACCCCAACCAAGGGAATGAATGGGAAGACATTTAAACGACGTAGCAAAAACACTCTCAAATCGGCACCGCCGTCTCGTATTTGATCCGCTCCATCGCGAAGCTCGCCGACACATCGGACAGCGGCACCGCCTTGATCAGTTTCTTGTAGACCCGGTCATAGTCAGCGACGTCGCGGACCAGCAGTTTGAGCATATAGTCGACCTCGCCGGCCATCCGGTAGAATTCGACCACTTCCTCGATTGAAGAGGCAGCCGCGGCAAATTTTGTCAGCCATTGGTCGCTATGGTCGCTGGTCCGCACGGCGACAAACACGGTCATGTTCAGGCCGACCGCTTCCGGATCGACGATCGCCACCCGGCGGGCGATGATACCGTCCGCCTCCATCCGCTTGATCCGCCGCCAGCAGGCATTGGTCGAGAGGCTGAGCTGCGCCGCGAGATTTTCCAGCGACAGGCTGGCGTCCCGCTGCAAGGCTTTCAGGATATTCCGGTCATTATCATCAATATTTTTTATCTTCTGTCTCATATCCGGAATATTATCACATTATTATCGCAAGGCCATCAAATAATGACAAGGATTTTCCGCATCAGCATCAGCATCAGCATCACCATGATCCATGCAGATCAACAGAGAGGAATTGGCCATGCTGGATATTGTAGACCGGGAACGCGGAGACAAGTTGCAGTCGCTATCGGCGCTGATCGGCAATACGCCGATGATCAAGATCCTGGCGCGATATCAGGGACAGGAGGTCACCGTCTATGCCAAGGCGGAAATGTACAATCTCTCCGGCAGTATCAAGGACCGCATGGCACTGGCGATCCTGCAGGATGCGATCCGGCGCGGCGATCTGCAGCCCGGCCAGACAATTGTCGAGGCAACCAGCGGCAATAGCGGGATATCCTTTGCCGCTATTGGCAGCGCGCTCGGCCACCCGGTTACCATCTTCATGCCCGACTGGGTCAGCGCCGAGCGCGGCGCCCTGCTCGCCGTATATGGCGCCGACGTCCGGCTGGTCTCGCGCTCGGATGGCGGCTTTCTTGGCTGCATGACCGCCGCCGAACATTGCGCACGGCAGGGTGCCTATCTGCCGCGCCAGTTTTCCAACCCGGTCAATGCCGACGAACATGCGCAGGGCACCGGCCCCGAAATATGGCGACAGGTTGCGACCGACGGCGCCGCTCTGGGTGGCTTTGTCGCCGGCGTCGGCACCGGCGGCACGGTGATGGGGATCGGCCGCTATCTCAAGGACCGCGATGCCGGCATCCGCGTGCACCCGGTCGAACCGCTGGAATCCCCCACCCTGTCGGTCGGTCACAAATGCGGCCAGCACCGGGTGCAGGGCCTGTCGGACGAATTCATCCCCGCCCTTCTCGACCTGTCCGAACTGGACGGCGTGATCGGCGTGCACGACGGCGACGCGATCCTGATGGCGCAGCAGCTGCTCCGCCAGTTCGGTCTCGGCGTCGGCATTTCCAGCGGCATCAATCTGGTCGCCGCCATCCGCCTCGCACTGGAGCAGCCGGCCGCCGCCGACGGCACGCGCAAGGCGGTGGCGACCATTTTCGCCGACAGTAACAGCAAATATCTGTCAACCGATCTGGCGAAGGACGAACCCTGCCGGGACGGCTATTGGACGCCGCAGATGGAACTGTTGGATATCGAGACTATCCGCTGAGCTTGGCGATATTGCGTTCGTCAGCGGTAACCACATCGACCGCCAGGCCGATCAGGTCAGTGTCTTCCGGTGCATCGGGCAGGACGCCGATGGCGGGCAGGCCCAGCTCGTCCTCCAGCCACAGGCTCGCCGCGCCGCGGCTGGCTTTGCCATAAGGCATGACGTAGCTTTTGATCACCGCCTTGCCGCTGAAGAAATGGTCCGGCTTGACATGATCCGGCTTCGGGATGCGCACGGGTTCGGCGATCCGGTCGGGCGACCAGCCGCCAGCCACCGGCTGAGCGGCGTAGATGCCCACCGATTCCTTGTTGATCACGCCGCCATTGGCGGAGATCATGCCCGGCTTGCTGCCGTCCTTGCGCAGCGCCTGGACCAGCGCGACAATGCCATGGGCGCTGTAGCTGTTGCCCGGTCCGCCAAAGAAACTGAGCCCGCCAGTCAGGGTGTAGGAAGACAGCGACCTGTCGGGTGATCCCAGCGCGTCCATCGCCAGCGAAACCGCCACCGGGAAACAGCTATATATGTCAATCGGGCCGAGATCCGCAGCATCCACTTCCGCCAGTTCCAGCGCTTTCGGGAAAGCCACCTGCATCGCCGGGGACACCGACAGATCATCCTGCAGGCTCATCAGCGGCACGCTCGCGTCGGCGCCACTGTGCAGATAGATCATCTTGTCTTCGGATATGCCCAGTGCCGCGGCATGGCCCGCCGTGGTCAGGATCACCGCCGCGCCCAGTTCGACCGCATCCTGCGCCACCATCCAGCGGCGATAGGGGTCGTTGAGCCGATAATTGCCATGATCGTCGGCGAGCAATTCTTCCGCCGTCCAGTCGCGGGCAAATTGCGCATGCTCGCGGGTCAGCGATACGCCAGCAAAAGCTGCCCACAATTTGGCCATGTCTTTCGCATAGCTGTCGCGATCCATGCCAATCCGCGCACGCCGGGCATTTTCGACAATGCCGTAGGCCATTGGCATGTTGATAATCCCCTGCCGCCATTCATAGGCGGTCAGCATCTTGTCTTCCTGGGTGATCAGATCGGTCATGTCGCGGGTCGCCGGCTGGTTCCAGTCCAGCTCATGACCGCTGCGCCGCGCCCGTTTGACGGTGCCCATATTCTCGGCGCTGGACAGGACCACCGCCTTATATTCGCCGGCATGGACTTGGGCCGCGAGCTTGTTGAGATGCTTCTGCGGACTCTGCCCCCCGACATCGCCATAGAGCAGATGTTCGGGATCGAGGCCAGAGGCCGTGGCCACCGCTTCGGGGAGATTTTCCGGCGAGCCGCAATCATGCGGCAGACCGCTGTCGTGGAAAAGGCGAATCGAGAGCAGGCAGTCAATCGACGCCGCCAGTTTTTCTCCGGCACCGCTGTCGGCCAGCGCCTGCTTCACCGCCGCCGAGGCAAGGTCAACCGTCGAGGGCCATTCAAGCCCTTGCGATTGCTTCAGTTTTGCGCCGCTTGCCTCGCCGACACCGATTAGTACCGGTGCCTTGGGATCTGCCAATTCCATCCTAATTCCCTCAAAATAAACAGTTCATCAATCGATTAAACATGATAACAGCATGCTGTAATCATGCACTAGCTAAAATGGAGAATATTGAATGAGCGGCTGGCCGGAACTTAAATGGGACACGGAACCGACAGGCCCCCTGAAGGGCTTGAAAATCGTCGACATGTCTACCGTCGTCCTTGGTCCTTTTGCCACTCTCAATTTTGCCGACATGGGCGCCGACGTCATCAAGATTGAAAATGGCGAAGGCAAATTCGGCGGCGACATGATGCGCCATGCCGGTGACAATCCGACCGGTGACCTCGGCCCGATCTTCACCTCGCTCAATCGCAACAAGAAATCGGTCACGCTCAACGGCAAGAATGAAGACGATAAGGCCGTCATCCTCGAGCTGCTGAAACATGCCGATGTGTTTTTCCACAATGTCCGGCTAGCCGGCATGGAACGGCTCGGCCTCGACTATGAAAGCGTCAAGGCGATCAACCCCGGCATCGTCTATGTCCATTGCGCCGGCTTCGGCAAGGGCGGCGAATATGAAAAGCGCCAGGCCTATGACGATCTGATCCAGTGCGCCTCCGGCTTCGCCAGCCTGTTCGAGATGCGCGGCGACAGCGGGCGGCCGCTCTACATGCCGTCACTGGTCGCCGACAAGACGATCGGCCTGTTCGCGGTCAATGCCACGCTCGCGGCGATGTATCACAAGGAGAAGACCGGCGAGGGACAATTTGTCCAGGTACCGATGTACGAAGCCTTCACCTGGTTCAACATGGTCGAGAATCTGTGGGGCGAGACCTTCATTCCGGGCAATGGCAAGCTGGCCTATACACGATCGATCAACGCCAACCGCAAACCCTATCCGACCAAGGACGGCTACATCGGTCTGGTGCCCTATAATGATGCGCAATGGCGGAAATTTTTCGAGCTGGGCGGCAAGCCCGGGGTCTTTGACGAACCCCGCTTTTCCGACTATTCGCAGCGAACCAAGAATATCACCGCGCTTTATGCCCTGATCGAGGAGATTGCCGCGACCAAGACTACGGAGGAATGGCTGCCGCTGCTCGACGAACATAATATTCCGGCGATGCGCTATAACAAGATGGAAGATGTACTGACCGATCCGCATCTCCAGCAGGTCGGTTTCTGGCAGGAACGCGAAGGCGAGAAGATCGGCAAATATAGAACGATCAAACATCCGGTGCACTATTCCGCCAGCCCGGCCAATATCTACGCCGATCCGCCGACTCTGGGTGCGGACAATGACGAAATACGCGGAGCACTGAACATGCCCGCCAACGACGACTGATATAATAATATAAACAACGGGATGAGGCCTGAACCATGAATTTTGATTTTTCCGACGATCAAAAGTTTCTTCGAGACGAAGCGCGCAAGTTTCTGGAAGCCCAATGCACCACCGCGCATGTCCGCGAAGTGCTGGACGATGACAGCAAGAGCCACAATGAAGGCGTCTGGAAGCAGATTGTCGAAATGGGCTGGCTCGGCGCAGCGATCCCCGAAGAATATGGCGGGCTTGGTCTCGGCATGCTCGAGCTTTGCGTGATTGCCGAGGAACTGGGCCGCGTGCTGGCGCCGGTTCCGTTCGGGTCATCGGCCTATTTCTTTGCCGAGGCGCTAAAACTGGCGGGCAGCGACGAGCAGAAATCGCAATTGCTACCAAAAGTGGCCGACGGCAGCCTGATCGGCTGCATTGCGGTCAGCGAAGGGCCGGGCGAGATCAAGGCCGGCACTATTGCCACGCGGCTGAAGGACGGCGTGATCTCCGGCAAGAAAATCCCTGTCACCGATGGCGATATCGCCACCCACGCCATCGTGCTGGTGAAGGACGGCAGCGGCGAGAGCCTCGTCATTGTCGACCTCAACCAGAGCGGCGTATCGCGCGAACCGGTCAAGACGCTCGAACCGACGCGCAGCCATGCGACGATCAGTTTCGACGGCGCATCAGCCGAGCTTCTCGGCGAAGCGGGCAATGGCATGGCGCTGCTCGACCAGATCAACGACCGGGCAGCGGTCTTGCTCGCTTTCGAACAACTGGGCGGCGCGTCGCGCTGCCTCGAAATGGCCAATGACTATGCCAAGGAACGCGTCGCATTCGGCCGCGCCATTGGCGGCAACCAGGCAATCAAGCACAAGCTGGCCGACATGTATGTGAAGAATGAAGTCGCCCGCTCCAACGCTTATTATGGCGCATGGGCGCTGTCGAGCGACGCCGCCGAGCTGCCCGAAGCGGCAGCGGCCGCCCGGGTCGCGGCCTCGGAGGCCTACTGGTTTGCCTCGAAAGAGAATATCCAGACCCACGGCGGCATGGGCTTCACCTGGGAAGTGGATTGCCACCTCTTCTACCGCCGCGCCAAATTGCTGGCCGTGCAGGCGGGCAGCCCGGCGGTCTGGAAAGAGAAGCTGGTCAGCGCGCTCGAAGCGAAAAATGGTTAGAAGGAATTAGACATGGATTTCAACGACACACCAGAAGAAGCAGAATTTCGCGCCGAAGCGAACGCCTTTCTCTCGCAGCATCTCAAGCCCAAGACGCCGGGCGCCTTGCGTTCGGTTGGCCGCGAGGATTTTCTCGAGCGCGCCAAGGCCTGGCAGAAGACCAAGGCGGAAGGCGGCTTTGCGCAGATCACCTGGCCCAAGGAAATGGGCGGCCGCGGCGGCACCGTGATGCAACAGGTCATCTGGGGCCAGGAAGAAGCCAAATTTGACGCGCCGACCGGCCCGTTCGCAATCGGCCTCGGGATGTGCGTGCCGACGGTGATTGCCTTCGGATCGGACGAGCATAAGAAACGCTATGTCCAGAAAGCCCTGATGGGCGAGGAAATCTGGTGCCAGCTCTTTTCCGAGCCGGCAGCCGGGTCGGATGTTGCCGGTCTCAAGACAAAAGCGGTCAAAGATGGCGACGAATGGGTCATAAATGGTCAGAAAGTGTGGACTTCCGGTGCCCATTATTCCGATTATGGTATCCTTCTGGTCCGTACCGACCCCAATGTGCCCAAGCACAAGGGCCTGACCATGTTCATCGTCGACATGAAGCAGAAGGGCGTCGATGTGCGGCCGATCCATCAGGCGTCCGGCGGCAAGGAATTTAACGAGGTCTATTTCACCGATGTCCGCATTCCCGACAGCGACCGGCTCGGCGAGCCCGGCATGGGCTGGAAGGTCGCGCTCGTCACCCTGATGAACGAACGGCTCGCAGTTGGTGGTTCACCGGGTCCCGACTGGAAGGAAATCATGGATTATGCGCGCTCCGCCGGCACATTGTCCGACCAAGCCTTCCGCGCCAAACTGGCCGACTGGTATGTCGCGGCGCAGGGTTACAAGCTGACCAAATTCCGCACCCAGACCGCTCTGTCGCGTGGTGAAACACCAGGTCCGGAAAATGCCATCGGCAAGATCATCAACGCCAACCATCTGCAGGATATCTGCAACAGCGCGATCGAGATGCAGGACCATTTCGGCCTGATCGTCGACAAGGACGAAGCGCCGTCCGATGCGATTTTCCAGGAAAGCTTCATGTGGGCGCCGGGCCTGAGAATCGCCGGCGGTACCGACGAGATCCTGAAAAATATCATCGCCGAACGGGTGCTGGGCCTGCCGCAGGATGTGCGGGTAGACAAAGACAAGACCTTCGCGGAAATGAACTAGGAAACAGATGATGACCGCACAACCCGTCCATGTCGTCGCCAATTTCACCGTCCAGGACGCGGCGAAATATCGCGAATATGAAAAGGGATTTTTTCCGATCCTCAAACGGCATGGCGGGGAGTTCATTACTTATGATGACGGCAGTGTCACCTTCGAAGGCGCAGCTCCGCCCGAAGGCCGGGTGGTGATGTTCCGCTTCCCCAACGAAACGGCGGCCACGGCCTGGTATAAGGATCCCGATTATCAGGCTCTGTCCGAGCATCGCCGCGCCGGCACGACGCTGCAGTTCCTGACCATGGTGCACAGCATTCCGCCGCGCGACTAGGCTGCGACCAAAAGTCCGCTTGGAGCGGACGCAGAAAAACTTGCGTGATCGGTTCGGTTGCAAATGCTACCGCTTGTCCAGAGCAACAACGGCCAATCCAAAAAGGAATGATCCATGACCGACAATCTGCCCGATTACACGCCCCCGAAAGTCTGGAAATGGGACAAGGCCAATGGCGGCCGCTTCGCCAATATTAACCGCCCGATCGCCGGCCCGACCAAAGACGTCGAGCTGCCAGTCGGCGAGCACCCACTGCAGCTCTATTCGATGGCAACGCCGAATGGCGTGAAGGTCACCGTCATGCTCGAGGAACTGCTGGCGCTGGGCCACAAGGGCGCGGAATATGACGCCTATTTCATCAATATTAGCGAAGGCGACCAGTTCGGCAGCGGTTTTGTCGACATCAACCCGAACAGCAAGATCCCGGCGCTGATGGATCATAGCACCGACACACCGACGCGGCTTTTCGAATCCGGCTCGATGCTGCTCTATCTTGCCGAGAAATTCGGTACATTCCTCCCCAGCGATCACAACAAGCGCACCGAAGCGCTCAACTGGCTGTTCTGGCAAATGGGCAGCGCCCCCTATCTCGGCGGCGGTTTTGGCCATTTCTATGCCTATGCACCGGTGAAGATCGAATATTGCATCGACCGCTTCGCGATGGAGGTCAAACGCCAGCTCGACGTGCTCGACCGCCATCTCGCCGACAATGAATATATGGCCGGCGACGAATATAGCATCGCCGATATCGCGATCTGGCCCTGGTATGGCGCGCTGGTCAAGAATGTCGTCTACGAAGCCGCCGAATTTCTCGACACCGCTTCCTACAAGCATATGAACCGCTGGACCGACATGATCGGCGAGCGGCCGGCGGTGCAGCGCGGCAAGATGGTCAACCGCGCCTGGGGTGATCTCGAAGACCAGCTGCGCGAGAGGCACGATGCGAGCGATTTCGAATTGCGCACACAGGACAAGTTGGAACCGGAAGGCGAAGCGGCGGAATAGCCATCCCTTGATGGCGGGCGGCCAAATGCTGAAAACTTATTGAAGTTTTTTGCAACGCCCCCAGCGGATGGACAAATGGCCATCTTCGCCGCCCGCCCATTCGAAGCCAGCATGATGGAAAGAAAAATCACCATCCTCGTTTGAATGCACAGTCGCATGGAAGGTCACAAATGCTTCGCTGTCTGATGCTTTGAATGTGACGCCGTCTCCAACATAAACGCTATGCAGAACGCTATTTTCGGTATGCCACTCAATTGGATCTAGATCGGGCCCCTGATAACGAATTTCGGCCATTTTATAGGTGGCTGGATTCTCGTCGTCGCTGGTAATTCGTAACCCGAAGCGCGTCGGCAATTGATCATCGATAAAAGCCTTGGGAGGCGGAGCGCCTTCCAAATGCGTTGTCGCGATGGAAGCTTTTTCCACGATCGTGCAGAGATAATTGCCAACGAGATCGGGTTGAGCATTCATTGGCGCAGTTACTGTCAAGGCCATCGCAAAAGCGACTGCGGAAGTCGCAGCGCTTATCATTCCCGCGTCAGACTGGCGTAAACACGGCTGAGGAAGCTTGGCAGCATCATCTCGTTGGCTTGGAATTCCTCATCGAAGTCCGCCGTCGGTTTTGCGGCCATGATTTCCGCCAGGCTTTTGCCATCGTCGATCAGCGCCTGCACGCGGCCCTGGATGATGGTCAGCACCTCGATATAGCGGGCCAGCCTGGCGCGGTCTGTGACCGGACCGTGCCCCGGGATGACGATCGTATCATCGTCGATCGTATCATGGACCGCCTGACAGAAAGCGATCATGCCCGCGAGGTCGCCACCATTGTCGGCGTCGATGAAGGGATAGCCGCTATTGTTGAAAACATCGCCGAGATGGACGGCATTCGTCCCGCGGAAGAGGACCGCCGTATCGCCGTTGGTGTGCGCCGGGCCGACGTGCAGCAGGTCGATCTTCTGGCCGTTGATATGAAACTGCATGGTCCGGTCAAAGGTGATGTCGGACAGGGCATGTTCGGGATAGGCTTTCTGTTCGCCGGCAAAGGGTCCGAAATTGACGACCTGGTCGTCCAGCATCATCGCCCGGCTGTTGGACTGGCTGACGATCCAGCTACCGTCCTTACCCAACGTCATATTTCCGTCGGCATGGTCAAAATGCCAGTGGGTATTGACGACGAAATCGACGCCTTCGCTGCCGATTTCCTTCAACGCCGCCTTGATCTTCGGCATCAGCTGCGGGAACTGGTCATCGACGATCAATGTGCCGTCCCTGCCGACCGACACCGCGATATTGCCGCCGAGCCCGAACAGGACATAGAGTCCGTCGGCTACTTTCTGGGTTTTGATCTCGACCGTGTCAAAATCCCAGCCGAAGGCCGAATAGATCTGATCGGCGCTCATCACCGGGCCGTGGGACGGGGTCTCTGCCGCCTTGCTGCCATGGGCGAGGGCCGGCGGAGCGATTGCCAGTGATAAAGCCAGTCCGAATAGTCCCGCAGCCTTGCTCATGTGATCGCCCCCTAGCGCTGGTTATTGTTTGAGAATCCCCGACATGATCAGGTCGACCGTCTGCTCGCGATAAGCATCGCGCATCCGCTCGTCAAAATCCTCCCGGCCATAGCAATATTTCCACACCAGCTTGCCGGTAAAGAACCGATCAGCCGAACCGGTTACAGCGGAATAGAACAGGTCGGGGTCGACTTCGCGAAACACCCCCGACTTGATGCCTTCTCCAACAAAAATATTATAGGCCTCAGAGAGCGGCTTCAGATATTTGTCGGCAATTTTACGCGCCCCTTCCGGTGGCAGTTCGCGAATCAGCCGCATGGTCAGCCGGTTCAGATAAGGAAATTCATAATAGGTATCGATTACCGCGCCGATATGGTGACGCAGCTTGTCCTCCGGCGGCCAGTCCTTCTTGATCAGCAGACCCACCTGCTCCAGAATATTGTCCATGTCGCGCTCGAGGATCGCTTCGAGCAAGCCATCCTTGTTGCCGAAATAATATTTGACGAGCGCGCTGTTGAGGCCCGACAGAACGGACAGTTCGCTGAAGGAAATATCGATCGTGTCGCCCTTGCGCATGATCTGGCTCGCGGTTTCGATCAGCTTGTCCCGCGCCCCTGCTTCACTCTCCTTGGCCCCCATTTTATTGGTTGGCATTCGTCTTCCCCTTTGACGCACTATGTCACTAATCTGTCACTTATAGACAGGTTCTTTCCACCATGGGAAGCTGTCTGGCAAGTCGCTCGACACTTTATCCGGATAGTCCGGACTGCGCTTCTCCAGAAAGCTTGTGATACCCTCTTTTGCGTCGGCAGATTTGGCCCGATTGTAGATAATCCGACTGTCGACCTTATGCGCCTCCATCGGATGTCCCGCGGCCGGTAATTGCCACAGCATCTGCCGGGTGACGGCGATCGAAACCGGCGCCGTATTGTCGACAATCTCGCGCGCCAGGGCATATGCGGCGGGCAACACATCTTCCGGCTTGTGCAGCGAACGGACGAGACCGCCTTTGATCGCTTCGGCCGAGTCGAACACACGTCCGGTCATACACCATTCCAGCGCCTGTGCCCGGCCGACCAGATTGGGCAGGAACCAGCTGGCCGCGCCATCCGGTGCAATGCCGCGACGGGCAAAGACAAAACCGAAGCGCGCGCCCTCGCTCGCAAGCCGCATATCCATCGGCAACAACATCGTGGCACCGACGCCGACGGCGACACCGTTGATCGCGCCGATTACCGGCTTGAGACATTGATAGATACGCAGCACCAGCAACCCGCCACCGTCACGCACGCGCGGATCGGAATAATCCTCCACCGGATCGGCGCTGGCAAAGGGTCCACCACCATGTTCGGGGGTCAGATCGGCCCCGGCGCAAAAGGCGCGATCCCCGGCACCGGTAACCACGACCGCACGGACATCATCATCGGCATCAATCCGGTCGAAAGCGTCGATCATTTCCTTCATCATCGTGCCGGTAAAAGCGTTCATCTTTTCAGGGCGGTTGATCGTGATCGTCGCGATATTGTCGGCGACGTCGTAAAGGATCTGCGTATATTCGGTCACGAGCTTCTCCATCAGATACAAAAAGGGCTGCGAGTTTCTCGCAGCCCTTGATGGTTCGGTTTTTTAGCGGGGGGCCATCCGGATGGCGCCATCCAGACGGACGTCTTCGCCGTTGAAATATTGCGTTTCAATCATGCACATCGCGAGCGCGGCATATTCGTCTGGCTGGCCAAGGCGCGGCGGATGCGGGACCATGGCGCCCAGAGCGTCGCGCACATTCTGTGGTGCGCCAGCGAGCAGCGGCGTATCGAAAATACCGGGCAGGATGGTGTTGAGACGGATGCCCTCGCGGGACAGGTCACGCGCGATCGGCAAGGTCATGCCGACAACGCCGCCCTTGGAAGCGGAGTAAGCCGCCTGACCAATCTGGCCATCTTCAGCCGCGACCGATGCGGTGTTGACCATTGCACCACGATCACCGTCTTCCATCGGATCCAGCGTCAGCATGCCGGCCGCCGATTTGGCAATGCAGCGGAACGTTCCGACGAGATTGACCTGGATGACAAAATTGAAAGCGTCGAGCGGGAAATGTTTGATCGATCCGTCTTCCTTGGAGCGGCTGACGGTCTTGATTGCATTGCCGATGCCGGCGCAGTTCACCAGGATGCGTTCCTGGCCATTGGCGGCGCGGGCCTTTTCGAAGCCGGCGTCGACGCTCTCGTCTTCGGTCACATTGACCTTGCAGAAAACACCGCCGAGTTCGGATGCCAGTGCTTCGCCCTTTTCCTCGTTTAGGTCGAACAGGGCAACCTTGACGCCCTTGGCAGCCAAGCGACGGGCGGTTGCCGCACCGAGGCCGGAAGCACCGCCGGTGATGACGGCTGAAATATTACTGCTGAGTTCCATGATCTTCTCTTTCTTCTATCAGTCGTCATCCTGAACCGGGTTCAGGATGACGATATTTTCCATTAACCGAGGCGTTCGATAATCGTGACATTGGCCTGGCCGCCGCCTTCACACATCGTCTGCAGGCCATATTTGCCACCGCTCTGCTCCAGCGCGTTGAGCAGGGTAGCCATCAATTTGCTACCCGAAGCGCCGAGCGGGTGGCCCAGAGCGATCGCGCCGCCGCGAACGTTGAGCTTGGCCCGGTCCGCGCCGACATGCTTGAGCCATGCGAGAGGCACGGGCGCAAAGGCTTCGTTCACTTCATAGAGATCGATATCACCGATTTTCATGCCGGCCCGCTCCAGTGCGCGATCGGTCGCGAACAAGGGTTCTTCGAGCATGATCACCGGGTCACCGGCAGTCACGGTCAGATTGACGATCCGTGCGCGCGGGGTCAGACCATGGTCTTTCAGCGCCTGTTCGGAACAGACCAGAACCGCACTCGATCCGTCGCAAATCTGGCTGGCATTGGCGGCGGTGATCGCGCCTCCTTCCTGCAAAACCTTAACGCCGCCGATGCTTTCCATGCTGGCGTCAAAGCGGATGCCCTCGTCAACCTTGTGCAATTCCTTGCCCTCGGCGGTTTCGATTTCGATCGGCACGATTTCATTGTCAAAAGCACCCGATTCAACAGCCTTGATCGCCTTCTGGTGGCTTTCCAGAGCGAACTCGTCGAGCTGCTCGCGCGAGAAACCATATTTCTTGACGATCATTTCCGCGCCCATGAACTGGCTGAACTGAACGCCGGGATAGGCTTCTTCGAGACGTTCCGACTTGTTGGTGCCGAGACCGGCATCCTTGAACAGTTTGAAGGTCGACCCCATGGGTACACGGGTCATGCTTTCGATGCCGTGGGCCAGCACCATATCCTGCGTGCCGGACATGACCCCCTGGGCGGCAAACTGGATTGCCTGCTGCGAGGAACCGCACTGCCGGTCGATGGACACCGACGGAATGCTATCCGGAAGCTTGGAAGCGAGAACAGCATTGCGGCCAACATCGCCGCTCTGTTCGCCGCCCTGCATGACGCAGCCGGTAATCACGTCTTCAATTGCGCTCGCATCGAAATCATTGCGGTCGGCAATCGCGTCAAGCGTGGCAGCACCCAAGTCTACCGGATGCACACCGGCCAAACGACCGCCGCGACGACCACCAGCGGTACGTACCGCGTCAACAATATAGGCTTCTGCCATAATCTTTTTCCTTTGGTTGGTTGAGAGTCGAAAATTTAACTGACCGGTTAAACCGCGCAAGCGCTAGCGTCAAATAAAAAAGCCGATCATCACAATAGTGATAATCGGCTTTGTTCCGGATGCATCAATGCCGCTTAGGCCGGCACGTTGTCTTTCTTGACCGTGATTACCTGCGGATAGGTAAATTCGAGCAAGCCTTCCTTGCCATATTCGGCACCGAAGCCGGATTGTTTATGTCCGCCAAAGGGCGCAAAGGGAGACAGGTGCAGGAATTCATTGACCCATACGGTGCCGGTTTCCAGCTGTTCGGCAACGCGAACGCCTTCGTCGGGATTGGCCGTCCAGACCGCGCCGGCCAGACCATATTCGCTGTCATTGGCGCGGGCGATGGCTTCGTCGGTGGTGCTGAATTTCATCAGCGGCATCACCGGACCGAATTGCTCCTCGGCCACAATCCGCGCATCTTCCGGCGGGTTGTCGAGGATCGTGATCGGCACATAATAGCCCGGGATGCTGTCGTCGGGCGTATCGCCACCGACCAGGAATTTATAATCATTGTCCTTCGCGTCCTGGATCAGCTCCAGCACCCGCTCATATTGCTTCTTGTTCTGGATCGGACCGACTGCCGTGCCCTGCTGCGAACCGTCACCGACTTTCACATTCTTGGCAAATTCCGCGATGGCAGCGCTCAGTTCATCATAAATATCCTCGTGGATATAAATGCGTTTGGCGGCCACACAGATCTGGCCGGCATTGGTGAAGCTGGACCAGAACAATTGTTCGGCAACCTTTTCGACATTGGCATCGGGGAGGACAATCGAGGCGTCATTGCCGCCCAGTTCGAGCGTGATCCGCTTGAGATCCTTGGACGCGCCTTCCATGATCTTCTTGCCCGTAGCGGTTGAGCCGGTGAAGGTAATCTTGTCGATATCGGGATGCGACGTGATCAACGGACCAAGGCTGTCTTCGCCGGTGATGATGTTGACGACGCCAGCCGGAGCCACGTCCTTGATCAGCTCGGCCAGACGCAAGGTGGTCAGCGGCGTAAACGGAGACGGCTTGAGCACGATCGTGCAACCGGACAGCAAAGCGGGGGCAATTTTCTGCACCGCCATCATGATCGGGAAGTTCCAGGGCACAATACCGCCGACGACGCCGACGGGCACGCGGCGGGTACGGCTCAGCCGTTCGTCGCTATCCTCGTTGATCTCGTCTTCCAGTTCCAGCGTAGCCTGCGAGCCGGCCATATAGGCAGCGCCCATGATCTCGCCCTGTGCCTGCGCGTGCGGCTTGCCCTGTTCTGCGGTCAGCAGACGGAACAGCTCGTCATTATTGTCATTGATCACGCCGGCAATCGCCTGGACCACCTTGCGGCGATCATCGATCGGGGTCTTTGACCAGCTCTTGAACGCCGCTCGGGCCGCGGCAACCGCCTGGTTGAGCTCGGCTTCGCCGCAAGCGGGAACCTGGCCGATCACTTCTTCATTGGCCGGATTGACGACATCCAGCATTTCCGCCGTGCTGACCATCTCGCCATTGATCAAATTTTTATATTGGGTAACCATCTTGCTCTCCTTTGGGCTGTGCCATGCATTCTAATTGAGTCGTCTATACTGTATTACAAGGGCGCATGCGTCCTTCATTTTGATAGAGTATAACGGATCGGCAGGGTTTTGAGGCCGCCGACAAATGTGGATTTGGCGCGCGCCGGTTCGCCCGCCAGTTCCAGCGTCTCGATCCGGTCCAGCAACTCGTTGAACAATATCTTCATCTCCAGCCTCGCCATGTGCAGGCCGAGACACTGATGGGCGCCCGCGCCGAACGCGAGATGCCGGTTGGGCGAGCGCGCCGCGTCGAATTTGCGCGGATCATCAAACTGGTCCGGATCATGATTGGCCGCAACATAATTGATCATCAGCCAGTCGTCCTTGGCGATCTTCTGGCCACCAACCTCGGTATCTTCGGCCGCGGTACGCATGAAATGCTGCACAGGGCTGGTCCAGCGGATCGCTTCCTCGACAATGCCGGGCAGCAGGCTCCGGTCCGCCTTGACCCGCGCGAACTGTTCCGGGTCCTGTGCCAGCGCCATCATCGCACCGGCCGTGGATGCCGATGTCGTGTCGTGGCCGGCGCTGGCGACGATGATATAATAGCCGGCCATATCCCGGTCATTCAGCGGCTCGCCATCAACCGTGGCATTGGCGATGACGCTCGCCACATCATCAGTCGGATTTGCCCGCCGGTCGGCCGCCAGAGCCGCAAAATAGCGTTCAAACTCGGCCACCGCGCCCGCGACGACCTGAGTGATCTGTTCCGGTGTCATGTCTTTCATGCCGGTACCCGACAGATCCTCGTCCTGTCCGCCGAACATTTGCTGGGTGAGGAACAGCATGCGCTGCTCGTCTTCTTCCGGCACGCCCAGGATCTGCATCACCACGTGCAGCGGATAAGGCGCGGAGACCAGCGGGACAAAGTCGGCCTCGGTGCCCGCATTCACCAGCCGGTCGACGGTGGTTCTGGCCAAAGCCTCGATTTCCGCTTCTATGGTTTTCAGATTTTTCGGCATGAACCATTCCTGGGTCAACCGGCGATATTTGGGGTGGATGGGCGCATCGAATGTCACCAGAGAATCCACGAGCATCTTGCTACCGGTCACGCGCTCCGAAAAGGCGATTGCCTCTTTCGTCGTGAACACGGTCGACCGGGGACGGTTGAGGAAAGTCTTGTTGTTCTTCGACACATGCATGGCGTCTTCATAACGAGTGACCAGCCAGAACGGATCGAAGCTGTCATCCTCCGCGACAACCCGTGCGACCGGCATATTCTCGCGGAGCAAGTCGAATGTGTCGAGCAGGCCATCCCATTCGGCATAGCTTTGCGGGTCGATAATCTTTGTCCCCATTTCCGCTGACAAGGTTGGATACGCTTCTGTTACCATCATCTCGATCCTTTAGCTGGATTGGCCATTTTTCTTATTCCAATATTCGTCGCGGAGCAGCCGCTTATAGAGCTTGCCGGTCGGATGACGCGGCAGGTCGGGACGAAAATCAATCTGCCGGGGCACTTTGACGCCCGAAAGCGACTGCCGGAGATAGGCTTCCAGTTCCTGCGCCAGTTCCTCGCCCGCCTCCGCCATATCCATCGGCTGCACGACGGCCACCACTTTCTCGCCCATATCCTCGTCCGGCGCACCGATGACCGCGGCATCGGCCACCTTGTCATGGGTGACCAGCAGATTTTCGATTTCCTGCGGATAGATATTCACCCCGCCGGAAATGATCATGAAACTTTTGCGATCGGTCAGATAGAGAAAGCCGTCCTCGTCCAGCTTTCCGACATCGCCGAGCGAGGTCCAGCCCTTTTCATGCGTCGCCGCCTTGGTTTTCTCCGGATCATTATGATATTCGAACTTGGAGCCGCTCTCGAAAAAGATCTGGCCTTCTTCGCCGACCGGTACTTCTTCCCCGTTTTCATCGCAGATATGCACCACGCAATTGATCGGCTGTCCGACCGATCCCTTATGACCGAGCCAGCCTTCGCTGTTGCAGAAGACAAAGCCATTGCCCTCGGTCCCGGCATAATATTCGTTGAGCACCGGCCCCCACCAGTCAATCATTGCTTCCTTGATCGGAATGGGCACGGGAGCCGCAGCATGAACCGCGCTCTTGATCGAGGACACGTCATATTTATTGCGCACCTCTTCGGGCAATTTCAGCATCCGGATGAAATGGGTTGGCACCCACTGGCCGACGTCGCATTTATATTTCTCGATCAACTGCAGCGCCTGCTCCGGATCGAATTTCTCCATGATGACACTGGTCCCGCCGAGCGACTGGACCGCAATATTCCAGCGCAATGGGGCGGCATGATAGAGCGGCGCCGGGGACAGATAGACGCAGTCCTTGTGAAAACCGAAAATCATCTGTGCCAACCCGGCGATGCCATTGGGTCCGGCGATATCCTCGTCTTCGGGCAAAGGCAGCTTGACGCCCTTGGGCTGGCCTGTGGTGCCGGAAGAATAAAGCATGTCGACGCCGGCACGTTCGTCGGCAATCGACGTGTCGGGAATCGATTCCAGCGCCGCTTCCATATTCCGTTCGTCATCCGCGCCGTACACCAGCTGATCGACATCCGGGTTCAGCGTGCGCAACTGATCCAGAACCGGCAACATTTTTTGCGAGCCGATCAACAGCTTGGCGCCTGAATCCTTCAGGATATAGCTGACTTCTTCTGCTGTGAGCCGGCTGGAAATGGCGACCTGGAACAGGCCGGAGCGCTGCGATCCCCAGGTGACCGGAAAAAATTGCGGGTGATTTTCCATGCAGATGGCGACCGTATCACCGATCTGTACATCGCGCCTGCGATAAAGCTGTGCAATCTGGTTCGAAAGCCTGTCCAGCTCCCCATAGGTGATAATTTGCCCGGACGTCGCCATGATCACGGCTGGCCTGTCAGGATTTTCCCTTGCGTGGACGGAAGGATGCATAGTCTGGCGTTCTCCAAGATACCGGTCGCCTGACTCGACGACTCGCTTTCCCGGCACCATGGTTTAATCGCGTGGTTAAATCAATATATAGTGACATCAACCGTCGACAAAGGAGAATATTACCGCCTAGTTTTCCACATAGATATCCACAGGCACCGTCAAATCGGCAAATATCCGGCCGATCGGCGCCATGCTGGTAGCACCCAGTTCGATTTCCGATTCGAGCATCGTCTGGCTGCTTGCACCCTGCAGCAACACGGCCACCGTCCGCGCTTCGCAAATCGCCGCCTTGGTAATTGTAACCAGTGGCGTATCCCAGTCGTCGGGCAGCAGGCCAACGGCGATTTTCTCCGGCGGACCGTCAAGCGCTTCTTCCATATCCGCGCTTTCCCGGATGCCGGCGGTGCTGCCGTCGGGGCCCATGCCGAGCAGGACCAGATCCGGCGGCCATTTCGTGTCGCGCAGCCGGGCGTCGGCAGCGGCACCGGCCATATGATAATCCTCATGCTCCGGTGCCAGCGGCAAGACGCGGGCGCCGCGCGTCAGGAACAGTTGCGCCAGCTTTTTTACATTGCTGCGCGGATCGTCGAGCGGCACCAGCAGATCGTCGGTCGGCACGATGGTGACATATTTCCATTTGATCGGCTTTTCCGCCAGCGCCTCGAGCACCGGCATGGCTTCATCGCTGGCGGGCAGCGCCAGAAGCGCGTCACCGCGCGCGTCGAGGGCGCTCTCGATGATGAACTGGATATCGCCAGCGACCGCTTCAACCATCTCGTCGCGGTCGTCAAAATCCCACCATTCCAGCATCGACTCTTCCTCTTCCGGAATATCGTCCATGTCGAAATCTTCTAATGCATCTTCGAGTTTGCTCATTTTTCTGTCCGTCAGCCAAATTTTCTCGCGCTTCTAACCTGTGTACCGGTCGAAACAAAGGTCAAACATGAGAATTTTCCCGACGCTCCGCTAGTCGGCAGGTGCTGTGGCCTGCGGTTCGTCAAGCACCAGCCCGGACGGCCGCAAGATGGTCAGTGACGCCGGAGCGCCGCTTTGTTCTTCGCGCGCGCTGATATCGACCTGGATGAAGTTCTGGTCCTCGGTCAGCTTCGCGTCCTGCGTCCATTGCCATTGCCAGCCACCGTTCTCAACTGCACCTTCCTGTTTCCCCAGCGCCGGCGGCCGCGGGTCGGTGAGAATCTCGACCGCACGGTTGCGGACCACCGATTGCGCGACCACGCGCAGCTCCAGTTCTGCCGCATTGTGGGTCGTGAACGCCTGCAGCCTGATCAGCGCCAGCGCGGCGAGGCTGAAGACCGACAGCGCGACCAGCATTTCGATCAGCGTGAAGCCGCGCTCGCCGGGAGGCTTCATGGCCTCGCTCCGGCTAGCGTCACGTCGCCCATCGGGGCGATCAGTACGCGGCGGCTCTGCTCCTTGCCCTGCAAGACCAGCTCGGCCTGCTCGCTCGGCAGGCCGGTGCTTTCAAAACTGATCATCATCGGTCCGGTCTCGCCGGTTGCGGCGCGGACGCCGCTGGACCAGTCGGTCGAGACAAAGGGCTTGTCCTCGATCACCGACCAGCTGCCCTTGCGCCGCTCGAGAAAGCTGTAGCCGGAGGGCGTGACCTGCACCGCCATCGGCCGCGACTGCAATATCGCATTGTCGCGCAACGCCGCGGTGCGCGCGGCAAACCTCTGGGCATCCTCCTCCAGAGCGCTGCTGCCGCTCGGAAAGGAAAAGACAACAATCGATGCCATCAAGCCGACGATCAGCAACACGACCATCATTTCCACAAGCGTGAACCCGGCGCTTTTCTGCTTTGCCATCGGGATGTTCTGTCTCATCATTATCGTTCATTTAGCGAGTTGGCCGGAGCGAGTCTTGCAGAATCCATTATCCCCTGCAATGACGGCGGCATAGAAACGAATAAGGTGGGAAAAGGAAATCTTGATGTCTGACGTCGCTCTCTACGAGAAAAATGACCGCATCGTTACAATCACATTGAACAAGCCGGAGACACGCAACGCACTGTCAAAGGATCTGTGCGAGGCGCTGGTCGATGCGATCAACAAGGCCGATGCAGACCCGGGTGTCAGCTGCGTCGTGCTGGCGGCCAACGGCAAGAGCTTTTCCTCCGGCGGCAATCTGCACGAGATCAAGGCGATGACCGCCGAACAGAATATGACGCCGCTGGAAATAGAGAATTGGTACAAGACCGGTATCCAGCGCATCCCGCTTGCTTTTTCACAAATCTCGGTACCGGTGATTGCAGCGGTCAACGGTCACGCGATTGGCGCGGGCAATGATCTGACCACCATGTGCGATATCCGCATCGCCGGTGAGGACGCAATCTTTGCCGAGAGCTTCCTGCGCGTCGGCATCATTCCCGGCGACGGCGGCGCCTGGCTGCTGCCGCGGATCATCGGTCAGGCGCGAGCCAACCAGATGCTGTTCACCGGCGAATTTATCGATGCCGCCAAGGCGCTGGATTATGGCCTGGTGTCGGAAGTTGTGGCGAACGACAAGCTGCTTGAACGGGCCTATGAACTGGCCGAAATGGTCGTCGGCCTGCCACCACTGGCGATCCGCAAGACCAAGGAACTGGTGCGCACCGCGCAGAGCGTGACGCTGAAGGAAAATCTCGATCAGGCGGCCTTGTTCCAGGGCGTTTTGCAGCAGCTCGACGATCACCGCGAGGCGATTGACGCGATCCTCGAAAAACGGAAGCCGGTGTTCAAGGGGGCGTGATCGACGGGGAGACATTTCTCCCCATTTTACCTGACGGGAATTTCGGGAGATAGACCTCTGATATACAGAGGCATCTGAAGGAGAGAGAAAATGAAAAAGACCGCTGTTTCACTGATTGCCCTGATGATGGCGGTCCCGACCCAGGCTGCTCCTCCGAAAGGTGTCGCAACCGAAGCCACCAGAGCCGCCAACGCCAGGGTCGCAGCCAGCCTGTCGATTGCCGACCAGACAGATTTCGAAAATGCCAATCGCGGATTTCTCGCCCGGATTGAAGAAGACCAGATCCTCAACGAGGACGGAACGGTCGCCTGGGATTCGCGCCAGTTCGAATTTCTGCAGGGCGATGCACCCGACACGGTCAATCCCTCGCTCTGGCGGCAGGGCAAGCTCAACAGCATCCACGGCCTGTTCGAGGTCGTGCCCGGCATCTACCAGATCCGGGGCTATGATCTGGCGCAGATGACCCTGATCCCCGGCGAGACCGGCTGGATCGTCATCGACCCGCTGACCACGCCCGCGCCGGCGAAAGCCGGTCTTGCGCTCGCCAACAAGACGCTCGGCGGACGTCCCGTCGTCGCGGTTATTTTCACCCACAGCCATGGCGACCATTTCGGCGGCGTCGCCGGCGTCGCTTCGGCCGACGATATCCGGTCGGGCAAGATACAGGTAATCGCGCCGCATGGCTGGCTGGCCGAGTCGATCGGCGAGAGCGTGATTGCCGGCACCGCGATGAACCGGCGGGTGCAATTCCAGTTCGGCACCGCCCTGCCCGTGGGCAAGACCGGTCATGTCGGCGGTGGCCTCGGTCAGAAACTCTCAAGCGGCGATGTCGCGCTCGTGCCACCGACCCGGTCGATCAGCAAGAGGGGCGAGACGCTGATGATCGACGGCATCAGCTTCGACTTCATGGATGCCGGAGAGACCGAGGCTCCGGCCGAGCTGGTCTTCTATCTGCCGCAATATAAGGCGCTGCATACCGCCGAGGTTGTGACCCGCACTTTCCACAATGTGCTGACGCCGCGCGGCGCGCTGGTCCGCGACACGCTGAAATGGAGCAAGGTGATCGACGAGATGCTCGCCCGCTATGGGACGAAATCGGAGCTGATGCTGGCCTCGCACCACTGGCCGACCTGGGGCAGCGACAATGTGCAGGCGGCGCTGAAAAACCAGCGCGGTATCTATCGTTATGTCCATGACCAGACCATGCGGCAGGCGAATCAGGGCGCCACGATGCACGAGATTGCCGAAAATATTGGCAAGCCGCACTTTGCCGAGAACGACTTTGGCGTGCGCGACTATTACGGCACGCTCAACCACAACAGCAAGGCGGTCTACCAGCGCTATTTCGGCTGGTGGGACGCGGTTCCGGCCCATTATCACCAACTGCCGCCGGTCGAGGCCTCGCAGAAATATGTCGCGGCGATGGGCGGCGCGGACAAAGCGCTGGCCGTCGGGGAGAAAGCTTTCGCCGCAGGCGACTATCGCTGGGCGGCGACCGTCTTCAACCACCTGGTCTTTGCCGATCCGGCCAGCCAGAGTGCCAAGGACTGGCTGGCGGCGACCTATGAACAGCTCGGTTTTCAGGCAGAGGCCGGAACCTGGCGTAATATCTATCTGGTCGGCGCGAAGGAGCTGCGCGAGGGCAATACTGTCAAGGACTCGATCAGCACAGCCAATGAAAAAGTGTTGAGCGGCATCCCGGCGGTCGACCTGTTCGACGCCATGGCGACCCGCTTCAACCCGGCCAAGATGCAGGGCGATGGTGGCATCATCCGCTTCTGGTTCCCGGACCGGAAAGAGGCCGTCAGCATAGATCTTGGCAAAAGCGTGATGTTCCCGCGCGGGGAAGATTATGCTGTAACGGCGGACGGATCGGATACGCAGATCACGATCAGTCGTGCGCTGTTCACGAAATTGCTGATGCGTCAGGCCAATCCGCTGGAGCTGATCCAGAACAAGGAAATGGTCATCAGCGGCAATGCGGCCTTAATGGCATCTATGTTCGGCGCGCTTGACGAGGTAGACCCGCAATTTGATATCGTGACGCCATGACCGGATCTGCGCCAATCACCGTTCGTGCTGTAATAAGGATTGCCCATGCAAAGATTTAACTTTCCCGTTGTCCAGCCCGACCCGGCGCTCGAAGAATTGCGCGGCGAATTGCAGGCCTTTCTGAAGGAAGAGCGCGAGGCCGGCAATTTCCGGCCCGAGCCGGAATGCTGGATGGCCTCCGCCGACCCGGAATTCTCGAAAAAAATGGGCGAGCGCGGCTGGATCGGCCTGACCTGGTCGAGCCAATATGGCGGGCACGACAAGAGCGCGCTGGAACGCTATATTGTCACCGAGGAAACCCTGCGATCGGGCGCGCCCGTCGCCGCCCACTGGATCGCCGACCGGCAGCACGCGCCGATGCTGCTCGCCCACGGCACCGAGGAACAGAAGCTCGATATCCTGCCGCGCATCGCCGCGGGCGAATGTTATTTCGCCATCGGTCTCAGCGAACCCGGCGCCGGCTCCGATCTCGCCAATGTCAAAACCAAGGCCGAGAAGGTGCCAGAAGGCTGGAAAATCAACGGCCAGAAAATCTGGTCCTCCGGCGCGCATATGTGCCATTATATGGTCGCCCTGCTGCGCACTTCGCCGGCCGACGGCCGCAACCGCCATGTCGGCCTGTCGCAGATCATGATCGATCTCAGCCTGCCCGGCGTCACCATCAAGCCGATTGTCGACCTGTCGGGCGACGCCCATTTCAACGAAGTCTATTTCGAGGATGTCATCGTGCCCGATGACTGCCTGCTCGGCGAGGAAGGCGGCGGCTGGAAACAGGTGACCGGCGAACTGGCGATGGAACGCTCCGGACCGGAACGCTTCCTGTCCAGCTATATCACGCTGGAAACCGCGCTATACCAACTCAGCGGGAAAATGGGTTCGGACAGCCACGCCCGGCTTGGCAAGCTGATCGCCGGTCTGCGCACGCTGAAGGGCATGTCTTGGGGCATTGCCAATCTGCTCGATCAGGGCGTGTCGCCGGAGACCGAAGCGGCGCTGGTCAAGGATCTCGGCAACCGGCTGGAAAACGACCTGACCCAGCAGGTGCGGGCGATGCTCAACGATCTGTCGTCCGAGGACTGGAGCCCGGACATGCGGCGGATCATGAACATCGGCGTGCTGCGCTCTCCGCCCAATACATTGCGCGGCGGCACGACCGAAGTGATGCGCGGGATCACCGCGCGGCAATTGGGGCTGAGATGATGATATCAGAGCATTGTGCACCGCACCTGATGCGAAGCCCCGGAGGCAGGAGCCTTCTTTCTATTGCAAAACTCCGCATCAAATGCGGAGCACAGGTGGAAACCATCTTATGATAAACACGCAAGGCATGGTCGCCGAAACGGCCACGAAAATCTACACCGACCTGTGCGCACGGGAAGTCCCGCACGAAGCCGAAGCGGGTCGCTATCCGCAGGCGCTCTGGGATGCGCTGACCGAAAACGGACTGCCGCTGGCTTGGGTCAGCGAAGCCAATGGCGGCTTTGGCGCCGACCTTGATGAAGTTTTTGGCGCGATCTGGGCTTCGGCGCAGGCCGCCTCTCCCGTACCCTTTGCCGAAACGTTGATCGCCAACTGGATGCTCGACCGGGCCGGCCTTGCCCCGGCGGACGGCAGCGCCAGCTTTGCCCTCAGCGGCCACACACCCAGCGCCGACATTCCCTTTGGCATGCACGCCGACAAGATCGTGCTGTTCGACGAGGCGCATCACGAAATTTCGCTGTTCGACAACCGTGTCGCCGTCCGCTCGCCGGAAGAATCGCTGTCGCCCGACGGCATGACGCAATTTGTCTTTTCCGGCCATGTCGCCGAGCAATCGGCCAAAACCGATCTGTCGCGCCAGGCGTTTGAAGCGCTGATTCTGACCGTCCGGGCCGTGCAGATGGCGGCGGCGATGGAGAGCGCGCTGAACCTGTCGATCGACTATGTCACCCAGCGCGAGCAATTTGGTCGGCCGCTGTCGAAGTTCCAGGCGATTCAGCAGCAACTGGCGGTCGCCGCGTCCGAATGCGCTGCCGCGACCATGGCGGCGACGCAGGCGGCCAGCGCCATTGCCCGGCACAGCAACGATCCGGAACAGGCCTGGCACGAGGCGGTCATCGCCAAGGTCCAGATCGGCCATAGCGTTGAAGCCGTCACCGTGCCTTTCCATCAGGTCCACGGCGCGATGGGCTATACGCAGGAATATGATCTGCACCATTATACCCGTCGCCTTTGGGCCTGGCGCGACGCGCTGGGCAACGAACATCTCTGGTCGAAACGGCTCGGAGAAGCGCTCGCCGTAACGTCACCCGATCAAGTCTGGAAAGGCGTGACCACAGGCGACTGGACGGACCGCAAATCGGTTGCTAGTTAATCGCTCGATTAAATGATTCCCGGATGGAGCAAACATGCTTCCAATCCTTCCAGAAACAGGAGCCAAGCCCATGAAAACACGTATCACAGAGCTATTCGGTATCGAACATCCAATCATTCAGGGCGGCATGCATTATGTCGGATTCGCCGAGCTCGCCGCAGCCGTCTCCAACGCCGGTGGCCTTGGCATCATCACCGCGCTGACCCAGCCGTCCGCCGCCGCGCTGGCCGATGAAATCGCCAAATGCCGCGACATGACCGACAAGCCGTTCGGCGTGAACCTGACCTTCCTGCCAGTGGTCAACGCGCCGGATTATGAAGGCATGGTCAAGGCGATCATCGAAGGCGGCGTGAAGGTCGTCGAAACCGCCGGCAACAATCCGGTCCAGGTGCTCCCCGCTCTGCACGATGCCGGCATCAAGGTGATCCACAAATGCACCGCCGTCCGCCACGCGTTGAAGGCCCAAAGCATCGGCTGCGACGCGGTCTCGGTCGACGGCTTCGAATGCGGCGGCCATCCCGGCGAAGACGATATTCCGAACATGATCCTGCTGCCCCGCGCCGCCGACGAACTGGATATTCCTTTTGTCTCCTCCGGTGGTCAGGCCGACGGCCGCAGCCTCGTCGCCTCGCTGGCGATGGGCGCCGAGGGCATGAACATGGGCACTCGCTTCATCGCCACCACGGAAGCACCGGTGCACCAGAATGTGAAGGACGCGATTGTCGCCGCCAGCGAACTCGATACCCGCCTCGTCATGCGCCCACTGCGCAACACCGAACGGGTGCTGACCAATGCGGCGGTCGAACGGCTGCTCGAAATCGAGAAGGAAAAAGGCGCAGACCTTGAATTCAAGGATGTCATCGAGCAGGTCGCGGGCGTCTATCCCAAGATCATGATGGAAGGCACGATGGATGCCGGTGCCTGGAGCTGCGGCATGGTCGCGGGCCTGATCAATGACATCCCGACCTGTCAGGAACTGATAGACCGGATCATGGCCGAAGCGGACCAGATCATCAACGAGCGGCTCAAGGGCTTTGTAGCGGGCTGATCGTTCCCATTTGCTCCGGATTGACTAATAGCCAGTTTCGGTTACCCATTGGACTTTAATCATATCCGGAGCATCCGAACATGGCAGAACCTTTTTACTTGCGGGCGAAGCGGGTTGTTTCGGCGGGGATCGAGTCCGCTCTCGATCACGCCGAACGCGCCAGCGGGACCAGCCTGATGCGCGAAGCCATTCGGGAGGTTGACCGGGCGATGGAAAAGGTTCGTGGCGAACATGAGGAGGCCCTCGATCGCCAGAGCCAGGCCGTTGGCCAGCAGAAACTGTCGGCCCGGCGCGCGGAAGAATGGTTGGGTAAAGTGCAGTTCACCCTCGAGAAAGGCCGCGAGGATCTGGCGGAAGCCGCGATTGTGCAGCAGATGGAATTTGAGGCGAAGGTCAAGCATTTCAAAAATCTCGAAGCATCGGCCAGAGCGGATGCCGGCCGCCTCGACAGCTTGCTGGAGGACCTCGCTGCCCGCAAGTCTGGGATGGAGGATGAGCTCGCCGGTTTTGAAAAAATGATGAGCGAGAACAGCGCCGCAGGGGACGACCGGTCAGAATCCGACCGGACCGTCGATCGGAAGGTTGAACGCGCGGCAGCAACTTTCGAACGGACCATGGAAATGGCCGGCGGTGTGAATGGTGCTTCAAGACAAGCTTCTGAAATCGGCGAGTTGCAGCGCAATTCGGAGGTCGAACAACGGTTGGCTGCCATGAAAAAAGCGATGAAAGCCAAAAGCGGCAAGGGCGAGAAAAGCAAATAGGCCGGCCAAGGGCTTTCGGTATTTCCAGACCAGAGACGCTTCATTCATACCGGCCTCCAGTCCGCACAAAAAAGCCCCCGGAAATGCTTCCGGGGGCTTTTGTTTAGTGGTTGATCGTTCGATTTAACGGGAAATCGCGTTGCCGATGACCGCTCCGATGATGCCGCTGGTCACAGCGATCAGCACCGCGTCATTGCCGGACCGGACCCACTGGTATCCGCGCGGCGCATTGGAGAGCCGATAGGCCCGCGGATTGTCGATCACCCGGTAGTTGGTCGCGTAGCGCCGGTCAAACTTCTGGCCCTTGGACCAGTTGCGATGGTTCTGCCGCACCACCGTTGATGTTCTGCTATAGCGCGCGGGGGCCGCTTGCTGCCGGGTAACTGTCTTGGTAACGGTACGCTTGCCCTTCTGGTTAGCGGTCGTTTTCTTCACCGTCGTTTTTGTCGTCGTTTTATTCTTCTTGGAAGACTGGTGCGGGGCAGCTTCTGCCTGGGCGGTAACCACCGGGGACACCGCCATTGTTGTCACTGCCAAAGCCATCAGAAACTTTTTCATCTTCAATTCCTTTTTCTATCCGGCGCCAACTGCGGCGTCACAGGTAGAAATAGGGGAGACCTGTCCCAGACATTTGTCAGATTCGCGCTATTTTGTACTAGATTGTCGCAGAACCCCGCTTTCGTTCATCTGGCAATCAGCTAGCGGGCCGTTAATCCCTCCAGAGAGCCAGGATCGACCGCAAAGCCGTGACCAGCGCCAGCGGTTGATCCAGCATCAGATGATGTTCTGCCTCGGGAATCGCGATCATCGGTATATGGTCACCGCCCAGTTCGCGCAGATAGGCCGCACTGTCATCATCAAAAAGCTTGCTGTTCTCGCCATAGACGATCGCCAGCCGGTGTGGCAGATCGACGATCCGCTGTCCCGTCTGCGCCCATTTCGCCATATCATTTTCATTGCGATGGAAAACCATCGGGTCAAATTTCCACGACCAGCCCTTTTGCTCGCCGTCCTGCACGGCACGGAGCGAATGATAGGCCATATATTCCAGCAGAAACGGTTCCTGCACCGGCTGCGGCGGCGACAGGACAAAGCGGCCACGCGCGCTGTCGTAATCGGGATAGACTTTATTGGGTCGATCCGACCGGCCGGAACCCGGTGGACCACCGCCATTTTCAAAATGGGCTAGCAGCCTCTCGGGGCGCATAACCATCAGGTCACAGATGATCAGGCCGCCAAAGCGTTCTCCCGCCATTTCCATGGCGGTCAGGGCGACGCCGGAACCAAAGCTGTGCGCGATGATCTTCGGCTTCACCGGGGTCGAGAACAGATCGAGCGCTTCAGCTAGGGTGACCATCGCTGTAGCGCGCTTGTCACCATCGCAATCGGCCGGAATTTCACTGTCGCCCATCCCGGCAAGGTCATAGGCGACAATATCATAATTCTCAGCGAGAAACGGCGCGATGAAGGCAAAGCAGCGTGCGTGCGCCAGAAAGCCGTGGGTCATCAGCAGCGGCGGTTTGCCGCGTTTTCCCCAGCGGAAATAATGGACCCTGGCACCATCGACTTCGACAAAGGCTTCCTCGCGCGGCACGGCCATCGCCTGCACGAACCATGCGGGCAGGTCTTGCGACGCTGCCCACTGGTCTACAATATCTGTGTTTGCCATATATCGGACTTATTCACCCTTCCAGTCAGGCTTGCGCTTCTGGGCGAAGGCCAAAGAGCCTTCCTGCGCATCCTTGGAGGTGAACACCGGCGCCATGATTTCACCCTGTTTCTTCCAGGCTTCCTCGCTGGTCCAGTCATAGCTTTCATTGATGATTTTCTTGGTCGCTTTCAGCGCCAGCGGGCCGTTCGCTGCAACCGTAGATGCGAGCTCGATCGCCGCATCGATTGCGGCGCCTTCGGTCACACGATTGACGAATCCCACTTCATAAGCGCGCTGCGCCGAGACGAAATCGCCGGTCAGGGCCCATTCCATGGCAATGCGCTTGCCCACCAATTGCTGCAGCTTCAGGACACCGCCTGCACCGGCGACAAGGCTGCGCTTGACTTCGGGAATACCGAATTTCGCGTTGACGTTCGCGACGCACAGGTCACAGGCCAGAGCCAGTTCGAGACCACCCGCGAGCGCATAGCCTTCAACCGCAGCGATCAGCGGCTTTTCCGGACCCTTTTCGGTGATCCCGCCAAAGCCATAGCCTTTGACCGATGGCGTTTCGCCGCGCAAAAAGCCTTTGAGATCCATGCCGGAACAGAATGTCCCGCCAGCACCGGTGATGATACCCGCGTTGAGACTATTGTCATTGTCGAGCTGCTCCATCGCCGCGCGAATGCCTTCGGCTGCCGCCTTGGTCATCGCATTTTTGGCATCGGGCCGGTTGATGGTGACGATGATGAAACCATCCTGGATCTCGGTAAGTACTTCTGACATATTATTTCTCCTTTGTATCTTTAAGATCATGCCCCGGCGAAAGCCGGAGTTCCTCTCCTGAAATTGCGTATAGAGGCTATGACAAGAGATGGGCTCCTGCCTCCGCAGGAGCACTGCTCATGCAATTCCTAGTCAAACAACAATCCCGCCAATTTCGACCGCTGGTAGGCCGCGTCGCCGATCAGGGCACCTGACAAAATCGCCTTGCGCCGGTGCAACTGGGCGTCGCAATCATGGGTGAAGCCAAAGCCGCCGTGGAACTGGATCGCCCGGTCCGCGGCCGTGGAATAGCTCGAATGCGATTGCGCTGCTGCCATACGGACAGCAACCTCGCCGCGCCCCTGCTCGCCCCAGCTATGGGCCGCGCTGTAGAGATGCGTCCGCGCTTTTTCATATTCGACATAATTGTTCACGGTCGGGTGTTTCAGCGCCTGATAGCTGCCGATGATCTTGCCGAACTGCTTGCGGGTCTTGAGATATTCCAGCGTATAGTCAATCACCGCCTGCGCGCCGCCGGTCATTTCCGCAGCATGGAGCAGGCCCGCCGCCAGTTCGATCTTCTCCAGCGTCTCACGGGTCCGGCTGGCATCAAACAGGGCATCGGCCGAGACGGTCACGCCGTCGAGAGACACCTCATAGCTGCGCGCGGTTTCGTCGATCACCGTCTCCCGGCGCAACGATCCTTCCGGCAGGGCCGAGCGTTCGATCAACACGAAGCGCACCGCGCCGTCGACCTTGACGGACGCGATGATCAGTTCCGCGCTATCGGCCCAGAGCACCAGCTGCTTCTTGCCGGACAGGCTCACATTGTCGCCGCTCACATCGCCGGTCGCGTCTATGTTGGACAGGTCCCAATCGCCATTGTCTTCGCGCAAGGCCAGCGTCGCCGCAGCACCCGCCGCGATTTTCGGTAGCCACGCGGCTTGCTGCGCTTCGCTGCCACCGGCGAGCAAAGCCTGTGCCGCCAGCGTCGTCGACCCAAAAGGCGTGCTCATCAGATTGCGGCCCATCTGCTCGGCAATCGGAACGACTTCGGCCATCGACAGGCCAACCCCGTCATGCGCTTCGGGAATCGCAATCGCCAGCCAGCCCAGCTCGCCAATTTCTTTCCAGATGCCGGGATCATAGCCGAGATCATCGTCGATCAGCGCCCGCACCTTGTCGACCGGGCTTTTGTCGCGACAGAAATTGGTCGCCACGTCCATCAGTTCAATCTGCTCTTCGGTTGTTCCGATTGTGCCTAAATTATCCATGATATTGCTTTCCGATCAGCGAGTTTTTGGGAGACCGAGCGCATGCTCTGCGACAATGTTGCGCTGAATTTCCGAGGTACCTCCGCCAATCGTGGCCGAGAAGCTGTTGAGATAGCTGCGATGCCAGTAACCGTCGTCGATCGCGTTTTCGTCGCCGACATAATAGCCCGCCTTGGTACCCTGAAAGGCCAGTGAAAATTCGGTCAGCTCGCGGATCAGTTCGGTCCGCGCCAGCTTGTTCATCAGCGGCAATCCCATCGGCCGATCCTGCATCAATTGCGGCATCCGGCGGCGGGTGTTGTTGAGATTCAGCGCCTGGATATCGATCATATATTGAGTCATCTTGTCGCGCATCACCGGATCGTCGAGCAAAGGCTTGCCATTGCGGACCGAGTTTTTCGCCAGTTCGACAATTTCCATCACGTCCAGCTCTTTGACGAAGAAACCGCCCACCGGCTTGACCTTAGCGCCGCGCTCATATTCCAGCGTCTTCATCGCCATCGACCAGCCATTGCCCTCGCCGCCAAACAGGCAGTCTGCGGAAATGCGGGCATCGGTGAAGAAGGTCTGGACGAAACCATATTCGCCAGTCAGCTTCTTAATCCGGCTGGTGGTGATGCCGTCGATCTTCATCGGATTGAGAAAGAAGCTGAGGCCGGCATATTTGTTCGGCGCATCAAAATCGGTGCGCGCGAGCAGGATCATATATTTCGCGCGGTCTCCCAGCGAGGTCCAGATTTTCGAGCCGTTGAGGACATATTCATCGCCGTCGCGGACCGCCTTCAATTGTGCGTTGCCGAGATCGGAGCCATTTTCCGGTTCGGAAAAGCCCTGGCACCAGATATCCTCGGCGCTGAGCATCGGCTTGATATATTTCTGCTTCTGCTCTTCAGTGCCGAGATCGAGGATCAGCGGCCCGGCCCAGCCATTGCCGATCGCGTTGAGCATGATCGGCGCGTCATATTTTTTCATTGCCCTAGTGGCCGCACGCTGAAACTCGCTGTGCAACCCGCCGCCGCCATATTCCTTCGGCCAGCTGGCGCCGAGATAGCCTGCCTCGTAAACCTTGCGTTGCCAGTCGCGAAGAAAATCGAACTGCTGGTCGGTCGACACTTCCATGAAGGTCAATGGCAGCATGAAGCCGGGATCGCGCACCGTATTTTCCTTGAACCAGGCATCCGCCTGTTCGGCATAATCCTTGAGTTCGGCTGCACTCGGTTTGTCCGGCATCATCTTGCTCCCAAATTCTTATCAATAGGGCCAGTGGTCCGGCCCCGTCGTCTGCGATATTGCTTGAATCACTGCTGGGTTAATTGAACGATTAAATTGCAAAAAGCAATGGCCTCACCCTGCTAAATTAGACTGTGGAGAGAAATATGGTCAGCGAAGCATTCACTGGACAGAAGCATGTGATGTGCCGGGCCTGTCACGCCCATTGCGGCCTGATCGTCGATTTCGAAAATGGCGTGCCGGTGAAGACCCATGGAGACAAGGATAATCCCGAGTTCGAGGGCTATAGCTGCATCAAGGGCCGGCAGTTGGCCAATTACCACAGTTTCGACACGCGCCTGCTGACCAGCTACACTGGCATGAAAAACGGCAACAAGCAGGCCGTGCACTGGCGCGACGCCGCGCGCGATATTGCTGCGCGGCTCGAGCGGATCGTCGACGAGCATGGCCCGGACAGCGTCGCCTCCTATGTCGGCACCTTCGGCTATAATAACGTCAACGCCCATGCCTTCATGCTGGCGCTGATGGACTCGATCGGATCGACCTCGGTCTATGACAGCGTCACCATCGACCAGCCCGGCAAGGGCATTGCCCGCGCCCTGATCGGTCCCTGGCTCGCCGGCGCGCCGCGGGTTGGCGACTGGGACGGGCTGATGCTGATCGGCACCAATCCGGTGGTGTCGATGAACGGTGGCCTCGGCATGAACCCGGCCAAGAAACTGCATGATGCGAAGAAGCGCGGAATGCAGCTGATCGTAATCGATCCGCGGGTGACCGACAGCGCGCGCCAGGCCGACATCCACCTGCAATGCCGGCCCGGTCAGGACCCGATCCTGCTCGGCGCCATTGCCAAGGTGGTCATAAACGAAGAATTATACGACAAGGATTTCGTCGCCGGCGATGTCGACGGCTTCGAGGCGCTGAAAAAAGCCGTGCAACCGTTCGACGCCGGACCAGCCGCCGACCGCGCGGGCGTCGCGGCAGAAGATATCGTTCGCGCGGCGCGCATGTACGGCAGCTGGAACAAGGCCAGCATTAGCGGTGGCACCGGTACCAATATGTCGGGCGGTGGCAATATCACCGAATATCTCAACCTCGCGCTGACTTCGATCATGGGCCACTGGCTGCGCGAAGGAGACCTCAACCGCCGGACGGGCGTATTCACCAAGCCCGCCCCGCCGATCGCCGCGACGCCCGGCCCGATCCCGGCCTGGGGTTTTGGCCGCAAGCTGCACAGCCGCGATCTGGAGCAGAGCATTTCCGGCATGCCGACCTCGGCGCTGCCCGACGAGATCCTGACGCCCGGCGACAAGCAGGTGAAGGCACTGATCTGTCTCGGCGGCAATCCGATGCTTGCCTGGCCCGATCAGCTGAAGACGTTCGAGGCGATGAAGGCGCTCGACCTGCTGGTCTGCATCGACCCGCGCATGTCGAAGACCGCCGAACTGGCCGACTATGTCATCGCACCCAAGCTCCATTATGAAGTGCACGGCAATACGGCGGCGCCCGAAATCTACGGCGGCTTTGGCGCCGGCTGGGGTTTCGAGAATAATTATGCGCAGGCCAGCCCGCCGATCATGGATGTGCCGGAAGGCTCGGACCTGTGTGAGGAATATCAGTTCATCCACGCGCTCGCCTCGGAAATGGGCAAAACGATCAAGGTCAAGTCCTGGGCTTTGCTCGCCCATCCCGACGAGCGCGAGGAAAAGGCCACCGCTTTCCCGCCCGGCGAAGCCCCCGATCCGATCAGCGCGTGGAGCGCATCGCTCAACGGCTGCCCCGCCGATATCGGCAAGCTGTATGAGGATGACGAGGTACAGAAGGGCAAGATTGTCGAAGCGCAAGCGCTGCTCGTTCAACCCAAGCCGACCGGCTGGGAAGGCAAGCTGTCGGTCGGCAATGAAGCGATGATGGCAGAGCTTTCCGAATATGCGGCCAAGCTGGGCGAACCGGTCGAGGCAGGAGAATATCCCTTCCGGATGATCGGGCGGCGGATGACCGCGATCCACAACAGCAATTGGCACGAGGATCCGGTACAACGCAAGCGCGTGCCGCACCACCCCGCCTTCATGAACCCGGCCGATATGGAAGCGTTGGGACTATCCGAAGACCAGCCGGTTGAACTGGAATCAGCCCGCGCCTTCATCAGTTGTGTTGCCAAGGCCGACAAGACCGTGCGCGCCGGCTGCGTCTCCACACCGCACAGCTGGGGGACCAATCCCGACGAGAAAGAAGACCCGCTCGGCGCCGGCGGCAATACCGGGCGGCTCTCTTTCAACGACCGCGATTATGACAAGCGCACCGGCATTCCGCTGATGAGTGCGATCCCCATTAGGGTACGAGCCAAGCAGGCCAATGCAGAACTGGAAGCGGCGGAGTAATCGAACCCGGCAGAAAATCCGTTTGTGCCGAGCCTGCCAAAGCACCGGACTTGACCCAGTCGACTCTTCGCCAAGCTCAGGGCAGACAATAATTTTCAGGAGAAACAAAGATGACCAATCCGCTGTTCGACCTCACAGGCGAAACCGCCGTTATCACCGGCGCCGGCCGGGGCATCGGCGAAGGCATGGCCAGGACGCTCGCCGATGCCGGCTGCAATATCGTCTGCGCCTCGCGCAGCATCGACGAGATCAGCCGCGTTGCCGATGAAATCAATGCCAGCAACAGCAGCGGCCGGGCGATCGCCCATGCGACCGATGTCACCAGCGCCGCGGATATGGACAAGCTCGCTCAGCGCGCGATCGACGAATTCGGCCGGCTCGATATCTGGGTAAATAACGCCGGCGGTTCGCTGGTCTCGGCACCGCTGACCGAACTGGACGAAGCGGAATGGGACAAGACACTGGCAACCAATCTGACATCGGTCTTCCATGGTGTGCGTGCCGCCTGCAAGCATTTCGGCGAGGGCAGCCGGATCGTCAACACATCGTCCCTGGCCGCTGAGGAACCGTTCCCCGGCAGCGGCCATTATAGCGCCGCCAAGGCCGGTGTGCTGATGCTGACCAAGACGCTCGCCCATGAGCTCGGGCCGAAGACGCGGGTCAACGCGATCCTTCCGGGCTTTGTTCCGACCGACACGGTCAAAAAGGCGCTGGATATGACGGACGAGGATTTCATCGGTTTTGAAGACACGCTCGGCCTGCCAGCCGGACGGCTGGGTACACCGCAGGATATCGGCGCGCTGACGCTTTATCTTTGCGCTCCGGCATCGGAATGGCTGACCGGCCAATGCATCCGCATCGCCGGCAAGCCCTGATCATCAGGCGGTGTTCAAGGCGCAGCAGACCAGTTTCAAACCCGTCGAACCTTGATATGAAACAGAATCTGCTGCATTCTCTCCAAATATTTCCGCGGGGAGGAGATGGCATGAACGCAGGCGAGCAGGCACAAATCTTACCGGCCACGATTGCCAGTGATCTCGCGCCGGGCGATCTGCGGGCCGCACTCGTCGCGGGCTGGAATGATTTCAAGGCCTATCCCGCCTTCGGACTGTTTTTCGCCGCCATCTATGTCGGCGCCGGCATGTTTATCTATTTTGCCCTGTTCGAGCGCGGCAAGATCGCGTGGCTGGTCCCGGCCGCTGCGGGCTTCCCGCTGCTCGCCCCCTTTGTTGCGGTCGGCCTGTATGAAGTGAGCCGGCGCCGGGAAGCCGGCCTGCCGATGAGCTGGCGCGCGATACTCGGGGCCTTGCGCGGACGCGGCGACGAGCAGATTTTGAGCATGGGCGTCATTCTGTTTGTCGCCTTCGGCTTCTGGCTGATGGTTGCACACGGGATATTCGCGATTTTTCTGGCCGAATCCGGCATCGGGTCGGAATCCGTCGCGCTGCTGGCCACTGGCGCGGGATTGATGATGCTGCTGGTCGGTGGCGTCGTCGGCGCGCTGATGGCGCTGGCCTTTTATGCGATCACAGTTGTCAGCCTGCCAATGCTGGTAGATCGCAACGTCGACTTTATCACCGCCATCATTGTCAGCCTGGCATCGGTGCGATCGAACAAATTCATACTGCTGATCTGGGCGACATTGATTGCGATGGCTCTGTTTGTAGCCATGCTGCCGCTGTTCCTCGGTCTGCTCGTCGTACTGCCGGTGCTTGGTCACGCGACGTGGCACCTCTACCGGCGACTGACCGGCCCGCCCGATGCCGCGCATCGGCAAGCTGTTGAACAGGCGCTGGCCTGAAAGCCGGACCTAGTCGGGTTTTCCGACCATCAGAACGTCTACCGGCGACCAGCCCATCATTTCACTGGCACGGCTGCCGATGGTGGCCATGACAAAACCGCCCCGCCCGTGCGTTCCGAGCACCAGCAGATCAAATTCACGATCATCGAGCATCTTGTACACCGACTGGTGCAGATTGCCTTCGACAAGATGCGGACTGACGCGCGCGGCATCGCTCGCCGACAGGTTGAGACCAGTCATGAAATCCTGCAGTTCCTTCTCCGCATCGGACAGCATCTCGTTGGCAACGCCATCGGATTTCAGCCATGCCTCATAGGCAACATGATAGGCGTGCACGAGATCGATTTTCGCGTCGGGGAAGAACGCCAGCGCGGTGCGCAGCGCATGGGCGGCAAAGTCGGAAAAGTCTGTCGCCACGAGAATGCGGCCATATTGCGCGCGGGGGCGTTCCTTCACAATCAGCACGGGAGATTTGGCGTGGTGAACCAGATGGTCGACCGCCGTGCCAAGGAAAAAATCGGAAATATTGTTGTGGCGCGCCGCCCCCACAATGATAAGGTCGCTGTCCAGCTGCTCGGCAGTATGGGCAATCACCTGGGGTGGCTTGCCATAGTTGATGGCGAGGTTGCAGCCTTCGGCATCGCTACCATAATTGCGCAGCAGTTCCGCCTCGACCTTCGCGATGTCGACCTCTTTCTTGGGACTGCTCACGAACAGCAGGGTGCGCGTGGCGTTCCAGATATCGGCGAGCAGCTTGGCCCGGGCAAATGGCCGGTCCGCCCGCGCCGTCAGATCGGTGGCGACCAGAATTTTTGTGGGTACGGGCATGGAATATTGCTCCTCTCTCTTCAATTGTCAGGCCACCGGTTCCGTCGAAACCGACGGCGACAGGCCTTGATCACTGACAATAGCCTTTTGCCGGCCGATCGACATCAGTATCTCTACGGAGAGGCCAGGCCAGAAGCGGGCAGCAAGATTAAGGAATTTTTACAGCCATTGCCGCGAACCGTCCAACGGTTCGACCGAATTATCCACCCCTGTGACGAATAGGCAGGCCGCTGGCACCAAATGGCTATACAGCGCAGGTTCATTACCATGCTGCCACTCCGACCATAACCCCAATGACATTGGCAATATGGCCGCTCTATTTGAAACACTCCCTTTTTTTATGAACAATTTTTTCAAGCTCCGGTCGCATGACCTGGCGATCGACCTCGGTACGGCCAACACATTGATTTACGCGCGGGATCGCGGGATCGTACTCGACGAACCATCCGTGGTTGCGCTCGAGACGATTGACGGCGTAACCAAGGTCCGTGCGGTGGGCAGCGATGCCAAGCTGATGATGGGCAAGACACCGGTCAATATCCGGGTCATTCGCCCGCTCAAGGACGGTGTTATCGCCGATCTCGACGTCGCGGAACAGATGATCACCCATCTTATCCAGAAGGTCCACAAGAAGAAAACCGGGATATTCAGTCGCTTCGACATCATCGTCTGCATTCCGTCCGGTTCCACCAATGTTCAGATCCGCGCCTTGCGGGACGCGGCCTCCAATGCCGGTGCGTCTGGCATATTTCTGGTCGAGGAACCGATGGCTGCGGCGATCGGTGCCGGGCTGGCGGTAACCGAGCCGACTGGCGCAATGGTGGTCGATATCGGCGGCGGAACTACCGAGGTTGCGATATTGTCGTTGCAAGGCCTGGCCTACAGCACATCGGGCCGGATGGGCGGTGACAAGATTGACGACACCATCACTTCACATATCCGCCGCAAGCATAATCTGGCCATCGGTGAATCCACCACCGAACTGATCAAACACGGTATAGCCAGCGCGATGACGCCGTCAGGCGAGGGCCGGACAATGCATATCAAGGGCCGCGATCTGGTCAGCGGCATGCCGAAGAAAATTGCCATCACCGAAGCCGAAATTGCCCGGGCGATCGCGGAACCGGTCGGCCAGATTGCCGAGTCAGTGCTCAACGCACTCGAACACAGCAAGCCGGAACTGGCAGCGGATATCATGGAACAGGGGATAGTCCTGACCGGTGGCGGTGCCTTGCTGGGGCGAATTGACGAATTTATCTCGGAGAAAACCGGGTTGGCGGTCACCATTGCCGATGATCCGCTAACCTGCGTCGCCAATGGCGCAGGCGGGGCGATGGAAGATCCGTTACTGCGCAACGTACTGATAGCGGCCTGAGACCGGAAGCAAAAACAGTACCCATGAAAAAGGGCCCCGGAAGTGGTCCAGAGCCCTTTTTCTCATTCGCTCTGCATACAGCCTAGCCGACGACGATCATCACCAGCGATGTCGCGATCAGCGCCGGTGTGTCGATACCTTCAATCTCGACAACGACATTATAGGTCAGCAACCAGCGGCCTGGCTGTTTTTCTACGGCATCCACCAATGTGTGACGGCCGCGAACCTTGGAGCCGGCGCGCACCGGATTGAGGAAGCGGACCTTGTCGAAGCCGTAGTTGATCCCCATCACTGTCCCCTCGAGGCCCAGCGTTGTGCCGTAAGACAGTTTCGGCAGCAGTGAGAGCGTCAGCAAGCCATGGGCGATGGTGCCGCCGAATGGCGTTTTTGCAGCGGCCTCTTCATCAATATGGATGAACTGGTGATCTTCGGTGCAGTCAGCGAATGTGTTGATCCGGTCCTGATCGACCAGGACCCAGTCGGATACACCGACTTCCTTGCCCTTCCAGGATTCCAGTTCGCTTGCTTTGATCGTTGGCATATTATTTCTCCTGTTCGCGGGTCTTTTAGCCCTTCATGACTTCCTGCATCCGGCGGAAGAACTTGCCGCCCTGGCCGCCGCCATTGGCATATTCCTGCATGCCGGTTTCGTCCAAAATCTGGTCGATATTTTCGGCAATGGATTCGGCGCTGCGCTTGTCTTCCGGCAACCAGATGCCTTCTGTTTCGAAAATTTTCGCCGCTGCGTAGCCGCCGGCACCCGCCGTCAAAATGGTCTTCGAAGGCGCGCCGTCGCTGCACAGATAGACAACCGCAGGTGTCACCGCTTCAGGAACCAGCGCTTTCAGCGCTTCTTCCGGCATGATATCTTCGGTCATGCGGGTGGCGGCCACAGGCGAAATGCAGTTGGTGTGGATGCCCTTGCCTGCGCCTTCCTGGTGCAGGCTGTTCATCATGCCGACCAAGGCCAGTTTCGCCGCGCCATAATTGACCTGTCCGAAATTGCCGTAGAGACCGGTCGAGGATGTGGTCATCACGATCCGCCCATATTGGCGTTCGCGCATATGATCCCAGACGGCCTTCGTGCAATTGGCGCTGCCGGTCAGATGCACGTCCATGACGAACTGGAAATCTTCCATGCTCATCTTGTGGAAGCTCTTGTCGCGCAGCACGCCGGCATTGTTGACCAGAATGTCGACATGGCCCCATTTGGCGATCGCGTCGGCGACCATTTTTTCTACCGCAGGCATGTCGGTGACGCTGCAGCCGGCTGCCATGGCTTCGCCGCCCTCGGCTTCGATTTCGGCTACAACCTGTTCGGCGACCGTGGCGGACCCGCCGGTGCCATCACGTGCGCCGCCGAAATCGTTGACGACAACCTTCACGCCGCGACGCGCCAGTTCCTTGGCATGTTCGCGGCCCAATCCGGCGCCCGCGCCGGTAACAATGGCAACGCGGTCGTTAAATTCTACAGTGCTCATGGCGAGTCCCTCTTTAATTGAATGATTAACGGCACCGATGCGCAATCAGACCCATCAAGTCAAGCCGGAAGGACGCTATTTTACCGTCGTTTTTGTCCGTTGCCTGCCCGCCGTAGCGGCAGAAGAGGAAACGCGCTTCTTCGGCTTTTTCGGTTGCTTGGACTTCTTGGCCTTGGCCTTTTTGGAATCCGACGCCGCCTGTTTTTCCGCTGCCGCCAGAAGATCGGCAAAACTATCGGAAATACAGGCCGCATAAAATTCCGGATCGGGCATGATATTGCGATCCGCCAGAAAGGTCAGGATGACTTTGCCGTTATAGCTGGTCACCACATGGAATAGTCCCTGCCCTTCGGCAAGAATACCCATGCCGAAGCTCTTGACCAGCTCCGCCCCGGCAAAATACATCGGCGTCATCGGTCCGGGAACATTGGTCACCACGGTATTGACGGCGGGATTGAGCCGCTCGACCAAACCGGCGCGCACCATCATCTTGGTGCCTGCTGCGGTCAATCCGGCCGGCATTGCGCCGGACAGTTCCATCAGCGTCTTTGCGCCAAGTGCCTGGGTCATCGCCTTGGATCTCCGGGTTTCCGCCATGATGAATTTCAGCCGTTCGCCCGCATCGGCGAGATGAGTACCGACGCCCACCTGCATCATCGTCACCTGATTGCCGGCGCTATCCTTGTCATCGTCGGTCCGGACCGATACCGGCGCTCCGATCTTCAATGTTTTTTCGGGCAGATCATCTTTCGCTTCCAGATAGCAGCGCATCGATCCGCTAACCACGGCGATCATCACATCGTTCACCGTCGCTCCGGGAAAAGCCTCACGGATTTTCTTGATATCGGAGAGCGCAAACTCCCGCCCGTCAAACACGCGGTGCGGGCTCAGCTTCTTGTTGAAGCGCGTCTTCGGGATACTGCCCTTGGCGTCATCGCGCTGGCGAAATTCGCGCTGCACATCGAATAGCCGCTTTGGCATCGGAAGCAACTTCTGCAGATTCTGCAGCCCGCGCACAGGATTGGCGATATTGTTAAACTGCGCCTTGGCGAGCAGGGCAACCGGATTGGGATCCTGCTCCGGCTGGAACTGCATGTCGAACTTGCGCGGCTTCATCTCGGCGTCGAGATCGTGCAAAGCCAATGTCATCTGCAATCCCGACTGGCCGTCGATCGCGGCATGGTGCATCTTGTGCAGCACCGCAAAGCTGCCTTTCGGCACGCCCTCGACATTGTCCAGCCCCTCGATCACCGTATATTCCCACAGCGGCTTGTTCATATCCATCGGCCGGGCGTAGATGCGCGCCGCCTGGATGCACAATTGGCGCCAGTCGCCCGGCTTCGGCAAAGCGATATGGCGGACGTGAAATTCGAGATCGAAATTGGCATCATCGACCCAATAAGGATGATCGAGGTCCAGCGGCACCCGCACCAGTTTCTGCCGGAAAATCCGCGCGCCATCGAGACGCCCTTCGATATAGCGCAATATGTCCTTGAACCCGACCTTGCCGCCCGGCGCGGTCGCGGGATCATAGATCAGCAGCTGCCCGATATGCATCGGCGTGTTTGCCGTCTCCGTATAAGCAAACATCGCATCCAGTGCGCTAAGCTGTTTCATGACAATCCCCTCAAGCCGCTGATATTTCTGTCAGCATAGTGTAAATATGCCGTATATGCGAATCCATAAACCACAGTCTGATTATGACCGCGAGCCCCCGATATTGCGACTGAAAGATCCCTCGACGAAATGATCAGGGTCCGTGCCAGTCCTTGACCAGAAATTGCGGCGGAACCGCGCGGCCCCAGTAGAAACCCTGTCCCTGATCGGCGCCGAGCAGCCGCGCTTTTTCGAGATGGAACGCGGTTTCGATCCCCTCGATCACGGTTCTGGCGCCGCGTGAACGACAGAAATCTATGATCGATCCGAGAACCGTCATCGGCACGCGGTCGTTGCAGAAGGCCCAGAAAATCTGCTTGTCCAGTTTCAGTTCGGCAAAGGGAATTTCGGCGATACGGTCGAGATTGCTGTGACCGGTGCCATAATCGTCGATCGACACTTTCAGCCCATATTGGCCGAGCATCTGGCAGATTTCGGACACGATCTGGATATTGGCGACCCGGTTCTCCTCGGTAATCTCCATGATCACCGAACCGCCGATATGCGGCGACTGCTGCAACCGGGCAAAAAGCGCGTCGACGAAGTCGGACCGTGTGAGCAATATCGCACTGCAGTTGAAGGATATCGGCAATTTTTTCCGCGACTGACGCAACGCAGTCGCTAGTTTTATCACCTGGTCGATGACGTTCATCGTCGCCTCGATCTCCAGCGATATTTCCGTAGCGGCGGAGAAAATCGTCGCCGGGCTGATCGCCCGTCTGGTCTTCAGCCGGGACAGCGCCTCGTAACCCGTGATATGTCCATCCTCCAGAGCATGTTTCGACTGGAACTCCACCACGAGATTGTCGAGCAGCCTGTTGCTGGCAATCAGCGCCTCGATATATTCCGCGTCCAGATTGATCTTCTGGCTGTCGGTTGCATAACGATCAATCAGCTCGGCAAGCATATTGGGTTCGAATGGCTTCGGTATCGTCGCGACAATTTGTGAATTGGCGGCCGTTATCGGCTCATTGCCATCCTCAAGCCATTGCCTGTCCGTGCCGGTCATCAGAACAAGCGGCAATTTGTGCAACAGGCCGGCGTTTCGCCAGGAAAGCATTTTCCGGTCGGCGAGGATGACATTGGGGGCAAAGGCCGTGGCGCTATTCTCATCACCGGGGGAATAGACGCATGCTACGGATATTTCGCGCCGCTCCAGATCATCCTGCAGAAAGCGCGTGAACGCGCTCTCTTCGTCGATGACGAGAACTCGCTTGTGGGACATGATAAGGGTCTTTCAGTTAGTGAAGATCCGTCACCGGATCCCGGGGTGATTGCGACCCTGTCTGTGCTGGCTTTTCCTGTCTGGCCCGATATTCTGTGCGATATTTGGATAGATAGCTGATCCGCAGGCCGGGCAGACCGGACTTGTCGATGGATTCCTGCCAAGACAGAAACTCCTCGAGCGAGAGATCATAACGTTCACAAGCCTCTTCAAGACTGAGCAAACCACCGGTAACGGCAGAGACCACTTCGGCTTTGCGTCGGATCACCCATCTGGTGGTATTGCTTTTCGGCAGATCATCGAGGCTCAGGGCTTCGCCGAACGGACCTATGACTTTCTCCGGTTTTTTCTGCCGATCAACTTCCATAAATCCTCCCGGAGGCTAGCGCTTTCTGCGGCTCCAGCATCTTGAAGCAGCAGACTTTATGACGCGCTCCGTTACAATCATTTACATATGGAGCCAAGCCGTTGCCATAGGGTTACCAACCGTGGTTAATAGGCTAAAAATACTTGCAGATTCAAAATCTGCCGGGCATTTCTCTAATATTGATATGTATCATATATTTAGAACAAAGTATTACCGATGAAAATATGTTTTCAATTCTCGATTTCATTATGCCTATAAAGAAACACCCCATAAAAGAAGCCCCGGTGTAAGGGACACCGGAGCTTTTGCAGGCTGTTTTGGCCAAATTGCGGCCGCTTTTTGGGGCTTTGCGGCTCTTGGAGTTCTACTTTATTTGCTGATCACGACAGCGGTTTCGACAGGCTTGTTCGATTTGGCCGCAGCCATGATCGTCACACTGGCGCGCTGGGCCGATGCGTTTGCTTCCTGCATACAGGTTTGATGGTCCTGCATATCGGCCAGATTTTTCGTGTCGACGCTGCCACAAACCTTGCGTACTGCGCCCTTCAGACGACCCTGCAAGGTCGATTGGCCATCTTCGCTGGTCAGATCCAGATCGGCATATTCAACCGTAGCGGTCCGGGTAACCCGGTTCTGGGCACTGGCACTGGTGGCGAAGCCGGCTGCGGCAACAGCGATCGCTGCGGCGGCACCAAGGGATTTGGTAAAGTTAATGTTCGACATTCTCTCACTCCTCAATAATTTTCTGGGCGTTGCCGGAAGAACAAGGGGGGGCCGGCGCCGCCCGTTAGGGGCTGAGGTCGGGAGCGGTTTTTCCGTCGTGCCGGGGATGGGCTGTCTGGAGAGACTGGTTATGCTCCCGCCTCACCATCTTGGATAGGGGAGCATGGCCCGGCGAGCACCCGGACTTCGATAAACCGCCATTTTGATCGGCAAACGGCAAACCGCTTCGACCAACGACAATCGCCGGTCGACCAATGCAACATCATGTAACTTTTGTTACGAATCAATCAGTTACAGATTAGACCGAATCGCAGTGTATTAGGACACTAAATCAGGCCGGAAAGCGGACTCGACGGGTCGGCATACATGCGGCGGCCCATGCGACCGGAGAGATAGGCCTCGCGCCCCGCCTCGACCGCGAGCTTCATCGCCCGCGCCATCCGCACCGGCTCCTTCGCCTCGGCAATGGCCGTATTCATCAGCACGCCGTCACAGCCCAGTTCCATCGCCACCGCTGCATCACTGGCGGTCCCGACCCCGGCATCAACCAATACCGGTACATTGGCACCCTCGACGATGAGCCGGATCGTTACCCGGTTCTGGATACCGAGCCCGGAGCCAATCGGCGCGCCCAGCGGCATGATCGCCACGGCCCCTGCGTCTTCGAGCTGCTTCGCGGCGATCGGGTCATCGACACAATAGACCATCGGCTTGAAGCCCTCCTTGGCCAGCACCTCGGTCGCCTCGAGCGTCTCGCGCATATTGGGATATAATGTCTTTGCTTCGCCGAGCACTTCCAGCTTGACCAGATCCCAGCCACCCGCCTCGCGCGCCAGCCGCAGGGTGCGGATCGCCTCGTCCGCGTTGAAACAGCCGGCGGTGTTGGGAAGATAGGTGGTCTTCTTCGGATCGATAAAATCCATCAGGACCGGCTGGTTCCGGTCCATCACATTGACCCGGCGCACCGCCACGGTGACAATTTCCGCGCCGGAGGCTTCTACCGCCGCGGCATTTTCAGCAAAATCCTTATATTTGCCGGTACCGACGATCAGCCGCGACTGGAAGGTCCGGCCAGCGACAGTCCAGCTGTCGTCACCAGAACCGCCACCGACAAAATGCACGATTTCCAGCTCGTCACCCTGCTCAACCACGACATCTTCCAGCGTCGACCGGGTAACGATCTCGCGGTTGCGTTCCACGGCCACCTTCGCCGGGTCCAGCTCGAGCGAGCGCACCAGATCGGCGATCGATCCACCAGCAGCAAATTTGTGATCATCGCCGTTCAACCGGATCTGAATTTCAGCCATTTCGGTAACTTTCATGTCTTTAATCTCGCTTTTCAAAAACGAGCCATATAAAGAGGGCGCTCCAGTCGCAACCAAAAGCCTTTGGGAAGGACCAATATCTTGGCGGCCAAGACCATCTTCGTATTGAACGGGCCCAATCTCAACCTGCTCGGCATGCGCGAACCGGAAATCTACGGTTCGGAAACGCTCGACGAGATTGCCGGCCAGATTGAAGACCATGCCCAGACGCTTGGTTTCGATGTCGACATTCGCCAGAGCAACCATGAAGGCCATCTGATCGACTGGCTGCACGAAGCGGCGGCGGAAGACGCCCATGCGGTAATTCTCAATGCCGGAGCATTGACTCATACATCGCTCGCCCTGTTCGATGCGATCAAGGCGATTAACACGCCGGTCATCGAAGTGCATATTTCAAATCCGGCGGCGCGCGAGGAATATCGTCACAAGAGTTTCATTGCACCGGTTGCAAAAGGAAGCATTTGCGGCTTTGGTGCTTTGGGCTACCAGCTGGCGCTGGATGCAGCGAGCAAATTTTAACGACAAGCATAAGGACAAAAAATGTCTGCAAAGAAAGAAACGGGTGAAGGCATGAACGTGGACATCAAACTGGTCCGCGATCTTGCGGCCATTCTCGACAAGGCCGGTCTGACCGAGATCGAGGTTGAAGATGGCGACCGCAAGATCAAGGTTGCGCGCGGTGGCGGTCAGTTTGTCTCTGCACCGGTGGCAGCTGCCCCGGCACCCGCTGCCCCCGCAGCGCCTGCTCCGGCCGCAGAAGCCGCTGCCGTACCGGCAGACGACCATGCGGGCGCACAGAAATCGCCGATGGTCGGCACCGCCTATCTGGCGCCGGAACCCGGTGCCGCTAATTTCATCAGTGTCGGTGACAAGGTTGCCGTTGGCGACACGTTGCTGATCGTGGAAGCGATGAAGGTGATGAACCCGATCACGGCGGAAACCGCCGGCACGGTCAAAGCTGTGCTGGTTGAAAATGGCCAGCCGATCGAATTCGACCAGCCCCTCGTCGTGATCACTTGAGGTTTGCCGCGTGACCATTGAGAAAATCCTGATCGCCAATCGCGGAGAAATTGCTCTCCGGATTTTGCGCGCGGCCAAAGAGCTGGGCATCGAAACCGTCGCCGTTCACAGCACCGCGGACGCGGACGCCATGCACGTGCGGCTCGCTGACCAGGCGGTCTGCATCGGACCGCCCGCCGCCGCCGACAGCTATCTGTCGATCCCGGCGATCATTTCGGCCGCCGAGATCAGCGGCGCGGACGCGATCCATCCCGGCTATGGCTTTCTTTCCGAAAACGCGCATTTCGCCGAAGTTGTCGAGGCGCATGGTATCAAGTGGATCGGTCCCAAGCCGGAACATATCAAGGTGATGGGTGACAAGGTCGCCGCCAAGAAAACCGCCGGCGATCTGGGCATCCCGCTTGTTCCCGGCTCCGATGGTGCGGTCAGCGAAATTGCCGAGGCCAAGAAGGTCGCCAAGCAGGTCGGCTATCCGGTGATCATCAAGGCCGCTTCCGGCGGCGGTGGTCGCGGCATGAAAGTGGTCAACAGCGAGACCGAGCTGGAAACCCAGATGAAACAGGCGGGCACCGAGGCGAAAGCCGCCTTTGGCGACGCCACCGTCTATATCGAAAAATATCTCGGCGATCCGCGCCATATCGAATTTCAGGTGTTCGGCGATGGCCGCGGCAATGCCATCCATCTCGGCGAACGCGACTGCTCGCTGCAGCGCCGGCACCAGAAGGTGCTCGAAGAAGCGCCTTCGCCAGTGATCAGCGCCGAACAGCGCGAAAAAATGGGAAAGGTCTGCGTCGATGCGATGAAAGGCATGCAATATCGCGGTGCCGGCACCATCGAATTTCTCTACGAGAATGACGAATTCTACTTCATCGAAATGAACACCCGACTGCAGGTTGAACATCCGGTCACCGAAATGATCACCGGCTTCGATCTGGTGCGCGAACAGATCCGCATCGCCGACGGCCGCGATCTTTCGGTCAAGCAGGAAGATCTCGTGTTCAGCGGCCATGCCATCGAATGCCGGATCAATGCCGAAAATCCGAAAACCTGGGCACCATCGCCCGGCAAGGTTACCAGCTATCACGCCCCCGGCGGCATGCACGTCCGGGTCGATAGCGGTCTCTATGCCGGCTATTCGATCCCGCCTTATTATGACAGCATGATCGCCAAGCTGATCGTCTACGGTCGCACCCGCGACGGCTGCATGATGCGGCTGGCCCGCGCGCTCGACGAGATGGTCATCGAAGGCGTCCAGACCACCATCCCGCTTCACCAGAAGCTGGTCTATGACGAGGAATTCCAGTCGGGCGAATATACGATCAAGTGGCTGGAAGAATGGCTCGAGAAGGATAATCTGAAGGATTAGATTGGTGGAACTGTGCCCCCGCGCAGGCGGGGGGCCATCTCTTGGATACGAGCCGTTCGGCAAGATGATGGATCGTGCCGCTGGGGTCGCGAGCTCGAAATAACAGATTGCCAGACTGGATTGTTCTCCCGCGAAGGCGGGAGTCCATCTCCTGAACTTGCATCAAAAGGGAAAGCGTTGGTTCTCACCGCTCGTTCGTCAGCAAACCAATCAGAAAAACAAATCGATTAGAGGACCCGTGATGGACCCCGGACCAAGTCCGGGGTGGAAGTTATCTGAACAGCAATGTTCAGATAACTTCCACCTTTCCTGAACATAACAAGTCAGTTCAGGAGTCCGACAGGGTTAATAAACTATCACCTGTTTCACAGATGCGGCAAATGGAGTCGCCAGCAACAGGAGAAAGCCATGCGTATATTTTTAGTCCCCGGCCTGATGGCGGCCACGATGTTGACGCCAGCCGCCGCTTCCGCCGCGGAAATTGCGCCCAATCTCAACAAAACACCCGGACTGGTCAAAGTCGATCTGACCGGCAACGTCGCCCTGCAGCGCGAAGGCCGCAGCGAGCGTCGCGCCAATCGATCCAATCGTCAGGGCAACCGCGGACAGGCCCGGTCGCAGACCCGAAATAATCGGGGACAGGCTGATGTGAGTCGGCAAAGCCGGTCCTCAGCCCGGAGCGACCGCAACGAAACGCGCGAGACCCGTCGGGCCACCCGCGCGGAACAGTCCGCCAACCGCAATGTCAATCTGGCAACCCAGCGGGAACGGCGCGTCGACAGGCAGCGCGCGGCCACCAGGTCGGCCACCCAGAATCGACGCACCGCAGACCGGCGCGCAGCCAGACGGGGCGATACCAACCGCGATGGCCGGGTCGACCGGCGTTACGACCGCAATCGCGACGGACAGATTGATCGGCGCTATGACCGCAACAACAATGGTCGCGTCGACCGGCGGGTAGACCGTAATCGGGATGGCCACATTGATCGCCGCTACCGCGACAACCGTCAGGTCAGAAATGACCGCAATTATAACCGCAACAATCGCAACTGGAACCGCAGCTGGCGCCAGGACCGGCGCTATGACTGGCGGCGTTACCGCCAGGCCAACCGCAGCTATTACCGGCTGGGACGCTATTATTCACCCTATCGGTCGCACAGCTACCGCCGCTGGAACATCGGGGTCTTTCTGGGCGCATCTTTTTACGGATCGCGTTACTGGATCAACGATCCCTGGCGCTACCGTCTGCCCACGGCCTATGCGGGTACCCGCTGGATCCGCTATTATGACGATGTCCTGCTGGTCGATACCTATAGCGGCGAAGTCATCGACGTGATCTACGACTTTTTCTGGTAGGACTGGAAAAACGCTACCACGAGACCCGCTGCCCGGAAGGGCGGCGGGTTTTTTGTTGCATCATGCGGGGCCGCCAAGCAGAAGTGCGTCAGGACAAGAGGAGACTGAAGATGATACGCGCGCTCGGCCTGACCATTTTAACCCTGGCGCTGGCAATGTTACCCGCCGGTGCCATTGCCCAGGACCAGATCATTCGCGTGGGCAATCTGCTGACCGATGCTGACGCGCAGCCGAGCGGACCGGCAACGATCATCGTTCGGGATGGCAGGATCGCCGAGATCCGGCGCGGGCCGGACGCAGCATATGATGCCGTAGCCACCATCATCGATCTCTCCACAAAGACCGTCATGCCCGGCATGATCGACCTTCATGTGCATCTGACCGGCGATCCCGGTGGCGATTTCTGGAAAGCCACCACAGAACCGGCCGAATGGGGCGTGGTCGTCGGCGCGAAAAATGCGCTGGTGACCGCCAAGGCCGGTTTCACCACGGTTCGCGAGGCTGGTTCTTCGCAATATAGCGCCTTCTCGTTGCGCCGGGGTACCGCCGAGGGGATCATTCCGGGTCCGCGCATCATCGCCGCCGGCCCCGCCCTGGCGATTGTCGGTGGCCATGGCGATGTGTCGGGCTTTACCGAGGAGGTGAACGATCTGCTGACCGGAGGCTATAGCTGCACCGGCGCGGTCGAATGCGCTGCAAAGGTTCGCAAGGCATCGCGCGCGGGTTCGGACATTATCAAGATCACCGCCACCGGTGGCGTATTGTCGCAACAGGGCCGAGGGCTGGACACACAGTTTACCAGCGAAGAAATGCAATCGATCGCCGACACCGCCCACTCGCTCGGCCTGAAAGTCATGGCCCATGCCCATGGTGCGCGCGGCATCGAGGCGGCGGCGCGGGCGGGTATCGACACGATCGACCATGGCACATTTGCCGACGAGGCCGCGCTCAGGGTGATGAAGGACAAGGGGACGGTCCTGATACCGACGCTGATGGCGTTCAAGGGTGTCAGCGAAAGGCTGGACAAGGGCATTTACACGCCGGTGGTCGAGGAGAAGATCCGGATGACCATGGGCCGTGTCGGCAAAGCGGTGACGCTGGCGAAGAAACTGGGCGTGCCGATCGCCTTTGGCACCGACGCCGGCGTCTTTAACCACGGCCGCAATGCCGAGGAGCTGCAGCTGATGGTCGATGCCGGACTCACTCCGCGCGAAGCCATTGCCAGCGCCACCACCATTGCTGCCAAAACGCTGGACATGGATCAGGAAATCGGGCGGATCGCCATCGGCTATTCCGCCGACCTGATCGCCTTCGACGGCAATCCGCTGGACGATGTCCGGACGCTGGAAACGGTCGACTGGGTGATGGTCCGCGGCCGCGTCATCGACTAGGCGGCGACCATGGCCAAGGTCTTTTCCAAAAAGCAGACGGAATTATTCGCCAGCCCGCAGCGCATGGCGCAGCTCGGCCAGCAGGTCACCGAAAGGCTCAACGCGCATCCCCGCGTGCAGTGGCTGGAAAGCCCCTTTGTGCAACTCTACGTCCACCAGAATTTCCTCAGCGACGCCGATTGCGCCCTGCTGATCGACATGATCGAAAGCAACAGCCAGCCCTCGACCCTGTACAAGGGCAGCGAGCGCAACGGCTACCGCACCAGCTACAGCTGCAATGTCGATCCGGCCAACCCCGACATCCAGCGCATCGACAAGTCGATCTGCGACCTGCTGGGCCTGCCGCAATCGCATAGCGAAATCCTGCAGGGCCAGCGCTACCGCGAGGGCCAGCAGTTCAAGGACCATCACGACTATTTTCACCAGAGCGAATCCTACTGGCAATATGAAGGTCCGCACGGCGGCCAGCGCAGCTGGACCGCGATGGTCTATCTCAACGAGCCGGAAAAGGGAGGCGCCACGGCCTTCCCGCAACTGCAATATGAGGTTGAACCGCGCCGCGGGATGGCGTTGATCTGGAACAATATGAAGCCGGACGGGACGCCCAATATCCAAACGTTGCACGCCGGAACGCCGGTCGAGCAGGGCACGAAATATATCATCACCAAATGGTTCCGACTCAACCGGTGGGGCGGAAGCTGATCTCCGGCAAGGGGCCCTTTCCCGATGAACGCCCGACCGGCTTCGATTAACGACATCCCGCTTTGCGCGAAGTCGTTGCGGGCGAAACTATAGCGTGTTAGCTGGGCATAACAGTTTTGGATAGGAACCAGATATGACCAAGAATTCTCTCGCGCTTCTGCTCGGCACCAGCCTGCTCGCAACCGGCAGCATTGCAATGGCCCAGCCGCTCGCCGCAACCGGCGCGGCAACCATGGAGCATCACGAAGCCGCGGAAATGACAGAGGGCGAGAAGCTGAAGGCGCTGTTCGCCAAAAGCGACGAGGATAATCTCAGGCGCAACCCGATCGGCGCGCTGTTCCGTGGCGACGAACGCTATGCCGACCAGCTGGGCGATTATATTTCCGACGAATATTTCGCCAAGGAGAAAGCCGCCGAAACCGCCGAACTTTCGGCGCTGATGAAAATCGACCGCAGCCAGCTGAGCGCCACCGACAAAATCGCCTATGATGTGTTCAAACGCACGAAGCAGCAGGCGCTGAAAGGCTATTCCGATGAAATCATGGCTTTGACTGTCGTGCGGCCGGTCAACCATTTCAGCGGCTTTCACACATTCTATCCCAATTTTGCATCCGGCAAGGGCGGCGCGCCGTTCAAGACGGTGAAGAATTACGAAGACAATCTGAAGCGGCACAAGCAGTTTATCACCATTGGCGACCGTTCGATCGACCGTTTCCGCGAAGGCATGGACAGCGGTGTTGTCGAGACCAAGCTGACGATAACCAATGTCATCGAACAGCTTGCCACGCAGATCGGTCTCGGCCTCGAGAACAGCCCTTTCATGGCGCCGACGAAAAATTTCCCCGAGGATTTCAGCGACGCTGACAAGGCGCGTCTGACCAAGGAATATGAAGCGGCGACCAAGGATATTTTCGCCAGCTATCAGCGGATGCATGATTTCCTGAAAGACGAATATCTCGCCGTAGCGCGCGACGAAGTCGGCCTGTCGAGCATGAAGGGCGGTGCGGTTCTTTATGAAAACATGATCGAGAACACGACCACCTTGCCGCTGAAAGCCCACTATATCCACAATCTGGGCCTCAGCGAAGTCAAGCGGATCAAGACCGAGATGGAAGCGATCAAGACCGAGGTCGGTTTTGACGGCACATTGTCGGAATTTTTCGAATTTCTGCGCACCGACGAACAATTTCACCCCGAATCCCGCGAAGCGCTGACCCAGGCCTATTACGACATGGGCAAGAAGGTCGACGCAAAAATCGGCGAACAGTTCAAGGTGTTGCCAAAGTCTCCGCTGGAAATCCGGCCCTATGATGAATCGATCGAGAAATTCCAGGCTGGCGGCTCCTACCAGAGTGGCACGCCAGACGGCTCGCGTCCCGGCGTCTTCTATTTCAACGCCTATGACCTGCCCTCGCGGAACACCTCTGGCATCACCACGCTTTATCTGCACGAAGGCGCACCGGGCCATCATTTCCAGATTTCTCTGGCCCAGGAAAATACCGACCTGCCGAACTTCATGCGCTTTGGCGGCAACACCGCCTTTGTCGAAGGCTGGGCTCTCTATGCGGAAAAACTCGGTTTCCCGATGGAGCTCTATGACGACCCCTACCAGCGCTTCGGCCATCTCGACGACGAGATGCTCCGGGCAATGCGGCTGGTCGTCGACACCGGCCTGCACAGCAAGGGCTGGGGCCGTGACAAGGCGATCCAGTATATGCTCGACAACAGCAGCATGGGCAAAACCGATGCAACCGCCGAAGTCGAACGCTATATCGCCATTCCCTCGCAGGCGCTGGCCTACAAGATCGGCGCGCTGACCATCCAGCGGCTGAAAAAAGAGGCACAGGACGCGCTCGGCGACAAGTTCGACCCGCGCGAGTTCCATGATCAGGTGCTCAACACCGGCGCGCTGCCGATGACCGTGCTGGAAAGCAAGATCCGCGATTGGATCAAGTCGCAGGTCTGACCGGAGCCTTCCCGTCAATAGAAGCCGGTATGGAGGATGAACGTCCCTCATACCGGCATGATCTCCGGGGGCCAGCCGTAAATTTGCACTAACCGCATTTTAAGCAATTTCATCTAGTCACAATCCCGAACCAGCGGGATGAATATGATGAAAATGGACGTATCGGGACTGATCGGGGATATCAAAGCCAGACAGGCAATCAGCGCGGCAGATGTCATGTCGTTGCGCAAGGAGATCTGGCCCGACGGTGTGATTAGCGCGGATGAAGCCGGGCTGCTTTTCGAAATCAACGATCTGGACAGCCAGCCGGGCGGAGAGTGGCTCGAATTTTTCGTCTCCGCAATCACTGCATATATTGTCCAGCAGACGGAGCCGAAGGGCTATGTCAGCGAAGATAATGCCCGTTGGCTGATGCAGAGAATCGACCATGACGGCAAAGTCGAATCCGCCGCGGAGCTGGAACTGCTCGTCCGCACGATGGAAAAGGCCACCGGTACGCCGGAAATCCTGCAGGATTATGTACTCAAGCAGATTGAGGACACCGTCCTGACCGGCAAGGGTCCGAGCCGCGATGGCGGCGCTTTACAACCCGGATCGGTCAGCGACAGCGAAGTGCAGATACTCCGCCGCGTTTGCTACGCCGCGGGCTCCGACGGTCCCGGGCGGATCAGCCGCAACGAAGCCGACATGCTGTTCCGGATCAAGGATGCCACGCTCGGTGCAGACAATAGCAAGCACTGGCCGAAACTGTTCGTCCAGCTGGTCGGCAATTATCTGATGGCCTATGGCGAATATGAAATGCTGTGCCGAACAGAAGCGGCGCGTCTCGAACGGTTCATGGACGACAACAAGCCGAGCGTCAGGGGCTTTTTCGGCCGGATGAAAGATACCGACATTGGCGGGACGTTCCGGAAAGTGTTCGACAGCGATATATTCGGCGGAAAAAATGCAGAATGCGGTCATATCGATGCCGTCGAGCAGGCACGCAAGCTGACCATCGTCGAGAATAGCTGGCTGCATGGCAAAATTCACGCCGACCAGAATCTGGACCCGATCGAGAGCGACCTTCTCGACTTCATTGCCGAGGAATTGGCGGGAACAGGGCATTAGATCGATCGGATCCAGCCGGGTTCAGGGTCAGTTCAAAATAAGGGAAGGATATTCCGCTTCTTTGCGAGGAGAATGCGTGATGCGAAATTCCGGACTGCTGCTGGTGTGTGTTGCGGCCACCATGCTGTCAGCCTCGCCGCTGCAGGCCGCTTCCGATAGCACGCAACAGATCGACTATCCCGCGTTTCTCGCGCTGAGCCACGAAGTCGCCGCAAAACGGCAGGAACGGCTGATCGATCTGGCTGAATTCCGCCGGCGGGCAGCCAGGCCTGAAACGCTCATTCTCGACACCCGTTCTGCCGCGGCCTTCGCCGAGGGTCATATGGCCGGTGCGATCAATCTGCCCTTTTCCGACTTTACCGACAGCAAGTTGCGCGCCGTGATCGGCGCCAATCTCGACCGGGAAATCCTGATCTACTGCAACAATAATTTCAGCAACAATATCCGGCCGATCAAGCTCAAACGGGCACCGCTGGCGCTGAACATCCCGACCTTCATCAATCTCTACGGCTATGGCTACCGCAACATTTACGAACTGGGCACCGTCGTCGATCTCCATGATCCGATGGTGCAGTGGGTAAGCGATGCGCCTGGCTCCTGAATAGTTTCTGGCCGGGCTAGCTACAGTTTCCCGTCAGGGAGAATGACCGACCGTCCCAGAGGCCTTCGCTACAATGTATACACAAGCAGTGGAACAGCTATACCTCCTTGCTCCCGGAAGGAGGGCCTTGATGCAGAATTCGCTGTCCTACATCCCGCTTGTTGTGATAATCGCACCCCATGGTCATATTCAGTATTTCGTCTCCGAAACCGCCATTTTTTGCCGTTTTCGAGCCAGTTAGCATTTTTTCTTTTAACACTGTAAACTTTGTAAAGATCATTGCCCCATGACCAGCGCTCTGCTCCCCGCCGCTCGCGAAATTCTCGCCACATTGATTGCCTTCGACACCACGTCGCGAAACAGCAATCTCGAACTGATCGGATGGGTCGAGGATTATCTTGGTCACCATGGCGTTTCATCGGCGCGGGTCGTTAGTGCGGATGCCAGCAAGGCCAATCTTTACGCCAGCGTCGGTCCCGATGGGAAAGGCGGCGTCATTCTCTCCGGCCATAGCGATGTCGTACCGATCGACGGACAGGACTGGGATAGCGATCCGTGGACCGTCACCGAACGGGACGGGCTACTGCACGGGCGCGGGACTTGCGATATGAAGGGTTTTATCGCGCTGGCGCTGGCCGCTGTGCCGCTGTTCAAAGACTGCGCGAAGCCGGTTCATCTCGCTTTCAGCTATGACGAGGAAGTCGGCTGCCTCGGTGCACCGGCGATGATCGAAGAGATGGCGGCAAAACTGCCGAGCCCGGCGCTGGCAATCATCGGCGAACCGACGATGATGAAGGTGATCAGCGGTCACAAGGGGATCACCGTGCACGAGGTCGAGGTGCTGGGCCACGAAGCCCATTCGAGCCTCACCCATCTTGGCCTGTCCGCCAATATGGTGGCTGTGGAGTTAATGCACGATCTGGCCGAACTGGCGCGCAAATTGTGGGAGGAAGCCGATCCGGCCTCGCCCTTCATTCCACCACACGCAACACTGACCATCGGCAGGATGGAAGGCGGGACTGCGGCCAATATTCTCGCGCGCCGGGCCCATTTTGTCTTTGATCTGCGTTGCCCCCCGGAGGTTGATCCGGAAGCCGTACTGGCGCCTTTCAAAGCGAAGGTTGCGGCGCTCGATAGCGAGATGCGCGGAGCCTTTCCCGAGGCCGGCGTCACCATAACGCGCCTGTCCAACGCGCCGCCGATGACTCCGGCCGGATCCGCGGAAGCCGAGGCCTTTGTCCGCCGCCTGACCGGCGACAATAGTCCCTCGGGCGTTGTCTCTTATGCCGCCGAGGCCGGGCAGTTCCAGCAGGCCGGTTTTCCCACCGTGATCTGTGGCCCAGGATCAATCGAGCAAGCACACCAGCCGAATGAATATCTGGCGGTCGACCAGTTTGCACGCGGCGCGGATTTCATGGAGAGGTTGGCCGAGGCACTGGTGTGAAGGCGCACCTGAATTGCCGTTCGGCCTGAACCGGTCGAAGGGCGGTTGCGTGGAGGCCCGTCCTAGGATTGGCCTCGAAGAAGCGAATCGCCGCCACTTCAGCGTAACGCTACGGCATTGCCGAAATTTGTAAAATCGGCGGAAAACAGCTATATTGGGATGAGAAAAGGATAGCAATATGCCCGCTGTAAAAGCCGCCAGACCCAACGAGATTTTCACGTCCGAAGAGTGGAAAGCACTGACCCGCGTGTCACGCTGGCACGGTCTCTGGCTGTCGATTCACGCCTGGCTGATGGTGGCATTGGTCGCGGGTGGAACGGCCTTGCTCTGGCAATGGCACTGGCTGGCCGGCCTGATCGCGACGCCGCTAGCGCTGGTACTGATCGGCGGGCGACAGCTCGGCCTGTCGATCCTGATGCACGAAGGCGCGCACGGGCTGCTCCATCCGAAACGCAAGATCAACAATTTTCTCGGCCAGTGGATCACCGGTTCGGCGACCGGCAGCGACCTGCACAGCTATCGCGCCTATCATCTGACCCATCACCGCTTCACCCAGCAGAGCGAAGATCCGGACCTTGGCCTGTCCGCGGCTTTCCCGACGACGCCCGCCAGCATGAAACGCAAGGTCATCCGCGACCTCACCGGGCAGACCTTCTTCAAGCAGCGCAGCAATCAGTTCGCGGTGGCGTGGAAGGGCCTCAAGACGATGCTGTCGGGTGCGAGCGATACCACTCCTCCGGCCAAGCGCGATACATCTGCCGGTACGCCGCTCAACCGCAACGGTGCCGCCGGTGTCGCCGCGCCGGTAGTCGATATTGACGGTGCAAAGCGGACCACGCGGACGGTCGGCCGCTTCCTGCTGATCCAGCTGGCGGTGCTGCTGGTCAGTCTGGCGACGCTAGGCATCATTCCCTTCCTGATCTGGCTGGCCGCGCTGGCGACCACGTTCCAGCTGATCCTGCGGATCCGCAATATCGCCGAACATGCCTGCACCACCACCGGCGGCGATGACCCGTTCAGCCATGCGCGCACGACAAAGGCCAATATGCTGATGCGGATGACGCTGGCGCCCTATTGGGTCAATTATCACAGCGAGCATCATCTGTTCATGGGTGTGCCCTGCTATAATCTGCCCAGGGCGCACGAACTGCTGATCGCCAAGGGCTATGGCCCACGGATGACGATCGCGAACAGCTATGCCGAGGTCTTGCGGACAGTGACACGGCCGGTTGCTGCCTAGGCCGACTGCACCGCCGTCTTGATCTCGCCAAGATCAGCCTCGAGCTTCGCGATCTTCTCGAGCATCAGCAGATCGATTTTCTCGTGCAGGCGGATGATGTCGAGCTCGGCCCGCAGATTGACTTCATAGTCGTGCGCGGCGGCGATCCGGTCCTTGTTGGAGGCGCGGTTCTGGCTCATCATGATGATCGGGGCCTGAACGGCGGCCAGCGTCGAGAGCATGAGGTTGAGGAAGATGAAGGGATAGGGGTCGAAGGCGGCATCGAACCGGGTCAATATTTCCGAGTTCAGCAGCATCCATCCGAACAGGACCAGCGCGAAGGTGATGATGAAGCCCCAGGAACCGCCAACCGCCGCCACCTTGTCGGACAGACGTTCACCGAAACTGGTCTGCTCGTCGGCCAATATTCCGGCATCATCCGCAACGATCTCCCGCGATACGATCGCTTCGAGAACGCCCCGCTCTTCGGGAGACAGCGCCGCCAGCGGCTTGTTGAGCAGCTGCTCGCTGAGTTGCTCGACCGTGCGCTTTGCCATCCCAAACTCCCCGTTGCCGTCCCTATGTGCCGGACATGATCCTAGTCCCGGACAAACCGGTGCGCCGAGCGGTCCTTGTGCGTCTTCGCCGGGTCAAAGACCTCGCCGTTCATCGCGATATAGACGCCGTGCGGCAGGGTCTGGGTCGCGGCGAGGGCAAAGCCGACGTTGAACTGGGCATCGCTGATGCGCAGCGACGCCGGCTGCATCGAACCGGTCAGCACGATCGTCTTGCCGCTGATGCCGGAAAGCACCCGCGCCGTGTCGACCATCGTGTCGGTGCCATGGGTCACCAGTATCTTGTCGGCATCGCTGGCCACCACCGCGTCATGGATCGCCGCCCGGTCCGCATCGGTCAGTTCGAGACTGTCCTTGCGCATCAGCTGCGTTACCCGGTGGGCGACAAAGACGTTATTCTCCTGCAACATGTCGGGCAGCGCCGTCGCACCGATCTGATATTCCGACAAGGCGTCGAAATAGACCTTGTCGATCGTCCCGCCGGTGGTGAAAATATCGATCATGACGACGCCAGTGCTTCGGCAATCAGCTTGCGGCTATTGGACAGGCCATAGAGCGCAATGAAGCTACCCATGCGCGGGCCCTGCGAAGAGCCGAGCAGAGTCTCGTACAGCGCCTTGAACCAGTCGCGCAGATTGTCGAAGCCGCCTTCCTTGCCAATGGCATAGACGATATTCTGGATGTCCTCGGCCGGCGCATCCTCTGGCAGTTCCGCTAGCTCACTGCCGAGCCGCTGCAGCGCCGGCACTTCGACGCCTTCCGGCTTGCGCCGGTGCAGCGTCGGAGCGATGAAGTCCTTGTGATAGGCCATCGCATTGCCGATCAGTTCGTCGAGATCGGGATAGCGCTCTGGCGTCGCGTCCGGCGCGTATTGGCGCAGATAGGCCCAGATCTGCTCGCGATCCGCATCGCCCATCACGCCGACGAGGTTAAGCAGCAGACCGAAGGTGACCGGGATCGTATCGGTTGGCACGTCCCCATTGTGAACATGGTGCACCGGATTGCCGAGCCGCTTGTCTGGCGCCTGGTCGTGCCAATTGGCGCGGAACTGGAAATATTCGTCCACCGCCTTGGGGATCACGCCCATGTGCAATTGCTTCGCCGACTTGGGCTCGCGGAAGATATAGAAAGCGAGGCTGTTCTCGGAACCATAGCGCAGCCATTCCTCGAGACTGAGACCATTGCCCTTGGACTTGGAGATTTTCTCGCCCTTTTCGTCGAGGAACATCTCGTAGATCAGACCCTCGGGCTTACGCGCGCCCAATACCTTGGCAATCTTGCCCGACTGCACGCCGCTGTCGGTCAGGTCCTTGCCGTACATTTCATAGTCGACGCCAAGCGCGGTCCAGCGCATCGCCCAGTCGACCTTCCACTGCAGCTTGGCGCCGCCAGTCAAAGCATTATGCTCGATCATCTCGCCGTCATCCTCGAACCGGACAATCCCGGCTTCGGCGTCGACGATCTCGACAGGCACCTGCAGGACATGGCCGGTCTTGGGGCTGATCGGCAGGATCGGCGAGTAGGTCGCCTGCCGCTCCTTGCCGAGGGTCGGCAGCATGATATCGAGTATCTGCTGGTTGCGGGCGAGGACCAGCTTCAGCGTCTCGTCAAAGGCGCCGCTGCGATATTGCTCGGTCGAGGACATGAATTCATAGTCAAAACCGAACTGGTCGAGAAAGTCGCGCAGCATCGCATTGTTATGCGCGGCGAAGCTCTCGAACTTCCCGAACGGGTCCGGCACCTGGGTCAGCGGCTTGTGCAGATGTTCGGCCAGCATCTCCTGATTGGGGACGTTGGTCGGCACCTTGCGAAAACCGTCCATGTCATCGCTGAACGCGATCAGCCGCGTCGGATTGCCAGTCAGCGTTTCATAGGCATGGCGGACCATCGTGGTCCGCAGCACTTCGTTGAACGTGCCGATATGCGGCAGCCCCGAGGGACCATAGCCGGTCTCGAACAGCATCGGCTCGCCACCCGGTTTGGGTGCCGGTGCGCCACGCTCTCCACGATAGCGTTTGAGCAGCTTGCGGGCTTCCTCGAACGGCCACGCTTTGGAATTTTCAGCTGCTTCGCGATAATCGGTCACAATTTGTCCTTTTCAGTCAATGCTGCGCAAATAGTAGCCTTAGCCTATATGGCAAGGTAGAACGCAACAAAAGCGGGAGATTGAACATGGCAATGCTGATTACGGGGGTTCTGCTGTGGAGCCTGGTCCATTTGATGAAGTCGGTGACGCCGGGCCTGCGCGCCTCGATTCAGGACGCTATCGGTGAAGGCCCGCACAAGGGTCTGGTGGCCCTGTTGTTGCTGGTTTCGCTCGCCCTGATAATCTTTGGCTGGCGCTCAACTCCGGCCGAATTCGTCTATGATCCACCGGCGTGGGGCCGTCATGCCAATATGACGCTGATGTTTGTCGCGATCCTGCTGCTGGGCGCTGCGCAGGGTTCGTCCCGGATCAGACAATGGATCCGCCATCCGATGCTGACCGGTGTTCTGATCTGGGCGGTCGGCCATCTGCTGGCCAATGGCGACAACAAGTCGCTGATGCTGTTCGGCGGGCTCGGCCTATGGGCGCTGGTCTCGATCATCACCATTTCCCGCAACGAAGGCGCATGGGTAAAGCCGGCCAAGATCGCTACAGCAGGCCGCGAATTGCTGAGTCTGGTGATTGTGACAATACTCTATGCCATTCTGATGTTGGTCCATCCGTGGATCGCTGGCGTACCGGTCGTCGGCGGCTAAATGGTCGCATCACTCCCCTACCCCGCGCTGCATGCCAGCCATAGCGGCATCTGGATTTGCTCGAGCAAGGGCGAAACCCGTGCGATCGGCAAGGGCGAGGCTATTGGCCGGGTGGCGGAAACACCGCATATTCTGCTCAATGCGCCGCTTCTGGGGCAGCGGCTGGGCTATCCCGATCTCTCGGGGCTGGACCTGCTCGAGCTTTACGCTTTCATCCACCCGGCGCAATTTGTAGTTCCGACTCCCTCTGGCTTGGCCAAGACGCTGGGTCTGGCGCCGCCGGATCAGGAGGCCGATATCGCGGCTTTCTATCGGCAAGCGGCGAGCCTGCTGCTGGACGGGCTGGAAGCGCCTTTCTGGAAAGAGCGGGAAGGCGCGTGGAGCAGCGCGCAGGCACTCTACCGGCTGCGCTGGCCCTGGGCGCAGGAGGTCGGCAAAAGGCTGACCAAACCGGTGGGGACCGAACGCTGGCTATTTTCGAAACTCGACGAATGGGAAGAAGAGGCCCCGCGCCCCGCGCCCCGTTCGATCACCGTCGACAAGCAGGAAACGCTGGCCACGCTCGACGCTCTGACCGGTGAAGGATCGGAAGAGCGGGAAGGCCAGAAAAGCTACGCCGCCGCGGTCAGCGAGATATTCAATCCGCGCAAGATCAGGGGCGCGCCCAATATGCTGCTCGCCGAAGCGGGCACCGGGATCGGCAAGACGCTCGGCTATCTTGCGCCCGCTTCGCTCTGGTCCCGCCAGGCCGGGGGCGCGGTATGGATTTCCACCTTCACCAAGGCGCTGCAACGCCAGCTCGACCGGGAAACCAGGCGCATCTATCCGGACGAGGAGACTTTTCGGCGGAAGGTCGTGGTGCGCAAGGGAAGGGAAAATTATCTCTGCCTGCTCAATCTGGAGGATGCGCTGCAAGGCGGCTTTGCCGGGCGGGCCGCGATCCTTGCCCATTTGGTCGCGCGCTGGGCCGCCTATAGTAAAGATGGCGACATGGTCGGCGGCGATCTGCCCGGTTGGCTGACGACATTATTCCGCCGCAACGGCGCCACCGCGCTAACCGACCGGCGCGGCGAATGCGTCTATGCCGGCTGCCCGCATTATCGCAAATGTTTCATCGAGAAAGCCGCCCGCGCCAGCCAGCAGGCCGACATTGTCATCGCCAATCACGCGCTGGTCATGGTCAATGCGGCGCGGGGACGCGAACAGCAGAACCGGCCGACAAGGCTGATCTTCGACGAAGGCCATCATCTGTTCGACGCCGCCGATTCGATGTTTGCCGCGCGCCTGTCCGGACAGGAAACCATCGAAATCCGCCGCTGGGTCATCGGCCCGGAATCCAAAAACCGCGGTCGCCGGCGCGGACTTGCCGCGCGGCTCGCCGATCTCGCTTCCTATGACGAGGAAGGCGGGCGCGCGATTGAAAGCGCGCGCCAGGCCGCCGAAGCGTTGCCCGGTGACGGCTGGCTGCAACGGGTGGCCGAGGGCGAGCCCTATGGGCCGGTCGAAACCTTGCTGCAGGAAGTGCGCGCCATGGTCTTTGCCCGCGACGAAAGCCAGAGCGCCGACGCCGGCTATAGTCTGGAAACCGAGCTGACCGACATCAAGGGCCCGATGATCGACGCCGTCGCCAATGCCGCGACTGCGATGGACGCGCTGCTCAAGCCTCTTGTCCGGCTGGGCCAGCGGATCGAACATCTGATCGAGGAGGGCCCCGACTGGATGGACGCGCAGGCCCGCGCCCGGATGGAAGGTGCGCTGTCGAGCCTCGGCTGGCGCCGCGACACGTTGACGAGCTGGCTCTCCTTATTGTCGCGCATCGGCGGGCCGGCCGACCCCGACTTTGTCGACTGGCTGATGATCGACCGGTTCGAGGGCCGCGAATATGATATCGGGATATGCCGTCACTGGCTCGATCCGACCATCCCGGTCACCGAGGTCGTCACCAAGCCCGCCCACGGCGTCATGATCACGTCGGCCACGCTGAAGGGCGGCGGTGGCTGGGAGACCGCCAGAGCCCGCAGCGGCGCAGTCCATCTCGATCACGCGCCGCGGGAATTCGAGGTCGCCAGTCCGTTCGACTATCCCAACCAGGCCAAGGTCATCATCGTCACGGATGTGAAACGCGGCGATATGGCCGGGCTAGCAGGCGCCTATGCGCAGCTGATCGAGGCATCGGGCGGCGGAACGCTCGGCCTGTTCACCGCGATCAGGCGCCTGCGCACCGTCTACGCCCGGATCGCCGACCGCATGGCCCAGAGCGGCCTGCCCGTCTACGCCCAGCATGTCGATCCGATCGACACCGGCACCCTGGTCGATATTTTCCGCGATGATCCGAAGGCCAGCCTGCTCGGCACCGATGCCCTGCGCGACGGCGTTGACGTGCCCGGCCAAAGTCTGCGGCTGGTGGTGATGGAATCGGTCCCCTGGCCGCGTCCCGATATTCTCCACCGCGCGCGCAAAATGGCCGGCGGCGGTAGCGCCTATGATGACAGGATCATCCGCGCCCGGTTGGCTCAGGCCTTTGGCCGGATCATCCGGCGGACCGACGACCATGGTCATTTTGTGATCCTGTCCTCCGCCTTCCCTTCGCGGTTGCTTTCGGCCTTTCCCGAAGGCACGCCGGTCGAACGCATGCCCCTCGATCAGACGCTGGCGGAGATCCGCAAGGCAAAATCGGATATGCCGCAATCCGGTCTTTCAACTGAAACAAGTTTGATGCATGACAAGCTGCAATGAAAAAGCTGACACTCCTGCGCCACGCCAAATCCAGCTGGGATGATCCGGTTGACCGCGACTTCGACCGCCCGCTCAACAAGAAGGGCAAGCGCGCTGCAGCGGTGATGGGCCGCTTCATCCAGCGCAATCGACTCCGCTTTGACCAGATTCTTGCCTCTCCTGCCGTCCGGGTGATCGAGACGCTGGAACATGTCGAGGAGGCCAGCGGACAGGCGATGGAACCGACCTGGGATCGCAAAATCTATCTCGCCTCTTCGGCGACTTTGCTGGATGTCTTGCGCGGTGCCAGCGACGATGCCGATCATGTTCTGATGGTGGGCCATAATCCCGGTCTTGAAGATCTGGTCTTTGATCTGGTTCCCGACGACGGCAGTTCGCCGGCCCGCGACGAGGTCGAAACCAAATATCCGACCGCCACGCTGGCCGAGATGACGCTCGCCATTGACAGCTGGGCGGATATTACCGAAAAATGCGGCTCGCTGGACCGGTTCACCCGCCCGCGTGATCTGGATCCCGAACTGGGCCCCAATTACGACTAGAAACCGTTGGTTAAACGGCTGGATTTCAGGCGTGATCGAGCGCGTGTGATAACCGGTCGCGGATCGATTTCAGTTCGGCGATGCTCGGACCGCGATAGTCCGGCTCCGGTTCAGCTGAAGACACCGGTACGGAACCGGGCTGCGGTGCATCCTCGACCATTTCCGGCCTCCGCCGCCGTGACGCGAGAAATTTGCGGGCGCCCTTGATCGTATAGCCTTCTTCATTGAGCAGACGATTGATCGTCTTGACGATCTCGACATCTTCCGGGCGATAATGGCGGCGTGATCCCGCCCGTTTCAGCGGAGCCAGAACAGCAAACTGATCTTCCCAGTAACGCAGGATATGGGGCTTTATGTTCAGCTCTTTGGACAACTCGCCGATGGTCCGGAAAGCCCCTAGTTCCTTGGTCATACTCTACTCCCCCGGTTTCGCCGGGTCCATTAACCTGCGGCGATAATCCTGTCACGCATCGTCTGGCTTGCACGAAAGGTCAGAACCCGGCGCGGCGCAATCGGCACTTCGACTCCGGTCTTGGGATTGCGCCCCGTGCGCTCCCCCTTGTCGCGCAGGACAAAGGTACCAAATCCTGAAATCTTGACATTCTCACCGTCGACCAGCGCCTCGATCATATGATCGAGAATAGATTCCACCATGACCGCGCTATCGGCACGCGAAAGGCCGACCTGCCGGTTCATGGTATCGGCCAGATCGGCGCGGGTCAGGGTGTTGGTGTAGTTCATCAAAAAATCTTTCAGTAAGAGTCTGAAAATTCACCAAAGCTATAAATCAAATCTCGGCTTTTGTAAATGTTGCCAGCAAACTTACCAGTGGATTTCAGCCGATTAGCCCGATAAGCGGAATGGATGACAGACAAACATCCTGAACCCATAGCCCTTGCCGACCTGCTCAGCCAATGCGGAGCCGGCGGTCCCGAAAATCCGGTCACGCTACCGCAAAGCTGGACGCAGGGACGGACAGCCTTTGGCGGCCTGTCCGGAGCGATCGCTTATCATGCAGCCAGCCTTATCGAGGCGGACCTGCCGCCGCTGCGGTCAACGCAGATCGCGTTTACGGGGCCTTTGTTCGGTGCCTTGATCGCGGAAACCGCAATGTTGCGCCGTGGCAAGAACAGTGCCTTTGTCCAGTCCGAGATCTTTGGCGACAAGGGTCTCGGCCTGCACTGCAACTTCATTTTTGCCGCCCCCCGGCCGACCGAAGTGAGGACATATGATATTGCGGCGCCGGACTTTCCGCCGCTGCCCGGAGACAGCGACCTGCACAGCGGCCCGCCGCAATTTTTCACATCCAATATGGAATATGTCGGCAAACGGATCGACACCAGCACCAAGACCAACCGCCTGACCCGCTGGATGCGGCTGAAGCAGCGCGCCGGCCTCGATCCGGTGGCCGAAATTCTCTGTATGTGCGATAGCCTTCCGCCTTCGGTCATGGGTCTGCTGGACAAGAATGCGATGGTCAGCTCGATGAACTGGCAGGTCAATCTCATCGCCGAATCGCCCGCAACGCAGGACGGCTGGTGGCTGATCGACTCCCACACCCATCATGCCGATCACGGTTCAAGCAGCCAGTATATGAGCATCTGGAACAGTCATCGTGAACTGATCGCAACCGCGATGCAAAGCGTGGCCTATTACGCCTGATGGATTCCGGCGCGGACTCGCAGGGCAAACCCCGTCTCGCCGTTATCGGCACCGGGATTGCTGGCCTGTCCGCGGCCTATTTGCTGAAAGACGATCATCAGGTCACGGTTTTTGAAAGCCAGGCGCGCGCCGGCATGGGTGCGCATAGCGTCGATTATGCCAGCAAAGGCATCACCAGCCGGATAGATATCCCGCTGCGGATATTCTGCCACGGCTATTATGACAACCTGCTGGCCCTCTATGACCATATCGGCGTGGAGATACTGACCAGCGACCATAGCGGCATATTTTCGGACGAGACCGGCCGTGTCCTTCTGCATTACGGCAATTTCCGGCTGGGTTCGGTCCATTTGTCCCATTTGAAAGGGAACAGCTGGCTGAATCCCGCAGCCTGGACCATCGGCCTGCAGAGCAGGCGCTTCTTCGCCCGGGCAAAGCGGGATGTCAGCCGGTCCGGCCTGGCCGAGCTGTCCTTCGGCGAATATCTGCAGCAATCGGGCGCGGGCCGGGAATTTGTCGCGACCGTTCTGCTGCCGATGATGTCAGTGACCTGCACGTGCAGCTATCAGGCGGTGCGCGACTATCCGGCCGATCTGATGCTGGAATATCTGACCTGCGGCGTGCACGAGCTGGGGATCATGACCGCGGCAAAAGGCGTCGACGATATCGTACCGCGCATGCTGGTCGATGTCGAGTTACAGACCAACAGCCCGATTGCCCTGGTCGAACCGGACGGAGAACAGCTCCGCGTGGTCACGAAAGCGGGTTCGACCCGGCATTTTGACCAGGTTGTGATTGCCGCGCAGGCGCATCAGGCCGCAGCGATGCTAGCCGGTTTTGAAGAGCGTCGGGTCCTGCTCGGCCGTATACCCTTCGAGCGGTCAAGCATGAGCGTACACAGCGATCAGGAAATTCTGCCCGCTCCGGTCAAGGGCCTCTCCCCGGTCAACTACCATGTCCCGCGTGACGCCGAGCGTGCCGAAGTATCCGTGGATCTGACCAAGGCCATTGCGCGCCTGTCGGATCAGGAGACCGTATTTCAGACCTGGAACCCGATACGCAGGATCGCTCCCAATCGCGAACTGGCGAGAGTCGAATTCACCCGGCCCACGGTAACAAGGGACAGCCGCAAGGCGGTCATCGCCTTGCGCGAACAGCACTGCCAGCCGGGCAACAGGCTCTGGCTCTGTGGCTCCTATATGACCGAAAAAATTCCCCTGCTCGAGGCTGCGGTTGATTCCTCGGTCGCTGTTGCCGGACATCTCGGCGCCGCCATACCGTGGAAAACCGATACGCCCTCTGCGGTTTGAGCGATGACCGAATTTCACGATCTGGCAGAACTGGCACTCAATCGTGATAACCAGTCCTGGGGAAATCTGGGATATTGGAAAAGCGCGACGGAATATTCGGACGCTTGCCGCGCCCTGGCGCTATTGCTCGGCGAACAGGCCGGGCTGGATAGCCAGTCGGAAGTTTTCGACGCGGGCTTCGGGTGCGGCGACCAGTTGTTGCTCTGGCTGACCGATTTTCGCGTGGCTGAAGTCCGCGGCGTCAACCTATCCCGCAGTCAGACCGCTTTTGCCAGAACAAAGCTCGCAGCAGCCGGTTTCAAGGCGGCTGCTATTGTGCAGGGCGACATCAACAACAGCGAGACGTGGCATGTTGCGCTCGGGGGGAACCGGCCCAGCCATGTGCTGGCGCTGGACTGCGCCTATCATTTTCCCAGCCGGCAGGCTTTTATCGCCCAGGCACACCGACAACTCGCACCGGCAGGCCGCATTGCGCTAACCGATTTCATGCTGTCCGATCGGCACCGGTCCGGGTCCTTCACCCACCGGCTATTGGTCTGGATGCTGAAACGCTCGCATATTGCCGAGACAAATATCGTGCACCGCGCCCGCTATCTGGACCAGTTGCGGACGGCCGGATTTGAAGAGGTGCGAATTACCGATATCAGCCAGCATGTGATGCCCGGTTTTGCCAGTTTCGTCCGGACATCCCCGGCAAGCGCAAAAGCGGATTGGCCAGCGCGTCTCAAACATGCGGTGACCGGCCGATTTCTACAATGGGCCTATCGCCGGTCCGTCTTGCGCTATTTCGTGATCAGCGCGACAAGATCCGGTCGATGATATTCTCGGGCCGCCGGGAACCTTTTTCCAACAAGGGCTCGCAAGCACCGGCAAAACCATAACCAAGGCTGGCCCGGCCGACAGCTATTCAATAGGCCATTATCACCGTTGCTGCTGGTTCGATGGGCAGCCAGCGCGCATTGGATCGTCAGTGCATGGGTGGCGCTCCAAGCTTTTATTTTCAGCCTGATATCCGCCTGTTCCATAGTGGCCACGAGATCGGTAGTGGATCATTTGGAACCGGCAGGACTTGCCGCTTTCAACCGGTAGAATATTCCGCTTTCATCCTGGCCGGTCAGTTCCAATATGCCGCTGACGACATGTATTTTTCTTTCATCGGTGGGAAAGGGAATGTCGGCGAGCACCTCGATGAACTGGTTTGGCATTGCGTGAAAATGGAAAGGGCAGCCGGGCGGGTAGGCCAGCAACACGAATCTTTTCTGCCGGGCACCTTGCTCCAGCGGGGTCATCCAGCCGGCGACCTTTATCCGCTTGCCGGCGAGGGATTTTACCGCCGGTGAGAACAGCGGTTTCGAATAGATATAGCCATCCTTCCCGGTACGCGTTTTTTCCTTCGTCGATTCCAGCACAGCCCACGACACCCCGCCCTTGGGAGTCCTGGCAGGCTTCCATACATCATCTGCCGGCACCTTGCCGCCGTTTTGCATCGCCGAGGATGCGGATGCAGCGGGCAGGAACGTTGCTGATGCAAGGATGAGGGCATAAAGAATTTTCATCGGGGGCCTCATGATGATCGGGCGAGTGTAAGCGCCAGGTTGATGCGGAAAATGCGCGCAGCGGGAATAAGCGCGGCGATAGCGCCAATCAGGAGGACCGTTGCGAAGATTGCAAGTTCGGCAGGGTCGAATCGCGTTGCACTGATTCCGAGATCACTCAATGTCTGGAAATTGCGGCCGGCCAGCAAGAGCGCCAGATGCGCGCCAATGATGCCCAGGATGGCGCCCGAGGCCGCTGTCATCAGGCCTTCCAGTAATATCGTGCCGAACACCTGAAGCTTGCTGGCGCCCATGACTCGCAAGAGAGCGAGGTCGCCTTCCCGTGCCCGCGCCATGTTCAGCAAGGCTATGAAAATGGCAAGACCACCGGTGACCGCAAGTATCCAGGCGAATATACGTGCACCCTCTATTCCGGCACCAAAGAGGGATAGCAAGCGCGCGGTTTCCGCTGCGGGCGATGCCGCTTGCATTTCAGTCTGGCGGTTGATCATCGCAGGGATGCGCATTGCGCCAGCCGCATTGCGATAGCGTAGCAGTATCGCGGTTATTTCCGGTTCCAGATGCCCCTGTGCGGACAGGGCGTGCTGTTGTTCGTCCAATTCATGGCCGGATCCATGACTATACTCCTCTGCTTCGTGATCTGCGGCCTCGTGATCGGCATGATCCGTTTCAGCATGATCATGCTCTATGCCGTGCACGTCCCAGATGCTCTCGATCGACGTCAGGATAAGCCGGTCGATGACACTGCCGGTTGGCGCCAAGATGCCAACGGTGGTAAAGGGCGCGTGATCGTGCCCCTGCCCATCGCCTTCGGCGGTTTCAAGTCCATGGCTGCCAATGAATTTCTGGCCAAGCTGCGCGCCGGTTGTTCTCGCTACCGACGCGCCCATAACCGCATCCATCGGCTTTTCGAACATTTTGCCCCGCGCGATTTCACCGCCATATAGACGGGCATAGCCTGCCTCCGTTCCGACGATACGGAAGCCGTCAAAATTGTCTCCGAGCGCCAGCGGGATCGCCTCTTTGACGGCCGGGTCGCTTCGCACCATAGCGAGGCTTTCAAGCGGGATATTACCGGTCGGCTGGTCGATATGAAAAATGCTCGAAAGGATAAGCTGCAGCGGTGACCCTTTGGCACCTACAACCAGATCCACATTTTCTGCATCCCGGTCCAGGCGGTTTGAAAACTGATTGGCAAATTGCACCAGCAGAACCAACATCGCAACCGATATGCCCAACAGAAGGACATTGAGCGCTGTGGTCAGGCTGCGATCCCGCAGATAGGCAAGAGCAAGTCCGAACATCGGGTCAGGCCACCTTTGCCACAGGCCCGGTCAGAGCGATACGATTGGAGAAAAGCGGGTCCAGCCGGTCGTCGTGGGTGGCGATCAGCAAGGTGACCCCATAGTCCGCAGCGCATTCCAGCAAGAGATCCGCGACCTGGCGGGCATTGCTCTTATCGAGGGAGGACGTCGGCTCGTCGGCGATCAGCAACCGCGGCCGTGTAACCAGCGCCCGGGCGATTGCCGCCCGCTGTGCTTCGCCCTGGCTCATTTCGTGCGGCTTTGCCCGCGCTCGATGGCCGATACCCAGCCGCTCGAGAAGAGAGTGGATCAGGGACCCGTCGGTGCTACCCCGTGCCAGTCGCTGGGCCAGCAAGAGATTGGCGGACAAGTCCAGCGCCGAAACCAGACGCAACGTCTGGAACACCATCCCGATATTTTCGCGGCGGATTTTATCGCGCCCGCTTTCGGAAGCGGCAGCTATATTCTCGCCCGCCACTCTGATCTCGCCATGATCTGGAGACAGCAGGCCGCAGACCAGATTGATGAGTGTTGTTTTCCCCGATCCCGACGGCCCCACCAGAAGATGATGGCTTTGTGCCTCGACCGAAAGCGAAAATCCTTCGAACAGGGGCTTCCCTCTGATGGCATAGTCTAGATTTTCGATTTTGATTACCATGGAACTAGTGAAACGTCGTCCTGTCGGCCGGCAATCCGCCGTCTTGGCGCGGATTGGCCTCTATTGTAGCCCCCTGGTCGTTTATATTCGACATGACAGGCACCATTTGTTCAGTCGGCTGACTGGCGTTGTCCGGCTCCTTTGCAACCGGCGTTTTCAGCTGCACGGGACCGATGGTATTCTGGTTACGCGCGTCATTCCGAAACCGGTCGGTTGGATCGGACTGCATCGTCTGGAATGGGTTGAACCGGTGCATGTCAAATCCGCCCTCGAGACTGCATGCATGCGCGGGAAAGCCAAAGCTCAGCATTGCTGCAAAAAGAATGGAATGACGCAGGAACATTCATGTAATGATACATCATAACTAAAGACCATTCAAGCGAAATTGATCCGGTCGGGACCGGCGAAACATTACTCTCCGTTATGGCAATTTCGGCACGTCCCGGCCATTTCCAGACATATCTCCCTGATCCGGAACGCCCGGCTGTCGCAAAGATTCGCCAGACCACTGACAAAATCGGGACATTCCAGCAATTGGAATTCATCGCATTTGCTGCAAATGGCGATCAGATCGGTATCGGCCGATATCGCGACGAAGCGGTTACGCGCGTTGATCCGCCTTGCCCTGTCCTTGGCGATCAGGCGCTCCAGCGCCCGATAGACCTGCGTGGTTGCGACCTTTGGCAGCCTCTCCGCTATCTGATAGGCACCAATGGGCCTGGTGCATTGCAGCAGGATTTTCTCGACCTGCTGGTCGACAGCAAAGGCTTTCCGTCGTTTCAATTCCGGCCACCAGGTGCAACAGCACACCGCGTGCGCCGTCTCCAATTGGAAAGATGGGCCAGAGCCACAGAACTGGCACCCAACAGGGTCAAGATGACTTCCGCGTGGTGATATTTTTCACTCAGCGCGACCGCCATGAGCAAAAGTCCGAAGGTGCCGATTGCCAGTGGTGTGAACGACCTGTGCTGGCTTGCGCCATATATCAACGATGTCAGGCTCAGGGGAACGGCCAGCAGCAATGCGTAGGCATGGAATGCATCCGGAAAGGCAAAGACATTCGCAAACACAGGCACGACAAGGAAAAGCAGTGGAAGCCCGATGCAATGGACAACACACAGGCCCGACAGAAACAGAGCGGATGTTTCGATCCGGTTGGCATATTGCGGCGACATGGTCATATTTTCCTTGCGGATTCGGAGGGTCAAACTTAGTTCATAGATGATATGATACAACATTACATGATTCGCAAGAGGCCAGTTTGATGAATTCCGCTCTCACCCCGCTTTTACCCGTCACCGTTCTCTCCGGTTTCCTCGGAGCTGGCAAAACCACGCTGCTGAACCATATTCTCGGCAATCGCGATGGCAAACGGGTGGCCGTCATTGTGAATGATATGTCAGAGGTAAATATCGACGCGAATCTGGTGCGCGGCGGCGAGGCCGCTTTATCGCGCTCCGAAGAAACCCTCGTTGAAATGACCAATGGCTGCATCTGCTGTACCTTGCGGGATGACCTGCTTCTGGAAGTGCGCAAACTCTCCGAAGAGGGCCGGTTTGACTATCTCGTCATTGAAAGCACCGGGGTATCCGAACCCTTGCCGGTGGCCGCCACCTTTTCCTTTCGCGACGAGGACGGCCAATGCCTGGGGGATACAGCCAGACTGGATTGCATGGTCACTGTCGTGGATGCGATCAATCTTCTCAGCGATTATTCCAGCCATGACTTCCTTGCCGACCGGGGCGAAACCGCGGGTGAAGGGGATGATCGTCGTCTGGTCAGCCTGCTGGTTGAACAGATCGAATTTGCCGATGTTGTCATCATCAACAAAGCGAGCGAAGTCTCAGCGGCTCAACTGGCGGTAGTCAGACAGGTTGTGGCCTCGCTCAATGCCGATGCCAGGATCATCGAAACCGATTATGCCAGTGTCGATCTTGGCGAAATACTCGACACCGGTCTTTTTGACGAGGAGAAGGCGGAAACGCATCCTCTCTGGGCAAAAGAACTTTATGATCATGACAGCCACCGCCCCAAATCGGAAGAATATGGTGTCGAGAGTTTTGTCTACCGCGCCCGCCGTCCGTTTCATCCTGCCCGCTTCTATGACTTCCTGACGCAAAACGGGCTCGATAACGTGATCCGCGCCAAGGGCCATTTCTGGCTCGCAACACGCCCCGATTTTCTGGGAGAGCTGGCCGTAGCCGGTAGCCAGACGATCACCGCACGTCTGGGCCGCTGGTGGGCAGCGGTTCCCAAGAACCAATGGCCGGAAGAAGAAAGTTTCGAGAAGTTCGTCATGAAACACTGGGACCCGGCCTGGGGTGACCGCCGTCAGGAACTCGTTTTCATCGGCATTGGCATGGAAGAGGCGCGCATCCGCCGGGAACTGGATGACTGCCTGGTGGCAAGCGCTGGTTTTACACCGGAACAATGGTCTTCCCTGCCCGACCCTTTCCCGGCCTGGGAAAGGTCACAGCCCGTTCTGGAGCCGGCCGAATGACCGTCGATGCAAAACGCCGTTCGATTGCCCTGATTGAAGGATATAGCAAAGCCCTGGATGCCATCCGCGATGAGCATATCTCCATTGCCCTCTGGCAACGCGAACCCGCCATTGATCTGGCAAGCGTCGATATGGATAAGATTAGCGATATCCGTTTTACATCGGATATCGGCGCACTGGGTGGAATGCTTGCCGATGCACTGGCCGATGCGGGCTATGCAGAAGGCCGATTTCGAAAAGCCTTGCATGATGACATTGTCAGCCTGGCCAGCCGCTTTGCCGGGATCATGAAAAGCGACGCCGTCGAGATCCGGCTGGAGCATATCACCACCAATGCCTGCAAGAAATTTCACAGCGATTATGTCCAGGCGCGACTGATCACGACCTATTCGGGTCAGGGTACACAATGGCTGGATATTGACGAGACCGCGGATTGCGATTGTGGCGAGCCGCATAATATCCAGCAGATGCAAACCGGCGATGTAGCGCTTTTCAAGGGGCGTCTCTGGTCATCTCGTGCCCCGGCCATCCACCGCTCGCCGCCGATTGAAGGCACTGGCGAGGAGCGGCTGATGCTGGTGATCAATCCTGAATAGGTGCGTGCCGAAAAATTTTGCGCGATGCTGAAACTATCGCCCGATTGCACCGCACGGAATCATAGCTGACCAACCCCCAGTAGCTGGTCCAGTGCACGAGTAAGAGCACTGCGGTTAAAGCCATGCACGGGCCGAACCAGAGCGTAGCGCAGGGCAGTCCGTCTCCGAGTTTTCAGCGCCATTGTCATTGCGGATAATCTCGCAGCTAACTACCGGCTCAAATATGGTTATCCGGATCAAGACGAAAGTGATGCACGCAAATATGCCCGCTTGTCACGTCCGGCTATCCGGTATTTGAGTCGCCAAAGCTTTCCCCCGCTAGGTTGAAGCAACTGGAACAACCCTCTTTCGTCGAAAAGCTTGATCGGTTTCGGGCCATGTTTAGCCGCTTTAATTGCTGTATCAGTCAATGCCATCTGGGGACCACTCCTATCGGTCCGCATAGCAATGGCCCCAACGTGGCCCCCGAAAGATCGCGATTGCACACGAACACGGGCGGACGCCAACGGTCATTTGAGGAGTATTTTTAGCAGTTTTACGGTATTCTAGCAAGCTTTGACGAACACTTGCGAACGTATATCTGGTGCCCAGAAGAGGACTCGAACCTCCACATCCTTGCGAATACATGCACCTGAAGCATGCGCGTCTACCAATTCCGCCATCTGGGCCCATGCAGGCGGCGATCGTCTCGATACCACCTGATAGAGGCGGCCGATTAGCCGCTGGATGGTTCTGCTGTCAATGATTCATATCGGCAAAAATGCAAACACGCCGTCCGCCGCTGTGCCGGCCGGGTGCTGCGGGACATTTGCGGGCGGTGCGGCAGCGGGAAATATGCTATTGCCGGACCGGAATCGCCTGTTGCGTCGCTCGCCCGGCTGGGGCAGAGGCATTTGGAAACCAGAGCACGAGTGGAAGATGGACATGGATCTCGACGGACAATTGATTTGCATATTTGGCGGCGGCGGATTTCTCGGCCGCTATGTGGCGCAGGCGCTGCTGGAGCGTGGTGCGCGGCTGCGCGTGGCCGAGCGCAATGTCAAAAATGCGGTGCACATCAAGCCGCTCGGCAATCTCGGCCAGACGCAGCTGATCAGCGCCGACGTCACCAAGCCGGACAGCGTCGCCCGCGCGGTGCACGGCTGCGACGGGGTGGTCAATCTGGTCGGCATATTGAACGGCAATTTCGAGGCGGTCCATGTCGCGGGCGCGCGCAATGTTGCCGAAGCCGCAGCCCGCGCAGGATGCCGGACGCTGCTGCACCTGTCGGCCATCGGCGCCGACACTCAATCACCTTCGCGCTATGGCAAAAGCAAAGGCGACGGCGAACAGGCCGTGTTGAAAGCCTTTCCCGAGGCGATCATTTTCCGGCCGTCCATTATCTTCGGACGGGAAGACCAGTTCATCAACCGCTTTGCTGCGATGATCCAGATGCTGCCCGTCGTGCCGGTTATCGGGAGTAATACAAAATTCCAGCCCATCTTCGCCGGCGATGTTGCTGACGCGGCAGCCGAGGCGATCAGCCATCCGGAAGCTTTTGCCGGCGAGACGTTCGAGCTGGGCGGACCGGAAGTGGTCAGCATGGGCGATCTCAACCGCCGGATCGCCAGAATGACCGGACGCGAGCGGACCTTTGTCGACGTGCCCGATGCCGCTGCGAAAATATTGGCCATGCTGCCCGCCTCGCCGATCACCACCGACCAGTACAAGATGCTGCAGAAAGACAATGTCGTAGCGGAAGGCGCCAACGGGCTCGACCGTTTCGGCGTGGCACCGACGCCGATTGCAGCGTTAGCCAATGGCTGGATGGAAAAATATACCGCGCACGGCCGCTTCGGCGCCCGCGCCAAGGCCAGCTAGCTATTGTAAGAAAAGGGCGGACCTAGAATAGCGCCAGCAGCGCGATGCCCATCGCCACCCGGTAGACGACAAAGACCATCATCGAGGCCTTGCGCAGAAAGCGCATCAGGAAGGTCATCGTCGCCAGCGCCGCCAGAAAGGTCAGCGCGCCGGTGATCAGCGCTTCCTTGAGCAATTCGGTGCTCGCTCCCATCAGGTCAGGAATGATCAGCACGCCGGCACCGGCCACCGCCGGTATCGACAGCAGAAAGGAAAAGCGCGCCGCTTCGACCCGGGTATAGCCGAGAAAGCGGGCCGCCGTCATGGTCACCCCGGAACGGCTGGTGCCCGGTACCAGCGCCAGAGCCTGGGCCAGACCGACGATGATGCCGTCCTTCAGCGTCAACTGCTCGAACGATTTGACCTGCCGCCCGAAACGATCGGCGATGCCCAGCAGCACGCCGTAAACGATCAGATTGACCGCAACCAGCGTGGTGCTGCGGAACCCGTCCAGATAGCCGCCGGTCTTCAGAAACAGGCCGACTATGACGGCGGGTATGGTGCCGAGGATGATCCACCAGAACAATCGCTTCTCCGCCGGCGCCTGGCCGATGCCGATGGTGGCGAGACCGCCCTTGCCGAGCGACCAGACATCCTTGAAGAAATAAGTGATGATCGCGAGCAGCGAGCCGACGTGTACGGCGATGTCGATCATCGGCCCCTGATCGGCATAGCCGGTGAAGACCGGCAGCAGGATCAAATGGCCGGAGGAAGATATCGGAAGAAATTCGGTAACGCCCTGCACGATCGCGAGAAGCAGCATTTGAATGAAGGTCATGGACAGCCTGTATTTTTATTTTCCGTTCAATAGCTCTTCAATATCTGCTTGTCGTGAGGAAAATATAGGTCCGTATTGATACCATTTATCGAAAAAGACATATTTTTCTTTATCGGCGCGAACGGTTTAATCATAATATAAGACAGAATGTCTGTCCTTTATTGCAATTTGCGCGTGACTCCCGCCGTTTTTTTAGCTAGTTCAGCCGCAACATCCCGGCGAGCGGGCTGTTGCGACACTCAAAATTTACGGGAAACGGGTATCTGGCATGGCAAAAGCCCCGCAGAAACTGGAAATGCTGAAATTCGTCGAGGAGGGCCAGGCCTATCCCGAGAAACGCAACGCCGATCTGCGCGCGGAAGATTTCCGGGAAATTGCCGACCGCTACGCACCCGAGAAGGCGGCGGAACAGGCCGCCCGATGCTCGCAATGCGGCGTGCCTTACTGTTCGGTCCACTGCCCGTTGCACAATCATATTCCCGACTGGCTCCGCCTGACCGCGGAAGGCCGGCTGCGCGAAGCCTATGAAATGTCCAACCTGACCTCGACCATGCCGGAAATCTGTGGCCGCATCTGTCCGCAGGACCGCCTGTGCGAGGGCAATTGCGTGATCGAGTTTTCCGGTCATGGCGCCGTTACCATCGGCTCGGTGGAAAAATATATCACCGACACGGCCTGGGAAGAAGGCTGGGTCGAGCCGCTACAACCCGGTCGGCCAACGGGCCAGTCGGTCGGCATCATCGGCGCCGGACCGGCCGGCCTGACCGCGGCGGAATATCTGCGCGTCGCCGGCTATGATGTGCATGTCTATGACCGGCACGACCGCGCCGGTGGGCTGCTGACCTACGGCATACCCGGCTTCAAGCTGGAAAAGCATGTGATCATGCGGCGGGTGCAGCGACTGAAAGACGGTGGCATTCATATCCACGAAAATTTCGAAGTTGGCCGCGATGCCACGCTGGAAGAATTGCGCGAGAAACATGACGCGATCCTGATCGCGACCGGCGTCTACAAGGCGCGCGAAATCCAGATGCCGGGCGTCGGCGCGCCGGGCGTCGAGGAAGCGCTCGATTTCCTGATCGCCTCCAACCGCAAGAGCTTTGGCGATGATGTGCCCGATTTCGATAATGGGCGGTTCAACGCGCAGGGCAAGAATGTTGTTGTCATCGGTGGCGGTGACACGGCGATGGACTGCGTTCGCACCTCGATCCGGCAGGGCGCGACATCGGTCAAATGTCTCTACCGCCGCGACCGTGCCAACATGCCAGGTTCGCAGAACGAAGTGCGCAATGCCGAGGAAGAGGGCGTCGAATTTGTCTGGCTGTCAGCACCGAAGGCGGTCGAGGGCACCGATCATGTGACCGCGGTCCGGGCGAACCGCATGCGGCTCGGCGCGCCCGATGCCAGCGGCCGTCGCTCGCCTGAAGTAGAACCGGACAGCGACTTTACGGTCGAGGCCGATCTGGTGATCAAGGCTCTGGGCTTTGACGCGGAAGAATTGCCGACCCTGTTTGACTGCCCGGACCTGTCGGTTACCCGCTGGGGCACTTTGCGGGTCGATCACAAATCAATGATGACCAATCTCGAAGGCGTTTTCGCCGCGGGCGACATCGTCCGCGGCGCCAGCCTGGTTGTTTGGGGTATCAGGGACGGTCGCGATGTGACCGAACATATGCATCGGTACCTGAAAGCGAAAAAACTGGCTGAAAAGGAGGCAGCATGATGACACGCCCGCTCCTTGTCGGTCTGGCCTTGATCCTGTCTGCGCCCGCCCATGGCCAAAGCCCGGACCAGCAGTTTCCGACAGACAATTCCACTACCGAAGCCGCCGTGGAGGCGAGTTACCGGCTGCTCGACAGCACGGGATATGATGAACAGCTCAAGGCAACAATAGGCCCGATGAGCCTTATGGTCTTCGACGAAATGCTCTTGCAAAGCATGAAAAGAGAAGGGGTCGAACTGGACGATGAGCTGAAGCAGAAACTGCGCGCTGCATTTGCCGAAGAGATGGATCAGCTCGTGGAAGAGTTTACCCGGGATAGCAGGATCGAAGCCGGCCTTGTCTATGCCCGCTATTTTTCGGCGAGCGAACTTGACCGACTGACCGAAATATATCGTGATCCTGTGATGCGGAAATCGCTGACCATCGGACCAGAACTGCAAACGGAACTGATGACGATTGGTATGGACAATATGCGCAAGTACCAGCCAGGTATCGAACACCGCATGAAGGCGGTCATGGAACAATATCTGTCCGACCTTCTTGCTACGGAGACATCTTGACATGCTAGGAATGTTCAAAGCCGCCGCTGCCGGCGCAGCCATCATTATCGCCAGCCCGCTGCTGGCACAGGACGAATCCCCGGCTCCACAGCCAACCGGTCAAGAGCTTCCGGTCGACCCTGCCCGTCTCACCGCTGCCAAGGTCACGGTCGACTATCTTTTTCCGCTCGGCACCTACGAGCGGATGATGAAGGGCACGATGGACCAGATGATGGACAGCATCATAAGCCAGAGCTTTGACCAGCCGATGGCAGAGACCATGAAAGGCATGGGCGTTGACGATCCGGAGCTTGATGATCTGGGTGATGCGTCGATCAATGACATGATGCTGGAAAGAGACCCGCATTTTCGGGAGCGGATGCAGATATCGACCCGGGTCATGACCAATGAGATGGTCGACCTGATGACCAGCATGGAGCCGGCGCTCCGCGAAACACTTGCCAGTATCTACGCCCGGAAATTCACGGCAGACCAACTTGGCGAGATGAATGCCTTTTTCGCCACCGAAACCGGTAGCGCCTTCGCGCGCGATTATATGATGGTCTTTGTCGATCCGGAAATGATGCAATCGATGATGAGCTTTGTGCCGGAGATGATGCAGGCCATGCCCGCGATCATGAAAAAGGTCGAGGAAGCGACCGCCCATCTCCCTCCGGTCGGGGCCGTGTCCTCGGCAAGCCCGGAGGTTGAAGACGAATGACCCACCAATATCCCACTTCCGAACATGAACGGCTCGCCCGCGATGGCATGTACCGGCCGGAATTCGAGAGCGACGCCTGCGGTGTCGGACTGGTTGCGGCGACCGACGGCAAGCCGTCGCGGCGGGTTGTCTCCTCGGCGATTGATGCGCTGAAAGCGGTCTGGCACCGGGGCGCGGTCGATGCCGATGGCAAGACCGGCGACGGGGCCGGCCTGCACGTCGATCTGCCCGAGCGGTTTTTTGATGACGCGATTGCCGACAGCGGCCACAAGGTCCGCCCCAACCGGCTCGCCGTGGGGATGATCTTCCTGCCGCGCACCGACCTCAATGCCCAGGAAATGTGCCGCACCATTGTCGAGGCGGAAATCATCGAATCCGGCTATACGATCTACGGCTGGCGCCAGGTGCCGGTGGATGTTTCGGTGATCGGCCAGAAAGCCCAGAACACCCGCCCCGAGATCGAGCAGATCATGATCGCCGGCCCGATGCCGGACCGGCAGGACGCGCGTGAGTTCGAGAAGAATCTCTATCTCATCCGCCGCCGGATCGAGAAGAAGGTGATCGCGGCGCAGATTCAGGATTTCTACATCTGCAGCCTGTCCTGCCGCTCGATCATCTACAAGGGGCTGTTCCTCGCCGAATCGCTGTCGGTCTTCTATCCCGACCTGACCGACGAACGGTTCGAAAGCCGGGTGGCGATTTTCCATCAGCGTTATTCCACCAATACATTCCCGCAATGGTGGCTGGCCCAGCCGTTCCGCTGTCTCGCCCATAATGGCGAGATCAATACTATCCGCGGCAACAAGAACTGGATGAAGAGCCACGAGATCAAGATGGCGAGCCTCGCCTTTGGTGATCACAGCGAGGATATCAAGCCGGTGATCCCGGCGGGTTCTTCCGACACTGCCGCTCTCGACGCGGTGTTCGAGACCATCTGCCGCTCCGGCCGCGATGCACCGACCGCGAAGATCATGCTGGTCCCCGAAGCCTGGCAGAACAACCCGGATATCGATCCCGCCCATCAGGCGATGTACGAATATATGGCGAGCGTCATGGAGCCGTGGGACGGACCGGCGGCGCTGGCGATGACCGACGGCCACTGGGCCGTTGCCGGGGTCGACCGCAACGCTCTGCGTCCGCTGCGCTATTCGGTCACCGCCGACAATCTGCTGATCATCGGCTCGGAATCCGGCATGGTCGTGGTTCCGGAAAGCCAGGTCATCGAAAAAGGCCGTCTTGGCCCGGGCCAGATGATCGCCGTCGATCTCGACGAAGGCGCCCTGTTCAAGGACCGCGAGCTCAAGGACCGGATCGCGGCGGAAGAGCCCTATGCCGATCTGGTCAAGGGATTCCTGACCGTCGACGATCTGCCGCCCGCTCCGGAAAATTCCGGCATGGGCTATTCCAGGGAAGAACTGATCCGCCGCCAGACCGCGGCCGGCCATACGCTGGAGGACATGGAAATGATCCTCGCGCCGATGGTCGAGGACGCCAAGGAAGCAATCGGTTCGATGGGCGATGATACGCCGCTCGCGGTGATCAGCGTCAAGCCGCGCCAGATCAGCCATTTCTTCAAGCAGAATTTCTCACAGGTCACCAACCCGCCGATCGACAGCCTGCGCGAACGCCATGTGATGAGCCTGCGCACGCGCTTTTCCAACCTCGCCAATATTCTCGAACAGGACAGCCAGAACGAGGACGTGATGGTGCTGGAAAGTCCGGTACTCAGCTGCGCCCTGTGGGAGCGGCTGAAGCTCGGCTTTGGCGACGCGGTGGCGCAGATCGACTGCACCATGAGCACCAGCGGCGGGGCGATCGAGCTGCGCGATGCGCTCGCCCGGATCCGCTCCGAGGCGGAACAGGCGGTGCGCGCCGGCAAGACCGAGATTTTCCTGACCGACGAGGATATTGACGAGGACCGGATGGCCATTTCGATGGTGATCGCGACCGCGGCGGTGCACACGCATCTGGTCCGCAAGGGTCTGCGCTCCTATGCCTCGGTCAACGTCCGCGCGGCCGAATGTCTCGACACCCATTGCTACGCGGTGCTGATCGGTGTCGGCGCAACCACCGTGAACGCCTATATGGCAGAAGCGGCTATTACCGACCGCCACGCCCGCGGCCTGTTTGCTGAGCTGACGCTGGACGAGTGCCTCGCGCGGCACAAGCAAGCGGTCGACGACGGCCTGCTAAAGATTATGTCGAAAATGGGCATCGCGGTCATCTCCAGCTATCGCGGCGGCTATAATTTCGAAGCCGTGGGCCTGTCCCGCGCATTGTGCAACGATCTCTTCCCCGGCATGCCGACCAAGATTTCCGGCGAAGGCTATGCTTCCCTGTTCATCAATGCGCAGGACAAGCATGAAGCGGCCTTCGAGCCGGCGGTCGTGCGCCTGCCGGTTGGCGGCTTCTACAAGCAGCGCGATGGCGGCGAAGCCCATGCCTATAGCGCACATATGATGCATCTGCTGCAGACCGCCGTCGCCCAGGACAGCTATTCTTCCTATCTCCAATTTTCGCAGGCGGTGCGCGAAATGGAGCCGATCTATCTGCGCGATCTGATGGAGTTCAACTATGCGCCGGAACCCGTCCCGATCGACGAGGTCGAGGCGATCACCGAAGTCCGCAAGCGGTTCAACACGCCGGGCATGAGCCTCGGCGCGCTCAGCCCGGAAGCGCACGAGACGCTGGCCATCGCAATGAACCGGATCGGCGCGAAATCCGTCTCCGGTGAAGGCGGCGAGGAAATGCGCCGCTACACGCCGTTTGAAAATGGCGACAATGCTTCCAGCCCGATCAAGCAGGTCGCCTCCGGCCGCTTCGGCGTGACCTCCGAATATCTCGGTGCCTGCGAGGAAATCGAGATCAAGGTCGCGCAGGGCGCCAAGCCCGGCGAAGGTGGCCAGCTGCCCGGCTTCAAGGTCACCGAATTTATCGCCAAGCTGCGCCATTCGACGCCCGGCGTCACCCTGATCTCGCCGCCGCCGCATCACGATATCTACTCGATCGAGGATCTCGCCCAGCTGATCTACGACCTCAAGCAGATCAATCCGCGCGCGCAGGTCTGCGTCAAGCTGGTCTCCTCGGCCGGTATCGGCACGATTGCTGCCGGCGTGGCCAAGGCCCATGCCGATGTCATCCTGATCTCCGGCAATACCGGCGGCACCGGCGCGTCGCCGCAAACCTCGATCAAATTCGCCGGCACGCCGTGGGAAATGGGCCTGACCGAAGCCAATCAGGTGCTCACCCTCAACGGCCTGCGCCACCGGGTGAAGCTCCGCACCGATGGCGGGCTGAAGACCGGCCGCGATATCGTCATCGCCGCGATCCTCGGCGCCGAGGAATTCGGCATCGGCACGCTCAGCCTGGTCGCGATGGGCTGCATCATGGTCCGCCAGTGCCACAGCAACACATGCCCGGTCGGCGTCTGCGTGCAGGATGAAAAGCTGCGCCAGAAATTCACCGGCACGCCGGAAAAGGTGATCAATCTGATGACCTATATGGCCGAGGAAGTGCGCGAGATCCTGGCGCGCCTCGGCTATCGGTCGCTGAACGAGATTATCGGCCGCACCGAACTCTTGCGTCAGGTCAGCCGTGGCGCGGAGCATCTTGACGATCTCGACCTCAACCCGATCCTCGCCAAGGTCGACGCGCGCGACGACCAGCGCAGCTTCAACATCGACACGCCGCGCAACGAAGTCCCGGACAGTCTCGACGCGGAAATGATCGACGACGCGAAGCCGGTGTTCGAGCGGCGCGAGAAAATGCAGCTCACCTATACGGTGCGCAACACCCATCGCGCGGTCGGCACGCGCTTCTCCGCCGAGATTACCGCAAAATATGGCATGCGCAGCCTCAACGAGGATCATGTCCATATCCGCCTGCGCGGATCCGCCGGCCAGTCGCTCGGTGCCTTCCTCTGTCAGGGGATCACGCTGGAAGTGTTCGGCGATTCCAATGACTATGTCGGCAAGGGCCTGTGCGGCGGCAAGATCGTCGTCCGCCCGATGGTGAGCTCGCCGCTGTTGAGCCAGGACAATACGATCATCGGCAACACCGTGCTCTACGGCGCCACCGCCGGGCAACTCTACGCCGCCGGCCAAGCGGGCGAACGGTTCGCCGTGCGCAATAGTGGCGCGGACGTGGTTGTCGAGGGCTGCGGCGCCAATGGCTGCGAATATATGACCGGCGGCAACGCTGTCATCCTGGGCCCGGTCGGCAGCAATTTCGGCGCCGGCATGACCGGCGGCATGGCCTTCGTTCTCGATATCCAAGACGATTTCGAAAAGCAGGCCAATGGCGAGAGCATCATCTGGCAACGACTCGACAGCAGCTATTGGGAAGCGCATCTGCGGTCGCTGATCGAGCGGCATCAGCAGACCACCGACAGCAACTGGTCGGAAGCGATATTGCGCGACTGGGACCGCTGGCGGGATCGCTTCTGGCAGGTCTGCCCGAAGGAAATGGTCAGCCGGATCGCGCATCCGCTCTCGGATGGTGAAGCCATTGAGGCAGCCGAGTGAGTTGATCCGGCGGGAAACCGTCTCGCCATTTGCCCGCCTGACTAGCCTGCACCAAGGTTACAATTATTTACCAGGCAATTTTCGTTGCACCAGCAGAGTTCGGACCGGTACGACCGATCCTGACATTTTCGATATTATCGAATGAGGGAAGGCCCGAAAGGCGCGATCTCCGCGCAGATTGCGGTACTTGTTTCGCAAGTGCAGGCCATGATCGGGACAATGAATCGTCTGATGGAACAGACTGAATAACCATGCGTAGCTTTCACTGCAGGACATTGTGGGAAACCTGCATCAAAGCTCTTCCCCAAAACTCTATTCGGGCCTAACACCAATATCATGTGGCAGTTGTACCAATTCCCTCTTTGTCCGTTTTCGCGCAAAGTCCGCTTGCTGCTGGGCGAGAAGTCGGTCGGCTACGAGCTTGTCCGCGAATCACCATGGGAACAGCGCGACGAATTTCTGTCGATGAACCCGACCGGCCGGACCCCGGTGATGAAACATGGAGAGCGCGACATCCATCTGGTCGATAGCGTCGCCATCTGCGAATATATCGAGGAAACGGTCGAGAAGGTCCCGATGATCAACGGCACAGCGGTCAACCGGGCCGAGATCCGGCGTCTGGTCGCCTGGTTCGACGAGCAATTTTACGGCGACGTCACCGCGCCGATGCTGCACGAACGGATGCACAAACGACTGGTCCGGCGCGAGCCGCCCGACGCCAAGGTTCTGCGGGAGGCGATGCGCCGGGCGAATTCGCATCTCGACTATGTCGACTATCTGATCGACCATCGCAGCTGGCTGGCCGGGGCCACGATGAGCCTCGCCGACCTTGCGGCAGCCGCCCAGATTTCGGTTGCGGATTATCTCGGGACGATTGACTGGACCGGTCACGAGCAGACCAAGGCCTGGTACAGCATGTTCAAGTCTCGCCCGTCCTTCCGACCCTTGTTGTCCGAACGGATGGAAGTGATCGCCCCGCCACCGCATTATGAAAAAGTGGATTTTTGACGCGCCACGGAATGCGATAGCGTTCCGCAGCGTCAACCCCGGACTTGATCCAGGGTCTGGTTACGACAACCCTAAAGCGTCTTGATCATCAACACCTTGTCCATGCCCGGCGCAAAGCCGTCTTTTTCCCGGCCGGTTTCGACAAATCCGAATTTTGCGAAAAAGGGCGCGATCCGTGGCGTGGTGGATAGGTCAGCTTCGCTAAAGTCGCCGGACCTGACAATTTCCTGCAGCCGGTGCTCGGTCAGCAGTCGTCCAAGTCCGTCGCCGTGGAGCGCTTGATCGACCATGCCCCAGGTAAAGCGCGCCTGCGCCCGCCCTTCCCTGGCAAAGCCACCGCAACCGACAATCCGCCTGTCCTTTTCGATGCAGAAATACTGCCCTTTCGGCCGGTCGAGAAATTCGACAAACAGGTGACGCTCGGTCGGATCGAAAAAATCCGGGACATTGCTGTCAAACAGGGCAAGGCAGGCGTTCTTGTCGGCAATGGCATAGGGCCGGACTTCGACCATCAGGCTTTGACGACAGTCATCAGATAGTTGAGCGCCAGATTGTCGGACAGCGCGAAACCTTTCGACGGACTGTAGGACAGGCCGCTGGTGTCCACGACCTCGAGGCCGGCGTTGTTGAGCAGCGTCTCCAGCTCTTCCGGCGTGATAAACTGTTCATGATGGTGGGTCCCGCGCGGAATCTGTCCGGTCCGCTCGGCCAACTCGACCAGCAACAGGTTGGAAAGCGCCGTGCGATTGGGAGTCGAGAGGATCATCAGCCCGTCATCGGCCAGCGAGCCGGCCAGACCGTTGACGAAAGCCTGCGGGTCATCGACATGTTCGATCACCTCCAGCGAGGTCACCAGATCGAAATCTGTCCCCGCGAAATCCTCGACAGCCTCGTTGCGATAATCGATATCCAGCCCCTGCGGTGCGGCATGTGCCCGCGCCACAGCAATATTTTCCGCTGCCGCGTCCAGACCGGTCACGCGCGCGCCCAGTCTCGCCAGCGGTTCGCAGAGCAGGCCGGCGCCGCAGCCGACATCCAGCGCTGCCTTGCCGGCAAGCGGTCTCAGCAGGCTGGAGTCGCAATGGAAATGCAGGTCGATGGCGTCACGGATATAGGACAGTCTGACAGGATTCAGCCGGTGCAACATGGCCGAAGTGCCTTTCGGGTCCCACCAGTCTGCGGCCAGCGCCCCGAAATGTGCGGCTTCTTGGGGCTTGATTGTGCTACTTGCCTTTGTCATGCCGCCTCTTTATCAGGCTTTTCAATCCTGTTCAGGCCCTTTTTATCGAAAGTTTTAGCGACAGCAGCATGGCACGCATAGTGATGAAATTCGGCGGCACCTCGATGGCCGGAATTGAACGTATCCGCCGGGTGGCGCAGATCGTCAAACAACAGTCCGACGCCGGTCACGAAGTTGCGGTGGTGGTTTCCGCCATGGCCGGCGACACCGACCGGCTGGTCAATTTCTGCCGCGAGGCCAGCTCGCTTTACGATCCTGCGGAATATGACGTGGTCGTGGCCTCCGGCGAACAAGTGACTTCGGGCCTGCTCGCCATCGCCTTGCAATCCTTGGGCGCCAAGGCACGCAGCTGGCTCGGCTGGCAAATGCCGATCCATACGATCGAAGCGCACAGCAAGGCGCGGATCGATTCAATCGACGCAACGGCGCTGACCACGGCTATGCAGAGCGGTGAAATCGCGATTATCCCCGGCTTCCAGGGCGTTAGCGACAATGGCCGGATCACCACGCTGGGACGCGGCGGATCCGATACCAGCGCGGTTGCCATGGCGGCCGCGGTCAAGGCTGACCGCTGCGACATCTATACCGACGTCGATGGCGTCTATACGTCCGATCCCCGGATCGTGACCCGGGCGCGCAAACTGAAAACCGTGACCTTCGAGGAAATGCTCGAACTGGCGAGCGTCGGGGCAAAGGTCTTGCAGACCCGCTCGGTCGGACTGGCGATGAAGGAAGGCGTGCGCATCCAGGTGCTGTCCTCCTTCACCGACGAAAATACCAACTGGACCGCCGACGACCTGCCCGGAACAATGATTATCAGCGAAGACGAAATGGAGACGGACGATATGGAAGGCCAATTGATTACCGGCATCGCCCACGACAAGAATGAATCCAAGATTACCCTGACCCGTGTCCCCGACAAGCCCGGCGCGGTCGCCAATATCTTCGCGCCGCTCGCCGATGCCGCGATCAATGTCGATATGATCATCCAGAATGTCGGCCGCGAGAAAGGCGAGACCGACGTGACCTTCACCGTCCCCAGCGCCGACCTCGACCAGGCGATGCAGGTGCTGGAAGGCGCCCGCGAGGGCATCGGTTTCAACCGCCTGATCCCCGACAGCAATGTCGCCAAGATTTCGGTCGTCGGCGTTGGCATGAAAAGCCATGCCGGCATTGCCGCCACCATGTTCAAGGCACTGGCCGAACGCGGCGTTAATATCCAGGCGATCACCACCTCGGAAATCAAGGTCAGCGTGCTGATCGAGGAAGATTATACCGAACTGGCGCTACGCGTGTTGCACACGGCTTATGGGCTGGATGCAGAGGATGCGGCCTGAAGCCAAACGGACCAAATCCGGCGCGGCATCGCACGCGGAACCAAAATTTGTGAATAAGGATCTTTTATCTTGAGCGATCTCCAAAGCCTGATGCAGCGCGGCACCGATTTTCTTGGCTGCGACACCGCGATCATGTGCGGGGCGATGTCCTGGGTATCGGAACGCAATCTGGTCAGCGCGATTTCCAACGCCGGCGGCTTTGGCGTGATCGCCTGCGGCGCGATGACCCCGGATCTGCTCGACACCGAGATTGCCGAGACGAAAAAACGCACCGACAAGCCGTTTGGCGTCAATTTGATCACCATGCATCCCGACCTGATGGAGCTGATTGCCATTTGCGGCAAGCATCAGATCAGCCATGTCGTGCTGGCCGGTGGCCTGCCGCCCAAGGGCAGCCTCGAGGCGATCAAGGAGACCGGTGCGAAGGTCATCTGCTTTGCCCCCGCGATGGCGCTGGCCAAGAAATTCGTCCGTTCCGGCGTCGATGCTATCGTTATTGAAGGCATGGAAGCCGGTGGCCATATCGGACCGGTATCAACCTCGGTACTGGCGCAGGAAATATTGCCGGAAATCGCCGATCAGGTGCCGGTCTTCGTTGCCGGCGGCATCGGCACGGGTGACATGATCGCCGCCTATCTCGAAATGGGCGCCAGCGGCGTCCAGCTCGGCACGCGCTTTGTCTGCGCCCATGAATCGATTGCCCATCCGGATTTCAAGAAAGCCTTCATTCGCGGCAACGCCCGCGACGCGATTACCAGCGTCCAGGTCGATCCACGGCTGCCGGTGATCCCGGTCCGCGCGCTGAAAAACAAGGGCACCGAAGAATTTACCCGCAAGCAGATCGAAGTCGCCAAACTGTTGGATTCGGGCGAGATAGAAATGGGCGAAGCGCAGCTACAAATTGAACATTTTTGGGCAGGAGCGCTCCGAAAAGCGGTCATAGATGGCGATATTGAACATGGAAGTGTCATGGCCGGGCAATCTGTCGGCATGGTCAAGACCGAGGAATCCGTGGCCGAAATTATCAAATCTTTGATCGAACAGGCCGAAACCGCCCTGGCCCGCTAGGTCAGAATGGTGCTGCATCACGCATCATCTGTCTTGCTTCGATAACACAGTTCGGCCATATCAGTCCCATGGCCAAACATGCTTCCAATTCTTCCAGTTCCGATCCCGCCACCGCGCCGGACTCCGTTCTGTCGCCCAGATATAATCAAGGTCTGACGCCGCTCCATCCACCGCATGAGAATCTGCTCCGGACCCAGATGATCCTGCGCGCGCTGATCCTGCTGATCCTCGCATCGGTCGCCGAAACGTTGATCTATATGCACCACGAGATGCCGGCGGGATTGGTCCTGGTCCCTGCCGCGGTCATTGCCTTTCTGACGGTCGCTATCCTGCCGCACCGCATCTACCGCCGCTGGGGCTATGACATGGGTGACGCCCAATTGCGGGTGCTCCGCGGCTATCTCTGGCGCACCGACACGATCGTCCCGTTCAACCGGATCCAGCATATCGATGTCGCGCAAGGCCCGTTGCAGCGTTTCTTCGGCCTCTCGACCCTGATCGTGCACACCGCCGGAACGCATAACAGTATCGTCACCTTGCCCGGCCTGGCCACCGCCGATGCCGAGGAAATGCGCGACACGATCAAGGGCCATATCCGCCAAGACATGATATGAACGAGGCCGCAGACACATCACCAGCGCAGGACAGCGCGCCGTTCCGGCACCTGCACCCGCTCAGCATCATATTGAAATCGTTGTCGATGATCGGACGGAATATTGTCGCTGTTGCGGTGCTCCACTTCAGCCTGTTCGACCAGAATATCGCCTATACGATGCTTGCCGCATTGGCACTGGTGGCGCTTGTCACCGGGGTGACCACGCTGATCTGGTCGCGCTTTACCTATCAGGTTACCGAACGCGAAATCCGGATCAAGAGCGGCCTGCTCAATCGCAACAACCGCTCGATTCCCTTTGACCGCATTCAGGATGTCAGCCTCGAACAGAAGCTGCCCCATCGCCTGCTCCGCCTTGCGACGGTCGCGCTGGAAACCGGTTCGGGTGGCGGCGAGGATGGCCAGCTGGAAGCCCTGACACGGTCCGATGCAGAAGAGCTTCGCGACACGATCAGAGATTACAAGGCCGGCCGGAACGTGGACTCGCGACGCTCGATCGAAGAGCATGCCACCGAAGAAGCCCCCCCGCTGTTCGCAATGGACAACCGCCGAATTTTCATCGCGGGACTGTTCAACTTTTCCTTTGTGCTGCTCGCCATTCTGGGTGCCCTCGCGCAAAATCTCGACTTCCTGCTCCCCGGCGACTTTTTCGATCCGCGCAACTGGTTCAATGCTCTGTCCAATCAGAAGATCATCGACGGGCTGAGCTTCTGGATGCGGGTCGCGGGTGTTCTGGGCGCCATTTTCTCGCTGATCATCGTCGGATTTGTCAGCGGGATCATTCGCACATTCATCCGCGAATATGGCTTCCGCCTGGACCGGGTCGACAGCGGGCAAGCCGGTTTCCGGCGGCGGCGCGGTCTTTTCACCCTGACCGACATGGTCATGCCGATCCACCGGGTCCAGGCAGCGATCATCCAGACCGGACCGGTGCGCCAGCGTTATGGCTGGTATCATCTGAAATTCAAGTCGCTCGCCGGTGACGCCAGCGGAGAGACCGACCATAGTGCCGCCCCTTGCGCGACCGGCCCAGAGATCGACACAATTCTGGGCCAGTGCAATATCTCTCCACCAGCAGAGGACGTGGAATTTCATCCGGTCAACCCTGCCCTCTGGTGGCGCCGCGCAATCCTGATCTGCTTTGCTTCCGCCGCCCTTGCCGCCGTGACGGCATCCGCCGTTCATCCGGCTTTTTCTACGCTCCTGCTGCTGGCCATTCCGGTCAGCTTCATCCTGTTTCTCAACTGGCGACAGCATCAATATGCGCTGAGCGACGGCCAGCTCGTCGTCCGGTCCGGATGGTGGCGCCGCAGATTGACGGTGCTACCGCTCAGCAAGATCCAGACGGTTGATGTCGGCCAAACGCCTTGGGATCATCCGCTGGATCTCGCCACAATCATCATCGGTATCGCCGGCGGGTCAGCGATTGCACCGTTGACCATACGGGCTATTGGCCTGGATCGGGCGAGCGATCTCCGCCGCCAGTTGCTCAGCCGAACAGACAGCCGCCCAACAAGCGGTTGAAGGGAAAGGTGAAAAAGCCACCGACCAGCGCCATCCCAGCCGCCGGTCCCCGTGCGGCCGCCACAGCATGACGGGGGTAGGCAGCAGGGCAAGACTGATCGAGACTATATGGGCCCAGACCGACCAGGATATTTGCGCCCATTGGTCCTGTCCTCGCAGGACAGCGGCGATTAAGCCTAGCATCAGAATGATCGCCAATATTCCTAGCACGCGGTCAAATCCATAGGGCAGAAGAAGTTGCCTGTGCCCACGCGACCGATTAGTCTCTGCTTTTATGAAAATGACAATCTCCGTCAGTTCTGGCGACTATATGAAGGGGAAGAAGATGCGCAAGTTGATATTGGCCATGGGAACGGCGGCGACTGTGGCGTTCGCAACACCGGCTATCGCCCAGCAGGATCCCGGATTGAAAGATATTGTAGACGCCTATTGGGCCTATCAGCTGGAACAATATCCTGAATTTGCCTCCTCGCTCGGGGTCGATGATCCTGTCGGCCGGGTCAGCGATGCCAGTCTGGAGGCGGAAGACAGGCGCGTGGCCAAGGCAAAGGCCTGGCTCGCGCAACTCGACGCGATCGACACGGCGACATTAAGCGAGGATGACAAGACCAACTACGGGATATTGCGCCGCTCGCTGGCTGAGCAGATTGAAGCGAACAGCTATGGCCAGCGCACCATCAACTTCACCAATCGTGGCGGCTGGCACCAGAATTTTGCCAGCATGCAGAACAATCTGCCATTCCGCAACGCGCAGGACTATCAGACCTATATCAACCGGCTGAAGCAATATGCCAAGATCAACGACCAGTCGATTGCAGTCGCCAACCAGGCCCTTGCCGGCGGCTATGTCCAGCCTTGTGTGTCGATGGTCGGTTACGAAACAAGCATCTCCGGTCTGATCACGGATGATCCGCGCGAATCTCGTTTTTTCGAACCGTTTAAACGCAAAGTGCCGGACGGCATGGACCCCGAAGTTTTTGAAGGCTTGGCGGGAAGCGCCATGGTCACCATCAGCGCGCTGATCAATCCTGCCATAAAGAAGCATCTCGACTGGTATATGGAAGATTATGCCCCGAATTGCGCCAAGGCACCGGGCGTCTCGGCACAACCCGGCGGCGCGGAATATTATGATTTCCGCATCCGCCAGATGACGACCACGGACAAGTCGGCCGACGAGATCCACAATATCGGCCTGAGCGAAGTGGCGCGAATCCGCGCCGAGATGGTCGAGGTGGCCAAAGAGGCCGGCTATGATAGCCGCGATGCATTTATCGAGCATCTCCGCACTGATCCGCAATATTACGCCAAGACGCCGGAAGAGCTGATGGAGAAGGTCGCCCGCGTGACCAAGATGATCGATGGCAAAATGCCTTCGATCATCGGCAAGCTGGCGCGCCTGCCCTACGGTATCAAGGAAATCCCTGCCGAAACCGCTGAAGGCACAACCACCGCTTACTATAATCCCGGTTCGCCGGATGTCGGGATTGCCGGCTATTATTATGTCAACACGTCGAAGCTCGACCAGCGGCCTTTCTGGGAAATTCCAGCGCTGAGCGTGCACGAGGCAGTGCCCGGTCACCATCAGCAGATCGCGTTGCAGCAGGAACTCGATATGCCCGACTTCCGCAAACATGGTGCCTTTTTCACCGCCTTTGTTGAAGGCTGGGGGCTCTATTCGGAACGGCTCGGGATCGAAATGGATCTCTATGATACGCCAGCCAAGAATATGGGACGGCTGTCCTATGAAATGTGGCGGGCCTGCCGGCTGGTCGTCGATACCGGCATTCACAGCAAGGGCTGGAGCAAGCAGCAAGCGATCGATTTCATGACCGACAATACCGCGCTCAGCGAGGCCAATATCGAGGCCGAGGTAAACCGCTACATCAGCTGGCCTGGTCAGGCTCTCGCCTATAAAATGGGCGAACTGAAAATCCGCGAATTACGCGCGAAAGCGACGAGCGAACTGGGCGCAAAATTTGACCTGAGGGAATTTCACGACGTGGTACTGGGACAGGGTGCGGTGCCGCTCGACATGCTCGAAGCGCAGGTGAACCGCTGGATTGAAGCCCGGAAGGCTAGCTAGTCATTCTTCATCCGGACCGGGGGTTTCATCCGCCCCCGGTGGCACGGCAAGATCATCGGTGGCTTCCAGCGTATCCGCATCCCTTGCATCAAGCCGGTCTCTGGCGGCCTCGGCGGCGGCTTCACGCGCTTCCCGCTGGGCTTCGATTTCCAGCAAGCGCTCTTCCACCGCTTCGGCTTCGGAGTCGATTCGCGACAGGCGCTTCTGACGTTCCTCCTCGATCAACTGACCCCAGTTGACCGTGTCATCAATGCCTTTCTCGGCATAGGCCTGACGCAATAATTCTTGCGTACATCCGGTGAAGCCGCCCGCGCCGGTCGGCGAACAGCTGCTGGTGCCGGAAGCGCCGACATATTCGTAGGATCTGACGCGTTCCGACCAGGCCTGATTCTTGGCATCGCCAAGACTGCCGCTTCTCAATGTTTCAGGGATGCGGTAGCGTTCTCCCTCGTCCTTGCGCGCACAGACGACAATCTCGTCTTCGCTGCTCTGGGGACAGGGGTCATCGCCGTAGATAACCAGTTGATTGACCCGGTCTCCTGCCTGATCCTGCGCCTGCGCCGGTACGGCGGACAAAGCGGTAGCGGAGAGCACAGCACAGGAGAGCAAAAAATTCTTCATCATATCGTTCCTTTGTTCACACCCGCCTGAACCGGTGCTGAAGCGGTCTACGCTCCCTAGATTCTTTTCGACAATCCTATCGCTACCCGGCAACCCAGCCGGATAGCCGCGCTCAACACCGGATAGCCGGGCGTGTCTTCCGCCCCCGATGCAATCGCTGTTGCCTTATGCTCCAATTCCTCTTCGCGAAACTCCGCAATCTTACTGGTCAGTTCGGGTTCGCTTTCGGCCTGGAGCGTATCGAGCTGTTCCTGATAATGTTTGTCTATCTCGGTTTCGACCGCCGCCGTACAGGCCATTGCCGCACGCGGCCCCATGGCGGCGGTGGTCGCGCCCAGCGCATAGCCGGCCATTTTCCAGAAGGGCTGCAAAATTGTGGGCCTCACGCCGCGCTCGGTAATCATCTGGTCAAAAGCATCGAGGTGCCGCTGCTCCTGTTCCGCCATATGGTGGATTTCGCTGCTTTGCGGCGCATGGTCGCCCATCACCGCCAGCTGGCCCTTGTAAATTTGCGCCGCGCCATATTCTCCGGCCTGATTGACCCGGATCATCGACGCGATATCGGCTCTCGTCTGTCCCAATTTTGTCTCAGACATGGCCTGCATCCTTTCGTCGTTTGGCTAGCATAACTAAAATGAGAACGGCACCGCTTGCGGACAAGAGGAAATTGAATCCGGCCAGCGAAATATCGAACAGCGTCCAGGGCGCAACGTCACAACGCGTCAGCGGCGCATTCATGATCGAATCCAGCATATCGCCACCGGTCGGCATATTGGTCGCGCAGGAGGTCAGTCCTTCCCACCAGCCATATTCGACTCCGGCATGATATCCGCCGATCAGGCCGCTGACCAATATCGCGATTGCAGCGGCAATCACGAGAAAAAGCGCTGCCGATCTGTCGCGCAATATCAACGCAAGCACAGCAAGAATGATGGCAGCGAGATGCGGCCATCTTTGCCACATGCACATCTCGCAGGGGTAGAGACCAAAGCCATATTGGCCAATCAGTGCGCCGCCGAGCAATGCCGCCGGCAGCAGGAACGCCAACAAGGCAGCGTTGCGGAAACTTGCCATCCTTCGGCCCTAGTTTTTCGCGACCAGAGTTTTCTTGGCAGGCTTTTTCGCCGCCTTGTTGATCGCCATTTTCAGTCCGTCGGGTCCGAGGCGGCCAATGGTCTGCAACGCATAATGCAACTGGAAATCTTCCACGCCCTGCTCTTTCAGCTCCTCGGCCGTCTGGGTGAAGCGGGGATCATCCTTGCTGTCTTCCTCAAGCACTTCATCTTCCAACTTGATCTCGTTGACCAGATGGCGGCGCAAGTCGGATTCGCGGAACCGCGGACGGGTCTTGTAATCCGGGTCGGACAATTGCGGCACATTGATATCCGGTTCGATCCCGCCTTCCTGCACCGATTTGCCCGATGGCGTATAATAGCGCGCCGTGGTCAGCCGCAGCGCACTGTCATTGGATAGCGGCAGCAAGGTCTGCACCGATCCCTTGCCGAAGCTGCGCTCACCCATTACCAGCGCGCGATGATGATCCTGCAAGGCACCGGCAACAATTTCGGAAGCCGACGCGGAACCGGCGTCGATCAGTACAATCACCGGCAGCCCGCCAGCGGCATCGCCACTCTTGGCAAAATAGCGTTCGATATCGGATTTTTCGCGTCCCCGTTGCGACACGATTTCGCCGCGCGACAGAAATACATCGGAAACCGACACCGCTTCATCAAGCAGTCCGCCCGGGTTGGAGCGCAGATCCAGCACATAGCCGAGTGGCTTCTTGCCCAGCGACTGGTCGATACCGGCAATCGCGGCAGCAACATCGGCACCGGTGTCATTGGAGAAACTGTTGATGCTGATCACGCCGATCTGGTCCCGGACTTCCCAGGTAACCGGCTTGAGATCGATAATCGCGCGCTTCATGGAAACATCGAACGGCTTGTCGCGGCCGGGGCGGACAATCGTGATGGTGATCGGCTCGCCGGGCTTGCCGCGCATTTCATCGACCGCTTCATCCAGCGTGCCACCGTAAATCAGTTCGCCATCAATATGGGTAATATAGTCGCCCGCCTTGACACCCGCCTTGTCGGCAGGCGTGTCCTTGAACGGAGCGATGACCTTCACCGCACCGTCTTCCAGCGTCACCGAGAGACCGAGGCCACCATAATTCCCATCGGTCTGGGTCCGCAGATTTTCAAAATCCCGGGCGCCGAGAAAACTGCTGTGCGGGTCAAGGCTGGCCAGCATGCCTTCGATGGCACCCTTGATCAGATCGGCATCGTCAACCTGGTCGACATAGTCGTTCCGCACCCGCTCAAAGACGCTCATGAACTGTTCCATTTCGCGATAGGTATTTGCGTCGACGGCCGAAATTGCAGACGTTGTCGCGGGCAAAAGCGCGACGGTCAGCACAAGAGCGGCGGCTTGCAAAACGGGCTTTTTCATCAATAATGTCCTGTCGGTCTAAATCGGCGCCAAATATAGGCTGGAATCGTCCGTAAAGCAAAGCAGCTTAACCAATAATGACGGAAGCGTTCGACCAACGCCGCTTTTTGCGTCCTTGAGTCCTTTTTCAGCCAATCAGCGCGGCAATATCGATCGGTCTGCCATTGCGCCGCAGCTCAATAGTGACTGTCGGATCATCGGAACCCGACCGCCCGACCGGAGCGCCCTGCCCCACCCGGTCGCCGACCGCTACACCGCTCGACACCATATTGGTGATCAGGCTGGTCCAGCCGCCGTCATGTTCGATGATCAATATGTTGCCATAGCCCCGGTAGCGCCCGGAATAGGCCACCCGGCCGGCTGCCGGCGCCACAATCTGCGCGCCGGGATCAACCGCAATGGTAAGCCCACGCGAGCGATAGCCGCTATCCGATATCTCGCCGAGGCCGGTGACAATATCTCCAATCACCGGCAAGCGATAAGCACTCGCAAGGTCGCCCTCCGGCGAAGCCTGGTCGACCGGTGGCTCCTCACCCTGGCCGGGCCGCAGCACGGGGCCTTCCAGACCAGCCAGTGATTCGCGCACCGCTCCGCTTTCGCGTATCCGGTCCATCAGGTCCAATATGTCGCGCGCCTCCTCGCCAAGCGCCAGCGCCTGATCCTGCTCGATCCCGGCATCATCGGAAAATCGCTGGGCTGCTATCCGTTCACTGGCCTCGAGACTGGCCAGTTGCCGCCGCCTTTCGGTCAGCCGACGCTGGCTTTCGTCGAGCGAGGCAAGCGCCCGGGCCGCCTGCTGCCGAAGCGCCTCACCCTGCCTGACCTCGTCGCGCAGGCTGGCGGTCCGCCTTTCAATTTCGGGCATCACCGCAGACAGGATCGAGCGCATGTAGATGAGCTCGTCAAGCGACCGCGGCTCCACCAAGGCAAGTGCGGTCGGTTTGCGGGTCATCATCTGCAACGCTGCCGTCAGCCGGATCATCGGCCCCTGTTTTTCCGCCAGCCGGGCCCGCTGGCGCTGCTGGAGCTTGGTGACAATGGCAATACGGGTACGGGCGGCTCTGATATCGGCCTCTGCGGACTGGATACGGGCAGCGAGCGCCGCGGCTTCAGCGGTGATCCGGTCGGCATCATTGCTGGCCGCATCGGCCTGGCGACGCAAGGCCGCAGCCCGCTGGCGGGCACGCTCGGACTGTTCGCGTGCGGTCAGCAGGCTGCGTTGCTGTTCGGAAAGGCTGGGCCCGGAGGACTGCGCAGAAAGCAGCGCGGCACCGGTCGTGGCAAGGCCGAGAAAGGCGATCAGGGCAAAGACAGCACGTATCATCTTGCTCATCCTTCCCGGTGATAGGGATGACCGGCGATGATTGCGGTGGCCCGAAACAGTTGCTCTGCCAGCATCGCCCGCGCCATCATATGCGGCCAGGTCGCCTTGCCGAAGGAAAAGAAATGGTCTGCGCTGGCGCGTTCGTCCGCGCTCAGGCCGTCTGCGGCACCGATAAGGAACCGCGCTTCGCGCGTGCCATCATCACGCCAGGTGGACAGCAGGTTGGCAAATTTCTTCGACGTCCAGTTTTCACCGGTCTCATCCATGGCGATGATTCTGGTTACGCCCTGCAGTTTCGGCATCTTGCCGCCCTGATCCGGAAGCTCGCTGATCTTCACATCCCAGCCGATCCGTTTCACATAGCGGTCGACAAGCTCCGCTTCCGGACTGCGGCCGATCTTGCCGCGGGCGACGATATGCAGCCTCATCGCCCGGCTATATCAGGCTTCGGCGACTTCCGCCGCATCGCCTTCCTCGTCGACAGCCCACATCCGTTCCAGATTGTAGAAACTGCGGACTTCCGGCCGGAACAGATGCACAATCACGTCGCCAGCATCAATCAATACCCAGTCGGCATTGGCAAGGCCTTCGATTCGCGCGGTGCCGCCCGCTTTTTTTACGCGCTCGGCAAGCTTCTGGGCAATCGCTGCGACCTGCCTGGTCGAACGCCCTTCGGCGATCACCATATGGTCCGCAATATTGCTTTTGCCGGCCAGCGCTATGGACACAACATCCTGCGCCTGATCATCGTCGAGCGATTTCATGACAAGCGCGTGGAGCGCGTCTGATTCGGCCTTTCCTTCCTTGGAAGTGGCAGATTTCAGAGCTTTTACCTTCGGTTTCGTCAACTTAAATCCTAATCTTCTGGGCCAATCAGCCGGTGTGTCACCGCGTCGCGGACGCGGCGATCATCATATTGCTGATGCCAATGGGGCCGGGCCATCCGGATCGCGGTGGCCGAGCGTGGGTCGGGACGATAGCGCAGGAATGTCAGCGCCGGCGTACTCCAGTTGGTCCAGTTACGACGCTGGCGCGCGGGGTGGACGAAGCGCCGCAGCCAGGCCATTGCGGGAGCCGCAAAAGCATCGTCATCATAGCCGGGTCTCGAAATAACTGCAATCGGCAATAATCGGGCGATCTTTCGCCAGTCCTTCCAGCGATGGAATTGCGCCAGATTGTCCGCTCCCATGATCCAGACAAACTGCCGTTTCGGATAGCGGCGCACCAGTTTGCGCAGCGTGTCGTAAGTATAGCGCGTGCCCAGGTCCTGTTCGATGGCCGTCGGTTTGATCCTGCTGCGGCGCGCCATTTTCCGGGCCGAAGCCAGCCGTGCATGCAGCGGCGCCATGTCTCGGGCCCCTTCTTTCAGCGGATTGCCCGGCGAGACCAGCCACCAATATTCGTCCAGGTCCAGTTCTTCGACGGCAAACAGGCTGATCGAGCGGTGCGCGCCATGAGCCGGATTGAATGATCCGCCGAGCAGGCCGGTGGTTTTCACCGAATCCCACTCAAGGCCGTATCTGCCCGGTACCGCGTACCACCCATTTATAAGTCGTCAGTCCCTCCAGAGCCACCGGACCACGCGCGTGCAGCCTTCCGGTAGAAATGCCGATTTCCGCGCCCAGGCCGAATTCGCCACCATCGGCAAACTGGCTAGAGGCATTGTGCATCACGATCGCGCTGTCGGCCCGCAGGATGAACCGTTCGGCCAGATCGGCATCTTCGGTGACGATGACGTCGGTATGATGCGAACCATGTTCGGCAATGTGCGCCAGCGCCTCGTCGACGCCGTTGACCATCGCGACCGACAATATCGGCGCGAGATATTCGGTGTCCCAGTCCGGAGCTTCTGCCGAGACGATCCGCTCGTCCAGTTCAAGGATGCTGTCGTCGCCGCGCAGTTCGCAGCCAGCGTCGAGCAACGCGCGCACCAACGGGCCGGGCGCGGGATAATCCTGATCAATCAGCAAGGTTTCCATGGCGCCGCAAATGCCAGTGCGTCGCATCTTCGCATTAACGGCAATGGCAATCGCTTTGTCCTGAGCCGCGTCCTTGCCGATATAGCTGTGGTTGATACCATCAAGATGCGCCAGCACCGGCACCCGGGCTTCATCCTGCACCCGCTTGACCAACGATTTGCCGCCGCGTGGAATGATGATGTCGATCAGGCCGCTGGCCTTCAGCATGGCACCCACCGCAGCGCGGTCGGTGGTCTGGACCAGCTGGATCGCATCGGCGGGAAGCCCCGCTTCGACAACGCCCGCCGCCATGGCTTCGAAAATCGCCCGATTGCTGTTGATCGCCTCTGACCCGCCGCGCAAGATGACAGCATTGCCGGACCGCAGCGTCAGCGCTGCCGCATCGGCGGTCACATTGGGGCGGCTTTCGTAAATAATGCCGATAACGCCCAGGGGAACCCGGATCCGTTCCATCACCAAGCCATTGGGTCGCTCGGTGCGATCGATGGTCTGCCCGACCGGATCGGGCAGGTCCGCAACCTGCTCCACTGCAGACGCAATGGCTTCAAGCCGGCCTTCATCGATCATCAGACGATCGATCATGGCAGCACTCAGTTCCCGTTCCCGGGCGCTTTCCACATCGCGCTGATTGGCGGCCAATATGGTCTGTTGATTGGCGCGCAGATGACGCGCAGCCGCTTTCAGGGCGGCAGATTTCTGGGCATCGCTTACGCCTGTCAGCTTCGAGAATGCAGCCCGTGCCTTGCGGCCCATGTCGGTGATCAGTTTTGCAGATTCAGTCATAGAGGGGCTGCTAGCATGGCGGCGGCGGCAATTTAACCCACAATCGCCACATATTCTGGCAAGAAAAATTTGTCCTGGAGCAACAATCCGTTCCCGCGAATCGCCTTTTCTGCAGACATATCAGACGATATCGCGCAATTCATCGTATGACTCGTTCGACTCGTCACGAGTCGGCCCGCTGTGAGTCGCCAGCCCGGCTACCCTCTGCTAGCGAACCATCGGGGATTACGAATAGCTACGGCGGGTCATGCACAAACAAAATACCGGAAAAGGGCTAAAAGCCCGGCTGGACCATATGTTTACGGATCGCGAATTTTTCATGCGATCGCACGGACAGGTCCGTTTTCTGACGATTTCGGCAAGATTGCAGAAACGTCTCTTCTATACTGTCGCGGCGGCGCTGATATTCTGGCTTCTGGTCACGCTGGCCATGATGGTCAATCAACTGACGGTGACAAGCGAACGCATGGCGCTTGCCCAGAAAGAAGCCGAGGTCAACAGCACCGAAAGCCGGGTCGCCAATTACAAGGCTTCGATTGAAGATGTTGCTGCCGATCTCAAGCAACGGCAGGATGTTCTCGACCAGATGACCGAGCAGTTTGTCGGCGAGCAGACGGAGGCCGCCGAAACAGCGGCCCAGAAACAGGCCGATGAGCAACTATTCGAAAACACCCGCAAGATCAGCGCCGCCTTCCCCGAAGCAGCGCGGCTGGCCGAACTGGAAGCCCGGCAGATAAAATTCGCCCGGCGCCTCACCATGGCCGCAATCCAGCGCACCAAGCAAGCCGAGGAAGCGATCCGCAAATTTGGCCTGAATCCCGAGAAACTGACCAAGAATTCCATGGCAGCCATGGGTGGTCCGCTGATTCCCTTTTTCAGCAACAAGGACCAGCAACTGCACCCGACGCTCGAACGGCTCAATCTGGCGCTGCAGCGGATGGACGCACTGGAGCGGACGCTGATCGCGATTCCGTCTGGCAAGCCTTCCAGCACGGGAATGATATCGAGCAGCTATGGCTATCGTCGCGACCCGTTTACCGGCGGCGGCGCGATGCACAGCGGCATTGATTTCAAGGGGCCTCGCGGCCTTCCGATCCTCGCGGCCGCCGGCGGCAAGGTCACCCATGCCGGATGGAAATCCGGCTATGGCAAGACGGTGGAAATCACGCATGGCAACGGCCTCATGACCCGTTATGCGCATTTATCGAAGATCGGCGTAACCACCGGCCAGAAGATTGAACAGGGAATTCAACTGGGGGCTATGGGAAGCACCGGGCGTTCGACCGGCACCCATCTGCATTTCGAGGTGCGGCTAAACGGACGCGCCATCAACCCCCGACCATTTTTAGAGGCGAATAGTGATGTTCTCAAGATCAAAGCCATCGCGCGACAGCGCGCCAGCTCACCGAAACGCACCGAGTCAGGCGCCGACCGTGGCTAGAAGCAGCGGCAGCAGCGGGTCGAGTTTCTCGATTATCGGCGACGGTATCGTCATCACCGGCAATATCGAATCGAAGGTCGATCTGCATATCGACGGAGAAGTCATCGGCGACGTCAAATGCCTGTCGCTGGTCCAGGGTCCGTCAAGCAAGATCAAGGGCGCGATTGTTGCCCAGAATGCCAGCCTGTCCGGCGCGGTCGAGGGATCGATTGACGCTGGCGACTTGGCCATTGCCTCCACCGCCCGTATCGGCGGTGACGTCACCTATGAAAATGTGACGATAGAGCAGGGTGGCCATGTCGACGGCAAGTTCAAGCATCGCAGCAGCAAATCGCCAAATCTTGCCAAGTCGACAGTGGACGTGAAAGAAATGGCCATTCCACTGGAGCTGACTTCGGACGATCGGGCGGCCTGACGGCGATACCCTCGCATTGCCATTCTGCCCGTTCTCGCGATTGCGCGGCCAGCATCAGTTGCGCGGCGCCTGTCTCCGATAGCTGAGCGCTTCGGCCACATGAATTCGGCCAATATCCGCTGCGCCGGCTAGATCGGCGATGGTGCGGGATACGCGCAACACTCTGGTATAACCGCGCGCGGTTAGTCGCATCGCTTCCGCCGCCTGCCCTAGCAACGCCTGTCCGGGCTCGTCGGGCGTCGCATATATTTGCAGCGTCTCACCGTCTATTTCGCTGTTGGTCCGAGCGTCCAGATCGAGATAGCGCTGACTCTGGATCGATCTGGCCCGGGCGACCCGCACGGCCACGCAGTCCGAACCTTCTGCCGGTGCAGGCATGGTCAGATCAGCGGCAGACAGGGCTTCCACTTCGATGTGCAGATCGATCCGGTCGAGCAACGGTCCCGAGACCTTGGCCTGATAGTCGGCCGCGCATCGTGGTGCCCGTGAACAGGCCAGCGCGGCATCGCCGAGATGGCCGCAACGGCACGGGTTCATCGCCGCGATCATCTGGATGCGGGCCGGAAAGGTGACGTGGGCATTGGCCCGGGCAACGCTGACCTCCCCGGTTTCGAGCGGTTGCCGCAGCGAATCAAGCACCGCTCGCTGGAATTCCGGCAATTCGTCGAGAAACAAAACGCCGAGATGGGCCATGCTGACTTCTCCCGGTCGCACCTTCAGCCCGCCACCGACCAGCGCCGCCATCGATGCGCTGTGATGCGGAGCACGAAAGGGCCTCTGGCGCGACATCTGGCCACCTTCCAGCGTGCCGGCCACCGATGCCACCATCGACACTTCCAGCGCTTCGGATGGGGAAAGCGGCGGTAATATGCCGGGCAGACAGGAGGCGAGCAGCGACTTGCCCGATCCCGGGGGGCCGTTCATCAGCAGATTATGACCACCGGCTGCGGCGATTTCGAGTGCCCGCTTGGCAGTCTCCTGCCCCTTTACCTCTTTCAGGTCCGGACCGTAATCCGGTTCGGGCGCATCACCGGTTTCCGGCGGGGACAATATCGACTGGCCCTTGAAATGGTTGAGCAGGGCCAGCAGGTCCTCCGGAGCCAGCACCTCGACATCGCCGGCCCAGGCTGCCTCGGGGCCCTGCATTGCCGGACAGACCAGTCCCAGATTGCGGCCCGAGGCATGCAGCGCCGCCAGCAGCACGCCCGGTGTGGCAGCCAGCCGGCCGTCGAGCGACAATTCTCCGACGACCAGATAGCTCGCCAGCGTTTCCGCATCGATAATCCCCATCGCCCCGAGCAGCGCCAGCGCGATCGGCAGATCATAATGGGAGCCGGCCTTCGGCAAATCGGCAGGCGACAGATTGACGGTGATTCGTTTGGGCGGCAGCGAAAGGCCCATCGCCGCAATGGCGGCGCGGACCCGCTCGCGACTTTCGGCCACCGCCTTGTCGGGCAGGCCAACCACGTTGAACGCGGGCAGGCCCGGCGCAACCTGACATTGCACCTCGACGCCCAGTGCCTCCAGTCCGAGATAGGCCACCGTCTGAACCAGCGCCACCATTATAGCCGCCCCAATATCATGGCGGGAATAGTGGCAAAGCCGCTGAAATGAGTCGAGCAGCAACCGCCCCATGTCCGCAACGGTCAAAACCGGGCGATGGGCGGGGCGGATGGTTAATATCGGCTAACCAGACTCCGATACTTTGTGGAAAGCGCCAGACCACAGAGAAACGGGATGAGCAGCACTGACCACCTCGACATAATCGCAACAGCAGATGAGCCGGCCGGTTCGCGGGGCGGTTTTCTGGTCGGGGCCTTCCTTCTGTTTGCGCTGCTCCTCTTCCCGGTCCAGCCCGCAATCAGCGCCGGCAGCTATACGGTCACCGAAACGGTCGAGATTTTCGAATATGGCCTGGAAGAGCCGGACATATGGGCTGAACCGGCCGGCACTGCCTATGGCCAATATGGTCCGTTCCGGGTCGTTGCGGCCGATACCGTTGAAATGACGGGCACGGTCGACAGCTACACGCCGGCATTGTTCCGGCAGATGATGAACCATTTCCCGGGGATCAAGCGGATCGAAATGCTCGATTGCGACGGATCTGTCGACGAAGAGGCCAATCTCAGGCTGGCCCGGATGATCCGCAACGCCGGCATCAGTACCCACGTGCCGGCGGGTGGCTCGGTGCGATCCGGCGCGGTCGAACTGTTTCTCGCCGGTATCCGCCGCACAGCCCACCGCGATGCCGAATTTGTCGTGCACAGCTGGATGGACGAGGATGGCCGGGAAGCCAATGACTACCCGGCCAATGATCCGGTCCACTCGGAATATCTGGATTATTACGCAGAAATGGGCGTTCCAAGGGGCACCGCTCAGGAATTTTATGCGCTGACCAACAGCGTACCCTTTTCGGAACAGCTGCGCTTGTCGCGCAATGACATGGCCCGCTTCCAGATGGTTCATTGACCCCGGACAGCGCGTTTGCGCCAGACCGTTCTCCTAGTGCATCGGCACAGGCTTTCGTTCAGCTCTTATGCATGGGCCGGGAACAATTATCTCTTTCACGCGCTTTAGATGACAAAGCGGACTTGCGACTCCGCTCGCAAAGCACCAAGTGGAACGAGATGACCGACAAAATGACCAATACGCGCTGGAAATATACTTCAGGATCGCGATTCGCGCTCACGGTCATCGGATTCACGCTGATCATCATTTCACCGATCATCGGCGCCATCCCCGGCCCCGGTTTCATCATCGTCTTTCCGATTGGCCTGGCGCTGGTCCTGCAAAACTCGCGCTGGGCGAAGAAACGTTATGTCGATTTCAAACGACGCTTTCCCCATTATGGCAAATGGACCGACTGGGCGATGCGACGGCGGCACCACAAGACATTGCCCGACGATTTTGAACTGCCGATTTTCGGCAAGGTGAAGACCGGCGATCGGGACAAGAAAGTCTAGCGCAAACGCTTGACTTTCCGCGCCTGCCTGCCTAATCGCAGCGACAACGTATCGGCCGCAGCTTATGGCGGCCTTTTTTATCGAAATTTTGACTTAGGATAATCGCGATGAAGCGTACATTTCAACCAAGCCGTCTGGTCCGTAAACGGCGCCATGGTTTCCGCGCCCGCAAAGCCACTGTCGGTGGCCGCAAAGTACTGGCTGCCCGCCGTAGCCGTGGCCGCAAGAAGCTCTCTGCCTAAAAGCAAATGACCGCACGTGCTGCGCCCGTCGAAGCACGCCCATCGCCGGATCATCTGGATTTGAAGAATCCTTCAGCCGATTCGGCATTTGCTGATTCAAACCAGCCCATCGAAGTGATTCGCAAACGCGCGGATTTTCTCGCTGCCAATCGTGGCAAGCGATTCGTCACCCCCCATTTTGTCCTGCTAGCGCATCGCCGTCGCCCTGATCATCCGGTTGAGGCGAACAGCCTCCGTTACGGGATTACGGTGACCAAGAAGATCGGCAATGCCGTCGCCCGCAATCGCATGAAGCGCCGCTTCCGGGCCCTGCTTGCGCAGAGCCTGCCGGACCACGGCATCGCCGGCGTCGATCATATCATGATCGGTCGAAAGACAAGGAACGAGAGCGATTTTGCCACCATGAGGGCCGATCTGGAAAAGGGCCTGAAATTTCTGGCGAAGAAGCTGGGCCAGGCCGGATGAAAGCGGTTTTCATCTTTTGCGTGCGATGCTGGCAATGGGGCCCGTCGCGTATTCTGCCCCCGACTTGCCGTTTTCAGCCGACTTGCAGCGCCTATACGATCGAGGCGATCGAAAAGCACGGTGCAATTAGGGGTAGCTGGCTGGGGGCTAAACGGCTATTGCGCTGCCATCCTTGGGGGGGCTCGGGTTATGACCCGGTGCCGTGACACCCTGAACACCGATCATAGTTACAACAAATGGCCGAAAGCAGGACAAGATAGTGGACGACAAGCGTAATATTATCATGGCGATACTCCTCACGGGGATCATCCTGTTCGGCTGGCCCTTGCTGATGGAGCAATTCTTCCCGGACATGGCCAACAAGAACGAAGTCGTTGAACAGGCCGATGCGCCGGCCAACGACCAGGTTGGCGGCGACGTTTCGGTTCCGGGTACCGGTAGCACGGACATCGGCGCTGCAGCCGCACCGGCCGCGATCAGGCCTCTGGCCACTGTCCTGCGCGAAAGTCCCCGCGTATTGATCGAGACACCACGTATCCAGGGGTCGATCAATCTCAAGGGCGGTCGTATCGATGATCTCACCCTCACCGATCATACGGTTGATATGAGCAAGGATAGCAAGCCCGTCCGGCTCTTCGCACCTTCCGGCACCGAAAACGCCTATTTCAGCCGCGTCGGATGGGCCGGCGACGGCGTTGCTGTTCCCGACGACAATACGATCTGGTCTGCTGACCAGAGCCGGCTGACACCGGACACGCCAGTGACGCTAAGCTGGTCGAACGAAACCGGACAGACCTACAGAATCAAACTGTCGATCGACCCGGACTATCTGATCACTACCGAACAGAGCATCGTTAATCGCGGCGAGAATGCAATTGCGCTTCGACCTTACGGGCTGATCAACCGGAAGCGGGATCTCGACAATATTCCGGCCAATGAAGCCAGCACCTGGACCATCCACTCCGGCCCAGTCGGTGTCTATGAAGGCGCTGCCAATTATGACGTGGATTACGAAAATCTGGCCGGTGAAGAACCGGGCTTTTTTGCAGGCCTGTTCGGGACCTCTGCGGTGGCCGGAACCAACAGCTATGACAAGGAAGTCAGCTGGCTCGGCTTTACCGACAAATATTGGCTCGGCGCCCTGATCCCGGAAAATATCAACGATGTGGACGCCAAATTCCGTTCTGGCGGCGGCGATATTTTCCAGGCGGAAATCGCCAAGAAGAGCGCGCAGATTATCGCCCCCGGCAAACAGCTGACCACCACGACCCGGCTTTTCGCCGGCGCCAAGGAAAACGCGCTGCTGGAAAAATATGAAGCGGAATATGGTATCAAGAATCTGGATCGCGCGATTGACTGGGGATGGTTCTACTGGTTCGAAAAACCGCTGTTCTATTTGCTCAACTGGCTGTTCAAACTGGTTGGTAACTTCGGGGTTGCCATCATATTGATGACTTTCGTCGTGCGCGGCCTCATGTTCCCGATCGCCCAGAAACAATTTGCCTCGATGGCGCAGATGCGCGCCGTGCAGCCGAAAATGAAGGCGATCCAGGAAAAATACAAGGACGACAAGCAGCAGCAGCAGCAGGAGATCATGAAGCTGTACAAAGACGAGAAGGTCAATCCGCTCGCCGGCTGCCTGCCGATTTTCCTGCAGATTCCGATCTTCTTCGCGCTCTATAAGGTGCTGATGCTGTCGATCGAGATGCGTCACCAGCCGTTCGTGCTGTGGATTCAGGATCTCAGCGCACCCGATCCGCTGACACCGGTCAATCTGTTCGGTCTGCTGCCGTTCGATCCGCCGAGCTTCCTGGCGGTCGGCATATTGCCGATCCTGATGGGCATCACCATGCATCTGCAGTTCAAGCTGAACCCGGCACCGATGGATCCGATGCAGAAGCAGATTTTCAGCATCATGCCGTGGATCCTCGTATTCATCATGGCGCCCTTTGCCGCCGGCCTGCAGCTTTACTGGACCGTGTCCAACGTCCTCACCATCGCGCAGCAGAAATGGCTCTATTCCCGTCATCCGCAGATGAAGGAAATGATGGCGAAGGAAGCTGAGGAAAAAGCGAAAAAAGCGGCCGCTGACAAGGCCGGGGCATGACACCCCTTCATCCGAAAATCTTTTCGGGGCCTATCAGCTTTCTGAAAAGCGCGCCGCAACTGCAGTTTCTGCCGGATCCGAAGGTACCGGAAATTGCTTTTGCCGGCCGCTCCAATGTAGGCAAGTCATCGCTGATCAACGCGCTGACCAACCGCAATGGTCTGGCGCGGACGTCAAATACGCCCGGACGGACGCAGGAATTGAATTTCTTCGACATCGGCGATCCGCTGATCTTCCGGATCTGCGATATGCCGGGTTACGGATTTGCCAAGGCACCGCCAAAGGTGGTGCAGAAATGGCGCTTCCTGATCAACGACTATCTGCGCGGCCGGGCCGTTCTGAAGCGCACATTCGTACTGATCGATTCCCGCCACGGCATCAAGCCGGTCGACGAGGAAGTGATGGAAATGCTCGACAAGGCGGCTGTCAGCTACCGGATCGTGCTGACCAAGGCAGACAAGGTGAAGCAGGCGCAACTGGATGCGACGGCGGAACAGGTTGCGGCCATCGCCAAGAAACATCCTGCCGCCCATCCCGAGCTGCTGCTGACATCATCGGAAAAAAAACAGGGTATTGACGAACTGCGGCAAGCCGTACTCGACGCCGTGCAGGACTAGTCTGCCGGCGGCCTTAACGCTTTTCACTACACAGCGCGCCATATTTGGTTATGGAACAGACTATGAAACTGATAATCGGAAACAAAGCCTATTCCAGCTGGTCGATGCGCGGCTGGCTGGCGTGCAAACAGTCGGGCTTGTCCTTTGAAGAACTGACCGTGCCCCTGTTCGGCGATGACTGGGACCATGTCCGCGAGAGCGAGAATTTCGCACCGTCGGGTGGCAAGGTTCCGATCCTCTGGGACGGCGAGACCGTTGTCTGGGACAGTCTGGCGATTATCGACTGGCTGGCCGACAAGACTCACCGCGACCGTTTCTGGCCCAAGGACGAAACCGCACGCGGCATGGCCCGCTCGATGGCTGCCGAAATGCATTCCAGCTTCATGGCGCTGCGCCGGCAATGCCCGATGAACACCCGCAAGATTTACGAAGGGCTGGCGCTGAGCGACGAAGTCAAGGCCGACGCTGCCAGGATCATCGAACTCTGGGCGCAGGCGCGGGCGCGTTTTGGCAGCGGTGGACCGTTTCTGTTCGGGACCTATGGCGCCGCCGACATCATGTATGCACCGATCGTCTCCCGGTTCCAGACCTACGGATTCCGGCTGCCGGGGTTTGCCACCAGCTATATGCAGACGATATTGGACCATGAATGGACCGCGCAATGGATGGAGGCAGCCGAAGAGGAGCCATGGGTTGTCGAGCGGCTGGAAAATCCCGAAGCGGCAAATGGCTAGAGACCAGAACATGACCGCAGCACCAGCACTCGAACTGGCCAAAAGGCTGATCGCCCACAGCAGCATCACCCCCGCCACCGGCGGCGTTTTTGATGAAATGGAGGCCATGCTCGAGCCGCTGGAATTCGAGGTCACCCGCTTCATCGCCGGCGATCCGCCGGACGGGCCGGTCGAGAATCTTTTTGCCATTCGTAAAGGCCCCGCCGGTTCCCGCCACTTTGCCTATGCAGGGCATCTGGATGTCGTGCCGCCCGGTCAAGGCTGGCAAACCGATCCCTTTGTACCGGAAATCCGCGGCGACCTGCTCTACGGCCGCGGCGCTGTCGACATGAAGGGCAGTATCGCCGCCTTTGTCGCCGCGCTGCATGACGTCCCGGATGATCTGGGAACGATAAGCCTGATTATCACCGGCGACGAAGAAGGTCCCGCGCGCTTCGGGACGGTGGCGCTGATGGACCTGATGGCCGAGCGCGATATCATCCCCGATCTCTGCCTCGTCGGTGAACCGACGTCGGTAAACCGGCTGGGCGACATGATGAAGATCGGACGGCGCGGGTCGGTCAACATGTGGGTCACGGTCAATGGCACGCAGGGCCATGTTGCCTATCCGCAAAACGCCGATAATCCGATCACCAAGCTGGGCAAAATCCTGAGCGAGATTGATGCGCTGCAACTGGATGAAGGCACCGACTGGTTCCAGCCGAGCAATATCGAATTTACCGACCTTCACGTCGGCAATCCGGCGCATAATGTAATCCCGGCCAAGGCAGAGGGGCGCCTGTCGATCCGCTTCAACGACCGGCATAGCGGCGAAAGCCTCAGCGCCATGGTGCAGGAAATCGTCGAGCGTCACGGCGGTGAACTGAAGCCAATTATTTCCGGCGAACCCTTTTTAACTCCGCCGGGCGAATTTTCCGACATCGTGTCTGGCGCAATTCGCGAGATCACCGGCGTAGAACCGGAACTGTCCACCTCGGGCGGAACATCGGACGCGCGGTTTCTCGCCAAAATCATGCCGGTGGTCGAGTTCGGTCTGTGCAATGCGACGATGCACAAGCTCGACGAAGCCGTTGCGGTTGAGGATCTGGAACAGCTCTCCAGAATTTTCACGCTGATCGTCAAGCAGGCCTTGCGCTGACCACCGGAGAGCCACAGCTCCTCGCCCCCGCTTAGCGGTGACGCCTCAATATGATGTAAAGCGCGCCGGCGCCGCCATGCCGGGGATGGGCCCGGCGCACGGTCGCAATATGCGCGGCATGGCGCGATGCCGCGAGCCAGTCGGAAATGGCCGAGCGTATTGCGCCGCGCCCGCCCGCCCGACGCCGTTCCTCGTCGCTACGGGCCTTGCCGGTAATCAACAGGATCGCACGATGCCCGGCCGCGATGCTCAGTTCCAGCGCACTGTCGAGCCTGCCATGCGCGGAGGACAGGCTATAGCCGTGCAGATCAACCGTGACATCGGGATGGACCATGCCCTTGGCGAGGCGACGATCCCAGCCGCCGTCTAGGCCATGTTTGGTCGGTACCGGCTTCTGATCGCGCAGCGGGACGGCTTCGGCGGGTTTTCCGCCGAAACTTTCCGCCGTGATCGGCCCGGAAATATCGCGCGGCCGTCGGGCTACCGGAAGGCTTTCCACCCGTTTCACCCGCCCCTGGTCCAGCGGCTCGACGCTCTCGATAAATTTCTGCCAGAGCGCCTTTTCGCCGGCGGTAAGAGGCCGGTCCGGCATCGATTACTGGCCCGGGTTCCGGCGGGCTGCGACGAGCCGGGACACCGTTCCCTTCGGCAGGAAGATCAGCGCCTGACCGCGAGACGACATGCCGCCCGCGATTCGGGCCGCTTCCTCGCCGGCACCCCAGAATGTATCGAAACGGTTGGGCCCCTTGATCGCGCCGCCGCTATCCTGCGCCACCCAGAGACCATCGGCGATATCATGTTCCATATCGAGGAACACCGGCGCGCCCAGCGGCACGAACATCCGGTCCGCCGCGACCGAGGTCCGCGCGACCACCGGATGGCCCATCGCACCCAGAGGCCCCGGACCGGTCAGCTCCTGGAAAAAAACATAGCTTTTATTCTCGCGCATGATCTCCGTGCCCGCTTGCGGATTGGCGCGCAGCCATTCGACAATGCCCTGCATATTGGTCTTGCCGTCAGCCAGCAGTCCGCGTTCCCGCATCACCCGTCCGATGCCGGTATAATCGTGGCCGTTCTGTCCGGCGTAACCGATTCGCATGACCGACCCGTCGGGCAGCGCCAGACGGCCGCTTCCCTGGATCTGCAGAAAGAAGAAATCGATATAATCGCGGGCCCAGGCAATCTCGAGCCCCTGTCCGGCGAGGGCTCCGTCATCGATGGCTGCCCGATCTTCGAACGGCACCAGCTTGTTGCCGTCGACCTTGCCACGGACGCGCTTGTCTTTCAGCGCTTCGGAAAAAAGACCGAGATCGACATCGACCAAATTGGGAGGACGGCGATAGATCGGCACCGGATAGCGGGCATTCCGGACTCGCGAACCCTCAATCTGCGGCTCGAAATAGCCGGTGGCGAAAGCCTGGCCATCACCGACCTGCACCGCTTCGAAATAGGAGGTGAAAAAGCCGCTCGCGTCCCGCTCCGGCCAGCTCTGGGCAGCCTCGCAGGACAACTGCCAGTCACCGCCTCTAGTCAGTCCGCTATTATCCTCACGCCGGACCAGGGAGGAGCAGCTTGTCCGATAGGATAGCAGCGCTGATGAGGCCTTGGCGTCAGACAGTCGGAGCGTCGCGATATCCGGCCCCAGCGCGATGCCGGATCCGGTGGCGCGAGTCGGATCATCACCGATCTGCACGAGCTGACCCGGATCGACCGGCCGAAATGTCGCCGGCGCGCCATTTTGATAGGCCGGCGCTGTGGCGGCCGGCGCGGACTCGTCCTCGATAACCCGTTCGCCATCTTGCTGCGCGGAATGGCTTTGCGCTGCGCCTTGGGGAATGATGGTCATGGAACAGGCACTGACCAGAGCCATCGCGCCGAAAAGCGTCCCGAATTTCATGACCCCGTTGCTCGCCGACCGGGGGTCAGGCCTCATCGGTTTCGTCGAGCAGCCAATTGGGATCTGCGCTGGAGAGATCGCGGCTGAAGGTCCAGACATCGTGGGTTTCGGCAGCATCGGAAAGCGAGCCGCCAATCAGATTGCCTTTCTTGTCCTTGACCACAGCAACGATATCGGCATCGAATTGCACCGTGATGCTGGCAACAGGCCGGCGATATTCCGCTGCCGAAATACGGGCATTGTCGATTCGCACCAGCTGGTTTTCCAGTATCTCGCCGCGTTTCTCGCGCGCGTCGATGACTTCGGCAAAGCTTTCGTAAACATCTTCGTCGCACAGCAGCTTCAATTCTTCCTTGTCGCCTTTCCAGAAAGCCTCCAGAATCATGCTGTAGGCGGCTTGCGCGCCCTCGATGAAGCGGCCGACATCAAAATTGCGATCGGCGCTGAGAATTTCCCGCATTCCGGCTTCGGCGCTGCTGTCATAGACCATATTCGGTGCACCGGCAGCCGCGTGGGCCGGAACGATATCCGGAATATGCGGCTTCGCGTCTTCCAGTGGGCGGCGATCGCCCGCACGCGGCTCGATATTGCGCGGCATATGTTCCTGCTCATGACCACTGCGCTTGCCCAGCACCGAATAGAGGCGCAGGCCAAGAAAGGCCGCTACCATTGCCAATAATATAATTTCGATGGTCACTTCAGTATCCAATCATGTCTTTGACCCTATACATAGGGGGAAACAGGGGCGGTTTCAAATAGCATTACTGAAAAAGCCGATCTGCCCCGGCTGGCCAGCTCTTTCTAGTGCCCGATTTGTGAACCTGCGCTTACAAACGGGTCCCGAGGCGGAGTGTCCGATCGGTGGTTTACTCTTTCGTTGCTCTCGGTTCTTTCCCCTGCTAGGCGCGCAGCGAACGGCGCGGCAATATGCGCTTGAGGACATGTTTGACTGATTTTCCGAAAGGACAGGCCCGATGGCTGATGAGAATGAAAAGGACGAAAGCAAAATGGAACCGAGCGGCAATGTGACCACCCCGGATCCGCTTGCCAATGGCGCCGATACCCAACCCCAAATCGGCGTGATTTCGCAATATGTGAAGGATCTTTCGGTCGAGAATCCCAATGCACCGGACGTCTACCAGTGGAACGCTCAGCCGCAGATTGATGTACAATTCAACATTGGCTCTTCCCAGATCTCCGATGAAGTTCATGAGGTCGAACTGAAAATCGATGTTACCGCCAAAGCGGACGAGGGCGTCGCCTTCGCGATCGAACTGCTCTATTGCGGCCTTTTCGGACTGCGCAATGTTCCCGAAGACCAGGCGCATCCGTTTCTGTTCGCTGAAGCACCGCGGCTGCTCTTCCCCTTTGCCCGGGCGATCATCTCGGACGCCGTGCGCGACGCCGGTTTCCAGGCCCTGTTGCTCGAGCCGATTGATTTCACCGCACTTTACATGCAGCAGCGCGAACAGATGGCGGCACAGCAGACAGGCGAGCAACCGGTTGGCAACGCCTAGGCGATCTCGCTAGGGTTGCAGGGATGAACCTGCTGAAATCCACCGGGACGATCGCCGGGCTGACTCTGGTCAGCCGAATCTTCGGCTTCGTCCGCGATATCCTGCTGGCCCGGATGCTTGGTGCCGGTGCTGCAGCCGACGCTTGGCAGCTGGCTTTCCAGTTGCCCAATATTTTCCGCCGCCTGTTCGCGGAAGGCGCCTTCTCGGCGGCCTTTGTGCCGTTGTTCAACCGCAAGATGGAAGAAGACGAGAACCGGACGGCGGCGCAGAATTTCGCGATTGACGTGCTGTCGGTATTCGTGCCGCTGCTGCTGGTTTTTTCCGCGGTGATGATGCTCGTCATGCCCGGCATCATCTGGCTGATCGACGATTTTGGCAGAGGCGGCAGGACCGACGATTTTTCCATATCACTGGCGCGGATAACCTTTCCCTATCTCGGCCTGATCAGCATCACCACCCTGTTCGCGGCGATATTGAACTCGCTGAGCAAATTTGCGGCAGCGGCAGCAGCGCCGATCATGCTCAATATCTGCATGATCAGCGCGCTGCTCGCGGCGCATCTCGTCAATGACGGCAACGACCCGCGGCAAACCGCCTATTTCCTGGCCGTTGCCGTCGCGACCGCCGGCCTGGTGCAAATGCTCTGGCTTTACTATTGGGCGCGCAAGACCGGCTTCCGCTTTCCGCTCAAAATGCCGCGGTTCAACGCCGATGTGAAAGAGCTGGGCGTGCTGATCCTGCCCGCCGTGTTCGGTGCCGGCATCTACCAGATCAGCCGTTTCATCGATCTGTTCTTCCTCGGGCGGCTGCCGGAAGGGTCCTTTGTTTATCTGGCGATGGCAGACCGGCTGAACCAGCTACCGCTCGGCATTATCGGCATCGCGCTTGGCACCGCGATCCTGCCGGCGCTGTCGCGTTTCATCGCCAAGGAAGACCAGGGCGGTGCCCAGCGTCTGCAAAGCAATGCCATCGAACTGGGCCTGCTGCTCACCATTCCGGCCGCCATTGCCCTGTTTTTCGCCGCCGGACCGCTGGTCACCTCTTTCTATGTCGGCGGCAATTTTACCGCTGCCGACGGCCAGACAACCGCTGCGGTTGTCGCCGCGCTGGTCATTGGATTGCCCGCCTATGTGCTGGTGAAGGTACTGATCCCGGGCTTTTTCGCCCGCAAGGATACCAAGACCCCGGTCTACACAGCAGCGATTTCGCTGATCATCAATATCGTGCTCAATCTTCTGCTGATTCCGCTCTACGGTATCAAGGGACTCGCCGTGGCCGGCGCGATCGCCGCCTGGTGCAATTGCGCGATGCTGTACACGATGCTCCACCGGCGGGGTCACTTCCATCTAGAATGGACCTTGCTGCTCCGGATCGGACGAATCACATTGTCTGCAGCCGGCATGGCGGTCGTGCTGGTCTATGCCGCGCCGATCGGGGAAGGCCTCTATGACGGGACGGTCTGGCAACGGGTCGGGTCGATCACCGCTCTGGTCAGCGTTGGCGGACTGGTTTATGCGGCACTCGCATGGCTGACAGGTGCGATCGATCCCGACAAGATCACCATGCTGACCAAGAAGAAAGCGGCAGAAGATGCCGCAAGCGAAGGAATTTGAAACAATGCGGACGGTATCGGGCATCCAGCCGACGGGAAATCTTCATCTCGGCAACTATCTGGGCGCGATCAAGAACTGGGTGAAGATGCAGGACGATAGCGAATGCCTGTTCTTCCTCGCCGACCTGCACGCCATCACCGTCCACAACGACCCCGCTGAACTGGCTTCGAACTGCCGCGAAATGGTCGCTGCCCTGGTCGCCGCCGGCGTCGACCCCGACAAGTCCATCCTGTTCAACCAGGCCCGCGTGCCGGCGCATCCCGAACTGGCATGGATGCTGATCTGCAACACGCCGATGGGCTGGCTCGACCGGATGACCCAGTTCAAGGAAAAATCCGGCAAGCATAAACAGCGCGCCTCGCTCGGCCTTTACGGTTATCCTGTGCTGCAGGCGGCGGATGTCCTGCTTTATCAGGCGACCCATGTGCCCGTGGGCGACGATCAGAAGCAGCATCTTGAACTGGCCCGCGACATTGCGTCCAAATTCAACAGCGATACTGGCACCGAAACCTTCACTCTGCCGGAAGCCTTCATCGGCAAGACAGCGGCGCGGATCATGAGCCTGCGCGACGGCAACGCAAAAATGAGCAAATCGGATCCGTCCGATCTCAGCCGGATCAACATGAGCGACGATGACGATACGATCGCGCGCAAGATGAAAAAGGCAAAGACCGACCCGGAACCGCTACCCGACAATTTGGCCGATCTCGCCGGTCGCCCGGAAGCGAAAAATCTGATCGGCATATACGCCGCGCTCGCGGACCAGTCGCAGGACGCGGTCATCGCCGAATATGCCGGCAAGGGTTTTGGCGACTTCAAACCGGCACTGGCCGATCTGGCCGTCAGCACATTGTCGCCAATCCGCCAGCGGTTCGAGGAGTTGCGCAAGGACACGGATGCGATTGACGCGATTTTACGTGAAGGATCGGAAAAGGCTTCGGCTATGGCACGGCCAACGGTGGACGCCGCCTATACCGCGCTCGGTTTGCTGCGGGGCTAGTCCGCCCGCCGGCAATGCCGGAGTCACGACGGCGCAATAGACTTGCCTGCATCAGCATTTCCGGTAAATGCTAGACCATGGATATTATCTCAATACGCGGCGGAAATCGCCTGTCCGGAACAATTCCGATTTCCGGAGCCAAGAATAGCGCCCTGACCTTGCTGCCTTGCGCGCTGCTGACTGATGAACCGGTAACCCTGCGCAACCTGCCGCGACTGGCCGATGTTGACAGTTTCGGCCACCTGCTCAACCAGCTGGGTGTCTCGACCACAATCGAGGGAGCACGACCCGAGGATTTCGGCCGGGTGATGACGCTCAAAGCGGGCCGGATCACCTCGACCGAAGCGCCTTATGATATCGTCCGCAAAATGCGCGCTTCCATACTGGTGCTGGGGCCCTTGCTGGCCCGCGCCGGAGAATGCCGGGTCTCCCTGCCCGGCGGCTGCGCCATCGGCAACCGGCCGATCGATCTGCATCTCAAGGCTATCGAGGCGCTCGGCGCGATCATCGAGACCACCAGCGGCTATGTCATCGCGCGCGTTCCCGACGGCGGCTTGCCCGGCGGCGATTTCACCTTTCCCGTCGTCTCGGTCGGCGCAACGGAAAATGCCCTGATGGCAGCGGTACTGGCGAACGGCATCAGCGTGCTCAAAAACGCCGCACGGGAACCAGAAATTGTCGATCTCTGCAATATGCTGGTCGCCATGGGCGCGGAGATTGAAGGGATCGGTTCGTCGACCCTGACCATCACCGGTGTCGACCGGTTGCACGGCTGCACCTACCGGGTGATGTCCGACCGGATCGAGGCGGGCAGCTATGCCTGTGCTGTCGGCATTGCCGGCGGTGAAGTCGATCTGCTCGCCGCCAAGGCCGACGAAATGGAAGCCACGCTCGATGCATTGCGCCATGCCGGGCTGCAAATCGATGTCCACGCAAAGGGCATCCGGGTTTCCTCCGACGGCAAGCTGAAACCTCTCACCCTGTCCACCGCGCCTTATCCCGGCCTGGCCACCGACATGCAGGCGCAGCTTATGGCGATGCTCTGCCTCGCCGATGGCGCCAGCGTGCTCACCGAGACCATTTTCGAGAACCGCTATATGCACGTGCCCGAACTCAACCGGATGGGCGCCGATATCGAGACCAAGGGCCGCACCGCCGTGGTAAGAGGCGTGCAGAAACTGACCGGCGCGCCGGTCATGGCTACCGACCTGCGGGCCTCGATGAGTCTTGCCATTGCCGGACTGGCGGCCGAAGGCGAAACCCGATTGCAGCGCATTTACCATCTCGATCGCGGCTACGAGCGGCTGGAGGAAAAACTGGCCGCCGTAGGAGCGGATATCGAGCGTATCGGCGGCGATTAACCCCCTCTCGCTAGCACTTATGGCAGCTTGTCTTTGCGGCGCTTTTGCCGTGTAGTCTCCCGATAATCAGGAGAGGACGAGTCCATGTTTTCAGGGCCGATAGAAGACCGATTGGCAATTCGCGAACTGCATGATGCCTATTGCGATGCCGTACTGCGGAAAAATCCCGAAGACTGGGGCGCATTATGGACAGAAGATGCTGTCTGGTCGCTCATGGGCACCGAGGTGGTCGGTCGCGAGAATATCGTCAATCTCTGGAACGGTGCCATGGCCCAGTTCGACGCCGTCAGCTTTCTGGGCATACCCGCCAGTCTGGAAGTGACGGGTAACACAGCATCCGGTCGCTATCAAACCCACGAGATATTGGTGGAAAAGGGCGAACCCCGGGTAGCCGGCGGCCGCTATAACGATGAATTTGTCAAAGTCGATGGCCAGTGGCTCTACAGCAAACGCATTTTTGTCGTCGTCGCGCAATTTGGCGGAAACAAGCTTTAAGGGAGTATCGCCATGGCGAAAATATTGATCGCTGCGCATATCGACGTGGAACCGGCAACCCGCGAGGAATGCCTGAAGCAAGCCCAACCCTTCATCGATGGCGCGCTGAGCCAGGACGGCTGCCTCTGCTACAGTTGGGCCGCCGACATGCATAATCCGTCGCGCATCGAAGTGTTCGAGGAATGGACCGACGAGGAAGCCCTCGCCCGGCATTTCCAGAATGTCCATTATGCCAATATGCTTGCCCATATCGGCAGCTTCGGCCTGATCAACGCTGTCAGCGCCAAATATCGGGTCGATGCCGAAGGGCCCGTATATAATGCAGATGGCAAGCCCACCCCGTCGTTTGACTAGCATAAACAGGAATCTGTCATGAACGAAGCCGTATCCAAATCCCTTTTTCAACCCGAGATTCTGGTTGATCCATTCGATTTCTACGAAGAGAAGCGCGCGGAAAGCCCGGTCTTTTTCGATGAAGCCAGCGGCACCTATGTTGTCCTGGATTATGACCTGATTTCCGAAGCGGTGGGTCGGCTGGATGATTTCTCCAACAATTTCAATGCACTGCTTTCCGGCGGAAAAAGCGAGGAAGAGCTGGCAAATGACGAGGAACTGCAGGCCATCCAGGCCAAGGGCTGGCCGCAGGTCAACACCCTGCTAACCGCCGATCAGCCGGTTCACACGCGGTTCCGCAAACTGGTCAATCTCGCTTTCTCGATGCCGAAAGTGAACAAGCTGGAAGACAGTATGCGGGCAATGTCGAACGAATTGATCGACGGCTTTATCGACAAGGGCGAGTGCGAATTTGTCGAGGAATATGCCATCCCGATGCCGGTCCGCACGATTGCCGTGCAACTGGGGCTCGACGTGGCCGACGAGCATACGATCAAGCGCTGGACCAACGCCTTTGTCGACCGCCTGTCCGGCATGATGACTCGCGAGCGGCAGCTGGAGACCGAACGCGAAGTGGTGGAATATCAGCACGCGCTCAAAGCCAATATGGATGAACGGCGCAAGGAAGCGAAAAACGATATTCTGTCCGACCTGGTCAATGCGCAGGTCGATGGCGAGCGGCCGCTCGACGATGCCGAATCCCTGTCGATCGTCCAGCAGCTGATGGTCGCCGGCAATGAAACCACGACGGCGGCGCTGGCCGAAGGCATGCGGCTTTTCGCCACCAATCCGGATCAGTATAAGATGATCCAGGATGATCCGTCGCTGATCCCCAATGCGGTCGAGGAAGTGCTGCGCATGTCGAGCGGGTCGTCGGGAATCTGGCGGGTGATGCACCGCGATGCCGAACTGGGCGGGGTGATGCTGCCGAAGGGCGCGATGGTGATGATGCGCTATCATGCGGCCAATCGCGATCCCAAGCAGTTCGAGAACCCGAACGATTTCCGGGTCGACCGCAAGAATGCCCGCACCCATATGGCCTTCGGCAAGGGCATCCACATGTGCGTCGGCAATATGTTGTCGCGCAAGGAAATGACCGTGTCCTTCCAGCAATTTGCCAAGCGGATGGACAATATCCGCATCAAGGAGGGCGCAGAGCTCAACTATCCGCCCAACATGATGCTGCGCGGACTGGCCAATCTGCCGATCGAATTTGACAAGAAATAGGCTGGAAACGGCAGACCAGAAAGCGGGAATTTACGATGGGCATGATGGATGGAAAAGTCGCACTGATCTCGGGCGGCGCAGAAGGTATCGGCGGCACCGCCGGACAACGCGTGGTCGAGGAGGGCGGCTCGGTGATGCTGGCCGATATCCAGATCGACAAGGCCAGGGAGCTGGCGGATTCGCTGGGCGACCGCGCCGATGCGGTCGAACTGGATGTCCGTAATCTGGACCAGTGGCAGGCCGCCGTCGATGCCACGAAGAAGCGCTTTGGCAAAATGACGACCTTGTTCAACGTCGCAGGCATTTCGGAACCCGGATCGGTTGACGAGGTTGATCTCGACAGCTGGAACCGGACCATCGATATCAATATGCAAGGTACATTCTACGGCTGCCGCGTTGGCCTTCCGGCGATCCTTGAAAGCGGCGAAGACGGCGCGATTGTCAATATCGGCTCGATGCTTGCCATGCGGCCCGGCGCCCAGTTCGCCGCCTATTGCGCCAGCAAGGCTGCTGTCACTTCGCTGAGCAAATCGCTTGCTCTTCATTGCGCTGCCGAAAAATATCCGGTGCGGGTCAACACCGTTCACCCCGGTGCCATCGATACACCGATGTACCAGCGCTATCTCGCCGCCTATCCCGGACCGCATGAAGAAGCGGTGGAACTGTTCAATCGCAACCATCCGATCAATCGGGTCGGTGAGGCGGTCGAGGTTGCGAATGCGATGCTATGGCTGGCCAGTGACCTGAGCAGCTTTACCACGGCCAATGACATCACCGTCGACGGTGGCGGCAGCTACCGCGAATAGCACCCAAAAAAAAGGCGGCCGGAGCGGGGCCACCTTTTCAACCGGATGATGTGAAATGCGGTATCCGGCGTTATGAGTTCACCTTCGTCTTCTAGCGGCCGTTGCTCGCCACAATGTCGACAACCGTTCCACCACCCGAACGCTTGTTCAGGGTGATCACATAGGCGCTATCGTCATTCGGCTTCGAGCCGCCGAGAACATGTTCGCTACCGCGCAACAGATATTCCGCGTCATAGCCGCCCTGTTTGGCCTTGGTATAATAGAAGTCGACAATATTCTTGATCGGTGTCGCGGTGGTGAAACTGACCACCCGCAAATCGCATTTTCCGGCTGCTTCCTGTACATTGGCTTTCGGATAAACCGCAAATTCCGGCGGCATTTTGTTCGCCCAGGCCATGTCATAGGTCAGCTTGTCCTTGCACACCGGCTTGTTTTCGCGCGCGGCCTGCAACTCAGCCTTGTCTCCCAATGTCAGGGTTTCATCATCGGATGTCATTTGCCGCGGTTTTGGCGCCGCCAGCATTTTCCCGCCAAGCGCCGCCTTGGCAGCCGCGCTCCCGTCTGCACCGGTTCCCGGTGGCACCGATCCGTCTACCGCGCCATTGGCACCGCGTATGGCGTTGCGGTTTGCCTGTTCGGTAAGCTCGGGATCGACCAGAATTGCATCTTCAAGCGCATCGTTCATTGCCGGATCGGAAGTCAGATTGTCGTCCAGCTTCGCCAGCTCTTCTTCGCTCGCCTCGTTGCTGCCACAGGCTGCCAGCGTCAGCGGCAGTGCGAGCGCCGCAGCGGACAGCCACAAGGATCGGGAAAGATTAGACATGCAATTTGCTCCTGAATTTAGGGAATTACATGGATAAAAAGCGTTAATATTCCGTTAGGGAATCTGGTTAATCGGGTGACTTTCCGTTAACTTTTTGTCCTGAAACGGGATAATCAGCCGAACGTATCCGGCCCGTCCATTTCTCCGAAACGGATCAGCCGCGAGGTCATCACAGCCGCCTGACGATTGACCACAGCCTTTTTATATTCCGCATCGGTGACCATTTCCATGAAAGCACCGCTATTGGGGTAACGCGCAATGAAAGATGAATCCCATTGCTTGTCATCCGGGCCGATCACCATACATTCCATCTGACCCCGCCAAATCACTGTGCCGCCGACCCGCTGGAATATCGGACCGCTGGTCTTGCCATATTCTTCATAGGCGCGCGCACCGCTCCATCCCTTGCCGGCATTGGGATGATCCGCAGGATATTGCGCCTCTTCATGGAAGCGAAGCAGATTGAGCATATTGATCGGCACATCGCGCGGCAGCGCCTTGAATGCGTCGAAACTCTCTCGTGTCGGGTCGAGATAGCGGTCTTCCGTCATGATCATTCTCCTACTAGAATATTTTTCTGTTTTCCACCCACTGGTCGCGCGATTGCCCCCAGTCGTCAACCCGTGCATCCTGATAGGGTGCGGGCAACCGTGTCGCACCGCGGTTTGTCGAACCCAGCCGCTCCGCCAACCGGATCGACGCCCGATTGGCCGGATCAATCGTATGGCAGATATCGCTCCAGCCCAGCGTGTCTACCGCATAGTTCATGCTCGCCACCGCCGCTTCCAGGGCATAGCCCTTGCCAGCAAAGTCCGGCGCAACGCCCCAGCCTATCTCTGTTCCCGGCCAGCCGTCGGGATACCAGGGCCCGATCCGCCCGATCCACTGGCCGCTATCCTTCAGGATCAGGGAGAACATGGCGAAGCCGCGTACATGCCACGCCCCCACCATGGCGCACAGGTCGCGCCAGCTTTCCGCCCGGCTTTTCGCGCCGCCAATGAAAGTCATGGTGGCGGCATCCGACTGGAAGTCCGCCCAGGCGTCAAAATCGTCGGCATTGGGCGGTCGCAGGATCAAACGCCCAGTTTCGATTCTGATATTCTCTACAGCCATCGCCAGTTTTCCTCCCGGACGGTCAGCCTACTATGAGCCTGTTTGATTGGAAATGCTTGAAATCAGGGTGCACTACTCCTACAATACAGTAATGTTCAATCTTATTTCCATCCTGATCGGTATAATTGCCCTGACACTCTCTTTCATCGGCCTGGTTCCCCTGCTCGGATGGACCAACTGGCTGATCTTGCCGATTGCCGGCGTCGGTGCGCTGTTCGGGCTGATTTCATCCCGCGCAAGCGGCATGTATTTCTGCATTATCGTGATGTGCATCTGCGCCTTCCGGCTTTGGATCGGTGGCGGCATCATCTGATCCTGCGGTCGGTTTTTCCGACCGATAAGATTTCTTGATTGCCCGGTGTCGGCGCGAGGCTTAAGCGCTGAAAAATGTCCAGCGCGCTCTCCTCCCGTCGAATAGGTCTTGTTCAGGCCCTGACCGCCTGCATATTCTGGGGTCTGATGCCGGTCTATTTCAAGCTGCTGCAAAATGTCGGCGCGCTGGAAGTGGTCGCTCACCGTATCGTCTGGTCGGTGCCGCTGTTGCTTGTCATCCTTTGTGTTCGCAAGAATCTGGCCAGTCTGGCATCCGCGCTGGCGAATGCCAAATTGCGGCGGGCAATGTTGGCCAGCGCCTCGCTGATTGCCGCCAACTGGCTCATCTATGTTTGGGCTGTCCATCAGGATCATATTCTGGCGGCCAGCCTAGGCTATTTTATCAGCCCGTTGCTCAGCGTCCTGATGGGCAGGCTGTTTCTGGGTGAAAAGCTCTCCCGCATAAAATGGATCGCGATTGCCATCGCAACCGCCGGTGTATCGGTGCTGGCGCTGCAAGCCCTTGATACGCTCTGGATCAGCCTAGCGCTGGCGATGAGCTGGAGTAGCTACGGTCTGGTGCGCAAGATTGCCGACATCGGGCCGATTGTCGGACTGACCGCAGAGACGGGCATGCTGTTTCTGCCATTCACCCTGTTGCTGGTCTGGCTGACCATCGCCGCGCCTTCTTCCGCCACCGGCCTGCATCTCGGCGATGACCCTATCATTGACCTGTTGCTGATCGGGGGTTCAGTCGTCACCGCCATCCCGCTGCTGCTGTTCGCTTCGGCGGTCAAGAAGATGACGCTAGGCGCCATCGGCCTGCTCAACTATCTTGCACCAACGATCCAGTTTCTGGTCGGCGTCCTGATCTACAAGGAAGCGCTGACACCCTCGCACATCGCCTGCTTTGTGCTAATCTGGATCAGCCTGGCGATCTTCTCGACCGATTCCTATCTGACGGGCAAGGCCGAACGGAATCTGCAGTCTGCCTGATCCTTTGCGGGATGCGAAACTAGAGAATATGCCAGTTCAGCACGGATCCGGCGTGAAAGGGAACCAGATTCGCGCCGCCCGATTCGATCTCGGCCGGTATCATTGTCTCGCGCCGTTCCAGACTGACGGTCGCTTCATTGACCGGCAAGCCATAGAATGCCGGACCATGTATCGATGCGAAACCCTCCAGCCGGTCGAGCGCATCCTCTTCCTCGAACACCGCCACATAGCTTTCCAGCGCATAGGGTGCATTGAAAATCCCGGCACAACCACAGGCAGATTCCTTGGCGTGAATTTCATGCGGCGCGCTGTCGGTGCCGAGGAAATATTTCGGTGATCCGGACGTTGCTGCCTTGCGCAGCGCCAGCCGGTGCCGCTCCCGTTTCGCCACCGGTAGACAATAAGCGTGCGGACGCATGCCGCCCACCAGCATGGCATTGCGGTTGATATGCAGATGATGCGGTGTGATTGTGGCCGCAATATTGGGACCGGCGCTATCAACGAACTGAACCGCCTGCTCGGTGGTGATATGTTCGAACACGATTTTCAGATCCGGCAGTTTCGCGATCAGCTGTTTCAGGATCTGCTCGATAAACACCGCTTCGCGATCAAAAATGTCGATCTCCGCGTCGGTCACTTCGCCATGGACCAGCAGCGGCATACCAATCTCCTGCATCCGTTCGAGCACCGGCATGATATGGGCCACATCGGTCACCCCGTGGGCGCTGTTGGTCGTCGCATTGGCGGGATAGAGCTTCGCGGCGGTGAAAATACCGTCAGCGTGCCCCGCGGCGATGTCGTCTGCATCGGCATCATCGGTCAGATAGCAGGTCATCAGCGGTGTGAAATCGGAGCCAGCGGGCAAGGCTGCCATGATCCTGTCCCGATAGGCTGCGGCATCGGCAGCACTGGTCACGGGGGGCGAAAGATTGGGCATGACGATCGCCCGGCCGAACTGCTTTGCAGTAACCGGGGCAACCGCTTCCAGCATCGCACCATCGCGAAGATGGAGGTGCCAGTCGTCCGGACGGCGTATGGTAATCGTGTCGGTCATATTGCTCCGTGCAAAGGCTTGGTTTTTGGCTCCGCACACCCTACCTAATTGCCATGACCGAAACCAGACTTAATGACCGCGCCATCGTCCGTCTCTCGGCAATCGATGGGTCGGAAGATATCCGGGCATTCCTGCAGGGGCTGGTCACACAGGATATGACCGATGTGCTGGAAGGTGCGCCGCAATGGTCGGCGCTGCTCACCGCCCAGGGGAAAGTCCTGTACGATTTTATCCTGTGGGTCGACGGCGACGCGATCCTGATCGACTGCGAGGAAGAACAGGCCGATGCGCTGGTCAAGCGGCTGAAACTCTACCGGCTGCGCCGCAAGATCGAGATCGCCCGGGACGATAGCCTCGGCGTTTACTGGGCCTTGAACGCCATCAACCAGCCAGCTGATCCGCGACTGGCCGCACTGGGCCATCGCTGGCTGGCCGAAGCAGGGCAAGGTAAAGCGGCCGACGAAGCCTATCGAAAGCACCGCCTGTCATACGGCGTGACCGAGGGGGTTGCGGAATTGGGCAGTGACAAGACCTTGTGGCTGGAGTGCAATGCAGCCGAACTAAACGGCGTCAGTTTCACAAAGGGCTGCTATGTCGGTCAGGAGAATACCGCACGGATGAATTACCGGCAGAAGGTCAACCGGCGCATTGTCGTCGTACCGGTCGCGCAGGCGGATGAAAAACGCCAACGCATCGTCTATCCGTACCTTGGTCTGTCAATCGAACATCGCCGTGTCGATGATCTGGAGACGCTCGATCTGCCCGACTGGCTGCGAAAGGCGCTTTGACGGAGAGCTGACAGGCAGCAGCCTTCGCTGCGATGCCCGTCATGTCTCAATCTGATCGGGCGTACTCAGGCAGCGTCGCTTTCTTCGGTTGCCTTGGGTTTCGTCACCCGTTTCTTACGCGCCGGTTTCTTTTCCACCTCGACCTCGGCCGACTGTGAAATTGCCGGTGGCAGGGCGCTGGCATCAAGACCGTTGCTCTCGCCATTTTTCTCGGCCGTGTCGGCGTGATCCGTGGCCGCTTCAACCTTGCGCGGACGGCGGCTTCGAACCGGTTTTTTCTTTTCCGGCGTTTCATCCGTGGCTGTTTCGGCTTCGTCAGTCCGCTCATCCCGTTTCGGACGGCTTTGCTGTGTCTGCTGGGAACGGCTGCGCTGTCCATTGCCGTCATGGTCGGCGGAATCATCCTGGCCATTGCCACGATTGTCATTCCGGTTGTCCGACCGGTTATCGCCACGCGCTTCTTCGCGCGCAATCCGCTGTTCCTCACGGCGGGCGATCGTATCAGCATTCACGCGGAAATAATGGTCGGCAAATTGATGATAATATTCGGCCTGGACGCGGTCGCCATTAACCTGCGCGTCCTGCGCCATTTTCTTGTATTTATCGAGCATCTGCGCAGCGTTGCCGCGCGCACGGTTATCGATGCGGTTATCGCGATCCGATCCACCACCGCGGTTACCCTGCGAGCGGTTATTGGTGTTCCGGCTGCGCCCACGGCGGCCAGGCTGACGATTGTTCATCAAATTTTAGGTATCCTTATACCGATAATAAACTTGGTCTTTCTCAAGTCATAGCCACACGCTGGCGGCGATTGCGCTACGGACAACCTGCCCACAGCGGCCCATACAAGACAAATGCACGCCGAAAACCAGCAACATTATCGAGTTGGGGGCAGGCCAGAGATTTAGGGAAAAAGCCAGAAATCCTCTGGGCCTGAGCAAGTCTTAGCGAGTCGCTCGGTCAAATCCAAGCCCTTTTTAGTGGCGGAGTACCAGCAAGCGGTCATTTCCACCAAAATCCTTTTTTAATTCAACATGATAACCACTATCCGAGGCCAGTTGCGAAACCGGTTTCGCCTGATCAAAACCAATTTCCAGCATCGCAATTCCCCTTGGCGAGAGCAGTTTTCCCAGCGCCGGAATGATGATCCTGTAATCGTCCAGCCCCTCGGCACCGGCGAACAAGGCCCGATGCGGCTCAAAACTGGCGACATCCGCGGAGAGGCGGGTACCGGTAGAGATATAGGGCGGGTTGGCGAGGACCAGATCGAAGCCGGAACCGAGCGCGCTCGCCCAGTCTGCCGAGGTCCAGTCGAGCAACAGGAAACGGGCACGATCGGCCAGTCCGAGCGCATCCGCATTCTCGTGGGCGACCTGCAGCGCGGCCGCGCTGGCATCCATGGCCAGCCCCCGGCTTTCCGGAAATTCATGCAGCGCCGCGAGCAGCAGCGCGCCGCTGCCCGTGCCCAGATCTGCGATGCGCTGCGGATGTGCGGAAGCAAACAGGCGGACCGCTTCCTCGATCAGCAATTCGCTGTCGGGCCGGGGAATCAGGACATCGGATGTAACCCGGAAATCGAGACCCCAGAATTCCTTTCTGCCAATGATATGGGCGACCGGTTCCGAGCGCTGGCGCCGTTCGACCAAAGCGGAAAATTCCAAGGGCGCTTCCAGTCCGGGCAGATTCAGCAACAGTTGGGACCGTTCCATCTGCAGCGCGTGGGCCATCAGCAATTCCGCGTCCAAGCGCGGGCTATCGGAAATATCCGACAGTTTCCGGGCCGCCTCGCGCAAGGCGGCGGCTGCATCACCCATCCAGATTGGCGAGCCGGCTGGCTTCATCCTCAGCGATCAGCGCGTCTACCAGTTCACCAAGGGCGCCGCCCTCAACAATCTCGGGCAGCTTGTGCAGCGTCAGGTTGATCCGGTGGTCGGTGACCCGCCCCTGCGGATAATTGTAGGTGCGGATGCGCTCCGAACGGTCGCCGGAACCGACCATCGACTTGCGCGCTTCCGCCTCTTCGCTCTGCACCGCATCGCGCTCCTGCTCGTAGAGCCGCGCCGCCAGGACCTTCATCGCCTGCGCCTTGTTCTTGTGCTGCGACTTGCCGTCCTGGCATTGCACGACAAGACCGGTCGGCAAGTGGGTTATGCGGATCGCGCTGTCTGTCTTGTTGACATGCTGGCCACCGGCGCCGCTCGCCCGATAGGTGTCGATGCGCAGATCTTCGGTGCGGATTTTCACATCCACTTCTTCCGGTTCCGGCAGAATGGCAACGGTCGCCGCCGAGGTATGAATACGCCCGCCGCTTTCGGTTTCCGGCACCCGCTGCACTCTGTGAACACCGGACTCGAACTTCAGCTTGGCGAACACCCCTTTGCCCTGAATATTGGCAACAACTTCCTTGAACCCGCCGACTTCCGAAGCATTGGCGGAAATCATTTCGACCTTCCAGCCCTGATCCTCGGCATAGCGGCTATACATGCGGAACAGATCGCCGGCGAAAAGCGCCGCTTCATCGCCGCCGGTACCGGCGCGGATTTCGAGCATCGCGGGACGGTCATCGGCGCTGTCCTTGGGCAGCAATTGCAGCGCCAGCGCATGTTCGGCCTGTTCCAGCGCCTTTTTTACGCCGTCCACCTCGTCGGCGGCCATGGCCTTCATCTCGGCATCATCACCGGCGAGCATCTCGGCCAGCCCCGTTTGCTCGTCGCGCAGATTCTTGACCTTTGCCGCGGCCTCGGCCACCGGTTCGATCTCGGCATATTCCTTGGAGACGGAGACAAATTTGTCGCTGTCGAGATCACCGGACGCCATCATCGCCTGCAACTCGGCAAAACGCGCTTCTATCTGCGCCAGTCTCTGGGGAGTGATGGTGGTCAATCACTCTCTCCCGAAGACATCACATCCTGTTCCAATGCCTGAATATCGGAGTCGAGCTCATCAAGGTCGTCGGCAAATCTCAGGTCCCACATTTTTTCCGCAATCTCTGCGATATCCAACCCCGTCTGCTCGCCGGTCGCCAAATTTTTAAACTGCAGCTTGCCGGAGGCCAGCTCGTCTTCGCCAATGATGATTGCCGCCAGCGCGCCCGCCTGATTGGCGCGCGCCATCCGTTTCTTGAACTTCCCGCTTCCGAAAATATCGGATGAAAAGCCGGTCTTGCGCAGTTCGTTCGCTACCGACAGCGCCTTGACCGTGGCTTCATTGCCCACCGGCACAATCGCCAGCTCCAATGAAGCTTCGGGCGCTTCGGCCAGTAACATGCCCAGACGCTCGATACCGGCGGCCCAACCGACAGCAGGGGTTGCGGGGCCACCGAGAGTCTCGATCAAACCATCATAGCGTCCGCCGGCCAGCACGGTTCCCTGTGCGCCCAAGCGATCCGTGACAAATTCAAAGGCGGTATGGCGGTAATAATCAAGACCACGCACCAGACGGCTGTTGCGGGTCCAGGCCACGCCGCAGGCATCCAGGCCCTCGGTGACCTGCGCAAAAAAATCTTTCGCCTCGGTCGACAGATAAGCGTCGATATCCGGAGCCGCATCGGCGATCGGACGGTCCTGCCGTTCCTTGCTGTCGAGAATCCGCAACGGGTTGCGCTCCAGCCGGTCCTGGCTGTCCTCCGACAGGTCCTTGCGATGCGCCTGAAAATGCTCGACCAAAGCGTCGCGCCAGGCATCCCGGCTTTCCGCGTCACCCAATGTATTCAGCTGCAGTATCACGCCATCGGCAATGCCCAGTTCCTGCAAAAGCTGGTCGGCAAAGCAAAGCAATTCGACATCCGCAGCCGCTTCGCCTGCGCCGATGATTTCCGCATCCAGCTGGTGAAACTGTCTGTAGCGGCCCTTCTGCGGGCGCTCATAACGAAAAATTGGGCCATGGGCGGACAGCTTGAGCGGCATGTGCTGCTGCCAGCCATTGGTCAGGAACGCACGCGAAATCCCCGCGGTAAATTCCGGCCGCAGGGTCAGGCTGTCCCCGCCGCGGTCCTCGAAGCTGTACATTTCCTTGGACACCACGTCGGTGGTCTCGCCGAGCGAGCGGGCGAATACCGCGGTCGGTTCGAACACCGGCAGTTCGACGCCCCTGAATCCATACAGCCGCCGCACGCGTTCGAACGTCTCGACAACATGCTGGAAACGCTCCTGCTCTTCGCCGAATATATCCTGGGTGCCCCGTACGGGCTGGGGTGTCTGTATCTTTGCCATGGGGAGCGCTTTAGCCAGTGAAGCGGCAAAGCGGAAGTGGCTTATTTGCACATGGACTCTGGACGAAAGTTGCAAAATCCCCCATTTACACGCGCCAATCATCAAGGGAATTTGTGCGAATGCGCCTGGTTGCTATTTTCGGTCTGGTCCTGACCCTCGGCATTTCTACAGCAGCGGCAGCTATGCCGGAAAGCCTCAGCAAGCCGGACTATGTTGCACCCCAGGATAGCATTCCCGCGCCACAGGACATCCCCTATCCCGGCACCATGACCCTCACCGTCGACGCGCGCGATCATGAACAGGGCATTTTCCGCGTCAGCCAGACCATACCGGTGGCAAAAGCCGGTCCTCTCACCCTGCTCTATCCGGAATGGCTACCCGGCAATCACGCGCCGCGCGGCGAGATCGAAAAGCTCACCGGACTGGAAATCACTGCCAATGGCGAAAAGCTGGCCTGGGTCCGCGACGATATCGATGTCTTTGCCTTCCATCTCGATGTGCCGGAGAATGTCGGCACGATTAACGCGAAATTCCAGTTCGTCTCCGCCACCACCGGCAGCCAAGGCCGCATTGTCATGGCGCCGTCGATGCTCAACCTGCGCTGGCACCAGGTGTCGCTCTATCCGGCCGGCTATTATGTCCGGCAGATTCCGGTCGAGGCGACGGCCATCTATCCGGAAGGCTGGCAGGCCGCGAGCGCCCTGCGCCCGAAATCGACCAGCGGCAACACCGTCATCTATCAGAAGACCGATTATGACACGCTGGTGGACAGCCCGGTCTTTGCCGGACGGCATTTCCAGACGCATCAGTTGACCAGCCGCGTCCATCTCAACATCGTCGCCGACGACGCCAAATTCCTGAAGCCCAAAAAGGACCATATCGCCCGGCACATCAAACTGGTCAGGGAAGCAGAAGCTCTGTTCGGCAGCCACCCTTACGACCGCTATGATTTCCTGCTGGCGCTGACCGAAGAAATGGGCGGCATCGGTCTGGAGCATCACCGGTCGTCTGAAAATGGCGTGAACCGCGAATATTTTACCAATTGGGACAGCGGGCCGGGCCGGCGCAATCTGCTGCCGCACGAGATTACCCACGCCTGGAATGGCAAATATCGCCGCCCCGCCGGCATGTGGACGCCCGATTTCCGGCAACCGATGCGCGACAATCTTCTCTGGGTCTATGAGGGGCAGACGCAGTTCTGGGGCTATGTGCTGGGCGCGCGATCCGGACTCTATTCCCAACAGGATACGCTGGACGCCCTCGCGGCGATCGCGGCGGGCATGGACCAGCGGGTCGGACGCAGCTGGCGCCCCTTGATCGACACGTCCCATGATCCGATTATCGCGGCCCGGCGGCCCAAGCCATGGACCAGCTGGCAGCGCGCGGAAGACTATTATAACGAAGGACTGCTGATCTGGCTCGAGGCCGACCAGATCATCCGGCGTGAATCGGGCGGCAAAAAGTCGCTGGAAGATTTCGCCCGCGCCTTTTTTGGCGGCAAAAACGGCGACTGGGGCGTCGTTACCTACGAGCGGCAAGATGTGATCGCGGCGCTGAACAGGATCCAGCCTTACGATTGGGACGCCTTTATCGAGGAACGGGTCTATCGGACCAGCAGCGAGGCCCCGAAGGACGGCCTTGTCCTCGGCGGCTACCGGCTCGTCTTTGTCGACAAGCCGAGCGCCTATATTCTGGCCAATGACAGGCGGCGCAAGCAGCTCGACCTCAGCCATGGTATCGGCCTGATAATGGGCAGCAAGGGGACCATCAAATCGGTAATCTGGGACAGTCCGGCATTCCGGGCGGGCCTGAAGCCGGGGCTGACCATATCGGCGGTCAACGGCAAGGCCTATAGCGACGAAGCGCTCAAGCAGGCGATCGAGGAGAATCGCGGCCGCGAGGGCATGATCGATATTTTTGCAAAAAATGGTGATGCCTATCACAATTTTATGGTCGACCATTCCGACGGCCTGCGCTATCCGGCGCTCGAGAAAATCACCGGAGAGGGTGTTGATCAAAAAGGCGGCATAGACCGTCTGTTGCAACCAAAAACCAGATAAGGATTCCCTTTTCCATGGATATTACCAAGATTCCGATCGGCGATAATCCGCCCGAAAGCCTGAATGTTGTTATCGAAGTTCCCGTTGGCGGAGAACCGGTAAAATATGAATTTGACAAGGAATCCGGCGCGCTGTTCGTCGACCGTATCCTGCACACCCCGATGCGCTATCCTGCCAATTACGGCTTCATACCGCACACTTTGTCGCCCGACGGTGATCCGCTCGACGCGCTGGTTGTGGCGCGCTCGCCCTTCATGCCGGGCTGCGTTGTGCGCTGTCGCCCGATCGCGGTGCTCAACCTCGAAGACGAGCATGGCGGCGATGAAAAGCTGCTCTGCGTGCCGATCGACGCGACATTCCCTTATTACCGGAAGGTGGATGAAGGCACCCATCTGCCCGAAATCGTGATGCAGCAGATCGAGCATTTCTTCACCCATTATAAAGATCTCGAACCCGAAAAATGGGTCCGGGTCGGCAAATGGGGCGATGCGGACGAAGCACGGCGAGTCGTGCTCGAGGCGATCGAACTGGCGAAAAGCAAGAAATGAACAGATTCCGCGTCATTGCCCTGATGACCGGACTATTGACCCTGGCGGCCTGCGCCACCCCCGAAACCCGGGTTCGCAACGGGCTGATGAGCGCTGGACTGTCCGCGCCGGTATCGGCCTGCATGGCAGATCGGATGGTGGATCGCCTGTCTCTGGGCCAACTCCGGAAGCTCGGCGATCTTGGCAAGCTGAAGAATCGCGATCCCGGTGAGGTAACGGTCAAGGAATTTGTCAAAGAGACACGGTCGTTGCAGGATCCGGAAATTCTCGGCGTCGTCACATCGTCGGGACTGATCTGCGCGGTTCAATAGGCGCAGCGCGACAATGGCGGGCATCTCCATACGGGCAGCAACCAGCGATGATGCCCCCAGCCTGCCCGAGATAGAAAGTTCGGCAGCGAAGGCCTACCTGTCGGTTCCGGGCCTGGAATGGATTGCCGGCGACGCCCCAATGCCGGCCGACTCGCACCGGATTTACATCGCCGAAGGCAGCGTATGGGTGGCGGTGACCGACAGGCATTGCGTCGGCTTTCTGACAAGCACGATATTCGACGACGCCTTGCACATCATCGAACTGTCGGTCGCAGACGGCTATCAGGGCCAGGGGATCGGGCGTCGCCTGATGGAAACAGCAAGAGAATTTGCCGCTGAACAGAATAGCCAAGCCCTCACCCTGACCACCTTCCGCGACCTGCCATTCAACGAGCATTTCTATCGCACTCTGGGCTATCAGACGCTGGAATCGGCCGAAATGCCGAAACGACTCGCGGACATACTGGCTGCGGAAAGCGAGAATGGTCTGCCGGGAAATCGCCGCTGTGCCATGCGTTTGATGCTTTAGTTTGCCTGCCGCCAAGGCGAGCCGGGGAAACCGACTAGAACATCTGATAATTATCACGAAACAGGGTGGAAATAGGCGGCTGACTATGCTTTAGCCAACCCGAATAATCGCCGGTCTTAAGTTTCAAGGCCTCTATTTTGAAAGGTGCTTTCCCTTCCCATGAACATTCACGAATATCAGGGCAAGGAACTACTTGCCAAACACGGCATTGCCGTTCCCGCAGGCTATGCTGCGCTCACCGTTGACGAAGCGGTTGCCGCGGCCGAAAAACTCCCCGGACCACTTTATGTCGTCAAGGCGCAGATTCACGCAGGCGGCCGCGGCAAGGGCAAGTTCAAGGAACTGGGCCCGGACGCCAAGGGCGGTGTTCGTCTCGCGCAGTCGATCGACGAAGTGCGCACCAACGCAGAAGAAATGCTGGGCAACACATTGGTCACGATCCAGACCGGTGACGCCGGCAAGCAGGTCAACCGCCTCTATGTCACCGACGGCGTTGATATCGAGAAAGAATTCTATCTGTCGATTCTGGTCGACCGGGCCAGTGGCCGCGTTGCCATGGTCGTATCGACCGAAGGCGGCATGGACATCGAGGAAGTCGCCCATTCGACTCCCGAAAAGATCCGCACGATCACCATCGATCCGGCACAGGGCTTCATGCCGCACCACGGCCGCGCGATCGCTTTTGCCCTGCAGCTGAAAGGCGACCTCAACAAGCAAGCGCAGAAGCTGGGCAAGAAACTCTATGACGCCTTCCTCGCGATGGATTGCGAAATGGTCGAAATCAATCCGCTTGTGGTCACCGAAGACCAGCAGCTGATCGTCCTTGACACCAAGATGAGCTTCGACGGCAACGCGCTGATGCGGCACCCCGATCTCGCCGCGCTGCGCGACGAAACGGAAGAAGATCCGGCGGAAGTCGAAGCCAGCAAATCCGACCTCGCCTATATCAAGCTCGACGGCAATATCGGCTGCATGGTCAATGGCGCCGGTCTGGCGATGGCAACGATGGATATCATCAAGCTGAATGGCGCATTTCCTGCCAACTTCCTCGACGTAGGCGGCGGCGCGACCAAGGAAAAGGTCACGGCAGCGTTCAAGATCATTCTCGCCGATCCGGCGGTAGAAGGCATTCTCGTCAACATCTTTGGCGGCATCATGAAATGCGACATCATCGCCGAAGGCATTGTTGCTGCGGCCAAGGAAGTCGATCTGTCGGTGCCTCTGGTTGTGCGCCTCGAAGGCACCAATGTCGAGAAAGGCAAGGAAATCCTGGCGAACAGCGGTCTGCCGATCGTATCGGCCGATGATCTCGGCGACGCCGCGAAGAAAATCGTCGCTCAGGTGAAAGAAGCCGCCTGATGTGATTGCACCCCCTCTCCTCCAGAGGAGAGTGTGGAGCGGGGCATGTCCCGTTCACCAAATTCGGAGGCTGGCATAAAGCCGGCCTCCTGAACCACCCAATGTGGTAGCAGATTCATCCACCGGATGACGCCAGAAGCCGCCACACTCCCCGCCCTCGAACGGGCGGGACAGAATCAGAATGCTGCACCGCAGCGCAAAACTTGACGTTTACGTGAACGTAAGTTAATTGGTTAGTGAAATTAGGAAAAGGAAACAGCAATGAAAATCCTGGTGCCCGTAAAGCGGGTGATAGATTATAATGTGAAACCGCGGGTCAAGTCCGACGGCAGCGGCGTCGATCTTGCCAATGTCAAAATGTCGATGAACCCGTTCGACGAAATCTCCGTCGAGGAAGCCATCCGTCTGAAAGAGGCCGGCAAGGCGGAAGAAATCGTCGCGGTTTCGGTTGGCCCGCAAAAGGCGCAGGAAACACTGCGTACCGCCCTCGCCATGGGTGCAGACCGGGCGATCCTGGTGGTCACCGACGAAGAAGTCGAACCGCTCGGCGTTGCCAAGATCCTCGCGAAAATCGTCGAAGAAGAAGCTCCGCAGCTGGTCATCACCGGCAAGCAGGCGATTGACGACGATTCGAACCAGACCGGCCAGATGCTCGCAGCCCTGCTTGGCTGGGGCCAGGGTACCTTCGCCAACACCGTTGAGCTCGACAGCGACAGTATAACCGTCAAACGCGAAATCGACGGCGGCCTGCAGACGGTCAAGCTGAACCTGCCCGCCGTGGTCACCACCGACTTGCGCCTCAACGAACCGCGCTATGCGTCGCTGCCGAACATCATGAAGGCGAAGAAAAAGCCGATGGATGAGAAAACGCCAGCCGATTACGGCGTCGACATCAGCCCGCGTCTGACCACCATCACCGTCAGCGAGCCGCCGGTTCGCCAGGCCGGTGAAAAGGTCGAAGACGTCGATGCGCTGGTCGCGAAACTCAAAGCTGTGGGAGCGATCTAATGAAAACTCTTGTACTCGTAGAACATGACAACACCGACATGAAGGACGCGACGCTGGCCGTCGTCACCGCCGCGTCGCAACTGGGCGAAGTCCACGCTCTGGTCATCGGCTCCAGCTGTGGCAGCGTTGCCGAACAGGCCGCCAAGGTCGCTGGCGTCGCCACCGTCCATGTCGCCGACGACGCCGCGCTCGCCAACCAGCTCGCGGAAAATGCCGCGCCGCTGATCGCCAGCCTGATGGAAACGCATGACGCGTTCCTCGCGCCCGCCACCACCACCGGCAAGAATATCGCCCCGCGCGTCGCAGCGTTGCTCGACGTCATGCAGATCAGCGACATTCTCTCGGTCGAAAGCGAAGACACGTTCACCCGGCCGATCTACGCCGGCAACGCGATCGCAACGGTCAAATCTTCGGATGCCAAGAAGGTCATCACCGTCCGCGGCACCGCCTTTGACAAAGCGGCAGCCGAAGGCGGCTCCGGCACCATCGAAGCCGTTGGCGGCGCCAGCGACGCTGGCCTGTCGAGTTTCGTCAGCGAGGAAATCGCCAAGTCCGAACGCCCCGAACTGACCAGCGCCAAGATCATCGTTTCCGGTGGTCGTGCTCTGGGTTCAGGCGAGAAGTTCGAGGAAGTCATCACCCCGCTCGCCGACAAGCTCGGCGCCGGCATCGGTGCTTCGCGCGCTGCGGTCGACGCGGGCTATGTCCCGAACGACTATCAGGTCGGCCAGACCGGCAAGATCGTCGCTCCGGAAGTCTATATCGCCATAGGCATCTCCGGCGCGATCCAGCATCTCGCCGGCATGAAAGACAGCAAGATCATCGTCGCGATCAACAAGGACGAAGACGCCCCGATTTTCCAGGTCGCGGATATCGGACTGGTTGCCGATCTGTTTGATGCGGTGCCGGAATTGACTTCGAAGGTTTGAAGTCAACACAGCGCTCCGTCTACTCGTCATGCTGAACTCGTTTCAGCATCCCTCGAGAGGCTGGCGCTAACCGCATACGATCCTGAAACAAGTTCAGGATGAAGAAATTTTAAACCCCGGCGTGAAAGCGTCGGGGTTTCTTATTGGCTAATCCGAACCGCCAGCGTCATTTTTCTGACACCAATCGCGCTTATGTCATTTTGATGATAGCCACCACCACTCCCAAAAACCGCCCGGACAAGCGCGATGTTCTGGCTCAGGCGATTCTCGACGGATGTCCGGTCAGCGACCTCGCGCAGCGCTTCATAGCCGCCGGCTATAGCGAAAAAGCGGCCCATTATGAGGCCAGGCGAGCGCTGAAAGACCCGCTCTTCAACGCCGCCAAGACGATCAGCAACCGGGTCGGCAAGCGCGACTGGACGCTGGATATCTATCGCCGGCTGCACGAAACAGAAACGGACGGAGACCGCAATATTCCGGTCGTTGACAAGATCGAACCGGAGATATTCTTCCGCGACTTTCATAACCGCAACCGGCCGGTCAAGCTCACTGGACTTGTCGATCATTGGCCGGCGATGAAGCGCTGGACATTCGATTATCTAGCGCAAAAAATCGGCAACAATGTCATTGAGCTTCAGGGCCAGCGTCTGTCGGGCGAGGATTATGAACTGGTCAAGGACCGCTACAAACGCCATGTAGCTTTTGGCGAATTCATCAAGCTGCTCCGCAAGACCGACAGCAGCAACGATTTCTATATCACCGCCTATAATGACACGGTCAACAAGCGGGCGCTCGCACCGCTGTGGCAGGACGTCGGCGATATCGCACTGCTCAAGGCAAGCGGTGGCCAGGATGGCTTCTTCTGGATGGGACCGAAAGGTACGATCACGCCCTTTCACCATGACCTGACCAACAATCTATTGCTGCAAATTTCCGGACGCAAAAAGGTGAAAATGGCAGCCGCCTATGACCTACCCCAAATGCGCAACCATCAGCATTGTTTCAGCTTATGGTCCTCAAGCGAGGAAATCACGGCTCAGGGAGAGAATGCTCCCACTATCTGGGAATGCGAAATTGGTCCAGGCGAAGCGATATTCCTGCCCGTAGGCTGGTGGCATCATGTCGAAGCGCTCGACCACACGATCGGCATGTCCTTCACCAATTTCCCGGTCGATAATGATTTTTACACGAACTATCCGAGCGAAACCGCTTTCTGAATCGAGGAGTATCCGGCTCTAAACCGTAAAGCTCTCCCCACACCCGCAAGCGCCCTTGGCGTTCGGATTATCAAACACGAACCCGGCGGTAAAATCATCTTCCACCCAGTCCATCGTGCTGCCGATCAGGTAGAGCACCGATCCGCCGTCGACGTAAAACAGGCCGCCGGGGGTGACGATCTTCTCGTCGAACGGGACTTCCTCGGTGACATAGTCGACCGAATAGGCCAGGCCCGAACAGCCGCGGCGCGGGGTGGAGAGTTTGACGCCGATCGCATCGTCGGGCGCCTTGGCCATCAGGTCGGCGATGCGCTGCTCCGCGGCGGGCGTCAGGTTGATCGCGGCGGGTATTTCGCGGGTTTTGGTTTTCGTGTCGGTCATTTCATTCTCCTTCTCCCTTCCCGTTTACGGGAGGGGTCGGGGGTGGGATTGTAGATGGCCTTAGGCCCACTCTGGGCCCACCCCTAACCCCTCCCGCAAGCGGGAGGGGGATATCCTACAACATCCCCAGTTCAAGCTTCGCTTCGTCGCTCATCTTCTGCGGGTCCCATGGCGGGTCCCAGACGAGATTGACCTCGGCGTGGCCGACGCCGGGCACGCTGCCGACCTGCAGCTCGATCTCGCCGGGCATGGATTCGGCGACCGGGCAATGCGGCGTGGTCAGGGTCATGGTGACAATCGCGTGATTATCCGGCGTGATCTCGACACCATAGATCAGGCCGAGATCATAGATATTCACCGGAATTTCCGGATCGTAGATAGATTTCAGCGTATCGATCACCGCTTCGTAAATATCGCCACCGGCTTCTCCGGCCGATACCTCGGTCGGTTTCTGCGCGAGAAAGCCTTCGAGATAGTCCTTCTTGCGATTGAGCTTCGCCGCATCGCTTTCCGCTTCATAGGGCGATGGTGCCATCACAGGCGCGGCCTTTTCTTCCGGACTGTCCACCGCATCCTCGACTTTCGCCAGTTTCGGTTTCTCAACTGACTCGACCTCTTCCACCAATATCTTGCGTTCTTCGTTCATATCGTCACCTTACCCGAAAATCTTTCTGACCCGATTGATGCCGTCCACCAAGGCGGCGACATCATCGTCATCACTATAAATCCCGAAACTCGCCCGCGCCGTTGCCGCCACGCCGAGAGTATCCATCAGCGGCTGCGCGCAATGATGGCCGGCGCGGATCGCAACCCCGCCTTCATCCAATATAGTGGCGACGTCGTGCGGATGCACGTCACCGACCGCGAAACTCAAAATGCCCATGCTCTTGTCCGGGCCAAAGACCCGCACCGAGTTGATGCCGGACAAGGCTTCGCGCGCCTTGGCCAGTGTCGCATTTTCATGATCCGAAATGACGTCGAGACCGATGCCCTCGACATATTGGATCGCGGCATCCAGCCCGACCACACCGGCGATATGCGGCGTCCCCGCTTCAAAGCGGCCTGGCGGCGGTGCATAAGTCGTGCCGTCAAAAGACACGCGGTCAATCATCGACCCGCCCCCTTTCCAGGGTGGCATAGCTTCGAGTGTTTCATAAGGTGCCCACAAGGCACCTATGCCGGTCGGCCCGTAAATCTTGTGCCCCGAGAAAACATAAAAGTCGCAACCAAGATCCTGCACATTGACGGGCAGACGCGGCGCGGCCTGACATCCGTCGAGCAGCAGCTTAGCGCCAGCCTTGTGCGCGATGGCCGCTGCCCGTTTCGCATCGAGCAGGGACCCGAGCACGTTGGAAACATGGGCTAGCGCGACCAACTTGTGCTGTTCGGTCAAATGCTCTTCGATCCAGTCGAGATCGATCTGGCCATCATCGGTCAGCGGCGCGACATCGATTTGCGCCCCGACCCGCTCGGCCAGCATCTGCCACGGCACGATATTCGAATGATGTTCCAGCTGCGACAGCATGATCCGGTCGCCATGCCCGACAAATTTGTTGCCCCAGCTTTCCGCGACCAGATTGATACTGTCGGTCGCGCCGCTCGTGAAGACAATTTCATTTTCGGATGCACCGCCAAGAAAACCGGCGACGCGTTTGCGCGCGGCTTCATAGGCGAGTGTCATGTTGGCGGAGCGCGCATAGACGCCGCGGTGGACGGTGGCGTAATCCGGGCCGTAGGCGCGGGCTATGGCGTCGAGCACGGCCTTGGGTTTCTGCGCGGTGGCGGCGGAGTCGAGATAGTGCCAGTCAGGCCCGATGCCGGGGAAATCGGCACGGTGGCTGGTCCGTATGATAGCGGGAGCGTTCATGATCGCACTTCCTCGTCATCCTGAACCTGTTTCAGGATCCATCGCGCCGCAAACACAGCCTGTGCGCTTGGAGAAGTGGACCCTGAAACAAGTTCAGGGTGACGAGCGCGAATTCTCCTCACGACAAAGCCTCCAACACCTCAAGCGCCTTGCCCTCGATCGCGTCCCTAACGGCATCATCATCAACCGACACAAAAGCATCGGCAATGAACGCCTGCAGCATCAGCTTCTTCGCCGGCGCCGGCGGCAGGCCGCGCGAAGCGAGATAGAAAAGCGCCTGCTTGTCGAGTTCGCCAACGGTCGCGCCATGGGCGCATTTCACGTCGTCAGCGAAAATTTCCAACTCGGGCTTGGCATTCGCGGTCGCGCCGCGATTGAGCAGCATCGATTTGACCGACTGGGCCGCATCGGTTTTCTGTGCATGGCGGGCAACATTGATGCTGCCGAGAAAACTGCCCGTCGCCGTGTCCGCCAGCACCGAGCGCACCACCTGATTGGAGGTCGCATTGGGTTCGGCGTGAACGGTCTCGGTAACGATTTCCAGCGTCTGTTTGCCCGATCCCAGGATCGCGCCGCCCAGTTCAAAATGGGAGCCGTTGCCGAGGGTCGCCCTGACCTGAATCCGGCCATAGTCGGCATTATGCGCGAGAATATGCAGATTGAACGTCGCATTATCTCCGATGGTCACATCAAGATCGACCAGGCCGACGCCGTCGATCACCGGCAGTTCAGCAATCTGGTGCGACACGGTTTCGCCTGCGGGGACGATGATTTTCTCGGGGCCGGCCAGTTTCGGCCAGACAGGTTCAAGCGCCTTGAGATCGGCATAACGCCATGCCTCGTCGCGGCGCGTAGGAAGCGGTGCGGTCATATCATTTTCCTCCCTGAAGCGAAGCTTTGGGGAGGGGGACCATGCGAAGCATGGTGGAGCGGTAATGCGCGAACCGCCCCTCCGTCAGGCCTGCGGCGTGCCACCTCCCCATGTCCTGCGGACACAGGGAGGAAAGAGTTAGCGCAAAACATCATGCCGCCTCCGCGATCGCTTCATAGCCTTCATTCTCAAGCTGCAGCGCCAGTTCCGGCCCGCCGGTCTTCACGATCCGGCCAGCCGCCAGAACATGGACAAAATCGGGCTTCACTTCGTCGAGCAGACGCTGATAATGGGTGATCAGCAGCACCGCCTTGTCGGGCTTGCGCATGATCGCGTTGATGCCGGACCCCACGGTGCGCAGCGCGTCGATGTCGAGGCCGCTGTCGGTCTCGTCGAGGATCGCCAACTTGGGATCGAGAATCCCCATCTGCACCATCTCGTTGCGCTTCTTCTCGCCGCCGGAAAAGCCGACATTGACCGCGCGTTTGAGCATATCCATGTCCATCTTCAGCAGCGCCGCCTTGTCCTTGGCCAGCTTGATAAATTCCGCTCCGGTCAGCGCCTCTTCGCCGCGCACCGCGCGCTGGGCATTCAGGCTTTCGCGCAGAAATTGCAGGTTGGATACGCCGGGAATTTCAACCGGATATTGGAAGCCGAGGAAGATGCCCGCGGCAGCCCGCTCGTGCGGATCCATATCGAGCAGATCCTGCCCGTCGAAGCTCGCGCTGCCCTCGGTCACTTCATAACCGGGCCGTCCGCCCAGCGCATAGGCCAGCGTCGACTTGCCCGCCCCATTGGGTCCCATGATCGCATGGATTTCACCCGCCTTCAATTCGAGCGAGAGCCCCTTGAGGATTTCTGTGTCGCCGACGGTGGCGTAGAGGTTTTCAATTTTTAGCATTTAGTCATTCTCTTTTATCAAGGGAGAAGAGGGTGGCACGGGCGCAACTAGTCGGGGTGCTTGGAAGTTACCGGCTTTGAACATCTTCAGCATGCCATCCAGATGTTCTAGGTTTCCGTATATTTGTGCAGCAAGGTAACGAGATTCTTGCCAGTGCATGTCAGGATTAAGCTGCTCTACCTTGGTCTGTATCTGCTGCTTGGCTTCTTTGATTTTGCATTCACGCTCCATGCCATCACTTATGGCGTACATTTCCATCATATATGCGTTTGATTGATCTTCAGGAATTTTCTCCCCTTTTGAAGCTTTCCGAACCAGTGATTCATATTTCTTATCAAGGGCCTGATTTTTAACATCATATTTGGTGCGACAGTCAAAGCTGGGCTGTAACAATTCTGCATAGTCCAAAACACTGTAGTCCGAGCTCAGCTGGTTCGGTTCAGTGGAAGCCAAAGCTTGGGCCAAGATTAGTTCGATAATCATACCAAACGTCCTTTTAGGCCCACTGCGCCTTCGAGCAATTTCTCTTCAGCGGAGGGGTTGAAGCTAGGGCTGACGACTGTGCACAATGCTTTGAGTATAAAAACCAATACGCGTTCCGGAAAACTCTTCGTGCCTTCGTGTCTTTGTGCGCCAAAATTTGACTCGCACGAAGCCACAAAGCCGCGAAGAAAAGCGATGTTTCCGGCTCCGTCATTGCGAGAAGCCGCAGGCGACGTGGCAATCCAGCTGGCGCGCATGCCGCTCTGGATTGCTTCGCTGCGCTCGCAATGACGAGGGTGGAAAGCGCGGAACATCACCCCACGCTCCCCTCAAGACTGATCGCCAGCAGTTTCTGCGCCTCGACCGCAAATTCCATCGGCAGTTCCTTGAGCACTTCCTTGGCAAAGCCGTTGACGATCAGGCTCACCGCCGCCTCTTCGTCGAGGCCGCGTTGCTGGGCGTAGAACATCTGGTCGTCGCTGATCTTGCTGGTCGTCGCTTCATGCTCGATCGTCGCGGTCGGGTTCCTGACCTCGATATAGGGCACAGTATGCGCGCCAGACTGGTCGCCGAGCAGCAAGCTGTCGCACTGGGTGAAGTTGCGGACATTTTCCGCATTGGGACCAACCCGCACCAGACCGCGATAGGTGTTGTCGCTGTGACCGGCGCTGATGCCCTTGGAGATGATCGTCGAACGGGTGTTCTTGCCATTGTGGATCATCTTGGTTCCGGTATCGGCCTGCTGATAATTGTTGGTCAGTGCGACCGAATAGAATTCGCCAACGCTGCCCTCGCCGTTCAGCACACAGCTGGGATATTTCCAGGTCACCGCGCTGCCGGTCTCGACCTGGGTCCAGCTGATCTTGCTGTTCTTGCCCTGGCACAGGCCGCGCTTGGTGACGAAATTATAGATGCCGCCCTTGCCGTTCTCGTCGCCGGGATACCAGTTCTGGACGGTACTATATTTGATCTCCGCATCGTCCATCGCAACCAGTTCGACCACGGCGGCGTGCAGCTGGTTCTCGTCGCGCATCGGCGCGGTGCAGCCTTCGAGATAGCTGACATAGCTGCCTTCGTCGGCGACGATCAGCGTCCGCTCGAACTGGCCGGTATTTTCCGCGTTGATCCGGAAATAGGTGCTCAGCTCCATCGGGCAGCGGACGCCCTTGGGGATGTAGACAAAGGTGCCGTCGCTGAACACGGCGCAATTGAGCGTGGCGAAATAATTGTCGTGCATCGGCACGACCTTGCCGAGATATTTTCTGACCAGATCGGGATATTCCTTGATCGCTTCCGATATCGACCGGAAGATCACGCCCGCCTCTTCCAGCTCCTGCCGGAAAGTGGTCGCCACCGAGACGCTGTCAAACACGGCGTCGACCGCTACCTTGCGCGCCCCCTCGACCCCCGCGAGAACTTTCTGCTCCTCGATCGGGATGCCGAGTTTCTCGTAGACCCGCAGAATTTCCGGATCGACCTCGTCCAGCGAGCCCAGCTTTTCCTTCGCCTTGGGCTCGGCGTAATAATAAGCATCCTGATAGTCGATCATCGGGATCTCGAGCTTGGCCCAGTCCGGCGATTCCATCTTCTCCCACTGGCGGAAAGCCTTGAGACGCCATTCCAGCATCCACTCGGGCTCGCCCTTCTTATCGGAGATGAACCGCACGGTCTCCTCGTTCAGACCCTTGGGCGCGAAATCCTGTTCGATGTCCGACGACCAGCCGAACTCGTAAGTGCTCGCCTTGTCGACCGCTTCCTGCGCCTCGGCGTTCATTTCCGCGCGCTCGGCATCATAGTCGGATGTTTTGACGTCTTCGCTCATCATGCTTTTTCCATCGTTCGAATTTGGGGGGCGACTGGCAAATCCGACAGGCTGGCCAGGCTGACATCGGCCAGCGCCTTGCGAATTGTCCGGTTCACTACGCCCCAATGGGGCTTCACCGTGCAACCGTCCTCCAGCATACAATCGTGATTGCCGTCAATGGTACAACTGGTAATCGCCAGCGGCCCTTCAACCGCTTCGACAATTTCGGCGAGGCTGATCGAAGCCGGCGGGCGCGCCAGACGGATGCCGCCACCGATACCGCGCGTCGATTCGAACAGTCCGGCGGTGGTCAGCTTGCTCACCAGTTTCTTCGCTGTCGGCAGCGGAACACCAGTCTCCTGCGACAGCTTCGTTGCGTTCAGCTTCCCTTCCGCGAGCAGCGCCGCGCCGCAATGGCGCGCCGCAGCGGACATCAGGACAACAGCATAGTCTGCGAGGTTGGAAAGACGCATTTTTCTCGATTCGCCGAGGGTGAAAGTTTAAACAAGACCAATTTAGTCTCATTTATCCAACATTGCAAGTCCAGCGGGGCCTTGCCGGGTCGGGCAAAAGCGGAAAACATGCTTCCAGTACTTCCAGTCAGGTCTCGGTCGTCAGCGGGGCGATCTTGCCTTTCAGATTGGCGCGCTGGTCGATCAATCGCGCGATTTCGCCCTCACCCACACGGAGTTGGGTGGGAGTCACGCCGGCGAAGAATTTCACTTCCCGGATCATATGCGACTGGTCGTAAAAGGCGTCGACCAGTTCCAGCAACTCTTCCTCATTATGCTCGGCATAGGCCCGGGCTGCCCGCAGCGCCCGATATTTGCGCGCGAGATATTTCGGCGGCATGCCATAGAGCTTGTTCACCGTCCGCAGCACCTGCCGCGAGCTTTGCGTCGACCGCTCCATCAAGCCACTGATCGGTGGCGACGGCTCCGAAGACAGCCACTCATCGACCATCTTGGTAAAGGCGGCTGTTTCCGGCTTTAGCCGCGGTTTCAGCGAGCGATAGACTTTGTCTGCCCAGGCAACCATTTCTTCAGGGGTCTTGCAACCACGCAGATATTCGAGATTCTTATCGATTTCCTGGGTAAAAACCTCGGCCGCATTGACCGCCTTGTCGGTATATTCTGCCGCCGATTTCCGCGTCGAGATCGCCCATCCAGCGGGCAAGACGCCAATTCCGAACATCCGGAACGGTCCGGTCACGTCCACATGCATTGCGCCGGTCGACGGCCCCTGCAACACCGCCCCCTCATGCGAGAAACTGCTACCATCGGCGAAACTTATGACCGCGCTGCCCTCCAGCAGAAAGCGCAATTGCGCAATCGCGGCCCTCTCGTTATCCGCAAAGCGCGGCTGATCATCTTCGAAAAGATAATAGACCGAAACGAGGTCCCGCACATCTTCCGCCGGCGCAAAATATCTCAAGCTTACCAATTTACGACCCCTTGATCTGCCCCTCCCCAGGTTCAGATTCCCTATGGAATGCGCTTTTATAGCAAAGAAATATAGTTAAAAAAAAGGCCTGACCAAAATAATGGTCAGGCCAATAAGGAAAAGAACTCCGATACCGTCGGATTACGATGGCAGGAGCCCTTCGGGTCGCCCTGTCGCTATGCACCGCTAATGGTTCGGCGCGATTGGACAAATACGACATATTCGCCACATAGTTTTGACATTTAAGGACAAATGCTTCTTTTCCCGGTGGCCGATCAGCGGCTCGCCGCAATCCAGGCGTCAACCCGTTCTTCCATGATATCGAGCGGTACCGGGCCGCTTTTCAGGATCACGTCATGAAAACCGCCCATCGTGAACCGGTCGCCCAGAGCTTCCTGCGCCCGTGTCCGCAGCTCAAGTATCTTCAGCTTGCCGATCATATAGGCGGTCGCCTGGCCGGGATAGACGATATAGCGTTCGATCGCCTTGCGAATGTCACCGTCGGGATTGGGCGTATTTTCGGTCAGATATTGAATCGCCTGTTCGCGACTCCAGCGCTTGTCATGGATTCCGGTATCCACAACCAGCCGGCACGCCCGCCACAATTCCATCCCGAGTCGGCCGAAATCGGAATAAGGATCGGTGTAGAAGCCCATATCCTTGCCCAGTTCTTCGCTATACAGGCCCCAGCCTTCCGAATAGGCAGTCACACCACCGAATTTGCGAAATGCGGGCAGATCACCGAGTTCCGTCTGGATAGCCAGTTGCAGGTGATGGCCGGGCAGGGCTTCGTGATAGGCCAGCGCCTCCAGCTCGGTTTTCGACATGCTCTTGAGATCGTAGAGATTCACATAATATGTGCCCGGCCGCGAGCCATCGGGTGCCGGCCGCTGGTAAAAGGCCTTGCCCGCGGATTTCTCACGAAACGCTTCCACCGGCTTGATCACAAAGGGAGCATTGGGCAGCGTGTCGAAAAATTCGGGCAGCTTCTTTTCCATCGCCGCTAGCTTGCTATTGGCCTCGGCCAGATAATCTTCGCGGCTGGTGTGATAATATTGGTCGCCGGTGCGCAGATGGACGAAAAATTCCTGCAGGCTGCCTTCAAAGCCGACATCCGCCATGATCTTGCGCATCAGTCCGTGAATGCGCGCAACATTGTCGAGTCCGATCTGGTGGATCTCGTCGGCGCTCAGATCTGTTGTCGTGTAATTCTGCAACCGTTCGGCATAATAAGCCTCGCCGTCCTCGAACCGCCAGATACCGTCGCCGTCCCCGGCCATCGCCTGCTGACGCTCCATCTCGGCAATAAGCTTCTCGTAAGCAGGCTTCAGACTGTCGAGCAGCGCTTCCTCGCCGCGGGCAATCAGATCCGCCTTTTCGCTCTCCGCAATATCGAGCGCATTTACCTTCTTCTTCAGATCGGCAAATATCGGTGAGTCATCGCCTTCGGTAAAGGGCGCGCCGGCGATGACATTGCGGGCATCGTTGATGACATAGGGAAACACCCAGTCCGGCACCATGATCCCGTCATCGGCCCGCTCGGCAGATTGCGCGACCAGCATTTCCATCATCGGCCCTGCGCCGAAGAGGCGGCTGACATAGGCGCCCGCGTCGGCCTTGCTGGCAACCCGGTGAATATTGATCATGAACGCCGGAATCTGACTCTGCGCACCATTCATCTGGTCAAAAATATAGCTGTTCCGGCGGAACGGGAAAGCATTGCGGGAACGTTCCGCCCTTGCTTCAAACAGGCGATAGCTCAACTGGCCGGCTTCGTTCAGCTGGTCCTTGTCAAACTCCGCTTTCATTTTCGCCAGCGCAGCCTGTCCGCGCTCATATTGCTCGATTGCCGCGGCTTCGCTCGGATCATCCCATTTGCCGTAATCGTCGTCACGAATGCCGCGATAGGCTTTCGACAGAGGCGAATGGGCCAGTTCCTGCTCGTCATATTGCTCGAAAAAAGCGGACAGTTGTGCGTTGATATCTTCCCTGGCCTCGCTGGCACTTTCGCTGGTCTGCGCGTGGCTTGCAGTTCCGACAGTGACCGCAGAAAGGGCCAGGGCAGACGCGGCGGTCAGCAAAAAATTTCTCATCCTCAGATCATCCTTATTGGGTAAAGTTTTGCCGATCCTATCACCCAGATTGCTTTTCGACAAATTGCGCCTTTGGCGCTGCGCGCACCGGACGATATGCCGTCCCGTCAATTGCCGGTTGCTGGCTGCACGATCCACCGGTAGGTCTCATGCTATCATGAATGCACATGCACCGGACGCACTGATTATCGGCGGCGGCCATAATGGTCTGGTCTGCGCTTATTATCTCGCCCGCGCCGGTATGAAGGTCCGGATACTGGAAGCGCGCAAGGTGATCGGCGGCGCGGCGGTGACCGAGGAATTTCATCCCGGGTTCCGCAACAGCACGGCTAGCTACACGGTCTCGCTGCTCCAGCCGAAAATCATCGCCGATATGGGACTGGTGGAGCGCGGCTACCGGGTGATCGAGCGGCCGAAAAGCAACTTCCTGCCACTCGGCGGTGGCGAATATTTGCTGATGGGCGGTTCTCTCGAAGCAACTCAGAAGGAGATCACACGTTTCTCCGCAGCCGATGCAGCGCGCCTGCCGGCTTATTACGAAATGCTGGAATCGGCAGCGGCAATATTACGCGAGCTGGCGCTGGAAATTCCACCGAATGCCGGAGGTGGAGCAGCGGCCGTGCTGGCGGGGATATCCGCCGCCCGCCGGTTCACGCGGCTTCCGGCGCAGCAACAACATGATATTCTCAAGCTGTTCACGCTGAGCGCCCGCGAGTTGCTCGACCAGTGGTTTGAAAGCACGCCAGTCAAGGCGGCCTTCGGCTTTGACAGCATCGTCGGCAATTATGCCAGCCCCGATACGCCGGGCAGCGCCTATGTCCTGCTCCACCATGTTTTTGGCGAGATCAATGGCAAGGCGGGACAATGGGGCCATGTGATTGGCGGTATGGGCCGGATCACGCAGCTGATGGCCGCGGCCTGCGAAGAGGCCGGCGTCGAAATCCGCCTGCAAACACCGGTCCGGAGACTGCTGGTCGAGAACGGGGCTGCCGTCGGACTGGAAACCGCGAACGGCGAGCAGATTCGCGCGCGGAAGATTGTCGCCAATGTCGGCCCGAAACTGCTTTATGACGAGCTGATAGATAACGCCGATCTGCCAGCCGGATTCCGCCGGATGATGGACGGCTATCAATGCGGTTCCGGCAGTTTCCGAATGAACCTGGCGCTGGACGGTCTACCCGACTTCAGTGATTTGCCCGGACCCGGCGATCATCTGAAATCCGGGATCATCATGGCCCCCTCGCTCGATTATATGGACCGGGCCTATCAGGACGCCCGTCGATATGGCTGGGCGCGCAAACCGGTGGTCGAGATGCTGATCCCCAGTCTGGTCGACGACAGTCTCGCTCCCGCCGGCCAGCATGTCGCAAGCCTCTTCTGTCAGCAATTTGCGCCCGAATTGCCGGAAGGTCGTGTCTGGATGCATGATCGCGATGCTGCGGTGGAAGCCATTTTGAACGTTGTAGAAAGCCACGCACCGGGCTTTCGCAAGCTGATTCGCGGCCAGATGGCGCTGTCTCCGCACGATCTGGAGCGTAAATTCGGACTGGTCGGCGGCGATATTTTCCATGGCCGCATGTCCCTGGACCAGCTTTGGGCCGCGCGCCCGGTGGTTGGTGCGGCCGGTTACAAGGGACCTTTCGAAGGTCTGTATATGTGCGGATCGGGCACCCATCCCGGGGGCGGTGTAACCGGTGCACCGGGTCACAATGCCGCCCGGATCATTCTGCGGGAGCGCAGCTTTTTCAGGCGATGGCTTGGCTGACGCTACGTCAGGCTAACCAGAACAGCTGCCTATTGCACCGGGCCGCCGGGAGGGATAGCTTCCTGTTCTTGGGATGGGAGACTCAATTATGCGCAAAACACTGATGCTGGCAGCATGCACCGCTGCTCTGGCCTTGTCGGCCTGTTCAGAAATCAACAATGAGGACGGCGGCGGCGCAGAGATTGCGAACACGGAATATCCCGAACAAGTGTTCTGGGGCGACACCCATCTCCATACCGACAATAGCATCGACGCTTTCGGTTTCGGCAACCGGCTCGATGCCGAGAATGCCCTGCGTTTTGCCCGCGGCGAAGAAGTGACGGCAACAAAGGGGGCCAAGGCAAAATTGTCCCGGCCCCTCGATTTTCTGGTGATCGCCGACCATAGCGATGCGATGGGCGCAACCAAGGCGATCATGGAAGCCCCGCGTATCGCCTTGCTCACCAATAAATTCCTGCTGCGCTGGCACGACATGATGAACGAGAGCGACGAGGGATCGTTACAGGTCACGGCAGAGCTGATCGATGGCGCGGCCAAGGGCACGTTGCCGGAATCGCTCACGGATCCGGAAGAGACGCGCGAACGCACCGCAGATCTGTGGGAAAAGCACGGCGAGATCGTAAACCGGTATAATGAACCGGGGAAATTTACCGCCTTCATGGGCTTTGAATATACGCCGATGCCGCAAGGCGACAACCTCCATCGCGTCGTGATGTTTCGCGACGATCCGGAGGAAATGGGTGATACCATTCCTTATGGGGCGCTGGGATCGCAGGACCCGGAAAAGCTTTGGACCTATATGGATGCCTATGAGAAAAAGACCGGCGGCAAGGTACTCGCCATTCCGCACAACAGCAATGTCTCGAATGGCCGCATGTTCGCGATGAACAAGTTCGACGGCAGCCCGATTGACGCAGCCTATATCAGGACCCGTGCGCTGCGCGAACCGATTGTCGAGGTCACGCAGATCAAGGGCGACAGCGAATCCCACCCCTTTCTGTCGCCCAATGACGAGTTTGCCAGTTTCGGCGTCACCGGATGGGACAAATGCAATCTGAGCTGCACCAGAGACATGCCACCGGAAAGCTATGGTGGCAGCTATGTCCGCGAAGCGCTCAAACGCGGGCTGGAACTGACCCTGTCCGTCGGCGCCAATCCTTTCAAATTCGGCATGATCGGATCGACCGACAGCCACACCTCGCTGGCAACGGCAGACGAGGATAATTTCTTCGGCAAGCACAGCGCGAACGAAGCGAATAACAAGCAACGCGCTCTGGAGCCACAGAATCTCGGCACCCGCGAAGGACGGTTCGGCTGGCATTATCTGTCCAGCGGCTATGCCGCCGTCTGGGCGACCAGCAACACGCGCGAAGCCATTTTCGATGCGATGATGCGCCGCGAAGTCTATGCGACAACCGGCCCGCGGATGCAGGTCCGCTTCTTCGGCGGCTTTGATTTTTCTGCCGATGACACCGCTGATCTGGTCAAGGCCGGCTATACCAAGGGTGTTCCGATGGGCGGCGATCTCAAGGGCGGCGGCGGCCAAGCGCCCAAATTCCTGATCAGTGCGCTGATGGACCCGGAAAGCGCCAGTCTCGACCGGATCCAGGTAATCAAGGGCTGGGTCGACGCAACCGGCAAGAGTCAGGAAAAAATCTATAATGTCAGCTGGAGCGATGCTGATAACCGCAAGCCCGGGGGCGATGGCAAGCTGCCCGCGGTTCCCAATACCGTCGATCTGGCCAAGGGCACCTGGGACAATGCCACCGGCGCGCCTGAACTGGTTACCTTCTGGCAGGACCCCGATTTCGATGCCGCGCAAAATGCCTTTTACTATGTGCGCGTCCTGGAAATCCCGACGCCGACCTGGCCTGTCTATGATGCGCTGAAATTCAACCTGACCCTGCCCGATGATGTCATCAAGATCCAGCAGGAGCGCGCCTACAGCTCGCCCATCTGGTATACGCCGGCAGCCTAGGTCCGGGACAGTGATTTGACGGGACCTGTCAGCCGACAGGCCCGGATTGCATTGGCATGCCGCGGTTGCACAGATTGGATATTTCGACAAATGATGCACAAGCTTATTCGGGAACCGCTCGTTCATTTTCTCGGGGGTGCGCTGCTCGTCTTTGCCTTCTTCTGGGCTAGTGGCAGCAATCGGGATCCGGCTGACTATGCGATCCATATTGATGAAACGGATATCGAAAGGCTCAAGACAGGCTGGGTGCAGAATTTCCGGCGGACGCCTACGCAGGCTGAACTGGACGCCCTGATCGATCAGGAAATTGCCGAGGAAATCTACTATCGCGAAGCCTTGCGGCTGGGGCTGGACAAAAACGACCCCGTCATCCGGCGGCGGCTGTTTACCAAGATGCGCTTTATCGAAAGCGGAGAGACGGCAGACTCTGGAGCGGACGATACGATCCTGAAGCAATGGATGGACGACCACCCCGAAAAATACGCCCTTCCCCCGCTCTATGATTTCGAACAGATCTATCTCGGCCAGATCGATGCAAGCGAGGCGCGTCAGCGGATCGACCAGCTGAAAGCCGGTGCGAACCCCGACAGCTTCGCGCAACCCCTTTCCACGCCGCGGACTTTCGCGCGGACGGAGACAGCGGACATTGCCCGACAATTTGGCGAGCGTTTTGCGGAACAGCTCGAGACGCTGGAGCCCGGCGACTGGAACGGCCCGATCGTCTCGGGTTTCGGCAGCCATGCCGTCAGGATTTCCGCGAAAACCCCCGGTCAGACAGCGACGCTTGCGGACGTCCGGCAAAGGGTCGCCAATGACTGGTCCGCCACGCGACAGGCCGAACAGAGAGACAAAAGCCTCGCCCGTCTCCAGGCGGAATATGACATCACGGTAGCCGGTCGGCCATGATTCGCTGGCTGGCTATTCTCTGGGTCTCTTTTGCCTGCGGGCTCGCACCCGGCAGCGCCCGCGCCGACGAGCTGCGCCCGGCCTATATCGAGCTGACCGAACAGGCGCCGGGCCAATGGGCGCTGCTGTGGAAAGCCTCCGCCAATTCCCGCCTGGGCCAGAGTGGACAGGTCATCATCCCCGCCAATTGCAAAATCCGAGGCGAGCGCCAGCGCGAATTTACCGGCAGCAATATTCTGACCCATCTCAATTTGCGCTGCGACGGCACGCTCCAGGGGCAGGCGATCGGGCTGAAAGGACTCGCGCTTTCCACCACCGATGCGCTGGTCCGCATTGCCCCGATCGGCAGCCCCATGCAGACTCTGCGCCTGACACCAGACCAGCCGGTCGCCACCCTGGCCAAGCCCTCGATCATTTCCAATGTCGCGGTGACATATACGATCATCGGGATAGAGCATATCCTGCTCGGCTTCGACCATCTGTTTTTCGTGCTGGCGCTCGTGCTGCTGCTCAAGGGCGGCTGGCTGGTTGCCAAGACCGTCACCGCCTTCACGGTCGCGCACAGCATCACATTGGTGGGGACAACGCTCGGCTGGCTATCGCTGCCATCGCAGCCGGTCGAAGCGGTGATTGCGCTTTCCATTATCTTCCTCGCTGTCGAGGTGGTGAAAGCCAAGCCTGATGACCGACGCCTGTCGGAACGTTTCCCGTGGATCGTCGCTTTTCTGTTCGGACTTCTCCACGGCTTCGGTTTTGCCGGAGCGCTGGCGGAAATCGGACTGCCGGAAGGCGATGTTCCGCTCGCCTTGCTGACCTTCAATCTCGGCGTGGAAATCGGCCAGCTGGCGATTGTCGCGCTCGCTCTGGCCTTGTTATATGGCCTGAGGAAATTCCGGGTCGATTGGCTGCATCCGGCAAAAACCGCCCTGGCCTATGGCATCGGGATCCTCTCTACTTACTGGTTCATCGAGCGGATGGTCGCCTGACCATTTTCCCAGGGGGTTGACCCCGCATAGAATCCGGCCTTCGCTCCGGGGTTCGGAGCAAAGGCCGCTATCGTCATTCAATTCAGCAATATGGGGAAAAGTCTATCCCGCAGGCGGGCGGTGGGCGTCTTCCGACCAGTCCTGCCGTGCTGCCCATTCTTCCAGCGTCTCGAATTCGACTTCCGGCAGACGCTGCTGCATGAAATCGGTGTCGACTTCGAAAGGCCTGGTGACATTATTGTTGTTATATTCGTAGAATGCGGTGATTCCCGCAGCCATGGTTTCACGGTTTTCCGGCGGCACATCGTCACCAAAGGCCTTGACCAGATAGTCGCCGAACTCTTTCGGCGTGCACGGGTCATATTTGATTTCATGACCAAATACCCGTGACAGGGTTTCCGCTACTTCTGGTGGTCTCAGACGCTGTGGTCCGCCGATATTGAGCCAGGAACCTTCGAAGTCCGGACGGTCCATTGCGGCAACCATACATTTGCCGACATCATCAAGACTGATCCAGTTGGCCTGAAGATCGGCATTGTGCGGATAGACATAGCGTTTTTCGTCAACAATGAACGGCCGCGCCCAGTTGGTCAGCAGATTGTCCATGAACAGCACCGAACCGAATACGGTAGCCGGCATGCCGGAGCGGAAAATCTCGTTTACCGCGATAGTGTTGTTGCCATAGGTGAACGGGTCGCCGGGACGCTCGGGTATCCAGCTCGAGGTGTTCCAGACGAAACGCTCGGTGCCGGCTTCCTTGGCCGCGGCCGCGACCTTGCCCACCATGGTTGCACGATCTTCGCGCGCCTGTAGCGGGTGGGTGTAGAAAACCGCATCCGAACCTTCAAAGGCGGGGACCCAGGTCGATTCGTCGGTCAGATCAATCTGGCGGCATTCATCCGCTGCATTTGTGCCTCCCAGATCCGGATTTTCACTGCGTGACAGGGCACGGACCTTGTGACCTGCCGCTGCCAATTGTCGTATTTGTGCCAGGCCTTGCCGACCGGTAGCGCCCACGACTGATACCAATGCCATGATTTTCTCTCCTCTTGCATCTGCAGCGACGCTAGAGGCGAACAGGAAGAGTCCCAATGCTCCATTTTGTCAGGCCATTATTGTTAGGCCCGTTGTCGGGACGGCGTCAGGTATCCTGTTCAGCCAGCATCGCCTGCCATCGTTGCATGCCGGAAATCCAGCGTTGGGGATTGGCCCCCTTCTGTTTGATATAGTCGCCGACTACCGGATGCGGCAGAATCAGGAACCGTTCGTCGCCGATTGCCTCAACGCACATATCCGCGACATGTTCGGGCGTCACGATACCGTCCTTGGCCACGGTGGATGTGTCGACACCGGCAATCATTGGCGTATCAACGCCTTGCGGACAGAGCACTGACACTTTCAGTCCTTCTGCGCCATGGGTGATCGCCAGCCATTCGGCAAAGCTGACCGCAGCATGTTTGGTCACCGAATAAGGCGCCGATCCGATTTGCGCCAGCAAGCCGGCCGCCGACGCGGTATTGAGCAGATAGCCGCCGCCACGGGCCAGCATTTTCGGCACCAATATCCGTGCCGCCTGGATATGAGACAGAACGTTGATTTCCCAGATATTCTGCCAATCGGCATCTGGCACTTCGACACCACCACCGGTTATGATACCGGCGTTGGATACGAACAGGTCGATCGGCCCGACATCGGCTTCCACCGTTTCGATCAGATGGCTGATATCCTTGGCCAGAGACACATCGGTTTTGATTGCAACGCCGCCAATTTCATCCGCGACGGCCTGCGCCCCGGCAAGATCACGGTCCGCGCAAATGACCTTTCTGGCCCCTTCCGCAGCGAAGCGGCGGGCCATGGCCGCCCCGATGCCGCTGGCGCCACCGGTGATAACGATAATCTTGTCCTGCAATTGCATTTGGATTTTGTCCTGCTTGAATAAATTAATCACTCGCTTAAAGATGCCAGACGGTTAGAACAAGGCAAGATTGCATCCGGGCAGGAACGCTCCTGCCCGACTAGCCGCGAACAAAGGAGAGAAAAATGTTCAGTCACATGATGGTCGGATCGAACGATATCGACCGCTCGAAGAAATTCTATGACGCGTTGTTCAAAAGCGTTGGCGGTCCGGAAGCGATGGTCGATCCGAAGGGCCGGCTGATGTATGTTCACAACGGCAGCATCTTCATGGTTACGGCCCCTATCGATGGCAAGGAAGCCACATGCGGCAATGGCATGACCGTAGGATTTGCGATGGAAAGTCCCGATCAGGCCGATGCCTGGCACAAAGCCGGCCTGGAAGCCGGCGGTACCGCCATTGAAGACCCTCCTGGCGTGCGCGATAATCCCGGCATGAAGCTTTATCTCGCCTATCTGCGGGATCCGGACGGCAACAAGCTCTGCGCTCTGCACCAGATGGGTTGAATCATATGCCGGACAGGAGCATCCGGATCGGCGGTGCGAGTGGCTATTGGGGTGAAAGCGCCATGGCTACTCCGCAGCTGCTCAATGCGGACGTGGATTATCTGGTCTATGACTATCTCGCCGAGATCACCATGTCGATCATGGCGCGGGCCCATGCCAGGGACCCGGCGGCTGGCTTTGCCGGTGATTTTATCAGCGCGATTCTGAAGCCGCATGCCAAGGCTATTGCAGCAAAGAGCGTGAAGATCATCGCCAACGCCGGCGGGGTCAATCCCGCTTCCTGCGGCGAAGCGGCACGGGCGGTCATCAGGGAACAGGGTCTCGACCTCAAGGTAGCGGTGATCACCGGCGATAATCTGCTGGGCGAACGGGATGAAATCGCTGCAGCTGCGCCCAAGGAAATGTTCACCGGCGCGGCCTTTCCGGACAAGGACAGGATCGCCAGCATCAACGCCTATCTCGGCGCGTTCCCTATTGCCAAGGCGCTGTCCGAAGGCGCGGATATCGTGATCACCGGTCGCTGCGTCGACAGCGCGGTGACATTGGGCGCCTGTATCCATGAATTCGGCTGGTCGGCGAGCGACCATGACCTGCTCGCCAGCGGAAGCCTGGCAGGCCATTTGCTGGAATGCGGACCGCAAGCGACCGGTGGCAATTATACCGACTGGGAAGAGGCTGGTGACATTTCGAATATCGGCTATCCGATTGGCACGGTTTCTCCCGACGGCTCGTTCACCGTGGGCAAGCCCGAAGGCACCGGTGGCTGCGTCACGGTCGGCACGGTGTCCGAACAAATGCTGTATGAAATCGGCGATCCGCAGGCCTATATGCTGCCCGATGTCGTGTGCGATTTTTCACAGGTTGAAATCGTCCAGGCCGGCTTGGACGAAGTGCACGTGTCCCCGGCGAAAGGCTATCCTGCACCCGACCATTACAAGACCTGCCTGACCTATGGCGAGGGCTATCGCGGCGGGACCTATGTCAGTTTCTACGGCATTGATGCTGCCCGCAAGGCGCAGAAATTCTGCGACAATGTCTTTGTCCGTGCCAACAAGATCCTGCGCGGCCACAATCTGGGCGACTATAGCGAAACCAGCGTCGAGCTGATCGGCGCGGAAAGCCAGTTTGGCGACTATGCCGCCTTTCATGAACCGCGCGAAGTGGTCGCGAAAATTGCCGCCAAACACAGCGAAGCCGCAGCCATCGGCATCCTGCTGCGCGAGCTGACCGGGCTGGGTCTTGCGACGCCGCCAGGTCTGGGGAGTTTTTCCGGCGCGCGGGCCAAACCATCGCCCGTCGTGAGGCTTTTTTCCTATCTGACACCGAAAGATTCTGTAACCGTCACGATCGATGTCGATGGCAAGGAAATCACATTCCAGGACGAACAAGGTCAGGGCTTCAACCCGGCTGCCATAAACCGTCCGGCGCCGCCGCAAAATCCGCGCGAACCGGAAAGCGCCGTCACCGTTCCGCTGGTCCGGTTGGCCTGGGCCCGCTCGGGAGACAAGGGCGACAAGGCCAATATCGGCGTGATCGCGCGCGATCCTGCCTATCTGCCCTATATCTGGGCGGCTCTTACCCCGGAGTCCGTAGCCAAGCGCTTCGGCCATTTTATCGAAGGTGGCGCCGATGCAGCCCAAATCGACAAATATTATCTGCCCGGCTCCCACGCGATCAATTTCCTGATCGACGCGGTGCTTGGTGGCGGCGGTGTCGCGAGCATCAGAAATGATGCGCAGGGCAAGGGCTATGGCCAGATATTGCTCGCCCATCCGGTCAGGATACCGGCCGAGCTCGCCGAAAAACTGGATTGAGAAGGATTTTATCGATGATGCAGGAAGCCAAGGATTTCAATGAGGAAAGCGACACGCTGGCAGCCGTGCTTGCCGATGCGAGTGATGATGTCTTTGCCACGGTCACCCAGTTCAAGAGCTGGACAATCGAAGATGTCATCGGCCATCTTCATATCTGGAACGCAGCGGCCCTGATGACCCTGCAGGCCCCGGATGCCTTCAAGCAATTTCTCAGCGACATGATGGGCGCGTTCAAGACCGGCAAGGGCCATATCGATGTGCAATATGAATGGCTGGACCAGCATGCCGGCGGGATCCGCGGCAAGGCCCTGTTCGATGCCTATTGCGACTATTATCCCAAGCTCGCCACCGCTTATGGAGAAGCGGATCCCGAGCATCGCGTCGGCTGGGCCGGGCCGGACATGACCACGCGCTCGAAGATCATCGCCCGCCAGATGGAAACCTGGTCGCACGGGCAGGAGATATTCGACATATTGGGGCAGGAGCGCCAGGACGGCGACCGCATCCGTAATATTGCCCATCTTGGCGTCACCACTTATGGCTGGACCTTCCGCAACCGGCGTCAGGAGCCGCCGGCGACGAAGCCGTTCGTTCAATTAACCGCGCCATCAGGCGCCGTCTGGGAATGGAATGATCCGCAAGAGGATAATATGGTAAAAGGCAGCGCGGTGGAATTCTCGCAGGTTGTGACCCAGACCCGCAATATCGACGACACTGCGCTCGAGACGGTCGGCGACACCGCCCGCCAGTGGATGGAAATCGCCCAATGTTTCGCGGGTGGTCCGGAAAACCCGCCGGCAAAGGGGACGCGGAGTGTCGCCATCGGCTGAATGGAGCAGATAATGACCAGCATCGACCGTATCGCCGCCCTTGCCGCATTTTTGGCTTCCCCGCCGGAAGATACCACGGGAATGGATGCGACCACCCGGCCGGTGCATTATCGCCCTAGGGATATTCCCGCTCATTAGGGCGATCCCCGGGCTAAACTGTAACTGTTGCTCGAATGCCGGGCCTAGTGTCAGATATTTGCGATCGCGGATTATCCGGCCAAGGCGGCCATTGACTTTCGAATAATATTGCGGATATCGGAAGCCGCGCAACCAGCGAGGATGTGTGCCTGTTACACCCGGCACCGGACGGCAGGACGCTTCAGCAATCATATTTTAGGGCTTGTTCGCGGGCGCAGCATCATGCTATCGCTCAAAAATGAACGATGTCGATTCCGCGCCCCCGTATAGCCTTTGATTGCCTCGCACCCGCCGGGCCATTCCGGCCGCATGTCCCGAGAAATACCGGTTTGAATCTATGACCAGCAAACGCAGCAAGCTTCAGGAGGATACGCGTTTCCGCGTGCTTCGCCTGCTTGCCGAAAATCCGGAGATGTCGCAGCGGGAAATGGCGGAAGCCGTCGGCGTCAGCGTCGGGTCCATGCATTATGTACTGAATGCGCTGATCGAGAAAGGCCTGGTCAAACTGGGAAATTTTACCGCAGCAGAAGACAAGCGTCGCTATGCCTACAAGCTGACCCTCAACGGGATATCCGAGAAGGCCGCGATGACCCGCCGGTTTCTGCTGCGAAAAATGGAAGAGCATGAAGCCCTCAAGGCCGAAATCGAAAGTCTCGCAGCGGAACTGCCCGAATCCCAAATGCCCGGCCTCCACGATGGTGTAAAAAGTAAATGACCGGCCATCATGAAATTGTCACAAGCAACGTTGATCGGGGCAGGAAAGAATGCCCGCGATCACTGAAGCCGCTCCATTGCATGTTGTCTCGGGCAGATGGCAACAGGAATATCAGTGTATCGGCAGGAATGCCGGCGCGCTCAGACAGCAATAGACTATTAACTAAGGGAATAATCGGACGATGAAAATTGCAATGATCGGTACGGGCTATGTGGGGCTGGTCTCTGGCGTATGTTTTTCCGACTTTGGCCATGATGTGGTCTGCGTCGACAAGCTGCCCGAGAAAATCGCCCTGCTGGAACGCGGCGAAGTTCCGATTTACGAACCCGGGCTGGACGCCGTTATGGAACGCAATGTCGCCGCCGGCCGGTTGAGTTTCACCACCGATCTGGCGGCCGCCGTCGACGGCGCCGACGCGGTGTTCATCGCCGTCGGCACGCCGACAAGACGCGGCGATGGCCATGCCGATCTGACCTATGTCATGGCCGCCGCCAAGGATATTGCCGAGGCGCTGACCGGATATGCCGTGGTGGTAACCAAGTCGACAGTGCCCGTCGGCACCAACCGCAAGGTCGAAGCGGTTATCCGTGATGCCAATCCCGACGCGGAATTTGACGTGGCTTCAAACCCAGAATTTCTCCGGGAAGGCGCGGCAATCGATGATTTCATGAAACCCGACCGCGTGGTCGTGGGCGTCGAAAGCGACCGCGCGAAGACGGTGATGGGGGACATTTACCGTCCGCTGTTCCTGCGCGAATTCCCGATCGTCTATACCGATCTGGAATCGGCAGAAATGATCAAATATGCGGCCAATGCCTTTCTCGCCACCAAGATCAGCTTCATCAACGAAATCGCAGCGTTGTGCGAGCGTGTCGGCGCCGACGTCAAGTCGGTTTCCAAGGGCATCGGTCTGGATGGCCGGATCGGCAACAAGTTCCTGCACGCCGGACCGGGCTATGGCGGCTCATGCTTTCCCAAGGACACCAGCGCGCTGGCTCGGATCGGTCAGGAACACGGTGTCCCCCAGCGCATCACCGAGACGGTGATCGAGGTGAACGAAGCGATCAAGCGGCGAATGATCGACAAGCTGCTCGACCTGTGCGGCGGCTCGGTCAACGGCAAGACGGTTGCCGTCATGGGCGTCACGTTCAAACCGGAAACCGACGACATGCGCGATGCTCCATCGCTGACCATCGTTCCCGCGCTCGTGGGCAGTGGCGCGAATGTGCGGGTTTGCGATCCCCAGGGACTGCGTGAGGGCGAGGCGCTGTTGCCCGGCGTCACCTGGATTGACGACGCCTACGAGACAGCCAGCGATGCGGACATCGTGGTCATCCTGACCGAGTGGAACGAATTTCGCGCGCTTGACCTTGCGCGCCTCGCCGGAGGCATGAAGTCCCCGGTCATGGCCGACCTGCGCAATGTCTATGATCGCGATTCGGTTCTTGCCGCCGGCTTCACCGAATATGTCGGAGTGGGCCGGTGAAAACAGCCTTCATCACCGGAACCGGCGGGTTCATCGGTTTTCATCTGGCCGAACTGCTGCTGCAGGAGGGCTGGACCGTGGCCGGCTATGACGGCATGACCGACTATTATGATGTGCGCCTGAAGGAAAGCCGGATCGCGCTGCTCAACCAGCATCCGAAATTCACATTCACCCACGCCATGCTGGAAGACAATGATTCCGTGCAAGCCGCCGTCACAGCGGCTGCGCCGGATATCATCGTTCACCTCGCCGCGCAGGCAGGCGTCCGTTACAGTCTGGAAAATCCCCGCGCCTATATCGACGCCAATATCGTCGGCACCTTCAACGTCATGGAGGCTGCCCGCACGGTGCCGGTGCAGCATCTGCTGATGGCCTCGACCAGTTCGGCTTATGGGGCGAATACCGAAATGCCCTTCGCCGAGACACAAAAGGCCGACACGCCGCTGACCATCTATGCCGCAACCAAGAAGGCTAACGAGGCGATGGGCCATTCCTACGCCCATATCCACGGCATGCCGACGACGATGTTCCGCTTTTTCACCGTCTATGGCCCCTGGGGCAGGCCGGACATGGCCCTGTTCAAATTTACCAAGGGCATATTGGAAGGCACGCCGATCGACATTTACAACAATGGCGAGATGTGGCGGGACTTTACCTATGTCACCGATCTGGTCCGCGGGATCCGGCTGCTGATCGACGCGGTGCCGGGCGGACCGGAAACCGCGGTTGAGAATGACAGCCTGTCCCCCGCTGCTCCGTTCCGGGTGGTCAATATCGGCAATTCCGACAAGATCCGCCTGCTGGATTTCGTGGAAGCGATCGAAGATGAAGTGGGCAAGAAGGCGGTGCGCAATTACATGCCGATGCAGACCGGCGATGTGCCCGCCACCTGGGCGGACGCCGGCGTGCTGCAGCGGCTGACCGGTTACCGGCCGCAAACCCCGTTCCGGGAAGGCGTGGCCGAATTCGTCAACTGGTACCGCGACTTTTACGGAGACTGAGCATGCGCCTTGGATCCATCACTCTTGAGCGCAAGCATCTGAAGCGGGCCTGGGACTATGTAAAAACGGCGAACTGGCTGAATGTTCTAGCCAACCGAAGAGCCCAAAGCCGGTTTCCGGACATAAAGATTTTCATCATTGGTCCGAACCGCTGCGCGACCACGTCCTTTCACCGTTTCTTTCATCGCAACGGCTTGCGTGCGCTTCACTGCCGTATCGGATCCATGTATCTGGCCAAGGAAATACGTGACCGGCTCGGAGATGACAAGTCGCTCAAGGCGTTTCTGTCCCGCTGGACGGTCTATTCCGATTTTGTTTATCTCACCGATAACGAACATTTCGAGGCGCATGATCTTTACGAAACCTATGCCCGCCTGTTCCCGCAAGCCTATTTCATCCTGAACGACCGTGATGTTGATCGCTGGGTTGGATCGCGCCTGAACTTCAAGGATGACTTTCTTCCACGATATCTGTCGGTGCACGGGGGAACGGCGCAGAAAGCGGAAGCGAAGTGGCGCAATGAATTTGCGCAGCATCGCGAGGCCGCGCTGACCTTCTTTGCCGGTCACCCGCGCTTCATTCATGTGCCGATCGACCGGAACGTCCAGAGTGGTAGCGCCATTGATCCGGTGATCGAGATGATGCGACCGCATTTCAAATTGGACAGCCGCCTGTGGCAACCGTTGAATGCTTCTACGCAGGGCAAGGGCTGATGGGCGGTTACCCCAGCAGCTCGTCATTGCGGGTGCGGTGCAGGTGCGCCAATTCCGAATTTCGCGTTAGCCTGAAAGTAATCTTGTGATCCTAAGCTACGAACATCAGTATATTTTCATGCACTGCCGCAAGACAGCGGGCAGTTCGATCGCCGTCTCGCTCGCGCGAAATCTGGGCCCAAAAGACATTTTTGTGGGCGGCATCGAGGAAGCCATGGATTTGGGGATTAACCCGCCGCGCCGTGTTGTCGCGGCTGCGCTCCGGGAAAATCCCGTCGACCTTGTCCTAAACAGGGTCAAAGGCAACAAGCAATATGCGGCCGCTGTCTCGAAACATGCGAAAAAGCGTTTCTCCCGGACGATAGGAAAAAAGCCCCAGCACGTGGCAGCGCAGGTCATGCAGACGACCTTCCCGGTCGAATGGAGCAAATTCTTCAAATTCTGCGTGGTTCGCAACCCCTATGATCTGGTCGTTTCGGATTATTACTGGCGGACAAGTGGCGTATCGAACCCGCCGTCATTCGAGCACTATATGCAGGCTTTAGAGCGTTCCGATTCGCTCGACGGGATAGTGCCACTCGACATCCATTCGAACTGGCCGATTTATACGATTGACGACGAAATAGCAGTCGATGCGGTCTATCACTATGAGCAACTCCCACACGCGTTGGAAACAGGGCTTAAGGGAGCCGGAATACCGTTTGAGGGAATCATCACGAAAGCAAAATCATCACAACGTTCGGCCCGGTCCAAAAACTATACCGAGTTTCACACCTCTTTAACTCGCGAGATAGTGGAAAGACTCTATGACAAAGAAATCGCGGCTTTCGGATACAGGTTCGGCGATTGATCATGTCAGATTATTTTCAGTTTAAACCGGAACCGACAAGCCAAAGTAGCGGATTATGCTGGACATGATTTCCGTAATCATCCCGACCTGCAACCGACCGGCTGCATTTCTGAACAAGGCCATTGAATCGGCAATGGTTCAGAGTTTTCCGCCGCATGAAGTGATCGTGGTGGACAATTGCACCGTTAGTATCGGCCATGAATCCCTGCCTGGCAATGTGACCGTTTATCGTCTGCCGCAGCGCATCGGCCCGTCGCGCGCTCGTAATTTCGGCGCGGCCAGAGCGAGTGGGACCCATTTCGCTTTTCTTGATGATGATGACTGGTGGGATGACAATTTTCTGCGGAATATTTGGTCTGTCCTGCATGCCGAGAAATCGCGTTGCGCTTGTGGCCGGCTGGATACTTTCCGGACGAACCGAATTGAACGTTTTAAATGTGCCACTCCGGAGACCTTGACCATCCCGCTATTGCTTCGACGCAATCCCGGGACTACCGGGACAAACCTGCTGATCGAGAAAAAGCTGTTTTGGGAAGTCGGCGGATTCGACGAGCGGCTTCGAACATCTGAGGACAAGGCTCTGGTGCTGGAAATTTTAAGAGCGGACGAGAAGATCTCGATAGCACCAGAGGCGGTCGCAATCATGCGTCAGCATGACGGGGTGCGAGCGCATCAGGCCCGGCGTTACAAGCTTCTCTTCAGCTGGAAATATCGCCATCTTCTGGGATATAAGGGTCTCTCACGGGAACTGTTCCGGCTGTTGAACCCGCGGTTACTCAAAAAAATGTCCCGCAAGACAGGTAGAATCCGGAGGGCAGAATGCGCCTGATCATTCATATTGGTACACCCAAAGCCGGATCGAGCAGTCTGCAAGTTGCACTCGACACTAACCGCAACAGGTTGATGGAACAGGGAATATTATATCCCACGATCGAACGTGCCACGCACCATTCGGGCCTTGCCTCCGGCCTTCACGTCCCTGAGGCGATGCGTGACATCGACCTGCGGCGAAATGGCAATGATCCGGCCTTGGTCGTACGCAAGACCGAAGCCGCGTGGCAATCGCTCGCCGATCAGGTGTCCAGTCACAATCCAGAAACTTTACTCCTCTCGGCCGAAAACTTCATGTCGATCGATGACTTTACCACGCTGCGGGAATGGCTGGCGCGCATTGCCCCGGATGCGGAGATATCGTCTGTCGCTTATCTGCGGGCCCCGGTGCCCAATCATGAATCCAAGGCTTCCCAGAGGCTTGGACGAACCACGAAAGTACGACTTCCGGGTCACCTGCCCTGGCATTCGCGGCTCATGCGGTGGAAAAATATAGGCCCCGTACAATTGCGGGACCTGGCCAAAGTCGGCGATATACGCACGGATTTTCTCGAGGCGGTACAAGCCGGACTGGCGTCAAAGCTGTCCATGCCTGGGCGGAACGCCAATGTAAGTCTCACCGGAGAGGGTTGCATAGCCCTGCAAGCGGCCATGATGAACGTGACCAGCGACAGTGCTTCCGACTATGTCGAACGGTCACGAGTCTGGCGTGCGCGTCTGGCAGAGGCAGAAGCCGCGCTTGGTGAGTCGCTCTCGCTGCGCCGGGTAACTGTAAATCCAGCCGTTCGCTGGCTGATACTGGACGAATGGCATGACGAAGCGGTCGCCCTGCGCGAAAAATTCGATTTTCAGTTTGACGAACCCGCGCTTTACGACCGGGCAGAAATTGACAAGGGGCTTGCAGAGACCGGCGCCCGGGACTTGGGGCTCGCCGAGACAGATGCCCTGTCCCGCTTTCTCGCCAATGACCAGACAGCAGCGCTGCGTCTTCTGGCCCATGCAGCCGAGCAGGGCGCCGTACGTCAGGGCGGTTTTCCGCTGAGCAGTATGAAAGACGGATTGCGCAAACTGCTTCGGAAAGGGGCCCGATGAACCACGCCGACCTCAGTCGCCTTAACCTTATATGGAGCACGCATCGACCATGAACGTCCTGGACGCCGTGACCATGATCATCCGGACCGTTGGCGAGCGCACCGAAGAGGCGTGCCGCGCGTCGATTCGCGCGCAGGGGGTGGATGATAGCCAGATCGTGACGGTGCGCGAAGCGCCCTTCTCCAAAGCAATGCGTGTCAGTTTCGAGGCGGGCATTGCCGCCGGTAGAGAATGGACTTTCTGTATCGATGCGGATGTCGTGATGCGCCCGGGATCGATTCAGGCGATGATGCGGCAAGCCATGCAGCAGCCACCGGAAGTCTTCGAACTGCAGGGCGTGGTGCTGGACAAGCTGTTCGTAACGCTCCGCGAAGCCGGGAACCATCTGTTTCGCACGTCCTTGTTACCGCAGGTGATCGAACTGATTCCCGAGGAAGGTCAATCGCTTCGGCCAGAAACCACGGCAATGGAAGGGATGAAGGCCCGGGGTTACCCCTGGGCACAAGTACCTTATGTCGTAGGGTTGCACGATTTCGGGCAAAGCAATCGCGATATTTTTCGCAAATGCTATACCCATGCCCAGAAACATGCTCACTTGCTCGGCGATATTCTGCCCAAAATGCGCCGCCGCGCTGCCACGGACCATGATTTCGCGGTGGCGATTGCCGGTCTGGCGGAGGGATTGAAGGCGACGGCCGCGGTGCGGATCGATATCGATCACCGTCCGTTCAGCGAGCGCTTCGAGGCGCAGGGAATTAAAGAAAAGGCGCCATGCACCATGGATGAATTTACACCCGGCAGGGTCGAACAGATTCTGCAGGAATATGCCGAAACCGACGATCTGACCGTGCGCTACCTGCCCTTCTCGGGGCCCGAGGCCATCGCTCTCGACGGGACCACACGCTTGACGCCCTCGTCACGCAGACGGGCCCTGTGGCGCCGGAGGCAGCAAAAACATGGTACCGGAGGGGCAATGCTCTACACTCTGGGCCACGGGATCGAACAATTGGGTCTGCGACTGCAGCAACGTGCCGGAGATAGCAAATGAACAAATCTGCTGGTCAGCTGGCATCAGCCTCTGCGGACGGCACCCCTTACCAGGGGAGCCCCCTGCGCCTCGCCTTTTCCCTGCTCACACCGCGCGAGCAACGCAATGCCTTCATCGTACTGGCAATATTTCTTGTGTCTTCCGTGACACTGGCGCTCAGCGTTGCATCGGTCTATCCGTTTCTGCTGGTTTTAACCCGTCCCGACGTAATCCAGACCAATGCCTGGTTGCAGTGGGGCTATCGACTGGTCGGATCACCTTCTGAATTCACTTTCATATTGCTGCTGGGCGGAGCGACTGTTGCCCTGCTCGTGATCAACGCCGCGCTTCAGGTGCTGCGCGTCTACATGATCGAACGCTTCACGCAGATGCGGATCCACACGATCAGCGTGCGATTGCTCGAAGTTTTCATGTCGCAACCGATGACCTTTTTCCTGGGCCGTAATACCGGGGATATGGCGAAAGGCATATTGAACGAGACCCGCGAGGTGGTGCAGCAGTTTTTCCGGCCCGCTGCCGAGTTGGCGGCCGGCGTGCTCGGCACTTTGTCGGTTATCGTCGTACTGATGGCTCTGGCACCGATGATCACCCTTATTGCGCTTGGGGTGATCCTTCTTTCCTACGCAATCGTCTATCTGTTCAGCCGCACGATATTGGGCCGAATGGGCGTCAGTCGCGTGAAAGCAAATAGCGAACGCTACCGGATTTCGCGGGAAGCGCTGAGCGGTATCAAGGACATCAAGATCGCGGGGACAGAAAAATTCTACCTGTCCAATTACAGCCGCTTTTCGAGTGAAGCGGCGCTGACACAATCCCGTGCCAATGTGATCAACTCGGCGCCGCGCTACATGGTGGAAGCGGTTATCTTTGTTTCGATCATACTCTTGCCGCTAGTATATTTTGACGAAGAAACCCTGATCAATGGGGGATTGCTGACCGGGGTTTTGCCGGAATTGGGTATCATGGCGCTCGGCGCACAAAGGCTGATGCCGGAGGTACAAAAAATCTACCGCTCGATCAGCGTGATGAAATTCGGCGCTGCAGCTGTAACCAGCGTGCATTCCGACATGATAATGCCCGTCGATCCGGCGATGAAGATCAAACCGTCGTCCCGTTCGATAAGGCTCGGCAAGTCGCTGGAGCTTCGCGATGTCCAATTTGCCTATCCCACTGCAGAAGGTCTGGCATTGAACGGAATCAATCTGAAAATTCTGAAAGGTGAGCGTATCGGGATAGTCGGGACAACCGGCGCGGGGAAGAGCACTCTCGCTGATCTGGTTCTTGGCCTGCTGCGCCCCCGCGAAGGGGACGTAATGGTCGATGATGTCCGGCTTGCAGACGAGGATATCCGGATCTGGCAAAAAGCCATCGGATATGTGCCACAGCATATCTTTCTGTCCGACGCGACAGTGGCCGAAAATATCGCCCTCGGCGCAAAAACCGGCCATGCCGACCAGAGCAAAATCGAGGAAGCGGCCCGGATAGCGCAATTGCACGACTTCATCGCCAGCGAAATGCCGCAGGGATATGATACGCCGATCGGCGAAAATGGTGTGCGCCTGTCCGGCGGTCAGCGACAACGGATCGGTATCGCCCGGGCGCTGTACCGCGATGCTGATCTGATCGTGTTTGACGAAGCGACAAGCGCGCTGGATTCGGTGACCGAAGGTGAACTGGTTGCGGCAATCGATGCACTGCCGGGCGAAAAGACCCTGTTGGTAATCGCTCACCGGTTGACAACAGTGAAATCCTGCGACCGGATCATTGTCATGAAACAGGGCCGGATCGTGGCATCGGGCAACTGGGACGAAAATCTTCGCGACAGCCCGGATTTTCGCGATCTTGTTGCCCAAAAGTCCGAATGATACCGATACCGGTCCAATTTACGTGAGTTGATCTGCCATGAAGCTAAATATTATCAGCCTGCAGAATTTCGCACTGGCAATCCTGTGCCTGTGGATCATAAGTCCGCCGCTAACCCTCAATCCGATCGCACGAGCGCTGGCGCTGCTCGCGATCGTCACATGGGGCTTGCTGGAAATCATACGCTCTAACGGAATTTTCCGCCGGCCGACATGGCCAGTCTTGGGCGCAGGCCTGTTTATCGCCTATGATCTGGTGCTGTGGTATGCCCTTGGCGAATGGGAACTGATATCCCACATTCAGATGTATATTCTGCTAGCTTTGCTGGTTATCTACGAAAGCCGCCGGACCGACCCAAAAAGCTTGGCACCGGTCTTCTGGACAATGATGCTGGCACTGCCCGTCTGGTGGATCAGCACCCTTCGCGGCTTCGATACGTTCGGAGACCATGCCGCAAGAACCGTGGTCCGTTCTTCTGGTGAAGCGATGGAATTGATGCAACAGGGCGTCGGAGGATATTCGCTGATCTATTCCTCGCTCGTTCTCATTCCCGTGCTGGTGCTGATGACTTTCCGCTGGCGCCAGTTCGACACTTCATCGGCTCCGCGATTTCTTCGGGCTTTCCCGCGCGCGTTTCGCCTGATGCCGCCGGTCATGCTGGCACTGATTACCATTCTGGTCCTGCGTGCCGGCTTTACAATTGCGGTCATCGTGATGGTCGCAACGCTGGCTGTTTCACTGATGTATCTGCGGACCCGCCCCTGGATTCTGCTGATGGCTCCACTGGTGGCCCTGTTCTTGGTAGTCGTGGGACAGATATTCCTGCAGGACATTGTCGAATTGTTGATCCCCGTCGCAGACGGAACCTCGTTCGTCTACAAGTTGCGCGATCTCCAGCTTTCGCTGGAAATCGGAGACTCGACCGGAACGGTAGCCGACCGGACCGAGCGCTATCTTCGCAGTCTCAATTCCTTCCTGCAGAACCCCCTCTTCGGGGTGCTGGGAGACCGTGGCGTGGGCAATCATTCGGCCTATCTGGACTATTTTGCACAGCGCGGTCTGTTCTTTGGCATGCTTTATATGGTGCTGATGCTCTATCTTCCGGTCAGGATGCTCCGGCAACTCCCCGGCGTGCTGAGCATGACCGGTGGCGTACTGGCGGTGATGATCCTGTTTCCCCTGTTGAACAGCGTGACAATGGCAATAGGCGTGGTGCTGTTCATCATGTTCCCGGTAGCATGCTCGATCACCAGTGAATTCGGGAACAGGTCCAGATATCGTCGTCCCGCCGTTTCGCCCGGAAGACGGATGTCCGCGGCATGACGGGGAAACCCATATCCGTACTCTGGACATCCAATATTGTCCTGCCGGCTGTAGCCGCCCGGCTGGGCGTGCCGGAAACGCCTTTTGGCGGCTGGCTTTCCGTGACCACCCGTCGTCTGGCCCAAGTCGAAGGCTTGCGGCTGGGGGTGGCGATGCGGGCGCCGGTCAAAAATCTTCAGCACGTCCGTCAGGACGGCATCGACTATTACGCGATCCCCCAGTCCAAAGGGAACAGCTATGATATCGGCCAAGCCGACTGTGATCGGGTTCTCTCCGACTTTGCCCCCGATATCCTGCATGTCGAGGGCACCGAGATGGCCTATACGCGGCGCTTCCTGTCCAGCTGGTCCGGCCGCCGGCTGATTTCCCTGCAAGGCGTGATCAACGGCTACAAGCCCTATCAGTTCGGCCATCTTTCGGCCGGCGATTTCATTAACCTCAGGCATCCCCAGCATTTGGTCGTGGGGCTGGCTCTGCTCGCCAACAACCTGGTCAAATTTCTGCCGCGCCTGCGCGGCGAACGCGAGACGATCGCCATGGCGAACCATATTCTGGGTCGCACGATCTGGGACCGCGCCCAAGCGAACTGGCTGAATCCCGAAGCCCGATATCATCATTGCCCGCGTATCCTGCGTGATCCCTTTTATGAGAAACGCTGGTCCCGCACGGATTGCGAACCCTTTTCGATCTTTGTCGGCAATGGAGCTTCGGCGCTGAAAGGCGTGCATTTTGCGGTTCGGGCGCTGGCCCAGATCCATCACAAGTTCCCCGATGCCAAGCTCTATATCGCTGGCCGCAACCCCTGGTCTTTGTCCCGACTGTCAGCGCAGCGACTGGTCGGTTACTCGGTCTATCTGATGGACCTCATATCCGATCTCGGACTAAGGGATCATGTGGTTTTCACGGGTCAACTCGACGCCGAAAGCATGGCCGAACGGATGCGCCGGTCCCATGTCGTCGTCCTGTCTTCGCTGATCGAGAATAGCCCCAATACGCTCGCCGAGGCGATGCTTATGGGCGTCCCGGCGGTGCCCTCCTATGTCGGCGGCGTGCCGTCCATGGCACAGGACGGAAAAGAGGCGCTTTTCTATCGCGCCGGCGACCCGGCCATGCTCGCATGGCAATTGCAGCGTATTTTCGAGGATGACAGTCTGGCGGGAAATCTCTCGCAGGCAGCGCATCTGCGCGCCAGCGCCACGCATGATCCGGACCGCATCATCCAGACACTGGTGGACGCTTATCAGACCGTAGTAGCGAGGCAACCGGAATGACCCGTTCGCTCGCTCCGGTTGCCTTGTTCGCCTATGCACGCCCCGACCATCTGGAGCAGACGCTCACGGCTCTGTCTGCCGCAGAAGGCGCGCGCGATACCAGTGTCTGGATTTTCTCGGACGGGCCGAAAAATGCCGCCGCCGAGGGCCAGGTTGCAGCCGTCCGTAGCATATTGGCCGAGTCGCGCTGGCAACAGGATTTCGCCCAAGTGACGATCATCGCATCAGAGAAAAACAAGGGGCTGGCGCGATCCATTGTCGAAGGCGTCAGCCGGGTTATCGATCAGCACGGAACCGTCATCGTGCTAGAGGATGATCTGTTGGTGGCGCCCGATTTTCTCCGGTTCATGAACAGCGCGCTGGAACGGCATGAACATACCACCGAAGTCGGGTCTGTCACGGGCTATTGTCCGATAGCGCAGCCGCCGGCGGATTACCCGCATGATGTCTACGCCGTTCCGCGCAGTTGCAGTCATAGCTGGGCCACCTGGCGCGACCGCTGGGAAACGGTCGACTGGTCTGGCAGGGACGCTCCGCGCCTCTGGCAGGACCGGGCTTTGCGCAGGCGGTTCATGGCAACCGGATCGGACAAGCTGGACCGGCTGGGCAGACAGCTCGCAGGGCGGATTGATTCCTGGTCGATCATGTTCAACCTGTGGCATGTCATCAATGACCGCGTGGCCCTCTATCCGGTCCGCAATCTGGTGCAGAATATCGGTTTTGACGGCAGCGGCACGCATACCGGAGCCCACGACCGGATGCACACGGCGCTGGCGCCTTCCGGCTCGGCGCTGGATCCGGCCTTGCCTCCCGAAGACCCTCGCGTACTGGCGTCATTTCACAAAATCTACTCAGGATCGCTGCCGGGCCAGCTGCGCCGCTTCCTGCGTAACTGGCGCATGCCGGCCAGCATCAGATCGTTAAATATTAAAGAAAGACATACCCATGGTGAATAATCGCTGGAACAAAACGCAAACTCAATATGAGGCTGCGAGCGAACATTATGATCGCGCCTATTTCACTGATCAGGGGCGGCATGGTCTGTTGCGCGGCCAGGCCAATGCCTGGAAATTCGAACCCTATTTGAAAGACGGAATGGAAATTCTCGATTTCGGATGCGGTGATGGTGCTCTGCTCACTGTCTTGGGTGGGAAAAATGGTGTGGAGATCAATCCGCACGCTGCTGAAGCGGCGCGGGCGCGGGGGCTAACGGTTCATGCCTTGATCGACGAATATCCTGACAACGCGTTCGATGCTGTGATTTCCAACCACTGCGTCGAACATGTCGAAGACCCGGCGAGACAAATTCGCGAAATGCGACGGGTGTTAAAGGAAGATGGCATTCTGATAATTGTGGTCCCATGCGACCAGACAAGTTATCCCTATCGAGAAGCCGACCGCGACTTTCACCTATATTCCTGGAGCGCGGCAAATCTTGGAAATCTGGTGAAGACTTGCGGATTTGATATAGTTGAAGCAACTGAATTGAAACATCGCTGGCCACCAAAATGGCCTCTCATCATACAATATGGAGGCTTGCCGCTATTCCATGTGGCTTCCCGCATCTGGGCACGGCTGAGCAGAAAATCCTCGCAAGTCCGGTGCATCGCGCGCGCAAAGACCTGAGGCGACGTGAAAATTCTCTTTCACCTTTCGCAATTCAATATAGGCGGCGCCGAAATGTCCACGCTACGGCTTCTCAACGCCCTAGAGGCGCGTGGAGCGCGCATAACGCTGGTGCTGACCGAGCGTGGCGGCGCACTGGTAGACCGTCTGGCGCCATCGATAAAGATCGTGCACTTGCGGCCAGGACTACGGTCAGAAAATCCCGCGGTTCGAATGCTCCGTGGTGGCTTGGGAGCGTTAGCAGCTCTGCGTTTGGCTTTGCGACGATATGACGGAGCGGCGGTTGGTATGACCGGAGCACCGACTTGGGTCATCCGACATGTTGTTCGGGCGAGCAACAAATTGCATTTTGTCCGGAACGACCTGTCGCAATTGAGCAGGAGCCAGGACATAGTGAATCGGGTACGGCGCAACCTTCACGCATTCACCAGCTATGTCTGCGTCTCGGATGTCGCCCGCCAGTCGCTAGTTGCAGCAGTGCCGGAGGTGGCGGACAAGGTCCATGTGGTCTATAATATCCTCGATCCCGACGAGATGCGGGCGCGGGCGCGGGCCGAGCCGCCCCCCTTTCCGCCCCGGCGCGACGGAGCGCTGCGCATTATTTCAGTCTGTCGCCTGCATGAAAAAGCCAAGGGACTGACCCGCATGACACAGGTGGCGCGCCGACTGCTGGATGCGGGTCTGGATTTCGACTGGTTCGTGCTGGGTGACGGCCCCAACCGCGACCACATCGAAGCCGAGATAGCCGCACGGGATCTGGGTCGGCATGTGCATCTGCTTGGCCGCATCGAAAACCCCTTTCCCGCTTATGCCGAGTGTGACCTGGTGGCGATGCTGTCGAATTACGAAGGCCTGTGCGGCGTCGTCAATGAAGCCAAGATCATGGGAAAACCGATCGTGGCCACCCGCGTATCCGGGGTCGACGAGCAACTGGTGCACGGCGAGACCGGCTTGATCGCCGAGCAGGATGCCGATTCCATTTTTGATGCGATGCACAAGCTTATGAAGGATGATGCGCTCCGCGAAACATTGTCCAATGACCGCTTGCCCGCCGCCCTGCTCGATGATGCGCACAAACTGGACATGATTGAACTGCTGTTTTCTGGAAAGGTCAGCAAATGACTACCCGCGGCTCCGACACCCGGATAGATTTCGCCATAATCGGCGCGCAAAAATCGGCTTCCACGGCCGTCCAGCATTTTTTGCATAATCACCCGTCGCTTTATTTGCCGCTTGGGGAATTGGCATGTTTTGAGTCGCCGGATTTCGAACAGGGTCGTGTCGCGCGCCAGCTTGATTTGTCCGGCGCGGCAGACGGGCAGCTGAAGGGAATAAAGCGGCCGACCATATTCACCGATATAGTAGCCATCGACCGGCTCAAGGACCATTCCCCCGATTGCAAGATGATCATGGTCTGCCGGGAGCCGGTCAGTCGTTTTGTGTCCCATTACTTCCATTTGATGAACAGCGCCAAGCTTCCGGTCATGGAAATAAACCGCGCCGTCCACGCGATGTTTCACGGCGACTATTTGTCAAAACACATAGTGGGAACGGCGCTGCTGAGAAACGGAATTTATCACTCCAGCCTGACACATGTCCGGGATGTCTATGGCGCTGACAGTATTTTCGTCACTAGCCAGAAGGCGATACAGCAAGATTTTGGCACGGTTACGCAGCGGCTCTGCACCTTTCTGCAAGTGCCGTTCGACCCGGATCAAATTCCAGCAAAACGCGAAAAAAACGTCGGCAGCTATGATTATCGGCGCGCCTTTTTCCGCAAGCTGCCAAACGCCCTGACCTATCATTACTCGCTGGGACGTTCGCGCAAGGAATATCGGTCATCGCAACTGTTGCGGAATGCCGGTCGCGGCTTCTCCTTTTTGCTCGGAAGATGGCCTTTCACCAATCCGATCGCGCATAAGGATGTTCTGACGCCTGAATCAAAGTCACTGCTTCAGGAATATTACAAGGCTGATCGAGAAAAACTGCAGCGGGAGTTCCCAGATGCTCTCTATTGGTAGCCAACTAAAGCGCCCTGCACTAACGAACGGTCGCTGTTCTGCTGTACTGCTTGACGACGCTAGCCAGCTGGATGCGCTCTCGGCATTGATCAAGGGGATCAAAGAGCTGGATAGGTGCTCAAGATGAATGCGCGCAATTACCGACCAGAGATTGATGGTCTACGTGCGGTCGCCGTTCTGGTCGTGCTATTTTACCACGCGGACATGCCAGGCTTCTCCGGCGGCTTTGTGGGTGTCGATGTATTTTTCGTCATCAGTGGCTTTCTGATTACACGGATAATTCTGAGCGATATCGAAGCCGGGAAATTTTCCTACCGCAATTTCTATGAGAGGCGAATTCGCCGAATACTCCCCCCATTGTTGCTGGTTTCGGTGCTGACAATACCTGTGGCTCTGCTGACCATGTACCCCGATCAACTGGTCGATTATGCAAAAAGCCTGATAGCCACACAGCTATTTGCTGCAAACATACACTTCTTGCTGTCGAGCGGATACTTCCAAACGGCATCTGAACTAAAACCGCTACTTCATTTCTGGAGCCTTGCGGTAGAAGAACAGTTCTATTTCGTTGTGCCCGCTCTGCTGATGCTGGCAGCGCGGTTGGGTCGCCGATGGGTTTTTGGGCTCCTCTGGGCGATTGTTTTGATCAGCTTTATACTCGCTGACTGGATGTCCACGCGCCAACCCGATGTAGCGTTTTTCATTTTGCCGACCCGGGCTTGGGAACTGGGTATGGGAGCACTGGTGTCTATGCATTTCAGTCGGCTCGATACAGCAGTTGTTCGGTTCCCGGGCCCTGCGGCCATGGCTGGCTGGATAGGCCTCGCGATGATCGCAATTTCGGTTCCTCTATTTTCTGAAATCACGCCTTTTCCAGGTCGATATGCGCTGATCCCTGTGGTTGGCACGGCGCTAGTGATTGGATTTTCACGACCTACGAGCGGCTCCGGTAAGGTGCTTTCCTTACCTTTTGTCGTCTCGATTGGTCTTGTAAGCTACAGCGCTTATTTGTGGCATCAGCCGCTGTTCGTGTTTGCCCGTCTACATTTCGGTGGAGAGGCGCCATTATCGGTGCTACTCCTACTATCGGTTGTGACTTTCATTTTAGCTGCAATTAGTTGGCGATGGATAGAAAGGCCCTTCCGGGATCGTCAGCGCATGCCCTCCAAGCTTTTACTGACATGGGTGATATCGACGGCCGCAATATGCATTCTTGCCGCTACAATTATTCTCGCTCGGGCCGGTTTTGCTGATAGCTATCCAACATGGCAACGCGATGTTGTCGCCATCTCAGCAGCTGATTCCACGGATTATACAGACAGCTCCGAATATGCGGAGGCTTTGGCGCGGTCTTTCGAAAGCAAGGCATCAGGACGACGGGTGCTGATCATCGGCGATTCCTTTTCTCAAGATTTGTTCAACATGATCCGCGCAAACCACGCATTTGCAGATGATCAGATTGCTGCCTTGAATATACCTGCGCGTTGCGGAGCTAGTTTGGGCGGAAAAGAAGCTGAAGCCAAGATATCAGCACGCTATCTCTCTCGTTGTCGCGAGGCGTGGCAGCAGCTCCGCACGGATTCACGCATTGATCAAGCCGACATCATTTTAATGGCGTTCTTTTGGAACAGTCGTAGGATGGATTCCTCCGTTGCCACTATCAAAGCATTAAGTTCGCGCAGTGATGCGGTGCTGCGAGTGATTGGTACGAAGGATTTCGAACGTGATCGAAAAATCCTCATCCAGAATAGCCTGACTGACGCGGTGGATCTCCGTGTGCGACCCCGAAAGGGCGCTTTGGCAGCCAATGGCATGTTATCTGACGCACTTGGGAAAGAGGTGTTTGTGGACCCGTTGACTATACTCTGCGACGGCAATCGCTGCCCAGCGTTCAATGAATCTGGAAGGATAATCACCTACGACGGTCGGCACCTGACGCCCGCGGGAGCATCATACTTGGGATATCGCCTTTTCTCCGCACCTCAATTTTCGGGATTAAATCCATTGTGAGCCAAAAGACTCATCACTCCCCCTGGATCGCCTATGTCGTCCCCTTCGACTTTCCCGAAGGCGGGGCGGGCGCGCGGCGCGTGCTGGGCAACGCCCAGTCGCTGGTCGCGGCTGGCTATCGGGTGACGATCATCTCGGCCCAGATCGACCGCTCGGGCGGCGATGCGCGGCCTTTCGCTCCGGGGATCAGCCTCGCCTCGACCGGCGAGCGCGATGCCGAGCATCTGCCGCGCGCGCTGAAGCGGGCCCGCTATATCTTTACCGGCAGCCGCACGCGGGACTGGATCGCGCGCGCGCCAACGCCGCCCGCCGCGATCATATTGTACAGCGGCTATTCACCCTATTTGCTGCAGCTGACCGGCATGGCCCGGCGGCGCAATATCCCGCTGATCTTCGACGCCGTTGAATGGTATACGGCCAGCAGCACCGCCGGCTTTCTGAAGTCGCCCTATCTGTGGAATATCGAACTGGCGATGCGCGTGTTGATCCCCCGGCTGGACGGCGTGGTCGCGATCTCCTCCTATCTCGCCGACTATTACCGGCGGCGCGGGCTCGCGGTCGCGCAAGTGCCGCCCACTCTCGACGTCACGGCGCTGGAACCGGTGCTGGAGAACCGGTCAGATGACGGCCGGCTGCACCTCTCCTATTGCGGGTCGGCCTCGAACGATCTGCTCGACACGGTCGTCACCGCCCTGATGCGGCTCGACCCGGAAGGGGCGCGCATCCGCCTCGATATCGCCGGCCCAACTGCGGCGGAAGTGCTGGCCCTGCCCGGCCTGCACGGCCACGATGCCGTGCCTCCGGGTCTGACGCTGCACGGCCGGGTCACGCACGAGCAATCGGTCGCGATCACGCGCGCTGCCGATTTCACCATCTTTCTGCGCCGGATCAACCGGGTGTCGACCGCCGGCTTCCCGACCAAGTTCGGCGAGAGTCTCAGCCTCGGGACGCCGGTGATCACCAACCTGACTTCGGACCTTGCAGAGCATCTGGACGATGGTGTCAACGGTCTGGTCTGCCCATCCCACGACCCCGGCGACCTGGCGAATATTCTCGAGCGGGCGCTGACGCTCGATCCGGCACAATTGTCGGCGATGCGCCGCGCCGCTCGCGCGACAGCCGAAGCCGATTTTGATTATAAAGTTCACAGCGAAGCCCTTGTCCGTCTGCTGGCGCAATGCAACGCGCCCGGCCCCGACCGGACCCTTATGGAGAATGATGTTCATGTTAGATGATGTTTGCCTGATGATCACCGGCGGCACCGGCAGTTTTGGCAATGCCGTGGTGCGGCGCTTTCTGGACAGCAATGTCCGCGAAATCCGTATCTTCAGCCGCGACGAGAAGAAGCAGGACGATATGCGCAAGCTGTATCGCAACGACAAGCTCAAATTCTTCCTCGGCGACGTGCGCAGCCGGGACAGCCTCTCGGACGCCATGCACGGCGTCGATTTCGTGTTTCACGCGGCGGCGCTGAAACAGGTTCCGTCCTGCGAATTCTTTCCGCTCGAAGCTGTGAACACCAATGTCCTGGGCACTGCCAACACGATCGATGCGGCGCATCGCTCCGGCGTCAGGCGGATGATCTGCCTGTCCACCGACAAGGCGGTCTATCCGATCAATGCGATGGGCACGTCCAAGGCGATGATGGAAAAGGTCGCCACCGGCAAGGCCCGCGCGATCGACCCGGAGCGCATGACCATCTGCTGCACCCGCTATGGCAATGTCATGGCCTCGCGCGGCTCGGTCATTCCGCTGTTCGTGCGCCAGATCCAGGCGGGCGAGCCGCTGACCATCACCGATCCCGACATGACCCGCTTCATGATGACGCTGGACCACGCCGTCGATCTGGTCCTGTTCGGCTATGAACACGGGGCGACGGGCGATGTGCTGGTGCAGAAGGCGCCGGCCGCGACGATCAGGGTCCTGGCCGAAGCACTGCTGGACCTGTTCGGGAAACCCGACCATCCGATCCATATACTCGGCACCCGCCACGGCGAGAAAAAGCACGAGACCCTGCTCTCGCGCGAGGAGCTCGCCCAATCGGTTGATCTGGGAGAATATTATCGCGTTCCGGCCGACATGCGCGACCTGAATTACGGCGTCTATGTCGAATCCGGGGAAAGCCGGATCAGCGAATCCTTTGACTATACGTCGGAAAACACGCAACAGCTTGATGTCGAGGGCATGAAAGAGCTGCTGCTGCAGCTTCCCTTCATCCGTTCCACGATGGCCGGCGAACCGGCAGATTCCGAGGTTTGACATGCAGGTCCTGATTACCGGAGCAAATGGTTTCATCGGCCGCAATCTGGCGCTGCGCCTGCGCGAAGCAGGCCATGACGTGCTTGGCGCGACCCGCGCCACCAGCGACGCCGATCTGGCCGACATGGTGAAGCAGGCGGAAGCGGTGGTCCATCTGGCCGGCGCCAACCGGCCGGACACGGAAGCGGAATTCGAGGAAATCAACGATCATTATACCGCGCAGCTGTGCGCATTGCTGCGCGACCGGTCCGCTGCCATTCCGGTGATTGCGGCGTCCACCATCCAGGTGGATCGCGACACGCCTTATGGCCGGACCAAGGCGAACGCGGAAACCCATCTTCAGGCGCTGGCCAGCGACAGCGGCGCGCCGGTCAATATCTGCCGGCTGGTCAATGTGTTCGGCAAATGGTGCCGCCCGGATTACAATTCGGTCGTCGCCACCTTCTGCCACAATATCGCCCGCGATCTGCCGATCACGATCAGCGCTCCGGACGCCGAGGTCCGGCTGGTCCATGTCGATGACGTGATCACCGGCTGGCTGGCCTGGCTGGCCTCGCCGGGCAGCGGCGCCCAGATCACTGCAATCGCGCCGGAATATCGCATCACCCTGCAGGAGCTCGCAGACCGGTTGCGCGAATATCGCGCCATCCGCGAGACGCACACGGTGGGCGAAACCGGCACCGGTCTCGGGCGGGCGCTCTATGCCACCTATATCAGCTATCTGCCGGTGGATGATTTCGCCTATCCCGTCACCCGCCACGGCGACGAGCGCGGTGTCTTCGCCGAAATGCTGCGAACCGAACATTCGGGCCAGTTCAGCTTTTTCACCGCCGGTCCCGGAGTCACCCGCGGCGGCCATTATCACCATGCAAAGACCGAGAAATTCCTCGTCCTGAAAGGGCGGGCGCGGTTCCGTTTCTACAATATGGACAGCGGCGAGACCCACGCGCTCGACACATATGGCGCGGAATCCATCGTCGTGGAAACCGTGCCGGGCTGGAGCCATGACATCACCAATATCGGCGAGGACGAGCTGATCTGCATGCTCTGGGCCAACGAGCTGTTCGACCGGGACCGTCCGGATACGATTGCGCACCGGCTGACTTCATGATGCAATTTTCGGGATAGAATATATGAGACTGATCGAATCAAGATGGTTACAAGAACATCTGGCCGAAATGGATGTTGCGGAATTGTCACCGCTGCTGGAAATCGGTTCCTCCAGTCTCGCATTCCGAACAATTGCAAAGCCCCATATCGAGCAGTTTGTTCATGCTCCACTGCGGGAAAGAGGCGTACGGATTGTCACTACCGATCTTCGAGATGCCGAAGGCGTCGAGATCGTCGGCGATATTTTCGATCCGGATGTCTGCGCGAAACTTCAAGACGTCCAGGCTAAATCGCTTCTGCTTTGCAATCTTCTCGAACATCTTGTTGATCCCGCCGCATTCGCCGACGCCTGCAAGAGCTTTGTTCGACCGGGCGGATATATCATCGTTACAGTGCCCTACGATTATCCCTATCATCTTGATCCGATTGACACGATGTTCCGGCCATCCCCGGAGGAAATACATGCTCTGTTTCCTGGTACCCGGATTGTGGACAGCGAGATTCTGGTGGATGGCGGACGATGGTCCGACCTGCGCCGCACGAGAACATCATTTCAGTCGCTAAAATCAATAGCGGGCGACATCGCGCGAATGGTAACGTTTCGTGGTGGAATCGAAAGAACCAGGTCGCGCGCTTCGGGCCTGAGCTACCTCGTCAAAAACTACCAAATTTCGGCGATCATTCTACGCGTTCAGGAAGAACAGGACAAATGACAAAAAAACTCAAAATCGCCACTATCGTCGGCACCCGGCCGGAGCTGATCCGGCTGTCCCGGGTCATGGGCGCGCTCGACCGGCATTGTGACCATCTGATCGTCCACACCGGGCAGAATTACGATTATGAGCTCAACGGGATTTTCTACGAGGATCTCGGCCTGCGCCAGCCCGATGTGTTTCTGGAAGCGGCGGGCGACACCGCCGCCGAGACAATCGGCAATATCATCGCCAAATCCGCAAAGATACTCGCCGAACACCGGCCCGACGCGGTGCTGGTGCTGGGCGACACCAACAGCTGCCTCGCGGTGATCAGCGCCAAGCGGCTGAAGATTCCCACTTTCCACATGGAAGCCGGAAACCGCTGTTTCGACATGCGCGTGCCCGAGGAGATCAATCGCCGGATCGTCGACCATACCGCCGACATAAACCTGACCTACAGCCAGATCGCGCGCGAATATCTGCTGCGCGAGGGGCTGGATCCGCAGCGGGTGATCGTCACCGGCAGCCCGATGCGCGAAGTCCTGTCCGCCTATGGCGACCGGATTGCCGCCTCGAATGTCCAGGAACAGCTGGGTCTGGAAAAGCACGGCTATTTCGTGGTCAGCGCGCACCGCGAGGAAAATATCGAGGACCCGCGCCAGTTCGAGGGGCTGGTAGAAATTCTCAACATGCTGCCCGATCGGTTCGGACTGCCGGTGATCCTCTCCACCCACCCGCGCACCCGCAACAAGATCGAGGCCACGGGCGCGAAACTGGACCCGCGGGTGCAGCAGATGAAACCCTTCGGCTTTTCCGACTATAACGCCCTGCAGATGAACGCCCGCGCTGTGCTGTCGGACAGCGGCACGATCACCGAGGAAAGCTCGATCCTCAATTTCCCTGCGCTCAATATCCGCGAAACCCACGAACGGCCCGAAGGCATGGAGGAAGCGGCGGTGATGATGGTCGGCATGAACCCAGAACGCGTGCTGCAAGGTCTGGAAATCCTCCAGACCCAGCCCCGCGGCGAGGAACGGGCATTGCATCTGGTCGATGATTATGCACCGGACAATGTGTCGGAGAAAATCGTCCGGATCATCCACAGCTACACCGATTTTGTGAACCGGGTGGTTTGGCGGAAAGGCTGAGAACCGTGCAATATCCTCCCGAGGTCAACGTCGCTTCCGCTGTGGCACACCGGCAGAACAGATAATCCCATGCGTTTCATAATCATTGCCGGATTTGCCGGATCGCTGCTGAATTTCCGGGGGCCGCTGCTGCAGGCCCTGGTGGCGCGCGGGCATGAGGTCCATGCGGCGGCGCCGGGGCTTGGCGCCAGCAGCGTCGAGGCGGAGCGGTTGCGCGAGATGGGCATCACCCCGCATGATGTGCCGATGGACCGCACCGGCCTGTCGCCGCTGGCCGATCTGCGCCTGCTCGCCGCGCTGGCGCGGCTGATGCGGCGGCTGCAGCCCGATGTTATGATGGGCTATACGGTCAAGCCGGTCATCTGGGGCACGCTGGCGGCCTGGCTGGCGCGGGTGCCGCGCCGCGTGGCGCTGATTACCGGGCTGGGTCTGTCGTTCAACGAGGGAACGGGCGCCAGGCAACGGTTGCTGACGGCGCTGGTCTCGGGCCTCTATCGCGCCGCGCTTAACCGCGCGGATATGGTGGTGTTCCAGAATCGCGACGATCTAGCGCTGTTCCGCAAACGCGCCATTGTGGGGGCCGGTGCGCAGACACGGGTTGTCGATGGCTCGGGCATCGATCTCGACCGTTTCGCCCGGGTGCCGCTGCCCGACGGGCCGATGCGCTTCGTGCTGGTCGCGCGGATGATCGCCTCTAAGGGCGTGCGCGAATTTGCCGCGGCGGCGCGCCGCACCCGCGAGCGCCATCCACAGGTGCAGTTCGACCTGATCGGCGGGCTCGACAGCAACCCGGACAGCGTGACCGCCGAGGAGATCGACCGCTGGCAGGCCGAGCAGGTGCTGACATGGCACGGCCAGGTCGCCGATGTACGGCCCCTGATGCGCGCAGCCCATGTCGTGGTTCTGCCGAGCTATTATCGCGAAGGGGTGCCGCGCTCGCTACTCGAGGCGCTGGCGCTGGGTCGGCTGATCATCACCACCGACATGCCCGGTTGCCGCGAGACACTCGACGGCGGGAGCAACGGCATGCTGGTGCCTCCGCGCGATGCGGCGGCGTTGGCCGGGGCCATGGACAGGCTGGCCAGCGCATCTTGCGGAGAGTTGCTAAAGATGTCAGACGCGTCCCATCGTCTGGCACGGGAACGGTTCGATGTGCACCGGGTAAACCGCGACATGATCGCGGTGATCGAGGGCGACACACAGGGAATATAAGCCGGGACATGTACGGGGCCGCACAAGGGAAAATGGCGTGAAGATAGCAGATGCCGATATGCCGGAAGGCGCGCACCTTGGCGAAGCGCGCAACCATTGGCTGATTGGCTGGATCATCCCCCTCACAAGCCACCATATGGATGGGCTTTGCACGGACCAGAGGCTTCTCAGGTCATGGTGAAGCGGATGTTTGACATTGCCGGCGCCGCCACCGGCCTCATCCTGCTGTCGCCGCTGATGCTGATCCTGGTGATCCTGATCCGGCGCGGGATGGGGTCGCCTGTGCTGTTCCGCCAAACACGCCCCGGGCGCGATGGCAAGCCGTTTGAAATGATGAAATTCCGGACCATGCGGGATTCAACCGGAGCAAATGGCCAGCTATTGCCCGATAGCGAGCGGCTGACCCCGCTGGGCCGCAGCCTCAGATCCAGCTCGCTCGACGAACTGCCGGAACTGTGGAATGTGCTGAAAGGCGACATGAGCCTTGTCGGTCCGCGTCCGTTGCTGATGGAATATCTGCCGCTCTATTCCGCCGAACAGGCGCGCCGGCATAATGTCCGTCCCGGCGTTACCGGCTGGGCGCAAATCAATGGCCGCAACGCGATTTCCTGGGACGAAAAATTCGCACTTGATGTCTGGTATGTTGACAACCGGACTATCTGGCTTGATCTGAAGATCATCTGGCTCACGATCCGCAAGGTGCTGAAGCGCGAAGGCATCTCGGCAGCAGGGGAAGCGACCATGCCAAAATTTACCGGCCCGCAATCATGAAGCGACTGATCGGCGTCTATGGCGCATCCGGTTGTGGCCGGGGCATCCTGCCGTTGTTGCGCGGACAATATGCCGGAGCCGATCTGCTGTTCATCGATGACGGCCAGGCACCCGGCCGCGTGAACGGACAGGATATTGTCGACTGGCCCGCTTTTCTGGAGCGCGAAAATCGCGACAAGGCGGTATCGATTGCCATTGGGGATTCGAAAGTTCGTCAGCGTCTGGCTGATAAATGTGCCGCAGCAGATATTCCGTTGGTTGAAGCGCGGGCGGCATCGGTCGTGCAGATGGACGAAGTAGCGATTGGTCCGGGCGCCTGCCTCTCGCCTTTTGTAACGCTGACATCCAATATCTCGATCGGATGCTGTTTCCACGCCAATCTCTATTCCTATGTCGAACATGACTGTGTTGTCGGTGATTATGTCACCTTCGCCCCTGGCGCCAAGGCCAACGGCAATGTCACCATTGGCGACCATGCCTATATCGGTTCCGGCGCGATTCTGCGGCAGGGAATAACCATTGGTGCCGGCGCCACCGTCGGCATGGGCGCGGTTGTCATCCGGGATGTGGCGGCCGGCCAAACCGTTGTCGGCAATCCGGCCCGGCCACTAATCAAGGACTGATCATGCGCATCTATCTTTCACGCCCCCATATGTCCGGCAGGGAACAGGAATATGTAGCCGAGGCCTTTGCCTCGAACTTCGTTGCTCCACTGGGACCGCAGCTCGAGGCTTTCGAGGCCACCGTCGGCGAGTATCTCGGCGGCGACCTGCATTGCGTCGGCCTGTCTTCCGGTTCGGCCGCGCTGCACCTCGCGTTGCGCATCGCCGGTGTCGGCACCGGTGACGAGGTGTGGATTTCGTCCATGACCTTTGCCGGTGGCATCTTCCCGGTCAACTATCTCGGCGCAACGCCCCGTTTTTTCGATCTCGACCCGGCCAGCTGGACCATCGATATCGCGCGGCTCACCGACGAATTGGCCGTTGCCGACCGGGAAGATCGCCTGCCGAAAGCCATTGTCCCGACCGATCTCTATGGTCAATCCGTCGATCTCGACGCGCTTGAAACGCTGGCGGCACAATATGATATCCGGCTCGTTCTCGACAGCGCCGAAAGCCTCGGCGCCTGCTATCTGGGCGGGCGCAAGGCCGGCAGCGGCGGCGACGCAGCGATCCTGTCGTTCAACGGCAACAAGATCATAACCACCTCAGGCGGCGGCATGCTGGTCACCCGGCACAAGGACTGGGCCGAACAGGCGCGTTTTCTCGCGACCCAGGCGCGCGACCCTGCCCCGCATTACGAACATTCCACCTTCGGCTACAATTACCGGCTGTCAAATATCTGCGCCGCGATCGGTCTGGGACAGATGGCGGTGCTGGACGATCGCGTCGCCAGACGACGGACGATCTGTCAACGCTACCGCAAGGCCCTGTCCCGCCCAGGCATTGCCTTCATGCCGGAACCCGAAGGACAGCGTTCCACTTGCTGGCTTACCGCCCTGACCATCGACCCGGCATTGACCGGCGTATCGCGCGAAGACATCCGACTGATGCTGCTGGAGCATGAAATCGAAGCGCGACCGCTATGGAAACCGATGCATATGCAGCCCCTTTATACCGGCACACCCTATCATGGTGCCGGAATTGACGAAAGCTTGTTTGCAAACGGCCTGTGCCTGCCCTCGGGAAGCGACATGACGGATGATCAGCAAGACGAGGTTATCGAGCGGATCCAGATCCTGCTGGATAGAAAAGGCTAAGCGCAAGTCCCGTCAGCCGCTGGTGGATAAGCGGGCCTTGCGCGCTATGCTGATGCGCCGGACGGCTGCGTTTAAAATCAGCGTGCACTGATCTGGATGGAATGAATCTGCCCGTTCAGATTATCCTTGTCGGACCAGGCCCGCGCCAGCAGGGACAGGCGGACGGCTGCACAATCGGACGGCAGCGGTCCGACCGGGAAAATGCTGGGGCTTTTCGTCAGTGGCTGGTCAAAAAAGCCGGTCTCGCTATTCTCACATTGAAGCGCGATCCTGACGTCTTCAAGCTGTTCCACGGGCGAGATTTCATGCGTCACCCTGAGCGTGAAAGATTGCGGTACCGAAATGATCCGCTCGGCCAGAATGCCGGCTTTTCCTCGCCTGACAAAAAACTCCAGCCGCTCGGGATCATCGACAATTTGCGCGCGCTCTCCGGAACCTTTGTTGAGCCGCCAGTCAAACGGCGGCATTTCGCTGCTCCAGCCAAGCTTGCCCTGCCGGCTGGTCGTGCCAGCCAGATTGTCAGAACCTGGCCCGGAAATTCTCTGATAGAGTGCGAATGCCGAATCCAGGTCGCCGGCCCTGACCAACGCGTCCACTATGGCTCGGTCCGTGTCCGGTTCAACGGCCAGCTTGTCAAACAGGCTCATTCGCAATCGCGCGAGATTGAAGAGCGCGTCGCGATCCCCTGCTGCGGCTTGCAAGAACGGATTGGCCCAGTCCGGCTCGAGGCTCAACGCCTGCGCAAATTCCGGAACCGACCGTTCGTCCTTCAGCGCCTGAATCAGGATCGGAAACATGGTTTTCTGTTGCTCGGGCGAAACGGTCAGTATCTGGTTGAGCACTGCGATACTGTTGGCGAAATCATCGCGTGAGGCATATAGCAACAACAGATTGGACTGCAGCATCAGAGTGCGGCGGTTGAGTTCAGATGCGGCCAGCAAAATCCGGTTCTTTGCTCCCTCATCCCGTTGATCAAGGGCCAAAATCGTCCAGGATACCGGTGACAATGGTTCCTGTGCCAAAATCTTTCTGGCCAGGGGAGAAAGGGGTTCCTCTGCCTGGCTGTTGAGCCGGTCGAGGGCGACGCGCTCCAGTGCAAATCCGTTCAAGGGAAAGGCCCCTGCGGCAACGGCAGGCTGATCATTGGCGAGAGCATTGGTGAAGGCCTGCATGGCCAGCGCAGCGCTCAAAGCGACGGCCCCGACAGACAGGACAGCTGCTTTCATCCAGTTCATCTTGCTTGGATCAGCGCATTGATCATCGTTCAACTATCGTCTTTTTCACCATAGCTATGCCCGTAACCATAGCCATAACCATAGCCGTAGGTCTGATTGCGGTCATCCAGCTTGGTTACAATAGCACCGAATATGCGGGCACCACTGGTTTCGAGCCTGCTCAGAGCCTGCTGGATCGTCCGGATCTTGCCGCTATTGGCCTCGACCACGAAAACGACGCCATCGGCGACCGATGCAATCTCGAGTGCATCCGCCAGTCCCAGGACGGGCGGGCTATCGATGATGACATGATCATATCTGGTGCCCAGCTGCTCGAGCAGTGACTGCAGCCGCGTTCCGGCCAGCAATTCCCCCGGATTGGGTGGTTTCCGGCCACTGGGTAGAATATCGAACGGGTGCGAATCCAGCGAAACGATGCTTTTCGCGAAATCGTCATTCCCGGCCAGAAAGCCGCTCAATCCCACGCCCGGCTGGGGCACATTTTCAAAGATTTCGTGCAGGCCGGAATTGCGCAAATCGGCATCCATATACAATACCCGCTTGCCCAGATGGCCGAAGCTTTCGGCGACGGCAACCGCGGTGAGGGTCTTGCCTTCATCTGGCCGCGTACTAGTGAACATGATCGTACCGGGCGCGCCCTTGTCCGTCAGGAAATTCAGATTCGTCCGTGTTGCCTGATAGGCTTCGTTCAGTTCGGATTTCTTGTCCTCGAGCTGCTCATTGATAGCGTCTTCCGGAATCAGCGGAATGAGGCCCAGAACAGGCAGATCGAGAACCCGCTTCACATCGGCCGGGTTGCGGATACTCTGATCCATGGTTTCTCGGAGGATTACCAGAGCGCCACTCGCGAAGGCACCGAACAGGAAGGCCAGAAGCAGATTGCGTGTCAGAGACGGCTCATAGGGACTCCGCGCTATTTCGGCCTTGTCGACCATGACCATGTTGTTCTTGCCCGCGCCGACAACACCGACTTCCTTGAACCGTTGCAGAAGCGCATCATAAAGTTGACGGTTCGTATCGACTTCGCGTTTCAATATTCCGTACCGGACACCCTGCCCCTGCTGCCCCAGATAACCGGATTTGGCGCGATCAAATGCTCTTTGCAAGGCCTGCTCCTGGAGCAGAGCTTTCTGCAAGTTCGCCTGCAATTCTCTGGATATGTCTTGCGATGCCCCCTGCATCGAGGATTTCAGGGACGCCTCTTCCGCCTCCAGAGCGACGATCTGCGGATAAGAGGGACCGAATTGTGATTTCAGGCTGGCAAGCTTGGCCTGCACCTCGGACAACCGGGATTTCAGCACAGCCGATGTGCCGCCGGTTCCGGCTGCCGCCGCGCTCGCCCGCAAGGCGCTTTCGGCCTCGATCCGCGCCGCGGTTGCGCGCGCCAGATCTCCGCTCAAGGCGGAGAGTTCCGATGAAGCCAAAGTCTGGCCACCACCAGCGGATCCATCCTCTGAAGTGATTGGCGCGATATTCACGATCTCGTTTGCATTGGCATAGTCGATCAGTTCCTGTTCGGACCGTTCGAGCTTTTCCCGCATTTCCGAAATCTGGTCGCCAAGAAACTTCTGGGCCTGGGCATTGGAGCCGAATCTTTTGTCATAATTCATGCCCAGAAATTCTTGCGCCCAGAGATTGGCGATTTGAGCGGAAAGTTGCGCATCCGGGCTGGAAAAGCTGATATCGACCAGGTTCGAGAATTCGATTGGCTGAATGGAAATATCCGCGAGCAAAATATTGGCCGCGGCGGTGTCCGAGACTCCCTTTTCCCCCAGTCCGAAAGCTTCTTGAAACTTCTTGTCGCGAGTCAGATTACCGGCGCTGACAACCCGGTTGGCGAGGCTGCGGGACTGGAGAAGTTCATATTGGGTGGCAAAATACTGCCGGTCTTTCGAGATATTCTGCAGTTCGACGTCGCCGATATTGGTCACATCGGACTCGATCTGGCTGATCTCGATCCGCGCCGTCGACCGGTACAGAGGCGTCTGCAAGAGCGTCATGATCAAGCCGACCACGAGCGAAAAGACAATGATGCCGAGAATCACATAGCGCAGGTTGATGGCCTGCTGCCAGAAACGCTCCAGATCGTGGAGGCTTATGGAATCCGGCGCTTCCGCTTCAAATGGGTCACGTTCACCGGCTGATCTCGCAGTTTGGAGGTTCGTTGCCATTATTCAATCAACCTATCATCTTACTCTGTCGATCAGAACAGCAGTATTTGTTAGAAGCGGAACATATGCCAGCAGACCCTGCAGGAAACGTTTTGAAGGGGAATCGCCCACGGCAATTACGTCATTCGGATATATGGCGGGATCCGGGTAGTTTCCCCGCTGGATCGCGGTAAGATTATAGACACCGATATATTTCTGACCGTCTACCGTCCGCGATACCAGCACTTCCTGAGACTTCGCATAGTCCGAGAGGCCGCCGGCATTATAGACCGCGCGCAGCAAAGTGGGCGAGTTGGAGGATGTATAGGTTCCCGGTTTTTTCACTTCACCGCCGATCGAAACGGTCAACTCCGGCAATTTGGTCGGTCGAACGGTGACTTGCGGATTGAGAATATATTGCCCGCGCAATTTATCCTCGAGCACATCCTCGACTCCCGAAGGTGTCAATCCCTCCGTGTCGACCTGGCCAATCAAAGGAAAATTCAGCCGGCCCTGTTCATCCGGCAGATAGGTTCCGGACAGCAACTCCGATCCGAAAACAGCTATTTCCAGAGTTTCAAGCGGGCGGACCTGATAAGGCGACCCGGCAGTGCTGGCGGGAAGCTCTTCCAATGTGGTCAGCTCGATATCACTCGACATACCGATCGGTGCGGTTGCGCAGGCACTTAGCAGAGCCCCCGATATCGCTAAAATGAACAATTGTTTCAATTGGATTTTCATTTCCACTCTCTAATCCACACAACGGAATTCAGCCGTAAACAGCAATTTGCGATTAGGCAACCTCGATCCATCGCTATTTCCGAACGGGTGATGAACCTGCGTTCTCCGGAGCCAATGAACCGGGGGATTCTTCGGCCAGACAAGGGCCGAAAACGAGGGTGGATCATGGATCCCTGATGAAGCCGAGAGCTTCCGGATTGCGCCGCGCTGCAAGCAGCAGAGCCACGATCCAGACAGCGACCGCACTGAATAATGGCGTTCGCAGGGGATAGTCGACCAGACTGGCGACCCCCAATATGGTCATGATGCCGAACCAGAAAAACAGATGCGCGCGATTACTTGCGGTCAGGACGAACAGTTTCAGAACAGCAGCAAAATAGAAGAGGATTCCGGCAATCGCCAGCACCGCTACCGGCGCGCCCCCTTCGATGATCATCTGCAGCCAGTCATTATGCGCCTGATTGAAATAGCTGGGCATCAGCAATTCGTTCGGTTCATGAATGAAATAGGCCTTGTCGAACGTGCCAAAGCCGGTGCCGAACGGCCAATAGGTGCCGATCATTTCCAGCAGCGTCGGCATCGCGCTCGTCCGCAGGTTCGACATATTGTCAGCTTCGATCAGACGGGTGACAGCCGGGACGCGATCCGAGGCAAAGAACAGCAGAATCAGCGTCAGGCTGAACGCCACAATGGCAACCGAACCGATGATCGATGCGACTTTCCGGCTCTGCTTCATGCCGGGTCCCTTGGCATCCGCGGGCCTGAGATTATACAGGACCAGACCGAGGAAAAGCGCTATGCCGCCACATAGAAATCCGGCACGCGACCCGTTCAGGATCGACGACAGGAAAATCAGCAGATAGATGGTGACCAGGACCATGTTGGTATATTTCCTGTCGAGGCGGAAAAAGCGCCAGTTTTGCGAATAGATATAGCTGATGATCAGCAGCGCCACTGCCGAGAATACGCTGGAGTGATTGCGATTGGCGAAGAAACCGACGGCCTCTGTTGCATTGGTGAATTCATAGAAATAGAGCGGACCGCCGCTGGGACCGAGGATCTGCAGGATACCCAGCAGCGAATTGCCGAGAGCAATGACAATGATCAGCGCGAGAAAGTCCTTTTTCCGCCGGTTCGGATAGCGATGAAATAACAGAAGGGCCGCTAGCGGGACGATCAGCGCGGCCAGCGAATTGGCCGTTCGCGAAGGCGAAAAGGACAGCGGACGCGACAGGCCCCTCTGTCCGCCGGCCGCATCAAGCTTGGCGATCAGCGCCCGGCCCGGCAATTCGGACCATATTTGATAGGGCAAGGGTATGAGCTGGATGATCATCCAGACGGCCAGCACCGCCAGCCCCGCGTAAAGCGGCGCAAGCCCCTGAACCTTTTGTCCGCCCGCGCGACTCGCTCCAAGCTGATACAAAGCATAGCCGGCCACCAGGCAAGCGGCCGGCCGCAGCACTATCAGCTGCACCGCATCGCCGCGAACGCTGCCACCCAACAGGCAGATAGCAGTGATAAAAGCCCCCAGCACCAGCAGCAAAGCGCGGTCGGCAATCCCGCCTTTCGGAGCTATATTCCTGCTTTTTCTGTTATTCATCATGGCCCAAATATTGTGAACTGCAATCGCGATGGCGTGCGGAATTGATGATCGGGCGGGAACGGATAGTCAATGCAATTCATGTCGCATCGCGTGGCCGGCCCGCTTGAAACCAAGCCATCAGGCCATCAGCACGGTATGACGCGCAAACTTCCGGCAGCGCTCCACAAAAGAAGGAACCGGACGAATGCAGGGACCGGCACTATTCATGCGAACGGCCTGCTGCTCGATCACGCCGGTTTGGCCGCTTCAGCCTTGAAAGCGAGCGCAGGCGCGGCGTGCCTTAGCTCAGGCGGCGGTGGCGCTACCATGGCCACCGCCAGATCAAAAGCATCCACCCATGCAGCCCCGGGCCTAGTAAATGGTGAAATCAAAAATACGTGCCGTGAGCGCGCCTCCCGCGGCGCCACCGTTCAAGGCGTAGATAAAACCATATTCACCCTGCTCGAGAACTTCTTGGGCGACAACCTTGTAGACGCCGGGCCGGACAATCTCATAATCAAACTGGTGCTGATCCTTGTCCATCACACCGACTTTCGTACCACCGATATTCATGCTGCCGACCCGCGCTTCACGGCGTCCCTTTTTCTGTTTGAGCTTGATCAGCGTGAACTCGTTGGGAGAGTTGATTGTCTGGGCCGAACCGGATTGCCAGCTACTGGCCTGAACCACAGTGTCCGGATTGGATTCGTCAAAAAACATATAGAAAACAGGCGTCTGTGAATCTGTTCCCGCACGAGCCGTCTCATTGGGAATGGACGCCTTAACGCTCATCGACGCGAGGCCGCCGGTAATTGCGTAGCCCAATATACCACCGGTTTTGGCCTGATTGGAAATGGTAGAATCGATCCGCACCATTCTGGCGGCTTCCCCGGTCTCGTCCAGCAGGTACACGCCCGCCGGATGCGGGACCATGGGATCTGGCGAATCCGGCGCCATCGCCGGCGCACTCGCCTTGTTGCTTTCCTGCGCCTCGATCATCGCCGCGATAACGGCGCTCGAAACACCCTGGTTTTTCAGACTCACCATGGAATCGATCGACAGGTCATATTCGGAATCCGAAGTGCGGATTTTCGCGACAATGGCTTCATCGCCCAGGCCGAGGCCAATCATCGACAGCACCGTATCGTTGCTCAAGGTCTCTGCCATGGCAGGCACGGCAGTTAGGAGCGCCAGAATGGGCACCACAAGTTTCATTTTCACTGAATATTTCCCCCTTTTTATGTTTCATTATAATAATTTATCAGCGAGGCAAGAAGAAATAATGCGCGGTTCCGCTGCACGCGTTAAACGGTCTTGATGCCATTGCGCTTCATCGGCACCGGTTGACCGAGCGGCAAGCAAGCAGCACGAAGCGCTTCCACACCAACTGACAAAAAGCGGGCGAAGAAGTCAGCGATGGTCGGGAATTGGCGAGTGCGGAACACGGAGTTCGCTTGCTTTCAATCTTGCCCCGATTAAATGTCGGCCTTCGGTACATGGTCGCAGATCACATGATCTTGCCGCCGTGCTGGCCATTGTAAAACAAGGAAGCAAAATGAAAAATTCAGACGGGAAAGATCAAATCGTCAAAGACAACAAACTGACCTATGAAAAACCCGCGCTGATTGTTTTTTCAGATATGCGCGATGGAACTGAGGGAAAATATTACAACGCCCCGTCTGAGACCTCCAGTTATGGGCCGAGCTAAACCCGCCGCTGGTTAATGTGTTGCCCCTAGACCACTGCCCGGCGCGCGAAAAAGAATCCGTAACAACGTTATCGCTGCGGATTGACAGCTGGAAAATTTAGATTCCCCCCTATCTAGGCGCGCCTATTGGTTGCGGCAAACCTCTCCTGTGCCGTGGGGTTGGTTCTCCCGCCCCCACACATCTGGCCTGCAACTGGAGCCAGCAGCCCCCGCGATGTCGGAATTAATCCTCGACGTGCTGCCGTCGCTGTCAGCCCGGCCATATTTCTTTTTCACATATTATTACCCTCACCGTGGTCGGGCTAGCAGGGAACGGCAAGCGACGGCGCGTGACACGAACGTCGCCATTTCCAAAGGCCTAAGCTAAGGAATTGGCATTTTCAGCAATGATAGGAACAAGGGAGTGGAGGACACGGAGGGATTCGAACCCTCGAAGCCCGTAAAGGCTTGTCTCCTTAGCAAGGAGGTGGTTTCAGCCGCTCACCCACGTGTCCACGCAGTTTGGCTTGAAAAAGCGCTATAACGGCGGATAGCGCTGGCTGCAACGGGAAAATTGGCCCCTTTGGATTCCTGCCGGAAAAAATCCGGAACCGGTGAAAGCAGGGCTGGGGGGACTCGGATCGCCGCAGAATCGAGTCCGTTCGTCGTCCGTTCATTGCGTGGTCATAGTCGACGGCCGAGAGCCTGTATTCGGCTGGTAACCGGAAGGAGTTTGCCCATGTTACGGTTATGCTTGAAGAAATCATTGGGTCTATTTGCCATATTGGCTCTCGCCGGTGCACCGGCGCTGTCGCCCGCATCTGCGCAGGTCGAAACTGTCGATCCGAATGACGTGATCGATGCCGATCTGGCCGCACCCGATTATGACGGAAATTTTGAACCCGACAGCTCCCGGTCGGCCACCGTGGAGGATGCGCCACTGGATAGCGACCTCAATGCCGACATTATCGCCCCCTCCAGTTCGGCTGCAACCGGCGCTCAAGGCGGCGATAGCATCGGTGCAGCGATCGAGGACAGCAACACCTATCAGGACGATGACCTGATCGGCGCGGCCGAAGGCGTGTTCGGCAAGGGCGCAAAAGGCCTCGCCGAGGTGATCGAGGATATTCTCAAGAAGCAGGGCCGGCCCAATGCCTATATTGCGGGACGGGAAGCCAGCGGCGCTTTTGTCGTCGGATTGCGCTACGGTTCGGGCAAGCTTTATCACAAGGTCGAGGGCGAACGCCCGGTCTACTGGACCGGACCGTCCATCGGCTTTGATGTTGGCGGCAATGCCGCAAACACCTTCGTGCTGGTCTATAATCTCTATGACACCGAAGAACTTTATCAGCGCTTCCCGGCGGGCGAAGGCGCGGCCTATTTCATCGGCGGCTTCCACGTCAGCTACTTGCGTAGCGGTGACAAGGTTCTGATTCCGGTGCGACTCGGCGCGGGCCTGCGGCTTGGCGCCAATGTCGGCTATATGAAATTCAGCAAGAAGCAGAAATGGCTGCCGTTCTGACCGGCTCACCACCAACAGCCTGAGCGATACGGCCCGGCACGCCATCCCCTTCCCGCGGGGCCGCGACCGTCACGGGCGGGTTGCGATTTTGCTCAACCCCGCGACCGGACTTTTTCCATTCTCGCCAGATAGCGGGCCAATATATCAATCTCCAGATTAACCGCGCGGCCGGGCTCGAGCTCGCCGAGCGTTGTCACCTGTGCGGTGTGGGGAATGATATTGAGCGTGAACAATGCGCCCTCATCATCGTCGGCAACCGCGTTAACGGTCAGCGAGACGCCGTCGACCGTGATCGATCCCTTGGCGGCGATGAACGGCGCCAGATCTTTCGACACCCGGATCACGACTTCCCGCGAATCGCCGGCGGCGTTGCTCGAGGAGACGGTACCGACGCCGTCGACATGGCCGGTCACAATATGCCCGCCCAGTTCGTCTCCGACTTTCAGCGCCCGTTCCAGATTGAGTCTCCGTCCGGCGGCAAACTGGCCCTGCGCGGTGCACGAAAGGGTCTCGCCCGATACGTCGACGGCGAACCAGTCCGGCCCCTTGTCAACCACCGTCAGGCAGACACCGGAACAGGCGATCGAGGCCCCCATATCGACATCGTCCATAGCATAGCCGCACCGGACCACCACGCGCAGATCCCCGCGCTGGTCGACCGATTCAATGGTACCGATGTCTGAAACAATGCCTGTGAACATGCGCGATCCTATTTGCTGTGTCTATTTGCGACAAACCCGGCGGAACCTAGGCGGCGCGATCATATATCTCAAGCATATCCTGCCCGAGTTCGCGCCGGTCGGTGCGCCGCCACTGGCCATGCGCCTCACCCAGTTTTTCCAGCCCGATATCGCCGATGCAGGGCAGGCCGCCACCGATGATGATCGGGGCTCGATAGAGCAGCAGCCGGTCGACAAGCCCCGCCGCAAGAAAGGAGGTGGCGGTTTGTGCGCCGCCCTCGACCAGCAGCCAGTTGATATCGACCAGACCGGCAATCGCGGCCGGCTCGTTCAGCTGTAGCCAGTGCTCCGGCTTATCCTTGTCATTGCCAAGAACGACCGGTTGCGGCGATCGATCGGCCAGCCCGTCAAGCCGGACATCCAGCCCGGGCCGGTCCGCTCTGGCGGTGCCGGCGCCGACCAGGATCGCATCGCTGCGCGCTCGTTCAAGATGGGCATGCGCCCGTGCCTGATCGCCAGTGATCCACTGGCTGGAGCCGTCGGCCATCGCGATGCAGCCGTCTAGTGACATCGCAAGCTTGAGCGTGACAAAGGGACGACCATTCTCGACCCGGCACAGGAATCCCGCCATCGCGCGGCGCGCTTCCGGTTCTCTAATACCAACCGATACTGGAATGCCCGCTTCACCAAGCCGGTCAATGCCGCGGCGTCTCGTCCGCTCGTCGGCGTCGAGGGTGGCGACGATCACCCGTTTCGGTCTGGCCTCGATGATCACATTGCTGCAGGTCGGACCGCGAGTACTTTCATGCGCACAGGGTTCCATCGTGACAAAGATATCCGCGCCCCGGGCGGCGGTTCCGGCTTCGGCCAGCGCCATCGCCTCGGCATGCGGACGACCACCCTGCTGGGTCCAGCCGCGACCTACGACGACGCCCTTTTTCACGATGACGCAGCCGACATTGGGATTGGCACCGGTCCGGCCACGTCCCCGCTCCGACAGAGCCAGTGCAACAGCCATGAAATGTGCGTCGCCGGGGGGGGTCAGCATTGCAGACCGGCCGGGCGATCGACTTCAACCTCACCTCGCGCCAGACGTTCGGCTTCGATATCTGCCTCGATCGCCTCGACATCCATGCCGGACATCCGGCCCAGCTCCTTCATTGATTCGCGCCGTTTGGCTGCCAGCTTGTCCTTCAGGCACTGGACCTGCCAGCGGTCCTGCAGAATTTCCTCGTCGGTGCGATCATGTGTCCAGTTTTCGACATAAACGACCTCCTGCGGTACATAAGTGTAGGTATTTACCTTGGGATCGAGCCAGAAAAGGAACAGTATGAACGAGGTGCAGGCAATCGCCATCACCGCGGGAAGCAGACGCTCCCCCGGTTCACTCTGGCGAAAAACGGCAACCAGATCACCAAAACCGCCGGTAACGGATACATCTTTCAACATTCCCATGGCGTTCAGATAGTGCGGCAACGGCCGGATGACCAGCCCTTCCCGCAAATTTGCCGCGGGAAAGCGCTGGTCGACCGGCTGGCCCGTAGATCAACTGTTGATTTCAAAGCGGACTTTCAGGGTTATCCAGCTTTCAAAAGGCTTGCCATCTCTGGTTTCCGGGGTGAAGCGCCATTTGCTCAGCGCCTGTCTGCGCGTAGCTTCCCAGAAATCCTCATGCGGCGCATCGATCAGTTTGATTTGCTTGACCCGGCCGTCCGTCCCGACCAGTACCCGGACGCTGACTTCGCCTTCCCGCTCCAGCCGCAACTGGCCCGGCGGATAGGCAGGCTGGAACCGGTCCGCATAGCGAGTGTTAAGCCGTGCGCCGACAATCACCGGATCGGGTTTGATGGTGATGGTTTCCAGGGGTATTACCATGCCTTCTCCTACCGAGGCGCTGGCCAGACTGGTCGTTGCATATTGATCTTTTGGAATCGGCGGCAAGTCGGTTATCCGGGGTTCTGGTGCGGTTTTCCGTACAGGCGCCGCTGTTCTGACGTCTGGCTTCACTTCTTCGACCACCGGTTCTGGAGTCGGCTGCACTCTCTCGGGGATAGCCAGGATCGTGCCTTCGAATCTATCCGGCACCACGATCGCCGGCATCGCGATCACCGCCGCGACGATCGCCGCATGCACGGCGCCGGTCATTATCAGGCCTTTCGAACGCGGAATTTTATTTTCATATACAGATACATAGCTCATGATACTGTCCTCTCAACCATCCTCAACATGGCGGAGCGGCTCCGTGCCTTTTCGACTATCACACCGCAGCGCCGATTGTAATGTTATACTATTACATAGTAAAATGCAATCAGGGGTGGTTGCAGCCGCAAATCCAGCTATAGAAAATCATGTTAACTTATTGATATTGATAGTCTTGTTAGCGCTTCTTCGCGGCCAATCAGAGGCAGCAAAACATTCATGTCGGGGCCATGATCCAGTCCCGTCAGAGCTTGCCGCAGCGGCATGAACAGGGGCTTGCCCTTGCGGCCCGTCGCTTCCTTTAGCGTGCCGGTCAGCTCTTTCCACAAGCCGGAAGATGCTTCCAGTTCTTCCAGCTCTCTATGGGCGACCGACAGAAATTCACGGTCTTCCGGCGAAAATTCTGGCGGCGCAACTGGACCGGTCACCACCTGCCACCACTTGTCGACATCGCCCATATCATGCAGGTTCGGCCGGATCACCGCCCAGCCGTCAGCATCCATGGACTCCGGCAGCCGGTCCTTCACATCCGCATAGTCCAGCAGATGAACAATCTTCTGGTTGAGCTGCACCAGTTCCTCGTCGTCAAACCGCGCCGGTGCCCGGCCAAAGCGGGCAAAGTCGAAGGTCGCGATCAGCTGCTCGACGTCGGCAATCGGTTCCACCGGATCGCTGGTCCCGATACGGGCGAGCAAGGCAACGATCGCTTGTGGCTCGATATGCTTCTCGCGAAAGCCGCTGACGCCGAGCGAGCCGAGCCGCTTGGACAGCTTGCCTTCGGTCCCGACCAGCAGGGCTTCATGGGCGAATTCCGGGGGTTTTGCGCCAAGTGCTTCAAACATCTGTATCTGCACCGCGGTGTTGGCAACATGATCCTCGCCACGCACAACGTGGCTGATCTCCATCTCGATATCGTCTATCGCCGAGGGCAGCATATAGAGCCAGCTGCCATCCTCGCGCAGGATGACCGGATCGGACAACAGGGCCGGATCGAAATTCTGATCACCCCTTATCAGGTCGGACCAGACGATCGGATTTTCGTGATCCAGCTTGAAGCGCCAGTGCGGCTTGCGCCCCTCGGCTTCAAAGGCGGCAATCTGGTCTGGCGTCAGGTCGAGCGCGGCCCGGTCATAGATCGGCGGCTTGCCCCGGCCGAGCTGGATCTTGCGCTTCAGGTCCAGTTCCTGCGCCGTCTCATAGGCCGGATAGACCCGGCCATCGGCCTTCAGCTTCGCCAGATGCTCTTCATAACGGTCAAAGCGGGCAGACTGACGCTGCTCTTCGTCAGCGGTCAGACCGAGCCATGCCAGATCGGCACGGATCGCCTCGACATATTCCTCTTTCGATCGTTCGCCATCGGTATCGTCGAGCCGCAACAGAAAGGTTCCGCCCTGTTTCTTCGCGAACATCCAGTTGTGCAGCGCCGTCCGGATATTGCCGACATGGAGGTGGCCCGTGGGAGACGGGGCAAAGCGGGTTTTTATGGTCATACGGTCCTGAATGCGTTGGTGATCGGATAGCGCCGGTCACGGCCGAAATTTCTGGTGCCCAGCTTGACGCCCGGAGGAGCCTGGCGGCGCTTATATTCGGCGATATAGAGCAGCCGCTCGATCCGCACCACCGTTTCGCGGTCAAACCCGCGCGCGACCATGTCGTTGACCGATAATTCTTCCTCGATCAGCCCGTGCAGCAGCGGATCGAGAATCTCGTAATCCGGCAGACTGTCGCTGTCTTTCTGGTCTTCCCGCAATTCCGCGCTTGGCGGTTTGGTGATGACCGTTTCCGGCATCACCGGCCCGTCGGGACCGAGACCGAGGCTCGGCTTGTTGCGGTTGCGCCAGGAGGACAGTTTGAAGACGGTCAGCTTGTAGGCGTCCTTGAGCACCGAATAGCCACCCGCCATATCGCCATAGATGGTGGCATAGCCGACGCTCATCTCGCTCTTGTTGCCGGTGGTCAGCAGCATATGGCCGAACTTGTTCGACAGTGCCATCAGCGTCACGCCGCGGATCCGCGACTGGATGTTTTCTTCGGTAATATCGACATTGCTGTCGGCGAAACTGTCCTCGAGCATCGCATCAAAGCCTTCAACCGCCGGGTTGATCGGAATGGTGTCCAGCCTGGTACCCAGCATTTCGGCACAACCCGCCGCGTCATCCAGGCTTTCCTGCGAGGTGAAGCGCGAGGGCATCATGACATTCCAGACCCGGTCCGCGCCCAGGGCATCGACGGCTACCGCAGCCGACAGGGCGCTGTCGATCCCGCCCGACAGTCCGAGCAACACGCCCGGAAACCGGTTCCGGTTCACATAGTCGCGCAAGCCGACGATCATCGCGTTGTAGATATCGGCCGGATGATCATCCAGTTGATGGATATCTCCCGGCGCACAGGTCCATTCGCCGTCTTCCCGCGACCAGTGGGTATCGACGATCGCTTCGTCCCAGTCCGGCAACTGGTGCATCACGCTCGCATCGCCATTGAGCACGAAACTGGCACCATCGAAGACAATCTCGTCCTGTCCGCCGACCCGGTTCAGGAACAACAGCGGTATAGCCGTTTCCCGTACCCGCTTCGTCGCCACCTGTCCCAGACGCTTGTCGTCCTTCTCGATCTCGTACGGACTGCCGTGCACGGAAATAAACAGCTCGGCACCCTGCGCCTTGAGATGCTCGCACACGGTCGGAAACCAGACATCCTCGCAGATCGGCAATCCGATCCTGCAGCCTTTGAATTGAATAGGTTCCGGCAGCGGGCCGGAGGCGAAGAGCCGCTTTTCATCAAATGTGCCGTAATTCGGCAATTCGACCTTGTAGCGGATGTCCCTGACATGCCCGCCTTCGAGCAGGGCGATGCCATTGTAGAGCCTGTCATCCTCGCGGAACACCGATCCGACCAGCATCGCCGGTCCCGGCCCCGCAGTCGCCGCGGCCAGCCGGTTGAGTTCCGCCTCCGCCCGCTCCCAGACCGCCGGCTTCAGCACCAGATCTTCCGGCGGATAGCCGATCAGCTGCAATTCGGGAAAGACAATCAGATCGCTATCCGGCTTGCTGCCGTGCGCCGCAATCATCGCATCGGCATTGCCGCGCAGATCGCCGACACTCTGAGTCAGTTGCGCCATGGTGATGATAAGCTTGTCGGTCATCGGGCCCTGATAGAAAGGGGCGGCATGATCGGCAAATGATTTATCCAAAAACGAGATTGCCGAGAATGCGGTCCGGAATGAACGAAAAAATTCCCGCGATGATCAGGCCGATATAGGGCCCCTGCATGGCTCGATAATGTTCCTTGATATTGCCGATCCGCGCCTGCCAGACGCCGAGCGGAATCGAGACCAGAGTAACCACCGCAAATATATGGATGAACCCGAGATGTGTTCCGAACAAGCCCGAACCATCGCTGCGGCCCAGCCAGAAGCTGGTGATCGCAGTTGTCATCATCAAGCCACCCCACGTCCGGCCCAGGATCTTGTGTAGACGATCCCCCTTGCGTCTGAGCAGAATGTAGGCGCCTAGGGGCAGCGCCGGAATTACAGTGGCCAGATGCAGGATGACCGGCAGCGTCAACCTGTCAGAGACGCTGGCGGCCGCTGCGGCGTTGCCGGATCCGAAATTGGTCAATGCCATCAGCAGCAACGTGAGCAATATGGTTGCCCCAGCGATCATGATCATCCCCGGTACGGAATATCCTTTAGCGATGCTGCTGTTATCTGACATATAGGCATTCCTTGTTATCGTTTGATTTCAAGAACATGGACCTTTTATCTGCTTGTCGCTATTGCCCATACGGCTACCGCCATATTTCTTCGTGAAATGGCTTGAAAACCGGAACTTGCCCGTTGGCGAAACGCGAACGGGTAGCTAAAGAAACCCTCGTGACCATGACTTGGCAAAAACAACTGGCGATCGAGTTGCTCGTTATCAGCGGCATCGGCCTGATCATGGGCCTGCTCGGTCCTTTCGGCACTTATGCGATGCCGTTTGCGCTACGATTGGCCTATTGGGTAATATTCATCCTCGTTGGTTATTTGATATTCCGGCCGATCAGCTTCGCCGCTATCTGGCTGCACGAAGCGACCACTGTTCCTTACTGGGGTGCCATGACCATGGCACTGCTCGTCGCAGGCTTACCGCTATCGATGATGATCGGTTTCATGATCAACGGTTTTCGCTGGCAGGGACTGATGTTCAGTGACGATTTTGCCCTGCTCTATCTTCAGGTTATCGGTATCGGCCTGGGCATTTCTCTGGTCATGCGAAACTTGTTTCCGCGAGAGTATCGGTCGACCGGCGATCAGGGTGACGGAGAAGGGCCTGATCATACCCTGCCACTGCCAGCCCTGTACAACCGGCTGCCGCAGGGCTTTCCCGACACGATACTCGCGCTCGGCGTAGAAGACCATTATGTCCGCGTCCACGCAACAGAGCGCAGCGAGATGCTGTTAATGCGATTGGGCGACGCAATTCGCGAGATGGAACACATCGAGGGCCATCAGGTCCACCGCAGCTGGTGGGTTGCGGCCGAAGCCGTGGCGTCGGCAAAGCGGCAGGATCGCAACTGGCGGTTGCTGCTCACCAATAGTCTGGAAATTCCGGTTGCCCGCAACCGGGTGGCCGCTCTCAAACAAATAGGATGGATTAAATGAAAAGCCTCTTTTGATTCAGCTAGCACCTGTTTAACAGGGTCGCAAAATCATCACGAGGTTCCGTTGGAGATTCTGGCGGGCCGCTGGATCGGGGAACACAATTATGAAACTCATGTCGGGCAACAGCAATCTGCCCCTTGCAACGGAAATTGCAGCATATCTGGATATTCCGCTCACCGACGCCAGCGTCAAGCGCTTTGCCGACGATGAAATCTTTATCGAAATTCATGAAAATGTTCGGGGCGAGGACGTGTTTGTAGTCCAGTCGACCAGCCATCCCGCCAATGACAATCTGATGGAATTGCTGATCAGCATCGATGCCTTGCGCCGCGCGTCAGCCAAGCGCATCACCGCGGTCATCCCCTATTTCGGCTACGCGCGGCAGGACCGGAAGCCGGGACCCCGCACGCCGATTTCGGCCAAGCTGGTTGCCAATCTGATCACCGAAGCCGGTGCCGACCGGGTCCTGACCGTCGACCTTCATGCCGGCCAGATCCAGGGTTTTTTCGATATTCCGACCGACAATCTCTACGGCGCCCCGGTGATCAGCGAAGACATCAAGTCGCGTCACGCCGACAAGGATATCATGGTTGTTTCCCCCGACGTTGGCGGCGTGGTGCGCGCCAGGGCGCTGGCGAAACGGCTCGACAACGCCCCTCTCGCCATCGTCGACAAGCGCCGCGAACGGGCTGGCGTGTCCGAAGTGATGAATATAATCGGTGATGTGGAAGGTCGTTTCTGCGTCATGATCGACGATATTGCAGACAGCGCCGGCACTCTCTGCAACGCCGCCGATGCCCTGATCGCGGCAGGCGCGACCGATGTTGCGGCCTATATCACGCACGGCGTTCTTTCCGGCAAGGCGGTCGAACGGGTCAACAACTCCTCGCTGCGCAAGCTGATCATCACCGATACCATCCGCGCGCCGCAATCCGCGCTCGATTCGAACCGGATTCGCATCCTGCCGATCGCCCCTCTGTTGGGAGAGGCGATCAAGCGAATTGCGGACGAAAGCTCGGTGAGCAGCCTTTTTGACTAGTCGGGAGAGCATTTTTCCGATTTCGGGAGAGGACAATGCCCAGCTTTGAACTTCTGTTGAAATATCGCATCCATATCGCATTGCTGGCGATATTTATCTCGCTATTCGCATGGTTTACCGAATGGGCCGACTGGGTTTACATCTGCCCCTATTGCCGCGCACAAAGGACGGTCATCGGACTGCTTGGCCTGCTTTTACTGGCCAACCCCATGCACTGGCTCAACCGGTGGATAGCATCAACATTGGCACTACTTGGGCTGGTTGTCGCCGGAATGCAGCATTTCAACGGCTGGAAAAAGATCATGGCTGGCCAATTTACCTGGGGTGACTATTGGTATGCCAATGCCTGGGTTCTCTCCGGCTGTGCGATGTTCATCATCACCGGCCTGATCCTCTACCTGTGGACTTGGCGGCCACCCCTTGTCGAGACGGACCAGCCATGACCTCTCGCTCTCTTCAACTTCCAGATCATCCGGTCGTAGAAAGTTCCGCGACCATTCTACTGGATTGACCGTCCGTTGGATCGGAATCCAAAGTCGATATTGGTTCTGGGGGCATATGGTTTCATTGGCAGCGCCATTGCCAAGGAGCTTTCATTTGCCGGACATCGAGTCACCGGCTTCGGTCGCAATCTTTCCTATGGCCGGGCCATTCTCCCGGATATCCAATGGTGTAAAGGCGATCTTCGCCAATATTGTGACCCCCAAAGCTGGTTGCCTCTGCTGCACGAAGTCGATGTCGTCATCAATGCGAGTGGAGTTTTGCAGTCCAGCCCGGGGAACGATGTCAATATCACTCAGGCCGACGCCATCTTCGCACTGATCAAAGCATGCGAGATTTCGGATATCTCTCAATTTATCCAGATATCGGCCTGCGGCGCGTCAAATGATGCCGCACATGATTTCATGACGAGCAAGGCCCGTGCCGATCAACAGCTCCACAATTCGGCGCTCACGGCAACAATTCTGCGGCCGGGCTTGGTGATCGGTAGAAACAGTTATGGCGGCACCGAACTGATCCGCATGATTGCCGCCCTTCCCCTTTTCGCACCGCGATTGACCGGCTTCGGCAAAATCCAGTGCATCGCACTTGCCGACGTAGTGGAAGCGACCGTGAATGCTATCGCCCGGCCTGTTGCGCTGGCCGGTTCCTACGATCTCGTGGAAACCGAATCCCGGCCCGTCGATCAGATCATTGCACTGCACCGGGAATGGCTCGGATTTGGCGCCGTCGGCCGGAAGCTTCCCGTCGGGCGCCTTCTAACGAAAATCGCCGCCATGATGTCCGACGCGCTTGGCTGGCTCGGCTGGCGGTCTCCGATGCGTAGCAACGCAATCCGATCCCTCATCAACGGAGTGCAGGGCCAGTCTGAGCAGACGGCGATCATCCTCGGACGGCCAGCCATTGCGCTGGGACAGGTTCTGGAGGGCTTCCCGGCAGGAAAGCAGGACCGCATCCATGCGCAATTGATGCTCGGACTGCCACTATTTCTGGCAATGCTCGCTCTCCTCTGGCTGGGTTCGGGCCTGCTGGGAATCTGGAAGGCTGACGAAGCCGCTGCGCTGCTGGATGGCTCATATCTTTCGTCCAATATCGCGTTGATCATGGTCTACGGCGGAGCCGTCGCAGATCTGATCCTGGGTGCCGGGCTGCTTTTTCGCAAAACGGTGCGGGCAGCATTGGTCGGCACCATTGCAATCTCGCTCGCCTATCTGGCCGGTGGCACGATTTTGACACCACTGCTTTGGCTTGACCCGTTGGCGCCGCTGATCAAGGCCCTCGCGTGCGTTGGGTTATCCATGACTTGCCTGATCGCGCTGGATAAAAGATGAGCAACTTGCTGCTCTTCGCCCAGTGGCTGCATATAATCGGTGCAACGATATTGATTGGTACCGGCGCGGGAATTGCGTTTTTCATGCTGATGGCCCATCGCACCGATGATCCAAAACTTATTGCCCATGTTGCCCATACCGTGGTTGTTGCAGATTTCCTGTTCACCGCTCTGGCGGTGATCGTTCAACCGATCACCGGATTCTGGCTGGCCGCTCTGACCGGATGGCCGATTATGACACCCTGGATAATCTGGTCGTTGGCACTGTATATTTTCATCGGGCTGTGCTGGCTTCCTGTCGTCTGGATCCAGTTGCGTCTGCGAAACCTGGCACGGCAGTCCTGCGAGACGCACTCTGCCTTGCCACCGGAATATTACCGGCTCTACAGGGTCTGGTTCGCGCTTGGCATTCCCGCCTTTGCAGCAATTTTGCTGATTGTCTGGCTGATGCTCGCCAAATCAGTTTTTTGACGATAGGACAAGTTATGACACCCAAAGATATCGAACTTGCGCAAAAACTTGCAGAAGCTGCGGGCGAAGCTATCCGTCCGTTCTTCCGCGCCAAATTTGACCAGGAAGCAAAAAGCGACTCGACCTTTGTTACCGAAGCAGATCGCGCGGCAGAAGCCGCCATGCGGGCGATCATCGAAGCGGAACGGCCGGATGACGGCATTATCGGCGAGGAATATGGCACGCGCAATGAAGGCGCATCGCGACAATGGGTGCTCGATCCGATTGACGGCACCACCAGTTTCATCGCGGGGCGGCCGATATTCGGCACCCTGATCGCACTGATGCAGGAGGGCTTTCCACTGATCGGGATAATCGACCAGCCGATTTCACGAGAACGGTGGGTCGGCGTCGTCGGCCGCGAGACATTGTTCAACGGCCAGCCGGCCAGATCGGCGCGCTGCCGGGAACTCAAGGACGCCGTTCTCGCCACCACCTCTCCCCACCTTTTCGACGAGCATGACGCCGATCATTTCATGGGACTGGCCGGCAAAGTTGCGCCGCGCAAGATTATCTATGGCGGCGATTGCTACAATTACGGCCTGGTCGCCAGCGGCCATGTCGATGTCGTCTGCGAAGCGGGCCTGCTGCTCCATGATTTCGCCGCCCTCGCCCCGATTATCGATGGCGCCGGCGGGATGATGTGCGACTGGAACGGCGAACCATTGCACGCTGAATCAGACGGCCATGTACTGGCGATCGGTGATCACGCGCGGGTGGATGATGTGCTGGAGGCTATTGCTTGCCATCATTGAGGGATTTTCTCTCTTGATATCCCTTGCATTCCTGCCGAATCCCGCTAAAGACGCCCTTCCGAAGTGACGCTCTGGCCAGTGTTGGGCTGCCACAAGTGTCCGTAACGGTACCATCTAGAGGAGACCAAAATGCCCAAGTTGAAGACCAAAAGTGGTGTGAAGAAACGCTTCAAGATCACTGCGAACGGCAAGGTAAAGCACGGCGTCGCCGGCAAACGCCACCGTTTGATGAGCCATAACAGCAAATATATCCGTCAGCAGCGCGGCACCAAGAAATTGTGTGATGCGGATGCCCGGACAGTCAAGAAATGGGCGCCATACGGTCTGGGTTAATCCCGCCGCAGCGACATTCAAACTTACAGGATATAGAATATGGCACGTGTAAAACGGGGTACGACCACTCGTACAAAACATAAAAGATTATTGGTTCAGGCGAAGGGCTATTATGGCCGCCGCAAGAACACCATCCGCGTCGCGCGGCAGGCTGTCGAAAAAGCCGGCCAATATGCCTATCGCGATCGTAAAGTTAAGAAGCGGGCTTTCCGCGCGCTCTGGATCCAGCGTATCAACGCTGCGGTTCGCGCCGAAGGCATGACCTACGGCACGTTCATCCACGGCACCAAACTGGCCGGCATTGAACTCGACCGCAAAGTGATGGCCGACCTGGCGATGAATGAACCGGCAGTCTTTGGCGGCATCATCAAACAGGCGCAGGATGCTCTGGCCAAAGCCTAAGCATTTTCATAATTTCAAAGAAGCGCCGGAGAGCAATCTCGCGGCGCTTTTTTATTGGGTTTTTCGTGAGGCTTGCTAGACGGGCAACGAGCAAGAACGGGACAATATGATGAGCGACATCGAAGCGGTCAGGGACAAATATCTGGAGCAAATTGGCGCGGCGGCCGATGGCGAATCGCTGGAAGCAATCCGCGTGGCCGCGCTCGGCAAGAAGGGCGAGATTTCGCTGCTGTTGAAAACCCTGGGCAAGATGACGCCGGAAGAACGGCAGGAACAGGGCCCGAAGATCAACGGCGCGCGGCAGGCGGTTGCCGATGCGCTGGCTGCCCGCAAGGAGGCGATGGAAGCCGCGGCGCTGGACGCGAAGCTTGCCACCGAGACACTTGATCTGACATTGCCCCCGCCAGCCGCCCCGAAAGGCAGCATCCATCCGGTCTCTCAAGTGATGGATGAACTGGCCGAAATTTTCGCCGATCTAGGCTTTTCCGTCGCCACTGGGCCGGAGATCGAGGACGACTGGCATAATTTCACCGCGCTCAACATTCCAGAAACCCATCCGGCCCGGGCGATGCACGACACATTCTATTTCCCGCAGACGGATGACAGCGGCATGCCCAAATTGCTGCGTACCCATACATCGCCAGTGCAGATCCGCACGATGATGGATGTTGCGAAGAAGACCGACGGAGCGGGTGAACCGATTTACCTCATCGCTCCCGGCCGCACCTATCGCAGCGACAGCGATGCCACGCATACGCCGATGTTCCATCAGGTCGAAGGGCTGGTGATCGACAAGGGCATTCACATGGGCCATCTGAAATGGACGCTGGAAACCTTCGTCCGCGCTTTCTTCGAGCGCGATGATATCGAATTACGCCTGCGCCCGAGCTACTTTCCGTTCACCGAACCCAGCGCCGAAGTCGATGTCGGCTTCTCGGTCGAAGGGGGCCGGCGCATAATCGGTGGCGACCCGCGCGGTGAAAATGGCGGTTGGATGGAGATACTCGGTAGCGGCATGGTCCATCCCAATGTCATCCGCAATTGCGGACTCGATCCAGATGTCTGGCAGGGTTTTGCCTTTGGTTGCGGTATCGACCGGCTGGCGATGCTGAAATATGGCATGGACGATTTGCGCGCTTTCTTCGACGGCGATCTGCGCTGGGCCGACCATTACGGCTTTGACGCGCTCGACGTCCCCACGCTGAGCGGAGGAGTCGGCGCATGAAATTTTCCCTAAGCTGGCTCAAGGCCCATCTCGAAACGGATGCAAGCCTCACTGAGATCACCGACAAGCTGACCGCAATCGGCCTGGAACTGGAAGGCGTTGAAAACCCTGCCGATGCCCTGCGCCCGTTCCGTGTCGCCAAGGTTATCGAAGCCGGACCCCATCCCAATGCCGACAAGCTGCAATTGCTGAAGGTGGACGACGGTAGCGACGAGCCTTGGCAAGTCGTCTGCGGCGCGCCGAATGCGCGCAAGGATATGGTCGGTGTCTTCGGCCCTCCCGGCAGCTATATTCCGGGTAGCGATTTTACCTTGAAACCCGCGAAAATACGGGATGTCGAGAGCTTTGGCATGATGTGCAGCGCGCGCGAGCTGGAACTGGGCGAGGATCATGACGGCATTATCGAACTGCCGTCTGATGCGCCGGTTGGCACAAGCTATGCCGACTATGCACAGCTGGACGATCCGGTGATCGATGTCTCCATCACGCCCAATCGCCAAGACTGCATGGGCGTGCGCGGCATAGCGCGCGATCTCGCTGCAGCCGGCCTCGGCGCGCTCAAGCCGATGGACATCGCCAACATCGCCCGCAATGGCGCAGGTCCCGATATCGCGATTGACGATCCGGAAGGTTGTCCCGCCTTTTACGGTTGCACCGTCAGCGGCGTGACCAATGGCGCGTCTCCGGACTGGATGCAGGCCCGGCTGAAGTCTGCCGGCCAGAAACCGATTTCGGCGCTGGTCGATATCACCAATTATGTCACGCTCGACCAGGGCCGCCCGCTGCACGTCTATGACGTTGCCAAGCTCAACGGCGGACTGGTTGCGCGCAAGGCGCAGGACGGTGAAAAGCTGGTCGCGCTCAACGACAAGGAATATATTCTCGACGAGACCATGACCGTGATCGCCGACCAGGCGGGCGCGCATGGCATTGGCGGCATCATGGGCGGCGCGGCCAATGGCACCGACGGGAACACCACCGATGTACTGATCGAATGCGCCTATTTCGATCCCGCCCATATCGCCCGCACCGGCCAGAAGCTGATGCTGACCAGCGATGCCCGGCAACGCTTCGAGCGCGGCGTTGATCCCGCGTTCCTTGAAGAGGGGATCGCTATTGCTACAGCGCTGGTGCAGGAACTGTGCGGTGGCACGGCGAGTGAAATCACCCGCGCCGGTGAAGCGCCGACGGACCAGCGCACTATTGCTTATGATCCGCGTCAATGCGCTTCGCTGGGCGGGCTGGATGTGTCTGCGGACCGGCAGAAGGCCATTCTCGAATCGCTCGGTTTCGAGATCTTGTGTCCCCGCGAAGGCGGGGATCCATCTCCTGAAGGCACCAAGGATGACGAGCGGGAGATGGACCCCGGCCTTCGCCGGGGAACATGGACCGTCACCGTGCCGACATGGCGCCGTGACGTCGCCGGCTGGCAGGATATCGTCGAGGAAGTGATCCGGATAGAGGGACTGGACAGGGTTCCATCGACCCCGCTGCCCCGCAAACCGGGTGTCGCCAAACCGACCGCCTCGCCGGAACAGCTTTCCGAGTGCAAAGCGCGACGCGCAGCAGCGGCAAATGGTCTCAACGAAGTCGTTAACTGGAGCTTCATTTCCGATAAGGAAGCGGCGCCTTTCGGTGGCGGAAGCTGGTCACTGGCCAATCCGATCAGCGAAGAGCTCAAGGTCATGCGCCCATCGCTGCTGCCCGGCCTGATCGCAGCCGCCCAGCGCAACGCCGCGCGCGGCGCAACGTCGATCCGCCTGTTCGAAGTGGGTCGCCGCTATCTGGAAAGCAGCGAACATCCGACCATCGGCCTGGTTCTGGCCGGCGAAAACCGCGCCCGCAGCTGGCAGGCTGGCGCGGCAACGAAATTCGACGCTTATGATGCCAAGGCGGAAGTGCTTGCGATATTGGCCGCCGCCGGCGCACCGGTCGATAAGCTGATGGATTTCGGCGAGGCCGGTGATCATTATCATCCCGGCCAGTCGGGCACGTTGCGCCTGGGACCGAAGAAGATATTGGCGGATTATGGCGTACTCCATCCTTCAACAACCAAGGCTATGGGCTTCAAGGGCACAGCGGTCGCCGCCGAGATATTCCTCGATGCGATACCGCTGAAGAAGAAATCCGGCCATATGCGCGAAGCCTTTGCGCCACCGGCATTGCAGGCGGTGACCCGCGATTTTGCCTTCATCGTTGATGCAGACCTGCCAGCTGGCGATCTGGTGCGCGCGGTCAAGGGCGCGGAAAAGAAGCTGATCACCGATGCCCGGATTTTCGATCTGTTCGAGGGGCCGAGCGTCGGCGAGGGCAAGAAATCGCTGGCGGTGGAAGTGACCTTTCAACCGCAAGATGCGACGTTGACCGAAGAGGATCTGAAGGCGCTTTCGGACAAGGTTGTCGCGAACGCCGGCAAGCTGGGAGCGGGATTAAGGGGCTAGTTACTGCCGTCATGCTGAACTTGTTTCAGCATCCATTTCTCCCCATAGAACCTGCGTCCAGTCGATGGATAGATCCTGAAACAAGTTCAGGATGACGAGTGTTAGAAAACTGAACTTATGACCCAAACCAAACCCCGCCGAACATTCGCGATCATCTCCCACCCCGATGCGGGTAAGACGACGCTGACCGAGAAGCTGCTCTTGAAAGGCGGCGCTATCCATCTGGCGGGCGAGGTCAAGGCGCGGGGCGATAACCGCCGGGCGCGGTCCGACTGGATGAAGATCGAGCAGCAGCGCGGGATTTCGGTGACCTCCAGCGTCATGACCTTTGAACGCAACGGCATTGTCTTCAACCTGCTCGATACGCCGGGCCATGAGGATTTTTCGGAAGATACCTATCGCACCCTGACCGCCGTCGACAGCGCGATCATGGTGATCGATGCTGCATCGGGTATCGAGGCACAGACATTGAAACTGTTCGAGGTCTGCCGGCTGCGCAGCGTGCCGATCATTACTTTCATCAACAAGGTCGACCGCGAAGGGCGGGATCCGTTCGAACTGCTCGACGAAGTCGCCGACAAGCTGGCGCTCGACGTCTGCCCGATGAGCTGGCCGACCGGCATGGGCGGGCAGTTTGAGGGCGTCTATGATCTGGTCAAAAACCAGCTGCACCAGCCGACCGGCGACAGCAAAATCTATGACGGTGTGACACAACAGTTTTCGGGTCTCGATGATCCGAAACTGGCCGGAGTGCTCAGCGAAGGCGCGCTCGAGCGGCTGACCGGCGAAGGCGAACTGGCGCAGGGTGGTTATAGCAACTTCGATCTGGAGGCCTATCAGCACGGCGATCTGACGCCGGTTTTCTTTGGTTCGGCACTCAAGCAGTTTGGCGTCGAGGAGCTGATCGAGGCGATCGCCGATTATGCCCCGCCGCCGCGTCCGCAACCGGCCGAGCCGGCTCCGATCGATCCGGAGAGCGACGATGTCACCGGCTTCATTTTCAAGATCCAGGCCAATATGGACCCGCAGCACCGCGACCGGATTGCCTTCATGCGGCTTTGTTCCGGCGAGTTCAAACGCGGCATGAAGCTGACGCCCTCGGGTCTCGGCAAGCCGATTGCGATTCACAGTCCAATCCTGTTTTTCGCGCAGGACCGCGAAATTGCCGACACGGCGGAACCGGGCGATATCATCGGCATCCCCAATCACGGCACCTTGCGGGTCGGCGACACCTTGTCGGAAAAGAACCAGGTGCGGATCACCGGCCTGCCGAATTTTGCGCCCGAAATCCTCCGCCGGGTAATCCTGCGCGATCCGACCAAGACCAAGCAATTGCGCAAGGCTTTGGACGATCTCAGCGAAGAAGGCGTCGTGCAGGTTTTCTATCCCGAACTGGGCGCCAACTGGATCATTGGCGTGGTTGGGCAATTGCAGCTTGAGGTTCTGGTATCCCGTCTGCAGGCCGAATATAAGGTCGACGCCTATCTGGAACAGGCCCCGTTTGAAACCGCCCGCTGGATCAGCGGTGATGAAGCGACCTTGAACGCCTTTGCCAATATCAACCAGTCCAGCCTCGCCCGGGACCGCGATGACAATCTGGTGTTTCTGGCCAAATCGGCCTGGGATGTCGGCTATCAGGAAGAGCGAAACCCTGATCTAAAGTTCAGCGCGACACGCGAACGCTAATCCGGTAAATCCCGGTCATGGCCAGCAAATCCACGACCCAAAAAGCCTTTCAAGCGATCACGATTGATGATGAAGGCCGTGTTTGCGCCGATATCCCGGAAAGCGCCTGCAATCAGGAACCGGGCAATTTCTTCAAACATGTAGGCTCGCTGGCGCTGACCAAAAGCGCCGACGGGCTGATTGATCCGAAGCTGGTGCTCAGCTGGCTGATGACGTCGCTGGGCGCGCCGGTGGCGCTGATCGGGTTGCTGGTGCCAGTCAGGGAAGCAGGCGCTCTGCTACCGCAGCTTCTGACCGCCGGATATTTGCGGAAATTGCAGCGCCGCAAATGGGCATGGGCGATCGGCTCGCTGATGCAGGGTCTGGGAGCCGCCGCGATCGGGCTGGTCGCGATCACTATGACCGGTGCGGCCGCCGGCTGGGCAATTGTCATCGCGCTGGCGATATTGGCGCTGGCGCGCAGCATTTGCTCGGTCTGCTACAAGGACGTGCTGGGTAAGACCATCGACAAGTCCCGGCGCGGCACCGCGACCGGTCTGGCGGGTTCTATCGCGTCGGTCACCGTGATTGTCTACGCGCTGGCTCTATCCTCCAATCTGGTGGACCGCATGACGCTGGTTATCGGCGGTCTGTTTCTGGCGGGGGCGGCATGGATATTGAGCGGGCTACTGTTCGCCACTTTGAAGGAAGAAGCCGGAGCGACCGAAGGCGGAAAATCCGCGCTGAAGGAAGCCTATAAAAATTTCGCCTATTTGCGCGATGACCCGCAGCTCGTGCGCTTCATCCTGACCCGCGGACTGTTGACCGCCACTGCGCTGGCGCCGCCGTTCATGATTGCCGTCGGCAGCCAGGCCGGGGAAGGCTATGACAAGCTCGGCTTTCTGGTGCTCGCCTCGGCGCTGGCCAGCCTGTGCAGCAGCTTCGTCTGGGGCCGCCTGTCCGACCGTTCCAGCCGCAAGGTGCTGGTCTTCTCGGCAATGGTCGCTGCCATCATATTGGCCGTGACAAGCTGGCTCGCCTTCGCCGGAACGCTCAGCGGCGGCTATATATTGCCGGTGCTGTTGTTCGGCCTGATGATCGCCTATCAGGGCGTCCGCCTCGGCCGGTCAACGCATCTCGTCGACATGGCCGACAAGGACAGCCGCGCTGCTTATACCGCGCTTTCGAATACGATCATCGGATTGCTGTTGCTAGCCGGCGGTGTGTTCAGTCTGGTCGCCAACTGGTTTGGCGGGGAAGTGGTACTGGCGATCATGGCGGGAATGAGCGGGCTGGCGATATGGGCGGCGTTTGGGTTGGACGAGGTGCAGCGGGGGTGAAGGTACCCTGCGGTCGGCGATGAACCTTTAGGAAATTTTCGAGAGTAGACCGCTCCAAATCGGGTCTTATCAACCTTCATCCTCTCCCTATGGGAGAGGATGGTTGGGTTTCACCGTCATCTGATCCGCGAATTTCGCTGCCATTGGGTTGGATCCCAGCATTCGCAGGGATGACGGTGATTACCATGAACAAACCCTCTTCAATAATGATATCGGCATTGCGCTATTTCCAGCACTTGCTCTGGTCCTTCGCCGCGCACCCGATAGACGAGGCGATGTTCGCGGTTTATACGCCGCGACCACCAGCCTTTCAGTTGGCCGCGCAACGGCTCTGGCTTGCCGGTACCCCGGAAAGGCGTCCGGCGACATTCCTCTATCAGCGAATATATTCGTTCGGAAAGCTTTGGATCATGTTCCTGGAAATATCGATATTCCGGCCAACTTTTTCCCGAGAATAATACATTCACTGCTTGAAAAGCTCAGGCTCGAATCCCTCTCCGGCATCTAGTTGCCTTATCGACTCCAGCAGGCGCTCGGCATTTTTTGGTGAAGACAACAAATGGATAGTTTCTTCCATACCGGCCCACTCACTCTCCGAGATCATGACCACCGCCTCGCCATTTTGACGGGTAATTTTCAGGGGAATCTTGTCGGCTACGACGCGATCCATCAGCGCCTTGAGATTGGCGCGGGCCTTCGAGAAATTTTCCATCAGCATGATGGGCTTTACTTGTACCTAATGTTGTACAATGTCAAGATGACTCTTGTCACCCCAGCGAAGGCTGGGGCCTAAACCAGGTTCGCGAACCTCACTGCCCTTGGGTTGGATCCCGGCCTTCACCAGGATGACAGGGTTAGCTCCTAAGCAAGAACACTGCATGTTCCGCCAGCAGATTCGCCAGGCTGCGCCCGGTCTGCTTGTCGCCGCTGAGGAACCATTGCCCCTCCTGCGCATATTGGCCGTCCTGCACAAGCGCACGGAAATCGGCGATCGTGACATGATGGATATTGGGCGTGTCAAACCAGGTCTGCGGGATTAGTCGCGTCACCGGCATCCGGCCGCCGAGCAGCAGCGACGTGCGAATCCGCCAATGGGCGAAATTGGGGAAGCTGACAAAGGCCTGCTTGCCGATACGCAGCAGCTCGTCGACCATGATGTCGGGGCGGTGGGTGGTCTGCAGCGTCTGGCTGAGGATCGCATAGTCGAAACTGGCGTCGGGATAGGCGGCAAGATCAGTGTCGGCATCGCCCTGCACCACCGACAGTCCCTTGGCGACCGCGCTGGCGACATTGGCCGGGTTGATCTCCAGCCCGCGCGCATCGCAGCCTTTCTCATCGCGCAGCGCCGCCATCAGCGCGCCGTCGCCGCAGCCGATGTCGAGCACCCGGCTGCCGGGAGCGATGTTGTCGGCGATGATCTGCAGATCGGGACGGAGTTTGGTCATGCGGCTACTCCCACCTCGTCACGCTGAACTCGTTTCGGCACCCCTTTGTTCGCGCTCGCTGCCTGTGTAATCAGGCGCGATGGGCCCTGAACCAAGTTCAGGGTGACGATGGATATAAAATTGATCATCGTCCTTCCCCTGCCTTCAGGAAGCCGTCGACAATCCGGTTCATCTCGGGATTTTCCAGCAGGAAACTGTCATGACCGAAGGGGCTCGACAATTCCATGAAGCTGACCTCTGCTCCGGCCGCGTTGAGCGCGTGGACAATCGCCCGGCTTTCGCTGGTCGGATAGAGCCAGTCGGTATCGAAGCTGATCAGACAGAAGCGCGTTTTCGAACCGCTAAACGCATTTGCCAACGCGCCGCCATGGGCTTCGGCGAGATCGAAATAGTCCATCGCCCGGGTGATATAGAGATAGCTGTTGGCATCGAAGCGGTCGACAAAGCTGATCCCCTGATGGCGGAGATAGGATTCCACCTGGAAATCCGCATCGAAGCCGAACGTCTTGGCGTCACGGTCCTGCAGCCGGCGGCCGAATTTCTCGGTCAGGCCGGCTTCGGAGAGATAGGTGATATGGGCCGCCATCCGGGCGACAGCAAGGCCGCTGCTCGGTGGATCATCGTCGGCATAATAATCCCCGCCGCGCCAGCGCGGGTCGGCCATGATCGCTTGTCGCCCGACTTCGTGAAAGGCGATATTCTGGGCGCTATGCCGCGCCGCCGAAGCGATAATCACCGCCGACTTGACACGCTCAGGAAAGAGCGCCGCCCAGCTAACCGCCTGCATCCCGCCCATCGAACCGCCGACGACGGCGTGCAAGCGCCGGATCCCAAGATGATCGAGGAGCATCGCCTGCGCACGCACCATATCGCCGATCGTCAGAACGGGGAAATCCATTCCCCAGGGCCGGTCGGTCGCAGGATTGACCGTCGCCGGTCCGGAACTGCCCAGACAGCTGCCGATCACATTGGCGCAAATGACGAAATGTCGCTCCGTGTCGACCGGCTTGCCCGGCCCGACCATTCTGATCCACCAGCCGTCTTTGCCCGTCAGCGGGTGCTTCGAGGCGACATATTGGTCGCCTGTCAATGCATGGCAAATCAGGATTGCATTGCTGGCATCCGCATTGAGTGTGCCATAGGTTTCATAGGCAATGTCGACAGGCGCGAGCTCTGCCCCGCTGTCCAGCGGCAGCGGCCCGAGCAGGCGAACCTTTCGGTCTAGTCCAAAACGCGTATCTTCTGTCATCAACAGCGGAGCTAAGCGGCGAAATCCCCACCGTCAAATGATAATGCTGTTGACTGACAGGCCGCAAAGGTTAGTCCGGCGACAGATATTCTCTTCTGACAAGCGGACCAAGGCAATGAGCGGACCAAAAGCAAAAGACTGGATCATGGGCATTGCGCCTTATGTGCCGGGCAAATCGACCGGCGCGGACGGCCGCAGGATCGTCAAGCTGTCGGCGAACGAGAATCCGCTCGGTTGCAGTCCGGCCGCTAGCGATGCACTCAATGCCGCCTCGGCCTCTGTCGACCGCTACCCCGATCCCGGCTCGACCCGGTTACGCGAAGCGATTGCCGCCATATATGATCTCGATCCGGCGCGGATCATCTGCGGCACCGGTTCCGACGACGTCCTGCATCTCGCCGCCAATGCGTTCAGCGGGCCGGGCGATGAGATCATCTATGTCAAATATGGCTTCGCCGTCTACGATATAGCGGCGCGACGCTATGGCGGCACGCCGGTGGTGGCCGATGACAAGGATTATGGCACCGATGTCGACGCCATTCTCGCCAAGGTCACCGACCGGACCAAGGTCATATTCATAGCCAACCCCAATAATCCAACCGGCACATTCACCCCGCGCGCCGAGATTGCGCGCCTGCACGCCGCCCTGCCTGGCCATGTCCTGCTGGTGCTCGATGCCGCCTATGCCGAATATATGGACGAAGGGCAGGATGACGGCGCGCTGGAACTGGCCAGCAGCCAGCCCAATGTTCTGGTCACCCGCACCTTTTCCAAGATTCACGGTCTCGCCGCCGAACGGATCGGCTGGGGCTATGCCGACGCAGAGATTATCGGTGCGATGAACCGGATCCGGCTGCCGTTCAATGTCACCACCGCCGGCCAGGACGCCGCCGTCGCGGCGCTTGCCGCCGACGATTTCGTGACCATGAGCCGCGAGCATAATGCCAGATGGCGGCAATGGCTGAGCGACGAAATGGGCGCGCTCGGCAATCACGGCCTCAGGGTGGTGCCGAGCCACACCAATTTCCTGCTCGTCCTGTTCGAGGGCAAGGTGACCGCCGAACAGGCCAATGCGGCGTTGATGGACAAGGGCTATGCGGTCCGCTGGCTGCCCGGACAGGGACTGGTCAACGGCCTGCGCATCACCATCGGCACCGAGGAAGAAACCCGCGGCGTCGCCCAAGCCTTGCGCGAGATACTGGAAGCCGCCGACTGATGCTACCTTTTGCCAATATTGCGATCATCGGTATCGGGCTGATCGGCTCGTCCATTGCCCATGCCGTGCGCGAAGCCATGCCGTCAGCGCGGATCACCGGCTATGACACCGATCCGGCGGTGCGGGCGCGAGTCATCGAACTGGGTTTCTGCCACGATGTCAGCGACAGCGCCGGTGCAGCAGTCACCGACGCTGACCTCGTGATCCTTTGCGTACCGGTCGGCGTGATGGCGGACGTCGCCGCCGAAATCGCCAGCGATCTGCCCGCTGACGCCATCATCAGCGATGTCGGTTCGTCGAAAGAAAGCGTGCTGGCAGCATTCGCCGAGGCGCTCCCCGGTGCACGGGTCATTCCGGCCCATCCCGTTGCCGGGACCGAAAATAGCGGACCCGATGCCGGATTTGCCACGCTTTTCCAGGATCGCTGGTGCATCCTCACCCCGCCGGCAGACGCCGCAGCAGGCGACATCGAGCGGGTACGCGCCTTCTGGCAAAAGCTCGGCGCCGATGTCGAGATCATGGACGCCAAACATCATGATCTCGTGCTCGCGGTGACCAGCCATTTGCCGCATCTCATCGCCTATACAATCGTCGGTACCGCGTCCGATCTGGAAGATGTCACGCGTGGCGAAGTGATCAAATATTCTGCCGGCGGTTTCCGCGACTTCACCCGGATCGCCGCCTCCGATCCCACGATGTGGCGGGACGTGTTCCTGTCCAACAAGGATGCGGTGCTGGAAATGCTGCAGCGCTTCTCCGAGGATCTTTCGGCCCTGCAGCGCGCGATCCGCTGGGACAAGGGCGACGAACTGTTCGACCTGTTCACCAAGACCCGCGCGATCCGGCGCCGGATCATCGAGGAAGGCCAGGACGACGCCGCCCCCGATTTCGGCCGGACGCACGATTAACAGCCGCGGGTAGCGGCGAAGCCGAGCTTTACAGCAACAGCCATTTTTGTTTTCTGCGGCCTTTGCCTCGAAACGCCGGATTTCTGGCCTTTTTTGGTCCGCGACCGCTCGTCTAGTGTAACCTTCCAGATAGCCCTCGAGCCGGTCCGCTAAAAACTGGCGGCGGCAGCAAGCGTGATAATTCCGTCCAAATGGTCAAAGAGCCCGTCCTGCCCAAGACGCAGGATCTTTGGCGATAACAGACGGCCGAGCCAGATGTAGGACAGCACTATTTCAGTAACGGAATGTGGTTTTATTGTACCATATAAGCCTTCCGTCTCTGTTCCCCGCCGCAGGGCGGGGGTCCAAGTCGATCACACAGGACAGTTCCGGGCGGCGCCTTTCGGCGGCGAACAAGCTTCAGAAAAAAGCGTTCGTACGGTGCTGGTCGAAAGCGTTTTTTTACAACGGGATATACAATGCCATAAATTTCGGTACGATGCCGGGATACCCAACGGCAACAATCAGTTGGGAACCGCTAGGGGAGTCTGGATTTGGCCGAAGCTACAGCGACCGAAGTCGCGCATTCCAACCATGGTGCCAGCAATGGCGGGAGCCCGGACACGGGTTATGGAACCAGGAATTACCGCAATTATATCCTCGGCATCCTGCTCACCGTCTATATTTTTAATTTCATCGATCGCACGATCATCAACATATTGACCGAGCCGATCAAGGAAAGCTTCGGGGTTGAGGATTGGCAGATGGGGCTGCTCGGCGGCCCGGCCTTTGCGATCCTCTATACATTTGTCGGCATCCCGATCGCCCGTTTCTCCGAGAAGAACCACCGGGTCTGGATCATTGCGGGATCGGTGGCGCTTTGGAGTCTGATGACCGTTTTGTGCGGCTTTGCCACCAGCTTTATCGCGCTGTTCATATTCCGTATCGGCGTCAGCATCGGCGAAGCGGGTTGTTCACCGCCTGCCAATTCGATCATCGCCGACTATTTCATTCCCAAGGAGCGTTCGACCGCGGTTTCGGTCTACGCGCTGGGTATCCCGCTCGGCGGCATGGTCGCTTATGTGTTCGGCGGTTTCATTGTCGGAAGCCTCGATGGGCCGACAGTCGCTGCGATGTTGAGCAGCTGGAACTGGACCTGGGCGGTCAACGCGCTCGACTGGCAGAATATCGAGGGATGGCGCGTTGCTTTCGTGGTGGTCGGCGTTCCCGGCCTGATCGTTGCGATGATCGTCAAGATGACAATCAAGGAGCCGCCCCGCGGCTACACCGACCCCGTGGAAATGCAGAATAAAGAGCATGTCGGGTTTCGCGAAGTCTTGAAGATATTGTCGCAAAAGCCCGCTTACTGGCACGTCACCATGGGCGTCACCATCGCCTCGTTCGTCAATTATGGCGTTGGCCAGTTTTTCGTGTCCTTCCTGATCCGCACCCATGAACTCTCGATCTTCGATGCGTCGGTCAAGGTCGCGCTGGCTCTGGCCGTCATGGCGTCAATCGGCACCTATATGTCGGGGTTTCTGGCGGACAAATATGCCGAGCGTTTTCCCAAGGCGCTGGCCCTGATACCGATGTTCGCGCTGCTCGGCGTCATCCCCATGCATGTCGTCGGCTATCTCGCCGAATCCCTGTGGCTGGCAATCCCGCTGATGATGGTTGGCCAGATGCTGCTCTACACCTATCTCTGTCCGCTCTATGCCGTACCGAGCGGGGTGGTCGACAGCCGGATGAGAGCGACGGCGGTTGCCGTGACCCTGTTCATTGTCAACCTGCTCGGATACGGGCTGGGACCGCCGCTGATCGGCGGCCTGTCGACGATATTGAACGCGACCTTCCTGTCGGGACTGGACCCGACGCTGACGCTGGAGGCGTGCAAGGCAAGCAATCTTGCGGTGGCCGCACAGGCCGCTTGCGATTCGGCCAATGCGGACGGACTGCAATGGTCGATGATCCTGTTCAAATGCCTCTATCTCTGGGCCGTGTTTCATTTCTACATGGCCAGCCGTACGATCCAGCGCGACATGGGGCGCTAGCGGGAAAGGGCCAAACGGATGACTGGGACTCGCCGCCAGAGCGAAAAGTCTCCGTCATCCGGTTGGTAAAGTGGCAATCGGAATGGCCGCTATTCCGTCGTCTTGCCGTCGAAATGCTCATGCTCGTTCGCAGCATCGGCCGCGGTGGCATGGACAGTACCGTCAATATGCTCGGGCGGGCCATAGATCGTATATAGCCGAAGCGGTTCCTTGCCGGTGTTCACGACATTGTGGCTGGCACCCTGCGGTACGATAATGCCGTCATCGGATTTCACCTTATTGGCTTTTCCATCGATCCAGATTTCGCCGCTGCCCTCTTCGATCCGGAAAAACTGGTCCCGGTCGTCATGCACTTCCATACCGATTTCGTCGCCGGGTTGAAGCGTCATCAGCACCAGTTGCAGATTATGGCCAGTGTAGAGCACGCGACGGAAGTCATCATTCTGCTCCGTCAGCGCTTCGATATTGTCGACAAATCCTTGCATGCGAATATTCCTTTCGAGGGTAAACCGGTGGTGTCGTGCAAATGACTATTCGGTTTCACCGTTCTCTGCCATTTCTTTTTCCCAGGTTTCCCTGGCTGCCACTTGCGCAGCTTTGCTGGCGTCGGCGGTCGCCGCAGCAGCTTTTATCGCTGCCTTTTGCGCCGATTCGGCCGCCTGTTTTGCGGCCGCCGCGTCGGATTCCAGTCCCGCCATAAGCGATGCATTGGTTTCACGAACGGCAGAGCCAGTAGCGGCTACAGCCTCTTCCACCAGATCCTGCGCTTTCCGCGCATTTTCATGCGCTGCCAGATCCAGTTGGCTGTTGGCCATGGCAATTCTGGCCTGAGCCCGTTTCGCCGCGGCCTCCGCATTGATCGCCATCTGGGCGGCGGCCTCCTTGTCTTTCTGCGCTTCGGAACAGACCGCCAGTTTGGCCGCCATCACAGCCATCCTGGCTGCATCTTGCGCCTCCAGCGCCGCCTTGCTGGCATCATGTTTTGCCGCATCCATAGCGTCGCGAGCGTCGTCCATCGCATCATTTTCGGATGTGGTGCATTCTGCTTTTTCTCCGGTTTCGGTTTTCTGGCTACAACCCTGAACGGCCAGGGTCAGCACTAATGCGGCGGCGACGGTGGATAATGTCTGTTTCATGCCTCGGGTTCCTTGATGAGATTTACGATCGGATAGAATTATCCGTCTGGAATTGGTCCTCAGAACAATATGTGCGGCGCCTTGTAACTACGTAATTTCCACTAAATGCCAGCCATCCGGGCCTTTAATTTTGCGCAGAAAAACAAGGATTTCGAAGCAAGACAACGGGGCGCCGGCTAAGTGAATTTACGGATTTTGAAGCCGGACCACTGCCGGTAAACGGGAACGGAAAACTTGATCCCTGCCGATAGAGTCAAAGGTTCGATTCGGTAGAAAACAGAAATCCGGATGCTGCCCCATTCCCTGAACCAGCGACGGATTTCTGCCCCCTTCAACGATGGAGACAGACATGGCTACGACAATTGCGGATGACTTGCCGGATATTGAAGAAAATACGTCTAACAATCGAGGCTGGATGATCGCAACCGGCGTGATCATGATTCTTGCCGGTACCGGGGCCTTGGTCTTTCCGCTGATCAGCAGCTTCGGTGTAGCGATTTGCGTTGCCATTCTGCTTGCCGTTGCCGGGTTCGCCCAGATCATACACGCATTCAGCTATCCGACCTGGGGCAAAATAACACTGGCGGTTCTGGTCGGCATTCTCTGGCTATTGGCCGGTATCGTGCTGATGGCACGACCGCTGGACGCTGTTTTCGTTCTGACCATATTGGTTGCAGCGGCGTTTCTGGCCGAGGGCCTGTTGAAAACCATATTCGCCGTCAAGACCCGTCCGGAAACCGGCTGGGGCTGGATCCTGTTCGACGGAATTGTGGCGGCCGCCATCGGTATATTGCTCTGGTGGCAACTTCCCTTCTCAGCGCTTTGGACGCTGGGACTATTGGCCGGGATCAATATTCTCATCTCCGGCTGGGCACTGGTGATGCTCGCCGGTGCAATTCGCAAACCGGCGCAATCTGCCGAAGCCGGGAAAAGCAGCGCCTGATCTTATCCATCGCCGTTGATGCGCCCGGTGCCGGATCGACGAGAAACTGACTTTGCAAGCCCAATCCCCAAAGGAGAATGAAATGACCGATCAAAGCCATCTGCACAGCTATATCGAACGGGCCAAGAACCGTCTCGACGAGATTGATGCATCCGTCGCGCATTTTGAGGCCAGAGCTCAGGAAGTGCAGTCCGAAGCCCGCACCAAGGCGGATGCCGCTATTGCCAGGATGAAGGCCAACCGTGAGGCCTACCGGGCCTGGGTTGCGGAGAATCAGGAAATCGGCGACCGGATCACGGCCGAGGCTCGCAAGGAGATGGAAGCCGAATGGGCTGCGTTCGAAGACAATATCATGGCCTATTTTGACGCCGCTGCCGGAATGTATGAGCAGGACAAGGCCTATTTCCAGGTGCGGATCGCGGCGCTGAAGGACGCTTGGGAAAAGACAGTGAAACGCGGCAGGGCAGCGGCAAGGACATTGCAGGTTTCCAGCCGGGAGGAAGCGGACACTGCGGTCGCGAAACTCGAGGAAAGCGCGGACAGGGCGAACGAAAAACTGAAAGAGCTGAACAAGGCTGGCAGTGCATCATGGGCCGCGGTCCGCGAGGCCTTAACGACATCTCGCACGGCCTTTGACAAGGCGCTGGATGAGGCTCAGAAGGCCTTTAAAAAGGCCGTATAGTCAACCGGACATCCATAGCAGTACAGGGGAACGCCTCCCTTCCCGTTGCAGCTATGCAGATGCCCGATGTCGAGTGGCCCGGGCTCCCCTATCCAGGAGCCGGGGCCAATCTTTTCCGGCAGACGCAGACGCGCCTTCATCCGGCGGTATAATTATCTGAAGGCTGGTACCGGATATACTCCCGAGGGTGCGAGCGGTTTACAGCTGCTCCAGTGCGAGGTTGATTTCCTGAAGCCGGTCACCGCTCGCCGGCTTCATGCCGTCATCCGATGCGATTTCGAGCTGCTTTTCGCCATAGGCCCAGCGTTTGAGAATATCTCTCTTGTTGCAGTCCGGAAGCTCTGTTGCCAGCAGATCGGCCGGCGTCTGGAATATGCTGGCGGGATTGCTCAGCAGCGCTTCGATATCCCAGCCCTGCGTTTTCGCTCTCGACCGCAATGTTTCGAGATCAAGGTTCCGGTCTATCTTCGCCTTGACGTCCTGTTCCGTGGGCAGAACTTCGCCGGCGATATAATATTCCCCGTCCGGGAGATAGGAATAAGGCACGCCGCGATAGGCCTGCAGCTCGCCCGCGACGGCATCGCCATTGTAGCGGTCCTCCAAGACTGCATGATGCTTGGGGAGGTCATGAACGTGCACATCCAAGCCGCTATGATTCGCGAGAATTTCTACTGCATGCTTTTCATCGGCCGCATTCCAGGTCCGGACCCACAGCAGCAGTCCGCCGCGTTCGAGCTGATCTTCGACATAATCGGCGTGATGCTCGCCGATAAGCTTCGCCAGAACAGCGCCGATCGCCCCGCCTCCGATACCGCCGGCCGCAGCGGCTATGATCGCTGCACCGATGGCACCGCCCGACGCCACCACAGCGGTAAGCGTCGCCAGCGCGCCGACATAAATGAACCCGCTAAAGACACCGCCCTCCGCATCGCCGATCGCATCCGTAGAAATATAGGCGGTGGTGGGTACGGCCGCATCATCTTCCAGTTCCTTCACCGAAGTGTAGCTGTGCCCCAGTTCCTTTTGCACCGACGAAAGCGGGGCAAGCAAACTGAGTTCCGAACGATCGAAACCGTGCGAGAGCAAATCGTCCACCGCAGCCTGCAGCGCGCGTTCGGATTGAAAGACACCAACCGCTTCGCGGACGGTGGGGGTTTCTTGCTTGGCCATATCATCTTCTCCGGTAATAATTTGCGTAACGGGGGGAAGAATTCCGGGACGCACGTATATTCCCCATCATGGCTGAATGCCCTACCCCGCTATCACCGGCAGATAACCCCGTAATCTTCCTTAGACGCCGCATCCGACGGCACAGATGGAGCAATCCTCCGACAGGCCGGCTGCGCTCAATCGTTCAGCATATTGATCGCCGTATGCACCCGGTCGCGAATCTCGTCGCGGTCGAGGCCCGGTTCTATTTCCGGCTGCACTTCATAGGTGATGACACCGCTTTTCTGCACAAATGTGTCGCGGGGCGAGACGATACCGCTGTTCAGCGCCACCGGCACCAGCGGGATGCCCAGCAGTTTGTAGATACCGGCGAAACCGGTCTGCAGTTCCGGCCGTTCGCCATGATGGGCGCGGCTGCCTTCGGCAAAAATGACGATCGGGCGGCCTTCTGCAACGGCTTTCTTGGCCTGCTTGATGATCTGCCGCATCGCCGCGCCACCACCATCGCGATCAATGCCGAGCAATCCGTGCCTAGTGGCGATCCAGCCCCACAGGGGAATGACCAGCAGCTCCTTCTTGGCGATCACCACCGGCTTGTCGAACAGACGCAGCAAATCGATGGTTTCGAACATGCTTTCATGTTTGAAGACATAAAGTAGCGGCTCGTCGCGGATCTCGCCGCGTACCTCGACCCGGATACCGAGGATCAGCCGGGCGCAGAGATAGTGATAGCGGCTCCAATATTGCGCCATATAATAGATGGTCTTGGGCCAGAAAAAGGCGCCGAGAAAGGTGGCGATGATGATTGGAACCGAACCGATGTAGAAAACGGCCATGAAGATCAGCGAACGGATGACGGACAGCATCTCAGACCCCCGCCAGAGCAGCCAGCCGGCGCATCAGATATTTATTATACTCGGTAAACAAGGTGCCGAGCGAAGGGCGCGTCTGGACGGCATCGGAAAGGATCCGGACATCAGCCGGCATCGCTCGTTCCAGTTCCAGCCGGGCCCGGCGCATATGCCAGTCGGAGGTCACCAGGCGCACCGACTTGTCACCCCGCCGGGCCGCCCAGCGGGCTATTTCCAGCGCGTTGGAACGCGTGTCGACCGCCTGGAAACCGAGATCGATGCAGCAATCGAACAGGTCATCCGGCCGGTCATATTCGGCGGCGAGTTCCGCCGGTTTCACATCCCGGTCAACACCGGAGATCAGCAATCTCCCGGCGCTTCTGGCTTCCAGGATGTCCAGCGCGCGATCGATACGTCCGGCACCGCCGGTTAGCACGACAACCGAACCGGTATGGGCATCATCATCCGCTGGACGCGGCAGATCGATGGCAAACCAGGCGAAGCCGATGATCCAGAGCAGGATCAGGAAAGAGAAAAGGCGCAAGATCATCCGGGTGACTATAATATCTTTTTCAGGGCGCCTAAAACCGTCAATCTGGCGGTTATCATGGCAAGGAACATACCCAATATCGGAATGCTGGCAATTATCAACCAGCTCCACCAGTCAAGGCCGACCGATTCCACCAGTCCGGAGCCGAGAGCGGTCAGCTGGATGCTGATCAGCCAGATGATCGCGGCGCCACCAACCAGTCCAATCAGGCCGCCAAGCAAGGCGTCCAGCGCGATCCGCCGCTGGAACAACCGGCTGATCTGCTGATCGGTACCACCCAGCAGATGCACAACCGCGATGGTCTCGCCGTGGGTGTTGAGCGCCGATCGCGCCGAGATGATGACCGCCGCTCCCGTCGCCAGGGCAAGCAGGCAAACCAGACCAAAAGCAATCCACTGCAAGGAACGCACCAAGGAAATGACCGGCGCGATATAGCCGCTGCTCGGTTCGACCCGGGCGCCGGGTGCAATTTCCAGCAGCGCTTCGCGCAAGGACCGATATTCTGCGTCCGTTGCAACCCGGACCAGTTTCAGGTCGATCAACGCAGGAAGTGGAATATCGTCGGCCAGATCCCGGGTCCCCAGCCAAGGCTCGATCAGCGCTTCTATCTCTTCGGGCGGCAGCAGCCGGACCTCGTCGATAAGCGGCAAGGCCCGCAACCGTTCGGCGGCGGCGGTGGCCTGCCGGCTGCGCACTTCCGGATTGGCTTCGACAATCTGCACCGTCGCCCGACTGGACAGTTCGTCCGATACATCACCGATCGCCCGGGTCATCGCCAGCCCGGCCGCGGCGGCCAGAACGGTGAGAAAGATCATGATCGCAATCACCCATGGCATCGGACCGGACAGTCTGCCCTCGGGTATCAGGCGGCGGTCATGGCCGGGAATCGCGAAAAATTTGAACATCGGTCCGGCGCCCCGTTACAGCTGGTCTTTGGGGCGTGGCGGATGGCGCAGCGATCCGGTCGGATCGGCAAGCATGCCTTTTTCCAGCCGCATCATCTGCGCGCCCGGGATCTTGCTGAGCAGATGGATATCATGCGTAGCCACGACGATCGTCGTGCCCAGCGTATTCAGTGCCTCGAACAATTGCAGCAGGCGGATCGCCATTTCGGGATCGACGTTGCCGGTGGGTTCGTCCGCCACCAGTATCTCCGGCCTGCCGATCACCGCGCGGGCGATCGCCACGCGCTGCTGTTCGCCACCCGAGAGGGTCGCCGGCCGGGCCGAAGCCCGGTCCCCGAGACCGACCCATTCGAGCATCTCCGCGACAGGAACCTCGAGGTCTTTCTCGCGCACTCCGGCTACCCGCAAGGGAAGCGCGATATTGTCGAAGGCGGAAAGATGCGGAACCAGACGAAAATCCTGAAAGACCACACCGATACGGCGGCGAAAGCCCGGCAGCCGCTCGCGCGGCATGGTCACCGCATCTTCGCCGAAAAGCCGGATCACGCCGCGGCTGGGACGTTGAGAGAGATAGAGAAGTTTCAGCAATGACGTCTTTCCGGCGCCGGACGCGCCGGTGAGAAAATAGAAACTGCCCGGAAACAGGGTAAAATTGAGATCGGCGAGAGTTTCCGCCCCCGCACCATAGCGCAGGCCGACATTTTCAAATCGAACAATTTCGTCCAACATGCTCTACATTCCCATATCGCGGCGAAATATTGCCCGGTCGGCCGACCAATAAGCCTTTAACAGCCTCCAAATCAACTCCGCTGTCAACCGGCAACGATCGAATCGGCAGGAAAACGCGGAAAAACCTGCTTCGGTCTCAAAACGGTCAAGCAGCCACTTGCAGTTTATCGTGATGCCGTGTTTAGAGGGGTGTCATGATCTTGAACTGCCCGGCCTGTAAAACCCGTTACCTTGTGCCAGACAGCGCCATTGGACCCAATGGGCGCTCGGTACGCTGCGCGTCCTGCCGTCATAGCTGGTTTCAGGAGCCGGCCATTCCGGAAGAGATTCCAGTCCGGGAAAAGGAACCGGCCGCTGCGGCACCTGCCGCGCCGTCAGCACCGGCAACCGATACTGAAGCCGCGGTTGAGCAGGATTGGGAACCCAGTCCGCCCGTCTCCCCGATTACGCGATCGGCATCATCGCCTCCCATTTCCGCCAGCCAGGGTTATGGCGCGGGGGATAGCAGCTTTGCCCATGAACCGCCGTTCAAACCGCGCCGCAATCCGGCGAAATTGTGGACCTTGGCCGCCGTCGCCTTTGCCATCTTGGTAATAGCATCGGGCGCGGCGCTATATTATTTCGGGCCGCCCCGGTGGGTTTCCGACTATGAATTCGCCTCGACCGAAGAAACCCCGCTGCTCATCGAACTGAGCGAGAAACAGGATCGCCGGACCTTGCCCGACGGGACCGAATATTTTGCTGCCAGCGGGACGATTATCAATCCGACGACCAGTGAGGAGGCGATCCCGCCGATGCTGGTGATCCTGCGCGATGCCGGCGGACGGATCGTCTATAGCTGGAAAATGAAGGCACCGGCCGCATCGCTCGCACCGGGTGCCAAGATCAATTTCAACGAAGCCAAGCTGGACGTGCCGCGCGCCGCAAGCCAGCTGGAAGTCGGCTGGGCGGATCAAAACCGCGAATGATCGCCTGCCGAAATCGGTTCAGTGAAACTCCTGCAGGCTGACTATCCGGCCATCGTCGCTTTTAACCGTGCCGGCCGACCGGGTCGGGGGCAGACGGAATATATCATCTGCGCCCAAGTGCTGCACGCCGCGCCGATCGACCGCCGTATCGAAATCGATCACGTCCGCGCGCAATATCCGCACGCTGGCGACCGCCTGTACGCGCGTCGGACCGGAAACGGGCTGTGCCGGGGAACGGTCCGGTGGCGCTGCAAGCAGCAGCAGGAGCATCAGGCTGTCCATGCACCGAATAAAGCCGATCGGCCCTGCAGGGAACAAGGTCAATAGAAGGTTAATCGCCGCCCCCGACCCTCATTTTACCCGTCCGGCAAGGGCAAAGCCGTTTCCTGTGCTTTTGCGGGACAATTCCGGTCTGGCCGTTAACGAATAGGCGAGATGGCGACGAATATCTGTTGCGGCTGGGAAACCCCTTTGCTAAGGGCACGCGCCTACCCGGGACATAGCTGTCCCAAGCTAGAGACAGTGCGGTCGTGGCGGAATTGGTAGACGCGCAGCGTTGAGGTCGCTGTGGGGTTAATACCCCGTGGAAGTTCGAGTCTTCTCGACCGCACCAGACAGTATAAGTGCTTGATAAAGAACGATATTTTATCATGCAGCTTAGCGTGTTCCCTCTTTGCGCGGTATCGCCGACTTTCCCAGAATTCGCCGGAGATCCCTACCGATTTGCCGAATTTGTCATTCAATTAGCCAAGCTGATCATGAAATGACACTTGTTGCGGTTTTCTTGTCATTTTCGAGTCTTCTCGAGAGCACCAGACAGTCTTTGAATATCATCCAAAATCGACAGATTGCAGGAGTCTGGGCCATAACCCCGCATTTGCGGCGGTATTGGCGGATGGATCGTTATCGATTGTGGCGGGAGACCAGCGTTGAGCAGGACAATCTCGGTCAAAATTACCCAAAGTCTCCACCGTCAAAAAACCCGCCTCAATGGGCGGGTGGCAATGGATCCGAGGATGTGGACGTTATTTCGTGAGCGAGCCAACCCCAAGCAACTGTTCCTGCTCACTCCAGGCGAGCGGTAGCTCAATCTCCATAATTCGCTTCCGGCTGAGCAGGGATGGCTGGCTGCCCTCCACAATGGCTTCGACGATGCGCGGGCTGAGCCAGCTGAGTTTGACAAGCTGGGTCAGTTGCTTGCGGCAGCGTCCCTCGCGCGTTGCGATTCTTTGAAGCGGTACATCGGATGATGCGAGCACCAGTTTCTGTGCTGACATCGCATCGGCAAGAAGTCCCATCAGCTTTGGGTCGATGTTTTTGGGGCGGTCGTCATTGCTGTCGATCCTCAACTTGGCTTCCCGAAACGGTTTCTTTGCTGGTCGCGGTATTTCATATTGCCAACTGGAGGTAAGTGGTTCGTCGATCCCGAACTGATTTGGGTCGAGTTCAATGATCATCCGATCAACAGCAAAGCTGATCTTGCGGACCAGCTTTTGAACGGTCGAGCCCAAGTCGGCTGCCATTTCTTGTCCGTGCAACTGAGCTTGGGCGAACATTCTCTTCAAGGATCCACCATCTGTCAAACAGGCGATGCGGCGCAGTGCATGCTGGTCGCTAAGCAATGCCTTAATGTGCTCAGCCACATGTCTTTCCAGATGCACCATGGCATATCGTGTGGATTCTGCTTTGTCTGGTCCGGTAAGATCGCGGCGGGTCTCATAGTAGCGATACCGGCGCGCGCCCTTGGTGGCATAAGTTGGAACCATCGGCCTGCCTTGTTCGTCGGAAAGCAGACCCCTTAACACTGCCTGCTGGGGATCATTGCTTGGCCTTTTCCGGGGCGGGGCTGCGCTGGCGAGCTTGACTTGAACCGCGTCCCAAAGCTCAGCATCGACGATTGCCTGATGCTCGCCATCATAGATTTGACCCTTGTGCACGATCTTACCGCGATAGACGGGATTTTTGAGCAGATGGAACAGACTGCCTCGCCGAAACGGGATACCGCCTCTGTGTGGCCCACTCACACGCTGCTGTACCTTGGTCAAAATGCCTTCGCTTTCAAGCTGGGCCAGTAAGGCGGGAGCCGACTTGCTCGCAAGATAGCGGCGCATAATGGTTCGAACACGCCGCGCTTCTTCCGGCTCAGCAACCAGTTTGCGATCCACGACAATATATCCGAGCGGAACCGGCCCTCCCATCCACATGCCTTTTTTCTTGGAAGCGGCAATCTTGTCGCGGATACGCTCGCCGGTTACCTCGCGTTCGAACTGTGCGAAGGACAACAACACATTGAGCGTAAGCCTGCCCATACTGGTCGTCGTGTTGAACGCTTGTGTAATCGAAACGAAGCTTGCCTGTTTTTCATCGAGGATCTCGACGATCTTGGCAAAATCTGCCAGACTTCGCGTTAGGCGATCAACCTTGTAGACAACGATCACGTCAACAAGGCCGTCCTCGACGGCCTGCATCAATGCTTTCAAGCCGGGGCGCTCCATCGTCCCGCCAGAATAGCCGCCGTCATCATAGGCATCGGGAACCAGTTTCCAGCCCTCGTGACGCTGGCTCAATATATATGCCTCACAAGCCTCCCGCTGGGCATCCAGACTGTTAAACTCCTGTTCCAGCCCGTCCTCTGTGGATTTGCGCGTGTAGATGGCGCAGCGGACAGGATTGGGCACTGTGGTCATGTTGCTGCCGCCCTGATGACCGTCAGGCCAAAGAAGCGAGGTCCCGACCATTTTGTGCCAGTAATATGACGTGCGATGGCAGTAAGCGATTTCCATCGCTTACCATCATATTCAAAACCGTCATCGAGCACGGTCACGCTATGGCCGACACCGTGCCAGTCGCGGATGAGCTTCGTGCCTGTGCTGAGTTTGGAGCCAGTCACCAGCTTTGGTAGGGCGGGTATATCCTCGCTTCCATATCTCGCCAGACAGGCAGCGGTCCGCCGGTCCAGCCTGCCCAGCTTCTTTTCCTGCAGGCGATAGGACAGACCTCGTCGCAACAGATCTGGTGATAAGGAGGGTGCGGCGCTGCCACAATGGCGATGCCATGCCGTTTGCAGGTCGGCAACCGGCATGGTCTCTATAGCAGCTAGTGAGATAGTCCGCCCCGCCATCAGGCTGCTTCCTGCCTCAGGAACACCGTCCCGTTAACATCCGGCGTTTTCGCAGCATCGGTGACCGCTGGCTCCGATGTCTTATCTATCCGATAATAGCTGGTATCGTCCTTGCGTTTAGCGCGGATGATGTTGTGACCCTTTCTGCGCAGGCCGGTAAGGAACGCGCGGCAACTATGGGGCTGCCATCCGGTGGCTTGGGCAATCTCACCGAGCGAGGCACCCTTTGCCGAACTGAGGAGTTTACTGACGATCTCGGCTTTGGTTGGTTGGTCGGCCTTGTCTTTAGCGGGTACTGATTTTTTCATTTTGGGTCTCCGGTTTTGCGCCGAATAATCCGGCGCTTCCACTGACCCAAGGTCGCATATGCTTTTGTTTAGCTGCGACCTGACCGATCCGGTCATCCCGTTCGGCAGGAACAGCAATGCTCTGTTTGGAACGCAAGTCCAGTCGAATAACGGGCACAACCAAACAGTTTTGGTGATTTGAACCTGCTATATTTGCAAAAAGAAGCAGCAGTCAGCAACCGTGCCACTTGCGGTGATTCGAACTGATTAGATGGAAACAAAATCTGCCGTTCTGCTACCGAGCCGATAGCAGTCAATCGCTGCGGTCCAATATTATGTCCGCTTCGCGCCCAATTGTCGTCATTCCGAAGGCAGACGCTCGTTCCTAAAAGCTGCCATTCAGCGTCTAGAATTTGCTCACACTCGAACGGCAACAAATGAACCTGCTGTAGCGCGGCGTCAGTCGACGATAGGCTGTCCTTTGTCCCGCTTCTTGATGCCCGCCTCGGCGTTACGGATTCGCTCGGCTATGTCCGGATGATCGGCTGCGCGGGGCAAGGCTTCGCGGTTGTGAACATGCACCACAGCCGGCATCTTCTGGATCATGAAATTGTGCATGAGACTTCGTGCCTCGCGGAGTTCGGCAAGCAACTGGCTGAGATGCTCAGCAGAGACCACGCGCGCGGTATCTAGCATGCGGTCCTTATTGAGGGCAAGCTTCGGACCGCCTTCGGCCTCGGCACGTAGCGCCTCTTCCATCGCCCCGGTGTAAATATCCGAGTTGGCAACGACCAGATCGTCGGGCAATTCTTTACATACCGCCCAAATGCCGTGCGCGATGTCATGCCGCTTGTTTGCGGGCAGCGCGACATAGCGCAATATTGACCGGACTTCGATTGCAAGCGCGTCTCCCTGCTGGCTCTTCAAGTGGCGAATGAAGAACTTGCTGCGCGCGTCCCAGCCCTTGATTGCCTGCATCTCGGCAAGTGCGCCTCTGTCATTCGCGCACAGGAGGAAGATCGCATCTAATCTGCCCTCAATATCGGCCCAGGTCGCAACGATCAGTCCGAAGAACGCCGCTAGGTGAGGCCGTTGCAACACAACGTCAGGGTGGATTTCGAGGCTCGGTTGATCGGGAAGGCGCTGATCACTAATATGCATACGAGCATGCATATACGAAATTTCGAGCCCATGCCTGCGGTTTCTTCCATGATCGCCCAAAGACCTGAACTCCGCGCACTGGTCGCAGCCCGAATTCACCGATTGGTCACAAGAGCGAAGGTCTGCTGCCTGCTGACGGTATCAAAATGCCGCTATACCGCTTGTGGCCCAGTATCAGCCTTTACACTCTGTCCGATTGAATGGAAGGCTTCAGGCAGCAGATGATCTCCGCTAAACGACAGCAAATGGCGTGCTTGCTGACTGGTTGCTTTTACTTTCCATATCATCGGGTCGAACGGCAGGAAGTGGGTGGTTAGCGGTCATACGAACAGCCCGATATAAACGCCCGCTTTTGAGCCAACAGCGGACACAAAAAAAGAAGGCGATTGTTGTTAAAAGTCTTTTCGCATAGATCAAACCGGTCGATTGCGATTTAAGGTAATGCTGTGTCTGTTTACTCAAAGGCTAAGCGCCATATCATTATTGTAATACTGAGTATGCCATTGATTATGTGGGGTGTCCCAATGGTTGCGAGCTACTTCGGGCTAAACCCGGTTGCATTTATGTTTCCGCTAATGGGTTTGTGGTTGATCATAGGGGGCTTAGGTTCTTTTGTTATAAGATGCCCAAATTGCGGTAAATCTTTGTTCATGCATGGTTGGATAAGTACGCCATGGCCTGAGAAAGTGTGTAGCAAATGCAATACGAACCTAACTTGACAGCATCCTTTTTCTGATCTGGTCCTTTTCCATTGCCTCAAGTCTGCTTTTACGCCCCAAGTGGACGTCGAATTGGAACAACGCGAACGTCCGCAACTGGGGCGAAAGCTGAAAGTCAGCTTTCCGTGCTGGATCACCAATTGCGGACTGTCGGCAACCGGCCCATTTCCAGACCCATCGTGCCGCGCCAAAAAGGTTGATAATTAGCCAGTATGTTAACCCACTAAGTTTCCAATGCTAATCTTTAGCCATCGACAATTTAATTTCTCCAAAGATCCATCATGCGTTGCCGTTTCATGTGGGTTCCAAAGCCGCCAGAAAGCTGATGCGCAGCCTGCTTAAGAAGCAGGAAATAGTTCCTATACTTATCGTGACTGACAAGCTGCGATCTTATCGCACTGCATTTCGTGAAATGCGAATTACCGCTCAGCATATCGATAACAAGCGTGCGAACAATCGGGCAGAAATTCCCATCAGCCAGTGCGAAGACGAGAACGAAAGATGCAGCGTTTTAAATCCCCCGGCTCCGCCCAACGCTTCCTCAACGTCCACGCCACTACCTACAATCACTTCAACCACCAACGTCATCTTGTTAACCGAAACCTGTTCAAAAAAACTCAGAGCAGATGCTTTCGCTGACTGGAAAGTTGCGACAACCGCAGTATGAATCTTTGGACTCAATACAACATCGCGACTGTCCCCCGTCAGCATTCAATAGACAGACTGGCTGCATAAAATAAGTGAGTGTTTTGGTTTCAGTGCAGTGACTGTAAGGAACGAAAATGAAAGCAAAACACTCAAAAACCCCCGCGGAGCGGGTGGTAAAGGATATCCGCAGAGCCACGCGCAAGCAGTATAGCGCAGAGGAAAAGATACGGATCGTGCTGGAAGGCCTGCGCGGCGAGGATAGCATCGCCGAGCTGTGCCGCCGTGAGGGTATCGCGCAGGGCGTATATTACAAATGGTCGAAGGATTTTATGGACTGAGGCAACGCAGCCATGCCTGGGGCATGGCGAGAACCGAAGGACAAGCGCCGGCTTGCCGGCGATACATCGCGCGCTGCCAATAGCGACGAGGTCCGTGATCTTCGTAAGGAAGCCCGCGATCTGAAAGAGGTGGTCGCCGAACAGATACTCGAGAACCGCCTACTCAAAAAAAGCATGATCGGGGATGGGGGCGACGACGAATGAGGTATCCCGCATCCGAAAAGCTGGAGATCATCCGCATCGTCGAGCGGTCACATCTACCTGCCAAGCAGACGCTGGACAGGCTGGGCATCGCTCGGCCTACCTTCTACCGCTGGTATGATCTGTATCAGCGGTTCGGCGAAGAGGCGCTGGAAGATCTGCGTCCCGGCCCCAAGCGTGCATGGAACCGGATCCCCGACAAGGTGCAGGCACAGATACTGGAGATGGCGCTGGAACGCTGCGAGCTGAGCCCGCGAGAGCTGGCGGTGACATTTACCGATGAACAGCGCTACTTCGTGTCGGAGGCCAGTGTTTACCGCCTGCTCAAGCGCCATGATCTGATCACCAGCCCGAACTTCATCGTGATGAAGGCCGCCAGCGAGTTCAAAGACAAGACCACTGCACCCAACCAGCTGTGGCAGACGGACTTTACCTACCTGAAGATCATTGGCTGGGGCTATTATTACCTGTCGACCATCCTTGATGATTACTCGCGCTACATCATTGCTTGGAAGCTGTGCACGACCATGCGTGCAGAAGATGTCACCGATACGCTGGAACTGGCTCTTGAGGCATCAGGCTGTGCATCGGCACATGTGCTGCACAAACCGCGCCTGCTCAGCGACAACGGGCCAAGTTATGTTGCGGGCGAACTTGCGGATTATCTGGCCGACAAAAAGATGCGCCACGTTCGCGGTGCACCGTTCCATCCGCAAAGCCAGGGCAAGATCGAACGCTGGCACCAGACCCTCAAAAACCGCATCCTGCTCGAAAATTATTATCTGCCCGGTGATCTAGAAGCGCAGGTCGAGGCGTTCGTCGAGCACTATAATCACCAGCGTTATCACGAGAGCCTGAAAAACGTCACACCCGCCGATGCCTACTTTGGCAGAGCGGAATCCATCATCAAACAGCGAGAAAGGATCAAACGAAAAACAATCGAGCAAAGGCGCTTGCAACACCGAAAGCTTGCAGCCTAATATCAACCAACCAGATGGAACCAAATACTCGCCTATTTTAAACCGGTATCAGTCTCAAATTATCTGACGACGGACACCCGCTTTATCTATGACGGCGATGCGCTGGTGCTGGAATATGACCAGCTGGGCACGATAAAGCACCGCTATATGCACGGCAGCGGCGTCGATGATCCGCTCGTCTGGTATGACGGCGGCACGGTGAACGCGACCAATCGCCGCCATATGTTCGCCAACTGGCAGGGCAGCATCACCGCGATCACCGACGCGAGCGGCAATGTGGTGCAGGTTAACGCCTATGACGCCTATGGCATTCCCAATGCCACCAACCTTGGCCGGTTCCAGTATACCGGCCAGATCCTGATCCCCGAGATCGGCATCTATCACTACAAGGCGCGGGCTTATTCGCCATATCTGGGAAGGTTCCTGCAGACCGATCCTATTGGCTATGAGGACCAGTTTAATCTCTATGCCTATGTTGGGAATGATTCGGTTGGACGGATTGATCCGAGTGGGAACGCTGGAAAAGCTGTCGTTGGTGGATATAAATTTTCATTAAGAGTACAGAAATTAACTTCAAAAGGTGTGTCATTTGAAAAGGCCTTGAAGATTGCGGCGGAAGAGTTTGGTCAAGATTTTGCGACGGACTGGAATGCAATTGGCAACGATTCTAGTGCAAGTTTTGTTGACAAGTTGGCCGCGTCGGCGGACCTTTTGTTAGGCACATCGCTGAACAATAATGATGGGTCAGAAGAAAGTGATAGTTCGGCAGAGCAAAAAAGAAATAAAAGGCGCAAAGGAGCTCCGAAAGACAAACCTGCTGGAACCAAACCAATTGATAAAGGCAAAATAGATCGAGGGAAGCTACATGATATAAAAGACGGTATTGGAGCTGCACCTGACGACTGGGTTGGCGTAGATGGCGATGGAAATATATATACCACTGATCCTGAGACAGGGCAGGCGGTCAATCAAGGGCATCTTGACGATTTCTAGGAAAAAAAGATGGAATTTGACATCAATTTAGCTGCGAGTTTGGAAATCCTCATTCCAAAAGGCGAATCAAATTGGGTGCGATCGACTAAACTAGGAAATGCAAAAGTTAAGCAGCTAAAAAATGAGGAGACAAAAATTTCGATGGAATTGATCAAACGTGGAAAGCATAACTTTTCTGCCGTAAAGAAAAAAATCATGGATAGCATTAATGATGCCGATCTGCCGGATAGAAAAATTTTTGAGAAACTGTGGATCAAAATCGAAATTTATGACCCGAGCTTTATTTCAATATATTTTGATTCTGGCTTTATGAATTTTTTGACAGCTCGTGATATTGATATCCATCTGGAAAATCGAAGTTGAGAAATTACACGGGGCCTGAAGTAAGGGAAGATGAGATGCCGCAAAAAGAGCAGGATCAATGCGCGCTGGCTTTGCAGCAACCGGGTGAAATTGAATTCACTGGGAACACTGGAAGTCTAGTATTTTTAGGCGGTTTCTCGGGTAGCATTGGCATCTGGCGCAACACTAAAACCGGTGCTAGTGGCGATTATCACACTATTGGCGGAGGAGTTGGGCTTGGGGTGGGATTCACTCAAGATTATGGCAAAGCTAGATCACTGGCGGCCTTTGTAGGCTATGGTGAAACCTTAGATGTCGGAGGCTCTATAGGGCCAGTTGGAGGAAGCTACTCTGCCACTCAGAACGCTGCAGGCGATTGGGTCTCAAGCGGTGGGGCGCTCGGCTATTCTCCCTCGATCCTCAGCTCTAGGCGACTGGGTGCTACGGCCACAGCAACTGCTGGAGAAACCTTCATCCGGAATTGCCATGTTCGCGGGCAGTAGACTTCTGGCCACGCTGCCCATTTCTTTCGCCGCCCTCCTCTCCTCGTGTGGAGATTTCGACGAACCGCAGCCGTTGAACCCACAGAAGTTTTTTGGTTGCTATGCAGAGAGCGAATTTCGAATAACGATCGGACAGAATGGTGTTCTAATCGACGGACAGCGTTACCCTGTTGAAATTCACGAAGAGAAAATTGGTTTGGTGATTGTCTTGCCTCTAATCTTTGTCAACGACGGTGATGGCATAAAGCCAAGAAACGCGAGTGAACATTTTTACAGACTAATTGACGATGATAATGATCGCTATATCATTGTTGCCGATCAAGATGCATTCGTTCATGAGTTAGAATATGGTGCCTGCGGCTAACTGTCCGTCGTCAGATAATTTGAGACTGATGCCGATTTAAAATAGGCGAGTATTTGGTTCCATCTGGTTGGTTGATATTAGGCTGCAAGTGTCCCCCATCAGCATTCAATAGACAGACTGGCTGCATAAAATAAGTGAGTGTTTTGGTTTCATTGCAGTGACTGTAAGGAACGAAAATGAAAGCAAAACACTCAAAAACCCCCGCGGAGCGGGTGGTAAAGGATATCCGCAGAGCCACGCGCAAGCAGTATAGCGCAGAGGAAAAGATACGGATCGTGCTGGAAGGCCTGCGCGGCGAGGATAGCATCGCCGAGCTGTGCCGCCGTGAGGGTATCGCGCAGGGCGTATATTACAAATGGTCGAAGGATTTTATGGACTGAGGCAACGCAGCCATGCCTGGGGCATGGCGAGAACCGAAGGACAAGCGCCGGCTTGCCGGCGATACATCGCGCGCTGCCAATAGCGACGAGGTCCGTGATCTTCGTAAGGAAGCCCGCGATCTGAAAGAGGTGGTCGCCGAACAGATACTCGAGAACCGCCTACTCAAAAAAAGCATGATCGGGGATGGGGGCGACGACGAATGAGGTATCCCGCATCCGAAAAGCTGGAGATCATCCGCATCGTCGAGCGGTCACATCTACCTGCCAAGCAGACGCTGGACAGGCTGGGCATCGCTCGGCCTACCTTCTACCGCTGGTATGATCTGTATCAGCGGTTCGGCGAAGAGGCGCTGGAAGATCTGCGTCCCGGCCCCAAGCGTGCATGGAACCGGATCCCCGACAAGGTGCAGGCACAGATACTGGAGATGGCGCTGGAACGCTGCGAGCTGAGCCCGCGAGAGCTGGCGGTGACATTTACCGATGAACAGCGCTACTTCGTGTCGGAGGCCAGTGTTTACCGCCTGCTCAAGCGCCATGATCTGATCACCAGCCCGAACTTCATCGTGATGAAGGCCGCCAGCGAGTTCAAAGACAAGACCACTGCACCCAACCAGCTGTGGCAGACGGACTTTACCTACCTGAAGATCATTGGCTGGGGCTATTATTACCTGTCGACCATCCTTGATGATTACTCGCGCTACATCATTGCTTGGAAGCTGTGCACGACCATGCGTGCAGAAGATGTCACCGATACGCTGGAACTGGCTCTTGAGGCATCAGGCTGTGCATCGGCACATGTGCTGCACAAACCGCGCCTGCTCAGCGACAACGGGCCAAGTTATGTTGCGGGCGAACTTGCGGATTATCTGGCCGACAAAAAGATGCGCCACGTTCGCGGTGCACCGTTCCATCCGCAAAGCCAGGGCAAGATCGAACGCTGGCACCAGACCCTCAAAAACCGCATCCTGCTCGAAAATTATTATCTGCCCGGTGATCTAGAAGCGCAGGTCGAGGCGTTCGTCGAGCACTATAATCACCAGCGTTATCACGAGAGCCTGAAAAACGTCACACCCGCCGATGCCTACTTTGGCAGAGCGGAATCCATCATCAAACAGCGAGAAAGGATCAAACGAAAAACAATCGAGCAAAGGCGCTTGCAACACCGAAAGCTTGCAGCCTAATATCAACCAACCAGATGGAACCAAATACTCGCCTATTTTAAACCGGTATCAGTCTCAAATTATCTGACGACGGACAGTCAGCAGCAAGCGACCGGCATTGCCAGCCCTTCTGTATTGGACGAGTGCAAGGATAGCGGGCGGTTGGCTTACCGAAATGGCGGGCGCAGACAATATGGACGTGGACAGACTGCTCCCTGTCGGCGAACATCTCGAAGCCATCGACATGAAACGCGGGATGCGCCGGGTTGCCGTGCGCGATGGCGAAGGCAGGCTGGCGGCCGCGCTTTTCGTGACGCGCGACGGTCAACTTCCATCACGGGAATGGTGGTTTGGCTGGAGCAGGGGGAGGCCAAGAGTGCATAAGAAATTAGGCTTTAAACTTTGGCCACAAAATAAAAATGCGTATTCCCGACACATGTTCGTGGCTGGACTAGTCACAGCGTCGGGTATTGGAGCACGTCATCCTTCCACCTATTTAGAGTATGCTTGGCTTTCGACGTCAATTGTTTCATCTATTTATTTTTACACTTTGGTTTTTCGACTTCGTAGATGCAGGCATGGACTCATTTGCCAATGGCGTATATTTTTCTTCCCTTGGGTGATAGACCCCTGTCCAAAATGTGGAACGAAATCATTTGACTGAGTTTGGAGATACGCTAGCTGTGCTGTAAGGTGCCGCTATCCTAAAGCTCAAGAATTGTGTCCGTCGTCAGAACATTTGGCACTGAAGGCTGCGTAAATTAACGGAGCATTGGTTCCATCTGGTTGGTTGATATTAAGCGGCAAGCTTGCGGTGTAGCAAGCGCCGATGTTCGATGGTTTGTTTTTTGATCCTTTCTCGTTTTTTGATGATGGCGAGTGCTCTGCCGAAGTAGGCATCGGCAGGCGTAACGTTGCCCAGGCTTTCGTGATAGCGCTGGTGATTATAATGTTCGACGAACGCCTCGACCTGCGTTTCCAAGTCCCCTGGTAGGAAGTAGTTTTCCAGCAGGATGCGGTTCTTCAAAGTCTGGTGCCAGCGTTCGATCTTGCCCTGTGTTTGCGGATGGAAGGGGGCGCCGCGTACATGGCTCATCTTCTGTGCTTCGATATATTCTACCAGTTCACCCGCAATGTAACTCGGGCCATTGTCAGAGAGCAGCCGTGGCTTGTGCATAACTGCTGCCTGGTCGCAGCCTGAAGCTTCCAGCGCCATGTCCAGCGTGTCGGTGACGTCCTCGGCCCGCATGGTGCTGCAAAGCTTCCAGGCGATGATGTAGCGCGAGTAATCGTCCAGCACCGTCGATAGATACATCCACCCCCAGCCAATGATCTTGAAGTAGGTAAAATCTGTCTGCCACATCTCGTTGGGCCGCACGGTCGGTGTGTGGAATCGATCAGCAGCTTTGATCACGACATAGGCGGGGCTGGTGATCAGGTCGTGGGCCTTCAGAAGCCTGTAAACCGTGGCTTCTGACACGAAGTAGCGCTGTTCATCGGTGAACGTCACCGCCAGTTCGCGTGGACTGAGCTCCGAACGTTCCAGCGCCAGATCGATGATCTGGTCATGCACTTCGGCAGGGATCCGGTTCCACACCCGGCTTGGAGCCGATGGCCGGTCAGCCAGCGCTTCAGGCCCCCCTTCCAGATACCGATCATACCAGCGGTAAAAGGTTCGGTGCGGGATCCCCAACTTATCCAGCGTCTTGCGCGCTGACAGATGTGATTGCTCGACGATCCTGATGATCTCAAGCTTCTCCGATGCCGGATATCTCATGCGTCGTCGTCCCCATCCGCGATCATGCTTTTTTTGAGCAGACGGTTCTCGAGGGTCAGGTCGGCCACGCATTCCTTCAGATCACGCGACTCCCGCCGCAGGTCTTTCACTTCATCGCTGGTTGCAGCACGGGCCGTGTCACCGGCCAGCCGACGTTTGCCGGCTTCCATGAACTCCTTCGACCAAGTGTAATACAGGCTCTGCGCTATGCCCTCCTTTCGGCACAGCTCGGCAATGCTGTCATCACCGCGCAGGCCGTCGATCACGATCCGTATCTTGTCTTCTGCTGAGAAATGCCGGCGGGTCGCACGGCGGATATCTTTAACCACCCGCTCTGCGGGCTTTTTTGCGGTGGAGTGTTTTGGTTTCATGCTTCGTTCCTTCGTCACTACGATGAAACCAAAACACTCCTTAATTCACAACATCAATTTGGTGACATAGGTGCTGACGGGGAACAATGTGACCTACAGCTATAAGGATGACGGTTCACTCTACGAGATACAGGAAAATGGCAGCGCGGCGCTCGCCACCTATGCTTATGACGCCAATGGTCGCCGCACATCGATGACCTATGGCAATGGTGCGGTCACCAATTACGCTTATGATCCGCTGTCTCGCCTGTCTTCGCTGACCAGCAATCTCAGCGGAACCGCCAACGATCTAACCACGACGTTCCAGTATAACCCGGCCAGTCAGATTAGCGAGCTGACCCGCTCCAATGACGCCTATGCCTGGCAGGATCATTATAATGTGGATCGGGCGTATAATGTGAATGGCCTCAACCAGCTGACTACTGCGGGCGCATTGTCGCTGACCTATGATAATCGTGGCAATCTCACCTCGGATGGCACCAACAGCTATACCTATGATGTGGAAAACCGTCTGATCACGGGGTCTGGGGGCGTCGCGCTGACCTATGATCCATATGGCCGCCTGCATAAGACCACGGGCAGCGCAACCACCCGCATGGGCTATGACGGCCAGGACCTGATTGCGGAATATAACGCCTCCGGCACTTTGCTCCGCCGTTATGTCCATGGCGACGGCAGCGACGACCCGATTCTCTGGTATGAAGGAACCGGTACAATCAACAAGCGCTATATGCACAAGGATGAGCGCGGCAGTGTGATCGCTTTGACCAATGGGTCAGGCGGTGTTATTGGCATAAATGCTTATGATGACCACGGCATTCCCGCCTCGACCAATATCGGCCGGTTCCAATATACCGGGCAGCAATATCTGTCTGATCTTGGGCTTTATCATTACAAGGCCCGCATCTACTCTCCGACGCTGGGCCGGTTCCTTCAGACTGATCCCATTGGTTATGGTGATGGCATGAATCTATATGCCTATGTCAGCGGGGATCCGGTCAATTTTACGGACCCTACTGGTTTCAAAGGTTGTGATGTAAAAGAAGGGTTCATCAATGTTTGCGGGCCGAAAATGACACAAGATGGTGGACCATCCGGGGTCAGCGGAAGAGCTGGTCACAGCAATCCAGGGTTTCGCGGCAACGGAGGAAGAGACGGGGGTGGAGGCGATAGTCCACCGCCACCGCAAAGTGTAACGGTCGATATCAGTTGTGCGGATGTCCCTGCGGCTAACGACCCTGGTGTACAGGCTGCTGCTCTGAACGCGTTGGCACTATCTGTAAGAGATGGTGTTGAATACGGGTTTTTTGCTCAGCAAAGGACAACCGGACCCGAAAATTTCAAACCTCTTTCTCGCTTTACCTCCGGTCAGCCACGCCGGATCACGGGCACGGATATTTTGGGGAACTTGCCAAGAGCTACTCGGGGCTGGAGAGGCAGGACACTCTTCCATACCCATCCCAACAATCCGCCACCTTCGTCTGTAAGCGCTGGAGATCAGCGTAGTGCAACCGCACAGGGGCGGCCTGTAGTAGCGATCGACAATGCGGGGAATTTGACATGCGCCGTCCCCTAACCGCAGGCCCCCGTGTGCTGAGCAAAGCGATTTTGGTTCTCGCCTTGGCTGCCGCTGCCGTCTCTTGTGATGACTCTACAGGTGGCCAAACCGTTCGTGTTGACGGGGACTTGTCATCTCCGAGCAGTGAGGATCAAAGATATATCCAGCTCGCAACTGATGCATGGGCAAACAAACAAGGTCTTCCATCAGCCGATGAAGCTTTAGCGGGCCAACAGATTGAAGTCAGCCATCTCGATGGCGAAACCTGCGTTAGCTTTGTGATGATCCCACCCGGAGTGGGAGGTGAGCCCACCTACTGTTACGAACGAGGGACATCTAACTTAACCCGAAAAATGGACGATGTAGAGTAGGCCATTGGATGAAGTTCCGCCTATCGTCGGCTCCGTCCCCAACAGGCATCCGGCCCATATTGTAGCACCGCCAGCAACCAATGCGCGCAACATCAGCCGCGGTCCCTATGTCTCGCACACCCTAAACGGTGCGACCGTAGGTCATATTGCGATTGCGGTGACAGGTGCAACACCCCCCCAAATTCGTCTGATTGAGCGCGTACCTACACAAAGGAACAGCCTAAATCTCCCCGGAATAATCCGATGCCAGCGTGTAGATATGTAGGGACTCGCGAGACATCTTCAGTAAATTCCTGACGTAGGAAGGAGATGATCAAATGACTTTAACTGGGGCGAACTGCACAATTCACCCTTTTACCTCCCACCAGTCGGGCCAATTGACCTTGTCGGGCGTGCGCACCCCGCTCCATACCTTCTGTTGTTCCTGAATAGTAAGCCGCCTGTCACCGAGGCGCTCAAGGGCAGCCTCGACGATCCATGGGTTCAATTCCCATCGCACGCGGTTTTTGTCGGCGGGGTATTTCTTTCTTGCCAAACCAAGCGGTTCCAAAATCGCATCAGCGCCAGAACTGACCACCGATAAAACAATAGCATCAATGTGCTGCCTGTCGTCGCCGCGCTCCGTACGGGCTTGTTCAATAGCATTGAGCGAGTCCCGTGCAGCCGCGCTGTCACCCGCGAGCCCTTTCTGGGTCAATTGGAGAAGGAACGCCTCAGCTGCCGTTACCCTGCGCTCTCGTCCATTCTCGCGGATCGTCACCATCTGACCAAGCACGGAATTATAAGGAACAGACTTATGGCGGTTCTTGGGTCGTCCCCTCGGATTGCCTGACTGGCCCTTCCTGAAACGCATTGCGGTTGGGGGTTTACCGTAACCTTCGCTCACTCAACTCTACTCCGCGGCCACTTCAAGCTATCAGGGTCAAACGTGAAGAACTTGATATTGTCGGCTTCCCTGCGGTTAAATTTCTTGCGCCCGGGACGGCTCAATGCTGCCTGCGTCGCCCAGGCATGCACTTTCCATCTTGTTGGAAAGGCCGGCTCGGGCTCTGCAATGCCGAGAATGCGAAGAGCCTCATCCGCGTTGTCAGCCGAGTAATGGTGCTTGAGTTCAATTTTCCGGCGCGGTTCAGGGTTCTTCTGCTCAAGGGCCTTTTCCCGTGTCTCGATCATCTTGAGCAGTTTACGAATTGCCAGACGCTTTCCTGCAAGAGCATCCTTAAGCGTCTGCTGCTGCAACGCCTCTTCAACCGTCGCCTCACGCGTTTTTCCATTCTGGGTAATGGTCAATGTTTTGTCGAGAATGATCTCGAACGCCGACACATTGGGCCGCCGATGCTTGCGAGGCCGTCCTTTGGGATTGCCGGACTGACCGGGCTGAAAGCGCGTACTGCTCATGCCGCCAGATCCTCGCCATCGCGAAACACCAGTTGCGGCTCCTTGCCCGTTAGATCGCTCCAACGCTGCATTGCAAGATCAACATAGGCTGGATCGATATCGAGCCCCCGGAAGGCGCGCCCCACTCGCTCGGCGGCAACAAGACTTGTGCCCGAGCCGAGGAAAATATCCAGCACAAGCTCGCTCTGCCTTGTGACATCGCAGTAAGCGTCCGCTACCATCGCAACCGGCTTGACCGTGGGGTGTAGCGCCAGATCCTCGCGGCGTGATCCGCGCATGGAATTGACGCTGGGATAATCCCACACATTGGTCCGGTTGCGGCCATGCTTGCCAAGCTCGACATTGTTGATGTGCGGTTCATCGCCGATGCGGTAGACAAAAACCATCTCGTGCTTCGACCTGTAGAGAGAGCCCATCCCGGCATTGCTCTTGTTCCAGACACAAATGTTGAGCAGGTCGCCGTATATATCATCGACCGAAGCGGTCACATCATCCATGTGACGCCAGTCCATGCATATAAAATGAACCGCTCCGCTGCGTGATACTTTAGCGCAAGCACCCAACGTTTCAGCAAGGAACATCCTGAACTCGGCTTCCTTCATTTCACCAGATGCCATCGCAAACTCGCGGTGACGGCCCTTGGCATTGGCGTGGCCGTTAATCTTCACGTTGTAAGGCGGATCAAGGAAAGCGCAGTCGATCAAGGCGCCTTTACCAACTACATTCTGCAAGAAGCCAGCATCACGCCCATCGCCGCAGGCGACCCGGTGCTCGCCGAGCTGCCATATGTCACCAGAATTCACACGCGGGTTTTCAGGGACAGCAGGGATCACTTCATCGTCCGGGTCCTCACTATCAGCGAGTGCTACGTCGATCTCGCCAGGACTGAAGCCCGTCAAGCCCAGATCAATGTCTACTTCTGGCAGGGAAAGATCGGTCAGCTCCAGCTTGAGTATTTCCATGTCCCAGCCTGCATTGAGCGCTATCTTGTTATCCGCAAGGCGCAATGCCTTCTTCTGGGGTTCGCTGAGGCCCGCAAGCACGATCACCGGAACCTCGGCAAGGTTCAGTTCTCTGGCGGCCCGAAGCCGGCCATGCCCTGCAATAATATTGCCCATCGGATCAGCAAGTATAGGATTGGTGAACCCGAATGCCCGGATGGACTCTGCGATCTGAGTGACCTGCTTTTTTGAATGGGTTCGCGCATTGCGCGGATCCGGGATCAGCTTTTCGATCCGGGTATAGTTTACCTCAAGGCGGCGATCGGCAGAATCGTCTGCGAGCGATTCGTTTATGTACATAAGAAGAACATATCAGGATCATATGTTCTCATCAAGAGTTAATCCCGACAGCGACCGTTGGTGAGATTTCAACTGGACCCAGCGATCGCCAATATTCCTGTTCTAACGATTAAACCCTCTGTTGCTGGCGATTGGGGGCCCTGTTACGGGGAATTATTTCCCTGTTCCGTCGATTAACAGGAAAACGGCTTTTTGCATTGCTATACTACTGTAAAGTCACATAAGTTTCCCAACATATACAATCAAAATCACCCAAATCGGCCTGTTTTGGGTCCAAAACGACCATTTTTCCCTGTTAATTCCCTGATAACAGGGAAAATCACGGTGAGACCCGTTCGCTACAGACTGCGTCGCGCACCAGACAGTCTTGGAATGTCATCCAGAATCGACAGATTTCAGGCGTCTGCGCCATTACCCCGCATTTGCGGCGGTGTTGGCGAATGGATCGTTATCGATTGTGGCGGGAGATATGCTATAAACCGGTCGATCTAGTTTAAAATAGGCCAAAGTCTCCGCGTTCAAAAACCCCGCCTCAAAGGACGGGTGGCAATCGATGCGATGCGGGCCACGTTAGGTTGCGGGCGAACTTGCGGATTATCTGGCCGACAAGAAGATGCGCCACGTTCGCGGTGCACCGTTCCATCCGCAAACCCGGGGCAAGATCGAGCGTTGGCACCAGACCCTCAAAAACCGCATCCTGCTCAAAATTTTTATCTGCCCGGTGATCTCGAAGCGCAGGTCGAGCGTTCGTCGAGCACTATAATCACCAGCGTTATCACGAGAGCCCGAAAAACGTCACACCCGCCGATGCCTATTTCGGCAGGGCGGAAGCCATCATCAAACATCGAGAAAGGATCAAACGAACGGCCAACGAAGATCGGCGTCTGCAATACCGCAAGATCGCCGCCTCATATTAACCAACAGATGGAACCAAATACTTGTCTGTTTTAAACCGCCGTAAGTCTCAAATTATCTGACGACGGACACTTGGTGCAGAGCACGGCAGCACTCGGTTCCTCGGGGCCCAATTGATCGACCCTTCGGCTGAACATATCGCGCATCTGTTGGCGTGGTCCATTCAGGCCAACATCACCGCAAAGCAAATCCTGCAAATGCCGGAGAGCGGCTTGTAGTAATAATCTCGGCGCAGCGTGGTGTTCAAGCGGATGGAGTTCTTCTTGAAGAGAATGATCAGCATCGCAGCCATGGCGCCATCAGCAATCCGAACCACCGCAGGCCTTGTGCCCAAAACCAAGCGGGGTCTATTTCTTGCAGTCCTTGTCCTTGCTTTTGGAGCGGAAGATATTCCCAATTCCGCAGGCAACCTTGGAGCCTACCTTTTTGACATTGTTTGTATGGTGCTGGGCACGCTGTTTGGCAACCTCTGCAACAGCGGCAATCGGTTTGTCGGATGTCGCCGCTTCTGCGTACCGATTTTGCGTTTCGCGAATGCTGCGCAGGTCGGCGCCGGTCGCATTCCCGACCATTGAGCGACTCGTGGCTCCAAGCGCTCTCGCATTGTCGACATGATGTTTCGCGCGCTCTCCAGCAACGGTTGCAACACCTTCCAAGCCATGTTTCTTCAGGCTATCACCATATCGAGCCACGACATCCATCCGGCGCTCTGTCTTGATCCCCGTATGCTCTTCCAACAGCGCCCGACGTTGCCGGTCAAGGCGATCGAGCATGCGAACGCCATTGCCCAGTGCGGGGTTCTTGCTGTCGGCATATTTGGTGATGTTATCCATCAACTTGCCTTCGGTTGTCAGAGTCTCTGTCAGGTTCCTGAAGTTCTCCCGGTGATGCTCCCTGCGCTGAGCCGCTACGTCGGCAATAGACACGTCCTTGTCAAAGATCGCCGCTCCGTATTGGAAGCCTGTCGACAATGGATCCTGAACCTCGACACCGGTCGTTGCCTTGATGCCCTCAACCGCCGCCATTTCCGCCACTACGGCCACTGCGCCAACGCCGGTTCCAGCTAGTAATGCGCGCCCGCCTTTGCCGAGTTTTCCGACTGTTCCGGCGGTTTTTGCTGTCTTGGCAAGTTTAGCGGCGCGAGCCATTTTGGCGGCATCGGCTGTGGTCGAGGCCGCTTTCAATCCACCAGCGCCTCGCGCAACCTGAGCCGTGCGACCGGCCTTGTTGAGTTTGGAAATATCGCCGCCGCTAGCCGCGACGTTGCGGACGACCTGTGCTTCATTGGCTGGTGCCAGCCTGCGCGCTTGCTGTGCGATATCCCCCCTGCGCAGCGCGCCTCCTAGATCGTCGCCATTGGCAAGGATCTGGCGGCCAAGCTGCTGACTTCCCTGCCCTGCCTTGGCCACATTGCGTGCATTGCGCGCAGCATCGCCGCGCCGGCCGAGGTCCGCCAGCTCGTTCGCTGAGCCAGCAACTCTCGTAACACGAGCGGCCCGTGCATTCTCACCATTTTTGATAACCCGCCCTACGTCCGAATCCGCGATATTCACAGGGCGAACCGCAGCTGGCTTCGGCTGGGTCTTGATGGACGGGTTAGACTTACCGGTCACTTGATCGCGAAAGGTTACCTTGCGAGCACTGCCGCGATTAGCCGCGCTCGGCTTCTTGGCACCAGCGCGCGCTGCCTGTGCATTCTCGCCATTCTGGATGACCCGGCCTAACTCGGAATTGGCCATATTTGCCGGGCGTGGTTTGGCAGCATTCGTAACCCCCGGCCTGGTGCGGGCATGTTTTGCGGCATTGCCGCGCTGCTCCATCTCTGCGAGCGCATCCGCGCTGCCGGCAATGCGGTTCGTCCGTGCTGCCCTGGCTGCCGCGGCACGGGTTCGTAATTCGCGCAGACTGGCGGGGCGCGTTGCAGTGGCCGTCTGGCGCAGGTTTTGCCCTGCAATATTGGTAGATGTCGGAAGCTGACGGACATTCGATGCCGCTTTTTTGCGGCCTGCTTCACCAACCATCTTGGCCGTTTCGCTGATGTGTTTGGTCGGCTTGATAAACTGTTTGCCGACGACGCCAACGGCGCCTGCGACAATCAAAGTTTTCTCATCATTCGACAATTCGCCATCCCGAGCAATGTCGATATCCGCCGATGACTGCGTCTGCTGAGTTCCGGCATCCTGAGCTGACACTGGCGTGGCCGCTATTGTGATTGCGATGCTTGAAGCGCTCAATCCTGAAACTAGTTTTCTTATACGCATGCTGGCCTCCCTCTAATCCCAATGCCTCTTCACCAAGGAAGAGCTGTCTTGGATCCTGTTTAGGGGAGGGGGTACCTGTCTAGAATGAGGTCAATACCCCAATTGTTTCGTTATATTGCGGAACCGCCAGCAATTAGCGGCGCGGCAGCGTGATTGTCGCCACAGTTCCCTTGCCTGGTGCAGATTGCAGTGCAAACCCGAATCCGTACCTCGCGGCGAGATCATGAATTATCGCCAGACCCAGCCCATCGCCGTCTGACGCCTGATCCTTCGCCCCGCGATGTTGTACCTTCTGCAAGGTTGACTCGTCCATCCCGCACCCGTTGTCGCGCACCTCAATAAGGCAGTTACCATCGTGCCGGACCACCAGGTGTATCTCGCTCGCATCGGCATGGCGCAGCGCATTCGCTATCAGATTACTCACTGACCGGATCAGTGCGAGCGCCGGAGCGCGGGTTTCGCATGGAGCTGTCTGTGTCAAGAGCCTTACCCCTGATGCGGCAGCCTCCGCGGCGAACATTTCGTCGACTGTCTCGATAATCAGATCGAGCGAGTAAAGCTCGTCATCTTCCTCGCTGAGCGTCGCGCTGCGGTTTTCTTGATCACTATATTCGTGAGTAAGTTCTTCCAGATAGTCGATCGCTTCGCTCAGGCGCTCTTGTAGATCCCGTGAAAGATTATCCGCTTCCTCGCGAATCGAGGCTCGCAGGCCGACAAGCGGTTGGCGAATATCATGACTGGCAGAGGCAAGCTGCTGCTTGCGCCGGACTGCCGTTTCACGTGCCCGGGCATAGTCACGCTCGGTTTGAAGCAAACGTTGGTCGGCCTTAGACTGAGCCTGGAGAGCGGCAATACGTTCTTGGCTGAGACGATCACGCTCGAGCAGGCTGCGCTGAATATCGACGATCACTATCACGAGCAACGTTGCCGATACCGCGAGCCGCATCATATCTCTGATGAAGTTGGAAAACAGCTCAGGGACGACTGTGCCCATAAGCGCCGGCTCTACCAGCACAATAGCCAGCGAGCATGCGGCGATCGACAGGACAGCGATCCGCCGCAGCCCCTTTGCCGTCTCAATCCGCAAAGCGACAACCGCGACCAGACCGAGCACCAAGACGTAGAACATGCCAACCAGCAGAGAATCTTTCTGCAACAAGAACGCTGAGCCAAAAATGACAATAGGAGCAATCAGCAAAAGCAGCTTTGCGAGCGCGTTTATTTTGACAGCAATCGCGCTCCAGAAAGCAGCCATGATCATGAATGCTAGGGTCAACGAGATAAGCGTTATACTGCTCCGCCACACCATACGCGCCTGCTCAAAGCCAGAGGCCAGAATGGTTGTGAAAAGCGAGACATCGCTCTGTATTGCGATCAACGAAAATCCGATCGCCACGATGATCGTGTTCGGCCGGCGAGCCAAAATACCGAGCACGATCAGGCATATTCCCACGGCCAAGAACGTAATGATTACCCCAGCTTTTAGCAGCGTGCCGATGATTTGGTTGCGGCCTAATTCTCCCTCGCGGAAGAGACCGATGGAAGGGCGGTCATCGAGCGCAAGATTGATGATCAACAGCTCCGATTGGCCCGGCCGCAATTCAAAACTTGCAGAATGAAGATAGGTTAGTTTTTGATGCAGAAGCTCATTATCTGCTGTGGCTGGTCCGCCAAGAATCTGCGTAGTGCCACCTTCGCCGCTGACAAGATAGATATCAGGCACAGTGTAAAAAATGCCGCCCAGTCCTACGCTTCGCCTGATCGACCTAGCATTCGCCTCATCTGCGCGAATCGGCAATGCAATCCAGAGATCTCTTTGTTTCTTGACGCTTGTAAGCTGCGGTGTGAAGGCCGCTGTAAACTCTCCAGCGTTGAAGGCAGCCAGCGCATCGTCGATATCAAACGAGTGGATGCCCGACGAAACAAAGTACCAAGCCTTGCCTTCGACCTGCTCAGCCGGCTGACCTTGTCCCAGAAGCACAGGGGCGGCTTGGAACGGCGCCGTACCAGCTGGCACAGACAGGGCCGACGAATTCGTTGGAACCGCCAATGCCGCCGCCGCCAGAAGGCAGATACGCCGGATTATTGTTCCTACCCCCATCATGTGTAATATACACGTCTCGCCAGTTTGCAGAAGGGGGTTTTGATGATGGCGCGGTGGACACCATGACCTTTGGCAAGGAATATAAGGCTGTGATCGCCGATGATCACGGCGTCATTCGCGGCGCATTGGCCCGATTGCTGAATGATGCCGGTGCGCTCGAGGGCTATCGCTTTTCGATAACTGAAGAGGTGGCTGACGGCATTCGCGCGATCGGCGCGGTACGCAAACACCAGCCCGATTTGCTCATGCTGGACGTAACCATGCCGCATGCTGGCGGGACAGAGGTTTTGATCGAAGCGCGCCGCTGGGCGCGGGAGTGCAAAATCATCATTTTTACCGGTGTTGAGGCAAGCGGGAAAATCGCGGAGTTGGTTGAGGTCGGTGCGGATGGCGTCTTCTGCAAAAGCGATGACCTGAACGAACTCGGCGCTGCCATTCCGCGCATCATGGAGGGTGGGCGCGTCATTTGTCAGCGCTTCACCAAATTGCTGGAAGATGCCGCTGATCTTGAGCCACTGACCAGCCGCGAGCGGCAAATCCTGAACCTCGTCGTTAGCGGGCAGACCAATCACGAAATCGGCAAAACGCTGGGTATCAGTATCAAGACTGTTGACCGGCACCGCACCAGCGTGATGCGTAAGGCAAATGCTCGTTCTGCTGCTGAGTTGATTGCCTATGCTCTGCGCGAGGGGCTCGTTGACGCTAACGCCAGCTAGACGACAAGCATCTATGGTGATCGCTGAGTGTTGCCTATTGCAGATCTTCGACACTGACCCATCCCAAAACCCCATATACATCGCTGACGGGCAGGAATATTCCCTCAAGGCCACCAATCGGTATCAATTGCTGACCGGGGCGAATGGTGCGGACTGTTTCCGCCTGGCGCGAGGGTTCTATATAGAGGTTAGACTGGACCGCCACAATAACCGGTGGCGGGCCGGTCGGTTCAATGGGCTCGATAGCGGCCGGATCTGCAATAGCTACAGCATCAGCAAGATCCGACTCATCCGAGCGTTTGCCGACTCCCATGGCCTGAGCCTGCGTAACCATATTGTTATAAGCGATGACGAAGCCCTGGATCATTTCCCGACCATCTTCTTTTCTTGTGAAGCGTAGATCCGAAGATGCCTCTTCAACGGCTTGCATCCAAAAGCCCTCCGGCGTGCGCGACATCGCATCATCGTCGTCGTCATGAAATTTCAGCTTGGTCTTTTGGACTAGACCGGTTCCCGACGCGACCGCAGCGCCCTCTTCCGTGTCGATCAGCGTGAGACCGGTGATCACCGTGTTCTCCTTGCCAATTCCCACCGCTCCGGCGAGGCCATTCACGACCGCTCCGGCTAGCGGGATCATCCCCGCGATATCTCCAGCCGTTCCCATCCCGCTGCGATAACCGCTGTTTTGAGCCATGGCTGCCGCATTCGCGACACTGGCGCTGTTAAGGTTGGTAGCTGTGGCGACCTCTACTTTGTCGCCTGCAACGATTGTCAGCACGAATTGGGAGGCTTCTCCGCTGCTCGGCTGGTAGGATGTGAAGCACCTTGATTGATTGACCAATGCCTTGACGACTTGCTTCGGGCTGCCGAGCTTCTTGTCCACCCAGCTGCGCGCATCCCCTTCGATGACGGCAACTGTTCCCAAGGGCGTGTCGCACTGGACCAACTCAATCGCGCGGTGCTTTGAGCCGGCCCATGCAGGCGTGGCAACCGTAACAGCGAGCGCGGTGACAAGACGAAGTGCCCGCAGCATTACATACTCCAGCTCTGGTTGTTGCCGCCGGCGCAATCCCAGATTTGGATCCGGCCGCCATTGCGCTTCGATTCTGGTCGATGCGCATCTAGGCAGCGTCCCGTTCCGGCATTCACGAAAGCTTGCCGCTGCTTGCCCGGCAAAGGCTTGATCGTCCAGACCTGTGCTTCGTTGCCATCGCAGCCAAAGGCACGCACCGGCGCCCCGTTGTCAGTCCCGACCGCCTCCAGACACATGCCGCTGGCAGAAAGGATCAAGCCATCATCCTCAAGATAAGTGAAACGCTGATTATTGCCGCCGAGGCATTCCCAAACTTGCAGCTTGCCGCCCTGCTGCCCAAGATCATTTGTATCTAGATCGAGGCACATGCCATCTCCGCTGGTGACCGGGGCGGTAAAATCCAGTTCGATTTCCAGCGCCTCAGGTCGGGGCATGACACCAAAGCCTTCGGGCGTCAGCACCACTTCCTCGCCCCTGACCATCGCTTCGAAAACGCCGGGATAGGACAGTTCGATCGGTTCGAGCGAGAATTTGGGCGCGAGCAGTCCGGTCCCGCCACTGGCGAAAATAGTACCATCAGCGCGTACCGTCCATTCCATGTCCCGCTTGAGTAGCTCATCATATGCGACGAATTTTTGTCGGCCAGTCTGATGCAGCTTCGATGAAGTTACCATGCCCGGGTCAACCACCCACGCGAAAAAATGCGTCCACTCCTCCATCGCGATCACAATACCGTTCTCAATGATCACCTGTTTGCCGAGTTCACGCAGCCGCCATATACCATCAATAGGAAGTGGTGTGCCTTGACCATATTGTTCATAAGTTGCCAAATCAGCGCGCGTTCGCGAGTCCTGCGCATGCAGTGGCGTGGGGCGCGCGACCAGAGTGAACGCCAATGCCAAGACTGCGACAAGCTTCGTTAGACCGACAAAGCCTTCGACACTTTTCTTAGATGTACCCACCGGCATAGCCTCCCTTATCTTGGCGCAATTATGGAACATCAAAGCGGCTGTGCGAATGAGGTATATGCCCCAATTGACAGCCCAATGTCATGATCGGACAGATCGAATGCAGACTTTCGTTCATCAGGACGGTCAGCCCGGGTTCGGACAGTCTGGAATATATTCTCATCAAGTGCCATTCACTACAGCGTTGCAATCATTGCCAATACTGCAACTGGATCCGGCGCACGCGAATATTCCTGCTCCGACATGGCATGATCAATGCCGTTTTCCCCTAGCCTGCGGTAAGGTTTCCTATCACGACTGCGACCTGAGACCCTTTGTCGGTGGTATAACGCTGCCAATATGGCCCATCGTCTCGGAGGACCGATTTCGTGGCGATCAGATGCAAGTTGGGATTATAGGCTGAGCGTTCAGTCGAAACCCTGACTGCTTGCGGGCCCATGATTGAAAAAACGCATATGATGACGCTCAGGAAGAAAAGCGGACAATGGAAATCATTGCCGCAAATCAGGGGAACTGACATTTGTCCGCTCTTTACGCCCTAGCTGGCGAAGTTGACACATATCCGGAACCAAGTTAACGGCACCGCGATGAAATGCACGATGATCATTCACAGACTTTGGTGGCTGGCCTGTTGACAAGGCGGCCTGACGTTTAACTTCATTGGGGCCGCCGTATGGGCGGTCTTGCATTTCTGAAATCTCCCACGCGGCGTCCCTCATCTCAAGAGGAGACTCCATGACCAAACCGACCATATTGACTGGCGACCGCACGACCGGCCCGCTGCACCTCGGCCATTACGCCGGATCGCTTCGCAATCGCCTGCTGTTTCAGAACAGCCACGAGCAATTTCTGCTCCTGGCCGACACGCAGGCCCTGACTGACAATGCCGATACCCCGAACAAGGTGCGGGATAATGTACTCGAGGTCGCGCTCGACTATCTTGCTGTTGGAATCGACCCGGAGAAAACCACGATCTGCCTGCAGTCGCATCTGCCTGCCTTGGCCGAACTTTCGATGCTATATCTGAATTTCGTCACCGTTGCGCGGCTTGAACGAAACCCGACGATCAAGGACGAAATTCGTGCGCGCGGTTTTGGCCGCAATATTCCGGCGGGATTTCTGTGTTATCCAGCCGCACAAGCCGCCGACATTACAGCCTTCAAGGCAACGGTTGTGCCTGTGGGAGAGGATCAGGCTCCGCTAATCGAGCAAACCAATGAAATAGTGCGCCGCATTAATAGCGCCGCCGGGGAACCAGTGCTGCCCGAAGCTAAAGCTGTGATCCCGCGTTCCGGTCGTTTGCCCGGCGTCGACGGAAAAGCAAAAATGTCGAAATCTGGTGGCAATGCTATCCCGCTATCCGCGCAGCCCAAGGCGATTTCCGCAGCGGTGAAATCGATGTTTACGGATCCGAACCATTTGCGGATCGAAGACCCCGGGCAGGTAGAGGGCAATATCGTCTTCACCTATCTTGATGCCTTTGACGAAGACCGGATTGAAGTGGCCGACTTGAAGGCTCGATATCGTCAAGGGGGGCTTGGTGACAGCACGATCAAACGGCGTCTGGAAGACATTTTGCAATCGCTGATCGAACCGATCCGGACAAGACGTGCCGAACTGGCGCAAGACCCGGCGTATCTGCTCGATGTGATACGCAAGGGGACTGAAAAGGCCCGGAACCGGACCGAGGCAACCAGGCGCGAAGTCATCGAGGGCCTCGGGCTGTTCAAGCTGTGACTTGGTGTCTTCATAAGCGCCCCGCGAAAGGCACGTCATCGGATCAACGGGAACAGCCGGAACTGCCGGTGTCCGAAGATCCGGCTCGGGTGAGGGAAAGCCGGCGTCGAGCGAATATTTGCCCACGCTTCGTTCTCGTGTTAATCTGAAACTCTTCGGTGTTGGAATATCGCAATGCCATTGAGGTGCCCGTTATCGCCCTGCGGTCAGAGGCCTCCTCCAATTTGCCAGTCTCGACGAAGAAGACCACATTCTTCCCGGAAAATTGAAGCTATGATCGACGCACCTGTGCAGCATATCCGTGTCCATCACAGCAAATTGCAGAGGAAGAAAATATGAAGGCTTTCAGAACAAAACTGGTGCTGTCGCTTGCTTCCGCAACCATAGCCCAGGCCTGTGTTTCATCAGCAGTTCAAATGCCTGTTACGGACATGGCGGAACCGGAAGCTGCGCAGGAATATGCCGCCGATGCCGCACGTCCTTCACCGCAATCCCCCGATGTTCTCTCCCTCGATTCCTTTCAGCCGCGCGCCCTAATGGGCGGATGCGACGTCCGTGCGCTTCCACGCTCTGACGAGACATTGCCGCCAAAACTGCAGGCTGCGATCGCGCAGGCCAGAGCCTATTCCGCCGCACAGAAAGGCGTTAGCCTGCTGATCGTTCGCGACGGCAAAGTGATTCACGAAAGCTATGAGGGCGAAGCAGACGAGAGCACTTGGACCGATAGCTATTCCATGATGAAATCCCTCACCGGGCTCATGACGGGCATCGCGATAGAAAAAGGCTTGATCGGCTCGCTCGATGACCCGAGCGGCAAATATCTGTCGGAATGGGCGGATGATCCGCGCGGACAAATATCCATCCGCCAGCTGTTAACAATGCAAAGCGGACTCAGACTATATCCCTTTGGCGATCCGGCGGGAGAAAGCATGAAACTGATGTTTGCTTCCGACATAAACGGTGTCGCACTGAAAACTCCCTTGCAGGACGAACCGGGTGCCGTGTTCCGTTATAATAACGTCAACAGTCAAATTGTCGGCGCGATTATCGATCGGGCCGCAAAAGCCAAGGGTATGCCCGGTTTCATCGATATGCTGCACGATGATGTCTGGTGCCCGCTGGGCAATGGCGAAGCAGCGCTTTGGCTTGATCGAGAAGGCGGCTCCCCTCATTATTTCGCAGGAGCCTTCGCGCGGGCAGCTGACTGGGCCAGAATCGGCGAACTTTTTCGCAATCGTGGCAAGGCGAATGGGCAACGGATTGTTTCACCTGAATGGGTCGATGCAATGACCAGTCCCAGCGCAAAAAATGCGGCCTATGGTTTGCACATCTGGCTGGGCAAGGCCTGGCAGCGCCAGCGCAGATATAGTCAGGAGAGCCAGGTCAGCGTATTGCATTCGGCTCGCTATCTTGCCGATGACGTGGTCTTTTTTGACGGCTTCGGCGGCCAGCGTGTCTACGTCATACCATCCAGTAAACTCACCATTGTTCGTACAGGATTTGCCAATTTCAACTATGATGACGCCATGATAGTCAATCTGTTGCTGGCTGCATTATGATTATGCCCGGCCTGTCCCCTGGCCCAATCTTGTCCAAATCAGGATGTCCCTCCGCAACCGTCATCTATTTCACAACGGTTGCGGACTGGAAATTCACCCTGTCCGGCATCAACTGACATCAGATAATCGCCCTTTGCCGCGTTGCCCTCAGCGCTTGAACGAAGGTTTCGGCAAGGGTGCAAAGGGTATCTTACCATCTGCTGGCAAAGGTGCCGGATTTTGTTCCCGTGCGTACCATTCGAGGGACGACAGGGAAGGTTCTTCCCATATTTCCGGGGCCTCGAGGAATTTGGGATAATGTTTGGCTGCATATTCCAGCGCCTTCTGATCTGCATAATCAATCGTGTTTTCGGATCCGAAGAAACACGAATACATGCAGTGGCCTTCAGATGGCCCCATCAGCATCCATGGCAACCAAGGGGTGGTGCGTGTCCAGGTTCCTCTGGCCGGCAGCCCGGTCAGTTCGGGGTTCTGCATCTCGTCCCAGTTAAACTGGTATAAAAATTGTTCGGTTACCTGATTGAATCCCGATGCCGTTGCTTCGCGCGGCCATTTATCGGGCTGCAGTGCTGCCGGATAGAACAGGTTGATCCTTTCAGCGAGGATCAGATCATTGTCGCGCCTTTCCCAATCTTTAATCAGCGGGATCTTGGGGGGCATGTCGGTGTTGAGCCCGCCATAGCTGGGGGGCATGTAGAGATAATCCGTGATCGTATGATTGAACGGATCATTGGCGATCGGCACAACCCTGACTGTTTCGTTCAGATAGGGATTGGTCCATTCTTCCAGAATTTCGCCGGTTTCGAGATCAGTATAAAATCCGATTTCCCGCAACACTTTCTTGTAGCCCGGGTCCGCGCCCTCGTCATTGGGCAGAAGCCGCGCACAGGAGAAACCTGTGAAACCAACCAGATCACGGATAGCCTCACCCGGCCGCACCCCATGCACAATACCTTTGAACCAGCCGTATTTGGTAGATTTCATGTCGATATTGGCAAGGAAGCGCGCCTGAGCCTCGCGATTGCCGCGGGGTGTGGTGAGATCCAGATAATCGCCTTTGAGATCGCGTTCGACCCCGTCGGAATTCCTGTCTTTCTTATGCTTTGCCAACGCGCCGCCAGACGGCAACATCATTGCAGCGGCACCGGCTGCGCCGGCAGCACCAGCGGCCAGGAAGTTTCTGCGATCCATAAATCTCTCCGGTAGTTTGGTTTCTTCAGAAGTCGAATGTCAATGTTGCACCAAGCCGACGGCGGTTTCCGAGGGTTGGAACATAATCTGTGAAAAACGGCGTTGCGATGAAAAATGCATTGGCGACATAGACCTTGTCAAACAGGTTCTTGCCCCAAAGGGAGAGTGACCAGTTATCTGCCCGCACACCGATACGCCCATTTACCAGCACTCTGGGTTCAATCTCGGTTACGTTGATCTCCGAGGCATATTGCTTGGACTGCCCAGCGACATCAAGGCGGGTGAAGAAGTCGATATCATCCGATATGGCGGTGTTGTATGACGCGCCGACATTCCACTGGAACTTCGATGTACGCTGCAGATCATTGCCACCGATATCGCCGTCATAGTTGCAGACATCGCTGGGCGCTGTTTCGGTACCGCAGAGCAGAGAGCGCGTAATACGGCTGGATATAACGCCTTCATTGTAGCTTGCATCAATATAGGCAAGCCCGGCATTGAGTAGGAGTCCATCAAATGGTTCGAACGTCCCCTCTACTTCGATACCTTTCGACGTCGCACCCCCCAGTGCCTGGGTGATATTCGCGCTAAAGAAAGAAGCACCGGCCGCTGAAACCTGAAGCTGCAAATTGCTCCAGTCGATATAGAAAGCGGCGAGATTCAAGGTAGCCCGCCCGTTCATGAACGTGTTTTTCAAACCGATTTCATAGGTCCAGTTGGTATCGGGACTATAAAAGCGCTCTTCGTCGGTCAGATCCGTGTTGGTCGAGTTGATACCACCCGATTTAACGCCCCGCGCGACCGACGCGTAGATCAGATTGTCTTCGGTAATTTTATAGTCGATACTGGCGCGCGGCGTGAAATAATTATCCTTGTAGACATAGGGGCTGTTCACGCTGAGATCGGCGAGATCCTTACGTTCGTCCGTATAGCGGCCTTCCAGTTCGATGGTCAGGCGCTCGTCCATCAGGGGGACAGCGATACGACCGAAAATGGCCCTGACTTCGGTCTCGGTATAAGCGGAAAATGGCGTCGCATCATCAGGAATGGACGTCAATGGCGTCAGGTCGCGGAATGGAACCAGTCCACCGGTGCCCAGTTCAAGATCTTCGCCATTCTGAATGAAGCCGCCAATCATCGCATAGATACCACTATCACCCTGATATTGCAGTCGGATTTCATGCGAATCATAGTTAAAATCACCCACGGGATTGAAGGTGAACGCGTTGCCGGTCTGCCCCGCGAACACAGTCGGAACCAAAGCATCCCTGTCGCTGCCGCCAGCCGAGAACACATCGCCGTGCGAATGTCCGAACATATAGTTCAAGCTAATCTGATCGGTCAGTTCCGCCGCCACATTGACGCGAACAATCTTCGATTCGGAATCGAGCCCGAAGGTCCGGGGATCAATGACGAAACCTTCCGTGCCACTCGCTCCAGGTACCGGAGTCGTTGGCAATTCGCCGCAGTAAAGCTGCAGGCCGAAATTGGTAAATTGGCCGCCATTGCTGCAGTTGAAATCACCCGAACCACGCGACAAGCGATATTGCGCGCGCGTTTCGGAATCAGTCTTGAAGTTATAATAGTCGAAATCGATCGTCACCGCATCGACCGGCTTCAGACTAGCCCCGACCTGAACCATCGACTTGTCATAGCCACCAAGATTTCCGGTGGTGCCAGGATCGAGATCCAGATCAGCGTCGGGATGATTATTGGCATAATCACCATCAAATTCGGAATGGCCCAATGCCAGACGCATGGACAGAACGTCATGCACCAGCGGCACGCTGATCTTGCCGGAAATGTCAAATCCGCCATTTTCGGAGACTTCGACTTCACCGCTGGCCGATACTTCGGTCAGACTGCGGTTGGTCGACACATAGTTTATCGCACCGGCAAAAGCATTGGCACCATAAAGCGCGCTTTGCGGCCCCTTCACGACTTCGATACGCTCCAGATTCATCGATCCGACATCGAAAGCATATTGCCGCGGCAGGTAAACACCGTCGAGGAACACCGAGACATTCTGCTCAAGACCGGTGATCGAAAACTGGGTCGCACCACGAATGGTAGGAGATCCGAAGCCGCCGTTGGAGAAATCTTCAAAGACCAGACCCGGTGTCTGCATAGCGATATCTTCCAGTTCGCTTATCGAGCGCCGGTTCAACTCTTCCTTGTTGAAGGCGGTAATCGCGCCTGGAATATCTTGCAGATTTTCTTCAATCTTGCGGGCCGTCACCACGATCACGCCTGATTCAGCGGCATCGGCGGCAGTATCTTCAGACTGCGCAAAAGCAGGTCCGGCTGGAAAAAGGGTCAGCGCGAAAATCGAGCTCGTACCCATTGCTTTCAATATGGTCTTTTTCATAATGTCTTCCCCGATTATACTTAATCACAATGGCCTGAACTTCAGTCACCATCGATCTCACAATTTTTTGTTTGATGAGTCAGGTTAGTGCCATATTCCAGATTCAGGACAGGCATCACGAGATCTATCCGCTATGCGGGCAAATATTTGTCCGCCATGCGGGCAAACAAATTTTGCAGCAATCCGGGAAGGGAATATGCCGCATTTGACTGGCCTATTCGCAGACAGGCTTCAAAGCACGAAAATCAGTCTTTGTTCAGGCTTTCGCCATCCAGTTCGCCAGCTTGAGAACAAATGGACCCAGCCTTTAGTGCCGATTGTAAAAAGGCAACCGTAGTCGAGGTCGCTCGGTTCAATAATTGAGCAGATCGCGCGTCTGCCGGTTTTTCACGTCCGATCATCCCGCCGAAATAATGGTCGACTCCCTCTCCCACCCACAGCCAGCGCTTTCCTGCCGGTGCACCGATATAACTGGCTTTGTGAACTTCCCAATCGTCGATAAATCCCGGGATTATGTCGCTGGTGCCAGTTACAGTTAGACTGGGCACAGACATCGCTGCCCAGCCATCCGCATCGATCAATCTTGCTGTCGGCCCCGGCGGAGAGAAAGCAACGACGGCGCTTACGGAAGGATCCCTGACCAGGGGCGAAGGGATCGCCGGGATCGCGCCGCTGGCGATTTGTGCCAGCAGAGCCCCATAGCTATGCCCCATTGCGATTTTTTTGCCGGCGTCAATCCTGATTGCCGACCGGGCCAGCAGCATTTTTAGCTCCGAGGGAACGCTTAGCCCCAGAACCAGATCGGTTCCGCGGGTGCTCCACACATCGTCTCGGGATGGCGCTTTTTCATGCTGCCATTCCTCCGAATCCAGGTGCATCGGCGCGAATATAACATAGCCTGCGGCAGCCAGTGGCCTCAGCAGGGCATGATAGCGATCCGGCGCGGCAAATGCGCCATGTGAAAATACGACAAGCGGATATAGGCCCGGTTTGTCAGGACGGATGATCTCGAACGGAATAGGACGGCCATCGGCAGACGAAAGCTCCAGTGCTTCGACTGTGGTCGCCTGCGTGAGCAGAGATTCACAAGTGGTGATTATCGGGCCGGAGTCGAGTGCCATATTCTGCGAATGGTCGCAGCCGGCCAGCGCCAGACAGATTCCGGTGAATCCCAGTAAGGGAACGCGGTGCAGCAAAGATGAAACGGTACGGATCTTACTAGACCATTTTGCCGAGGGTTACCACAACGCCACCGGTTACTTCCAGGCGCCAAATGCGTGCCAGGCGGCTGCCCGCCCGTGATCTTCAGTCTCCCCTTCATCGGCCGTTGCCGGAAATATTTCTCGATCGACTACCGCTTTGACATGCGCCTCGAACAGATTTTCCGGGGCAAATCCGGCCTCGGTCATCACTTTGTTCAGATCCAAGCTATGCATAGACGACCAGAATGGTTCATTATTGTTGAACGCGTCCCAGTCCCGGATGAACTGCTCGTATAGAGGCATCGCATCGGTATAGGCCGGTTGCTCGAGATGAAACATCAAGCCACCGTTCGCCAGGACCCGATAGCCTTCGTTTATGATGCGCGGAAGGGCGCTGCCGCTGGTTTCGTGCAGAAACATTGTCGTCTGAACCCAATCGAAATATCCGTCATCCCAACGCGAAAGATCTTCGGCATTGGCCTGGACAAACCGGATGTTGTCTGCCCCGAGTGCGCGGGCGCGGGCGTGGCCATAGCGCAGAACCGGTGCAGCAACATCAATCGCGATGATTTCGGTCTCGGGAAAAGCCAGAGCCAAAGGCACAATATTGTGCCCGACCGTGACACCGACGTCCAGAATACGGCGCGGCGCCCAACCAGGACGCTCCTTCCGGATCCATTCAACCAGTGCCTGACCGCCACCGTCCGACAGGGCACCAATACCACCGGCAGTGGTGGCGAAAATGCCGCAGTCGTAATTGGCGCCGGCGGAAATATCGCCCTCCACTTCTTCACCATGATAACTTCCCGGCATGCAATGGATATCGACCGCCGACTGATAGCGCGGGATGGTGATATTCTCATCCAGTTCCAGATGGCTGCTGTTTGCACTGTTCGGATCATTATATGACGAAGCTGCATCCTTGAGCCGTTCAATCTGTCGCAGCACTAGTGCACGCCCGTTTTGCTGACGCATCTCCATCGAGTTGCGTTTCAATGCGGACCAGAACTGATGCCAGGGGTCGTCATTCATGGCATGGCGAATTTCGAAGCGGTTTTCCGGTTTGCGGCCCATTTCCTGAATAAATTTCGGCAGGACCCGGCTGTCATAGGCGCGCTTGTTTGCCGGACCGAGTGCGGTTGCCATGAAGCGATTGAAATTTGCCAGGAAATTGAACCGGGCAATTTCGTCATGCTGCGGTTTGGGAAAGATTTCATGCTGGGTGACCGCGCTATAAGGTGGAGCAATATCTTCGCGCTTCATACTAAGATTCCTTCTGTACGGCCCAGTCCGGATAGCGGCCCAGCGTCAGCAGCAATAATCCTCCCAGAGCAAAGAGACCCATAGCGACCATCAGCATCAGATCATAATTTCCGGTAGTGTCACGCGTCAGCCCATAAAGTACCGGCGAAACAGACGAGAACACTCCAAACGGCAGGTACAGAAAACCGTAGATTCTGCCATAAGCCACCATCCCGAAATAGCGGGAAGCCAAGTAAGAGATGACATCGGATTCCGCACCAGCGGCAAAGCCGAGCAGGAAGGCTGCACCAAAAATCAACGCCTGAGAAGTGTCCGTGCCAATCAGCAGCCAGCAAGCGATCACCGGCATAACCAGTACCGGGAAGGCGACGCCGGGAGCCCAGAATTTGTCAAACAGAAGACCGACGATGATACGCCCGGCAAATATACCGCTGGCGACAATACTCATCACGATCGCAGCTTCATCGGCCGTCAGGCCGTGCATCTGAACCATCTGTACCATGTGGATATGTGCGCCACCATATGCGAGGGCGATCAGCACCACCGATAGGAACAGAATCCAGAAACGATAACCTCTGATGGCTTGTCCCAGGCCTATGCCGGTCAGATTGCCATCCTGGCTTCTGATTTCGGCTGGCCTCTCTTCCGGTTGCGGGTCCCGAAACAGGGTCAGCGCAAGAGGCAGGCCAATCAGCAGGGGAAGCAGGGCCAGAACCGGAAAAACCATGCGCCAGTCGAATGCTTCGAGAACACGATTTGCGATTTGCGGAACAATCAGGCCGGCAATGCTGGTGCCCAATAGCAGGATCCCCAATGCCAGACCCCGGTTTCTATAGAACCACATATTGATGGTCCGGCTCCAGGTGACGGGAGTCGAGCCAATGCCCAATATCCCGATCAGCGCCCAGATGGCGTAGAAGCCGAAAATATTGTCGGGCGTGAAATACAAGAGCGAGAACGCAATGCCGAAACCGGTCAACGAGGCTGTCGCTACAGGCTTGACACCATATTTGTCGGCAAGCGCTCCGACAGCCGGGGCCAGAAAGGCTCCGATGATTCCGTAGATCGTGATACCGATGCTGATCTGTACAAATGACCAGCCCATAGCCAGATGGATCGGCCCCAATACGATCGGCAGAACGTTAAACGGAATCGGTGACGCGCCGGTAGCCACGCCGATGACTCCGGAAAACAATGGTTTCCAGCCTCTGGAAAACTCGGAACTGCTCATTCGGCCACAACCGGCTCCAGCGGAACCCCGCTGTCATTGACCAGTCTCACCGCATCGCCCATTGTCTCCTTTTTAAGAATGTTGATCATGGCCTTGCGCCGTTCCGGGTCGGTCACATTTCCGGAGGAGACCACCATCGTCGTTCCTGGCGCGAATTTGTCAGGATCAGCGATCAACCGGTCCATCAAGGCGTCGTCCCATTTCTCGCCTTTCTGGCCATGCGCCGCCATGTTGCTGGTATAGGTGAAATTGGGGACCGAGCCGACCGGTCGTCCAAAAATGCCGTAAAGATTGGGACCGGCAAGATGCTTGCCGCCTTTGTTCATCGTATGGCAAAATCCGCACCATTTGAAATTTTCTGCGCGCACATCCCGCTCAAGAGCTGTTTCGGGCGTGACCGTCACAACGACTACAGGCTCGTCATGAGAGGTCACACCTTTGGCCGCATCAACCCGCACGCCGGTTTCGACCGGACTGACCCGGAACATCGCATATGGCCCGTAGAGGCCGAGGCCGAGGAAGATGAAGGCCAGTGCCGGGGCAATCAAGCCCGGACCGGAAAATCCAGCGCCACGGTCATCCGATGTAGCGGGCCATCGCCGCGAGAGCTTTGCCAGTCCCCAGATAAGCAGCAGAATAATAATATAGATGGCGACCGCTCGCGGCCCGGGATCCGGGCTGGAGAAAGTCACGGCCGCATAGACCGATACCGCCGTACCTCCCAGCGTGAAATAGCCGAACCCTTTCGGAAACCCGGCCAATATCCCGACACCGTAACGAAAGATGAAGTAAAGCGCGGTGAGAAGCGTTACGAGATGTAGCACCAACATGGAAAAACCGATGCCTGAATGGAAATAGCCGGTGAACAACCAAAGGACACGACTTTCCCCGACAAGAGACGGGATCGCAGGCAATGGACCAAAATGGATATGATGACCTTCGGCCCAGGCACTCAATATGCCCAATAACGGGTTCAGCATCAGGGAGGCGACGCTCACCAGTGCCAATGCCATCGCCCAGCGATTGGCCATTGGCGATAGGGCGGGATGAACGACCTTTTTGCGCCCGACCCACCATTTAATAAAAAGCAGGATGCTCAGCAATCCCAAGATCATGCCAATGGAATAATGCCATCCGCGCAGGGTTTCGCGAAAGATCGATACCTTGTCGGTCCGCGGCATGACAGTGGTGGTCACCGTCAGCAGAATATAGGCAAAGGCCCATACAGGCCCCAGATACTCACTTTCCTCGATCCAGGTTCTGAATTTCGCAGATTTTAATTCTGACATTAGACATACTCTCGATCACGCCGTGAAAAGGCAGGTAGGATCTGACAGTCTGATCGGCCCTGCCGCATCCACTCATTGGCTTGGTCGTCACCCTCGAAGCAAATCGCCAGCGCAGCCAGCTTGGTAAGCGTATCTATCCGCACGGTGGATAATCGATATCGGGTGAGCAAATATGAACCGAGCCTTGTATAGACTTATCGGGTAGAATTGTCGCCTTGGGTGTTGCAACTTCAAAAAAGCAGAACGAAATGAATCAAAACATCTTTCAGCAGGCCCCTCACGACCTTTTGCCGGTGGGCAACCATGATGACCGAATGCGGCAGGAATTCAGCAAAAGCTTTCGTCAATATATCCAAAATGGGTTGCTGCCGGGCCTGACACCGGTTTTCGAAGGACGGGTAACGCGCACATTCCAGAAAGAGCACGGCCGGCCTCCGGCCGACCGGCACGACATTCGCAAAGCAATGGTCACCGACCCTTATTTTCAGACTTATGCCTCGTCGACTCGGATTGCTCAGGAACTGCTCTGGTCTTCCGTCATCGATCCGCTGGAACGTGATCTCGGTCCATTAACGGAAAAAGCCGAAACGCTGTCGACCCAGTCCCCCGCGATGCTGAAAACCAGCGAGGATTTCGACGTACCCCGTTATGTCAGTGCAATCGATATCCATTGCATGCCAGGCGGCTATGCAAGCAGCCGCTCGGACAAGGATATATTTGCAGGCGCGCTCTATGATCGCGGAGTCTATCTATACGCGATGGGCTACATGGGTCCCGACAACGACGATATGGGCCGCTCGGTTTGCAACTATATCAAGCGTAATCTGCCGGAATTTGCGCCCGAAACCATATTGGACATGGGTTGCACCATTGGCCATTCGACACTGCCCTTCAAGGAAGAGTTTCCGGATGCCGAAGTCACCGGAATTGACGTGGCCGGTCCTTGCATTCGCTATGCTCACGCCCGAGCGGCGGCCAAGGAACTGAATGTCGGCTTTCTGCAAGAAAATGCGGAAGAGACCAGCTTTGCCGACCAAAGCTTTGACCTGATTGTCAGCCATATCCTACTGCATGAAACGAGCGGCAAGGCTATGCCGCGAATTTTCGATGAATGCTATCGGCTGCTAAAGCCCGGCGGCTATATGATTCACGCCGATCTGCCACCGTTCGGCAAAATGGGTCCATTCATGCAGTTCATTCTCGACAATGAAACCTATTATAACAACGAACCCTTCTGGGGCGCGATGCGCGAAATCGACCAGATCAAATTGGCCAGCGATGCAGGATTTGCTCCCGGCACAATCCGTTTCGATACTGCACCAATGGCCGTCATGGAACTGTCCGAGGCTGAACAAGCCGCGCTAACCGACCGCGAATTTGTCGCGGGTGAATATGCTCCAGGCGGTGGCTGGGAAGTCCTGATTGCTCAGAAAGGCAAAACAGAATGAATATGGCGACGGAACAGACAGCGCCCGAGACTCAGACCCCGCGTCACGCAAAAGGCAAGAGACCGGATTTCTATGCCACTGAGGGAATGGACGAGGCCATGTCGATGATCATGGTTCTGGCCAGCGAATTCTGCACCATGCGCGACCGGATGGACACAATCGAAAAGATCGTCTCGGATAACGGTATTGATCTGGAATCAGAAATTGATCGCTATACCCCGACCCCGGAATCGTTAAACCAGCGGGAAGAGCGCCGCCAGTCGTTCTTCGACCGTCTGTTTTACGTCACCCAGAAAAAAGCGCTCGAACAAGCAACAGATGATAGCGGCGAACGCTATCAGGATGTGCTGCGCGACACGGCAAAAGGATAGCCATGGTGAACTTGGCGCGCGCAGTCTGCAAACGAACATTGCTGGCTCTTGCTGTATTTTCCGTTACTTCGTGTGCGCAACTGCCACAGAAACCGGCGGGTCAGACCTGGCGCGATCGGCCCTCCGGTTCGGATGAAATCTTTCATCAGCGATATCAGGCCATGATGGCAAGCGGGGGCCGAGCAGATTATGACATTCTGGCACCCGTCAACGGAGCCAAGCTAATCCGGACGCCACAGAGCAATCCGCGACAGCAGCAGATCTCGCCCGAAGCATTGGAATCGGCCAGACAATATGCCGCAGCGACGAATAGCAGCGCCTTGATTGTCTGGCGCAATGGCGAAATGCTCTCCGAACATTATTTTGGCGGGATCGCGAGCGACGATTTGCTCCCGTCGAAATCACTGTCCAAACCGCTGACCGCCATCGCAATCGGTCGTGCCATTCAACTGGGGAAAATCCGCTCGCTCGATCAGCCGGTGAGCCATTTTGTTCAGGAATGGAAAAGCACCGACAAAGCCGACATGACCATCCGACACATGCTGGCGATGGAAACCGGCCTGCTGGAACAATCTTTCGCGATGGAGGCAGATAACCACTGGAACCGAGCCTATCTCGACCCCTATCACGAACGCTATATCATTGACGAATATCCGCTGACATCGGAACCCGGTAGCAAATATAGCTACAGCAACGCCGCAGGCGATCTCGTTGCCATTGTCATCGAACGCGCCACTGGTCAGCGCTACGATCGCTTTGTCGGCGAAGAAATCCTCCAACCTATCGGCGCGGCCGGCGGGAATATCTGGTTCAACCGGAATGACGGAACGCCACATTCGGGATGCTGCATGAACCTGCCGGCGCGCAGTTGGTTGCAGCTTGCCATCTTGCTGGCAAATGACGGAACCGTGGATGGCCGGGCGATTCTACCACCAGGGTTTGTGAGTGAAATGCGGCGGCCGGGGGCCCACAATATCCATTATGGGCTGGGTGTCTGGCTGGGCACACCATATGCCGAAAGGAGAGGCTTTATGGGACCGGACTCTCCAGCCGCCAAAATATGGCACAGCCGGCCTTATCTCGCCGATGACTTGTTTCTTTTCGATGGCAATGGAAACCAGACGGTTTACATCATTCCATCCCAGAATATGGTCATTCTCCGAATGGGAAATTCTCCCGACAAGCCGGTTGAATGGGACAATAGCTTGCTTCCGAACCTGTTGCTCAGCGGTTTGAAAAACTGAATCCGCCACTCGGTTCCATCAGCAGGCCCGGCCAGTTTAACCGAACTGCGGATAGATCATACAGCGGTGGATCGCAGATACACAATAATCTGCCAATGCTGTCGGGTGAACAACAGCCCATCATCATCCGCCGAGAGCCGCGATTCTTGCCCGACGACCGAGCGTCTGGTGGACAAGATCATGGCATTCCGCGATGTCGCGCTATCAGCAGATACGCTCGAGAAAGCGCGCATCTTTCTGGCAGACACATTGGCCGTCGGCGTCGCCGGACGCTGTGAAGCGGTTAGCGACAAAGTCTTTTCAGCAGCGCAAGGCTGGTCTGCGAACGGCGAGGGCGACGTCAGAATATTGGGTCGTCCCGATGTCCGCCTGTCCCCACATGCGGCAGCCGTGGTCAACGGTACGCAAATCCACTGTCTCGAATGGGATGCGCTTCACGAGCCGTCAGTTGTAATCGCTCTGTGCACGACCACCGCAGCGCTGATCAGCGAAACCGAGACCAGCGATATTTCGCTCGACGAGACCCTGCGAGCGCTTGTCCTCGGGGTCGAAACCGCGGTATTTTTTGGTGCCGGATCGCAGACTCACCCTCGCTTCTTCCGTCCATCCACTGCAGGCCTGATGGGCGCATCAGTTGCCCTGGCCTATCTGCGGAAATTTACGCGAACGCAAATGTTCGATCTTCTCGGACTGGCCTATAGTCAGGTATCGGGAACCATGCAGGCGCACTGGGAAGGCTCCGAGGTTTTACCGTTACAGATTGGTATTGCCGCCCGCGCGGCTCTCACGGCCGCCGATCTGGCTGCTGCTGGAATTTGCGCACCGCATGACATTATCGACGGGAAATTCGGCTATTTTTCTCTGATCGAGACCGCCAGCAATCTGGATGCGCAATTCGCGCAATGGGCTGCTCCGTGGAAAATTGAGGAAGTGGCGCACAAGCCCTTTCCTGCCGGACGGGCTACCCAAGCAACATTGACCGCACTCATTGATCTTGCGGCGCAAAACAGCTTCGGCATGGATGATATCTCCAGTATCAAGGTTCATGTCCCGCCGCTCATCATGCTGCTGGTCGGGCGAGAATATAATACCGATATGAGCGCCGCCTATGCACGGCTGTGCATGCAATTCATTGCTCCCATGATGATCCGGGATGGCAGGATTGACCCGCGGCTGTTCACATCGGACCATATGGCTTCCGCTCAGGCTGAAGCAGATGCCGCGAAAGTCCGTTGCACGCTCGACGGAAATCCGGACCCCAATGCCCTTTCTCCCCAGACTATCGAGATCGCGCTGAACGATGGGCAGGTCATAACGCAATTTGTCGACATTCCTTACGGCTCGCCCGGTCGACCGATGGATCGTGCCGACCAGATTGCCAAAGCGGACTTTTGCTTTGAGACAGCCGGCTACCGGGGCAATGCCCATGCTCTTTTCGAAGCAATATTTGCAGTTTCAGAAAACATATCGATGCGCGATGTGCTGGACTGTGTCACCAACTAGAAAGATCCCTCCATGGCCCTGACGCGCGAACAGCTCTATCAAACCTGTATTACCAATTTCTTCGAAATGCTGAACGCCCATGATCTGGATGGGGTTATGGAAGGCATGGCCGACGATTGCGAAATGCGGATTCCCAGCAGCAATTTTACCTATACTGGTAAAGCTGCGCTCCGCGATCATCTCGCCGATTTTATCCAAAGCTTTCCGGTCATCCATTTCCGCGACTTCATCACCGCGGTCGATGTCGATAACCAGCGCGTCGCCGCCCGGTTCAATATCTCCCTGCGGGACGATGATGGCGAGGAAACGCATATGTCGAACTGCAATTTTTTCGAAATCAACGACCAGGGCAAGGTTTTTGACATTCTGATTTTTGCATCCGCGCCGCTTTCGAAGGGTTTTCATGTCGGAAGCAGCACCTAATATTTGATCACCAAGGGAATTATCATGTCCAATTCTATTGAATTACGCAAAAATATGCCTTTGCTAGCTGCCAATGAAGGCGTCTGGGAGGGCATTTACCGCTATTATGACGCGGTAACCGGGGAACTGACCGATGCGCACAAATCACGATTGATTTGCCGGATTCCCGAGGATGGCAAGCCATCTGACTATCATCAGACCAATTATTATTTCTGGGCCGACGGGAAATCCGAAACGCGCGAGTTTCCGGCCAATTACCGCGACGGCCGGATCTGGTGGGACAATGATCTGATCAAGGGTTGGGCCGCCGCAATGCAGCCGGACGACAATAATCTGTCAACCTGTCTGAACTGGGTCCGCAAGGGACAGGACAATGTCTATCTTTATGAAATGATCCAGGTCGACGAAGCTGTCAAAAACCGGGCCCGGACCTGGCAGTGGTTCCGCGATGGTGTTTGCTTCATGCGCACCTTGATCGATGAAAAATTCGTTACCGCCGATTGGCAGAACTGGACGGATTTCGAAGAACCCAAGAATATCAGTTTCTAAAATCCAGCCAGCGGGATGCTGCAGATCGAGACTATCGGAACCGGTGGAACTCGGTCTGCAATTCTTCGCCCTTGATGGCAACAGCGCCGGAGCAGCAATTCATAGCGCTGAAAGGTCCCTGTCCGGACCCGTTCTGGCGTCCGGCGGTGGGCAAAGGCCAAAGTCAGATGTCGCGCAATTCCTTGCTGACTTCCGACAGTGCCGGTTCATTTTCCTTTAACGCTTCAGCCGCCTGATGCGGCCCCCGCATCACGCGAAAAATAAACTCGCGTGTCAGCATGCCTCGTTCGAGGGCTTGCTCCTGATCGGGAACGAAAGCCTCTATGTCCGACCGCTCAATACAGCCCTGACTGTCCAGCAACCGCTCTACCGTATCCAGCCGTTCGCGCACGACCGAAACTTCACCGACCAGCGCCATCAACATAGAAAGCATCAATTCGTCCTGGCCATTGTCAAAATAGTCCGGCCGCTTGCCTTTGGCTTTTCTATTGGCCAGCGCCATCCAGTCCAATGGGGATTCACTCATCTGTTCACGCTCCGCCGTTGCGATTGCCGTTTACCATTTGTCCGAAGCGCGAAAGATCTTTCCCGAGCCGGCCATTTCTAATCAGCCGTTATCGTCTGATGCGGGTTGAAACAGAATATCCTTGCCCTTCAATGCTCGCACGACGGCCAAAAGGCGATTTCGAGATCGCCCGCTATTGGCTTGCCTCCTAGGACAAATTTCACGTGGTCAGAATCCGGATAAGGAAACAATATGCGCATCATCTGTCTGTTCAACCTGAAGCAAGGCGTCGACATTGCCGAATATGAGCAATGGGCCAAAAACCGCGACATCCCGGCAGTCAATGCGCTTCACTCGGTAACGTCTTTCAGCGTCCTACGCGCGACCGGCCTGTTCGGCAGCGATGGGCAACCCCCTTATGAATATCTCGAAATTATCGATATCACGGGCCTGGACGCATTTGTCGATGACGTATCCGATCCGGCATTCGCAGCGCTCGCAAAACCATTTCAGGACTATGCCGACAACCCCACTTTCATATTGACGGAAAGCCTTTGACCATGCGTTTCACGGGAAAAACTATTGTCGTCACCGGCTCGGGCAAGGAAAAGGGACTGGGCCAGGGCATTTTGCAACGCTTCGCCGATGAAGGAGCCAATTGTGTGGTCTCCGACATCAGGGTCGATGAAGAAACCCATAAGGTTGCCGAGGAATTGCAATCGCGGGGGGCGAAGACCGCCATCATTCCCTGCGATGTCAGCGACGCCACAGCCTGTAACCGCCTGGTATCCGAGACAGTGGATGCGTTCGGTGGCATCGACATCATGGTCAACAATGCCGGAATCGGCTTTATGATGGAACCATTGCTCGACGTTACTCCCGAAAACTGGGCCAAAGTCATTGGAGTCAATTTGTCGGGTGCATTCTATTGCACACAGGCAGCGGCTAGGGCGATGATCGATCAGGGGCGCGGCGGCCGGATCATCAATATAGCCAGTCAGGCCGCCAAGAGCGGATTCACCCATCTTGCCGCCTATGTCAGCTCAAAACACGGAATGGTCGGACTAACCCGTGCCAGCGCGATCGAACTCGCATCAAGCGGCATTACCGTGAACGCTGTCTGTCCCAATCATGTCACTACCGCGCTGGGGGCAGAGCAAAATGCATATTTCTCAAAGCTGCTCGGTTTCGAGACGGTAGAGGCCTATCTCGCGAACATGGCTGCAAAAAACCCTTCCGGCCGTCCGGGCCTGCCCAGCGATACGGCGGCGGTCTGTGCATGGCTGGCGAGCGATGATGCGCAATATATGACGGGCGAGGCCCTGAATATCTCGGGTGGTGAAGAGATGCATTAGCTGATGCCACTTTCCGTGCCCGCGGAAGCAAAACCCCGGAGAGAAGCGAATAATGTCACACTCCCGTTGCGGACGGTCATCACACAGGCGATGGAGGGTCCCGCGCGACAACCAGTCTGTCGGGCGGCAGCGTGATTTGCTCGGGGTCGGGCGAAAAATCGGAAGTTGCACCGCCGGTCAGCGCAGCATCGTAGCAGCCGCTGCGTTTAAACAGGCGATGCCGCTTTGCCTGACAGATAAAGGCTGATGTTCAATGACACATATAATCACCCACGGCAGCATTCTGGGCGGCATTGTCACCACGCCCGATATGGATGGCGCTCTTTCCGACTATTGTGTCCATCTCGGATTGAAGCTTATTGAAGACCGTATTGTCTCGGCAGAGGAATCTGTCAGCTGGTCAGCGCCCGGTATTTTGGGCCGCCGAATCGCAACCTTGCAGCCGCAAAGTGGCGCGGAATGCTTCATTAGACTGGTGGAGCAACCGGTCCCTGCTAAATTCAAACCGACAACCAGCTTTGGCTGGGCAGCATATGAGCTGAGCGTGCAGGACGTCTTTGGTTGGCCAGCCAGACTGGAAAAGTCCGGCTTCAATATCATCGGCCCTCCCAGAACGATTCCAAGCCTGCCCTATTTCGTGCCGATGCAAGTGACCGGCCGTGGCGGCGAAATGCTATATTTGAACGAAGTCCATGAGAACACACCAACCAGCGATCTGCCCAAGGCGGAATCCCTCACTGATCAGATCTTCATCGTCATTTTGGCAACCGGAAATCTCGATTCCGCGTTGCAATGGTATCAGCAACGCCTGCATCTCGATCTGGGTGACAGTCACGAGATCAACTATACCATGATCAACAAGGCCTTTGGCTTTGAAGATGGCACGCAGCACCGATTGACGATGGTGCAGGCCGGGCGTCTGCCAATCGTCGAAATCGATGCCTATCCGGCCGCAGCGACCGAACGACCGGTACAGAATGGCATGCTGCCCCCGGGGAACAGTCTGGTGACGCTGGCAATCAACGAACTGGACACGCTCGATATCGAATGGATCGCACGTCCGCGGCAGCGCAGCGGACCTATATATCAGGACCGTCGTGTCGGCACCACGATCGGGCCTGCAGGCGAACTCCTGGAGCTCGTCGAAATCACCTGAAATTACAGTCTATTCGCCCTCCTTCCGGGCCGGGCGCAATCACAGGCAAATCCGCGAGAAATCAGGCGGTGGCCGAGACCATCCAGACCTTGCCCTTCATCATCACGCCTTCGCCGGCTATATGATATTTCGCGAACAGGTCGGCCAGTTCCTTGCTGGCGGCTTCGATGACGGCCGCGCCCTTGTCGGCCAGCGCGCGACCGACGGCCATGGATGCGAAGGCAAATTCAACGGCCTTCTCCGGCGTTGCGCCGATCCCGCCGATCGGCTGAAGCGCTTCATAGCTGGCGACGTCGACATTGGTGAAACCGCTGCCGGCCAGAATCTCGCCGAGATAGTCCAGATCTTCAAAGGCAAACGGCCCCGGCGCGCGCGGCACCGCTGGCGGAATTTCGACATGGTTCCTGACAACGCCCATCATTTCCATCATCCAGAGATTGTCACGCGGCGGGCCCCAGACCGCCAGATCGATCCGCCCACCCTCGCGCAGCAGACCATGGAGATTCCGGAATGCGGAAACGGGGTCGTCAAAAAACATGCTGCCGAAGCGAGAGAAAAGCCGGTCGTAAGGCGCGTCCGCCAGTTGAACCGTAGCGGCGTCGGCACAGGTAAAGGCGATATTCCCGGCACCGGAATTGGCTGCCCGTTCCTGCGCTGCGGCGATGAGATCGGGTGAAATATCAAGGCCCATGACATTGCCGGATGGCGCGACCGCATCGGCGATCGCCAGCGTTGTGGCACCGCCGCCGCATCCCAGGTCGATCACTGTCGTCCCATCCTGATAGTCTGCGCGCGCCAGCAGGGCTTCGCCTATCGGTGCGATCATCTGCTCGAACAGCGAAAGATTGGCCAGCCATTTCAGTCCCATTTCACCGGCCCAGTCTTCCGGTTTCAGTTCTTCCGGCTTATCGCCCGGAGCGGTGGCTTCATCACCCATGCTGCTGTCCCTTCATGCTATAATATTTTCGCGAAACCCGCCGTTCCTGTTCCGGTTTCTGCCTTTTTTACCGGCGTGCCGGTCTTCGTTACAGCTTCGAATATCTGCTGTGGATCGGCATCATCGGTCAGCAGAGCCTCCATCGTCCGCACACAGAGGCGCGAGGCATCATCGGCAAGATCATACCAGATCTGCTTGCCCTCGCGGCGGGTTTTCACGACATCCGCCTGCCGCAAGGCAGCGAGCTGCTGGCTGAGTGCCGGCTGGCCAATGCCCGTCGCGGCATCGATTTCGCTGACGCTGCGTTCGCCGCGCAGCAGAAAGGACAGGATCATCAGCCGCTGCGGCTGCGCGAAGATTTTCAGCTTCTCGGTCGCGGCATCGGCGCGGTCTCGGCTTTCGTAAATGGCCGTCACGGGGCTTTCACTTTTCGGCAGAACCAGTCATCCTCCCGGTCGATATCCGTCGGCGACAGCGGCGGTATTTGCAGCACATCATCGCCGGGCTGCCACCCTTCCGGAACCAGGACATCCGCCTTGTCGGCAAGTTGCAGGGCGGCAAGCAGGCGCACCATCTCGTCAACCGAACGTCCGACATTGTGCGGATAGCAGGTGGACGCGCGGATCACGCCCTCCGGATCGATAAAATAGCTTGCGCGCATCGCGGCGGAATCGGCGGCGGTTTCATCTATCATCCCGAAAGCGCGGCCGACCGCCATGCTCGGGTCCTCGACAATCGGAAAAGGGATGTTGACCCCGAACCTGTCCTCGATCGCCCGGACCCAGGCGAGATGGGAATAGAGGCTGTCCACCGACAGGCCCAGCAAGGCGCAGTCCATCGCTTCAAACTGGTCCTGATGACGGGCGAGGGCAACGAATTCTGTGGTGCAGACCGGCGTGAAATCGGCGGGATGAGAAAAGAAGATCAACCACCGGCCGCGATAATCGGACAATTTTGCCGGACCATGGGTTGTGCGCGCCTGAAAGTCCGGGGCGACATCCCCGATACGCAATGATCCTGACTTTATCTGCAACGCGTCTGACATTTATTTCACCTCTCGCCGGAATTGGCAGCCTTGGCATATTGACGCAACACATATAATGTATTACATAGTTTATGTAAATATGAATTTGAGGAATTACCTATGACTGATTCGGCACTGATTCATGCAACAGATCAAATTTCCCGCGCGCAGCAGCACATCCCCGTTATCAAGGCTTTTTTCGACCAGCCGACCTTCACGGTGACCTATGTCGTGCACGACAAGGAGACGAAATGCGCCGCCATCATCGACAGCGTATTCGATTTCGACCCGGCTTCCGGCCGGACTTCCTTCGAGTCCGCCGACGAGGTGATTGCCTATGTCGAGGAGCAGGGCCTGACGGTCCAGTGGCTGCTCGAAACCCATGCCCATGCCGACCATCTGTCGGCTGCGCCCTATCTGCAGGAGAAGCTCGGCGGCAAGATTGCCATTGGCGAGCATATCGTGACGGTACAGGACGTTTTCGGCAAATTGTTCAACGCCGGAACCGAGTTCCAGCGCGACGGATCGGATTTTGACCGGCTGTTCGCTGATGGCGATACGTTCAAGATCGGCAATCTCGATGTAACGGTGATGCACGTGCCCGGCCATACGCCGGCGGATATTGCTTATGTCGTCGGCGATGCGGTCTTTGTCGGCGACACGATGTTCATGCCGGACTACGGGACCGCCCGGGCCGATTTCCCCGGTGGTGACGCTCGTCAGCTTTACCGGTCGATGCGGCGCCTGTTGTCGTTGCCCGAAACCACCCGCCTGTTCATGTGCCACGACTATCTGCCGGAGGGTCGCGACGAATATGTGTGGGAAACCACCGTGGCAGAACAGCGGAAGCATAATATCCATGCCCATGACGGCGTGACCGAGGATGAATTTGTCAAAATGCGGACCGAACGCGACAAGACGCTGAATATGCCGCGGCTGATCCTGCCCTCGGTACAGGTCAACATGCGGGCCGGCCATCTGCCGCCCGAGGAAGACAATGGCGTGCGCTACCTCAAAGTTCCGTTGAACGGCGTCTGATGCTCGCAGCCTTTTCCCACGCCATGCCGCTGGAGGGCCTGATCGGCGGACTGATGATCGGTGTCGCCGCCGCCGTGATGCTGCTTGGCCTCGGTCGTATCGCCGGGGTCAGCGGACTGGCGGCGCGCGCCACCGGCATTGCCGACAGCGGTGCGCCGCGTGGCATAGCCATCGCCTTTGTTATTGGCCTACCGCTGGGAGCCTTCATAATCGCCCAGCTCACCGGCGGGATCGAGACCCGCTTTCCGCCCTCGGTCATTCCGCTGGTCATCGGCGGCCTGCTGGTCGGCTATGGCACGCGGCTTGGTTCGGGGTGCACCAGCGGCCACGGTGTCTGCGGCATGTCGCGCCTGTCCCCGCGCTCCTTGATCGCCACGGCCATCTTCATGGCCAGCGGCTTTGTCACGGTCGCGCTGATGCGCGCAGGAGGCTTGCTATGAAGCAGATTTTGATAGCCCTTTTTGCCGGAGCCCTGTTCGGTGCGGGTCTGGCCTTCTCGGGCATGGCCGATCCGGCGCGGGTCCAGGGCTTTCTCGATCTTTTCGGTCGCTGGGACCCGACCCTCGCCTTTGTCATGGGTGGCGCGATGATCCCGATGGCCATTGCCTGGATCCTCCAGCGGCGGCTCGACAAGCCCTTTGCCGACGCGCATTTCTCGCTGCCCGGCACCACGCTGATCGACCGTAAACTGACCATCGGCGCGGTGCTGTTTGGCACCGGCTGGGGAATCAGCGGCCTTTGCCCGGGACCGGGTCTGACCGATCTGGCGATCAACCCACTGCCCGCCCTGGCCTTCGTCGGCGCGTTGCTGGCCGGCATGATCGCGCACCGGGTGACAAGTTAAGCAGAGACACGATAGTGAAGGATGTCCAATGACGAGCAAGCCAGAAATCACGAAGTTGAACGACGCCGTTAGCGTATCGCCGCAGCTCGGACTTGACGATGTCACGGCATTGGCAAAAGCCGGTTTCAAATCGATCATCTGCAACCGGCCCGACGAGGAAGAAGGCGACCATCCCGGTTCTGCCGCCGTGTCGGAGGCCGCGAAAAAGGCTGGCCTGCAGTTCGCATATGTCCCGGCCGTGTCAGGCGCGATCACCGATCAGGACGGCGAGAAAATGGCCGCAGCGCTGGCTGGCCTGCCCGCTCCCGTCCTCGCATATTGCCGTTCCGGTACCCGGTCTACAAAACTGACAGAGATGGCGCAGGCCAAAACAGAGAAAACTCCATCAAAATCCAGCCGCTTCAACGTCGTCATCGTCGGCGGCGGATCGGCTGGGATTGCAACCGCCGCCAGCATGCTCAAGCGGAACAAGACTATCTCGCTCGCGATCATCGACCCGTCCGACGACCATTATTACCAGCCCGGCTGGACCATGGTGGGCGGCGGCGCCTTTTCCGCTGAATTCACTCATCGCAAGGAAAAGGACCTGATCCCGGCCCGCGCGCAGTGGATCCAGTCGGCCGTCCGTTCCTTCGATCCCGAGAATAACGCGGTCCACACCGCCGACGGACAGCAAATCGGCTATGAAGTGCTGATCGTTTGTCCGGGTATCGAGCTGGACTGGGAGGCGATTGACGGCCTGACCGAGACACTCGGCCAAAACGGTGTCACGTCCAATTACCGCTTCGATCTCGCGCCCTATACCTATCGGCTGGTCAAGGACATGACCGGCGGGACCGCTCTGTTCACCCAACCGCCGATGCCGATCAAATGCGCGGGGGCGCCGCAGAAGGCGATGTATCTGTCCTGCAGCAAGTGGGAAAAACAGGGCGTGCTGGGCGATATCGATGTGCAGTTCCACAACACCGGCGCGGCGCTGTTCGGCGTGAAGGAATATGTGCCGGCGTTGATGGAATATATTGATCGATATAATGCCCATCTCAACCTCGAATCGCAGCTGGTCGCGGTCGACGGACCGGCACGGATTGCCACTTTCGAACAGAAGCGTGGCGACACAAACAAACGCGTCGAAGTGAAATTCGATATGCTCCATGTCGTACCGCCGCAGCGGGCTCCCGGCTTTGTCCGGTCCAGCCCGCTGGCCGCCGACAGCGGTTTTGTCGAAGTTGATCCCGCCACGTTACGACACACGAAATATACCAATATATTTTCGCTCGGCGATGCCTGTAACGCGCCCAATGCCAAGACCATGGCCGCCGTGCGCAAACAGGCCCCGGTGGTTGCCGTCAACGCGCTTGCCGCACTGGAGGGCAAGCCGCCGATTGCCGACTATAATGGCTATGGCAGCTGCCCGCTGACGGTCGAGCGCGGCAAGGTGGTGCTCGCCGAATTCGGCTATGGCGGCAAATTGCTGCCGAGTTTCCCCAACTGGCTGATCGACGGTACAAGGCCCTCGCGATTGTCCTGGCTGCTCAAGGACACGATCCTGCCGCCGGTCTACTGGCACGGCATGCTCAAGGGCCGCGAATGGATGGTCAAGCCGCACCGGATTGGTGCGGACTAAGACGGTCCTATGAAAGTCGCCCGCTATTTGCCGATCCTCGATTGGGGCAGCCGCTATAACAGCACAACGCTGACCAATGACGGCGTCGCCGCGATCATCGTCACGATCATGCTGATCCCGCAGAGCCTGGCCTATGCCATGCTTGCGGGACTGCCGCCCGAAATCGGCCTCTATGCCTCGATTCTGCCGTTAATCGCCTATGCGATATTCGGGACCAGCCGGACCTTGGCGGTCGGACCGGTGGCGGTGGTGTCGCTGATGACCCTGACCGCCGCCAGCGCCATTGCGCCTCCCGGCAGCGCCGACTTCATTGCCGCCGCTCTGGTACTGGCGCTGCTGTCGGGCCTGTTCCTCCTGCTTCTCGGCATATTCAAGCTCGGCTTTCTCGCCAATCTGCTCTCCCATCCGGTGGTGTCGGGTTTCATCACCGCCAGCGGCATCATCATCGCGACCAGCCAGCTGAAATCGATTTTCGGGATCAAGGCGAGCGGGGCGGCCATGCCCGAACTGCTGTCGAGCATCGCCGCAACCATCGGCACCACCAATATCCCGACCTTGATCATCGGCATCTCGGCGACCGCCTTTCTCTTCTGGGTCCGCAAGGGGCTAAAGCCGCTGCTGATGCGGATCGGCATTCCCGCGCGCCCGGCGGAGCTGCTGGCCAAGGCCGGGCCGATTGCCGCCGTTGCTGTTTCGACCATCGCCACGATATTGTTCGATCTGGAGGCCAAGGGAGTCAGCGTGGTGGGCGATATTCCGCAGAGCCTGCCGCCCTTCTCGGTTCCGCTGCTCGATCTGGAGCTTTGGAAAACGCTGGCGATACCGGCGTTGCTGCTCAGCATCATCGGCTTTGTCGAATCCGTGTCGGTCGGCCAGACCTTGGCCGCCAAGCGCCGCCAGCGCATCGACCCGGATCAGGAATTGATCGGTCTCGGTGCCGCCAATATCTCGGCAGCTTTTTCCGGCGGCTATCCGGTCACCGGCGGCTTTGCCCGCTCGGTGGTGAATTTCGATGCCGGAGCCGAAACGCCCGCCGCAGGAGCCTTCACCGCGGTCGGCATCGCATTGGCAGCGCTGTTTCTTACGCCGCTGCTCGCTTCCCTTCCCATCGCCACGCTGGCCGCAACCATCATCGTGGCTGTGCTCAGCCTGGTCGACTTCAAGACGCCGCGGACGATCTGGCGCTATTCGAAAATGGATTTTGCCGCCATGGCAGCGACCATCATTGTCACTCTGCTCGCCGGCGTCGAGCCGGGCGTCATCGCGGGCGTCGGCCTTAGCCTCGCGCTGTTCCTGTGGCGCAGCTCGCGGCCCCATGCCGCCATCGTCGGCCGGGTCCCCGAGACCGAGCATTTCCGCAACGTCAACCGGCACAAGGTGTTCACCGATCCCCGCATCCTGACCATCCGGATCGACGAGAGCCTGACCTATCTCAACGCGCGCTGGCTCGAGGAATTCATCCTCGAACAGGTCGCCGAGCAGAAAAGCGTCCGCCACGTCATCCTGATGTGCTCGGCGGTCAACGCGATCGATGCCTCCGCGCTGGAAAGCATCGAGGCGATCAACCACCGTCTGGCGGACGGCGGCATCTCGCTGCATCTCTCGGAGGTCAAGGGACCGGTGATGGACGCGCTGAAGCGCTCGCATTTTCTCGAGCAGCTCTCCGGGCAGGTTTTTCTTTCGCAGAACGAAGCTTATACTGCGATTATTGCAATTGCGGAAAACGAAGATAACGCCGACACTGATATTGATATTTGGAAGGCAAGAGGCCTGATATGATCGACAATGAACTCGCAATTCTTCTGGCGAGGGTGCAATTCGCCTTCACCGTCAGTTTCCACTTTCTGTTTCCTGCCTTCACCATCGGCATCGCCAGCTATCTCGCGGTGCTGGAAGGGCTGTGGCTGAAAACCGACAAGGGCGTCTACGCCAATCTCTACCGCTACTGGCTGAAGATTTTCGCCGTCGTCTTCGCCATGGGCGTGGTCTCGGGAATCGTCATGTCCTACCAGTTCGGCACCAACTGGTCGGTCTTCTCCGACAAGGCCGGGCCTATCATCGGCCCCCTCATGGCCTATGAAGTGCTGACCGCCTTTTTCCTCGAAGCCGGTTTTCTCGGGGTCATGCTGTTCGGGATCAACAAGGTCGGCCGCAAGCTGCACTTCGTCGCGACGCTGGCCGTTGCCATCGGCACCTTTATCTCCGCCTTCTGGATCCTCTCGGTGAACAGCTGGATGCAGACGCCGGTCGGCTATGCGATCAATGATGTCGGCCAGTTCGTGCCCGCGGCGGGCTGGTGGGATATCGTCTGGAACCCCAGCTTCCCCTACCGCCTGGTGCACACGGTGCTGGCCGCCTATCTGACCACCGCCTTTGCGGTCGGCGCGGTCGGGGCCTGGCATCTGTTGAAAGACAAGACCAACCCCGGCGCGCGCAAAATGTTCTCCATGGCGATGTGGATGGCGGCGCTGGTCGCCCCGACCCAGATATTCATGGGCGACCTGCACGGGCTCAACACGCTCGAGCATCAGCCGGCCAAGGTCATGGCGATGGAAGGCCATTATGAAAGCCATCCCGATGGCGCGCCGCTGATCCTGTTCGGCGTTCCCAACAGCGAGGAAAAGCGGGTCGACTATGCTATCGAGATACCGAAGGCCTCGTCGCTGATTCTCAAACATGACCTGAATGCGCCGCTGGCCGGGCTGGACACGATTCCCGAAGCCGACCAGCCACCCGTCGGTATCGTCTTCTGGGCGTTCCGGATCATGGTCGGTCTCGGCTTTGCCATGCTCGGCATCGGTCTGTGGAGCCTGCTCGCCCGGACGCGCAAGAAGCTCTATGACTGGACCTGGCTGCACCGCGCCGCGCTGGTGATGGGGCCGTCGGGCTTCATCGCCGTGCTCGCCGGCTGGGTGACGACGGAAGTCGGTCGCCAGCCGTTCACCATCTATGGCCTGCTGCGGACCAGCGAGAGCGCCGCGCCGCTGGACGCGCCGGCCGTCGCTATGTCGCTGCTCGCCTTTGTCGCGGTCTATTTCATCGTCTTCGGCGCCGGCATCGTCTACATCTTCAAGCTGGCGGCGAAAACACCCGAGGCGCACGAACCGGCGCCCGACGACGCGCCGATCCGTTCGGCCGGCATCACCCCGGCGGCGGCGGTGCTCGAAGGGGATCATGAGGAAGGAGCAGCGTCATGAACGGGTTCGACCTGACTGTCATCTGGGCGGGCATCATCGCCTTTGCCGTGGTCGTCTATGTGATCATGGATGGCTTTGATCTCGGCATCGGCATCTTGTTTCCCAATTTCAAGGTGGGAACGGACCGCGACACGGCGATAAACAGCATCGCGCCGGTCTGGGACGGCAATGAGACCTGGCTGGTGCTCGGCGGCGGCGGCCTCTTGGCGGCTTTCCCGCTTGCCTATGCGATCGTTCTCCCGGCGCTCTACGCGCCTTTGATCGCCATGCTGCTCGGTTTGGTCCTGCGCGGCGTGGCCTTCGAGTTCCGCTGGCGCGATCCGTCGCACCGGGCGCGCTGGGACTTCGCCTTTACCGCCGGATCGGTGATCGCGACCTTTGCCCAAGGCGTCACCCTCGGCGCCCTCTTGCAGGGCATCACGGTCGAAGGCCGCGCTTACGCCGGCGGCTGGTGGGAATGGCTGACCCCGTTCAGCATATTGACCGGCTTTGCGCTGCTGGCCGGCTATGCGCTGCTCGGCTGCTGCTGGCTGATCTGGAAGACCGAAGGCGCGCTGCAGCGCCAGTGCTACAGCTATGCTGGCCGGCTCGGCATCTTGCTGTTGATCGCCATCATCGCCGTCAGCGCCGCCACGCCCTTTCTCGAGGAAGAATATTATACCCGCTGGCTCGCCTATCCCGGCGTTATCGCCACCGCGCAGATCCCGCTGGCGACGCTGGTCATTTCAGTGCTCTATTTCCGCAGCCTGTCAAAAAAGCAGGAAGCCGCGCCCTTTTTCTATGCGCTGGGTCTGTTCGGCCTGAGCCTGGTCGGCCTTGGCGTGTCGATGTGGCCCGACGTCATTCCCGGCCGGATCACCATCTGGGAAGCGGCTGCTCCCTACGAAAGCCAGCTGTTCATGCTGGTCGGCGCGGGCATCATGGTCCCGGTCATTCTCGCCTACACCGCCTGGGCCTATTGGGTGTTCCGCGGCAAGGTCGGATCGGAAGGTTACCATTAATGGCTTTTGATCCGCTCTCTCCCGACGGCAAAAGCGCCGACGGCGCGCCCTTGCCCAAGCGCCTGCTCTGGATGCTCGCTTATTGGGCGATGGGGGTGCTGGCCGTCGGTACGGTCGGCTATTTCATCCGCTTCTGGATAAAGACCTGACGCATCGTCGGGGTCCAGTCAGTCGCCTAGTGCGCCTCGTCCCAGCTTTTGCCGGTCCCGATATCCACGTCGAGCGGCACCGATAGTTTCACCGCCGGTTCCGCCGCGCCGGACATGACCGTGCGGATCACCGCACTGGCGGCCTCCACGTCACTCTCCGGCAGTTCGAAGACCAGTTCGTCGTGGACCTGCATCAGCATCCGGACCTTATCCAGTCCCGCCTCGGCCAGCGCAGGCAGCATGCGTGCCATCGCGCGCTTGATGATGTCGGCGCTGGTGCCCTGGATCGGCGCGTTGATCGCGGCGCGTTCGCTGCCCTGCCGTTCGGCCTGGTTGGGCGATTTGATCCGCTCGAACCACGTCTTGCGACCGAACAAAGTCTCGGTATAGCCAGTCTCGCGGACCGATTGCAGCGTCCGCGAGATATATTGGTTGATGCCCGGGAAACGCTCGAAATAGGTGTCGATCATTGCCTGCGCTTCGTCCGCATCGACCTCAAGCCGCTTGGCCAGCCCCCAACGCGAAATGCCATAGAGTATGGCGAAATTGATCGTCTTGGCACGGGCGCGGGCGTCCCGGTCTTCGGCGCCAAACAGCTCGCGCGCCGTGCGGTTATGGATATCCTCGCCATTGGCAAAGGCTTCCTTCAGCGTCTCCACATCGGCGATATGCGCCGCCAGCCGCAGTTCGATCTGGCTATAGTCGGCGGCGAGAATGACATTGCCGGGCGCGGCCACGAAAGCCTGCCTGATCTGCCGGCCGATCTCGGTGCGGATCGGGATATTCTGCAGATTCGGTTCGGTCGAGGATAGGCGCCCGGTCTGCGCGCCGCTCAGGCTGTAGGAAGTGTGCACCCGTCCGGTTTCCGGATTGATCTGCTCCTGCAGCGCATCGGTATAGGTGGATTTCAGCTTCGCCAGCTGGCGCCAGTCGACGACCTTCTGGGCGATCGGTTCGCCGTCGCCGGCCAGCCGCTCGAGCACCGTGACATCGGTCGAATATTGCCCCGACTTGCCCTTCTTGCCGCCCTTCAGGCCAAGCTTGCCGAACAGGATTTCACCAAGCTGCTTGGGACTGCCAATGGAAAAGGATTCGCCGGCCAGTTCGTGAATTTGTGCTTCCAGCTTTTCCATTTCCTCGGCAAAGGTCTTGGACAATCGCGCCAGTTCCTCGCGGTCGACCAGCACGCCGGCGGCCTCCATCCCGGCGATCACCGGCACCAGCGGACGGTCGACCATCTGATAGACACGCGTCGCCCGTTCCGGGACCATCCGCAGGCGCAATATTTCCCACAGGCGCAGCGTGACATCGGCGTCCTCCGCGCCATATTCGGTAGCCTTGTCGAGCGGCACTTCGGCGAAACCGATCGCCTTCTTGCCGGTGCCGGTGAGCGATTTGAAGCTGATACATTCATGGCCGAGATGCATCTTGCTGAGCTCGTCCATGCCATGGCCGTGCAGGCCAGCATCGAGATTGAAGCTCATCACCAATGTGTCGTCAAAAGGCGCGATCCGGATATCATGTTGCGCCAGCACACCCATGTCATATTTCAGATTCTGCCCGACTTTCAGCACCGCATCGTCCTCGAGCAGCGGCTTGAGCCGCGCCAGCGCATCCTCCAGCCCGATTTGCTGCGGCGTCTCGCCGAACATGTCGCCGCTGCCATGGCCAAGCGGGATATAGCAGGCCTCGTTCGGACCCATGGCCAGACAGACGCCGATGATACGGGCGGTCACGCTCTCCAGACTGTCTGTTTCCAGATCCACCGCGCAGACACCTTGCGCCGTCGCCCGCGCGATCCACTGATCCAGCGTATCGATGTCCTGCACGCATGCATATGTGCTGCGGTCAATCGCCGGTACGTCCGGCAATTTTGCGGCAACCGGAGTGCCGGCTTCATCGTCAACATCGGGATTCTGCGGTTCGGCATGGCCCTCGCCACCCAATTTTCGGAGCAGGCTGTTGAACCCGTGATCCACCAGAAACTCGCGCAACGGTGCGTCGGGAATATCCTGGATCAGGAAGCTTTCGAGCGTATCGGGCAGCGGGCAATCGTCGCGCAGGGTCACCAGCTCGCGCGACAGTCGCGCCTGATCGGCAAATTCGAGCAGATTCTCGCGCATCTTGGATTTCTTCATTTCCGGCGCGGCGGCGAGAACGCTTTCGATATCGCCATATTCGTTGATCAATTTGGACGCCGTCTTCGGTCCGATGCCCGGTACGCCAGGAATATTGTCCGAACTGTCGCCCATCAAGCCCAGCACATCGCCAAGCTTCTCCGGACCGACGCCGAATTTCTCCTCGACCGTGGCGCGGTTCATTCGGGCATTTTTCATCGTATCGAGCATGTCGACCCGGCTCTCGTCATCGGGCTCGATCAGCTGCATCAGATCCTTGTCGGACGAAACAATCGTAACCTTCCAGCCCTCGGCCAGGGCGGCCTTGGTATAAGAGGCGATCATGTCATCGGCCTCGACATTTTCTTCCTCGATCAAGGGCAACGAGAAAGCGCGCGTGGCATCGCGGATCATCGGAAATTGCGGCTTCAGATCCTCCGGAGCTTCCGGACGATTGGCCTTATACTGGTCGTAAAGATCGTTGCGGAAACTGGTGCCCGCCTTGTCCAGCACCACCGCCATATGGGTCGGGCCATCGGCCTTGTTGAGCTCGTCGGCGAGCTTCCACAACATCGTCGTATAGCCATAGACCGCGCCGACCGGTTCGCCGCGCACATTGGTCAGCGGCGGCAGGCGGTGATAGGCGCGGAAAATATAGGCCGAGCCATCAACGAGATAGAGGTGATTGGGTTTGCTGTCTGTAGGGTCCGTCATGGCTGCAAGCACTAGCAGCGCCAGCCGTCCCCGTCATTTCAAATTCTGCATCAGCGGAAATTTGAATGGGCGACAAATGGTTTGAAATCCCGGGCCCGGTCATGAACGGGGCGCGGCTTGGCAATCATACCCGGTTCGAATAGCGCCACCTGGTTGCGCCCACGCCGTTTGGCGGTAAACAGCGCGGTATCCGCATTGCCCATCAGCGCTGCACGGTCCTGATGCGACGCAATGTCCGTAACGCCGATGCTGACGGTGATCACATGGCGCATTTTGTGATGGGGTTCGAAAATCGTATTCTCGATCTCGTGCCGGATGATCTCGCCGATGATCTGCCCTTCCGATGCGCTGGTGTCGGGGAGGAAAATGCCGAACTCCTCGCCACCGATGCGGCCGACCACATCATTTGTGCGCAGGATCCACCGGAACACACTGCCCAGCAGGATCAACGCCTCATCGCCGATCGGATGGCCGAAATTGTCGTTGATTTTCTTGAAATGGTCGACGTCGACAATCATCAGCACATTGGACTGGTTTCTGACCCGCAAGGCCTCCATTCGGCTGAAAAAACTGTCCCGGCTGAGCAGGCCGGTCAGGCCGTCGAAATTGGCACGCTGTTCAAGCGCCTTGTTTGCCTGCCGCAGATCGGTGCGCGCTTCCCTGAGGCGGTTGGTCAGCTGGACAAGTTTGAACCGCTGTTTCGACATATAGAGACCCAGCGGGATGGTGATCGCCCAGGGGATCAGAAACGCCATGTTGATCGCCGACCAGAACCGGTTGTCCATGCCAAAGAACAGCAGATAGATGATCCCGGTGAACGCAACGGACAATAATGCAGCGATCGCCGAAAGGATGGCGGTTTGTCGGACAGGCGACAAGCTGGACATTCTTGTGTTCATGGAACGGACCCATAATCAACATATATTGAGCCGCTGTGCAGATGCATGGTTAACGTGATGGTCTTCATTGGCGCAAAGACTGTTCCTATCTGGGGCACAGCCGCTCCGTGACAGCTGCCTGACCGTGTATAAACCGGCAGAATCCTTTGCCTTCCAGTCCATTGTCGCGCATCAGCGTCCAGGCGAAACCCGTCTGCGCGCACCGGCCGGACAGGCCATCGGCCGCTTTAAATCATGCTCGTTTCGCCGATAAAAATCGTGTCACGCCTTGTGCTCCGGCACGGCTTCCCTGAAGAAGGAAGCGCCGATCCGGAGAATGCCCATGACCATACCGATTATCGCCGCCTTTGCAGGTGCCTTGCTTGTCATTTTGCAGGCAATCCTGATGCTCCCGGTCGCTATGCACCGCATTCGCAACCGCATTGCATTGGGCACGGGCGACGATCCGGTGCTGGAGCGCAAGGTCCGGCGTCACGGCAATCTCGCCGAAAATGCCGCGCTGTTCATCGTCGTGCTGGCGCTGGCGGAAATGACCGTGGTGCCCAATGATGTCGTGAGAAATATCGCAATAATCTTCCTCGCCGGCCGTATTCTGCACGCCATTGCCCTGTCGACGGTTTCCGGATCGCATGGCGCTGACACCGGCAAGATTTTTCAGGCGTTCAGAGCGATCGGGGCATTCACTACCTTTGGCGGCTTCCTCGTGCTGGGCGGTTATATCCTCGCCGGCCTGTTCTAGCCATGAGTGTCCAGGATGCAGGCGGGTTCAGTCCGCCCGCTGTGGTCCGCGCCCGTCCTGCCACCATTCCTGCAACCAGCCATAGGGGCGCGCCACTGCCCGGCCCTGTCGATCACGCGCCGGTTCAAAGCGAAAACGCTGTTCAATCAGCTTGCAAGTGGTGGCATCAAGGGTGGCGTGACCACTGGATTGGTGAATCCGGCAGTCGCTTGCCCGGCCATCGGCGCCGACGGTGAAATGGGCCACCACATTGCCCCGATTCCCGGATTGCCAAACGGATCGCGGTATATCCCTGCGGCTGATCGCGCCGGACAGATAGCGCGGTCCGGAAACGATACCGCCACCGCCATAGCCATTACCCTTTCCACCGCTTCCGAAGCCGGGCCCGGCCTGATCGGAAGCACCGGCGCTGGCTTCCTCTCCCAGTCCGGCAACCGGCGCGGCAATCACCGGCGATTCTATCTTGAGTTTGATCTCCGGTATCGGCGCCACAATCTGGGTCGGCGCAGCCTGCAGATTTTCCGGCGAGTTTGCCTCTTGCACGGCTTCCGCCGGCTTCTCGGTGGGGGCTGGCTCCGGTGGTAGCGGCGGTGTGACATTGATGACCGTGAAACTTGCGGTCACGGTCTTTGCGACGTCCATGCCCATAGCGCTGACTAGCGCATAGCCGATCGCGACATGAATGAAGATCACGCCCGTCATGGATTTGGTGCGCTGCCGCCAGCCGGTTTCCGCCACATAGTTCATGCAGCCTATCTAGCATGGGATGCATGAATACATTCTGGCCGGCGCCGGTTCCGGTTTGGTGCCGAGCGTAATTTCTGGTATACCGGCCCTGTTCGTGACTGGCGAGATCAGGATGGCTTACCATCGGGGAGCGGACGAATTTTCAAAAGCCGATCGCCTGGGCGCCTCTCGAACTTTGGAGCAGCCCCATGACCGACGGTCCGAAACCCTTTCACATCGTCTTCCTGCTGTTTGACGGCATCACCCAGCTTGATTTCACAGGGCCAGCGCAGGTGCTTTGCCGAATTCCCGGCGCCGTCGTTCACACAGCAGTGAAAGAAATCAAGCCGATACAGACAGACAGCGGTTTCGCCATTGTCCCCTCGACCGATCTCACCGACTGCCCGCAAGCCGACCTGCTGTGCGTGCCCGGCGGTTTCGGCACCCGGGATGTCATTCAGGACGAAGCCACGCTGCAATTCTTGCGCGATCAGGGTGCCGAAGCCCGATATGTCACCTCGGTATGCACCGGTTCGCTGGCGCTCGGCGCGGCAGGGCTGCTGGAGGGCAGGCGCGCGACCAGCCATTGGGCCTATACCGGTCTGCTGGAGAAATTCGGTGCAACATACGAAAAAGCGCGGGTGGTCAAGGATGGCAATATCATCACCGCCGGCGGGGTAACCTCGGGCATCGACTTCGCCCTGACCGTGGTGGCGGAAATCGCCGGACAGCAATGGGCCGAATCAACCCAGCTCAGCCTCGAATATGATCCGCACCCGCCGTTCGGCAGCGGCCACCCCGACGTCGCCGATCCCGATCTGCTCGCTGCCCTGCTGGACCGTGTCTATGAAAAGGCGGCCCGGGAACTGGCCGACATTATTGATAGGCCATAGGTCCGGAATTTCCTTTTCCGCTGCGCCGCTTATCGCGTAAGCGCGATGGGGAATGAAAAGTTCCGCACCGATCGAAAGCCAGGCACCCGCCCGCATCAGCGAGCTGCGGCTCTTCCTCTTCGCGCTGTCGTCTGCGGCGGTAATCGCCAACGGCTATTATCTCCATCCCCTGATCACGCCGGTCGCCGAGGAATTCGGAGTCAGCGGCGCGACCGTCGGACTGGCGCCGGCGTTCAACCAGATCGCCCTTGCTCTGGGCATATTGCTGCTGTTGCCGCTCGGAGACCGGATCAACAACCGCATGCTGGTGACGATTTTTGTCGGCGGACAGTTTCTGGCGATGCTCGCCATGGCCCTGTCCGGCAGCTTCGTGATATTTGCCGCCGCTTCCTCGCTGCTCGGCTTTGTCACCATCGCACCCTATCTGCTGCCGGCCTATGTCACGCAGCGCGTGGCCCCGGAACGCATTGGCCATGTCACCGGAATCATGACCGCGGGCGTGACGCTTGGCATATTGGGCAGCCGGGTCGGCGGCGGCTTGCTCGGCCATTATTTCGGCTGGCGCTCGGCTTATTGGGTGGGAGTGGCATGCATGGCCCTGCTGGTGATCCTGCTGCCGCTGATCATGGAGCGCAAACGGGATGAGAAGCCTTCGGACGTCGAGCCGCCGCGCTATGGCGAGCTGCTTCGCTCGCTCTGGCCGATCATGAAAGCCCTTCCGGAAGTACCGCTGGGCGGGCTGATACAGGCGCTTTCCTTCGGCCTGTTTCTGGCAATCTGGCTGGCCATCGGACTGCACTTGCCGCGCAACGGCTATGGCGTCGATACGGTAGGCTATCTGGCGATCATCGCCATTATCAACGTCTTCGGCTCGCCCTTTGCCGGCCGGTTCGCAGACCGTATCGGCGCCGAACGCGCGCGTATCTATTTCTCGCTGGCACAGCTGGCCGGTGTCTGTGTCCTCCCCTTTGCCGGCCAGAATCTGGTCCTTCTGGTCATCGCGGTCATCTTCAACACCATTGGCGGAGCTTCGGTGGATATCTGCAGCCGGACAATCCTGTTCCAACGCGCACCGGAGATCCGCACAAGGCTGATGACCATCTATATCGTCATCATGTTCATCGGCGGCGGCATATCCAGCTGGCTCGGCACCGCGACATACGAATATGCCGGGTGGCCCGGGATTTCGGTCATGGCGATCTGCTATGCGCTGACCATCATGGGCCTGTCTCTCTGGGGCCTGCGCTTCCGCCAGGCCAGAGGCTAGATTTTCACCAGCACCTTGCCGATATTCCCGCCGCTGAACAATTTTCCATAAGCGGTCAGGACATTCTCGATTCCCCCGGTCACGTCGAACGGCGTGTCGATCAGTCCCTGGTCGAGCCAGCCTTTCAGTTCCGCCGTCAGCCGTTCGCCCTGATCGGCAAAATCGGGCGAGAAAAAGCCTTCGATGCGCAGCCGCTTCATGAGAATCTGGTCAAACTGCTCCGGCCCGCGCCCGCGCCCGTCGCCCTCATATTGGGCGAGTAGTCCGCAAAGCGCGATTCGTCCGTAGAGCGCCATATTGGGCAGCACCGCGTCGAGTATTGGCCCGCCGACATTGTCGAAATAGGCGTTTATGCCACCCTCGACCTTGGCCAGTTCGGCGGCGATATCGTCATTCTTGTAATCGATCGCTTTGGTGATGCCGAGCTCGTCTTCCAGCCAGCGGCATTTATCGGGTCCTCCGGCAAGGCCATAGACATTGGCGCCCAATATCTTCGCAATCTGGCAAGCCAGAACGCCGGTGGAGCCGGCGGCGGCGGAGACGAGGACATTGTCGCCGGCCTTCACGCCTGCCGTTTCCTTGATCCCCCAAAGCGCGGTCCAGCCGTTGAAGCCGAGCACGCCGAAATGCTGCTTGATATCCTCGATCGTGTCATCGACCCTGACCAGCCCGGCCAGTTCCGGCTGCATCACGCTATATTCGGCCCATTGCCCGAAACCGCGGACCAGATCGCCCTCGGCAAAATCGCTATGGCGGGACGCGGCGACATGGCCAAGCACCAGCCCGACCATCTTCGTGCCGAGTTCCAGCGGCGGCTGATAACTGTCCTCGCGCTCGGTCATCCACATGCGGGTGCCCGCGTCCATCGACAGATAGGCCGCTTTGACCAGAACCTCGCCATCGGCGAGTTCCGGCATGGATTCGCTTTCCAGCGACAGTGCGCCCGAGACATCCTGCCCCTCGGGACGGCTGTTCAATTGCCAAAAACGGTTTGTGGTCATGGTCATACCCTCGCGAAGGCGGGGCCCATCTCCCGCTTGTGCGTTTAGACGCAATTTCAGGAGATGGGCTCCTGCCTGCGCCGGAACACAGGAACTGCCGCCAAATTAGAGCAAACTGCCCTGTTCGATACTATCCTTATTGGCGGGAAGGCTGAACAGCCTCCCGTCCTTGCCGAGCACAATCGGGCCGTCATAGGCAGCGTTGGCGCCTTTCATGAAATAGGCGTCAAGATAGCCGAGCGGCAGTGCCGGAACGATATGGGAGAAAACCAGCATCTTCGCCTTCCCGTCCTTCGCCGTCTCCGCCGCCTCGACCGGTGTCGTGTGATAGTCGGGAATGTCCGCCATGATCTTCACCAGCCGTTTGCGACCGGCCTTTTCAAAGGCCGTTTCCAGCGTGCCGACCATCTTGGCGTTCAGCACTTCATGGACCAGCAGATCGCAGCCGTTGCAGATATTGGCGACGACCGGCAGTTTCACCGTATCGCCGCTGAAAACGACCGAGCGGCCCTTGTAATCGAAGCGATAGCCGACCGCGGGCGTGATCGGTTTATGGGCCACGGAAAAGGCGGTGATCCGGATACCGTGCTTGTCGTAGACGACCATCTGTTCCTGTCCTTCGGGGAATGTGAAGGGCCGCGCCGCGCCGCCCGCACCGGAAGCCGGCATCGTCGCTTCGCCATGGTGGGCGATGCGATATTGCACGTCGGCGGCATAAGCCGCGTTCAGACCGTCGACGATCGCGTCGACGCCCTCCGGCGCGATTACCGGCAGCGGCGCATCACGACCGCCACCAGCCCAGCGCTGCAGCATCAGTTCGCCCATGCCGTCGATATGATCGCTGTGGAAATGGGTGAGCAGCAGGGCTTCGGTTGCGCCGGGATTGAGGCCCATCAGCCCCAGATTGCGCACCGCGCCGCCGCCGATATCGACAATGAACAGCTTGCCGTCGATGATCACCGCCGAACAGGGGCCGGCCCGGGTCGGATCGGGCAACGGCGATCCGGAACCGCAGAGCGCGACATGCATGCCCTCCGGCAGGTCGCCGATAACATCGCGTGTCACCGCCGATTCGACCGCGCCGGCAAACAGCCGCTCGCCAATCTGCTCCTGAAACAGCAGCGCAGCGCCGATCACGAACAGCACCATCAGCAGCAGCCCCAGACCCAGCTTCTTCATCGATAATCCTCCCGTTTCGGTCAGCATTCCACCAAATTGACGGCGAGTCCACCTTGCGAGGTTTCCTTGTAGCGCTCGGACATGTCGAGACCGGTCTTGCGCATCGTCTCGATCACCTCGTCGAGACTGACCCGGTGCGTGCCATCGCCAAGTATCGACAGGCGGGCCGCCTCGATCGCCTTGACCGCACCCACCGCGTTGCGCTCGATACAGGGCACCTGCACCAGCCCCCCGACCGGATCGCAGGTCAGGCCGAGATTATGCTCCATACCGATTTCCGCGGCATTCTCTACTTGCAAAGGCGTGCCGCCCCAGGCCGCGGTCAGACCGGCTGCGGCCATCGAACAGGCAACGCCGACTTCCCCCTGACAACCGACTTCCGCGCCGGAAATCGAGGCATTTTCCTTGAACAGGGAGCCGATCGCCGCTGCCGTTAGCAGAAAGGTCTCCACGCCCGCTGCATCCGCCTTTGGCGCAAATCTCTCGTAGAATCGCAGCACCGAGGGAATGATCCCGGCGGCGCCGTTGGTCGGCGCGGTCACCACCTTGCCGCCGGCGGCATTTTCCTCGTTCACCGCCAGCGCCCACAGATTCACCCAGTCGAGAATGGTCAGCGGATCGGACAGGGCGCGTTCCTGCCGCTCCATAAGACGCGCGTGGATCAGCGGCGCCCGGCGCTTGACCCGCAGGCCACCGGGCAAGATGCCGCTCTGCATGATTCCGCGATCGATACAGGCCGACATCGCGTCGGCGATGGCACGAATGTCGGCGCTTATCTGGTCATCGGATTTTTCCGTCCGCTCGTTATCGCGCATGATATCGGCGATAGAGAGGCCCTTTTCCTCTGCGATCCGGAGCAAATCGGCGCCCGAGCAGAAGGGATGCGGCACATCCCAGAGACCGCTTTCCGGATTGTTGCTGCCGATCTGGTCCTCGTCCAGGATCGCGCCGCCGCCGACCGAATAATAGACTCGCGTATCGATAACGTGCTCGCCGGAATAGGCATTGAAGCGCATCGCATTGCTGTGAAAATCGAGCCGCTTTTTCTGGTCGAAGATGACGTCCGCCGTCTCGTCAAAGGCAATCTCCCGCGAACCGTTCAGGCTGATCTTGGCGCCGGAACGGATGTGATCAATCAATCGATCCGCAGCATCAGGTTCAATTTTGTCCGGTCTCTGACCGGAAAGGCCCAGCAGAATGGCCCGGTCGGTCGCGTGCCCCTTGCCGGTCAGCGCCAGCGAACCGAAGAGCAATGTCTCCAGCCTTGTCACCTTTCCCAGCCTGTCGGACTCGTCCAGACGTTCGACAAACATGGCAGCGGCCAGCATCGGCCCCATCGTATGCGAACTCGACGGGCCGACGCCAATCTTGAAGAGATCAAATGTGCTGGCGACCATATATCCCGTCCCTCACCCTGTCCCCGGTGCCCGCCGGGATCCGTCTCCTGAGAAAACGCCTATATCAACGCCGATAGAGAGATGATAGCTTTTGTAACCAGCTTGCGTCGGGGCCACCGGTCGCGCGAATGGACTTGGCCATTATAAAAAAAGCAAAAAAAGGGCCGGAAGTTTCCTTCCGGCCCCTCTTGATTGAGACAGCTCGCGCTGGACGGTCGGGTTTAGAAGCCCATTCCGCCCATGCCGCCGCCCATGCCGCCCATGTCGGGCATGCCGCCACCGGCTTTGTCTTCGGATGGTGTTTCAGCGACAGCCGCTTCGGTGGTGATCAGCAGACCGGCAACCGACGACGCGTCCTGCAGTGCTGCACGGACAACCTTGGTCGGATCGATGACGCCAGCTTTGACAAGGTCTTCATAGACATCGGTCGATGCGTTGAAGCCGAATTCCTTGCTCTTCTGGTCCAGCATCTTGCCGGCAACAACCGCGCCGTCAAAGCCCGCATTTTCAGCGATCTGGCGAACCGGAGCCTGCAGCGCCTTGCGAACGATGTCGATACCGCGGGTCTGGTCGTCGTTGACGCCTTCAAGACCTTTGAGCGCCGAAGTTGCATAGAGCAGAGCGGAACCGCCGCCAGGGACAATGCCTTCTTCAACGGCAGCACGGGTTGCGTGCAGCGCATCGTCGACACGGTCTTTCTTCTCTTTCACTTCGACTTCGGTAGCACCACCGACCTTGATCACGGCAACACCGCCGGCGAGTTTCGCCAGACGTTCCTGCAGCTTCTCTTTGTCATAGTCGGACGTGGTGTTTTCGATCTGCGAACGGATCGCTTCAACACGGGCCTTGATGTCGGCTTTCTTGCCAGCGCCGTCGACGATCGTGGTGTTATCCTTGTCGATCGTGACATTCTTGGCTTCACCGAGCATGTTCAGCGTAACGCTTTCCAGCTTGATGCCGAGATCTTCGGAGATCATTTCGCCCTTGGTGAGGATCGCGATATCTTCGAGCATCGCTTTGCGGCGATCACCGAAACCAGGGGCCTTAACCGCAGCGATCTTCAGGCCGCCGCGCAGCTTGTTAACCACGAGGGTCGCCAGCGCTTCGCCTTCGATATCTTCGGCAATGATCAGGAGCGGACGGCCGGCCTGGACAACAGCTTCCAGAATCGGGAGCAGTGGCTGCAGGTTGGTCAGCTTCTTTTCGTGGATCAGGATGTAGGGATTTTCGAGGTCCGCAATCATCTTGTCCGGGTTGGTGATGAAATAAGGCGACAGGTAACCGCGGTCGAACTGCATGCCTTCAACAACGTCGAGTTCAAAGTCGAGACCCTTGGCTTCTTCGACCGTGATAACGCCTTCCTTGCCAACTTTTTCCATGGCTTCGGCGATTTTCTCGCCAACTTCACGGTCGCCGTTGGCGGATATGATGCCGACCTGGGCAATTTCTTCGCTGCCCTTGACGTCTTTCGAGCGTTTCTTGAGATCCGCAACAACGGTTTCGACAGCCTGGTCGATACCACGCTTCAGATCCATCGGGTTCATGCCGGCCGAAACGGATTTCATGCCTTCCTTGACAATCGCCTGGGCAAGAACGGTTGCGGTGGTCGTGCCGTCGCCAGCAACGTCGTTGGTTTTCGATGCGACTTCACGAAGCATCTGTGCGCCCATATTCTCGAACTTGTCTTTCAGTTCGATTTCCTTGGCAACCGAAACACCATCCTTGGTGATGCGCGGTGCGCCAAAGCTCTTGTCGAGCACAACGTTCCGGCCTTTGGGACCGAGGGTTACTTTAACGGCGTCAGCCAGCGTGTTCACACCCTTGAGGATGCGTTCGCGAGCGTCGCGACCAAATTTTACGTCTTTAGCAGCCATGATATTTTCCTCTGCTTAGTTGATTGAAATGATGATGGGAGAAAGGCTTATTTCTCGAGAATGCCGAGAATATCGCTTTCCTTCATGATGATCAGTTCTTCGCCGTCAACGGTGACTTCCGTGCCGGACCATTTGCCGAACAGGATCTTGTCGCCTTTCTTGACGTCGAGCGGGGTGGCTTTGCCACTGTCGTCTTTCAGGCCATTGCCGACAGCGACAACCTTGCCTTCAGATGGTTTTTCCTGGGCGCTGTCCGGAATGATGATGCCGCCAGCAGTCTTGGTATCCGCTTCGACGCGACGCACCAGTACACGGTCATGTAATGGACGAAATTTCATAGATTTCCCTTTCTTGTCCAATCCAAATCTCTTCAGACCAGTCGCTATGGCCGGTCGGCAGAGCAGAATTTGTGTGAATTAGCACTCTCTCCTTTCGAGTGCTAACAGGGCCCATGTAATGGCTATTCATCCCCCGTCAAGGGAAAGGACGGAAAATATTTCATTGCATTTTCGTTGGATTTCCGAGGCATTGCGATTCGTTCGGCCAGCAATCTGCATTGTATCGCATCGCTGCTGTAACCGGAACAGCAGGCCGGTCGAATGACATTATGAGCCCGCCTCGGCAGGCTCGGACGGGTTCCCCCAAATTGAAAAAGGAAATATTATGTCTGCACTGACCAAAACAACCGCGGCAGCGGCAACCCTTGCCGCGGTTGCCAGCCTGACCCTTTCCGCCACCGCCGCCCAGGCCGCCGGAGCCAAGGAAAAATGCTATGGCGTCGCGCTGGCCGGAAAAAATGACTGCGCCGCCGGTCCCGGCACGACCTGCGCTGGCACCTCCACCGCCGACTATCAGGGCAATGCCTGGAAATATGTCAGCAAAGGCAGCTGCGTCAAAATGGGCGGTACGCTGACCGCGCACAAGGGCAATGCGAAACCGGTTCCCAAACGGGGCTGATCGCGCTAAATTCCGTGGATGGCCGCTATTCCTGACCCTCATGTTTCGTCGGTGACCACCATGCCGCACTCCCTCCCCCCATCGGGTGGCATCGGTCTCAAGTCGGTTCATTACAGTCATGTTCTGGAAGATGATGCGCAGGCGAAACGGCCCTCCTGGGTAGAGGTACATCCACAGAATTACTTCGGCGATGGCGGACCGGCGCACCGCTGGCTCACCGCCATCGCCGGGGTCTATCCCCTGAGTTTTCATAGCGTCGGCCTGTCGCTCGGGAGCGCCGAAGGGCTCCACAGAGACGATCTGGAAAAGCTGGCCGCGCTGTGCGACCGCTATCAGCCGGCGATGGTCTCGGATCATCTCAGCTGGAGCGGCAATGCCCATGACCGCTATCCCGACCTGCTGCCCATTCCCTATACACAGGAAGCGCTTGATCATTTTGCGGCCGAAATCGGCAAGGTGCAGGACCGCCTGCAGCGTCCGATCCTGATCGAGAATCCTTCGCGCTATCTATCCTATCGTGACGACGAGATGAGCGAAACCGACTTCATTCATGCACTCTGTCGCCAGGCGGGCTGCGGCCTGCTGTTCGACATCAACAATGTCGAGGTGACCGCGACCAATGTCGGACTGGACATGCACGCCTATATCGATGCGATCGATCCGGCAATCGTCGGCGAAATCCATCTCGCCGGCCATGCGACGGAAAGCCATGACAGCGGCCCATTGCTGATCGACGATCACGGCTCGATCGTGAGCGACGTCACCTGGGACCTCTATCGCCGCTTCATCACCCGCGCCGGCCCGATCGCCACGCTGATCGAATGGGACACGGATATTCCCGCATATGATGTGCTGATGGCGGAAGTCACGAAGGCGGAAACAATATTGGCCGCCCCCCTGCCGGAAGAGCCGTGCCATGCCCTCGCTCGCTGAAGGCCAGTCGCGCTTTATCGCCTGCCTGCAGCAAGGACCGGCGCATTTTCCTGACGATCTGTTCGCCGAAGACAGAGCGCGGGCGCTGCTCGGCCTGAAGGCGCACGCCAACACCATCTCCCATGCCCGGCTGGTGGCGCTGGAAGACTGCTATCCCCGCTTGCACGAACATATCGGCCATGAGGATTTTCACCGCCTCTCGCGTGCCTATGTGGAGCAGCGGGCCGTCATGGCCAGCGATCTCAACCATATCGGCGCCGGCTTTCCTGCCTTTCTGCAAGAGCGCGGATATGGCGGCGAGAACATCGACCTTGCCCGGATCGAATGGGCCTGGCTGGAAAGCTACCGCAGCGCCGAAGCCCTGCCACTGGCGCTGACCGATATCGCCACGCTCGGCGAAGCCGACCTGCTCGCCTTCCCGGTGGCCCCTCATCCGGCGATGCGGCTGATCGGACTGACCGCGCCGCTGTCGCCGGCGCTAGCCGAGCTGGCTGGCATGGAGTCCGACGCACTGATGATCGCCCGGCCGGAAGCGCAGATCCTGCTCCATCCGCTGAGCGCAACCGAACGGGCGATCGCAGAAAAAATACCTGGCTGCACAAATATGGGTAACCTTTTGGCCCATGCGCTCGAACTGGAGGAAGAAGCCACGGCGATGCAGCCCATCATCAAGCTGATCCAGGCCGGGGCGCTGACACCAGTCGAGGGAAATTGATATGAAATCCATGATCCGGAAAATGATTCGCCTGGTGAGCGGCGCAATACCGGAGGGCCTTGCCCTGCTGTTCGTCCGCGTGGCGCTGGCCGGTATTTTCTGGCGCTCCGCCCGCACCAAGGTCGAGGACGGCAGCTGGTTGCAGATGAGCGACACCACGGTTCTGCTGTTCCGCGAGGAATATGGCATGCCCTTTCCGGAAATCACCGGCCTGCTGGCGACCTACGCGGAACATTTTCTCCCGATCCTCGTGGTGCTCGGCCTGTTCACCCGCATCGGCGCCGCCGGCCTGCTGGTGATGACGCTGGTCATCCAGTTTTTCGTCTATCCCGAGGCCTGGTGGCAAGTGCATATCCTGTGGGTGGCGCTGGCCGGCATATTGATCGCGCGGGGTGGCGGACTATTCTCGCTCGACCGGCTGACCGGTCACAAGTTCGGCTGAACCGATGATCGCCAGCGAAGAAACATTCCGGCGTCTGATGACCAAAGCGCAGGCCGGTGACAAGCTCTGCTATTCCAGCCTGCTGACCGAATGCGAAAAATGGCTGCGGCGCTATTATGCGCACAAGATCAACCCGGCGGCGATCGATGATCTGGTACAGGAAACGCTGATCTCGCTGCATCGCAAACGGGCCAGCTATGATCCGGCAAGGCCGTTTCTGCCATGGCTCGCCGCCATCGGCCGCTATCGCTGGATCGACAGCCTGCGCAAGATATACCGGCACGAGCATGACCAGCTTTACGAAGAAATGGCCGCCGATCCACAGGACGAAACGGTGGCTGCCAAAGTCAGCCTCGAGCGTCTGCTCGACAGGATCCCGCCGAAACAGGCCGAGGTTATCAGCCTGGTCAAGATCGAGGGTCTCAGCATCCTCGAGGCATCGGCCAAAACCGGCCAGTCGGAATCGCTGGTCAAAGTGAATATCCATCGGGGGCTGAAAAAGCTCTCCTCGATGGTCGAAACAGAATGACAGTAAAAGAGTATATATGATGTCGGATATGATGATAAATCGTCTCGTCGAGGATTTGACCCCGGTAAAACCACTGAAAAATCGCAACGGCTTTGCCCTGACGCTGGCCGTTGCCGCGGTCGTGGCGGTGCTGGTTGCGCTGCTTGCCGGGGTTCGCGGGGACCTATTGATGGGCATGCCGCATCCGATGTTCTTTCTGCGTGGCGGAGCGCTGCTGCTGCTCGGTCTGACCAGCAGCTATGCCGTCATCGCGATGAGCCAGCCGGCCGTCGGCAACAGCTTCAAGGGCTGGATATGGGCGCTCGCGGCGGCACTGCTTTTTCCCGCCACGGCAGCGGTCATGGCGATGATGACCAGACCCGATGATATGGCAATATTGGTGGCCCGCTATGGCGTAGAATGTCTGACTGTCAGCATGCTGGCGGGTCTCGGCATAGCGGCGGCCCAGGTGCTCTGGCTGCGCCGCGGCGCACCGGTAGCGCTGGAACGGGCCGGCTGGCTCGTCGGCATGTCGTCCGGCGCTCTGGGCGCGGCGGCTTATGGCCTGCATTGCCCGTTCAACAGCATATTCTACATCGGCCTGTGGTATTCTCTGGCGGTGGCATTATGCGCGATTGCCGGTCGTTTGCTGGTGCCCCGGCTTATCCGCTGGTAATATCGGTGCGTCATCCCATATAGTGGGGGTGAATCCGGTCAAAACAGGGATATGAATATGCAGTTTGCGCGAGCAGCGTGGAAGTTTCTGGTGGCGATAAAGGACGGCATGGTCCTGATCGCGATGCTGCTGTTTTTCGGCGCGCTCTATGCCCTGCTATCGGCCCAGCCCAATAGCGGCGCGATCCGCGACGGCGCCTTGCTGCTCGACCTGAACGGGGTGATTGTCGAAGAGCCGGCGGCCCCGACCTTCGAGGATTTTCTGGCGGGCGCCGGCAACAGTCCGCGCGAATATCGCCTGCGCGATGTCGTCCGTGCGATCGATGCCAGCGCGGAGGATGACCGCGTCAAAGCCATCGTGCTCGACCTCAGCAGCTTTGTCGGCGGCGGCCAGACCAGCCTGACCGATATCGGCGAATCGCTCGCCCGCGCCAGAAAGGCCGGCAAACCGGTCTACGCATTCGCCAATTTCTACAGCGATGACAGCTATCAGCTGGCCGCCCATGCCACGGAAATCTGGATGGATCCGATGGGCGGAATCATTTTTGCCGGACCCGGCGGCAACCGGCTCTATTACAAGGGGTTGATCGACCGGCTCGGAGTGACCGCCAATATCTATCGCGTCGGCACCTACAAGAGCGCGGTCGAACCTTATATGCGCGCCGACCAGTCGCCGGCCTCGCGTGAAGCATCGCAGGCGCTCTACAATGTCCTCTGGGACGGCTGGCTTGCCGATGTCAAAAAATCGCGACCGCAGGCGATGGTCCAGGCCTTTGCCGACGATCCTGCAAGCTTCGTTGCCGACGCCGGCGGCGATTATGCAGCGGTTGCCATACAGCAGAAGCTGATCGACAAGCTGGGTGACAAGACCGCGTTCGACCGCTTTGTTGCCGAACAGGTCGGCACGGACGAAACCCCCGCACCGGACCGTTTCAACGCGATCGACTATGATGACTTTGTCGCCGCCCATCCGGTCGAGACAGACGGCGCCGCGATCGGCGTGATTACCGTCGCCGGCGAGATTGTCGGTGGCCATACCGGCCCCGGCATGGCGGCCAGCGGACGGATTGCCGAACTGATCTACACGGCTCTGGAAGACGAAGAACTCAAGGCGCTGGTGGTTCGCGTGGATTCGCCCGGCGGCTCGGCCTTTGCCAGCGAGGAAATCCGCCTGGCGCTGCTCGAAGCAAAGAAGAAGAAACTGCCGGTCGTCATTTCGATGGGCGATGTCGCGGCAAGCGGCGGTTATTGGATCGCCACGGCCGGCGACCATATCTTTGCCGAGCCCGGCACGATCACCGGTTCTATCGGCGTGTTCGCGGTTCTACCCAGTTTTGAAAAGGCGCTTGCCAAATGGGGAATCACGGCGGACGGCGTCCAGACCACACCACTGTCCGGCGAGCCTGATTTTGTCGGCGGCTTCAGCGACGATCTCGATGTGATCCTGCAGGCTGGTGTCGAAGACAGCTATGGCGACTTCATCAAGCTGGTTGCGGCCGCGCGCGGCAAGACGCCGGAAGAAGTTGATACGGTCGGACAGGGCCGGGTCTGGGATGGCGGTACTGCGCGGCAACTGGGACTGGTTGATGCCTTTGGTGGAATGCCCGAAGCATTGGCCGAAGCGGCCAAGCGCGCGGGCATCGCCGAAGGCGACTATCATGCGCAATATCTCGACCCGCAGACCGGATTTGCCGGGCTGTCCTTTGATGCCATTCCCTTTATCCGTCAGCAAAGCGCGCCGGTCACCGGAGTTATCGGCTGGGCCGCGCAGCGCCAGAAGGCAATCCTCGGCGAAGCGCTGGCCACCGCGCAGGGCTTGCTGGCGCGCGAGGATGTCCAGGCCTTGTGCCTTGAATGCGGAACCGGCCTGAACCGGAACACCCGCGCATCCGCCGGCTGGTTCGACAGGCTGCTGGGCTATTCCTTGTCTTCCGCTCCGCGATAGGCCGGTAGCGACAGGCCTTTCACGATGGCCAGCGCGCGCAGGGCAAATCCTGCGGCGAAGGCGATCAGTGCGGCGATGAAACCCTGCACGCCGATCTGCACCAGCAGCACGAATACCGAGGCCGCAAGTGCCCCGGCGGTCACATAAAGTTCGGGCCTGATGATGATCGAGGGTTCTCCGGCAATCAGATCGCGGATCACCCCGCCGACGCTGGCGGTGATAATACCCATGATCGCGGCAGGGACCGGATCAATGCCCAGTTGCATTGCCTTGGCGGCCCCGAACACCGAATAGGCCGCCAGTCCGATCGCGTCGAACCAGTCAACCGCCGCCGGTCGCCAGAATTTCACCGGTGTAACCCAAATCAGCAGGGCAATCCCCAGACATAATATCGGTACGCGGGCATCCTGCACCCAGAATACCGGCGCGCCGATCAGCAGATCGCGGACGGTACCGCCACCGACACCGGTAACCAGCGCAAAAAAGCCGAAGGTCACCAGGGTCTGCCGGTTGCGCGCCGCGACCAGCGCCCCGGAAATCGCAAATACCGCGATCCCGAACAGATCGAGCCAGCCCAGTGCGCTATAGAGAAAACCCGAATTCATGCCCTTTTCCTTCGTCTGCGCCGGGTGAACAGCAGGACAAATCCGAGAATCGATCCGACCAGCGCAAGCGCCGCCGAACCGATCAATATCGGATGGCTTGTATCCTCGCGCGTCTGCAGGTCCATGATATGCAGGCCCCACATGAAATCGAACGCTCGCCAGAAGCGCGTCCTTACGGCCAGCGTCTCGCCCGTGTCCGCATCGATATAGAAGCGCGCGTCATCGTCAAATATAACCTGCCACGACGGTCGTCCGCTGCGCTGCTCTAGCGGCGCCTGGTCGGCAGCAAACAGGGTAACGGAGCGGATCGCCGCCTCGCCGGCCCGAGCCGCGCTCGCCAGCCTGTTGGCTTCGGCACCCGACACCGGCGGCAACAGGGTGCCGGTCTCTGCGTCCGCCCGTCGCTTTCCGCCATCGGCATAGGCAATTACCCAGAAGGGACCGCTACTGTTCTGCTGCAGGGTCAGGCTCTTTGCCTGCCGCCCGTCGAGCAGCGGCGGCACCGGCTGGATAGCATCAAGCACCGGCGTTTCGCTGCGCAAATGATTGCCCCGCACAGTCTCGATTGGCTGCACCACCATCAGCAGTCCGCTGGCGGTCCAGATAATGATTGGCACCCCGATCAGCCAGCCGAGCCAGACATGCCAGCGCATGAGTTTATGATGTTTCATTCTGGCGTCCCGGACTTCCTGCTAAAACGGCTAAGTCGCCAATAGAGCCCCGATCTGTCGCGCACCATCAATTGTTTGATAATCCTGAAACTTGTCGCCGATCACCTGCATGCCGACGGGCAAGCCGTCGACGGTGCCGACAGGCAGCACGGTTGCAGGAAGACCGGGGAAGGTAACCAGTCCCGCCCAGGCGAGCTGCGGGCTGGCGGGGAGATCTTCACCGTCAATCTCTATATTCCCCTGAAAAATCTGCCCGTCATGATGCCGAAAGGCCGGGGTGGCGCTTACCGGAGCCAGCACAAAATCAAATGTGCCAAACAGATCCCGCCATTGCCGATAGACCCGCGCCTGTATATCGCAAAGGTCAAACCAGTCGCGCACCGTGGCTTGCGTGCCATCGGGTGCCGGCAGGCCGCCGGCCATCGCGATATTGAGCATCTTGAGATAGCTGTCATGGGATGCTTCGAGATCGGGAATCCATTCGCTACGCCGTTCGACCCGGCCCCCGGCATCCTCGATTTGTCCGGCGACCCGGTCCAGTTCGGCGCGATAGCCGCGCGAGCATCCGACCATCGGCTGCTCATCGATCAGCAGAAACCGGCCGCCTTTGACCGCAACATCCCGCCGCTGCAGCGGATGGTCAAGCGTGACCTCCAGTAAGATTGCCAGATCCTCCGCCGAACGCGCCAGCGGACCGCAGACGGACAGTGCCGGTCGCGCGCTATCGGTTCCGGGATAGCCATGGCCCTCGAGGCTGATGACATCAAAGGTCGGCTTGTGCCCCCAGATGCCGCAATAATGCGCAGGCACGCGGATCGATCCGCCGATATCGGATCCGAATTCACAGGGCAGCATCCCCGCGCTGACGGCGGCCGCAGCACCGCCGGAGGAGCCACCCGGGGTGCGGTCGAGATCATGCGGATTGTTGGTCCGGCGATAGACGGGATTGTTTGACTGCCAGTCGGCCAGGTCCGGCGGGACATTGGTCTTGCCAACGATCACAGCCCCCGCCCGCTTGAGCCGCTTGACAACGGCCGCATCGGAAGGCGCGATATTATTGCGCGCATGTTCCAGACCCCAGGTCGAGGGATGACCGGCGAGGTTGAAGCTTTCCTTGACCGTCATCGGTACGCCGAAGAGCGGCTGGCCCGCTTGCGGTCCTTCATCGTCCAGCCGATTGGCTGCAGCACGGGCAGCATCAAAGTCGCGCACGACCACTGCGTTGATCGGACCATCCAGCGCTTCAATCCGGGCGATAGCCGCTTCCGTCGCGTCCCGGGCCGATAATTTCCCGGCGGCAATATCGGACGCGATCCCGGTCGCGGTGGCTTCGGTGGTCAGTGATACAATCGCCATAGTCTCTCCCCCCGGGTTCCGGGCGGGAAGCCGTGACCCTTTTGGGGGATGATGCTAGTGCTGACCGGGCGCCACATCAAGTGCGGAGCATGGACACTACATATGGATCGGCTTGCCCTGCACCGCCATGGCCGCTTCCTTGATCGCTTCCGAATGGGTCGGATGGGCGTGACAGGTATAAGCGATATCCTCGCTGGTCGCGCCGAATTCCATCGCCTGGGTGACCTGCGCGATCATCGTGCCGGCGAGCGACGAGATGATGTGACAGCCAAGCACGCGGTCGGTCTTTGCGTCGGCGATGACCTTGACATAGCCCTCGGTGTCGCGATTGGTCTTGGCGCGGCTGTTGGCGGCGAAAACGAATTTTCCGATCTTATATTCGGTACCGCTGTCCTTCACCTCTTCCTCGGTCTTGCCGATGCTAGCAATTTCGGGATAGGTATAGACGACGCCGGGGATCAGGTCGTGATTGACGATGCCCTGCTGTCCGGCAATAAATTCCGCCGCGGCAATGCCTTCGTCCTCGGCCTTGTGGGCGAGCATCGGACCCGGGGTCACGTCACCGATCGCATAGACGCCGGGCACCTTGGTCTGGAAATCGTGGCCGACCTCGATCTGGCCGCGGTCGTTGGTTTCGACGCCGCTTTTTTCCAGCGCGAGCCCGTCGATATTCGGCTTGCGGCCAATAGCCACCAGCACGACATCAGCTTCCAGCGTCTCGCTGTCGCCGCCCTTGGCCGGTTCCATGGTGAGCGTCGCTTTCTTGCCCTTGACGGTGCAGCCGGTAACCTTGGTGCCGGTCTTGATATCGAACCCCTGTTTCTTGAACATCCGCGCCGCATCCTTGCGGATAGCGCCGTCCATGCCCGGCAGGATCTGGTCGAGATATTCCACCACCGTGACTTTCGCACCGAGCCGCAGCCACACGCTGCCCAGTTCCAGCCCGATCACGCCGCCGCCGATCACGACCATATGGCCGGGAACCTTGGGCAGTTCGAGCGCGCCGGTCGAATCGACCACGACATGCTTGTCATTGTCGATCTCGACGCCCGGCAACGGGGTGACCGAAGAGCCGGTGGCGATCAGGATATTTTTGGCGGTATAGCTCTTGTCGTCGACCTTGACCGTGTGCGCATCTTCAAACGCGCCGCGGCCCTTGATCCAGTCGACCTTGTTCTTCTTGAACAGCAGTTCGATGCCGCCGGTCAATTCGGAGACAGCCTTCAGCTTCTCGGCCAGCATCTGCTTGAGGTCAAGCTTCGCGCCGGTCAGCTTGACGCCGAATTTCTCCAGCGCGCCGCTATGCGCCTCGTGGTAGAGTTCCGAAGCGTGCAGCATCGCCTTGGACGGAATGCAACCGACGTTGAGGCAAGTGCCACCCAGCGTCTCGCGGCTTTCGATGCAGCCGGTCTTCAGACCGAGTTGCGCGGCGCGGATCGCTGCGACATAGCCGCCGGGGCCGGAGCCGATTATCAGAAGATCATAGTCGAAATTGTCGGTCATATTCTGTCTCTCATTCCGTCATCGCAAACGCGTGTCCGCATGACGGATATTGGGTTGTCTGCTTATAAATCAATCAAAAGCCGCGCCGGATCCTCGATTGCTTCCTTGATCCGCACCAGGAAAGTCACCGCTTCGCGGCCGTCGATCAGGCGGTGGTCATAGCTGAGCGCCAGATACATCATCGGCCGCGCCTCGATCGAACCGTCCGGCATCACCACCGGCCGCTGTTCGATCCGGTGCAGGCCGAGCACGGCAGACTGCGGCGGGTTGATGATCGGCGTCGACATCAGCGAACCGAACACGCCGCCATTGGAGATGGTGAAGGTGCCGCCCTGCATGTCCGCCATGGTCAGCGTGCCGTCCTTGGCGCGCTTGCCGAAGTCGCCGATCGTATTCTCGACATCGGCAAAGCTCATTGCTTCGGCGTTGCGGATGACCGGAACGACCAGGCCGTTCGGTGCGCTGACCGCGACCGAAATATCGGCATAGTCGTGATAGACGATTTCCTCGCCGTCGATTTGCGCATTGACCGAAGGTACGTCCTTCAGCGCCATGCAGGCCGCTTTAACGAAAAAACCCATGAAGCCGAGCTTCACATCATGTTTCTTGGCGAACAGATCCTTGTACTTGCTGCGCGTTTCCATCACCGCGGTCATGTCGACATCGTTGAACGTGGTCAGCAGGGCCGCTGTGTCCTGCGCCTCTTTCAACCGCCGAGCGACGGTCTGGCGCAGACGGGTCATGCGCACGCGCTCTTCGTTGCGGTTGCCGCCCTGCGATGGCGCAGCCGGTGCTGGGGCGCTGGTGGCTGCGCCTGTCTCGGCCTTTGGTGCCTGCTGTGCGCCGGATTTCACATATTGCTCGACATCCGCCTTGGTCAGCCGGCCATCCTTGCCGGTGCCGGTGATCTGGCTGGGGTCGACACCATGTTCGAGAACCAGCCGCCGGACCGATGGAGAGAGGGTGATCGAAGCATCGGATTCATCTGCCTTCGCTTCGCTTTTCGCTGGTGCCGGGGCTGCCTTGGCCGCCGCAGCGGCGCCGCTGCCCGCCTCAATCGTCGCAATCACCGCGCCGACCTCGACCGTATCGCCAACCTCGACCTTGTGTGCGCCCATCACACCGGCTTCCGGCGCCGGCACTTCCAGCGCCACCTTGTCGGTTTCCAGACTGGCAATCGGTTCATCAGCGGCGACCGCATCGCCCGGCTGCTTGAGCCATTCACCCAGAGTCGCTTCGGTGATCGATTCGCCCAATACCGGGACTGTTACTTCTGTAGCCATGTTCTATCCTATCAGCTTCCGTGTTCCGCTCCTGATGCGGAACCTGGTTCGTATTTCACTTTCCGTCCGCCGCGCTCCGCATCACGTGCGGAGCCCAACGCTTTACATCTCGACTGTATGCCCCAGCGCTTCGGCGATCAGCCGCTCCTGCTGCTGCTTGTGCCGCGAGGCCAGGCCGGTAGCCGGCGATGCACTCGCGCTGCGACCGGCATAGACCGGATCGACCGGACCGACCGCCGCCTGCTCCAGACAATCTTCCAGATAGGAGCGGACAAAATGCCAGCTGCCGTTATTCTTCGGCTCTTCCTGCGCCCAGACCAGCGTCTCGAGATTGATCATCCGTTTCAGCCGGACCACCAGCGGTTCCCCTGGGAACGGATAAAGCTGCTCGATACGGACGATCGCGGTATTCTTGTCACCCGCCGCGTCGCGCGCCTCGATCAGATCGTAGGCAACCTTGCCCGAGCAAAGCACCAGCCGTTTCACATCCTTGTCGGCCGGCGGATTGGTGTCGGACAATATCCGCATGAAATGATGGTCGCCCTGGAAATCTTCCGCCTTCGACACGGCCATCTTGTGGCGCAGCAGTGATTTCGGCGTCATGATCACCAGCGGCTTGCGGAACGAGCGCAGCATCTGCCGGCGCAACACATGGAAATAATTGGCCGGCGTGGTGATATTCGCGACCTGGATATTGTCCTGCGCGCACAGTTGCAGGAAGCGTTCCAGCCGGGCTGAACTATGTTCCGGGCCCTGGCCTTCATAGCCATGCGGCAACAGCATCACCAGCCCGTTGGCGCGCAGCCATTTGGCTTCGCCCGAGGCAATGAACTGGTCGATCATGATCTGCGCACCATTGGCGAAATCGCCGAACTGCGCTTCCCACAGAACGAGAGTCTTCGGATCAGCAGCGGCATAGCCATATTCGAAGCCGAGCACGCCATATTCGCTCAAGGGACTGTCGAGCACCTCGAAGCGGCCGTGCCGCACCGTGCTCAGCGGCACATATTTTTCTTCCGTTTCCTGATCGACCCAGACGGCATGGCGCTGGGAAAAGGTCCCGCGCCCGCTATCCTGACCGGACAGGCGAACATTATAGCCTTCCGATACCAGCGAGCCGTAGGCCAGCGCCTCACCGGTTGCCCAGTCGAGATTCTCGCCACTCTTGAACATCTTGGCCTTGGCGTCGAGCACCCGGCCCAAAGTCTTGTGGATCCGCAGCCCTTCGGGCACCGTGGTCAGCGTCCGGCCGAGACTGTCGAACAGTTTCGGATCGATCGCCGTTTCCACATTGCGCCGCGCGGTTTCCGGGTCGGCGGGAATATGAAGCCCCTGCCAGCGCCCGCCAAACCAGTCGGCCTTGTCGGCCTTGTAATTGGCGGCCGCCTGGAATTCCGTTTCGAGCTGATCGGCAAAAGCCTTGCGGGTGGTATCCCCCCAGTCGGCATCGATGATCCCTTCCTCGATCAGCCGCGCTTCGTAGAGCTTGCTGACCTTGGGATGTTTCTTTATCGCGGCATACATGATCGGCTGGGTGAAGCTCGGTTCGTCGCCCTCATTATGGCCGAAGCGGCGATAGCACCACATGTCGATGACGATATCCCGGCCGAAACGCTGGCGGAACTCGATCGCGATCTTGCAGGCGAAGGTCACCGCTTCGGGGTCATCGCCGTTGACGTGGAAGATCGGCGCCTGCACGCCCTTGGCGACATCCGACGGATAAGGCGAAGAGCGCGCGAACTGCGGGCTGGTGGTGAAGCCGATCTGGTTGTTGATCACGAAATGGATGCAGCCGCCGGTATTATAGCCGCGGATGCCGGAGAAGCCGAGGCACTCCCAGACGATACCCTGACCGGCGAAGGCCGCGTCACCGTGGATCAATACCGGCAGCACCTGGTCATGTTTTTCCAGATCATCGCGCGCCACCTGTTGCGCGCGGACCTTGCCGAGCACCACCGGGTCGACCGCTTCGAGATGCGACGGATTGGGCACCAGGCTCATATGCACATTGATGCCGTCAAATTCGCGGTCGGTGCTGGTGCCGAGGTGATATTTCACATCACCCGAACCGCCGACTTCTTCCGGATTGGCCGAGCCGCCGTGGAATTCGTGAAAGATGACCTTGTAGGGCTTGGCCATCACATTGGCGAGAATATTCAGCCGGCCGCGATGGGCCATGCCATAGACAATGTCGCGCACGCCGGACTGGCCGCCATATTTGATGATATTTTCCAGCGCCGGCAGCATCGATTCGCCGCCATCAAGGCCAAAACGCTTAGTCCCGACATATTTCTTGCCGAGGAAATTCTCATATTCCTCGCCCTCGATCACCTTGTTGAGAATCGCCTTCTTGCCTTCCGGCGTGAAGTGGATCTCGGCGTCCTTGCCTTCCATCCGCTCCTGCAGGAAGCGCCGTTCCTCGATATCGGCAATATGCATATATTCGAGCCCGACCGGACCGCAATAATTGGCACGCAACACCGCTTCGATCTCGCGCACCGTCGCGGTCTGGAAGCCGAGCACGCCGCCCAGATAGACCGGCTTGTCCATATCGTCGGCGGTGAAGCCGTGGAATTCGGGCGTCAGGTCCGCCGGTTCCTCGAGCTTGGAAAGCCCCAGAGGGTCAAGATTGGCACCGAGATGTCCGCGCACCCGATAGGTGCGGATCAGCATCATCGCCCGGATCGACTTTTCCGCCGCCTGGGCAACTTCGGCATCGGACATCGCCTTGCCGGATTTTTCCGCAGAAGCCTTGATCTCGATGCCCATCCGCGTGGGATCGAGCGCGCTGTTCAGCTCGTCGGCGTCATCAATCGGCCAGTGCTTGCGCTGCCAGCTGGGGCCTTGCTCCTGTTCCGAGCCGATAAATTCCTGATTTTCAAAACCCATAATATTTCCGTTCATTGTGCCCCTGCGAAGGCAGGGGCCCATCTCCAAATCTATCGTCCGATCACAACTGCCTTTTGTTACGATCAGGCTCGGCAGAGCGGGAACGCTATCAATCCGCTTTGTCTGTCGTTTCCGTGATGGCCCCCTGCCTTCGCAGGGGCACCACAGGACGACGGCGAATTCACGTCACAATCTCGAACCACAAATCCCGCCAGTCGGGATTTTCTTCTTCGATCCGCCTGACCTTCCAGCCCCGCTTCCATTTCTTGATCTGCAATTCCCGCAGCCGCGCTTCATCCAGATCATCATAAGCTTCAAACCAGACCAGCAGCTTGCAATGATGTTTCTTGGTGAAGCCATCGATCAGCGCGCTGCGGTGCTGATAGGTCCGCTTGACCAAATCGCTGGTCGATCCGGTATAAATTGCTCCGTTTTTCCGGTTTGCCATGAAATAGACAAAACCGGGTTTGTTCATCGTCAGTCCTTTCTACCCGTGTACCTGCGCAGGCAGGCACCCATCTCCCGTCGGCTCCACTTGGCACGATCGGTAGATGGCCCCCTGCCTTCGCAGGGGAACAATCAAACCAGCTCCTTCAACATCGCGTCCAGCGTGATGCCCAGTTCGCTCGGCGACGGCGAGACGCGGATGCCAGCAGCTTCCATCGCCGCGATCTTGTCTTCTGCGCCGCCTTGGCCTCCGGAGACAATCGCGCCGGCATGGCCCATGCGGCGTCCCGGAGGTGCCGTCAGACCCGCAATAAAGCCGACCATCGGCTTGCTGCGGCCCTTCTTGGCTTCGTCGGCAATGAACTGCGCCGCTTCTTCTTCCGCGCTGCCGCCGATTTCGCCGATCATGATGATCGACTTGGTTTCGTCGTCGGCCAGGAACAGCTCGAGCACGTCGATGAAATTGGTGCCGTTGACCGGGTCGCCGCCGATGCCGACCGCTGTGGTCTGGCCGAGGCCAACCGCCGTGGTCTGGTGCACCGCTTCATAGGTGAGCGTACCGGAACGCGAGACCACGCCGACCGAGCCCTTCTGGAAAATGCTGCCGGGCATGATGCCGATCTTGCATTCGTCGGGGGTCAGGACGCCGGGGCAGTTCGGGCCGATCAAGCGCGACTTGCTGCCCTGCAGCGCGCGTTTCACGCGCACCATGTCGAGCACGGGAACGCCCTCGGTGATCGCGACGATCAGCTCGATCTCGGCATCAATCGCCTCGAGGATCGAGTCCGCTGCAAATGGCGGCGGAACATACACAACAGAAGCCGTCGCGCCGGTTGCTTCCTTCGCTTCGGCAACCGTGTCAAAATTCGGCAGACCGATATGGGTCGTACCGCCCTTGCCCGGCGTAACGCCCGCAACCATCTGCGTGCCATAAGCCAGGGCCTGTTCCGTATGGAACGTACCGGTATTGCCGGTCATCCCTTGGGTGATGACCTTCGTGTTCTTGTCGATTAAAATGCTCATTCTATTCCTTTCTGAATTCTGCCATGCCCCATAATAACAACTATCAGCGATCTCCGTCTCTCAGCGATCGCTGACGTTCCAAATACTGCTGGGTGGGCTTTTTTAGTTTCGAAAGCTGAATTACGTTGAAGTCGGTACTCAGTTCGACACCTCGAATCTGGAAACTTATATCTTCGGGAAAAAACTCGAAATACAGATTGTTTTTACTGCATTCCCATCTGACATTCTGCCGACATTTCTTCAACGGAACAACTTCTCCCGCATATTTCAAAGAAATGAATTTATTGGCTCTATCCAGGGACAATTGCTGCGCCACCACTGAACAGCCGCTGGTATATTCATGTCCCCACGCATCATTATTATCGAAAAAAACCAGATAAGCGGTCTCTTGCTCACCAAGCTGATAAACGGACACCAACTTTTTTACGCCTCGATAATATTGACGAACCCAAAAAGGCAAATCACCAAATTCCCGCTTGTGCGCTTCTCCTTCTCTAAATTTAACGCTACCTTCCGCACAAGCTGACCAAAAGATGTCAAGAAGCCGAGGCTCATCTATCGGTGCTGCGCCGCTTATCGCCAGATTTAGAGCCAGATAATTGAACACCAAATTTACGCTAGGCTCGGATCCAGCCCCTTGCAGGCTTCCAGCAATTCCTTCACCGCATCGACCGACACGTCGAAATTGCCCTGCGCTTCTTCGCTCAGTTCGATTTCGATGACCTTCTCGACTCCGTCCTTGCCGATGATGACTGGTACGCCGACATAAAGATCGTCGACGCCATATTGGCCGGTCAGGTGCGCTGCAGCAGGCAGCACGCGGCGTTTGTCCTTGAGATAGCTTTCCGCCATCATGATCGCGCTGGTTGCCGGCGCATAATAAGCCGAGCCATTGCCGAGCAGCTGGACAATTTCGCCGCCGCCCGAACGGGTGCGCTGGACGATCGCGTCGATCTTGTCCTGCGTGGTCCAGCCCATCTTGATGAGATCGGGGATCGGGATGCCGGCGACTGTCGAATAAGCCGGAACCGGAACCATCGTGTCGCCGTGGCCGCCGAGAACGAAGGCCGTGACATCTTCAACCGAGACGTTGAATTCGTCAGCCAGAAAATGGCGGAAGCGGGCGCTGTCGAGAACGCCGGCCATGCCGACCACCTTGTTGTGCGGCAGGCCGGAAAATTCGCGCAGGGCCCAGACCATCGCGTCGAGCGGGTTGGTGATGCAGATGACAAAGGCGTCGGGCGCGTTCGCCTTGATGCCTTCGCCAACGGCCTTCATCACTTTCAGGTTGATGCCGAGCAGATCGTCGCGGCTCATGCCGGGCTTGCGCGGGACGCCTGCGGTCACGATGATCACATCGGCGCCGGCAATATCGGCATAGTCGCTGGTGCCCTTGAGATTGGAGTCGAATCCGTCCACGGGAGCGGCCTGCGCCAGATCGAGCGCCTTACCGGCTGGCATGCCCTCGGCAATATCGAACAGGACGACATCGCCCATTTCCTTGGAAGCTGCGAGGTGGGCGAGCGTGCCGCCGATCATGCCTGCGCCGATCAGCGCAATCTTGTTACGGGCCATGTGGGAAATTCTCCTAAGAATAGAGTCGAAAAAGGATATTAAAGGCAGGATTAGGCCCCTATTCTGACAAATTCAACCGCAGAAAGCACCAATTTGACCGCTATCTTTGCAATTGGTTCGCAGTAGCAATAGTGAGGCAACAAGCTTGTCATCCCGAACTTGTTTCAGGACCTCCGGAAGTGGGACAGCCGTTGGAGGTCCTAAAACAAGTTCAGGATGACGGAACAGCGAACATGCTTCCAATTCTTCCATTCTTTTGCGTTGCAAAGTGAAATCCAAATGGCATGATGCACAGAAAAAGAGGATGCAACATGCTGACAAAGGGCGACGAATATCCGCTGCACCAGACGCCGGAACCAATGGCTTTATCGGGCGGCAACCGCAACTTCTACGACCGCTATTTCTTCAACGGCTATAGCGCCGACGGCAGCATCTTCTTCGCCGCCGCGCTCGGCATCTATCCGCAACTCGATATCATGGACGCCGCCTTTTGTGTCTCGATCGACGGCAAGCAATATAATCTGCGGGCTTCCAAGAGAATGGGAAGCGAAAGACTCGACCTGACGGTCGGCCCGATCACCGTCACCATCGTCGAACCGCTGCAACAGCTCCGCCTGACCGTCGCTGCAAACGACAGTCCGGTCACCGCCGACATCCTGTTCTCCGCCCGCCACCAGCCGATCGAGGAGCCCCGCTTCATCCGCCGCGAGGGGCCCCGGCTGATGATGGATTACACCCGAATGACGCAGAATGGCGACTGGTCGGGTACAATCAGCGTCGATGGCCAGAATATCGATATCGGCCATTGCCGCGGCACCCGCGACAGAAGCTGGGGTATCCGCCAGGTCGGCGCATCCGAATCGCAACCTCCGCCCGCCGGCGCGTTCCCGCAATTCTGGTGGCTCTGGACACCGCTCAATTTCGACCATCACGCCTGTTTCTTTCACAGCAATGACGACGGCGACGGGATGCCGTGGAATCGGCGCGGCGTGGTCGATACGATCGCCCGGAGCGCGCTCGAGTTTGAACCAAAGGCCATCGATCTCAGCTATCATTCCGGTTCCCGCCGAATCAAACAGGTGCAGCTTGAAACCGGCACCGGGTCGCTCTCCATCACACCGCGCACCGGCGATGCGGCGCGGACATTCTATATGTCGGGCCTCGGCTATCTCCATCCGGTCTGGGGCCATGGCATGGACCATGGCGATCTCGAGGTCGACCATGATGTCATCGCCCTCGACCCCGCACCGGCAATCGACATGACCACCATCCATATCCAGGCGCTCAGCGATGCCGTGCTCACCGTCGATGGGAGCGAACATCAGGGCATCGGAGTCGTCGAACAATTGTTCATCGGCCCTCACGCCAGCAGCGGTCTCGCCGGTCCCATGGACCCTGCAGCATGAGCGCCCGTTTTCCGCTGCGCCCCGAAGAATTCGAGACCGCCTTCATCGAACAGGTCTTTGACGCGGCACCGGGATCACTCAAATCTCTTACACACGAACCGGTCGGGACCGGCCAGGTTTGCGACAGCTATCGGTTTGTCTGCGAATGGGCGGAGAATGTCATCGGCCCAAGAGAGTCACCATCCAAGTTTGATGTTCCGGCAACCTTTATTGCCAAATGCCCCAGTGCCGACACCATTAGCCGCAACGCTGCGGCGATCTTCCATCTCTATGACATGGAGGTCGGCTGGTACAGGGACGCGGCGAACACATCGGGTGTCGACTGCCCTCTTTGTTACCACGCCGCCATTGCCGATAACGAACAGGAATTTGTTCTCCTTCTGCAAGACATGGCACCGGCCAGGCAAGGGGATCAGGTGGCCGGCGCTTCGCTGATTCAGGTCGAGACGACGTTGGAGGAGGCAGCGACTTTACACAGCTACCGTCCTGAAAGTGGGTTCGAGAAGCTTCGCTGGTTGCACCATGGCGAAGGCAATAGCGAATTCACTAAAAACACGCTAATCCAAGGATATCCGGTATTTCGCGAGCGCTTTACCAAACTTCTTTCCGCTGATGCACTGGATCTGGGAGCTGAACTGGTCGCCCGGATGGATAGCTACATCGCACAAGCGCCAGCAGAGCAGACAATCACCCATGGTGATATGCGGCTCGACAATATCCTGTTTCACGCCGACGGACGGATCGCGGCTCTGGTCGACTGGCAGACCTGTTCGCTTGGCAATCCGGCCAATGATATCGCCTATCTGATCGGCACCAGTTTCGCCGATCCGGCGCAGCGCCGGGACGAGGAGAAACGGCTGGTCCGGGACTATCTGTCGAAACGGCCGAACGCGCCCGCCTTCGAGATTTTCTGGGACGAATATCGCCGCCACGCCTTTTCCGGCTTCCTGATGGCGATCAACGCCTCGCTGCATGTCGAACAGACCGAGCGCGGCGACAGGATGTTCGCCGCCATGGCCGAACGCCCCGCGCAAATGGCGATCGATCTGGACAGCCTCAGCCTGCTCTAGGAGGCGGCCCCGTGGCCGAGCGCCAGATAATCATCGGATTGCATCTCGAGCAGCCGCGATGCGGTGCGTTCAAACTCAAACGCGCCGTCCCCTTCCGGATAGAGCGCGTCGGGCTCGGCATCAGCGCTGGCCAATAGCTTGACCCGATATTCGTAGAGCGCATCAATCAGCGTGACAAAGCGCGCCGCCTCATTGCGGTTCTCCTTCGAAAGCACGGGAATCCCGACGATGATCACGCTGTGATAGTGCCGCGCGATCGCGAGATAGTCCTGCGCACCGCGCGCTTCTGCGCACAACCGCTTGAACGAGAAGACCCCGACCCCCTTGAGCGATTTCGGAACGGTCAGCATCCGGCCACCCTGCACCTCGATTTCGGCCGAAGGCACATGGGCGCGGTCCTCGGGAGGATAGTCGGTCAGCCGGAAAAAGGCTTCGCTCAACGCCTTGGTTGCAGCCTCGCCATTGGGCACATGCCATAGATCGACATCGCCCAGTCTTTCCCGCCGGTAATCGGTTGGGCCGTTCAGCGAAATCACATCCAGCCTGGTCTTCAGCAGATCGATGAACGGCAGGAAATGCTCGCGGTTGAGTCCGTTCTTGTAGAGATCATCGGGCGGCCGGTTGGAGGTGGTGACAATGGTTACGCCAGCCTCGACCAGACCGGTGAACAGGCGCGACATGATCATCGCATCGGCGCTGTTGTTGACCACCATTTCGTCGAAGGCGAGAAAACGTGCTTCGCTGGCCAGTGCCTTGGCGACCGGGATCACCGGATCGCCCTGTTCCTTCTTGCGCTCTTCATTGAGCCGGGCGTGTACATCGAGCATGAACTCATGAAAATGCGCGCGTTTCTTCCGCTGGATGCCGAGATTGTTATAGAAAAGGTCCATCAGCATCGACTTGCCGCGACCGACCCCGCCCCACATGTAAATGCCTTGCGGAGCCTGCGGTTTCTTGCCGAAGGCCCGCCACAATATGCTGCCGCGCGGTGGCACGGCTTCCAGTTCTTCCTGCAAACGGGCAAGCCGTTTGGCACAGGCTTCCTGATCGGGATCGGGCTTCAGTTCTCCTTGCGCGATCAGATCCAGATAGCGCTGGTAGAAGCTGCTCATTGCAAATCTGTTTTCTGGCGCGGCGCCTTTTTCACGATGGCGGTGAAAGAGGCCATATTGTCCTGGCCCTTGTCGCCCTGCACGACCAGCCCGCGCATGAACAGAAAACGCCCGGTTTCGCGCGTGATCTCGACTTGCGCCTCAAGCGGCTCGTCCAGCCGCGCGGAACCGAGAAAATGGGTCTGCAGTTCGAGAGTGACCGCATAGCCGGACGGACCGAGGTCGAGCACCCGCATCGCGGCAAACAGCGAACAGTCGATGAAACCCATCATCGTTCCGCCATGGACCGCATCGCCGAGATTACGGTGTTTGCGCTCGGGAAACATGCGCACCCGGGCGATAGCGTCATCATGCCCGTCACCGCCGCACCGGACAATCATCTTTCCCAGAAAGCTGTTATAGCAATCGGGATCGTTCAGCTGCCATATCTTCCAGTCCGGAAAGTCCGGGTCGGGCTCGCTGATGACAAAATTGCGCTCTGCTTCAGACATGAATGGGCGCCGGCTTTCGAATCAGACTTCGCGCGAGGCGGTCATCTTCTTGATTTCGGCAATCGCCTTGGCCGGCGACAGACCCTTGGGACAGGCATTGGCACAATTCATGATCGTGTGGCAGCGATAGAGCCGGAACGGATCTTCCAGTTCATCGAGCCGTTCACCGGTCATTTCATCGCGGCTGTCGGCGAGCCAGCGATAGGCCTGCAGCAGGATAGCGGGGCCAAGGAATTTGTCGCTGTTCCACCAGTAGCTGGGACAGCTGGTCTGGCAGCACGCACAGAGGATACATTCGTACAGCCCGTCCAGCTTGTTGCGGTCTTCCGGCGATTGCAGCCGCTCCTTGCCCGAAGGCGTCGGCGTAACCGTTTTCAGCCACGGCTGGATCGAGGCATATTGGGCGTAGAAATGGGTGAAATCAGGGACCAGATCTTTGATTACTTCCATATGCGGCAGCGGAGTGATGGTCACCTTGTTGCCGCAATCCTCGATCGCGGTGGTACAAGCCAGACCATTTTTGCCGTTGATGTTCATCGCGCAGGAACCGCAGATTCCTTCGCGGCAGGACCGGCGGAAGGTCAGCGTGGCATCCTGTTCCGACTTCATCTTGATCAGCGCATCGAGCACCATCGGCCCGCAGTCATCGGTGTCGATTTCGAACGTGTCGTAGCGCGGGTTCTCGCCCTTGTCGGGATCATAGCGATATACTTTGAACGGTCGCTTCTTCCCGTTGGTCAGCGCCTGATGCAATTCGCCCGTCTTGCGGATCTTGCTATTCTTGGGGAGCGTGAAAGTAGCCATGTCTGTCGGATTCCCTTGTTCTGCGGATCGGCATAACCAAGAAGTGCAGCTATCTCAACAGTTTTGCACTGCAAAAAAGACTAGGGGGCTTCCAATTCCTGCAATCACCGGTGGCGGTCAAAAAAAGCAACCATGTCGTCGAGCACCGGAGCCTTGTGACGAAAGGGCTTGGCCAACGCCATCATGATCTCGAGATGGTCGATACCGGGATATTCGACATATTCCGCGTCCCCGCCCGCATCGAGCATCCTGTCGCGCAAAATCTTGCTGTTTCGTGGCCTCACCTGGGTGTCGTTGCTGCCGCTGGAGAGCCACAATGGCGGGGCGTCGGGCCGGACAAAATTGACCGGCTGGGTCATTGCCGGCGCCGGATAGTCGCCGAAACTCTGCCTCGTGGTTTCCGAATCAAACGGATAGAAATCATAGGGACCAGCCAACGCGGCAACGCCCTGAATCAGGTCTGGCGACTTGCCTTCCCGTCCCAGCCATTGCCGGTCGAGCGCCAGCATCATCACATTATAGGCTCCGGCGGACTGACCCGACAGGAATATCCGCTCCGGATCACCCCCAAATGTCCCGATATTATCGTGCACCCAGGCCAGCGCCTTGGCGCTGTCTTCGAGAAAACCGGGAAAGCGGGTGTCGGGGAAAAGCCGATAGTCGGGCAGAACCACCATATAGCCTCGATTGGCCAGCGCCCGGCCGGCAAACGCATAATGTTCCTTGGCACCATCCCGCCAGCCGCCACCATAAATGAAGACAATCACCGGTAGCGGTTCGGCCGAGATGTTGGTGGGCGCCCATATATCGAGCGCCAGTCCGTGCTGGTCATCGAATTTCTGGTCCGGCAACAACAATCTTGCATCGCCGTCGCCCGGGAACGCGTTGTTCGCCATGTTCAGCTGTTTGGGTCCCGGCTGCGAAAAGAACCACCAGCCAGCACCGACCAGCACAAGAACCAGCAGACCAATGATCAGCAACCATTTCATGCCAATCCTCTAACCAGAGCCTGGTACAGTGGCAATGGGGCTGCATTGCGAACCGCGAGCAGATTTGACGCTATATCGCCAGATTCGTCTGCTTCCGGAACAGACTATGCCGGGCGCAAGCTCTGCTGTTCTATTCCATCAGGCCGTGACGCCGGTAGCCTTCGGCCAATATTGTCTCGATCAGTTGCGCCTGTGTCCAACCCGCCCGCTGCGCAGACCGGCCGAACACCTTTTCCGACCACAGGTTGCAATTGAGATTGAGCTCGAGAAACTGGACATTACCGGTATCCATATTCACCCGGAATTCAAACCGGCCATAATCGAAAGGCCGGTAATCGGTCATGACCCGGCGCGTCAGTTCGGCGATCTGCGGGCACATTTCCGGATGGTCAAAATCGACCAGCTGATATTTATGACCGCGTTCAACCAGGTCGCGCTTTTCCCAATAGGTCCGCAAGTGGCTGGGATCGGCCTGCTCGAACAGCATCATCGGCATGATTTGCGGTTCGCCGTTGATTGTGACCACCGGCACTTCGACATCGCTTCCTTCCAGAAACGGCTCGACAATGGCATCATGCCCTTCTTCGTGAATCTCGGCCACAGCCTGCCGCACACCGACCCAGTCGGAGGCGTCGTGAATACCCCAGCTTGCCGAACTGGCATTGGGCTTGACCACCATTCTTTCGGCCACCGGACAGTCTTTTTCCTCGACCGGTGCACCGCAGCGATAGATAGTCCAGGGCGCGGTGGGTAATCCGCGCTCGCGGGCCGAAAGCTTGGCGAGATGCTTGTCGTCGGCAAGGCCGCGCAGGATCGGTGTCGCTCCCAGATAGGGAATCGACAGGCGTTCGCAAAGCAGGGGAATCAGCATTTCGCTGTTCAGGAAGCCGCCGCGATTGAGCAGGGGGAAAACGAAATCCGCCTCCGGCTGGCCAAACAAGATTTCATATGTGTTGGAAAGCGTCAGGTTCAGACCGAGCGACTCCAGGATGCTGCGAACCTCATGATGGTAGATGGCGTGATTGCCGTCTTCCTTGTGCAGGCTGCCATCGCCCAGAGCATGTTTGGCCATGAAAAGAAGACGAACCTCTTCCTTGGCACGATCGGATATTGTCAATGGATCAGCAATTGCGGTCACTAGATTAGGCCTCAGCTTCACAGGACTGAAATATGCCTGTGTCAAATTACGGAAACTGGAAAAATCGCTGCGTACATAGGACATTTTTGCGAATAAGCAATTTCCCTTTTTGCCTTATCGTTCTATGGATGCGGTTTGTAGCAACGGACCGAGCAAATTAGTTGAGTTTATTTCAATCCGAGACGGCTCAGGCCATGAGCAGCGGCGGCGATGCCCGCATCACCATGGACCCCGCGACGGGACTGAACCGTTATCATAGCAGCCCCTGGCCCCGAGATATCATTGCCTATGCCAGTTCAACGGCCAATGATATAAGCAAAGCGGCATTTGCGCATGTCCAGTCGGTGCTGGCGAAACATGGGCAGCGGATATCCGCCCCCGAATTCTATCAAGAGCGCCTGGAACACTTGCGGCACACGATCCGGACCGCTTATGATCTTCCGCAAACAGTGCAGGTCGCATTCGCCCCTTCAGGCACCGATCTGGAATATATTGCACTGCTCTCCGTGAAAGGTGATCACAAGCGCCCGGTGCACAATATTCTGCTTGGTTCGGACGAAGTTGGCAGCGGCTGCATCCATAGCGCACATGGCCACTATTTCAGCGGTGAAACCGCATTGTCGATAGAAACGGTTCCGGGCATGCCGGTCGACGGACTGGGCGATACATCGCTACAGGAATTTCCGGTTCGCGATGAAGCCGGGGTGGCCTATAACAGCATCGAAATTACCGGCCAGATCGAACCGGCCATCCGGGCGGCGCTCGAACGGTCGGAAAGACCACTGGTCCATATCGTGCATGGATCCAAGACCGGATTGATCCTGCCACATCTGGCTGAAATTGACGCATTGCGTGACAAATATGGTTCGGATATCGCCTTCGTTGTCGACGCCTGTCAGGCGCGGATCACCTCGGCCGCGATCGCCGATTATCTGCAGCGCGACATCATGGTATTTCTGACCGGCTCGAAGTTCATGGGCGGTCCACCATTCAGCGGTTTTGCCCTGATGCGCGAAGACATGCTGCACAGCTGTGGTCCGATACCCGCCGGACTTTGCAATATATTCCGCCGCGCCGAATTCCCCCCAGCCTGGCCCGGACAGGAAAGACTGCGTGCGGACAGCAATCCGGGACTGTTGTTGCGACTCGAGGCTTCACTGTTTGAACTGGAGCGCTTCCAGGCACTTCCGACTGCGGAAATCCGCCGGATCACCGACCAGTTCCGTGAAGCGACGCAATGGCTGTGCGGACAGATTGGCGCAGAAAAGGTCCACAGTTACCCACCGGGCGAAAAAGAGGAAGCCCGGTTGCATCCGCTCGAAATGCGGACTTTGGTAACCATCAATATCAGCGACGGCACCAGCCTGGATTTCGATGATGCCACGCGGATCCACAAGGCGATGGTAGCGAGGGATATTCGGCTGGGGCAACCCGTTCGATGTGTGAAATGGGGTAATGGACGGTTTGGCGGGACCTTGCGGCTCGGCCTGTCGATGCCGCAAATGATCAATCTGGCCGCGCTTGATGACGCAGGACTTGCCGCGAAACTGCGCGAAGACATGGCGACGATTGCCGGCGCCTATCAGGAAGCGCGTGATACCGCCCTCATCGCTGCAGACAGCTGATTTGGCTATAATTTCAGGCCGGCAACCCGATCTTCCAGTATGGCTTCGACAATCTTGTACGTCCGCTCATTGTCGACATCGATAGCCTGAGTGCCGTCGCTCAGCGGCACCCGTCGGATGGTGATGCCGAAGCGCTTGGACATGCGTCTGAAAGCGCCATCAATGGTAACCAGCTTGAACCGCATGAGCAATATGTTGAACAGGCCGAAAGCGTTAACCAGACGCTTGGGGTTTTTCATGAACTGCCCGCCTTCGCGGAAAATATCGGCAGCTTTCAGCGCATCATTATTGGCGATTCCGTAGAGATTGCAATTGGCATAGCCATTGTCCCGGAAGTCGTAGAACCCGCCCTGCGCCTTGGGATGGATCGCGGTGATATCGTCCTTGTTGGCCAGTCCGGCGACGGCATCCGCTCCCTCTTCGAGTGCTTTGACAGCCCTGTCGATACTGTCGTGCTTGATCAGAACATTATCTGCGGTGGTGATGATGAAAGGTGGTGTTCCATTGGCACAGCCCAGCAGGACGCTTTCGGCAATATTGCTATCCGATGCGATGAAATGGATGGGAAGATCGTCACGCGCAAATTTTGCGGCCACCGGGCGGACTGCAGCCTCGCCATCGGGTTCGATCAATATATGAACGGACCGGCAACCGGGATGGCTGGTGACCGACTCCAATGTCCGGGCAATCAGTTGCTCGCCGGCGATGGGGATCAGGCATTTGTGGCTGACGCCATGCGCCTCCGCCAAGGGATTGATCACGCCTGTGCGCTGGGCAGCCAGCAATATTACATCAAATCTGGTATCCATATGGTCCCTGTGGCGCGGGCGCTGGATTTATTCAAGAGCCGGATTGATAAGACAATGATGGAAATAGCAGAATTTTGCGATAAAGAGATCGATCAACCGTCTGATGATGAGTAGGAAAAGTCGAGATCTGTGTCGCAAAATAGACTCTCCAGATGGTTCAGCAGCGAAGATTCGCTGGTTCGCGTATTCCGCAACAGCAGCTGGCTCTTCTCCGCCAAGGGTATCGGTGCGGTCCTGAGCATCTTCTATCTCGCGATCTTGACCCGCAGCTTGGGGGTCGCCGGCTTTGGTGAATTCATGGTCATCGTCGGCGCCATCCAGGTTCTGTCAGCAATCCTGAAACTGCAGACCTGGCAGACCGTGGTGCAATTTGGCGTCCCCTTTCTGATCGCCGGACAGCATGCGGCGTTCCGGAAACTGTCGGCCCGAAGCTTTTCGATCGAACTGATCGGCGGGCTGGTTGCCTGCGCGGCCTTGTGGCTGATGCTGCCTCATGGCGCGACTCAATTTGGCTGGAGCGGCACGGTCGAACAGGCGATACTGGGTTATGGCGTGATTGTTTTCCTGTCGGTCCGGTCGACCCCCACCGGCATATTGCGTGCGCAGGACCGCTTCGGCGGCAATGCCTTCGGCGATGCCATCATTCCGATCGTGCGCTTCGTCGGAGCTTTGGCCCTGTTCTTGACCCGGCCGTCGATGACCGGCTTTCTGATCGTCTGGGGGCTTTCCGAATTTGTCAGTTTCGTGGTGATGTGGCTGATGGTCTGGCGGCGGCAGGATCAAGCCCCTCTACCGCAAAGCGCGATCACACAAGCGGCCCCGGCGCCGGACCGAAAGGAGTTCGCAGCATTTCTGCTGTTCACCAATCTCGCCTATCTGATCAGCGTGATCCGCGAACGGCTGGTGGTCGTCATTGTCGGCTTTTTTGTTGGCCCGGCTGCCGCAGGCCTGTTCCGTCTGGCCGACCAGCTTGCCAACAGCCTCAACCGGCTCGCGGAAGTGTTTGCCCGCCCGCTTTTTGCAGAATTGTCCCGCCTGTTCGCGACCGGACAGTCGCGCAAATCCAGAGCCCTGTTCTGGCGATCCCTTCGGGTTTCGGCGCTGAGCGGCGGCGTCCTTTTCCTCGGCCTGCTGCTGTTCGGCAAGCATATCATCAACCTGATTTCCGGACCCGAATATCTCGCCGCCTTCCCGCTATTGCTGCTGCTGGGCGCCGCAACCATCATCAGCCTGGCCGGATTAGGCCTCGAGCCCCTGCTTCAGGCTGCGGGCCGTACCAGAAATGCGCTGCTGGTCCGACTGGTCGGTTTGCTCACGCTGGGACTGTTGATGGCCTTTGCATTACCCGCCTCGGGCACGATCGGTGTGGCCTGGGCCATGCTGATCTCGGCGATGGTGACAAGCGTCATGCTGCTGGTCTCGAGCAGGGCCGTGATCAGCAAACCCCAGCGACCCGTTCCGAAACTTCGCAAACCATAAAAAAGGCGACCCGCAGGCCGCCTTTTTCGCAATTCGATTTGGTTTCGCTTAACGCTTGGAGAACTGGAAGCTCTTGCGCGCTTTTGCCTTACCGTATTTCTTGCGTTCAACCTTCCGGCTGTCACGGGTAAGAAAGCCTTCTGCCTTCACGGCCGACCGCAAAGCCGGTTCATATTTGGTCAGGGCCTGCGAAATGCCGTGCTTGACCGCACCGGCCTGTCCGGAAAGACCGCCACCCTTAACCGTAACGTCCACGTCATATTGACCTTCGCGCTCGGTGATGGCGAAAACCTGGTTGAGCACCAGACGCAGGGTCGGGCGAGCGAAATAGGTTTCCTGGTCACGACCGTTGATCGTGATCTTGCCTTTGCCGGGCTTCAGCCAAACACGGGCAACCGCGTCTTTACGGCGACCGGTTGCATAGGCACGGCCAAATTTGTCCAGCTCCTGCTCGCGCAAAGGCATGGTGGAGACGGGCGGCTCAGCGGCTACGGTTTCGGCGTCCGCTTCAGCAGCAGCCGGTGCATCGACCACAGCCGGGCCAGCGATATCTTTAAGATCAGCGAGATCGGTTTTTACGTCAGACATTATGCGCCCACCTTGTTCTTACGGTTCATCGAAGCGACGTCGAGCGCCACCGGGTTCTGGCCAGCATAAGGATGCTCGGTGCCGGCAAAAACGTGCAAGGCACGCATCTGGGCGAAGCCAAGTGGTCCCTTGGGGATCATCCGCTCGACAGCTTTTTCCATGACGCGCTCGGGGAAACGGCCTTCGAGAACCTTTTCCGCGGTCGTGCCGCTGATGCCGCCGGGATGGCCGGAGTGCTTGTAATAGGTTTTCTGCTTGGTCTTGTTGCCGGTGAACTTCACCTTCTCGGCGTTGATCACGATGACATGGTCGCCGCAATCCACATGAGGGGTGTAGCTTGGCTTGTGCTTGCCGCGCAGGATACTGGCGATAATCGATGCAACCCGGCCAACGACCAGATCTTCGGCATCAATGATATGCCATTTCTTTTCGACATCAGCTGGCTTGGCCGACTGTGTCTGTTTCGTGATACCCTTCATGGGGTGACTCCTTCTTGGAGAATGGATAGATTCAAAAATGATAAAAGCCGGACACGAAGTTCCGGCCGGCTGCGGCGCTATTGGCTTTGTTTTTTCCGCAAGTCAAGCGAAAGCGGGGCTTTGCTGGCGGGTATAATATTACCGAGGACCGTTTTCCGCTTGCGGACGGCCGATTAAATGGACGCCCCAGACAGTCGACGCGACAACCAGCGCCCCAACCGCCTGGTGCAGCACCGCCAGATGGATATCGATCCCGGTCATCACCGTGGCGATGCCCAGCAAGATCTGGCTGCCAAAGGCTATATGGATAGCAACCGAAGCGCGGCGGTCCATTTTCCGGACCTTCCGGGCGAGAACCACCAGAAAACCGACCGCAACCCAGGCCCACCAGCGGTGGATGAAGTGGATCAGATAGGGGTCATTATTAAGCGCATTCCAGATACCCGAAGCCCAGTCGATTCCGCCGGGAATGAAATAGTCATTCATCAGCGGCCAGCTGCTCGACACATAACCGGCGTTCAGACCGGCGGTATAGGCGCCGAACAGCAGCTGTACGAACAGTACAACAATCGTCATCAGACCAAAGCCCGTCAGCCGTGCCGGCTTTCTGTCACCCGCCGCCCACTGGCGCAAGTCGAGTGCCGTCCAGACAAGCCCGCCCAATATGAAAAGCGCCGTCAGCAAATGGACAGCCAGCCGGAAATGGCTGACCTCGGTCCGTTCGCTCAGGCCGGAACTGACCATCCACCAGCCAATCGCTCCTTGCAGACCGCCGAGCGCCAGCAAGGCCACCAGACGCCAGCCATAGCCGGACGGAATTGCCCGCTTCACCGCAAACCACAGCAGCGGCAGTGCAAAGGCCACTCCGATCAAACGCCCGAGCAGGCGGTGCACCCATTCCCAGAAATAAATGAACTTGAAGTCCGCCAGCGTCATGCCCGCCGGCCCGTTAATTTCCAGATATTCGGGGATCTGCTTGTATTTTTCAAATTCTGACAACCAGTCCGCTTCGCTCAGCGGCGGTAGCGCGCCGGTCACCGGTTTCCATTCCGTGATCGACAGACCCGATTCGGTCAGCCGGGTAATCCCGCCTACCACCACCATGATGAAGACCAGAAAGGCGACGGAATAAAGCCAGTTGGCGATCGCGATCGGGCGACGGGAACTGGCCATGCTGTCTGGCTGCTCTGCGGTAATCGGCTGGGTCATCTGCGGCTATTTGGAATTAAATCGCCCGCCTGACAACCAGAATCGCGGAAGCGCGCCAAAATTTGGAAAGGAGGAGAAATGATATGTTGTAACTTAACAGGTCTTTTTCTATATGCTGCACACGCAAACAATGAAGCGAGACAGTGAGTCGTGTTTACGACAGCGAAATTCTGGGACAAGAACGGCGCCATGGTCAGGGACGGCCTTTGGGATCGGATCGCCGTGCTCGTCTCCGGCCTGTGCCTCGCACATTGTGTTGCGACCATTGCCTTTGTCGCGCTGCTGTCGTCGGCCGGCGGCATGTTTCTCAACCCGCTGATCCATGAAATCGGGCTTGGCATAGCTATTGCCCTCGGTTTTTTTGCGCTGGGACGCGGCGTGCTGGACCATGGCTATATCATGCCGGTAGCGATCGGCAGCCTGGGACTGGGAATGATGATGGGCGCGATCACGATTGGTCACGAAAACGGCCATGACAGCCTCGAAGTCCTGTATACCATGCTGGGTGTCGGCTTTCTGGCACTGGCCCATGACCTGAACTATCGCGCCACCCATTAAGTTTCTGCCCATTGCCCTTGCGGTGAAACATCCCTAAATTGCCCTGATGGGAAAACATGATCATCACGAGCATCACGGCGAATCCTTAGCCGACGCGGCGCGCCTCAATCTGGAGAAATCTGGGGAAAAATGGACGGAGACCAGAGCCGCCATTTTCGACGCGCTGGCCGGTTTCTCGCGCCCGGCATCGGCCTATGACATTGCCGAACTGGTTTCCGCCGCGCGCGGGAAGCGTGTCGCACCGAATAGCGTCTACCGGATATTGGATCTGTTCGTGGCGAATAATCTCGCGATGCGGATTGAAAGCGCCAATGCCTATCTCGCCAACAGCCATCCCGGCTGCGAGCATGATTGTATTTTTCTGGTTTGCGACAGTTGCGGCGAGGCCACCCATATTGATGACGACCCGCTGTCGCAGCAAGTGCGCAAAGTAGCAAATAACCAGGGCTTCAACTCCATCCGGCCGGTGATCGAAGTGCGCGGTATCTGCCAGAAATGCAGTTGATCCGGTTCCATTCTCAGCAAATGTTCACAAGCGGTCTGCTGAAAGTTCGACAGAGCATCGTAATGCCGTTAGAACTGGAAGCACACAGGGAGTAAATATGCCAGTTTCGAATACACCATTGCTGGATAATGTCTCCTTGCCGGCCGATCTGCGCAAATTAAAGCCGACGCAACTCCGGCAGTTTGCCGACGAACTGCGCACCGAAGTGATCGACACCGTGTCCACCACCGGCGGGCATCTCGGCGCCGGGCTCGGCGTTGTCGAACTGACCACGGCCATCCATTATGTCTTCAATACGCCTGAAGACCGGCTGATCTGGGATGTCGGCCACCAATGCTATCCGCACAAGATTATCACCGGTCGTCGCGATCGAATCCGGACCCTGCGGCAAGGCGGGGGTCTTTCCGGCTTTACCAAGCGGTCGGAAAGCGAATATGATCCTTTCGGCGCTGCGCACAGCTCGACCTCGATCAGCGCGGCGCTCGGCTTCGCCATTGCCAACAAGCTCAACGACGCGCCGGGGCGCGGCATTGCCGTGATCGGCGACGGCGCCATGAGCGCCGGCATGGCCTATGAAGCGATGAACAATGCCGAGGCCGCCGGCAACCGGCTGGTCGTCATTCTCAACGACAATGATATGTCGATCGCGCCGCCGGTTGGCGGCCTGTCAGCCTATCTCGCCCGGATCGTGTCCTCCCGCGAATTTCTCGGCGTGCGTCAGCTGGCCCGGCGCATCGCCCGCAAGCTGCCAAAAGCACTGCACGACGCCGCCCGCAAGACCGACGAATTTGCCCGCGGCATGACCATGGGCGGCACGTTGTTTGAGGAACTGGGCTTCTATTATGTCGGTCCGATTGACGGGCATAATCTGGAGCATCTGATTCCGGTACTGGAAAATGTGCGCGACGCGGCGGAGGGCCCCTGCCTGGTGCATGTGGTCACGGAAAAGGGCAAAGGCTATAAATTCGCCGAGGAAGCCGCTGACAAATATCACGGCGTCGCCCAGTTTGATGTGGTGTCCGGCAAGCAGAACAAGGGGCCGGGCGGTGGCCCCCCGGCCTATCAGAATGTCTTTGGCGAAACCCTTGCCAAGCTCGCCGACAGCGATTCGCGGATTTGCGCGATTACCGCTGCCATGCCGTCGGGCACCGGCGTTGACAAATTTGCCAAGGCGCATCCCGACAAGGCCTTTGATGTCGGCATTGCCGAACAGCATGGCGTGACCTTTGCGGCCGGCCTCGCAGCTCAGGGCATGCGACCGTTCTGCGCCATCTATTCCACATTCCTGCAGCGCGCCTATGATCAGGTCGTGCATGATGTGGCGATCCAGAATCTGCCGGTTCGCTTTGCCATTGACCGCGCCGGTCTGGTCGGGGCCGACGGCAGCACCCACGCCGGCAGCTTCGACATCACCTATCTGGCGACGCTGCCCAATATGGTGGTAATGGCGGCAGCAGACGAAGCCGAACTGGCGCATATGACCTATACCGCCGCGCTGCACGACAGCGGCCCGATCGCCTTCCGCTATCCGCGCGGCAATGGCACCGGCGTTCCGATTCCGGAAAAGCTCGAACGGCTGGAAATCGGCAAGGGCCGGATCGTCAAGCAAGGCACCAAGGTGGCAATCCTGTCGCTCGGCGCCCGACTGGAAGAAGCCAGAAAGGCCGCAGAACGGCTGGAAGCGCGCGGCCTCAGCACCACTGTCGCTGATTTGCGCTTTGCCAAACCACTCGACGAGGAACTTATTCGCAAATTGCTGACCACCCATGAAGTGGCGGTTACGATAGAGGAAGCCGCCGTCGGGGGTCTCGGCGCGCATGTCCTGACCTATGCATCCGACAACGGGCTGACCGATGCGGGTCTCAAAATCCGCACCATGCGTTTGCCGGATATATTCCAGGATCAGGACAAGCCCGACCTGCAATATGCCGAAGCCGGACTCGACGCCGATGGCATTGTCGATACCGTGCTCAAGGCCCTCCGGCATAACAGCACCAGTGTCGAGGATGCTGGAGCGCGCGCCTAGCCTATATTGCTGCTTGTGATTGCCGGAAACGGTCTTTAGGCGGTTCGCCATGCCACCCGAACTCTCCCATATCGATCACTGGATTTTCGATCTCGATAATGTGCTCTATCCGGTCGAGTGCGACCTGTTCGCGCTGATCGACATCAAGATGGGCGAATATATTGCCCGGACTCTGGAATGCGACCTCGTGGAGGCGCGCAAAATCCAGAAGGCTTTTTTCCATGATCACGGCACCACGCTGGCGGGTCTGATGCACCATCACGGGACCGATCCGTCGGACTTTCTGGATTTCGTCCACGATATCGACATGGATCGTCTGGCGCCGGCGCCGCTGGTTCGCGATGCCATTGCCGCGCTGCCGGGCGAGAAGCTGGTTTTCACCAATGCTGACCGGCCTTACGCCCTCAAGGTGCTGGAAAGACGCGGACTGGATGGCCTGTTCAACCAGATGCACGACATACTGGACACCGGTCTCGTGCCAAAACCTCAGACAGCTGCTTACGAGAGCCTGATTGCCGCCACCGGTATCAATCCGGCCCGCGCATTGTTTGTAGAGGATATGGCCCGCAATTTGCGTCCGGCAAAAGATTTGGGCATGACCACTGTGTGGATCAATACCGGCGCAGAATGGGCTGGTCGCGAGCATGATCCCGCCTATATTGACCACGAAATCACAGATCTGGAAAGCTGGGTCACCGGCCTCCACCAAGAAAAGGAAGAAACACCGACATGACCGCAGCTTTGCAGACCATTATCGACAATGCCTGGGACAAACGGGAATCCCTTGGCCTGACTACTCAGGGCGAGATCCGCGATGCTGTCGATTCCGCACTGGCCATGCTCGACAATGGCAGCGGCCGGGTCGCCGAGAAGAAAGACGGCCAGTGGGTGGTTAACCAGTGGCTGAAAAAAGCGGTGCTGCTCTCCTTCCGCCTGAACGACAATAAAGTCATCGAAGGGCCTGGCGGCGCCAATCACTGGGACAAGGTGCCGAGCAAATTTGCCGGCTGGGGTGAAAACCGGTTCCGCGAGGCGGGCTTCCGCTCGGTTCCCGGTTCGGTCGTCCGCCAGGGTGCACATATCGGCCGCGGCGTCGTGCTGATGCCGAGCTTCGTCAACATCGGTGCCTTTGTCGATGAAGGCACGATGGTCGATGGCTGGGCGACAGTCGGCAGCTGCGCGCAGATCGGCAAGAATGTCCATATTTCCGGCGGCGCCGGCATCGGCGGCGTGCTGGAACCGCTGCAGGCCGATCCGGTGATCATCGAGGATGGTGCCTTCATCGGTGCCCGGGCGGAAGTTGCCGAGGGTGTCCGCGTCGGCGAGGGTGCGGTGCTTTCGATGGGCGTCTATCTCGGCGCGTCAACCAAGATCGTCGACCGCGACACCGGCAAGATCTGGATGGGCGAAGTTCCACCTTATTCGGTCGTCGTGCCGGGTACATTGCCGCCAAAGGTCAAGGTTGACGGCGCTCCGCAGCCGTCGCTCTATTGTGCCGTGATCGTCAAGACGGTCGACGCGCAGACCCGGTCCAAGACCGGCATCAACGAATTGCTGCGCGACTGATGGCAACCGGGGTGGATCAGGTGAAGGTAACGCTGGAACCGAATGACCACCCCTATCGCAATGGTGCCTGGACTCCGGTTTTCGAGGAAGTCGACACGGATGAACTCGAGATAATCGGGACGATTCCGGCCGATATCGACGGGCTCTATGTCCGCAACACCGAGAATCCGGTGCATGACAGTATCGGCCGTTATCACCCCTTTGACGGTGACGGGATGATCCATACGATCCGCCTGCGCAACGGCAAGGCACACTATCGCAACCGCTTTGTCCGCACCAAGGGCTTCGAGGCCGAACAGGAAGAAGGCGGTCCCTTGTGGGTCGGCATCATGGGCAAGCCCGATGATTCCAAGCGCAAGGGGTGGGGCGCGCATGGCAGCATCAAGGACAGCAGCTCGACCGATGTCGTAGTTCACGCCGGCGCGATCCTCTCGACCTTCTATCAATGCGGCGAAGGCTATCGGCTCGATCCGGAGACACTGGAGACCATCGGCACGGCGGACTGGGTACCGGAGGACGGCATTTCCGCTCACCCGAAGGTCGACGAGGCCACCGGCGAACTGCTGTTCTTCAACTATTCGACCAAAGCGCCCTATTGCCATTATGGCGTCGTCGGGCCGGACAATGCGCTCAAGCATTTTATTCCCATCGAACTGCCCGGCGCGCGCCTGCCGCACGATATGGCGTTCACCGAGAATTTCGCCATTTTCAACGACTGTCCACTTTACTGGAAGCCGGAACTGATCGAGCGGAATCTCTTTATTCCCGCTTATCATCCCGACGAGCCCACCCGCTTCGGGATCATCCCGCGCATGGGCCAGCCGGAGGATATAAAATGGTTCGACGCGAAGCCAACCTACGTCCTCCACTGGACCAACGCCTATGAACAGGGCGATGAAGTGGTTCTCGACGGCTATTTCCAGAATGAGCCGGTGCCGCCACCCCTGACCGATTTCCCGGCAGGCTATGAAAGCATGGGCGCGAGCATCGACCTGCACAGTTTCAAACCCGAATTACACCGCTGGCGCTTCAACATGAAAACCGGCGAGACCAAAGAAGAGACATTGTTCAACGACTATCCGGTCGAATTCGGGATGATCAACCAGCAGATCGCCGGCAAACCCTATCGCTATGTCTATAGCGTTACCGGCGAGCCGGGCTGGTTCCTGTTCAATGGCCTGACGAAACATGACCTGGAGACCGGCGAAGCAGAGCATATCTCCTTTGGCGAGCAACGCTTTGGCTCCGAAGCCCCCTTCATCCCGCGCGCAAATCCGCAGTCAGAGGATGACGGTTATCTGATCAGCTTCATCACCGATATGGCGCAGAACCGGTCGGAATGTATCATCATTGACGCACAGGATATTGCGGCAGGCCCGGTCTGCACGATCATCCTGCCGCACCGGATTAGCAGCGGCACCCATGCAACCTGGGCGTCGGCGGAGCAGATAGCGAGATAACGGTGCTCCGCACTGGATGCGGAGCCCTGACGGCTAGTAGCGCTCTCGATATCCAGAGCTCCGCTTCAAGTGCGGAGCACGTCAATCAAACAGCTCTCCGTCCACCTCTTTACCCGCAGGCGGCGACAGCCCGAGATGCTGCCACCCGCGATCATTCAGCGTCCGGCCACGGGCGGTCCGCGCGATCAGGCCGAGCTGGATCAAATAAGGCTCGATCACTTCCTCCACCGTGTCCCGCGGTTCCGAAAGGCCAGCCGCAAGCGTCTCCACACCGACCGGACCGCCCTTGTAGACGTCCGCAATCATGTAAAGATAGCGCCGGTCCATCGCGTCGAGACCGATGCTGTCGACTTCGAGCCGGACAAGCGATTCATCAGCGATTTTCCGGTCGACCAGTCTCGTGCCCGCGACATTGGCAAAATCCCGCACCCGGCGGAGCAGGCGACCGGCGATACGCGGCGTGCCCCGTGCGCGGCGCGCCACTTCGGTGGCACCATCGGGCGCAATATCGAGATCGAGCAGCCGCGCGGCGCGATGAACGACCTGTTCCAGTTCCTCGGTCGTATAGAAATTGAGCCGTACCGGTATGCCGAATCGGTCGCGCAGCGGCGTGGTCAGCAGGCCCTGGCGGGTGGTCGCGCCGATCAGTGTGAATTGTGGCAGGTCGATCCGTACCGAGCGCGCCGAGGGGCCTTCGCCGATGATCAGATCGAGCGCGCGATCTTCCATCGCCGGATAGAGCACTTCCTCGACCACCGGATTGAGCCGATGAATCTCGTCGATAAACAGGACATCGCCTTCTTCAAGATTGGTCAGCAGCGCTGCAAGATCGCCGGACTTGGCGATGACCGGCCCGGAAGTCGCACGAAATCCGACACCCAATTCCCGTGCAATAATCTGCGCCAGCGTGGTCTTCCCCAATCCGGGAGGCCCAAAGAACAACACATGATCCAGCGCCTCGCTACGCCCCTTGGCCGCCTCGATAAACACCCGAAGATTGCCGCGCGCCGCTTCCTGCCCGATAAATTCGTCGAGCGTTTTCGGACGCAGGGCGGCGTCGATGTCTTCCGGCTGCCGCTGCGGCGAAAGATGCGAATTATCAGTAACGGCCAATACCCCTGAACTCGTCACCCTGAACTTGTTTCAGGGTCCATGGTGAGCCCATATACCTCACGTGCGACAAACGAAACAACCTTGCGTCTACATACTCGCCAGCCAGCCTTACGGCACGCTTTACATCGGCGTAACGTCGAACCTCATCCAGCGCCTTTGCCAGCATCGCGACAAACTGACGCCCGGATATACCTCTAAATATGCGGTGTATCGCCTTGTCCAATTTGAGATGTTCGACGGTATGAACAGCACGATCACGCGAGAGAAACAACTGAAAAATTGGCACCGTCCTTGGAAGATCAATCTGATTGAGTCGGAAAACCCGCAATGGATCGATCTGGCGGTCAATCTGGGCCTGCCCCCCATAAGTGACTGACGCCCCGCCACCGCCATGCTGAACTCGTTTCAGCATCCACCGCGAACCAATCACAGCCTGCGAGCGCGGAGAAGTGGGCCCTGAAACGAGTTCAGGGCGACGGAAAGAATGCTCATGAGCTTGCCGGTGCAAGCCGTCCATCAGCGCGCCGCCTTCTTCAACGCCAGCCGCACCAGCGCATCGAGTGTTGCGCCATCGCCGACCTCGGCATCCGCCGCTGCCACCGCCGCGCTCGCATCCGCCGGTTTAAAGCCGAGATTTTGCAGCGCGCTGACCGCATCGGCGCTGTTGTTCGAGGGTGCGTGGACCGCGCCGCCTGCTCCACTAATCGGATCGGTCGCGATGCCGCCGACCTTGTCTTTCAGCTCATTGACGATCCGCAGCGCCAGTTTCGGACCAACCCCGTTCGCCCGCGAAACCATCGCCTTGTCGCCGGTCGCCACGGCCCGCGAAATTTCTCCCGGTTCCAATGCCGACAGGATCGCCAGAGCCACCTTGCCGCCGACGCCCTGTACCGAGATCAGCAGGCGGAACCAGTCGCGCTCCGAGCCGCTGGCAAAGCCCATCAGCCGCATGTCGGTCTCGCTGACCTGCATTTCGGTATAGATGGTCGCGCCATCGCCCCTTGCGCCAATCGCGCTGATGGTGCGGGACGAGCAGAAGACCAGATAGCCGACGCCGTTTACGTCGAGCACGATATTGTCCGTGCCGATTTCGTCGATAGAGCCGGTCAGTTTTGCGATCATATTGTTGTTTTAGACTAACTTGGCACGCAATCCAGTGTTCTTTCTCTACCCCGCGCAAGCGGGCTACAAAATAGGAGCTCGCACAAGGACACGAAGGCACTAAGCGATTGGTGCCAAGGACTTGTCTTCGTGACTTTGGGTCTTCGTGCGCGAAAAATTAATCCGGTCCTTCGACAGGCTCAGGACGAACGGGCCGTGGTCCCTCTACCGCTTCCGGTGATGCGCGTGGGTGATCGCCACCGCCAGCGCATCGGCGGCATCCGCGCCGGCCAGCTTCACGCCGGGCAGCAGGATCTTGATCATCGCCTGCACCTGGTCCTTGTCCGCCTTGCCGACCCCCACCACCGATTTCTTGACCGTCTTCGCCGAATATTCGCCGACTTCGATTCCCGTCCGCGAAGCGCCGAGCAGCACGACGCCGCGCGCCTGCCCCAGCTTCAATGTGCTCTGCGGATTGCTGTTGACGAACACTTCCTCGACCGCTGCCGCATCAGGCTTAAATTCCAGCAGCAGATCGGTCAGCTCGAGGTCGAGCTTGAGCAGACGGCTGGCCATCGCCATTTTGCTGTCGGTCTTGATCTGGCCATTGGCGATATGGGACAGGCGATTGCCGTCCGCGACAATCACCCCCCAGCCGGTGGTACCGAGACCCGGATCGAGGCCGAGAATGATCATATTAAATCGGCAGCCCCATGCGCCGGCCAACAAAAGCCATGATCATATAAAGGCTTACCGTCAGCAGGCATCCCGCGGCCAGCGACAACCAGAAGCCGATACCATTGCGCAGCATCACCGGAATCAGCAGGAACATTGGAAGAGATGGAAGCACATACCAGAAGGTCGCCTCGGCATGGAGCGCCATATTTTCCGCGTCAGGCCGCGCATACCAGAGGAAGACCATGCCCAATATGGAGATCAGGGGCAGCGAGGCGACGAGCGCCCCGAAACTGGGCTGGCGCTGGGCGATGGTTGCCACCAGAGCCACGATCACTCCTGCGAGTGCGGCCTTGGCGGCAAATTCCCCCATCAGCCGGCGTTCAGTTTTTCCATGATTTCGTCGGACACGTCATAATTGCCCCAGACCGTCTGGACGTCGTCATCGTCTTCCAGAAGATCGATCAGGTTGAGCAAGGTCTCCGCCTGCTCCTGGTCGACTTCGACCTGAACCGTCGGACGCCATGCCAGTTTCACGCTGGCTGCTTCGCCGAGCGCCTTTTCGAGCGCTCCGGAAACCTCGTGAAGGTCTTCCATCGCGGTCCAGATTTCATGGCCGTCCTCATCGGAAGAAATATCTTCCGCGCCCGCTTCCATCGCCGCTTCGAGAACGGTTTCCTCGTCACCGGCGCTGACCGGATATTGAATATAGCCGACCCGGTCAAAACCGTGCGAAACCGAACCGCTTTCGCCCAGATTGCCGCCATTTCGCGACATGATGGTACGGACATTGGTAAAAGTGCGGTTATTATTGTCGGTCAGCGTCTCGATGATCAGCGACACGCCACCCGGGCCGAAACCTTCATAGCGGATCTCGCTATAGTCATCGCCTTCGTTGGCAGAGGCTTTTTCGATTGCGCGCTGGATATTGTCCTTCGGCATCGACACCGCCTTGGCGCTGTTGACCGCGAGGCGCAGGCGCGGATTGAAATCCGGGTCCGGCATTCCCGACTTGGCCGCCACGGTGATCTCGCGCGACAGCTTCGAAAATTGCGCCGCACGCTTCTTGTCCTGAGCGCCCTTGCGATGCTTGATATTGTTAAATTTACTATGGCCTGCCATTTTACCTCAAATTCCCGATTTTCTATTCCACGATTACTGCGGTGCCCGATGCCGACACCATCAGCATGGACCCCTTGTCGCCAACGACCTCATAGTCGAGATCGACACCGACCACGGCATTGCCGCCGGCCTTGGCCGCCTCGGCCTCCATCTCTGCCAGCGCTTCGTCGCGCGCGCGTTTCAGCACATTTTCATATTTGCCCGAGCGGCCACCAACAATGTCGGTAATGCTGGCAAACAGATCGCGAAACAGGTTCGCGCCGACGATTACCTCGCCAATGACGATCCCGCGATAATCGCGGATCGCGCGGCCTTCGATAGTTGGTGTCGTAGTGACGATCATGGCTGCTCTTCCATCGCTAAAGAACGGCTATTAGCCTATTGCTCAGGCCAAACCAAGCGCCGACTTATAGGTGTCGAGAATGGCTTCCATTTCCTGCCGGTCGTGGGTTTCCATTTTACGGAGACGGACGATCTGGCGCATGATCTTGGCGTCATAGCCCTGGGATTTCGCTTCGGAATAAACGTCGCGGATATCGTCCGCCATGCCTTTTTTCTCTTCTTCCAGCCGTTCGATACGCTCGATAAAAAGACGCAGCTGGTCTGCGGCGACATTGCCTTCGCTCATAGTTTCATTCCTTTAAATCTATATTCGGATTCGGAGCCTGCCTTTAAGACGCATCGGCGTTTTTGGCCACGCTTTCCTTCATCTTTTTGAGCCGTTCCGGCGTCGCCTCCGTCTGGTATTTCTGCTTCCACTCGCTGGCCGGCATGCCGTGAATGGCCGCCCGGGCTTCCTCCTTGGTCATTGAACCACCGGCCTCGACGGTCGCCTCCAGCACCCAGTCGGCCAGACAATTGCGGCAGAACCCGGCGAGGCCCATCAAATCGATATTTTCCGCGTCATGGCGATGCTGGAGATGGGTGACCAGACGGCGAAAGGCTGTAGCAGCAGCGGCATCGGTTATTTGATCGGTCATATTTGTTTCCATTGTTATTTGTTATTATCCTGTCATGAATTAGAAACAGGAAACGCGCAGGTAAAGCGCCACTAAGGATTTTTTGCATGGCATCGCCGATCTTCTCCCGAAATCGCAAAGTGAAAGTACTGGCAACGCTCGGCCCGTCCAGCGGCAGCCCCGACATGATCGAGGAGATGTACCGCGCCGGCGTCGACGCCTTCCGGATGAACATGAGCCACGGCGAGCACAAGGCGCACGCCGCCAATGTCAAATCGATCCGGGCATTGGAAAAGAAGGTCGGACGCCCGATCACCATATTGGCCGATTTACAGGGACCGAAACTGCGCATCGGCACCTTTGCCAAGCCACCGGTGATGCTCAAGGAAGGCGCGCGCTTCACACTCGACATGCGCAAGGAAGCCGGCGATGCACAGCGCGTGACCCTCCCGCACAAGGAAATTCTCGGCACCTTGCAGCCGGGCCACACGCTGCTGCTCGATGACGGCAAGATCCGGCTCGAAGTGACCAAAGCCGATGGCAAGAGCGTCGAGACCAAAGTGATCGTTGGCGGCGAAATTTCCGATCGCAAGGGGGTCAATGTCCCCGAAGTCGTTCTGCCGGTCAGTTCGCTCACCGACAAGGATCGCAAGGACCTGACTTTTGCGCTGGAACAGGATGTCGACTGGATCGCGCTGAGCTTTGTCCAGCGTCCGGAAGATGTCGCAGAGGCACGGCGGCTGATTCGCGGCAAGGCGGCCTTGCTGGCCAAGATCGAAAAGCCGGCGGCTATCGACCGGCTCGACGAGATACTGGAACTGTCGGACGCCGTGATGGTCGCGCGCGGCGATCTCGGGGTGGAGCTGTTGCCCGAGCAAGTGCCGCCGCTGCAGAAGAAGATCGTCGCCGCTGCCCGGAAGCTTGGCCGTCCGGTGGTCGTCGCCACGCAGATGCTCGAATCGATGATCAAGTCGCCGACGCCGACCCGCGCCGAAGTGTCCGATGTCGCCACCGCGATCTACGATGGCGCCGATGCGATAATGCTATCCGCCGAATCGGCCGTCGGCGACTGGCCGATCGAGGCGGCAACGATGATGGACCGGATCGCCGCTCAGGTGGAAAATGATCCGTCCTACGCCGATCGGGTTCATTTCACCGAAACCGTGCCCGATGAAACCACCGCGGATGCGCTGGCGGCGGCAAGCTATAATATCGCCCGCACCATCGAGACCTCGGCCATTGTCTGTTATACATCGTCCGGCTCGACCGCCCGGCGGATGGCCCGCGAACGCCCTTCGGTGCCGCTGCTGGTGCTCACCCCCAATCGCCACACGGCGCGGCGGGTCGGCCTGTTGTGGGGCGCCTATGCGGTGGTCACCCGCGACGTGAAGGATTTCGAGGAAATGATCGCCAAGGCCAAGCGCATGGCGTTGCGGCACAAGCTCGGAGCAGCGGGTTCCCGCTTGATCGTTTGCGCCGGCGTGCCCTTCGGTACGCCCGGCTCAACCAATCTGCTCCATATCGTGAGGCTGAGCGGAGACGAGCTCAAGCGCAGCTAGAGCAGGCGCAAGGCTTTCAGCTCCTGTTCCAGTCTGGCGGCATCGCTGAAATGATGGCCGGCAAGACCCATCGCTTCGCCCGCCTCGATATTGTCCAGCCGGTCATCGATGAAAAGACATTGGTCGGCGCGACGGCCGAATCGGTTCAGCGCGAGCTCGAATATCTCTGCATCCGGCTTGATCAGCTTTTCTTCACCGGAAATGACAATATCGGAAAATATCTCGAATATCGGGGCCGAGGGCCGGAACTGGGCCCAGGATTCGGCGCCGAAATTACTGATCACGAAGAGCGGCACGCCCCGGTCCGCCAGAGCGCGGACAAGCTCCAGCATGCCTTCGACCGGTCCCGGAATGGTTTCCGGAAAACGCTCGGAATAGGCAATGATATGTTCCTGATATTCGGGAAATTCGCGACTTCGTTCGGCGACCATATCGGCGAAGGGCCGACCGGCGTCATGCAGGAAATGCCATTCCGGCGTGACAACTTGGGCCAGGAACCAGTCCAGCTCTTCCGGGTCGGCAATCAGTTTTTCAAACAGACAGCGCAAGTCCCAGCGATACAGGACATTGCCTATATCGAAGATGACGGTGTCAATTATCGAGATGGCAGAACCCCCGCCAAATACGGTGCTTAGCCCTGGCGAGCCTTGAACCGGCGATTCGTCTTGTTGATCACATAGGTGCGACCACGGCGACGGATGACGCGGCAGTCCCGGTGACGGTTTTTAAGCGACTTCAAAGAGTTGCGGACTTTCATTTTGGTACCACGCCTTGATTATCTGAATTTCTTGAAAGCAGCCTAGCTGCGTTGAAGCAGGGCAATTAAGGTCGACAGCCGCCAAAGTCAAGCGAACAGCTTTATTCTCCGCGAATTTCGATGAGTTTGCGTTCCCACGCCAGCGCATGGGCGACAATTTCGTCGAGATCGGCATGTTTCGGCTGCCACGTAAAGCGGTCCATGATCGCCCGATTGTCGGAAATCAGCGAATCGGGGTCGCCCGCGCGCCGCCCTTCCATATTCCGCTTGATTCGCAGGTTGGTGACCCGGTCAACCGCATCGAGCACCTCGAGCACGGAAAATCCACGCCCATAGCCGCAATTGAGCAGATGATTCTCCTCCGGTTCCGCGATCAATGCTTCCAGCGCCAGCACATGGGCAGCGGCCAGATCGGACACATGGATATAGTCGCGCACGCCGGTGCCGTCGGGCGTATCATAATCCGTACCGAAGACCGCGACGCTGTCCCGCTTGCCCAGCGCCGCTTCCACCGCAACCTTGATCAGATGGGTGGCGCCGGCGGTCGATTGCCCGGTTCGGGCCTGCGGATCGGCACCAGCGACGTTGAAGTAGCGCAGGGCGCAGAAGTTCAGGTCATGGGCAGCCGATACGTCACGGAGCATATGCTCGGTCATCAGCTTGGACATGCCATAGGGATTGATCGGCAGTTGCGGCGTCGTCTCGCTGACCGGGCTTTCCTCGGGGATGCCGTAGGTTGCCGCAGTCGAGGAAAAAATGAAATGGCGCACGCCGCCGGTGACCGCCGATTCGATCAGGCTGCGGCTCTTGGCGCTGTTGTTATGATAATATTTGAGCGGATTTTCGACCGATTCAGGCACGATAATTGATCCGGCAAAATGCATGATCGCGCCGATATTCTCATCCTTGATGATCCGCGCAAGCAGGGCGCTATCTTCGATATCGCCCTCGTGGAACGCAACCCCTTCGGGAACCGCCCAGCGAAATCCGGTGGTCAGATTGTCGATGACCGCGACCGGCCAGCCGGCATCCTGCAGGGCCAGCACCGCGTGACTGCCGATATAGCCGGCCCCGCCGGTTACCAATATGGTGAAGGGTTTCGCCATGATTTCCAAATTCCCTGTTGCGCAATATCGGCTGTATATCGCTGCATTATCTCTATCCGGTTAAGCCCACCGGGCAAGGAGGCATTTTTTTACCACCGTCCGAATGATTATGCGCTAATATGCGGCGGGGCAAGTTCAGGAGTATATTTTATGGCCGGTTTTCAATCATTTGCGACATTGATCTTGGCAGGGTCTCTGTTGTCGGGCTGCATGACAGCGACTCCGCCGGTCGATGTCACGCGGTTTCACAACGCCCGGCTTGCCCCGATTGTCCCGGGCACCGTCAGCATCAGGGCCAATGTAACCGATGACGACCGCAGCATCGAATATGCCAGCTACAATGCGGCGCTGCTGCGGGAATTGCAGCGTGTCGGCTTTACCGAAGCACGCGACGATAGTGAAAAAAGTGATTATGTCGTGCGCTACACACTCGAACGGGCGGTGTTAAGCGCCGGAGGGGCCCGCTCTCCCGTCTCGGTCGGAGTCGGTGGCAGCACCGGCAGTCGTGGCTCGGGCGTCGGCCTGGGCATTGGCATCGATCTCAGCGGTCCGCCGAAAGACAAGATTGTTACCGACCTGTCCGTCCGGATCGCCAAACGGCTGAATGGCAATGTTGTCTGGGAAGGCCGCGCGTCGGTTGAGGCAAAGGAAGGCTCGCCGGCAGCGCAGCCCGGTCTGGCAGCATCGAAATTGGCCGAGGCCTTATTCAAGGACTTCCCCGGCGAGTCCGGAACCACTATCAGGGTGAAATGACCATAGAAATCACCAGCGCGTTCGATAGCGGCAATATCGAAGTCCAAGCCATCGACGGCACCACCGCAACATTGTCGATCCGCAAGGACAAGGACAGCGAATTTTTCCAGTGGTTCCATTTCCGGGTGACCTGCGCGGTCGGCGACGAACTGGAACTGGCCATCACCGGACTGAGGGAATCGGCCTATCCGCAGGGCTGGCCTGACTATGACGCCTGTGTCAGCGAGGACCGGGACTATTGGGGCCGCGCGCCGAGCAGCTATGACGAGGCAAGCGGCACCCTGACGATCCGCTATACGGCCAGCAGCAATATTGTCTGGTTTGCCTATTTCGCGCCCTATAGCATCGAGCGCCATCATGATCTGGTCGCCGAAACGGCCGCGGTCGAAGGCGTGACCGCCCGCGCGCTCGGCTACAGTCTGGAAGGCCAGCCGATCGACTGTCTCGAGATGGGGAGCGGCGACAAGCAGGTCTGGCTCTACGCCCGCCAGCATCCCGGCGAAAGCATGGCCGAATGGTGGATGGAAGGCGCGCTGGAAATGCTCACCGACCCCGCCGATCCGCACGCCCGGCTGCTGCTGGAAAAATGCCGCTTCCACATCATTCCCAATATGAACCCGGATGGTTCGTGCAGAGGGCATTTACGAACCAATTTTGCCGGTACCAATCTCAATCGCGAATGGCATGCACCAACGTCCGAGAAATCTCCGGAAGTCCTGTGCGCCCGCGATGCGATGGACGAAAGCGGCGTAGATTTTGCGATGGATGTCCACGGCGACGAGGCGATTCCGGCGGTCTTCATCGCCGGGTTCGAGGGCATCACCTCGATCACCGGTGCGCAGCTGGAGAAATATCACGGCTACCGCAACCGGCTCGCCCAGCGCACCCCGGATTTCCAGACAAAGCTGGGCTATCCGACGGCGGCCGAAGGCAAGGCCAACCTGTCGATGTCAACCAATCAGCTGGCCGAACGTTTCGGCGCGGTGGCAATGACTCTGGAAATGCCGTTCAAGGACAATCGTGATCTGCCAGATGCCGAGCAAGGCTGGTCCCCTGAGCGTTGCATATTGCTGGCACGCGAATGTCTGGCGACGCTGGCCGAAATGATCGATGAAATCTAGATCGGCGATTGCAATATAGACCGATAGCCGGTCGAACTATTCCGCTTCCGTGGAAACCAGGCATTTTATCGCGCCGACCTTGAGCAGCTGGTCTGGTTGGCGCCCGTTTGTCAGCTGTTCAAACGCGACCGGGCGACAGATCTGTCCGTCCGGCAGACGCATTTCCAGGCGGGTTGCAGGAGAAACCGTGATCAGGAAAAAGCCCTGTTCGTCCGTCAGGGTAATATCATTGTCGGATTTCACCCGACCGTTCGCGATCGGTTTCCCACCTTGATCAACCATCTGCCCGTAGATCGCAAAACTGTTAACCGCCTCGTAGCGGAAATATGCGACATTGCCGGGATAGAGGGTCACTCTCTTTATCTCGGTATCAACTTCAAATGGCGGAGCATTTTCCGGTTCCAGGTCGATTTCATATTCATCATAAGGCGCAACGCCGACCGCCGACGTACGGCCTGGCTTGATCCGGTCAAACGGCTGGGAGTTCACGCGGATCCGGTACCCGCTTTCGCTGGCGTCATCGCTCAGCCGGTATTTCCTATCGTCAACCTTGATGTCGGATAATATCACGGCTTGGCCCACATCCGCCAGTCCAAGCTTGAACTTCCCGCCGCCGACCGCAAAACCCGTGCGACCATTGGCAAAAATCGAGGTAAAGTCTCCGCCGCTTCTCGTGCGCTGATATTGGGCGGTCAAATCCACTTGCCCGTAAGATGTACGCAGATCCGATGAGGCGAACGCGCGATCGCTGTCGGCATTTGTCGATACACCGACCTGGTTCAGCAGCTCAGCATCGCCGATATTCTCAAGTCTCGATATCGAGGCATCGAGAACCGGCGATAGGCCCTTGCGACTGGAACCGCTGGTTTTTGCAATATATTCGGCACCGCCGCGCACCGAGGCGCTGGTTTTCCGGTCGAGGCCGAACAGGAAGTTTATTGACGCACCAACCCTTGAATCCCGGTTCGAAACCCGGCTGAATGCGGTTAGCAGCGGCCGCCGGTTGCCGATCCGGATGGATTTTGTGTAGCGCAGATCCACGCTATAATCGTCACGCCCGTTGTCAAATTTGGTATAGCCTGCCGATACGCTGAACGACCCGCCCGAAAGCGGCATTTGCATGGAACCGAAGACACTGGTGTCGGAACGGGAGAAAGGCAGATATTCCTGATCCGTCGCGAGATTCGCAAGATTGAAATTGTCGGCATCGGACTTGGTTTTTCTGGCTGAAATCGAAAATCTGATCTGCTTGATGTTCAATGTGCCGGTCGCCAGCACGCCATATGCACCATCATCACCGGCAGCGACCGAAACAAATCCTTCGAGGTTCCCCCGCACCGTCGTTATCGACGATTCCGCATAGTTGGCTCCGTCGATATGCAGCAGATTCAGCTCCAGCGCGGTTGCTTCGCCGATTCTGCGACTCGCGCGCACACCAACTACCGGGGCATTGCGGATACGCGGAAAAAATGTCTCGCTCTGGTTGGGCTGGTCGAACGGAAACTGATCCGGAGCATACATGCCGGCGCGAAGGCTGAATTCGGTCTTGCCCTTGAGTGGCAATCCCCGCGCACGGGTGAAAGCGCGCTCCTCCTGCAATATGATCGCGCCATCGGCACGGGCAGTAATCCCGAGCTGATAGGATCCTTCGGGCAGTCCTGACGTGTCGATAACCTGAAGCCCGGCTTGATAGTGGCGAACGGATATCAGCACACCGCGCCGGCGAAGTTCGACATCGGCCTCTCTTGGAAGCACGATCTGGATTGGCGTCGAAATGCTCGCTTCATAGGCCTTGCGCGGATAAAAACTCGCAAACTCGGCACCAACCATCCTGTAGGATGTCAGAAGTTTGGTGCTCAGATCCTCGAACAACCCGGCCCGACCGATCCGGTTGTTCCATACATGCTGGACCGTACCTTCCAGCAGTTGCGCACCCTGCTCATCGTCGACAATCGTGCGCGCCAGCAATGCGGTCTGGCCAATGCTGGCCGCCGTGTCGAAGGTCGCCCCGAAGCGAATAGAAGAATTGGGTCCATCAGTTTTGGCCGCGGCAAAATTCACGGTCTGAATGAGCGATGGTCCGGTTTCCGCCGGGCCCAAGGTAAAATTATCGACCTGATTGACGATCACATTTGCCGGCGAGAAAAACAGTTCGGCAGAGAAGCGTTCCGGATTGACGATCACCCCTTCCTGCCCCCGGGGCAGGATTCCGCAGTTCGATGTTTGTCCCGTTACACACCGATATTCCTCATTAAGCGATAGCGGCGCGGAAAGCAGTTTTGTCGCCGCTTCTTCGCTAACTTGCCCCTCGAGCGCCGCAACGACTTGCTCGGGATTTATCAAGCGGAACGTCCCGTCCTTGAGAACAGCACGGAATGAGCCCAGCCGGCGGCCAAGATAGAAAATGTCGAAAAATGTCTCAAGCGGAGCAGTAAGAGATTCGAAACCTGGCGGCGCCTCGGTTTCCAGCGTTTGACCGTTCACGATCGTGCTGCTTGCGGCTTCATCGATCGGGAGGGGATCGGCGCCACTGATCTGGGCATATGCGGCCTGAGAGAATATGATGGCTATCGCGCTGACGCCGATGCACGCCGCCTGGGTTTTCGGATGAACAGACATGGCTAACGCAACTGCCGCTTTTAATTCGGTATGACGGAAATCTGGAATTGCTCGGCATATTCACCAGCGACCGCTGCTGTCAGGTTATCGCGGGAGAAGCGGATTTTCAGTGAAGCGTTTGTTGTGCCGTTGCAGTCCTCCGTCTCGGACGTCCGGCCATCAAAAACATAGATATTGCCGGTTCCGGACCGACGGAATTCGCTGTCGCCCGCAGCGGTGCGAAACTCGATTTCATAAGCAGGCGCATGGGCATCGGCTGCATCCTGCACCAGAGCCAGCTGCAGACGATAGCGACCGGTATTGCTTGCGACGCACAATTGGGTCGTCGAATGCAGGTCACCTACACCGATCCAGCGGAGCGGCGCCTTGGCGCCATTGACAATTTTTACACTCGCGTCAGGCACGACGCTGGGCGTGGCAAACAGGGGCGATGCTATGCTCAGAAGAGCGCATGACAGCAGCCCTGTTCCGATAAGTCTGATGTTCGGCATCTCGCTTTCCCCCGATTTTAAGAAACCATATAGGGAGGGCGGGGATTGTCCCCGCCCTCGCAATATCCAGTGCTTAAGGCACAGCAACCACAACGGACAACGTTCCGGTGTAGGTGTCGGCCAGCGCCGCAAGGGCTTCGCTGTTGCGCACGGTTACGCGCAGCGAGCTGTTCTGGCCGCCAGCGTTGGTGCAGTCGAGGTCGGTCGCACGTGCCTGACCGTCACGGGTGTTTTCCATGGAAAACTGAAGGCCTGGGCGCATGAAATCTGCAGCAATCGAATTATAGGCTGCAGCATCATAATAGCCAACCGTATGGTTCAGCTGGGTGCCGGTTGCAGCACCGTTCAGGCCATAAGGATTGCCCAGTCCGTCACCGGCGTTGCCGTTGACCGTTACTTTGTAAGAACCAGCCGCATCGGCATTCGAGAAAACGCAGAATTGGGAAATTCCGCTGGTGGAACCGAAGTTGGAAGCGATCGTAGCGGCGTCGATTGTCAGGGAGACATCGTCCAGACCACGAATGCTGACCATCGGTACAACGGTAACATTCACATCCAATGTGCCGGTGCTCGCGGTGTCGGAAAGTACGCCATCAGTCGGCGCAGCATTAGCTGTACCTGATGCCATAGCAGCCAATGCTGCAGCTGCGAAAAGAACTGATTTTTTCATAATAAAATCCCCATTTTATTCAAGTATCGAATCGGCGATATTACCAATTCTTAATAAACTTTTAACGATTCTGAAAAATCATGTCAAATTTTATATTTAAAAAATGAAATGATTAACTAGTTAATACAATGAGATAGGCGCAGTTAGTCGCACGACATATCAATATATGCCGATTTTCAATCAGTTTTTTTGCGACTGTATTAGTGCTGCTCTATGTCAGTACTTTTGCTCGATGAACTCGCCCGCCGGACCATCCCTGGTTTTCAGAACCACCATGTCGGTCGGCGACGGAAGATCGATCTCGAATATATTGCCGGCATAGAGGCGCTGGGATTCGAAGGTTTTGCACCGCTCGGTGGACGGATCCTCCACTGCATCGGGCGGACAGATAAAACCCTCGGTCAGCAGGATATTGGAATTTCCGGTATTTTTCAGTGTCACCCGTTCAGCGCTGCGAACCGCCTCAATCCTGGCATTATTCTCGCTCGGTCGCACGACCACCAGTACGTCATAGGCCGCCAGCAGCTTTAATGCGATTCCACGCGCGTCTTCACCGCTCTGCTCGGCCTTGATCCTGCCAACTTGTGGCGCAACAAGCACCCGATAGATGCGGTCCTCGGTCAAATTTTCATTGAGCGACACGAGACGAATGGAACGAATGGCGCCTGGTTCCAGGACCATTCGGTTTGGCGTCACCAGCAATCCCGATTTCTCGGGATCGATCTGCGTTATCTTTTCTTCTTCCGGAGTCCCCGGATTGGCGATTTCCGTGACAGAAACAGACACATAATAGCGGTCCTCGCTGTCATTGCGGATAACCAGATCGCCGCGCTCGTTCTGCCCTTCGGCAAAATCGACCCAAAGCTTGTTTATCGAGAGATTCGCAAGCGCAGGGCCGGACGACCAGACCAGTATGAAAAATAGCAATACTGTCGATATTGTTCGCAATCAAATTTCCTCCCATTTGATGCGACCCGAGGGGGGAATTAGCTTTCTTGTCTCTAGAGTCAAGATTTTTTGGTGGATAATGAAATAGTTAACGCTGATGACGTTTGTGCGACTCGCCGTATTTCGGCGCTTTTCCCGTCAGCGATATTTACGAAAAATTTACTTTATTCCGATAACAACCTGCCGGGAGCGATCGCCTCCAACGGCCGCAACCCGACTCGCAGCGCGATTCGCCATAAGCTGATAGGTGGCCTTTGGCAGGGCTCCGGCCTCCCCGTCATCGGGTTTCTGGACTACCGAATAACTGCCGGTTGCCGACGACACCTGGATCGCCGAGATATTCTGACCGAAAATACTGAATTCGGTCACTCCGCTGTCAGAAACCAGGTCTGGCGTGTTGATCATCAGGCCGCTGTTGCCGTTCACGATTGCCCACAGGCCGGTTGCACCTTCTTCCTGCGCATTCACCGCCGCACGAAGCGGCGGAATGACGACCGTGATATTCATGGTAGCGGCATTCTCAAAACCCGGCGCTTCGGCAGCGGCACCGGTCGAATATGCTGCGCTGGCAAGAGCTGCGGCGGCAAGTATATAATACTTCATCTGATCGCGTCCTCAAACTTCTGGTTCATTCCCCTCTATCGCCGTTTCACTAAAATGCGGTTAACCTGCGGGAGCTTGTGATTCCCGCAAGGCGGGTGCGGGATTGCGCGCGAATGCAATCGCCACCGGCATCCGGCAGCAGCCCGGGAACCGGGTCAAATTTTTCACTTGAAGGCGGACACAGGTATTGCCGGAGGAATATAGTGGCGGAGCCGCAGTCCTTCCAACTCTTGCCCAGTAGTGTCTCGGCATGTTTAAATTCCCCCAATTTATCAGTAAAATATCGCAGCTTTCATCTTATAGTGTCCACATATAGCTTGACGCGTCCATCAATTATGTGGGACCTAATGTGGGACGCGAGAACATAAAAATGGCAACACTAACCTCTCTCAGTGTGAAGAACGCAAAGCCAGGCCGCCACGCGGACGGCAATGGTCTTTATCTGTTGGTAAGGCCATCGGGTTCGCGGCAATGGGTCCTAAGAGTAGTTGTGCCCCAGCCAGATAGCGAAAGGGGCAAGCGATCTGACTTCGGTTTAGGAAGTGCTACAACTCTGTCTCTGGCCGACGCAAGACAGAAAGCTGAGCAATGGCGGAAAATCGCTAAATCGGGGCGAAATCCAGCCGATATCACGAAACGCCAAGCGAAGGCAGATCTGGCGGATGAAGCCAAAAAGGCGATTACATTCCAAATCGCAGCTGAAAGAGCTTTCGAGGCCTTATCCCCCGGCTGGAAGAATGCGAAGCACCGTGCGCAATGGATAAATACTCTGAGATCATATACATTTCCTCAAATTGGCCATCTGCTGGTCGATGATATTGGTGCCCCGGACATAATTGACACACTGGGAGCGATCTGGCTCTCCAAGCCAGAGACGGCAAGGAGGGTGAAGCAACGTATCGAAACGGTTCTCGACTTTGCCCATGCAAGGGATTGGAGAGACAGGGAAAGCCCATCTAAAGCTATTCTATTAGGCTTACCTGACCAACCCAAGCGGGGAAGCCATTTCTCAGCAGTACCCTACGCTGCAGCGGCGCATACAATCCGCACCATTGAAGCGGCTAATAACACTATGGGGCGACTTGCTCTAAGGTTCACGATCCACACAGTCGCGCGATCTGGTGAAGTCCGCGGCGCTAGATGGAATGAAATAAATATCGAAGATCGAGTCTGGACCATTCCAGCCGACCGAATGAAAGCGGGGAAGGTCCACCAAATCCCGCTCACCGCATCTGCCCTTGAAATAATTAAGCAAGTGGCACCCTCATTCCAGGGAGATAATTCATTTGTATTCCCTAGTGCACGAGGTGGCATGTTGTCGGATATGACAATGGGAAAATCACAAAAGATTGCTGCTCCAGGCACCACTGTTCACGGCTGGCGTTCCACGTTCAGAGATTGGGTGGCGGAACAAACTAACTTTTCGGGAGAACTTGCGGAGATGGCGTTGGCCCACACCATAGTTAGTAAGGTGGAAGCCGCATATCGTCGAGGCAATCTTTTAGAAAAGCGACGGGCCTTAATGATTGCTTGGGAGGATTATCTGACTGGTCAGGAAACAATTGTCGCTCACATCGGCGAAGCACGAAGCAAAAAATTGCTGGCCTGAATGATGAACGCACAAATTCTGACTGAACAACTTTACGACAGATATGAAGCAATAGGCGAAAAACTAGATCTTGGGCATGACCTCGATTGTAGCGCCCTGGCGGTGCTAGGCCACTACTATGAATCGCTATCCAAAGGTGAAGAAATGCGCGCCGAAACTATCTCGACAATCGCAGATTTTCTCAAACAGGTTGAAAGCAACGTCCGAGCCGCGCTGCTAGAAATTCGCACAGCAAATAGATATGTCTCGTTCAACTTATACGCGGCGTTCGCCCGCTTGTTACCTTTGCAAGTCATCTCCGCTTACACACAAATGCATAGCCTGAGTGGTCAGACGGAATTTGCGGGATCACTGAAGAAGCTATCCAAGCTGTTCTCCGAAACGTCGAGCATTATAGGTTCAATTGAACTGACCGCTTCCCAGCCGAAAGCACGGCTGGATCCATCAAGGGCGGAAAAAATCGCGAGGTTGATCAACGATATCGAACGCGCGTTGATAGAGTCCATGATTCCGGAAAAAGGGGGAATGTCACCAAAGCGCTCGTTCGAGCTGTTCGCCGAATACTCACTGTCGGCAAGGTTCAGAACCACCGCAAAACGGCTTGATGAACTGGTTTGGAATCTCCCAGACATGAGTTCCAGACGGCTGCCTTCAAACCAATCCCTCGAATTCGTGATCCAACTTGGTGAAATCTGGTCCCTAGCAAAAGGCACACAACCGAGTGCGGAAAAGAACAATGCGATAGAGGACTATGTCCCACCATTTGTTCGGTTCGTTTACGCCGCCTGGAATCCTGTAATTCTCTGTTGCGAACCACCCTCGATCAGCACGATTTCAAGATATCTCAATTCCCCCAAACCATCCCAGACCTGAACGGAACCATTTGGGGGAAGGGCTAGCCTTCCAAAATCCGTATTAATCCAGCCCCAACCAGTAACATGTTGAGGTATTTCATATGGCCGACAGTTCTATTCCAAAATTTGGGTTCTCGGTTGCCGAGACGACACGATCAACCAGCCTTTCCCGCTCGCGTTTGTATCAACTGATGGCTTCGGAAGAACTCAAATACAAAATGGTTGGTAGTCGTCGGATTATTCCAGTTTCAGAGGTCCGCAGGCTATGCGGTGATGAATAATAAACGGCGTCACGATCTTGCCAAGACGTGGCCCCGAACGGACTGAGTTCGCTTCCACCAAATCCCAGGCTGAAACTGTAACTGTAACTGAAATTAATTTTGTTGAGGTCTCTGTAGTTTTAGCAATCAAAATTTGTGAGTTTACGGTGCTTCTAGATGCCTGAAGAGGGCCGAAACGAGCCCGAAAACCCAGCGTGATCGTCTCAAAAACAAGCAGGTAATCGCAGAAAGGAGGTTCTGAACTTGAAGAGCGAATTATCGTTCGAGCAATGCGATTCCATGGCACAACGTTGCGGTTTATGCGAATTGGCGCTTTGATCCGCTGCTCAACAAAAAAGCTGCCTTGGTGAAATCTGACGGCATTTGTGCCAGTCCAAAACCGCGTTGTCAGGCGGTCAAAGTCAGTAACCAAAAAAGCGCCACGTAATACGCTAAATTACGGGGATCATGGGGGTGTCACCCGCCCCTCGCAAAGGCTCGCTGGATGCCGATGCGGATATACGTGCTTTAGAATGCCACGACCCAAAATTTTTTGGGCCACTTTGACGGACCACGCGGGAGCGCAGACATCAAGTCGTTGCTCAACGGTGGGGGCCAAGATTGATCGCCTGAAGCGATGCACGGTAAACATGGTTGTGATTGTGCCAGTGGGTTAATCCGTTTCTACGCCATAGTACCTATGGTGTGGCCCTAACGGGTGGACGTGCTTTGCCTGTCCCTTCATCAGTCAGAAAATCTGGTTGCGGGTCAGTCTGTTCGCGAAACGGACATGAAATCGAACTGACCGGAATGTCTGAAAGCTGGTCGCTTGCAGAATAACTGCTTCTGAAGCGCGTACACCTTGAAAGGGACGGTCCGGTAACGGCTCACATGCGGCCATTTCCAATGATGCAAATTTTTTGTCCGCTATGCGCCCCAGTTACAGTCATTCAAGAATACTTTCAGCGCTCTTAGAAGCAGACCCCGTATAATCCTCGATTAAACAGCGACAAGGTTTGTCGATCCGGAATGGCGGCACTTTTGAGCGCGCGATATCTTTCAAATACACAATTCAGGTAGGTCAAACGACCTTGTCCAGGACACTTCAGTGCGGCCAAAGCTTCGGTTGAGAAGATTGTTTGGCAAAGGCAGAAATGTATCGTTTGTGTGCTAGTATCATGATGATACAGGGTGATAGATGACTAGTCCATATTCAACAGGCGGTGGCGGCACCCAATTTGAGACGCGCGTAGCAGCATACTATTTTGCGGCTGTGCTTGCGGAAGCGCGAGGGAGAGCCTTGCCTGGCGTGAACGCAACCGAAGTTCTGACCCAGAGAGCTGCATTTGATGAACCGCTCGACGACCTCGTGATCGCCGGCGTTTCTAATGAAGGCGCAGAAACAAAACTATCCCTTCAGGTGAAAAGCTCGCTCCGTTTCACAGAAAGCGACGAGGAGTGGCGAGCGGTCTTAGGTCAGGCGTGGGATACATTCAAACATGCGTCGTTTGATCACCAGAGCCACCGGCTTGGAGTAGCTGTCGCCGATTATCATGCAAAAGCTGACAAGCATTTCCAATCGGTGCTGACTTGGGCCTCGCATAGCCCCTCGGCGTCAGATTTCTTCAAACGGATTTCGCGAGAGGATTTCGCGCATAAGAATCAGCGTGATTTCGTCTCAATGGTTCGGAAAATTCTGGAAGCTCATCACGGCGACGGGGTGAGCTACGACGATCTTTGGAAATTCCTCTGTGTGTTCCGGATACTCCATTTCGATTTCAACAACGACGAAGCTTCGCGCGACGTTGAATCCGCTATCGATCGCGTAAGAAGCATCTTGCCCACCGCAGAACGGTCCAAGGCGACGCAAGTCTGGGACCGTCTCATTGTACGGGCAGGTGAAACAACAGTCGCCGGTGGCGGCGAGACAAAGACAAGTTTGCTCTCTGACCTGAAAATGGCTGGCCTGCCGCCGATACAGAGTGGAAATTTTCGCGACAGTATCGAGAAGATTGACCGTGAATCAAAGCGCGCAATGGAAACAATCAAGGCTGATATTCACGGCCTGAGATTGAAGCGAAATAGGCAGTATGATGGCATCCTAGAGGCCTTGGGAAACGGTCGTTTTGTACAGATCGATGGTGAACCTGGCAGTGGCAAATCTGCGCTTCTGCGCCAGTGGGCAGACGAACATGCTCAGACCGGGCCGATCTTCCTGCTGAAAGACATGCGAGTCCGGCCAGGTGGATGGGGGGCGCATGCTGGTCTGCTCGGCGTCAGTGATAAATTGGATGAGCTTCTCGGGGAAATCGCCTGTATCGGGAACCCCGTCCTTTATATCGACGGACTGGACAAGATCAGCGATCCAGCGGTTCGCCTAACTATCAATGACATTGTAAGGGCTATCGCAACCAACGACACACTTTCCTCATGGAAAATCCTTGCGACTGTCAGGGAACAGAACCTTGACCACATTGCGACTTGGCTCGATCCTCAAGCCCTTAAACATTTGCCGATCCGGACCGTCACCGTCCCGCCTCTTGGCAACGAAGAGTTGGCAATCGTGGCGGATGAATTCCCTCGCCTCGCCCCGCTCCTTCGCGAAGCTGATCACGCTGACATTATCTTGAAGCGGCCATTTTTTCTTGAATCAATGATCAGCCTGGCCGGTCGCACTGGTCAGTCCACTCTGCCAGCGAGTGAAGCAGAGCTTTTAGAGCTTTGGTGGGGACTAGGCGGAGCGGACATTCCCGATTTCAGCCCCGCGCAAGACCGGCGAAACGTGTTACTCGAACTAGCGGATCGTTTCGTAAGGCATCCTGCCGCTCCCGTTCCGATCCGCGATATTCCGTCCGGCCCGTTAGATGACCTCAAGAACGCGGGCGTGATCCGCGATGTACGATTGGGTCACACGATCAGCTTCTCTCATGACATTTATGAGGAATGGTCGCTGACCCATTGGCTGATGAATAAACTACCGAACGTTTTGTCCGCGTTGCAGGACGTCGGCGAACCACAGGAACTCGTACGACCACTTCAGTTGCTTGGGTCGTATCTGCTCGAATTCGACGATGACGCTAGCGGCTGGCGGGAGCTGTTCGAGAGTGTCAATATCGAAACTCTGCGCCCGGTTTGGCAGAGAACGCTATTAACATCTTGCCTGCGCTCTACGCGCAGCACGGAAATCTTGAACAAGCTTGCAGAGCTCTTGGCCGAAGATGACCATTCGGTTCTGAAAAAGCTTTTGAATGCCTTGCAGACTCTCGAGGTGGTTCCGAATACGTCATTTCTCGACGAAAAGGTTCTGCCCAACCTCGAACCTGACGAACGTGTTCGTTATTCCCACTTGCTTGCCCATCCAAAGGCTTACACATGGATACGCTTTCTTAATTGGCTATTTGCTGGCGATGCTGATCCACTGCCGGAATTGATTCCGGAGCTGGTTCCGATTTTCAAGACCTGGCAATCGACGTTTGCAGGGCTCAATATACGGCACTGCCGTCGGATTGGCGAAATCGCATATCGCTGGCTCACCGAGTTTGAGGCGGCTTCTCACCCCGTGCGTTGGGAGGATCGCAGAGAACCATTTAGTGTGAAGTTTTATTATGATCGCGAACGCGATCTAGAGAAAGAGATACGCTCTCTATTTTTGCAATCCGCAGGTGACGTTCCATCCCTCGTCTCGGAATACCTGTCGGCAAAGGCCGCTCATAGATTATCTCACATGCATCGCCAAGAGATAATGGGCGCGGGCAATACGATCGCGCAGTTTTTGCCGAAGGAGTTTGCCGATTATGTGATGGCGGCTTTCTTCAAGCATCCCAAGGACGACGATTCTCCATCTGGCCACTCGGGACATGACGGGCGGGACTTGGGCCTAAATGACAACTTCTCATTTTATCCCGCCTCGCCGTTGCAATCGCCATTTCTTGTCCTGCTGCGCCGCCATCCCGATCAGGGGTTGCGGCTTGTACGAGAAATGTGCAACTTTTCTATCGACGTTTGGCGATGGCTCCGAGAACGCGGAGACTATGGGGAAAAAGGTGTCCGCCCGATACCCGTAGAGATCGATTTCCCTTGGGGAACCCAGACATTCTGGGGTGATGTATATGTCTATAGCTGGTTTCGCGGAGGGCACGGAAATCACGCTTGCCAGAGTGCGCTGATGGCACTCGAATGGTGGGCCTTCGAGCAAATTGAAGCTGGAGCAGGCGTCGGTGAAGTTGTCCGGCAAATTCTGGAAGGCAATGAAACAGTAGCGGCACTGGGGATTGCCGTCAGCGTTAGTATCGCCAATATGGACCGAGAGCTCCGTCCTTTGCTGCCCTTCATCCTCTGCCCCTACATCTGGCAATGGGATTTGTCACGTTCGGTCGGAGATCAGACGGGAAATCACGCAAACGAGATTGGTGATTGGACACGGTATCGCGTCTTGCTGACAGCTGTTCGGGAACTCAATCAGAAACCGCACCGCAAGGTCTACATTCGGGACATTGTTCCCTACTTCGTGTTCAGCGATGACGAAGAACTGCGTGAACAATATACTTTGGGTATCCGCTCATTTCCCGATCGTCTTCCCTTCGAACTTGAGCATGAGAAGGACGACGAGGCTACCATCAATGGGCTGCGTAAAAGCATGCAATGGAATATGGAGCAGGCCGATCCGCAGTATTGGCACAGTGGGCCAACGGAGGATGGAAAGCACATTCAATTTTGGAATGAGCCGCCTTCAGCGAATGATCCGAACCGGCTTGCGCATTTGGAGCATTACGCGGAGCAGAATAGGTATTTGAAGCTCGCGCTTTGGGCGAACAAGTGCCTTGAGGCTGGTTCGCTCAATGACGAAATTACGCTGAAAGATGCACTCGAAGAGGCCAGAAAGCTCGATGGCGATAATCTCTTTGATCCTGAAGGTGCGGACTTTGATATTCAGCAGAGGGCGGCAGGTATCGCGGGTGTGGCTTTTGTTGCGGCAAAATTTGCCAATGATGACGACTGGAATGAGACAAACGCAAATTGGAGTGCGGACACACTGAGACGCGCTTCAGGATTCAGCCGAAGAGATGGGTTCACTTTCCGCGGAAGCGTGCTTTCGATGGACCCGCTGGAATTTGCGGCTCACGGCAATGTCGCGCTTGTAGCGAGGAACTTTGAACCAGAAGGAATACGACGTCAGGTACTCGAACTCGCATTACATCCATTCGATGCAGTGGCAGAAGCCGTTGCGAAAGCATCCGCATCGCTGGCTGAAAATGCCCCAGAATTTCTCTGGGAGCTTTTCGTCGTCCTGGTCAGCAGATGCATTAACAGTGAAGGCAACGCTCCAAATTATCATGCTGTCGAGAAGAGCGAGGGTGAGGCGGCATATCATGCCGAATTGATCACATCAGCCGAACGGGCGATCCAATCAGGCATTGCAAACCCTTTACCTGATGTTCCGATGCCATGGATCAAAACTGGCGATACTTCAGATGGTGACGGCGACACGGTTGGCTATGAACGAAATCCGGTAAATTTCCTTTCGAACTTAGCGCAAAAGACCGTCATTAAGATGGATTTCGATCCACTGATAGCCACCGAGCAAAAGAAGGCGCAGATTTTGCGGCTAATTGCACAGCTCGTCGAAATGACGTTTCAGGATATCGCGCCGCCGTTCGCGAAATCCCGTCGAGACTTTCGGGGCAGCACGCCGTTCGAATGGACGTTCAGCTTCTTCTTTTGGCTTGGCAAATTTTGCGGGCGATTAACGCCAGCAGAAGTGGATGACCTCATCCTTCGCCCTATCGCCGAAGCTGAAACCGAATGTGGTCTCTACGCGATGGACAATTTTTCGCGTGGATACTCAGCCTATAATATTCTGCCTCCGGCTGATCCCAGTGAAGCTAATCTCAAAATATGGAACCAGATGGCCGACTGGATCATAGCGCACCCTGAAGGAATGCACATTCAACACTTGGACCGAGAATACCAGTCGACGGTTCTCGCGCTACTCTTCTGCTTTCATGATGATTTCTCGCCCTTGTTCTGCGCTGCGGAACCGGACTGGCCTTACCTTAAGAGCTTCACGCATATATTTGACCGCGTGATTGGGAAATTCGGTACGAACAGCACAATATTCTACGCCATCACCAAGTTCTTACAGAAGGGTGGTCTGGAATTTTTTCAAGATCCCGCGCTGTCTTGGCTCGTGACCATCGCACAAGAAGCCCGACATGATTACGCCTTTTGGTCGGCGAATGGTGAAGAGACCGTCAGCATGTTGAAGGTGGTTATAGTAGAGAAGGACGCTGCCTTGAGTGATGAACATCATAAGGCACTCTCATTCATTATCGATGTGCTCGTCGATAATGGCGTACGAGGAGCAGGTTTTCTGCAGCAAGATCGACACCGAAAGTGCTAATCGCTCTTAATTGAAGCGGTTCATCTTGATCGAGGAAATTTGAAATCGGCATTTTTAAAAAGTCCTCAAGGCCTCTGCAGGTCTAATTCGAACCAATGCAAGCCCAGCCAAGTGTATCAGCTCCGACTGCCCGATTGAAAGTCTGGCCGAGTATCGGCTTCCAAATTTCCTGTCCCTGAAACCGGACAGTCCGTGACCGGCCCAAAAGCCGACGGATAGGAACGCGCGCAACCGAAGCGGTCAGAGAAGAATTTATCGAGTCGATGACAAACTGTAACTCGTAACTATTCGATGCGATAGTCATTGGCGCTGACCCTAAAAATGCGGTCCCCCAGCCCATAGGGCCTTGCGATCGCTTAGGGTAGGACCCGTAAAATCGCGAGCTAGGTTAATCAATACTCGCCACGCAAGTGTGCGGATCGGTAGCAGGCCACACTTTGTGGATTCGTTTCTGGTCTCAACACTGGCAAATATTTTGAGGGACATAATGTGGGACGCAGTTCCCGATGTCTCTATCATGTCCCAGATTTTTGCGATTAAATGGCGGAGCCGGAGGGATTCGAACCCTCGATAGGTTGCCCTATACACGCTTTCCAAGCGTGCGCGATCGACCACTCTGCCACGGCTCCGCAAATACCGCCTGACCCGTGAATCCGGTCGAATGTCAGACAGCGCCGCTTCCCTAATGCGGGATTCGCGCTTTCGCAAGCGATAGTGTCGAGTTAGGGTGGTGCTAAGCTATTAAACCCGTTCGCGCTGCGCTTGCCGAAACGCAGTAGCAGACGCACCCGGTCCTTCGACAGGCTCAGGACGAACGGAATTTTGGGGATATGTTTATGAGAAAGATCAGCGCCGTCAGTTCAACATTCGCCCTGTTGATGGCGACCCCCGCAATCGCGCAGGACACCCAAACAGCCGAATATCCGAGCCCCAATGCGATTGTCGACGCGGCCCCGCCCAGCGACTGGGTGACAATTGCGCCGAACGACCTGCTGGTCATGGATCTCGCGCCTGATGCCGAAGGCAACCCCCGCCGCGTGGTCATCCAGCTGATGCCCGAGCCTTTCTCGCAAGGCTGGATCCGCAATATCCGCAAGCTCGCCGCCGCGCACTGGTGGGATGGCACCAGCATCAATCGGGTGCAGGACAATTATGTCGTGCAATGGGGCGATGCAGGGTACGACAATCCGGAATCGGGCGAGACAGAGCAGAAGGCTTTGCCGGACGGGCTGGAGACGGTGCCGGAGAGTGATTATGTTGTCGAAACCCATATTACGATACGGGAAATGCCTTTTACCCATAAGCCAGACGCTCAAAAGATAAGGGAGTATGCTCTACAACACTGGGTGCCTCGCGACACTTATGCGCCTTCCGTCCGATTTCAAAAAGGATGGCCCGTAGGGCGGAATGATACACAGAGCTGGCCCATCCACTGCTACGGCGCGGTCGGCGTGGGCCGCAATTATTCCCCCGATACCGGCAGCGGCGCGGAACTCTTCACCGTGATCGGCCATGCGCCGCGCCATCTCGACCGCAATATTGCGGTGGTCGGGCGGATCGTCGAAGGGATGGAACATCTCTCCAGCCTGCCGCGCGGCAAGGGGCAGCTGGGATTTTACGAGGACGCGAGCAAGCGCGTGCCGATTAGATCCATCCGGCTGGGTGACGCGCTAGCCGAAGGCGCATCTCCCGCCTTCGAATATCTCGATACCAACAGTGCCATTTTCGCGAAATATGCCGACGCCCGGGCCAATCGCCGCGATCCGTTTTTCATTGTGCCGGCTGGCGGCGCGGATATCTGCAATATCCCGGTGCCGGTAAGGCGGGTAAGCGGCGAGTGATTGGAATCTGAAGACCAAGTGCAGCTTTGTTCTCCCGCGAAGGCGGGAGTCCATCTCGGACCCTGTGCTCTAGACGCCATTTCAGGAGATGGACCCCTGCCTGCGCAGGGGCACAATTTCGCTTTCCTACACAGCGCCAGATCGGTTAGTCTGGCCGCATGGTCCAAGCCCTTTTCTCGTCCGTTTATCGGCAGTTTTCGGCAAGTTGCGCCCGTAAGATATCCTTCGCCATAGGGGGTGTGACCCTGTGTGACCCAAAGAATGTTCCCCGCCGCAGGGCGGGGCACGGAAACCGCCTTTACAGGGGAAGAAAGCTTTCTTTTTCTTAACAGTGTAAAGTTTGTAAAGTTCAGCAAGGAAAGAGCCGCATGACAAACTATTTTCGATCCGCGCATATCGTCTTTTGGGCCCTGGCCGCAGCGTGTTTTTCATTCTCCTCTCCGGTCCTGGCGCAAGAAGAAGAAGAAGCTCAACAAAGCCCCGCCGAAATCCTCGCTGCTGCCCCGACCGAACACTGGCTGCCCATCCCCCTCACCGACCTGATGGTCCTGACTTTACCCGACTCCCCCGACGGCACGAAACGCCAGGCGGTGATCCAGCTGCTCCCGGCGAACCTGTCCGGTGGCCATGTCCGCAATGTCCGGACTTTGGCCCGCACACGCTGGTGGGATGGCACGAAAATCTACCGCGTCGCCAGAGATTTCGTCACCCAGTTCGGCGGCAATCCCGATGCCAAGACGCCGCCCAAGAGCCTCGAGACCGTGCCGGAAAGCGAATATTTCAACCAGGCGCTCGGGGCGAAACGCGACACCGATATGGCGGCGCTGAAGGCAGCGGTGGATTATAGCAATCACTATCAGGGCACGGAAATCGAGCCGCTGATGACCATGATTTACGAGAATATGGGTGCGCAGACGGTCGGCTTTGGCGGCGGCTGGCCGATCGGCAGCCAGACCATCGACGGCGAGACGAAATATTATCCGCTGACCTGTCGCGGGTCGCTGTCCCCTGCCCATTATGACCCGCCGGACACCGGCAGCGGCGCGGAAATGTCGGTGATCACCGGCGAAGCGGCGCGCAGCCTCGACACCACATTCGGGATGGTCGGACGAGTGATCGACGGACTGGCGCATTTGCAGAATCTGCCGCTCGGCACCGATCCGGGAGGCTTCTATGCCGACAAGTCGGAATATATCCGGATACAGTCGATCCGGCTGGCCAGCGAGCTGCCGCTGGCAGAACAGCCTTCTTATGAATATCTCGCCAGCTACAGCCCGGCGCTGCTGCAGTTTATCCAGGCCCATGGCGGCTATGGCAATATCTGCACCGTCCCGGTGCCCATTCGGAAAGTTTCAGAATAAAGCAATAAAATTACAACGTATCTCGCGCAGAGCGTCATTTGCTGGTAATGATGTACGATTAGACTCGTCAGAACAGGAGCTCCTCCATGCGCGTTGGTACCCCGAGAGAAATCAAGAATCACGAATATCGGGTCGGCCTGACCCCCGAATCGGTCCGTGAACTGACCGCCAATGGCCATGATGTGCTGGTCGAGACCGGTGCCGGTCTTGGCATTGGCGCGGAAGATTCCGAATATGTTGCCGCTGGTGCAATCATTGCTGCGACCGCTGCCGAAATCTTCGAAAAATGCGAAATGGTGGTCAAGGTCAAGGAACCGCAGGCGGTTGAACGGGCGATGCTGCGCGAAGGCCAGATATTGTTCACCTATCTCCACCTCGCCCCCGATCCGGAACAGACCGCCGATCTGGTCAAATCCAGAGCAACCTGCATTGCCTATGAAACGGTAACTGGCACCGGCGGGCTCCCCCTGCTCAAGCCGATGAGCCAGGTCGCCGGACGCATGTCGATCCAGGCCGGCGCGACCGCGCTGGAAAAAGCCCATGGCGGCCGCGGCATCCTGCTCGGCGGAGTTCCCGGCGTGGCGCCCGGCAAGGTGACCATCATCGGCGGCGGTGTCGTCGGTTTCAACGCCGCGCAAATGGCCGCCGGTCTCGGCGCGGATGTGACGATCCTCGACCGCGATCCGGACGTGCTGGAATCGGTCGGCACCCATTTTGAATCGCGGGCCAAGACGCGTTTCTCGAACAAGGCCAATCTGGCCGAATGTGTGGCCGAAGCGGATCTGGTGATCGGCGCGGTGCTGATCCCCGGAGCGGAAGCACCCAAATTGGTCACCCGCGAAATGCTCAAAACGATGCGTCCAGGTTCGGTGCTGTGCGATGTGGCGATCGACCAAGGTGGCTGTTTCGAAACCTCGAAGCCGACCACCCACGAGGACCCGACCTATGTGGTCGACGATATCGTCCATTATTGCGTCGCCAATATGCCGGGCGCGGTCTCGCGCACCTCGACTTATGCGCTCAACAATGTGACCCTGCCGCACACGCTGGCGATTGCCAACAAGGGATGGGAAAGCGCATTGCGCGATGACCGGCATCTGGCCGAGGGGCTGAACGTGTGGAATGGTCATGTGACCTACAAGGCGGTCGCCGAAGATCTGGGCTATGACTATATGCCGGTGTCGGAGGTTGTGGGATTGAAGGCTTAAATCGGGTTGAAGGCGATCGCCATATTGTGCACGTGCGCAGGCAGGTGCCCATCTTCAGACGGTTGAGCCGGACGCAATAGTTGGAGATGGACCCCGGCCTTTGTCGGCCACTGAATGAAGGAACAACAGATGGCAGCAGCAGACCAGAATCCCCTCGGATCGGGCTTTCATGCCAAGAGCGAACCGCACGAGATACTCGCCGGCATCGATCTGACCGGCAAGACCGCGATCGTCACCGGCGGCTATTCGGGAATCGGTCTGGAAACCACCCGGGCACTGGCGAATGCCGGTGCCACGGTGATCGTCCCGGTGCGCGATCCGGCCAAGGCGGAGGAAAAGCTTGCCTCGATCGAGGGCGATGTCTCCTCGGCAACGATGGACCTCTCCGATCTCGATTCGGTGCGCGGCTTTGCCTCTTCGGTCTATGACTCTATCGATGCGCTCGACCTGCTGATCAACAATGCCGGTATCATGGCCTGCCCGCTGGAACGCGTCGGACCGGGCTGGGAAAGCCAGTTTGGCGTCAATCATATGGGCCATTTCGCGCTGACCAAGGCGCTCTTGCCCTTGCTCGAAAAGGCAAGCGCACCACGCGTCGTCGCGCTGTCATCGATTGCCCACAAGCGAGGTGGCATCCTCTGGGACGATATCCAGTTCGAGAATAGCGAATATCAGAAATGGGTCGCCTATGCCCAGGCAAAGAGCGCCAACGCCCTGTTCGCCAATGCGCTGAGCCGCCGCATGCAGGCCTTTGGTGGCCGCGCTTTCTCGGTCCATCCGGGCGGGATTTTCACGCCATTGCAGCGTCATCTGCCGGTCGACGAGCAGGTCGAACTGGGCTGGCTGAACAAGGACGGCAGCGTGCCCCCGGCGGTTGCCGCAATCTTCAAGACGCCGGCACAGGGCTGCACCACCAGCCTGTGGGCCGCCACCTCACCGCTGCTGAATGACATGCCCGGCGTCTATTGCGAGGATTGCGACGTCGCGCAGCTGACGGGCGAGGATAGCCTGCCCTATCAGCATTGCGCGCCGCATATCACGGTGGATGAAGACGCCGAACGGCTCTGGGAGATCAGCGAGAAATTGCTCGCCGCCGCATGATGCAGACGGAAAACCAGGGTGCGGGTGAATATAGCGGGCTGCTACAGCGCGATGCGAGCGGCTTTCTGTTGCAATGTGATGATGGCCAGCGTTACCGGCTCGAACTGCTGCGCACGCCGGTTGACGAGGTCGAGAAGCGGGTGGTGGTAACCGGCCGGGTCATCGACGGCGCGCTCCTGGAAGCGGACGGGATAAGGCTGGCATGAATTTCGTAGCGGCACAAAATGGCGATATCCCGGCACTCCACGCGCTCGTCGAAAGCGCCTATCGCGGAGAGAGCGCGCGGCGCGGCTGGACCCATGAAGCGGATCTGCTCGACGGCCAGCGCACCGATGCCAGGGCATTGCGCGAGATTATCGCAGCCGACAATCAGGTGATCCTGTTCGCGAAGACAGGCGCTGCTATCGCCGGTTGCGTCCAGCTCTCCCGGGTCGGTGAAGGGCTCGCCTATCTGGGACTGCTGACTGTGGATCCTGCCTTGCAGGCAGGCGGTCTGGGCAGGCAATTGCTGTCGAAATCAGAGCGATATGTCCGGGATCAATGGCAGGCCGATGCAATCGAGATGACCGTCATCCGCCAGCGCGAGGATCTGATCGCCTATTACGAACGCCGCGGTTATGCGCGGACCGGCGAGCTGCGTCCCTTCCCGCATGGTGATCGGCGCTTCGGCCTTCCAAAGACCAAGGAACTGGAATTCGCGGTGCTGCGCAAGCCGGTCTAGGCGGCCTTGCCCTCGAGCGCCTTCTGCCGGCGGCGCTGGACCGAGCTGCCCAGACCCAGCGCCTCGCGATATTTCGCCACGGTGCGCCGGGCAATGTCGAAGCCCCGCTCCTTGAGCAGGGCGACCAGCTTGTCGTCGGACAGGATCTTCTTGGGGTCCTCGTTATCGATCAGGGACTTGATATGACTCTTCACCGCCTCCGCCGACGCCGCCTCGCCACCGGTCGAGGACTGAATCCCGCTGGTGAAGAAATATTTGAGCTCGAACGTCCCGCGCGAGCAGGAGAGATATTTGTTGGATGTAACCCGGCTGACCGTCGACTCGTGCATCTCGATCTGCTCGGCGACATTCTTGAGCGTCAACGGCCGGAGATGCGCGACACCCTTGCGGAAAAACTCTTCCTGCTGCTTGACGATTTCGGTTGCGACCTTGACAATCGTCCGCTGCCGCTGGTCCAATGCCTTGACCAGCCAGTTGGCGTCGGCGAGGCACTCGTTCAGCCATTCCTTCGACTGCTTGTCCTGCGCGCCATCCTTCAGTTCGGAATAATAGCTGCGGTTGACCAGCACTTTCGGCAAGGTAGCGCTGTTCACTTCGATGATCCACCGGTTCGTCCGCTCGGCGATGAAGACATCGGGCACGACCGCCTGCACCGAACCGCCGCCAATCTTGCAGCCAGGCTTCGGATCATAATTGCGCAACTCGCTGATCATGTCCCTCAGGTCTTCATCATCGACACCGCATATCCGCTTGAGCTGCGGCAGTGCCCCTTTGGCCAGCAGATCGAGATTGTCGATCAGCCGCGCCATGGCGGGATCATAGCGGTCGGCGTCCTTCGCTTGCAGCGCCAGACATTCGGCCAGATTCCGAGCGCCAACCCCGACCGGGTCAAGCGTCTGAACCATCGTCAGTATCCGCTTCACGTCTGCCAGTCCGACGTTCAGCCGCTGGGCCAGTTCAAGCAGTTCGGCCTGCAGATAGCCGCACTCGTCAATCTGGTCGATAATATGCTGCGCAATGAACAGGTCCATGCCGGACAAAACGGCTCCCGCCTGATCCATCAGATGTTCGGTGAGCGTAATTTCCGCAACCAGCATATTTTCGAAATCGGGTGCTTCGCCTCCCGCCGCCGCGCCGGTTCTGGTCCCGTTCAAACCCAATTGCCCGTCCAGCGCCCCATCGCTTTCGGAAAGGCTGTTATTGGTAAAACTGTCTGTCTCGCCCTGCAAATCCAGCGGCGATTCGGCTTCCGAAGGTCCCGACGTCAATATCTCGTCGCTTCCCTGCGCCGCCGGTTCGCTTTCAACATTGCCATCGGAGCTATCGCCGCTCTCGGTCGCAATCTCGCCGGTATCGAGCAACGGGTTCTTCTCAATCTCGTCGGAGATGAAAGTCTCCAGCTCGAGATTCGACAATGTGAGCAGCTTGATCGCCTGCTGCAGCTGCGGTGTCATCACCAGCGACTGGCTCTGCCGCAAATCGAGGCGAGGCGCGAGTGCCATGGCTAGAGCGCGAAGCCCTCACCGAGATAGAGCCTGCGGACATTGGCATCGGCAACAAGATCTTCGGGGCTGCCGGCGAACAGGACCTGTCCGTCGTAGATGATGCAGGCCCGGTCGACGATATCCAGCGTCTCGCGGACATTATGGTCGGTGATCAACACACCGATACCGCGCTCACGTAACTGGCAGACCAGATCGCGAATATCCGCGATCGATAGCGGATCAATACCGGCAAAGGGCTCGTCGAGCAGTACGATCGACGGGCTGGCCGCGAGGGCGCGGGCAATCTCGCAACGCCGCCTTTCACCGCCAGACAGTGCCATCGCCGGGGAACTGCGCAAATTCATCAGTCCGAATTCATCCAACAACCGGTCGAGCGTCTCGGCTCTCACGCTGGCATCGGACTCCACCATCTCGAGCACAGCCAGAATATTCTGTTCGACGGTCATGCCGCGGAAGATCGAGGTTTCCTGGGGAAGGTAGCCGATTCCCAAAATCGCCCGGCGATACATGGGTAGCGGGGTAATATCCTCGCCGTCGAGCATGATCCGCCCGGCGTCCGGACGGACCAGACCCATGACCGAATAGAAACATGTGGTTTTGCCGGCCCCGTTCGGCCCCAGCAATCCGACAACCTCGCCGCGGCCAACCGATAGCGATACATCTGACAGAACCGAACGTTTGTCATAGCTTTTGGCAATCGAGACCACCGCAAGACCGTGCTCCATTGCATCACTGGCCATGGCGGCACCAGGATCGGCCATCGTTGTCGCTTCGGTCGCGGCTATATCATTCATCACTGGTCCTTATCAGCATTGGCTGCCTTGTTTCTCGGCAAATAACATGCCCCATTTTAAACGGAATTGGCAAGCTTTGTGCATGGAAGATTGAATTGCATCCATAACAGTCGGAAATCCACCGCACGCGAGTACAAGACCGACGGGGCTCGCCCCCTGTCACGATTGCACTGGAATGACCGGATCACTGGTCGCGAGTTCAGTCTTTCCGCTGGGGAACCGTGAAGGTACCGGACACCCGGCCGCTGGAGTTTTGCGAGCCGACCGAAGCACCGCCGGTGGAGCGTCCGTCAATCGTCGACCGGCCCGATTCGAGGTCGATGATGACACGTCCGCCGGACAGGCGATTCGTGCCCTGCGTGAGCGTAACATTGCCGATCAGGGTGATCAGCCGCCGGTTGAGATCATAAATGGCGACATTGCCCGAAGCAGTGTCGCCGGCCTTGCGAATCGTCACGCCTCCGGACGCGTCGATGCGGTCGATTTCGATACCTCCGGTGCTGCGATAGGCCACCGTCATGCGCGCCGCGTTGAGCGTCAGTCCGGCCTGCTCGACCCGCACCGCACCAGAAAGGACAACCCGGTCGGCCCGATCCTGCACTTCGATCCGTCCAGCGTTGAAGTTCACCGGTGCATTGCTGTCGTGGCTTCCGAACACCTGCGCCGGAGCCGCACCGGCGAACAACAGAAAAGCGGACGCAAGGACGAAGCTACCAGCCGACAGGGAAAGAAAAGAATATGTTTTCATCTAGGGTCTTCTTAGTCCATTTTGTTCGATCCGCAAACGCGCATTGCCATCCAGACTGACAGTGCGCTCGGCCAGATCCGCTTTGAGCCGGTCCGCACCAAATGTTCCGATATTGGTCCGCCCTTCCACCGCGCCGGCGCTTTGCAGCGTCCGCTGTTTGAGGTCGACGGAGACATTGCTGGTCGAGAGGCGATAGCCGCCGGCAGCTTCGACCTGCACTGGTCCCGGTACCCGAACATTTTCCTGGTCCATATCATAGCGGCCTTCGCTCGCGCGGATCTGCGCCGGTCCTTCTTTCAGCAATATCCGGGCAGAAAGATCCTGCAGTTCGACTATTGCTTCGCTGGAGCTTTTCTGCACGGCGGAACCGGCCTTCAGAGAGAAGGGGCGGCCCTGACTGTCTTCACCGCGGTACAGCGCCTCGGTCACACGCATCCGTTCCTTGGCAACGTCCACGCTATTCTTGTCGAGCACGAAACTCAGTTCCCCGCTGGTTGTGAAGGGCGCCAGAGCGAGCATCGCGCCCAACAGGCCTACCCCCACGGGTAGAATGAAGCGCAGCAATTTGATATTTCTGTCATGCGCGCTGTTGGGAGCGGCAAATTGCTGACGCTTGGTTCGGGGAGGATTGACGGTAGCGGACATAGCTAGGCCCCGATCCCAAGGTTATGATCGAAACGAACAGACAGGATTGTCGCGGCGTCAGGCATGTGCAAAAATATCGGTTTCCGGCCAGCCGGCAAGGTCCAGCCGGGCCCGGTCCGGCAAAAAGTCGAAACAAGCCTGGGCAAGAGCTGTCCGGCCTTCCCGCTCGAGCCGGATTTCAAGCTCGGTTTTCAACCGGTGCAAAAAGCGAACGTCCGATGCGGCATATTCCTGCTGGGCATCGCTCAACACGGGATTGCCCCAGTCGCTCGATTGCTGCTGCTTTGAAATATCCTGGCCAAGAAGTTCGCGCACCAGTTCCTTGAGGCCGTGGCGATCGGTATAGGTCCGGATCAGCCGCGAAGCGATTTTCGTACAGAAGACCGGCTCCGCCATTACACCCATATAATATTCGATCGCAGCCAGATCAAAGCGGGCAAAATGGTAAAGCTTCACCCGGTCGGGATCGGACAGGATCGCCCGGAGGTTGGGAGCGGAATAATCACTGTCAGGGCCGAAGCGAACGAGATGCTCGTCATCGCCGCCATCGGATATCTGGAGCAGGCAGAGTCGATCCCGCGGGGTCTGGAGGCCCATGGTTTCCGTGTCCACAGCAACCGGACCGCTCGCCAGGAGACCTGCCGGGATATCCTCTTCGTGAAAAAAAACTGCCATCTATATTTGCCTGTCTATCTAGTCTTTCGGCCACTTTCCTTTTCGCGGCCGAGATGTCGCAAAGACACCCTGTCCGGCTTAGGGGTTTGTTCCCTAGCCAGATCATCGGCTGCAAAAATTGACAGCAGCGCGTCATTGAATATGCTATGTGCCGCAGGCCGGTTCAAACAGCAAGTTTAGTTTGAGCTTTGCCAAGCATAGGAATAACCTATGATAGGGGTTTGACAAGATGGCCGAGAAATTACCCGAACCAGCCGGTCCCGGTTTTGATCTGAACAAGGCAAGCATAATCTCGCTGCTCTATATCGCCGGATTTGTTGTCGGAATAACGGGGCTGGTGGGTTTCGTTCTTGCGCTGATATGGAAAGACGAGGTCACCGGAACCTGGGAAGAGAGCCATTTGCAATTTCATATCATGACTTTCGTGATCGGGCTGGTGGTCGGGATTATCGGCACGTTTCTCATCATCATATTGATCGGCATACCGATTCTGCTGGCCCTGGCGGTCTGGATATTGGTCCGTTCGGTCGTGGCGCTGCTGAAAGCGCAGAAGCACGAACCCTTCGCCGATCCGAAAACCTGGCTTTTCTAAACGGCATTGCCCGAATATCGAATCTGCCCGGTCTGTTTACAAAACACCGAATTCATTCGCTTATCCCTCGGTTTTCCTATATAGTTATACCGTGCGGTAATAGGATTCGCGCGAAACAATGGTCCGGAGCTCGTCCGCTGTGTCATTGAATTTACTAGATAGGGCGAATTGAAAGTGACGTTTTAAGAATGGGTTTTGACAGAAACCGGCGAGGCAGAGGCCGGGACAAGCGCGACGGCTTCGGCGACGAGAACTTCGATGGATATCAAGGCGACAGCGGTCCACCCGTAGAACGATATACGCGGCCGGACAGTGATTTCAGCGGCGGCAGACGGGGCGGTGGAATGCCGGACCAGGTCGTCGGCGAAAGCACCGGCACCGTAAAATTCTTTAATGCGCAAAAGGGATTCGGCTTCATCGTGCAAGACGGTGGCGGCGAAGATGTTTTTGTACATATCAGTCAGGTCGAACGCGCCGGACTGAAAGGCCTGGCGGAAGGTCAGACCTTGCGCTTTTCCTTGGTCGATCGTGGCGGCAAGGTTTCCGCTTCGGACATCCAGATTGAAGGCGACCTTATCGAGGTTCCGTCTGGCGGAGGTTCTTCCCGCGATGATCGTGGCGGCCCTCCCCGCAGGGAACTGACCGGTGAGAAGGCTTCGGGTACCGTGAAATTTTTCAATGGCACCAAAGGCTTTGGCTTCATCCAGCGCGACGACGGCCAACCCGATGCATTTGTCCATATTTCAGCTGTAGAGCGCGCCGGCATGCGCGGACTAGAAGAAGGCGACAAGCTGGAATTCGAACTGGAAGTCGATCAACGCGGCAAGACAGCAGCGGTCAATCTGGTAGCCAGATAAGGCTTTCCACCACATCCATAGTTAAGAAATGGCGGGCATTGTCCCGCCATTTTTTTTGCACTGGAGAGGCCGTGCCGGATCCGCAAAAGCAGCCGAACACAGAAAAGCCCGCCGGATTTCTCCGGCGGGCTTTTCTAAATGTCAAACCGTTAGAAGCGGAAGCTGATTGCACCCGAATAGACCTGGCTGGAAACATCCGACCGGCCGACGGTAGAATCGGCGGAAAGATCAAACGAGACATTGCCCATATTGTAGCGCAAGCCGATGCCGACCTCGCCCCAGTCCTTGTCGCGTCCGGCCAGCGCAAACGGAGCCACAGCACCATTTCCACCAACGAAATTCGCTCCGAAGCTGTTCGGATTATTCTCGAATTCATGGACATAATTCATGGATGCGCGCATCTGCAGCTTGCGACCCGGCTTGGACTTGAACTCGATACCGGCCAGTCCCTGAATGCTGCTATAGTCGGGACGGATGATCGTCAAAGCCGGTCCGCCGCCCTGTTCGCTCACGTTGCTGAAGTTGATCTTGGCCGCGCGAGCCCGAATGCCTGGTGCCGCGATCACATCGTTCAGTTCCATCTCTTTCGACAATCCAAGCTCGGCTGCATATACCATGCTGTCGTCGTCGGTTGTCAGGCTGAACGATTGGGTGCCTAGCGACACGGAACGCAACGTTTCCGCATTATAGGTACCCAGCGTCGCCCGACCATCGAGAACCAGGCCGCCGGACATTGCCTTCCGGCCATAGATCGAACCCATGATCGCCTTGGATTGCGCGGAATTGCCTAGAGCAACCGTTGCATCGACATCCGAATAATAGGCCGAGATACCGAGGAACGATGCTTCGTCGAAATAATATTCGAGACCACCCGAGATGAAGAAGCCGTCGAATTCGTCTTCGCCGTCAGAGCCCTGTGCAGGATTGGTGAGTGGCATGGAACCGCCATCACCATTCACAAAACCACCGGCGAGATAGACCGCCATGTTCTCGTTGACATCACCGGAACGGATTTCGGTGTCATCCGCATTGGCAGCAGCGTCGCTCAGAGCGCTGGCTCCATTCACCGCGAGACCGCCCAGCGAAGTGGCCGCCAGTTGCATCGGACGACCGATTACAGCGATCGTGCCGCCGTTCGAGGAACGGTCGGCAAGACTGATTCTGTTCTGGTAGAAATCGGAAACATTGCCGAGAAAAGCCTGTCCCATGGCCTGAACCGTAGACTCCGTGGTTGGAGCCCAGCTGTCAAAGGTCGCCTGGATGGTACCGGCATCGGTAAAGTCGAGGAAGGTGAACAGATCAGCAACGGCCGCATTGCCGCGGTTGTTGTCCATCAGATCGGCAAAGCTGGTCTGAACCGGATTACCCGCATCGACAACATTCTGATAGCTCTGGGCACTGATAGTCACGTCGACAGCGTTCGCACTATAGCTGAATTCCGAAAGCAGAATCGCCGAAATCTGTGCCGCACCATCAAACTCATCGGTAACGCCGCCAGCCGCTGTTACAATGCGGTAGGTGCTGGGGGTTACCGTCTGGAAACCATCAATCGGTGAAAACACAACCGTGCCACCGATATTGGCTTCTTCGCTTACTGCCAGAAGATCAGAATCCCCGGATGCGCCAATGTCGATCATCAGGGTCGAACCGGATGACAGGATTGCGTTTCCATTCACCGTCAAGGTTCCGATCGTGCCAACCGTACCGGGGGCAATGCCACCCGCAATATTGGTCAGGAACGGCGCATTGATCGTGCCGGACCCTGAAAGCAGACCGGAGAACAGCGAATAGTCACCCACACTGTTCAGCGTCCCGTCGACGGCAATACGACCGGCGGTCTGGTTGACGTCGATCAGTGCGGAAAGACTTGCGCCGCTATTGATCATCAGTCCGGCGGTGCCACCAACATTCAGTCGGTCAATCGTGACATCGCTGTTCAACGACGTGGTACCCGTCTGACTGAGCGTCACCTCGAAATAGCGAGCATTAACGCCATTTGCGACGTCGGCATCTATATTATCCGGCACAAAATCGGTTGCTCCGGCAAGTCCGTTGTCGAGCGTCGGATCCGGAAGCGGATCGCCTTCGGCCTGAGGGGTTTCTTCCGCACCCTCCGGTCCGCCATTGGCGGTAATAGCAACCGGAGTCGCACCGCCGTTAATGGCAATCTCGCCGACCGGAGTCGCGCCGCCACTGATTGCAATATCCTCGACGATCGTTGCGCCACTGCTGATAGCAATATTTTCAACGATCATGCCTTCGCCGCGAATGGCGGCACTGGCAAGGAACTGAGGCGAGCCTGCCGCTTGCACGGCGGTTGCAGAAGCCTGCGCTTCACCGGTCGGCGAAACGGCTTGCGCGTTCGGTATCTGGGCTACACCGATGGAAGAGCCTGGCGTTGCCGTAGGCGATGGCGTCGGGGTAGGCGTATTGCGTACCGGCGGTGTTCCGGTACCGGTCGCCAAATCAAGGCATTCATCTCCGAGATTATCACCCTCAGGATCGAAACAGACTTCACCAAATTGCGGCGTTGACTGATCGACGCCACCGGATTGGGTGTCAGGGAAACCGTTTACGACATTGCCGTTTTCATCAATGATGCGATAGGCCGGATCAAGATCGGTTTGCCAGTGGGTGGCATCTTCCCAGTCGCCGTCACCCGCTTTTGCGCTGACATAGCGATAGGGGTTCACAGCCGCGATATAATCAGCAAACAGGAACAGCGGCTGGTAAAAGCTTTCCGTACCGTAAGAACTGAAAACCTGCCCTCCAAAAAAGCGCGATCCTCCCGAAAGAACACCGATCTGCAAATCTTCTGTCGACAGGCTGTTGTTCGCGGCATCAAGGATCAGCGGGCCACCGGAGTCACCTCCGGCAGTTGTGCCTTCGACTTCGAGGGGCTCGTCTTTGTAAAGGTTGAAATCAAATTCATTGGTTTTGTCTGGATCGTCAAAATCAAGCCGGTACAACACCTGTGGCAGATCCCCGAAAGGACTACCGAACAAGAAGTTGTTTCTAGCATCAAATGAGGTCAGCGCACCGAGCATATTTTCGGCTGATTTCCGACGCCAGTCGATACCAAAGGTATCGCCTGCTGTACCACTGCCGCTACGGCCATAGCCGGAAATTTTCACATGATAGCCGGTCCCGTCGACATCATCAATTTCACCCGGATCGGGAAGCGGGGAAAACAGCAATGCCCAAGTGGGTATATTAGCGGCCGGATCAGACAAGGTGGCTACGGCAATATCGCCCTCGAGAAAACCAAAAGCGTTAGGATCAACCAGGGAATCGGGATTGTAGGCGATCTGGCTGATATTATACACAAATAAATCCGGGTTGGATGCATATCCATTGTTGATCCAGTCTATGAACCCCGGAAGCGAATTGCCGCTAAAGGAAAAAGCGGATTGGATTGCGCCATTGGTGTCATAATCAGTTTCCGGCAAGTCGTTGACGCAGTGCGCAGCAAACAGAACCGCACGCGGGTTGATTAGCGTACCGGTACAGACAAAACCATCGGTCCGGAAAAAATGACCGATACCGTTCACACTGTCTTCCGGATCGCTGATATCTGCCGGGGTATAATTGTCATTCGGCACAATGGCCTGTGCCGGGGTTGCCAGTGCGAGCGTCGCAATTGCTCCAGCCGCGGCTGTACGCAAAAGTACCGATCTTTTGGAATGTCCGAAATTCTTGTTCATCGAAGAATGCCCCTTGAAATAATAGATTAGAATAGACCCCTGTTGTTACTGTGCTTGCTTTTGCGATGTGAATCAAAGCGAAATTTACCAAATCGTGAACTTTGATTACGAAATCGACGGATTTACGGGCCTTTCCGGAGGCAAACATGGAAATTTTGGTTACATATGTGATGATTTGGCAACAGAAATGTCTGGATTCGGGCCAGAAAAACTGCGCCGCCCGCCTACCGAAGCAAACGAGCGGCGAAAATATTGTCAGACGGGCGCGTTCAATCCGGTCCGTCGCCGAGCGATTCGCCCTGCCTAATCTTTCTGTGCGATCTCGAACAGGAACCAAGCCCGCTCTTCGGCCTGATCGGTCCAGTCGTCGAGCATGCCATCGGTAGCATTATCACCCGCTTCTCCTGCCAGTTCCTTTGCTTCGCGCAGCGTTTCGACCAGCTTCAGATTATCGGCGCGCAACTCTTCGAGCATATCCGGTGCTGTCACCTTCGCATCATCATTGTCGGAAAGACTTTGGCGCCGGGCGATATCGCCAATCGAGGTGAGGGTCCGGTGCCCGTTCTTGCGGACCCGTTCGGCGATCAGATCAGTAGTAGCGAGTATCTGCGCCGCATGTTCTTCGAACATCAGATGATAGTCGCGGAAATGGGGCCCCGAAACATGCCAGTGAAAGTTTTTGGTCTTGAGATAAAGGGCAAAGCTGTCAGCCAATATTCCATTCAGTGCCTCGGCTACGGCTTTTTTTGCATTGTCACCTGTCGTCATCTTCAATCTCCTTTGTCGGAATCACCACGTTATGAAATGACTCTTACGACTGATTGACCGATCGATAAAACGGGAAGAATTACTATCTAAGATTGACAATATCGATTTGGCGACATCAGATTATGCCCCACGCACCGAGCGCCAGAATCGTACCGACGACCAGAAAGCCGACGCCACCGGCATATCGGATCGGCACCATCGGGACATGCTCTGCCAGCTGTCGGGGGAATAATATAGCGGGCAGGCAGGCAATCATCACCCCGATCCAGCCGCCAACTGCAGCGAATGCCGCCATGTCGGTCCGCGCGGCAGTGGCCATCAGTACAAATTGGCCCTTGTCGCCAAGTTGCAGAATGAACAATCCCAGAAAAGACGTCCAGAAGGGACCGAAGCGCCACGCTTCCAACAAGTCGACCGGCCGCCGCCAGGCCACCATGCCGACCCCCGCCAATAGCAGCGACAGAGCATAGAAGAGCTGCAGGGCGTCTTCGCTGATCCAGCGATGAACCGTCGATCCGGCGATGGCGGAAATCATGCAATTGCAGAGCGTGGCAAGCCCGAGCCCCCAGACGACCGGCGAAAGCCGGCCGTATCGTATCGCCAGTGCGGCGCATAATATCTGTGGCCGGTCGCCGAATTCGGCGACGGCCAGCGCAAAAAGCGAAGTTAGAAACGCATCCACTTTGCCGGCGTCAGGCCTGACCGCCAAGACGCAGCGCAACATTGGCCAGCAGCGCTTCGGTCATCGCCGGGTTTATCTCGCCCATATCGAGTGTCGCGCGCATCGCTTCGAGATAGGAACGAACGATGGTTCCGGCGCCGCCATTTGCGATGGCCGGCTGCAATGCGCTCTCCAGCGCACAGCTGAGATCGCGAAGCGCCAACAGCTCGTGCTCTGTCGCTTTCTGCCGCACATGATCGAGATGCATGAGAAATTGCATTGGATGACGAATGGCCAGCTCTGGCCGCAAGTCATCAAGCAAATTCAGCATTTCCGTCTGTACAAATGGGTTTTGATCATGATTCATGGCACTGTCCCTGATTGCATCCAACCATGCAAAAACATGGTTAAATAGTCGTAAACGGAGCAGAGTTTGCTACCTTCGCAACCCCGAAGGCTTTTTCTTGACATTCATCGGGCTTTTCACCATTAGCGCGGGAACGAATGCGGCGCCCGATAGCGTCGCTGTTTTTATTTCAGCTTCTGCCTTAAGGAATGCACCATGGCGAAACCAGCCAATGTAAAGATCAAACTCGTCAGCACGGCGGACACAGGCTTTTTCTACGTAACCCGCAAGAACCCGCGGAATCTTACCGAAAAGATGGTGCAGCGCAAATATGATCCGATTGTCCGGAAGCATGTCGAATTCAAAGAAGCCAAAATCAAATAATCCGGCTTTGGCCAGTCTTTAGCGGTGCAGAACTTTCTGCACCGATTCGATGAATTTCGCGACCGATATCGGCTTTGAGACATAAGCCTCTGCCCCGGCACTCAAAATCCGGTCCTCGTCCCCCTTGCCGGCATAAGCGGTGACGGCCATGATCGGTATGATCTTGAGCTGCCCGTCTTTCTTGATCTGCTCGATCAGCTCCAGACCGCTGACATGCGGCAACTGGATATCCATGACGATCAGATTCGGCACGAAGCTTCGCGCCTTTTCGAGCACTTCACGGCCATCGCTGACCGGCTCGACAACAAAACCGTGGGCCCGTAGCAGATCACAGAATAGCTTGAGGTTCAATTCATTATCCTCAACCACCAATACTCTTTTTGCCACAGCCGGATTTGCCCTTTCAAACTTGCTGGCAAACCATTAGGCGAAAGCGGCAATGGAAACAAATCCCAATCTCGGGCCGGATAGTGAAATCCCGGATAATGAAATCATCGCCTTGCAGGCGCTCGGATGGGTGCTGCAGGATCAGGATCGCGCCGAGCGACTGCTCGCCCTGACCGGCCTCGATCCCCGCGAACTGCGGTCGGGACTCGAAGACCCGACAATGCTGTCATCACTGCTCGGTTTTCTCGCCAATCACGAACCCGATCTTGTCGCCTGCGCCGACGCTATCGGGGTCGCCCCCGCAAAACTCGCTGCAGCAGCGCAGCATTTAAACTCTTCCGGAGACTTTTATGAGTAACAAGCCGCTTCTGATCAGCGATTGCGACGAAGTCCTGCTGCACATGGTGGTCCCGTTCCAGCAATGGCTGGACAGTGACAAGCATATCCATTTCGACCTGGAAAACGGCAATAATTTCGCCAATGCCCTGCGCCATAAACATGATGGGACCCAGGTATTGCCGGAACAGATCTGGCCGATGCTGAAAGAGTTTTTCGACAATGAAATGCACCGGCAGGGCGCGATCGAGGGCGCGGTTGAATCGATCAACAGGCTCGGTGAAATCGCCGATGTCGTGATCCTGACCAATCTGCTCGATGACCGCCGCGAAGCCCGCGCCGAGCAGCTCAAGGCCGTCGGCATCGATTTTCCCGTCTATACCAACCAGGGCGGCAAGGGTGAACTGCTGGCCGGCATTCTCGCGAAATATGAGCCCAGCGTGACTGTTTTTGTCGATGATCTGGGTCACCAGCACGGCAGCGTCGCCAAACATGCACCCGACGTATGGCGCCTGCAAATGGTCGGTGAACCGATCATGGCCAGACATGTCACCACCAACCCGGCCGCCCACGCCCGGATTGATCGGTGGGCCGAGGCTACGGCCTGGATTTCTGACATATTTGACAATGCTGTACCGGCTCCAGCGATGGACTTGCCATCGCAAGAGCTTGACCCTGCCAACCATGCGTGAGAGTTTTGCCTTATGACTGACAATATTGAAAAAGCCCTGATCGCCAAGGGCATTGAATTGCCGACACCGGCAGCCCCGGTTGCCTCTTATGTTCCCGCCATCGAAGTGGATGGCATGCTCCACATCAGCGGACAGGTCTCCATGCACGACGGCAAGCTGATCACCGGCCGGCTGGGTGACGATATGTCGCTCGAAGACGGGCAACAGGCCGCCAAGGCCTGCGCGCTGATGATCGCGGCGCAAATCAAGCGAGCGGCCGGATCACTCGATCGGGTGGACCGGATCGTCAAGCTCGGGGTCTTCGTCAACAGCACCGCGGACTATACCGACCATCCCAAGGTCGCCAACGGTTGTTCGGATATGATGGAAGTGATTTTCGGAGCCGCCGGACAGCATGCCAGAAGCGCTGTGGGTGTGGCTTCGCTGCCGCTCGGTGTCGCGGTCGAGGTTGATGCCATCATTGCTCTGAAACCCGAGTGATCGGAGCGCTGCTAGACAATATGCTTGCGCCGGCTCCGGCGGCCGGACGGGTGGCATTTCTCAAAGGCCAGCCCTACGCGCATCGGGGTCTGCACGGAAGGGGCGTACTGGAAAACAGTCCCGCCGCCTTCGAGGCCGCGATCCAGTTGGGTCACGGAATTGAATGCGACGTCCAGGCCGCCGAAGATGGCCGCGCCTTTGTCTTCCATGACTATGAACTGGACCGGCTGACGGGCCAGAGCGGCCGGATAGGCAACTTGCGGGCCGACGATATTGACCGGATCCAGCTCAATGACGGCCATGGCAAGATTCCGCGTCTGCGCGAAACCCTTGCCCAAATCGGCGGACGGGTCCCGGTCCTGATAGAAATCAAGTCACGAAACAGGCGGGTCGGACCGCTATGTCTTTCGGTACGCCGGGCGCTGGAAGGCTATGGCGGTCAAGCAGCGATCATGTCTTTCAACCCGCTGGTCGGTGTCTGGTTTCGCAAAAATGCCGGTCATATCGTCCGCGGTCTGGTGGTTACCGAAGAGGGTAGCAGAAACTGGCGGGGCCGGATCGCGCGCCACCGCAATCTCTGGGCCGCAAAGCCCGATTTTCTGGCTTATGATATTCGCGATCTGCCGTCCCGTTTTGCCGCGGCCCAGCGGGCGCGGGGCCTGCCCATCGTCAGCTGGACGGTGCGATCCGCCCAGCAGGAACAAACCGCCGCCCTCTATGCAGACGAACCGGTATACGAGATCCCGGAGACCTGAACAGCATGCCCGTCACGCCACCCACCGCCAGCGAAATTTTCGCACGTGCTGCCGGCGATATCGCCAGCCTGCCGGCTGACCAGTGGGATGCCTGCGCAGGATCCGCCAATCCTTTTGTCTCGCACGCATTTCTGTCCGCAATGGAAGAATCGGGAAGCGTCGGCCCGGGTACCGGCTGGAAACCGCTGCCCATCGTCATCGAGGATGCTGCAGGAGAAATCGCCGCCTGCCTGCCCGGCTATCTCAAGTCGCACAGCCAGGGCGAGTATATTTTCGACCAGCAATGGGCCCATGCCTATGAAAATGCCGGCGGCCAATATTATCCCAAGATCCAGATCGCCGCGCCTTTTTCGCCGGTGCCAGGCCCGCGCCTGCTGTTGCGTGACCAATCCCTCGCGGTGCCGCTGTTGCGGGCGGCCGAGCAGCTGGCAGAAAATAACGGAATTTCTTCGGTTCATGCGACTTTTGTCAGCGAGGACCAGCTCGGCTATTTTTGCGAAGCCGGGTGGATGATCCGGACCGACAGCCAGTTCCACTGGCGCAATGACGGCTATCAGAGCTTCGATAACTTTCTAGACGCATTGTCTTCCCGGAAACGCAAGGCGATCCGCCGGGAACGAGCCAAGGCCCAGGAAGAAGTGGACATAGCCCATCTGTCAGGAGACGAAATCCAGCCGCATCACTGGGACTATTTCTGGGAATTTTATCAGGATACCGGGATGCGCAAATGGGGGCAGCCCTATCTGACCCGCGAAGCCTTTGACCTGCTGCAGCAGAAGATGGGTGAGAAGCTGCTGCTGATATTTGCAATGCAGGAGGGCGTTCCGGTGGCGGGGGCTCTCAATGTCATTGGTGAAGACACACTATACGGACGCTATTGGGGCTGCACGCGCAACATCCCGTTCCTGCATTTCGAGATTTGCTATTATCAGGCAATCGATGCGGCGATCGCACGCGGACTGAAAACGGTCGAGGCCGGAGCGCAGGGCAACCACAAGCTGGCGCGGGGCTATCAGCCGGTGCCGACTTGGTCAGCTCATTATATCGTCGATCCGGGATTTCGTTCGGCAATTGCAGACTATCTCGAACGCGAGCGGCAGGCGGTTGCTGCCGATATCGAATTTCTGGCCGAAATGGGGCCATTCAAGAAAACCGGCTAGCGTCAGGCTGCGCGGCGCGAGCATTCCTGCAGCCAACTGCGCGCTTCCCGCTGCGCTTCGGCAATTTCCCGCGCTGTCATATCAAGCGAGATTTCTGCGCGACAGATCTTGCTTTCGTCATGGCCGGACAATGCCGCCAGGTTGAACCATTTGTGCGCTTCGATCAAATCGACCTCGACGCCATCCGAACCGGTGGAATAGATCACCCCCAGATCAAAATATGCGTTGCTGCTACCATGCGATGCCTCGGCGAGGCGGCTTTCTATCAGAAAGGCCGCGCTTTTCATGCTGTTGCCCATATCGTCAGTCCCTGTTCCTGTTGCCGCATTTCCTGGCGACAGGCCAACTTTCACCGCAATGTCCTAAAGAAATGGTTAACGCGAATCGCAACAATCCGGTTTTACTGCGTCAAAAGCCCGCGAAATCAGCGAGTTTTACCGATTTATTTGGTTAACCGGACGGCGCTGCAAGCCTAGGAAACAGGGATATTGTCGATCAACCGCGTCCTGCCGATATGGGCGGCGGCGAAAAGACGGGCGGGTTTGCTAAAAATATCGAGAATTGTCAGCCGATTGGCATCGCGAAGCTCGAAATAATCTATTTTGTGAAAGCCGGAAGCGCGTATTCTGGCCTTCGCACCCTCCAATATATCGGCGATATTGCCGCCCGCCGCGATCGCATTGGCCGCTTCCCGCATGGCATCGGGCAGGGCCACCGCATTGGCTCTCTGCTCTTCGGTCAGATAGGCGTTGCGCGAGGACAGGGCCAGCCCGTCGGGATCACGGACGGTCGGCACGCCGACAATATCATGGGTGAAATCCAGATCGCGCGCCATCCGGCGGATCACGGCAAGCTGTTGATAGTCTTTCTCTCCGAAATAAGCGGCATCGGGGCGGACCTGGTTGAACAGTTTTGCCACCACAGTGGCGACACCGTCAAAATGGCCCGGACGCGCTGCACCGCATAAACCATCGCTGATACCGCCGACACTGACATGGGTGGCATAACCGTCCGGATAGACCTGATCGGCCGTGGGCGCCCACAGCAGCTTTACCCCCGCAGCCTCCAGCAGAGCCGCATCGGCGGCTTCCTGACGCGGATAGGCGTCCAGATCTTCGCCCTCGCCGAACTGGGTCGGATTGACGAAGATTGACGCGACCACCGTGTCACATTGCTCCATCGCCGTTTCCACCAGCCGCATATGCCCGGCGTGCAGAGCGCCCATGGTCGGGACCAGCCCGATCCTGGTTCCGGTTTTGCGAAACGCCGCCAAAGCGTCCCGCAGCGGGTCAAGCTGTCGAACAATTTGCATGGAAATTTCTTTGCGTTTAGATTTTTCAGTCAGGCTCGTGTAGGCTATGGGACGGTAATTCATCGTTCGCAAGGGCCAACAACAGGGGGTATGGATCAGACCGTGACCAGCAGTGCGTATCATATTGTCTTCGCCAACGAAAAGGGCGGGACCGGGAAGTCGACCACCGCAGTCCATGTCGCCGTTGCCCTGGCCTATCAGGGACATAAGGTCGGGATCATCGATCTCGATCCGCGTCAGCGAACATCCTATCGCTATCTGGAAAATCGGGACGCGACGATGCAGCGCCTGAACATCGATATCCCGCGCCCCTTTTATGAGGTGTTCGAGGAGGACAATCTGGCCCGCCTCGAGCAGATGATCGCACAAATGGCGGAAAATGTCGATTTTCTCCTGTTCGACACGCCGGGTCGCGATGACAAGTTCGCCCGTTTCGTAGCGACAAGAGCCAATACGCTGGTCACCCCGATCAACGACAGCTTTGTCGATTTTGACCTGATCGGACAGGTCGATCCGGAAACCTACAAGGTCCGCAAGCTCAGCTTTTATGCGGAACTGATCTGGGATGCACGCAAGGCGCGGGCCAAGGCGGACGGCACGACAATCGACTGGGTATTGCTGCGCAACCGGACGCAATATGTCGAAGCGCATAATATGAAAAGAATCGTCGCGGCACTCGGCGAATTGTCGCAGAGAGTCGGCTTTCGCATCATTCCCGGCCTCAGCGAGCGGGTGATCTACCGCGAGCTTTTTCCGGCCGGCCTGACCATGCTCGACAAGAAATATCTCGGCCGGCTTGCCACCAGTCATCTGGCCGCGCGCCAGGAATTGCGCGAACTCATCAAGCATCTGGCACTGCCGCAGACCGCGGATCAGATCGCCGCCGACACAGCGGCAACCCGTTCGAAACCCAAGCTGGTGGCCTGACGGATGACGCCGTTGCTGATCTTTGGCGGCGCGATTCTGGCCTGGCTGGTGCTTTCGGGCAAAGCCAAGACGATGACCGCCAACCAATGGCTGGCGCTCGTGGTCGCGTTGCTGGGCGCGAATTTCCTGCGCGGCGGCAGCTGGATCATGGGCGGCGCGATGCTCGCCGGTGCGGCGTTTCTGAGCGGCTGGCGGATCTTGATCCCGGCACGTGATGCGGAAGAGCCGAAGCGCAAGCCGCGCAATTTCGAGCTGGACCGGGCGCGGTCTCTACTGGGCGTCAGCGATGAGGCGGGCTTTGTCGAGATCAAAGCAGCCTGGAAAGAACGGCTGGCCGAACATCATCCCGACAATGGCGGGGACGAGCAGCTGGCCAAGATGATCAACCGGGCGCGCGACATATTATTGGAAGAATTGGAAGCATCTTCGCGCCGGTAGCCCACCCGTCACATTTTGTCACTATCGCTGGATTTTCAGGAAACTGCGCCTTAGAAACAAAGGCCAGTCCAACCAATCAAGGCGATGACCATGACCGCTCCGACATCCCATCAATTCCATCCCACTTCCCTGCGCGAATATGATATTCGCGGCATTATCGGCGAGACGCTGGGAGCGGAGGATGCCTATGCGATAGGCCGGGGTTTCGGAACCCTGATCGCGCGCGATGGCGGGACGGCGGTGGCAACCGGATTTGATGGTCGCGACAGTTCGCCGATGTTGGAAGAGGCTCTTGTCCGCGGCCTCAATGATGCCGGAATCAATGCCATTTCTGTCGGAATGGGCCCCACTCCGATGCTTTATTATGCCGAATCTGTACTGAAAACGGTCCAGGGCGGCATAATGATTACCGGAAGTCACAATCCGGCCAATTATAACGGCTTTAAAATGGTGTTTCAGGGCCGCCCCTTTTTCGGCGCCGACATTCTGGGACTGGGCACGATGGCAGCCAGCGGAGACTGGGACAGCGGAACGGGTACGTTGGAGCGGATCGATATCGAGGACGAATATGTCGAACGCCTGCTGAAGAATTTCACCGGCGGTGCGTTCAAGGTCGGATGGGATTGCGGTAACGGCGCTGCCGGACCGGTGATCGAGAAGCTGACGAAACTGCTCGGCGATCGCGGCGCCGGCGAGCATCATCTGCTCTTCACCGATGTCGACGGGTCCTTCCCCAACCATCATCCCGATCCGACCGAGGAAAAGAATCTCGCCGACCTGAAGGCACTGGTTGCGGAGAAAGGCCTCGACTTTGGCGTGGCCTTTGACGGCGACGGCGACCGCATTGGCGCGATCGACGGCGAGGGTCGGGTGATCTGGGGCGACCAGTTGCTGCAAATCTATGCCGAGGATGTGCTGAAGAGCGAACCCGGCGCGACGATCATTGCGGACGTCAAGGCCTCGCAGGCACTCTATGACCGGATCTCGGAATGCGGTGGCAAGCCATTGATGTGGAAAACCGGCCACAGCCTGATCAAGTCGAAGATGAAGGAAACCGGTTCGCCTCTAGCCGGCGAAATGAGCGGCCATGTTTTTTTCAAGCATGATTATTACGGTTTCGACGACGCGCCTTATGCCGCGATCCGGCTGATTCAGGCGGCAACCAACATCGGCAAGAGCGTGACGCAACTGCGCAGCGATATGGTGGATATGATCAACACGCCGGAAATGCGCTTTCAGGTCGACGAGAGTCGCAAGTTCGCGGTGATCGACGAAATTTTGGAGCGGCTTTCGGCCAGCCGCGCCGATGTCAACGACACCGACGGCGCGCGGGTCAATACCGACGACGGCTGGTGGCTGCTGCGGGCAAGCAATACCCAGGATGTGCTGGTCGCCCGGGCCGAAGCCAAATCACAGGACGGGCTCGACCGGTTGATGGCACAGATTGACGAACAGCTGGCCTTGTCGGGGCTGGAGCGCGGGGAAAGCGTCGGACACTGACTTCCGTTTGCTCCCTCGCGTGATTGTCACCGGCCTGCGGCTATCAGATGAAAGTCGAAAGGCTGCCATTTGTCGCGGGACCAATGGAACTGATCACGGATATGGCCGAACAGACAAGAGCGGCGAAACCGACGGCGATTTCCTGACGAAATGTGAAGCGGGGCATGTTTTGTTCCTTCCGGTGGGCGGGATTTATGCGATCAGGGCAGCGCTACTCTGAACCGCAGGACCAACGCTGGCGGAAACCAGGACAGCAGCGGAGAAAAGAGCGGCAACGGCGGCGACGACGTGGTTCTGGATATTTACGTTCAACATTTTTCATTCCTTTTCTTAAATTCAGGCCTTCGAAACGGGTTGTTAGCGAAGATGCCAACAGCTTTGCACGGGGCGTGCCAGTTTCAAAATATTGAAATATTTCAAGATCTTAGATCAATGAATCCCGAAAGGAAAACTTGATAGATACCGAGTAGTGGGGAATATTCCCAATATTTGGTTTGGCATTGCTGCCCAATCGACCGGAATCAAGCTCACCAACCGCCACAGACGAGACTGTGCCGCAAGAAGGTGGTTCGCGAACTCTCCCCGGCAGCCGTTTCTTATCGAAATGCACTATGGCCAGGCTCGACCCGATCGTTCAGGACAGTCTGAAAAAGGGATGGGGATTAGGGCATAATGGACCCGTATATTTATGTGGCGACTGTCAGCGCCTTGGCTTTGCTCGCTTATTATTTCACTTTGCTGATGGCCGGCCTGGCGCGCGGCCGGTTCAAGATCGTGCCGCCATCGCATAGCGGCCCCCCCGAATATGAGCGCCATGTCCGCGCACATCAGAACACGCTGGAACATCTGGTGCTGTTTCTGCCCGGCCTGTGGCTGTTCGCTTATGTCGTCAGCCCCTATTGGGCGGCGGCTATCGGATTGATCTGGCCGTTCATGCGAGTCGGCTATGCGCTGGGCTATCACAGGGCGCCGGAAAAACGGTTGCTGTGGCTCTACGCCAGCATGCCGCCCATCTATATATTCGTACTTGGCACCTTGATCGGTGGCATCGTTCAGCTTGTGAGAGGGTGAATTTAAACATGACCAAAATATATGATCTGGTAATTCGCGGCGGCACCATCGCCGACGGCAGCGGCGGTGATCTCTTTAACGGCGATATCGCGGTCAGCGACGGCAGGATCGCGGCAATCGGGCAGGTGCCCGGAACCGGTCGCGAAGAAATCGACGCGACGGGCAAAATCGTCACCCCCGGCTTTATCGATGTCCACACCCATTATGACGGCCAGTGCATCTGGGCGGAAGAACTCAGCCCGTCGTCTTCACACGGCGTAACCACGGCGATCATGGGCAATTGCGGCGTCGGTTTCGCGCCGTGCCGCAAGGACGATCACGACATGCTGATCAATGTGATGGAGGGCGTCGAGGATATTCCCGGCGTGGTCATGGCCGACGGCCTGCCGTGGAGCTGGGAGACTTTTCCTGAATATCTCGACGTGGTCGAGAAGGGCAAGCGCGATATCGATATTGCGGCCTATCTGCCGCATTCCCCCTTGCGCGTATATGCCATGGGCGCGCGCGGTGCGTCCCGCGAACCGGCCAATGATGATGATCTGGCGATGATGCGCAAATTGGCGCGGGAAGCGATGGAAGCCGGAGCGATCGGCTTTGCCACCTCGCGGCTGTCGATTCACAAGACCGCCGACGGCGGCTCCATTCCGACATTTGAAGCGGACGTCGCCGAGCTGGAAGCGATCTGCGGCGGCATGAAGGATGCCGGCACGGGAACCTTTCAGGTCGTGCTCGATGCCTTTGTCGGCTGGGACAAGGAATATCAGGTGATCGAGCGGGTGGTGGAAAGCTCCGGCCGGCCGGCGACGTTCACGCTCGCCTCGGGCAATGACGGCCCGCCGCGCTGGCGCAAGGTTCTCGATATGATTGAGGCGACCAACGCGAATGGCGGCAAAGCCACCGCCCAGATCATGCCGCGCCCGATCGGGCTGATCGCCGGGCTGGAGCTGACCGTCCATCCGTTCATTCTCTGCCCGAGCTGGGCGAAGATTGCCGACCTGTCCATAGAGGAGCAGGTTGCGGCGATGCACGATCCGGACTTGCGCGAGGCGCTGCTGAGCGAAGAATTCGAGCCCGGCCATCCGTTCAACGCACTGGCCCGCGACTGGAACTGGCTGTTCCCGCTCGACAATCCGCCGGATTATGCGCCGCCAAAAGAGATGAGCATGGCCGGGCAGGCGGCGGCCAAGGGCTGCACGCCGCAGGAGATCGCCTATGACCGGCTGCTCGATACCGACGGCAAGGGCCTGTTCCTCGCCGCTTTGGGCAATTATGAAAATGGTACGCTGGCCAGCGCCCATGAAATGCTCAGCCACCCGTACTGCATCCCCGGCCTTGGCGACGGTGGTGCCCATTATGGCGCGATTTGTGACGCCAGCTACTCGACCTATTTGCTGACCCAATATGTCCGCAATCCGGGAGCCGAGAGCTTTGAACTGGCGGAAGCCATCCATATGCTGTCGCACAAGGCCGCCAAAGCGGTCGGACTGGACCAGCGCGGCCTGCTCAAGCTTGGCGCAAAGGCGGATATCAATGTGATCGACCTCGACAAGCTGCAATTGCATCTGCCGGAGATCGTCCGCGATCTGCCGGCCGGCGGGCAACGCCTGCACCAGCGCGCCACCGGCTATGATGCGACCATCGTATCCGGCGAGATCATCCGGCGCTTCGACCAGTCGACAGGCGCGCGGCCGGGGCGGCTGATACGGGGCGCGTGACAAAAAGCCCGGCCGGCTGATAATGAGTCGGAATGACAGACGCAATTCCCGAACCCACGCGCTCCGCCTGGGAAGATTTTCCGGAACCACTGGCCGAAAGGCTGGTGCAGCTCCGCCAGTTGGTGCTGGAGGTCGCACGCGAGAATCCGGCTATCGGTCCGCTGGAAGAGACGGTCAAATGGGGAGAGCCGGCATTTCTGACGGCGGCGAGCGGGTCGGGCACCACCGTGCGGATCCATCGGCACAAGAAATCCCCGGACACATATGCGCTCTATGTGCATTGCCAGACCGATCTGGTCGAACGCTACCGGCAGCTATATGATGACGAACTGACCTTTGACGGCAATCGCGCTGTGCTGTTTGACAGCAAAGAAGAACCGCCCGTCGAGGCCGTCAAACATTGTATCGCCATGGCGCTGACCTACCATCTGCAGAAGCGTAGCTAGCTCATCCATGCTCCACATTGTCCACCATCCCGATTATGTCGCGCCACGCCCGGCAAACGGCAGCTTTGTCTTTGACAAATATCGGCTGGTGATGGAGGCGATCCGGAACCATGCGCCGCTGCACCAGGCCCATCAGCCCGTGCTGATGGAGCGAAAGTGGATAGAGGCGGTGCATGACCCGGACTATGTCGAGCAGGTGCTGAGCGCCACTGTTCCACGTGAAATAGAACGGCGGATCGGCTTCCCGGTGTCCGCGGAGATTGCCAGCCGTGTGCAATATACGTCGGGCGGCACCTGGCTGGCCGCGCGGCTGGCCCTCCAACATGGCTATGCAGCGAACAGCGCCGGTGGCAGCCATCATGCGCTGGCCGACACCGGCGCCGGCTATTGCGTGTTCAACGATCTGGCGATCGCCGCCAACCGGCTGCTGGCGGAGGGCGACGCGCGCCGGATATTGATTGTCGATCTTGATGTGCACCAAGGCGACGGCACCGCCGTATTGCTGGCCGGGCGCGAGGATGTGTTCACCCTGTCGATCCATAATGAACGCAATTTCCCGACCAGAAAGGCCCGCTCCAGCCGCGATATTGCGCTGCCCGATGCGGTGGAAGACGAGGCCTATCTGGCGATACTGGATGGCGCGCTCGATGACATTCTCGGGTGCTTTAACCCGGACATGCTGCTCTATCAGGCAGGGGTCGACCCGCATGCCGATGACCGGCTCGGCCGGCTGGCGCTCACCGATTCCGGACTCGAACAGCGCGACCGGATGGTCATCCGCAAGGCCCGTGACCGCGGCATTGCCGTCGCCAGTGCGCTAGGGGGCGGCTATGGCCATGACCATCATGCGGTGGCGCTGCGCCATGCGCGGTCGATGATGACGATGGCGGACGAAGCGGCGCGCCGCGCGACTATTCGCTAACTTTTTCCGGCTCCACCTGACCCTGCTGCATGTCGGAGAAGATGCTCCAGATCGCGATGAACAGAGCGGCTACCAAGGGGCCGATGACAATGCCGTTGATCCCGAACAGCTGCAGACCGCCAAGCGTCGAGATCAACACGACATAGTCGGGCATCCGCGTGTCGCGGCCGACAAGGATCGGGCGGACGAGATTGTCGACCATGCTGATCACGAACACGCCGCAAAGCACCAGAACGACGGCCTGCCAGACATCACCGGTGATGAACAGATAAAGGGCGACCGGGACCCAGACAAAGCCCGTGCCGATGGCCGGAATCAGCGAGAATATCCCCATCAATACCGCCCATAACAAGGCGCCGCGGATGTCGAGTGCCCAGAAGACGAGGCCGCCGAGGCTGCCCTGGATGATCGCGATGATCAGGCTGCCCTTGATCGTCGCGCGGATGACCACGAGGAATTTTTCCATCAGAATGCGCCGCTTTTCCTCTCCGAGCGGCACCATCTGTTCGATCCGGTCGCTCAGCGCGCGGCCGTCGCGCAGCAGGAAGAAGGTTAGATAGAGCATGACGCCAAGGGCGAGCATGAACTGGAAGGCGCCTTGGCCGACGCTGAGCAGCTGGGTTACCAGAAATTCGAGAATGGCGGATATCGACTGTTCGATTTCCGCCCTTATGCTGGCGAAATCGCCATAGCCATAAGCGGCGAGCTGGTTCTGCACCCATTGCGGCAGACTATTTTCAAAGGCCGCAAAAACAGCGCCGAAATCGATTTCCCCTTCTTGGATCCGCAGATAGATGGTGGCCGCTTCCTGCGCCAGCGCCATGCCGAGCAAAATCGTAGGGACGATGACCAGCAGGAGAATCAGAATCAGCGTGATCGCGGCAACCAGATTGGTCCGGTCGGGCAGGTAGCCCAGCAGCCGTTCGTAGACCGGCCGGAACAGGACCGCGACGACCACGCCCCAGACGACAGCGCCGAAAAAAGGCTCGATCAACACCGCGAAGGCCAGCGAGATGATGACCAGCAGCGTGATCATGAAACCCCATTCGACGCGATTGTTCGATATTGTCCGGTTATCCATCTTAGGCGCTCTTGTTGGGTCTGGCGTGGCGACCGCGTTGAAATTTTTCCAACCGGCAGATACGGCAATATTGCAGACCGGGCAAGGATCGGGCGCGATCCCGGCAATATTCTCCGGCAGAAACGGACATCTGTTCAAAGCCCCTGAAAGCTGCAACAGTGGACGTCCGGATTGTGCAGAGGGTGGAGAAACGATGACGTCAATTCCCTTTCAAAAAGGACTGGTCGAGACCGGCAACGGGATTTACGCTTATCTGCAGCCCGATGGCGGCTGGGGCTGGTCCAATGCCGGACTGATCAGCGACGGCGGCGAATCCCTGCTCGTCGATACGCTGTTCGATGCCAGCCTGACCCGCGAAATGCTGGGCGTCATGGCTGATGCCGCCGGGGTTGGCGCCGACGATATCGGCGTGATCGTCAACACCCATGCCAATGGCGACCATACCCACGGCAATGGCTGCTGCGCCCGAGCCGAAGTGATCGCGTCGGAAGCCAGCGCACGCGAAATGGCGGAATTGCCGGCCAGCGCGCTGGCCGCGATCATGGAACAGGCCCGGGCCATGGGACCGGCAGGACAATATCTGGTCGATATTTTCGGCCGTTTCGATTTCTCCGATGTGGCGGAAAAAGCACCGACGCAGACATTCACCGGTCGGCACAGCCTGAAGGTCGGCGACAAGCCGGTCGATCTGATCGAAGTCGGCCCGGCGCATACCGCCGGTGACATATTGGTCCATGTTCCGGACGACAGGACCGTCTTTACCGGCGACATATTGTTCATCGAGGGGACACCGATCATGTGGGCGGGACCGGTATCCAACTGGATCGCCGCCTGCGACACGATCATCGATCTCAAGGCCGAGACCATTGTGCCCGGCCACGGTCCGATCACCGATGTCCATGGCGTGCGGCGGGTGCAGGACTATTTGCGCTATATCGATCAGGAAGCGCGCAAGCGGTTTGACGCCGGCCTGTCGGTCCGCGACGCGGCGCATGATATTCGGCTCGGCGACTTTTCCAGTTGGGGAGACAGCGAGCGGATCGCGGTCAATGTCGCGACGCTCTACCGGGAATATAGCGGCGATATGACCCCGCCGGACGTCGTCCAGCTGTTCGGACTGATGGCGGAGTTGAAACAACAGGAATGAAGCGCCATTCAGATGCAATGGCCCGTGACAACATTCCCTCGATCCTGAGCGACTGGTTCGCCACGCGCGGCTGGCGCGTGCGGCCGCACCAGCTGGCAATGCTCCAGGCGGCCCGGGCGGGACGTCATGCCCTGCTGACGGCGCCGACGGGTGCGGGCAAGACTCTGGCGGGTTTCTTGCCGACACTGGTGGAACTGGTTGAAGGCGAGACAGCGACATCCATTCGCCCCGAGCCCGTCGCAGGATCGATGGCGCACGGCCCGGTGATTCGACAGGCTCAACACGAACGGCACGACCTCCACACGCTCTATATCTCGCCGCTCAAGGCGCTCGCCGTCGATGTGCAGCGCAACCTGCTGACGCCGATCGCGGAAATGGGCCTGCCGATCACGGTCGAGACTCGCAGTGGCGATACGCCGGCCAATCGCAAGGCGCGGCAACGGGTAAAGCCGCCGCAGATTTTGCTGACCACACCGGAATCGCTCAACCTGCTGCTCAGCCAGCCGGAAAGCCTTGCCCTGTTCGCGGGTCTCCGGCGCGTTGTAATCGACGAGGTGCACGCCTTTGCCACCGGCAAGCGCGGTGACCTGCTCGCGCTCTCGCTGGCGCGGCTGCAAAAAATCGCCCCGGAGATGCAGCGGGTCGCCCTGTCCGCGACGGTGGCCGAGCCGGACGATTTCCGCGCCTGGCTCGCGCCTAATGGCGATATCGATACCGTCACCCATGTGCTGGGCGCGGAGGGCGCGCCGGCCGACGTATCGATCATGCTGCCCGAGACACCCGAGGGCGATCTGGTGCGGGTGCCCTGGGCCGGTCATGCCGGGACTTATGCGATACCGCAGGTTATGGAGCAGATACGCAAGAACCGGATGACCCTGATCTTCTGCAACACGCGGTTTCTCGCCGAGTTCACGTTCCAGCAGCTGTGGAACATCAACGACGAGACGCTCGCCATCGGCGTCCATCACGGCAGCCTGTCGAAGGAAGCCCGGCGCAAGGTCGAAAACGCCATGGCGTCAGGGAAGATGCGAGCGCTGGTCTGCACCGCCTCGCTCGACCTCGGGGTCGACTGGGGCGATATTGATTGCGTGATCCAGATGGGCGCACCCAAGGGCTCCTCGCGCCTGCTGCAGCGGATCGGCCGCGCCAACCACCGTCTGGATGTCTCGTCCAAGGCCCTGCTCGTACCGGGCAACCGCTTTGAATATCTCGAGGCGCAGGCGGCGCTTGATGCCGTCAATGAAGGCCGCCGCGACGGCGAGCCGTTTCGCGCCGGCGGTCTCGACGTGCTCGCCCAGCACGTTATGAGCTGCGCCTGCGCCGGTCCGTTTCAGGAGGATGATCTGCTCGACGAGGTGCAAAGCGCATTGCCTTATAGCGCCCTGTCGAAAGAACAGTTCGAGCGGGTGCTGAACTTCACCCGCGACGGCGGCTATGCGCTCAAGGCCTATGACAGATTCAAGCGGCTGCGGCGTGACGCAAAAGGTGTGTGGAGCCTTACCCATCCGAAATTCGCCGCCCAGCACCGGCTGAATGCGGGGATCATCGTCGACGCGGCGATGATGAATGTCCGCTTCAAGAACGGTCGCAATCTCGGCAAGGTCGAGGAAGGCTTTGCCGCCATGCTATCGGTCGGCGACACGTTCTTCTTCGCCGGACTGAGCCTCGAGCTGATCAAGATGGATGCCAGCGATGTTATCGTCCGCGCGGCCAAAAAAGCCGCAATGATCCCCAGCTATGGCGGCGCGCGGCTGCCGCTGACCACCCATTTGTCCGACCGGGTTCGGGGCTTTCTGACCGACCGCGCCGGCTGGGCCCGCTTCCCCGATGATGTGCGCGAATGGCTGGAGATGCAGGACCATCGCTCGGTCATGCCCGAGCCGGGGCAATTGCTGGTCGAGACCTTTCCGCACAAGAAGCTGCATTATATGGTCTGCTACAGTTTCGAGGGCTGGAATGCGCACCAGTCACTCGGCATGCTGCTGACCCGGCGGATGGAGGATCGCGGCCTCAAGCCGGTCGGCTTTGTCGCCAATGATTACGCACTGGCCTGTTATAGCGTCGAACCGGTGACCAATCCCCGTCCCCTTTTCAGCGCCGACATATTGGAAGGGGAATTTTTCGACTGGGTCGAGAATTCGCATCTGCTCAAGCGCGCCTTTCGCGAGGTCGCGGTGATCAGCGGACTGGTCGAGCGTCAGCATCCCGGCAAGCGCAAGACCGGCAAGCAGGTCACCTTCTCGACCGACCTGATTTTCGACGTGCTCCGCAAATATGAGCCGGATCATCTTTTGATGCAGGCGGCCTGGGCAGACGCGAGGGCGCGGATGACCGATGTCGGGAGACTGGGCGACCTGCTCGACCGGGCGGCGGAGTCGATCATCCATGTCGAACTGGAGCGGGTCAGTCCGCTGGCGGTGCCGGTGCTGGTTATGATCGGGCGCGAACATGTTGCGCAGGGGGCAACCGACGACGCGTTGCTGATCGAGGCGGAATCGCTGATCAGCGAGGCGATGACGCTGGACTAGAACGGGCTGGCCACTGGCCGGGATTTGGCGCCTGGCCGTTTTTGTCCTAAAGTGGCGAAATGGCTTGTCCGACGATGCTGTTGCCCGTCTGTGCGTCGCTTCTCGCGGCTCAGCCGCTTGTGCCGCTTCAGGGCGAACCGCAAACCGAAGCCCGCATCGCCGACACGCTGCCGGAGGAATTTCTCCAGTCCGATCCGGAACAGATAGCGATCGCCAGCGACCGGCTCGACCGGATGACGGTTGCGGTGCGCATCGCTGACAGCGGCCCCTATCGGTTCATCATCGATACGGCTTCGCAGCGCACCATATTGTCGAAGGAAATCGCCGGCGCGCTGGCCCTCGATGTGGAAGACCAGGTCCGGATAATCGCTCTGGCCGGAACCACCATCGTCGAGACCGTTTATGTGCCCAGCCTGACTCTGGGAAAACGCAGCTATGACAGTCTGGTTTCGCCGACATTCCGGAAGGCCAATATCGGCGCCGATGGTGTGCTCGGACTCGACAGTCTGCAGGGACAACGGATATTGTTCGACTTTCTCGGCAAGAATATTTCGGTCGAAGATACAACAAAGAAGCTGAAAAGCCGCTCCCTCCGCGAAATCGTGGTCACGGCACGGCGGCGGTCCGGCCAGCTGATTTTTACCAATGCCACGATAGCCGGGGTCAAAACCAGCGTGATCATCGACACGGGCGGCGAGCTTTCGATCGGCAACAAGGCGCTGCAGCGGCGGTTGCGCATCCCATCTTCCGCGCTCGTCAAAACCAGTCTGGTTGATGTCACCGGCCGCTCGATCGAAGCCGATTACGGCATTGCCGAGGAATTGCTGATCGGGCGCGCGCGTTTCGGTATCATCCCGATTGCCTTTGCCGATATTGCCCCGTTCAAGGCGCTGAAACTGGAAAAGAAGCCAGCGCTCTTCCTCGGCATGGACGCGCTGCGCAAATTCGACCGGGTGGCAATCGATTTCGCCAACCGGAAAATCTATTTCCTGATCCCGAAAGATGGCTGAGAATCTTCTTTGTCGAAGCAAAATATAGATTATGCTATAACCGCCCCAACCGGGTCATCAGGCACTAAGCTGTCACTGCCCGGCACACACAGATTGGAGAGACGATGCCAGCCCTATTTACCAGCATGACCCCCGCGATTCTGGCTTCGGCGCTGACGATGGCCTATCCCCTTCCGCTCGGTCAGTCGGTGAAGCCGGGCAGCCTGGGCAGTCCGGAAGGCGAAATTGTCGATATCGAACAGGATCGGGCCGAGCGGATGACCGTTCCGGTCAGTATCGAAGGCAAGGGACCTTTTTCCTTCGTCATCGATACCGGTGCCGAACGAAGTGTGATCTCCCGCAAAATTGCCGACAGCCTTGCGCTCGAGGGGGAAAAACCGGCCGAGCTGATGAGTATTGCCGGCACGACAACGGTTGATATGGTCTATGTGCCACGTTTGACCATGGGTCGTAAAAACTATGACGGCCTGATTTCTCCCGTTCTGGCGGCCCAGCATATTGGGGCCGATGGCATATTGGGGCTGGACGGCTTGCAGGACCAGCGGATTTTGTTCGATTTTGTCGCCGATCAGATCATTGTCGAAGACGCGGATGAAGCCCGCGGCCGCGCAAGATCCCGGGAAATCGTGGTGACCGCCAAGCGCCGTTCCGGCCAGCTGATTTTCACCGATGCCAAGATCGCCGGAATCGAGGTCAACGTGATCGTCGATACCGGAGCGCAGATGTCGATCGGCAATCTGGCCTTGCGGCAACGGTTGCAGCGACGCGCCAAGGAACTCGACGATGCTGACCTACTGATATCGGTCACCGGCGCCACGCTGGGTGCGGAATTTGGCATGGTTCGCGATTTTCGCATCGGCCGCGCCCGCTTCCCGCGCCTGTCCGTGGCCTTCGCGGATTCGCCACCGTTCGAACGCTTGGGCCTCGCTGACAAGCCGGCCGTGCTGATCGGAATGGATGTGCTACGCAAATTTGACCAGGTCGCAATCGACTTTCCCAGACGGAAAATCCACTTTCTGACACCCAGAAATACGAGAGAATTTGTCGATCAGCCGCTGAACAGCAAGATCCACTTCTGACCGACAGGCTCTCCGGGACACGAACGACAGTGTCCCGTGGCGGCGAATTCGGGGTTAGAGAAATGATCGAAAAATAATTTGGATTAAACCGCCGCTGCGGTTCGTTCCCCTTGCACAGGCAAGCGCCCGCCCGGCTTGCCACGTCTTCAAGGAGCGAACCCGATATGCGTATTTTTCTCACCCTGCCGATTTTTCTTGCCGCCGCCAGCCCTGCTCCGGCGCAGACTTCCGATCTTCCGGCCGCCAGCGCTCAGGAGAATCGAAGCGCCGGAGACGACGCCCGATTCTATCTGCTCGCTGATGTGGATTATATCGAGGGCGATGCCGGGCAAGGACTGGATTACAAGACCACATTCGCCACCACCGGTATCGCAATGACCACAGGCCGGTTCAGCGCGTCCGCGTCGCTACCCTATATCTCCTCCACAGCTCCGCAGGAGGTTATCGTCAATCAGGGCGGGCTGTTCGGCACGCCGCTACTGGCGTCAGACGGCTCGCAGACAGGGCAGGTAAAGCGGGAAGGCATCGGCGACCTGTCCCTCAATGCGGCCTATCAACTGCCCGTCTCAGGCGTGAACGCCACGGTCGGCGCTTCGGTCAAACTGCCCACCGCATCGCGGGAGAAAGGGCTTGGCACCGGCAAGGTCGACTATGGAGTGTCCGGCCAGCTCTCCAGAAAAATGGGCGCGGTCGTGCCATTTGTCGGTGCTGGCTATACGATTGTCGGCGAGCCGGATGATTTCGAAACCCGCAACCGGCTATCGGGCACGGCGGGGAGTCATGTGCTGCTCGGCAAGAGCAGCGCCCTGACCGCTTCCTATTCCTATGAGCAGTCCGCCTCCACCAGCATCGGCGACAGCCAGAGCCTCAACATGGGATTCGGAACCAGTTTGAGCCGCTCGGTCCGGATCGGTGTCGACGGCGCCGTCGGCCTGTCAGACGCCGCGCCGGATACAAGGGTCGGCCTCAAGTTGCGCGTCGGAATCTGATCGGGGCGCATTGCGTTTCCGGATTTTTGTGCGAGCCTCGCAAGCCGCTTTAAACCGTCACATCCAAAGCAAAAACCGGTTCCTCGTCCCCGCTCTTCCACTGCGGATATTTTTGCATCGTGGTGGCAAATAAGGGCGAAGCGAGATGGTTCCCGAGCCATTTCTGCAGGGCGGGCAGGGGCAGCGCGTCGAACCAGCTGCGGTCATTATTGGCGAACTGGCGGACGAACGGGAAGATCGCGTGGTCGGCCAGCGTGGGCTTTGCGCCCATCAGCTGCCCTGACGGTTGAATCAGACCATCGAGTTTTTCAAGAAAGATCAGACCGCCCGCGCGATGCTCGAGCGGGTCGACATTTTCGTAGCGGGTGGGATATTTGTAGCGGTCGAGATGGTGTTTGAACGGGCCGTCGGCTTCCGCAATCAGCTCGGTTCCGGCAGCGGTGCCCTGCAACCAGTCTTGCGGGTCGTTGCGGTCCAGCGCCCAGCGCATGATCGCCAGGCTTTCGTCGATGACCTGTCCGTCGGGCAGCACCAGCACCGGCACCGTCGCCTTGGGCGAGGCGGCGATCATTTCTTCCGGTTTGTCACGCAGCACCACTTCGCGCAGGCGGACCGGGGTTTCGCTGACCAGCAGCGCCATGCGCGCGCGCATCGCATAGGGGCAGCGCCGAAAGCTGTAGAGGACCGGCAATTCGGTCATTCGGTCCCGAGATGCTGCCGGCCCTCGGCCGCGGCTTTTTCGACCTGGCGCTGGCGTTCGCGATAGCGGGCGCGTTGTTCGTCGGTCCGCTGGTCGATGCAATGGGGGCAGGCTTCACCGGGAATATAGTCGGGCGAAGCGCGGTCGGCGGCGTTCAGCGGCATCCGGCAGGCATAGCACTGGCCATAATCGGTTTCGCGCAGGCCGTGGCCGACAGCGACACGCTGGTCGAACAGGAAACAGTCGCCCTGCCACATGCTTTCGGTTTCGGGCACATGTTCGAGATATTTCAATATGCCGCCCTTGAGATGCTGGACATCGTCAAAGCCCTGCGCCTTGACATAGGCCGTCGCCTTTTCGCAGCGGATGCCGCCGGTGCAGAACATCGCGATCCTCGGTGCCTTGTCCGGATCCTGCCGCAGCTTTTCCGAAAAATCGTCGAACCAGGCCGGGAAGTCGCGGAAGCTTTCCGTGTTCGGGTTGATCGCCCCGTCAAAGCTGCCAATCGCCACCTCATAGGCGTTGCGCGTGTCAATCACGATCGTGTCGGGGTCGGCGATCAGGTCGTTCCAGTCAGCCGGGTCGACATAGGCGCCTTTCTCGGTCGCGGCATCGACGCCCTCGACACCCATCGAGACGATTTCCTTCTTGAGCCGGACCTTCATCCGCAGGAAGGGCATCGCACTGGCCTCGGAATATTTGACCTCGAGATCGGCAAAGCGGGGCAGCTGGCGCAGGCCCTCTATTACCGCGTCAATCGCGTCGGGCGCACCGGCAATCGTGCCGTTGATGCCCTCATGCGCCAACAGGATCGTGCCCTTGAGGCCATGCTGCTCGCACAGGGCCAGCACTTGCAGACGCAGAGCTGAAGGATCGTCGACCACGGCAAAATGATAGAGTGCGGCGACTTTTACGGGCGTTTGAGATTCGGTCATGAGGGCGCATATAGTGCGGTCGAGCCAGAAATTCCAACCCGGTGGCTTGCATCGCGCCCATGTTCATCGCATAGCGGCTCCATGGTTCCCCTTCTGTTCGCCCAACACCGCTTTGATATCGTGGCGCCGGCCGCGCTATACTGGCCAGCCCGGAACGCGCTGCTGGTGGCAGACCTCCATCTGGAAAAGGCGAGTTTCTTTGCGCGGCAGGGCCAGATGCTGCCGCCCTATGACAGCCAGGCGACGCTGGTCGAACTGGCCGCTCTGGTGAGCAAAACCGGCGCGACGCGGGTCTTCTGCCTGGGTGACAATTATCATGATGGCGAGGGCGAGGCGCGGCTGGAACCGGAGGCGGCGCGGCAGCTCTCGGCGATGACCGCCGCGCTCGACTGGATCTGGATCACCGGCAATCATGACCGCGATGTTTCCGGGCTATGGGGTGGCACAGTGGTCGACGAATGGACCGGCGAGGGTCTGGCCTTGCGCCACGAAGCCACGCCGGAAAGCGCGCTGCCCGAAATATCCGGTCATTATCATCCGAAAATCCGGATCGCCACGCGCGGCCGCCATCTGACGCGGCGCTGTTTTGTCAGGGGGCGCCAGCATCTGATCATGCCCGCGTTCGGGGCGCTGACCGGCGGCATGGCGGCGCAGGATCCGGTGATCGAGGCCTGCGTCGGCGGACCGGCGGAAGCGATTATCGGCCTGAAGGACAAGCCGGTCTGCTTCCCGCTACCGTTCCGCGACAGGACAATAGAGACAGTCGATGGCAGCCAGCTTGCATTGCCTCTGGCCACCACGGGTCGCTGACTGCTAACGGCGCATTCATGGATCGATTCAAACCCTATCGCGATCAACTGGACGCTCTCGACATGGGGGGTCGCAAACGGCGGCTTCTGATTCCCGCCGGCAAGGATTTTTCCTCCAATGATTATCTCGGCCTGTCGCGCAGCCCCTATCTGAAGGAAGTGGCGCAGGCCGCGATCGCCAGTGGCATGGCGCACGGATCGGGCGGATCACGATTGCTCGGCGGCAACCATCCCGAACATGAAGCGCTCGAAGCCTTTGCTGCCAGCCATTATGGCGCGGAGGCCAGCCTGTTCTTCGGCTCCGGCTTCGCCGCCAACAGCGCTTTATTCGCTACCTTGCCGCAGACCGGCGACCTGGTGCTCTATGACGCGCTGGTCCATGCCAGCGTCCATGACGGGATGAAGCTGGGCCGCGCCGCGTTTCAGCCCTTTGCCCATGGTGACTGCAATGCGCTCGAACAGGCTATCCGGAGCTGGCGCCAATCCGGTGGCACGGGAACCGTGTGGATCGCGGTGGAGAGCCTCTACAGCATGGATGGCGACCGGGCACCGCTCAGTGATCTCGCACAGATCGCCAATACCCATGATGCGATGCTCGTGATCGACGAAGCCCATGCGGTGGGCGTTTTCGGTGAAGGCGGCAGCGGTCTGGCCGGCCCCATAGGCCGGCAGGAGAATGCGATCCTGTTGCGCACCTGCGGCAAGGCGCTCGGCGGCGAAGGCGGGATTTTGACCATGCCGAAAATCCTGCGCGAATTTTTCATCAACCGCGCCCGGCCCTTCATCTTTTCCACCGCGCCCAGCCCTCTAACCGCGCATCTGGCGCAGCAGGCGATCGTCCATGTTGCAGACAATCCTGCGCTGCAGACCGCTCTGGCGGACCATATCGCGCTCGCCCGGAGCTGCTTTGCCGGCCTGTCGCTCGGCGAGCATCAGGACAGCCAGATATTTCCGGTCATTCTCGGCGACGACCGGCTCGCTGTCAGCGTCGCCACCCGGTTGCAGGACCAGGGATATGACGTCCGCGCCATTCGCCCGCCGACGGTTCCGGCCGGAAGCGCCCGCCTGCGCATCTCGCTGACCCTCAACGTGACGCAGGAAGACATTAGAAATCTCGCAGCCGCTTTGCACGAGGCGCTGGCACAAGCAGAGGCGGCATGAGCCGGAAATATGTGATCACCGGTACCGATACCGATATCGGCAAGAGCATTTTTGCCGCGGCGCTGACCGCGGCGATGGGCGCGCATTACTGGAAACCGGTGCAGGCGGGACTTGAAGACGGCACCGACAGCGAGACGGTCGCCAAGATCGGCGGCGTTGATCCCGCCCTGATATTACCCGAACGCTACCGGCTGAAAATTCCGGCATCGCCCCATTATTCAGCGGCGCAGGAAGGCATCACTATTGGTCTGGGCGATCTGGACATCCCGCCGGTCGACGGGCCGCTGGTGATCGAGGGAGCGGGCGGCGCGCTGGTACCGGTCAATCCGGAACTGCTGTTCGCCGATGTCTTTGCCCATTGGGGCCAGCCGGTGATCATCGTCGCATCGACCCGTCTCGGCACCATCAATCACAGCCTGCTGACGATCGAGGCCCTGCGTGCCCGCAACGTGCCGATCCATGGCATTGCCTTTATCGGCGATGAAATTGTCGACAGCGAGCAGACCATCTGCCGGATTGGCGCCGTGTCGCATCTCGGCCGCCTGCCCATGCTTGATTCGCTCACGCCAGACGTGTTGCGAGACGCGTTCAACACCCATTTCAATCTGGCGGCCTTCGGATCATGAGCATCAATATCTGGCATCCCTTCACCCAGCACGGGCTCCGCGAACCGATTCCGGAAATCGCGCGGGCGGAAGGCGCCTGCCTGTACAAAAGCGACGGCACCCGGATCATTGACGCGATATCGAGCTGGTGGGTGCAGACCCACGGCCATTGCCATCCGACCATCGTCAGTGCGATCCAGAAGCAGAGCGCCCGGCTCGACCAGATGATCTTTGCCGGATGGACGCATGGTCCGGCGCGGGAACTGGCCGAAGGTCTCGCCGATTTCCTGCCGGAATCACTAGAGCATATTTTCTTCTCGGACAGCGGTTCGACCGCGGTCGAGGTGGCGCTCAAAATGGCGCTCGGCTACTGGCACAATCGTGGCGAAGCGCGCCAGAAAATCCTGGTCATGGAGCATAGCTATCATGGCGATACGATTGGTGCGATGTCGGTCGGCGCGCGCGGCGTGTTCAACCAAGCCTATGCGCCTTTGCTGTTTGATGTCGGCACGATAGCGTTCCCGGAAGCCGGAGCCGAACAGCAGACACTCGACCAACTGGAAGCCTTGTGCACGGACAGCGACAATGCGCCGGCGGCGCTGATCGTCGAACCGCTGGTCCTCGGCGCAGGCGGCATGAAGATGTACGGCCCGGCAATATTGGCGCAGATGGCGGCGATCTGCCGCGAGCATGATGTGCTGTTCATTGCCGACGAAGTGATGACCGGCTGGGGCCGCACCGGCACGGTTTTTGCCTGCGAACAGGCGGGCGTCGAGCCGGATATCTTGTGCATGGCCAAGGGCCTGACCGGAGGTGTCATCCCGCTCGCGGTTACCGCTGCCAGAGATCCCATTTTCCAGGCGCATTATTCCGAAGACCGCGCGCAGATGTTCTTCCATTCGAGCAGCTTCACCGCCAATCCGATTGCCTGCGCGGCGGCCAATGCCAATCTGGCGATATGGCGTGACGAGCCGGTGCAGGAACGGATCGACGGCATTATCGCCTCGCATCGCGCCTTTGCAGAGCGGCTGGCGCAGAAATCCAACGTCAGCGGCCTGCGCCAGTGCGGCACGATATTGGCGTTCGAGATCGACGATGGGGCGGGTGATTATATGTCCAGCCTTGGGCCGCAGCTGCTCGGCTATTTCCGGGATCGCAACATTTTACTTCGGCCATTGGGCAATACGGTTTACATCATGCCTCCTTATTCTATCGGCCGCGAGGAACTGGATTCCGTCTATGGCGTTATTGAACAAGCGATTGGCCATTTCGGCAGCACCTGATCCCCGGGTCCCGGAAAGTTTTTTGCATATGGGCGAAAAACCCGCCAAGGATAGTTCATGGAAATAATAGATTCACTGATGGTCAAGATTGCGCTGATCGGCCTGCTCGGTATCGGCGCACAGTGGATTGCCTGGCGGACCGGCCGTCCCGCCATCGCGCTGATGCTGATTGTCGGTATTATCGCCGGGCCGGTGCTCGGCATTATCGACCCCGAACGAGATTTCGGCGCGCTGCAGGAACCGATCATCAAACTGGCGGTTGCCGTCATCCTGTTTGAGGGCGGTCTCAGCCTGAACTTCCGCGAATTGCGCCAGGCGGGCGGCGCAGTGACCGCAATGGTGCTCGTCGCCGGTCCGATAGCTTGGGCGCTGGGCACCGGAGCCGCACATTATGGTGCCGGCCTGTCCTGGGAAATTTCCGCCTTGCTCGGTGGGATCATGATAGTCACCGGCCCCACCGTAATCGGCCCGATGCTCCGGACCTTGCGGGTACCGTCCCGGGTTCGCAATATCCTGAAATGGGAAGGCATTGTGAACGATCCGATCGGCGCGCTGCTGGCTGTCGGTATCTATGCCTATATCACCTATGAGGGCGCCAATGCCAATATCGCGGTCATCAGCATGGATGTGCTGGCCGCCAGTTTCATCGCCGCGCTGATTGGCGCAGGTCTCGGCTTTGCGTTGACATGGCTGTTTCCAAGAGGGTTGGTTCCCGAATATCTGAAAGCGCCCTTTCTGCTGGTCACGGTCATCGCCGGTTTTGTCATCGCCGATCTGATCAAGCACGAAACCGGTCTGATCACCGTCACGGTCATGGGCATCGTAATGGGCAACCGGCAAATCTACTCGAGCCAGGCGCTCTACCGGTTCAAGGAAGATCTGGCGGTGCTGCTGATCTCCGGCGTCTTCATCATTCTCTCGGCAACGCTGGACTGGGAAACGGTGCAGCAGTTCCGGCCGCAATTTGTCATCTTCCTGATATTGCTGCTGTTTATCGTTCGCCCGGTCTCGGTGCTGGTCGCGCTGCTGTTCAGTTCGGTGCCATGGCGCGAGCGATTGTTCATTGCCTGGATCGCGCCCCGCGGGATCGTGGCCGTCGCTATCACCGGCCTGTTTGCAATCCGTCTGGTCGATTATGGCATGCCCGGAGCGGAAGCGCTGGTCCCGCTCAGCTTCGCCGTCGTCATTGCGACAATCTTTGCCCATGGATTCTCTGCCTCATGGGTTGCCGAACGTCTGGGAATTTCAGAAGGCAAGGGTGAAGGCATATTGATAGCCGGTGCCAATCGCTGGTCGATCGCGCTGGGCAAAATGCTCAAATCGCTGGATATCCATGTCCTGATCACGGACGACAGCCGGTTCGCGCTGCGCCGGGCCCGCAGCGAGGGCCTGGAGATTCACCATGGCGATGTGCTCGACGAAGCGCATAATGACAATATCGACATGGGCGAATATCAGCATCTCATTGCCGCCACCGACAATGACAGCCAGAACCAGCTGATCACCGCCGATCTGGGCCCCGAAATGGGTTATGAACAGATCAGCCGCCTGGCCAATGACAGCCACAGCAAGAGCCGGGTCGGCCGCGGCCGCTTATTGTTCGAATCCGGAGCGGATTTCGGCACGTTGCTCGACCGGGACCTGGCAGGCTGGCGGTTCAGCAAGACCAATATTACCGAGAAATTTACCGCCGAGGATTATCGCAAGAATCTGGAAAAGGACGAGGAGCCGCTTGCGGTCTTCAAGCCGGACCGGCGACTGCTGTTCTTCGCCACCGACGCCCGGCCGGTGATCGAGGATGGCGATGTGGTGATCAGCTATGTCGCGCCAGACACGCCAGAGGAGCGCAAGGCTGACCGGGCTGCGAAAGACAGCGAGAAAAACGGCGAAAAGAGCAAGGACAAGAGCAGCGAGAGCTGATTATCCGGCTGCCGTTGGCCGCGGACCGAACAGGGCGGTGCCGACCCGGACATGGGTCGAGCCGAGCTTGACCGCCTGTTCGAAATCTCCCGACATGCCCATGCTCAACCCGACGAGTCCGGCTTCGCGGGCCAGTTTCGCCAACAGCGCGAAATAGGGGACCGGATTCTCATGGTCGGGCGGGACAGCCATCAGGCCGACAATCTCTATTCCGGCCGATGTCGCCTGGGCGAGCAATTCGGGAACAGCCTCGATATCGCAACCGCCCTTTTGCGGTTCCTCACCAATATTGACCTGCAGGAAACAGGGGATCTGACGCTCTTGCCGCTTCATTTCCTTCGCCAGTTCCTTGATCAGCGAAGGCCGGTCGAGCGAATGGATATAGTCAAAAAGAGCCACCGCTTCGGCTGCCTTGTTCGATTGCAACTGGCCGATCATATGCAGTTCAATATCCGGAAAGTCGGCTTTCAGCGCCGGCCATTTCTCCATCGCTTCCTGCACCCGGTTTTCCCCGAACAGGCGGTGGCCGGATTCCAGCAACGGCCGTATCTCTTCGCTGCCGCGGGTTTTCGACACTGCGATCAGCGCGATTTCCGACGGCTTGCGGTCTGCTATTCCGGCCGCTTTGTCGATGTTGCTGCGGATCGCTTCAAGGGGGGAGTTTGCCAAGGGTAATCTCTCTCAATCATTCTCTTTCGCCAGATGAGCGTCTATAGGCCTGCTTATGTTGCGAGACCAGCCCCGCGCCCATTTGCCCCACCAGACGGGTAGGACCCTGCCGCCGCTGTGGCTGTTCACCGACAAACGCAATGACGCAATTCTCGAACAGGCCGTAAGAAGGCTGCCGCGCGGGAGCGGGATCGTCTTTCGCCATTATCATCTGGAAACAGCGGCGCGGCGGGTCCGCTTCAATACCGTGAAAAAGCTCGCCCGGCGGCATGGTCATATACTGTTTCTAGCCGGATCACCGTCGCTGGCGCGATCGTGGGGCGCCGACGGCGTGCATCGCCGCAGCAAGCGGCGGATGCTGCCGCAAGGGCTGCTGCACAGCGCTCCGGTGCATGATGCCCGCGAGATTGCGCAAGCGAATCAGGTCGGCGCAGACCTGTATTTCCTGTCGCCGATATTCGCGACCCGCTCGCACCCCGGCCAGCGTCCCCTGAATCCGTTGCAGGCGTTGCGTCTATCCGCATTGTGCCTAGGCCCGGTGGTCTATCTGGGCGGGATGAACCGGAATCGCTATCGAACGCACAAAAGCCGGCTCACCCACGGATGGGCTGCAATTGACGCTTTGCGTTAGGCTCTAAGCGGGATTCTTCGGTCTAGAAGCGGAACTGGGTTCCGACATAGACGGCCTGGCTGTCCTGACGGCTGTCGGTCAGTGGCGCCATCCGGTCACGCTCGTTATTGATCCGGACACCGGCGGTGACTTGCAAATTGCGGGTCAGCGAATAGCTTCCGCCGACATCCAGCGTATAATCTTTCTGGCTGTCATCCAGAGCGCGCGGCGCGGCGTTGATCGGGGCCGAAGCATCAATCGACATGCGCGGGTTGAAACGGCTCTTCTTGCCATCCTCTTCCTCGCCCAGCATTCTGCCAGCACCGATTTCCGAGAGATCCGGCATATTGCCGTTCAGCTTCTTGACCGGAATCGCGAAGCTCTTCAGGCCCTTTGCAGCGCCGAGACTATAGGAAACGGGCGCGATTTTTGCTGCGCTTGCAACGCCCGATCCGGGTGCCGCAGCGAGAATATTTTCACGAATCGAAACAGCGTCCGACTTCTGGCGGACGACCACGGTAACCGAACGTTCGCCGTCACGGGTACCGCCGGAGGGAGTGAATTTGAAACTGGCGTTGCCGCGCAAGGCGTTCAGATTATATTTCGCAACGAGATCAGGGTCGGCACCGGCGACGGTAAAGGAACCGATCGAACCGAGGGTTTTCAGCGATACGATATCGCTGCCACCGGAAATAACCTTCGCCAGAGCAGGAGTCATGGCAAGGCCAGAGATTGCGAGTCCCGTCGCTAACCAACCGAAATGACTGACCTTTTTCGTCATGATGAAGCCGCTTCCCTTACTTATGGCTTTTGGTATAACAAATTCTGCTGGACTGCACGAGTCAACATCTTGTTTTTGTCCGATTTTCCCAAACTAGCATGTTTCTGTTGCAGTTCGGTTACGCTTTTGTCCGGACATTGTTGCACTGCCTAGCAGGAAAAACATGAACCGGAGATGATATTCCTGCCATTCAACCGCGGTTCAGTCCGCGCCGCACAAGAGCGAATCATGCGCTTATGCTTGCCCCTCGCGGCAAAGCATTTATAGAGAGCGCTGAAATGATATCATGTCCGGAACAAATCCTGCGAAAAGATTTCGTGCCGGCGCTAAATGCAACCAGGAGCGCTTCATGTCCCGCCTCAAATCATCCCTAGTCCTGCGGTCTGCAACCGCCAGCCTGCTGACTTTGACCATGCTTTCCGCTTGCGGCGGCAAGGAACGGCCCCAGGCCGATCTGGCGGCGTCTCAGGTCACCACCATTGGCGTGAACAGCTATTTGTGGCGCGCATCGCTCGACGCCCTGTCCTTCATGCCGCTGACCCAGACCGACAGCAATGGCGGCGTGATCCTGACCGACTGGTATGTAAACCCGCAAAATCCCGGTGAGCGGATGAAGATCAACGTCTCGATCCTCGACCAGGATTTGCGCGCCGACGCCCTGCGCGTTGCAGCGTCACGCCAGGTCGCGCAGAACGGCACCTGGGTAGACGCCCCGGTCAAGGCCGCGACCACGCAAAAGCTCGAACAGATCATCCTCACCAAGGCCCGCGATTTGCGGCGCGGTGCGATCACCAACTAAACCTTCCTGCCACATCATGGGGCCGCAATGACCGATCAGCGATTCAATCCACTGGCGGCGGACAAACGCTGGCAAGAGCGCTGGGCAAGTGCCGGCACTTTCGAAGCGGACGACGCCAGCAGCAAGCCGCGCAGCTATGTGCTCGAGATGTTTCCCTATCCCTCGGGCCGCATCCACATGGGCCATGTCCGCAACTATACGATGGGCGACGTGCTCGCCCGTTTCCGGCGCATGCAAGGCTTTGAAGTGCTCCATCCGATGGGCTGGGACGCCTTCGGCATGCCGGCGGAAAATGCCGCGATGGAAAAGAAAGTCCATCCCGGCGAATGGACCCGGGCCAATATCGCCTCGATGCGCAGCCAGCTGAAGACTTTGGGTTTCGCCTTTGACTGGAGCCGCGAACTGGCGACCTGCGAGCCGGGATATTATGGCCAGGAACAGGCGCTTTTCATCGATCTGTTCGAGGGCGGCCTGGTCTATCGCAAGGAATCGGCGGTCAACTGGGATCCGGTCGACATGACCGTGCTCGCCAACGAGCAGGTGATCGATGGCAAGGGCTGGCGGTCCGGCGCGCCGGTCGAGAAGCGCAAGCTCAGCCAGTGGTTTCTCAAAATCACCGATTTTGCTGAAAATCTGCTCACCGGACTGGGCGATCTCAAAGGCTGGCCGGAAAAAGTGCGGCTGATGCAGGAGAACTGGATCGGCAAGTCGCAGGGCCTGCAATTCCATTTTCAGCTCGCCGAAGCGCGAGACGGTATCGCCAGCGTGGAGGTGTTCTCGACCCGGCCCGACACGATTTTCGGGGCCAGCTTTGTCGCGCTGTCGGCCGACCATCCGCTGACCCAGAAACTTGCCGGCCAGAATGATGCGCTCGCGGCCTTTGCCGAAGAATGCAAAGCTGGCGGCACGACCGCTGCCGAGCTCGAGACGATGGAGAAGAAGGGCTTCGATACCGGCCTGACCGTCACCCATCCGCTCGATCCCGACTGGCAGCTGCCGGTCTATGTCGCCAATTTCGTACTGATGGATTATGGCACCGGCGCGGTATTCGGCGTGCCGGCGCATGATCAGCGCGATCTCGACTTTGCCCGCAAATATGACCTGCCGGTCAAGCGCGTTGTCTCGGACGGCGATGAAACCGCTGCAGAATATATCGGGGACGAGGCCTATACCGGTCCCGGCAAGATCGTGAACAGCGCGTTTCTCGACGGCATGACCGTGGAATCGGCGCAGCAGGCGATTATCGATCGCGCGGGGTCCGAAGGCTGGGGCAATGCCCAGACCACATGGCGGCTGCGCGACTGGGGCGTTTCGCGCCAGCGCTATTGGGGCACGCCAATCCCGATCATTCATTGCGATGCTTGCGGTCCGGTCCCGGTGCCCAAGGACCAGCTGCCGATCGTGCTGCCCGAAGATATTGATTTCGAAACGCCGGGCAATCCGCTGGAACGCCACGCGACGTGGAAACATGTCGACTGCCCGAAATGCGGCAAGGCGGCGCGGCGCGAGACCGACACGCTCGACACTTTTGTCGACAGCAGCTGGTATTTCCTGCGCTTTGCCAGCCAGCCCGACGACCGGCCCTTTGATCCCGAAGTGGTCAGCAAATGGCTGCCGGTGACGCAATATATCGGCGGCGTCGAACATGCGATCCTGCATCTGCTTTATGCCCGCTTCTGGACCCGCGCTCTGGCGAGCATCGGCAAGCTGGATTTTGCCGAGCCGTTCGAGAGCCTGTTCACCCAGGGCATGGTGACCCACGAAACCTACAAACATGGTGATGGCAGCTGGCTGTCGCCTGACGAGGTCGAGAAAAACGGTAGCGACTGGGCGGTGATCGCCGACGGGTCGCCGGTCACCACCGGCCGGGTCGAGAAAATGTCGAAGTCGAAGAAAAATGTCGTCGACCCCGATCCGATCATCGAACAATATGGCGCCGACGCGGTGCGTTTCTTCATGCTCTCCGACAGCCCGCCCGAGCGCGACCTGCCCTGGTCCGAAGCGGGTATCGAAGGCAGCTGGCGCTTTGTCCAGCGGCTGTGGCGTCTGTTCATCGCGGTGCCCGACAATGTCGATACAGGCGAAGACAAGGCGCTTCGCCGCAAGCTCCACCAGACCGTCGCCGGTGTGGCTGGCGACGTCGAGGCCCTTTCCTTCAACAAGGCGGTCGCGAAAATATTCGAACTGGTCAATCTGATCGAAAAATCACAGCCGTCCGCAGACCGGACCACGGCCATCCGTTCCCTTGCGCGGATCGTTGCGCCGATGGTCCCGCACATTGCCGAGGAAGCCTGGGCCTTGTTCGGCGAAAGCGGCCTGATCGCCGACGCGCCGTGGCCCGAGGTGGACGAGAGTCTGCTGGTCGATGACGAGGTCACGATAGCCATTCAGGTACGCGGGAAATTGCGCGATACGATCACCGTGGCCAAGGGCAGCAGCAAGGATCAGCTCGAAGAGCTTGCTCTCGCATCCGAGAAGGTGCAGCGTAGCCTGGACGGAGCGGAAATAAAGAAGGTGATTGTCGTGCCCGACCGACTGGTCAATATCGTCATATGAGTTCCGTGATCGCCCGGATCACCTTGGTCGTGGCCTTGTCGACGATGCTCGCCGGCTGCAACCTGCGGCCGCTTTATGCTGGCGGCACGAATGGCGTCGTTGCGCAGGAACTGGGCAATGTCGAAATTGAACCGATTGCCGGCAAGGCCGGATGGCTGACCCGCAACGCACTGAAGGACCAGCTCGGCGCGTTCGAGGGGCAGCAGACCAAATATCGGCTGACCGTCGCGCTGGAAGACAAAATTGCCGGTTTTGGTGTGCGCAGCGATGACCGGATCACCCGCGAGCGCAGAACCCTGCGCGCCCGCTATCAGCTGGTTCGCCTCTCCGATTCCGTAATTGTTCTCGATGCCACGGCCGGTTCCGATGCGGGCATCGATGTGGTCTCGTCGGAATATGCGACCGTAGCCGCAGAAGATACGGCACTGGAAAATCTGGCGACCCGCGTGGCCAGCCAGATAGTCACCCGGCTGTCCCTGTTTGCCCGGAAAGAGGCCAGCGCGTTGCCGCAGCCATGAAGGCAAAGCCGGAAGAGATTGTCAGGCGTTTTCATGCCGCTCCCGATCAATTCAGACTGGTCCTGCTGTGCGGCCCCAACGTTACCCGCTGTCAGGCGCTCGTCGAGGAACTGGTCAAGCCGCTGGTAGAAAGCGCGGAGCGGGTCGATCTGACGATCAGCGATATTGCCGACGGGCCCGCCCGTCTCAATGACGAAGCCAATTCCGCATCGCTGTTTGGCGACAAGCGCTTTCTCGTCTTGCGGCTCAACAGCGGCGAAGCGGTCCGCGCGACAGCGGCAATCGACAATCTTCTGGCTAGCGATACCGTCGGCGATCCGGTATTTGTCATCGCCCCCGGCATGGGTGACAAGACTGCACTGGCCAAGACCATCATCGCCGCACCCGATGCGTTGATCGCGACCTGTTACGAAACGACACCGCAACAGGCAGCGGCGACCATCCAGACCATGGCTCAGAGAGAAGGACTCAAACTGGGCCGGGACATGGCGCAGGAAATTGCTGCCCTGACCAGCAATGATCTGGTCCTGGCGCGAATGGAAGTCGAGAAGATTGCGCTTTATCTCGATGCGACACCGGACAATCCGCTTGCGCCGGACGAGGATATACTGCTGCTGCTGGGCGCCGAGAATGACGAGGAGGATATCAGCCTGCTGATCCACGCGGCGCTCAATGGCGATGCGGCCCGACTGGCGCAGGAAATTGCCGCGAGCCGGGCGCAGGGCATCAGCGAGATCGGCCTGATCCGGATCATGCTCCGTCATCTTGCCAAGCTTGCCGAGCTGCGCAGCAAGGTGGACAAGGGCGGCAATGTCGATTCCGTCGCCGGTCATCCCAGCGTCTTTTTCAAGGAACAGAAACATTTCAAGCGGCAGCTGCGCATCTGGTCCTCGGCCCATATCGCGCGGTTGATCGAGCGGATATTGCAACTCGAGATCGCGATGAAAAGCAGCGGCCAGCCCGATCAGGTACTTCTGGAGGAAGAACTGCTGCTGATCGCCCGGAAAGCGGCCAGCGGTCGCTAGGACAAAAGCGCGGCTTCACTCATAGTCGGCGGTAATCGCGATGCGGCCGCGAAACCGGCCACTGGCATCACCGCGGACCCGCAGCTGCCCGCCAAAGGCGAAGGTCAGCCGTCCGGAAGGATCGAGCCGCGCCAACGCCGGCAAATCGGTTTCCAGTTGCTCCAGTTCGGCCGTTGAACCATTGGGCGCGCTCAGCTGTATCCGCTCTGGCAAAAATATCCGCACGCTCCGGCCCGGTTCGCCGGTCAGACGCCCTTCGCCGTGCAACGCCATACCGCCCAGATTGGCGATACTGCCCTGTATATGTTTGTCACCAGACATCGGATCGATACTGACCACGCCGCCGCTCCGGCTCAGCAGGGCCATGCGGGAAAAATCGAGATTGGCGGTAATTTCGATCTGCAAGGGTATTTCCGTCTTCCCCGATGCCGTATCAGAGACGCTGTCAGTTCCGGCACTGGTGGCGCAGAGACGGCATTGCGCCTGCAACTGCGCTGGCGGAACCGCCAGAGTTACGCAGAACAATGCCATGCTCAGCAGGAATTTCACCACAATCTTCATAACCCCGCATTCTGTCCCAATATGCCTAACATCCTGTTAAGCATGAAACCGGGCGAGCCGGCTTCCCTCGCCAGTCCCTTGACCGGCTGCGGTTAAATGCCCATTTAACGCCAATGGAAAAAACAATAATGAGCGACGAGCAGTGGCGGCAACGGCTTTCTCCGGAGCAATATCACGTGCTGCGCGAAGCGGGCACCGAGCGACCCTTTACCGGCGCATTGAACACCGAATATCGGGATGGCGAGTTTTTCTGCGCCGGCTGTGGCAGCAAATTGTTTGAATCGGACAGCAAATTCGACAGCGGTTGCGGCTGGCCCAGCTTTTCCGCGCCGGCCGATGCCGAAGCGGTGACCGAGATCGAGGACAATAGCCATGGCATGCGGCGGATCGAAATACGCTGTTCCAGTTGCGACGGACATCTCGGCCATGTCTTTCCCGACGGGCCGACCGAAACCGGACTTCGCTACTGCATGAACAGCGCGGCCATGGCGTTCGAACCCAAACACGACTGACTTTTTTCTGTGCTTCCCTGTTCAGCCTACGGTAAGGCACCGGAACGCTAGAAAAATTCTGGTTTGGTATAAAATGGGTGGATCAATATGGCGCGGGCCAAAAAACGCAGCAAGAAACAGGGCCCCATAAGCAAATGGTTCTGGCGGCTGACCAAGGCTGGTCTGGTCGTCGGGCTGCTCGCCGCGATTGCCCTTGTGGTTGCGGTGCTGGTGGTCCGTTCCTCGCTCCCCGGCTTCGAGGATCTCAAATCCTCTCCCAACGGCCAGATGATCCGGGTGCTCGACGTGAATGGCAAAGAGCTTTTTTCCATGGGTCCGAGCTATGGCGAATGGCTGAAATATGCGGACATCCCGGAAGTCATGAAATCCGCCATGGTCGCGGTTGAGGACCGGCGCTACGAAAATCACCCCGGCGTTGACCCGATCGGCATCGCCCGCTCGGTGCAGGTCAGGATGCAGCGCGGCCATTGGGCGCAGGGTGGCTCGACCATCACCCAGCAGCTGGCCCGCAATGTATTTCTGAACAACAACCGGACTTTCGGCCGGAAAGGGCGGGAAATATTGCTCGCGCTGGCGATGGAACGGAAATTTTCCAAGGAACAGATTCTCGAACTCTATCTGAACAAAGTCTATTACGGTGGCGGTGCTTATGGCATCGACGCGGCGTCGCGACGCTTTTTCGCGCATAGCGCCAGAGAGCTCAACCTGGCCGAAGCGGCGATTATCGCCGGTCTGGTCAAGGCGCCGTCACGCTACTCGCCCACCGCCGATGCCAAGGCGGCGATCAGCCGCGCCACCGTGGTGCTGGAGGTGATGCAGGACGCCGGCGCGATTAGCCCATCGGAAGCCGCGCAAACCAATCCGGCGTCGGTCAAGCTGGCCCCCGAACCACGGCAGAACAGCGTCCGCTATTTCACCGACTGGGCGTTGCCGCAGCTGGACCTGCTGATCGACGAGAGCGTGGAGCCGATCGAGGTCTGGACAACGCTGGATCTTGATATGCAGCGCGTCGCCACCGCGGCCATCCAGTCCGGTGTGCCGGCCGGTGCCCAGGGCGCGCTGGTGGCGATTGACCGCGATGGCGCGGTGCGCGCGATGGTCGGCGGGACCGACTATGTGACCTCCAATTACAACCGCGCCACCCAGGCTGTTCGCCAGCCCGGTTCGGCCTGGAAAGTGTTCGTCTATATGGCGGCGCTGGAAGCGGGCTATACGCCCAATGACACGGTGACCGACGAGCCGATCACCATCGGCAACTGGACGCCGCGCAACAGCGGTGACCGCTATGCCGGGGACATTGATGTCCGCACCGCGTTTGCCTTCTCCAAAAATACCGTCGCGGCGGCGATCGGCAATGATATCGGCACTTCGTCGATCGCCAATATGGCACGGCGTTTCGGCATCACCACCCCGATCAACACCAACCCGTCGATGGTGCTCGGTACGTCGGATGTGCGGCTGCTCGACATGACTCGCGCCTTTGCCTCGATCAGCGGCAAGGGCATTGCCATCACGCCCTTCGGGATCACCAAGGTGCAGACGATGAAGGGCGACATTCTCTACCAGAGCAAATTCGACGGCAGCCGCGTGCTGGTCGACCCCTGGGTCGCCGCCGGCATCACCGACCTGATGCAGACCGCGGTTGCCACCGGCACCGGCCGGGCAGCCCAGATCGGCCGGCCGGTTGCCGGCAAGACCGGAACCACCAGCAGCAACAAGGATGGCTGGTTCCTCGGCTTCTCCAGCGGGCTGACCACCGGCGTCTGGATGGGACGAGACGATGCAAAACCGGTAGGCGGATTGCAAGGCGGCCGGGCGCCGGCCAGCGTCTTCGCGCAATTCATGAAAATGGCAGTCGCCAACCGCAAGGTCGAGAAATTCGATACCGAACTGGTGCTGCCGGAATGGCAGCTGGAACCGGACGAGGATGAATTGTTCGGCGCACCGGAAGATGGCATTTATGTCGATGAAAACGGCATGCCGATCGAGACCGGCAGCGGCTTCGAATATGATCTGGAAGATGGCGAAGCGGCTGACAGTCCGCGTCTGGACCAGGACTGGATCGACTCGGTGCTGGGTCGCGGCGAGGATCCGGGACCGCGCAAGCCGGACCCCGCACCGGTCAGGAAACCGAAGCCGCAACCACCACAGAATCCGCCCGAATCCCTGCTTCCCGAAGCCGCGCGTCAGGAACAGCAATAGCGATCCGCTTCAGCCGACCGGCGGGGACTGCCTTTCCGCGCCCACCATGTGCAGGCCACGGCCATGGTTCTTGAGCCAGCGATCGGCGCTGCGGCGATCTGATTCGAATATCCGGTCGAGCAGGGTATAGAATCGCTGGCTGTGATCCATATGGATGAGATGGGCCACTTCATGCGCCACCACCGACCGGCGGACATGCGGGGGTGCCATGACCAGCCGCCAGCTCAAGCGAATCGACTTGCGCGCCGAGCAGCTGCCCCAGCGGCGGCGCGCGTCACCGACGGCCAGTTGCGGCAATTCGGTTCCGGCCCGGTCACAATAGAATTGCAGATCGTCGGCATATATCATGCGGGCCTGGGCCTTGAGCCAGCGCAAAATTCGGGCCTCGACATGTTCCGCCGGTCCGCCCAGCCGGATTTCAGCGTCGACGATCTGCGGAGCCCGGGGAAAATCCGGTGACCATCTGATGACATGGGGTTCGCCCAGAAACGCGATCTGGCTACCGTTCTCGACCGGAACTGCGGGAATGGCTTCAGCAAAGCAGGCGCTGAGCCAGTCGGATTTTGACCGTGCAAAGCGAATCGCCAGCCGTTCCGATGCACCGGGCGGCAGGGTCAGGCGGACAACACCCTTGACCGTATCGGCCGATACGAAGATCGACCGGGCCTGCTTTGACCGCCGCAGCTGGAGCGGATAGCTGACCCCTCCGAGGTTGATGACGAGCGATTCGGGCGGCGATGGATTAGAAAGGCGCATCGAGAATATGTTGCTCGAGCGGCCCGGCCTTGCTCTCGGGGATGACCTTGCCCCGGATCGACTGTCCCGCCGCGTGAATCGTTTCTCGATCACCGGAGACCAGATAATGCCATTGCGGCAAAGGGAGCCCTTTGGCCCGCAATTTATAGGCACAGCTGTCGGGCAACCAGTCAAATTCTTCCAGTTTGTTGCGGGTCAGCCGGACGCAATCGGGTACGTGAAACTTGCGATGGCGATAATCGCTGCACTGGGCGCTCTGGAGATCGAGCAGCTTGCAGGCGATATTGGTCATATATATCTGGCCGTCATCCTCATCCTCGGCCTTCAGCAAACAACATTTGCCGCAGCCGTCACACAGGGCCTCCCACTGGCCGCGATCCAGCTTTTCGAGCGGCGCTTCCCAGAACGGCCGATCGGCGCCTAGCGCACCCATCGGGCTATTTCGTCCGCAACCTGCTGCGGCGTACCGTCAAAGGGCAGCAGCGCCAGCGGCTCTCCATCGGGGCCGAACAGATAGGCCTGGCGACTGTGATCGACGAGATATTCACTGGAACTCTCGTCATCGCGGATATCATAAAGAATCAGATATTTTTTCGCGACTGTCGCAATATCCTCGGGGGTGCCGGTGAGACCGATGAGCCGGGGATGAAATGCGGATACATATTGTTTGAGGACGGCCGGCGTATCGCGGCCGGGGTCGACAGAGATGAAAATAGGCTGGATTTTCTCGGCCAGCGCCGGATCCTTCTTTTCGGCCTGTTTCAATCCCAGCATGATATTGGCAAGATCGACCGGGCAGACATCAGGGCAATAGCTATAGCCGAAATAGATGATCCGATACTGGCCCTTGAACTCCTCTTCCGACGTTATACCGCCGTCCTGGTTGGTCAGCGTGAAGGACCCGCCAATATCGGCTCCGGCAAGCGGCGGCTCTGCGCCCTCGCGCCCGCCTCCGTCAGACGCAGGGTTGCAGGCGGCCAGAAGTGTCAGTAATCCTGTGGCGAGGATCATTTTTGCGACATTGTTGATATTGTTCATTACGGGGCCAGACATGGTCTGCTAGGGACGCAATTTCAACAGATAATTGATCGACAGCAATTGCAGTGGACCGGTACCAACAGGCGGCGGTCAGTAAAACGGGGCTTATCATGTTCAGAAAAATATCATTGGTCACTCGCTCGTGCGCCGCTTTGGTCAGAATTGCGCAACTGGCACTGATGACCGTGGCCGCATTCTCGATTGCCGCTCCGGCCGCCGCCCAGTTTTCGGACAGCTATAATTTTCTCAAAGCAGTGAAAGACAGGGATGGCGAGGAGGCGACAAAATTCCTTAGCCAGCCGGGATCCGTTATCGTCAACACCCGCGATCGCTCATCCGGAGAAACGGCTCTGCACATCGTTGTGGCCCGTCGCGACAATGTCTGGGTGGGTTTCCTGCTGCAGAAAGGCGCCAATCCCAATATTGCCGACAAAGAGGGGGTCACGCCGCTGATGCTGGCCACCCAGTTGCGCTTCGTCGACGGGGTCCGGACCCTGCTGGCCAAGAGGGCGAAAGTGGATGAGCCGAACCGGCAAGGAGAAACTGCGCTTATCCGGGCGGTCCAGCTTCGTGATAGTGAACTGGTTCGTCTGCTTCTCGCCAATGGGGCCGACCCGGACCACACCGATTCACTCGCCGGAAAATCGGCTCGCGATTATGCCAGTCAGGATCGCCGCAGCGCCGCCATATTGGCCGAAATTGAAAAAGCGGATGCGAACAGGAAGCCGGAAACAGAAGGCCGGTTCTTCGGACCGGAAGGCTAGCCGGCGCTCAATAGCCGCCCGGTTCGTGCTGACTGCGGACCGGACTGATCCAGCCATCGGCGACCGCTGAGCGCTGCATCGCGCGGCGGGCCAACCGCATCGTTTCGGTCTTGCGGCGCGCCGGTGCCAGAGCCTTGGTCGCCGCTGGCCGCACCATTTCCGCATCATAGGCATCGGCAATGATCAATCCCGTGCGGTCGGGCAGAAAATCGGGCCCCTCGACCGGCGTGGCATCAAAACCGGCCGGCAAGGCCCAGTAGAACCGGTCACAATAATCCAGATATTCGGTCCATTTGCTATCACCCAGAAGATCGCTCCTCGCCACCTTGATCTCGACAATGACAATCTGTCCCTTGGCATCAATACCCATCAGGTCCGCACGGCGCCGGTTTCGCAGACTGACTTCCGGCAGCACCATGATATCATGCCGCAGGAACATCCGGGCGACGCCGCGGGCAACCGCCTGCGCGCCGGTCAACGGGTCACTCGGCACCAGCAAGCCGGAAGAATCATCCATGGACGTCATCGGATCTGGTTAGAACATAAAAAGAACAAAATAAAGGCCCCGTGCGGGAGCCTTTATGAATTCGCAGTCTGCCGGAATGTCTATTGATAGAAAATATGATTATCTATCGTGGCCAGCCGCTTGAGGCGCCAACCCGGCGAAACATATCGGGCGTGAAAGAACAAAGCGCCTTCGACCGAGCTCTCCCAGCCGTCGTTCATAGCGATTTTCGCGATTGCCACAGCGTTGCGCCATTGACGATGTCCCTTGTTGATGCGGGGCATCTTGCCACCGCGAACAAAGGAAAACTGGCTGCGCTGATAAACCACACCACAGATCGTATCCGGGAAGCGGGGCGAAGCGACACGTGCCAAGACAACACGGGCTACGGCCAGCTGTCCTTTCAGCGATTCGCTTTTGGATTCGAAATAGACGGTACCGGCAAGGCAGTGCATTTCCTCATCCAGCGTGCCGGCCACCGATTGCTGGCGGACGAGCTGGCGCAACGTCTGTGCGCCGTCATTGACGAATTCGCTGGTCGCCTGATCACCGGCTTCCACTTCGCCATTGGCAATCTTGTCCGACTCTATGACATCCTGGGGAATTTCGGCGACAATTTCCTGCTGTTCGCCAAAGATAATAGCCTGATCGGATTCATCTTCTTCCAGCAGGGCCGGATCAACGAATATTTCGGATTCAGGAATTTCATCATTTGCTTCCAGAGCAAAAGACGCATCTGTCACGGACAATGCCACGACAACAGTAAGTGCGAGCGATAACACGCTCGTGGCACGAAAAATTTTTTTCATAAACCTGTTTTGTTATGCGGTGAGACCAGAGCCAATCAGGACAAAACCCGTCCGGACTGCCGAAAATGGACCCAAAAACATTAAACCACGGTCCATTTCTGTTCTCCCCGTCTGCGTGTTTACCGCCTGTCATTTCGACAAACGAGCGGCAACCTGCGCATCAAAGTTGAGCGCCAAATATGGTTTTGAGAGATAAAGTCAAGTTTACTGCCCCAATTGGACGATGAGCCGTTCCCCATCCGGGATATCCAGTTCAATTAACCACATATCGGGATCAAAGCGGAATCTCTGTGCAATATATTCCGATAATTCCTTATTATTATCAGTATCTTGCGGCCATATGCGCTGCCAATTCGGTGCACCATTCAGGCTTGGCATATTCTCCAGCAGCCTAGGGTTTTCGCCCTTTTCCACGCATTGGATCAGGATGGAGCCGGAAATCCGGTCCCCTTTTTTCAGCACCGCACCGAAACCGCCTTGCTGGCTAGCCAGCCTGAGAAGCGTCTGGACCTTCATTTCCGCGGAAAGCCGCGGTTCAATCATCCTTCTTGTACCCGGGCAGAGATGCCAGCGGGATGTGCGAGCGCATGAAGGTACCGGTACCGCGGGCAATTTCGTCGCCTTCGCTGTCGATCAGCCGCGCATCCGCGACGAACACCCGCCGCTTCCCGCTGACCCAACGGCCTTCAGCCGTAACAGGGCCGCTCTTGAGCGGCTTGGTGAACAGCAGGTTGAAGGCGGTCGTCAGGATGAACCGGTCGGACACAAGGCTGTTGGCCGCATAAAAGGCAGCATCATCGAGCATTTTGAAATAGGATGTGCCGTGGACCGCCCCGGCCGCATGATAATAGCGTTCATCCACCGCAAACAATATGCGCGCGGTACCGGCTTCCGGGATTTCCAGACGGGATTGGAACAACTGGTTGATCGGCGCTTGCGCATAAAGGCGTTCCAGAGCCCGGAAATGTTCCTGTGCACCGCCTTGTGGGTCGTCTGCGAGGGTATCGTTACGCGCCAAGGATCAGGCCGCCCGCTGCTCGCGCTGTTTGCTCAAAAGCGCATAAAGCGCATCCTGTCCCGATGCGCCGCGCAGCTTTGCAACCATATTGTCATCGCGGAGAAAACGGGATGCGGCGGCCAGCGCCTTGAGATGCTCGGCACCGCTTTTTTCCGGCGACAGCAGCGCGAAGACCAGATCGACCGGCTTGCCATCATGCGCGTCGAACGGCATCGGTTCAGCGAGTCTGAGAAAAATGCCGATGCAATGATCGAGACCGTGCAATTTCGCATGCGGTATCGCGACCGACCGACCGAATCCGGTCGATCCGAGGGCCTCGCGCGCCTCCAGACCGGTCAGGATAGCATCCGCATCAAGCCGATAGCATTCCTGTCCGACACGGGCGATGGTGCGGAGGATATCATTCTTGTCGCCAATATCCTGACAATCCCGCACAGCGGCGAGCTCCAGTCTAACGGGCAAATCAGTCATGAATCTTTCCTTCTGTCCCGGCAACACGCAGCCAATTTGGCAGACTTCGCATGAATCGCGAGGTCGGTGTGCGCTGGACCGGTCGCCTCACAGACCAGCTATCTGCCGGCCAGAGGCGATTCGGCTCGTTCAGCTATGTGGTTCCACCCAACCGATTGTGCCATCGGAGCGGCGATAAACCATATTATGGGCGCCAGTGCCAGAGTTTTTGAACAAAAGCGCGCTGGTATTGCGCAAATCCATCATCATAACCGCGTTGGATACGCTGGCTTCCGGAATATCGGTGCTGGTTTCGGCGATGATCGCGGGCGATTCGCCATTCACTTCGCTTTCTTCCTCATCCTCGAACGATTCAAACACGCGATAGGCCGCTTCTTCCTGCTTTGCCGCATATTGGGCCTGAACATGATGATCATTCAGCCGGCGCATATAGCGACGCAACTGTTTTTCGATCTTGTCGGCGGCCTGATCGAATGCCTGGTGAGCATCGCCGGCCTCGGCGTCCGACTTCAGGGTCAGGCCCTGCATCACATGGGTCACGATATCGCATTTGAAATGGGAATGGGGGGCTTTGCTTACAGTAACATTCGCGGAAATGGCCTTGGGGAAATATTTGTCGGCAATCGCGTTCATCCGGTCCTCGCCATGGGTTTGCAACGCATCGCCGGTGTCGACCTGATGTCCTGAAACACGAACTTCCATATTCACTCTCCTTTTGCTTCCGAACCGCTACGCAATAGCGGTACAGCTAGACCTCTAACCAAAGAGGGTTTTCCAGACCCTCGACAAAAACCTTGTGCCGCGCCAGTTCTTCATCGCTGGCGTAATGTTCGCGTGCGACCATGAACTGTTTGCGCTCTCCCCGCTGTGATGCGGGTCGCATATCCCGTACGGAATCATGCTTTTTCTCTTCTTCGGCCAGACCCAGGCCGATCTGCCGCCCGCCGGTCAGCTCGATATAGAGCTGGGTGAGCAATTCCGCATCGAGCAGGGCGCCGTGTTTCACCCGGTGGCTTCGATCGATGCCGTAGCGCGAACACAGGGCATCGAGCGACAATTTGGCACCGGGATGCTTGGATTTGGCGATCGCCAATGTGTCGATCATGCGGAACTGGGAAATCGGCTTGTAGCCGCACAGGACCAGCTCGGCGTTGAGAAATTTGAAATCGAACTGCGCATTATGCGCCACCAGATTCGAATCCTGCAGGAAATCCAGCAATTCCGCGGCGCCTTCGGAGAACAGCTTCTTGTCGGACAGGAAGATATCCGAAAGCCCGTGCACTTCCTCGGCGGCTTTCGGCATCGGTCGCTGGGGATTGTAATAGCAATGAAAGCTTTGCCCGGTTTCGACCCGGTTGATCATTTCGATACAACCGATTTCTACCATCCGGTCACCATTTTGAGGATCAAAGCCAGTAGTTTCGGTGTCGAAAATTATCTCTCGCATAAGGCCAATATCGGACCGAACTTCGGGTTACGCAAGAGCCGCTTTCAGTTTTTGAACAAGTTTACCAACCTGCTCACGGGTTTCTGCCAGCGGCAGCGATGTATCGATAACGGAATCGGCCTTTTCCCGCTTTTCCGCGTCCGGCAATTGCAATGCCTTGATATGGGCAAACCGCTCTTCCGTCATGCCGGGCCGGGCCAGAACGCGATCGCGCTGATGCTCTTCGCCGGCGGAAACGACGACGATATGATCGACACCCTCTGCGCCCGATTTCTCAAACAGCAACGGAATATCAAACAGGATCAGCGGCCGGTGCCGGTTCTCCTCAAGGAAGGCGATACGCATCTCGCCCACGGCCGGATGAATCAGCTTTTCTAGCTTTTGCATCGCGCCCGGATCACCGAGCACCGCCGCGCCCAGCTTCTGCCGGTCGACGCCTTGGCTGTTCGTGGTGCCAGGAAACAGCGCTTCGATCTCTTCGACCAGCGCGCCATCCGGGCCTTGCAGTTCGTGCACGGCAGCATCGGCGTCGAACAATGGCACGCCCTCTTCGACGAACATTTTAGCCACCGTGGATTTGCCCATGCCGATCGAGCCAGTGAGTCCGATAATGAAAGGCCGGGTCCGGTTGGTCATGCGATCAGCCGCTTTCTTAATTCTTCGTCATCTTCCATTGGCGGCGTCGCGCCGAAGAACAGTTCGAAGGCGAGCGCGGCCTGGCCGATCAGCATATCGAGGCCATCGACCACCGCCAGGTCCCGCTTCCTGGCCGCGCGCAGCAGACCGGTGTTCAGCGGCGCGTAGACCAGATCATAGACCAGCGCATCGGCCGGCAGCGGACCGAGATCCAGTTCGAGCGGCGGCTTGCCGGTCATACCGAGCGGGCTTGCGTTGATCAGCAGATCGGCTGCAGGCAATTGCGCGTCCATCGGTATCACCCCGCCCTTGGCCGAGGCCTGCATCAGCAAGCCGGTGGCTTTCAGACCGTTGCGCGCCACAATGGTTATTTCACCGATGCCGGCCTGTTTCAGCGCGAACAACACGGCCCGCGCCGCACCGCCGGCACCGATGACCACGGCATGTTTGCCCGACCAGTCAGTGTCGGCAATCGGTGCCAAAAATCCTGCCGCGTCGGTATTGGTCCCCATCAGACTGCCGTCATCCTGCCGGACTATGGTGTTCATCGCGCCTATCTTGTCCCGCACACCACCCGGATCGGCAACCAGATCGAGCATGGCGATCTTGTGCGGCAAGGTCACATTGCATCCCCGCCAGGCCGGATCGGCGCGACGCTGTTCGATATAGCCGGGCAGTTCGTCGGCCGTGACATGGCAGGCCCGATAATCCGCCTTGATATCCAGCCGGTCGAGCCAGAATTTGTGGATCAGCGGCGACTTGCTCTGGGCGATCGGGTCCCCGATCACCTCGGCATAAGGCATTTCTTTAGTCATGACGGTAAGATACCCCGGATGCGAAGATAGTCCAGCAGATGCAGAAGCGGCAGGCCCATGATCGTGAACTGGCTTCCGTTGATGGCGGAGAAAAGCTGGGCGCCCCTGCCCTCGATTTCATAGCAGCCGACACAATGGCGGATTTTGCCCCACTCCGTTTCCACATATTGCGCAATGAATGCATCGCTCAACGGGCGAACGGTCAGCGTCGCGATATCGACATGCCGCCAGACCGGCTTGCCCTGTTCGGCGATCACGGCGGCGCTGAAAAGCTTGTGCTTTCTGCCGGACAGCAATTTCAGATGGGCTATTGCGTCGGCCTGATCGACCGGCTTGTCGAGCATGCTGCCGTCGTCGAGCGCCAGCACCTGATCGCCGCCGAGCACCAGACCCGTACCGCTCCGCTGTGACAGCCGGACCGCTTTGGCCTCGGCCAGCGCGTCTGCCAGATTGCGTGCAGTTACGCCCTCGCTCTTCAGTCCGTCCTTGAGCGATTCCTCGTCGACATTCGGCGCAATGGCCTCGACCGTGACACCGGCGGCGGCCAGCATGGCTTGTCTCGCTTGGCTGCGGGACGCCAGTATCAGCGGCCTGTCATTCATCCGGAACGGCCTTCTGATCTTCTCCGGCGGCAACGTGACGCTCGTTGTAGAGATTGATGATCGCCGCAGCCGATTCCTCGATGGAACGACGCGTCACATCAATCATTGGCCAGCCGTTGTCGGCAAACATCCGGCGCGCATATTGGGTCTCCGCCTTGACCTTTTCTTCATTGACATAATCGGTTTCCGGCGCCTGGTTCAGTGATAGCAGGCGGTTGCGGCGGACCTGCACCAGCCGCGATGCACCGGTGATCAGGCCCACGACCAGCGGGTTTTTCAAGTGGAACAGAGAATCGGGCGGTGGTGATTCCGGCACGATCGGAATATTGGCGGTCTTGTAGCCGCGATTGGCGAGATAGATTGATGTCGGAGTTTTTGATGTCCGCGATACCCCTGCGAGCACGATATCGGCCTCTTCCCAATTTTCCCAGCCGACACCGTCATCATGGGCAATGGTGAACTGTATCGCTTCCACCCGGGCAAAATAGGCGGCATCGAGAATATGCTGCCGTCCCGGCCGCGCCTTGGCTTCCTGGCCCAGCATATTGGACAGGGCATCGGTGACGGCATCAAGCGCGGGCACCGAGGGCAGACCCAGATGGCGGCATTCCCGTTCCAGCTTGGCGCGGATATCACGGTTGACGATGGTGAAAATCACCAGCCCCGGATTATCGGCAACCTCGGCCAATATCCGGTTGAGATGCTTCTCGGAGCGGACCATAGGCCAGAAATGCTTGATAATCTCGACACCATCAAACTGGGCCAGCGCCGCTTTGGCGATATTTTCCAGGGTTTCGCCGGTGGAATCCGACAACAGATGGAGATGGAGACGATTCATGACCTAAGCTTTGTGATTTCACGGGGGATAAAGCAAGGGATGAAAATGTGGATAACCGGTCGCACAATATTCTTCCCCGACGTCCGCAATTTCATCCACAGCGGATCAACATCGATCGATTCAATCAACAGTCTGTGGATAACGGGGATGAGATTTCGGAATCGGTCAAATTTTCATTAACCGGCGCCTGTCAATCTGTTTGTAATTGCGGCGCTCGCGGGTTACCGCCTTTTCCACGCTCTATCATCAACAACAATCTAATATAATATATAAGATAATATAATGGATAACCGTCTCGTTATGCCGAATGGAAATGAATCACAGAAAATTCTCCTGCAGACATTGCTCGGCAGGAAAAGTGATCAAACGCCGGTCTGGCTGATGCGCCAGGCGGGCCGTTATCTGCCGGAATACCGGGAGTTGCGAGCCAAAAAGGGCGGATTTCTCGAACTTTGCTATGATGCCGAGGCTGCAGCCGAGGTCACCTTGCAGCCGATCAGGCGCTTTGGTTTTGACGGAGCGATCCTGTTTTCCGACATTTTGATCGTACCCCATGCGATGGGCCAGAAGCTCTGGTTTGAGACGGGGGAAGGACCCCGGCTGGCCCCCAAGCTGCTGGATGCTGCTTTGGGCTCTCTGGAGGCTGCTCCGGAGCATTTTGAGGCTATCTATGCCACAGTCCGGTCCGTCGCATCGCAACTCGATGGTAAAACAACCTTCATGGGCTTTGCCGGAAGTCCGTGGACGATCGCGACCTATATGGTCAATGGCCAGGGCAGCAAGGACCAGGCAGCCACGCGCCGTTTTGCCTATCGGGACGAAGCGGCCTTCGGCGAGTTGATCGCCGCCATTGTCGACAATACGGTGACTTATCTGCTCGGCCAGATCGAGGCCGGCGTTGATGCGGTGCAATTGTTCGACAGCTGGGCCGGATCCCTGTCGCCGGCGCAATTTGAAAAATGGGTGATCGCACCCAATGCCGAAATCATAGCACGGCTGAAAGCGGTGCATCCCGGTGTGCCGATCATCGGCTTTCCGAAAGGCGCGGGCGCCAAATTGCTCGCTTATGCCCGCGAAACCGGCGCCGATGCGATTGGTCTCGATGAAACCGTGGACCCCGTCTGGGCGCATGAAAATTTGCCTGCGTCGCTGCCGCTGCAGGGCAATCTGGATCCGTTGGCGCTGATTGCCGGTGGCGAAGCGCTGGAAAATTCTGTCCGCCATATCCTGCAGGTTTTCGAGGACAGGCCGCATATTTTCAATCTCGGCCACGGCATTTTACCGGATACGCCCATTGAACATGTTGAAAAGCTGCTTACACTTGTGAGGCAATGAATGAAATTCTGTCCATGCTCTATCTCTGGCTGAAATCGGCCCATCTTATCTTCGTGATTTTCTGGATGGCGGGGCTGTTCATGATGCCGCGTTTCTTCGTCTATCATCAGGAATCCGCCGTTGGCTCGGACGAGGATGCCAAATGGATCGAACGCGAGGGCAAGCTGCGGAAGATCATTCTCAATCCGTCTTTGATCATTGTCTGGGCGGTCGGACTGGCGCTTGCCTATAATATCGGCGCGTTCAGCCAGGGCTGGTTCCACGCCAAATTGCTCGTGGTGCTGGCGCTGACCGGCTATCATGGCTGGATGATGGCCTATCTGAAAAAGCTGGCCAGAGGCGAGCGGACAATGAGCGACAAGGGGCTGCGGCTGATCAACGAAGTGCCGGGCATTACCGCAGCCATCATCGTGATATTGGTAATTGTCAAACCCTTCTGACCAGCGCTTGTTGACACTCAAATGACAAAGGCGTATTTAGACGCCAAAGCCCGTCCGGGCGTATTTTCATGTGAATCGAAGACAGCAAGCAGCTGCGCACATGCGGAATTGAGAAATTACCTCCTGACATATCTGGATAAACCTCCATGCATTTAAAAGAACTAAAAGAAAAATCGCCCGCTGACCTCGTCTCGATGGCTGAGGAGCTGGGCGTCGAGGGGGCCTCCACCCTGCGCAAACAGGATCTGATGTTCGCGATCCTCAAGGAACTGGCGGACAATGACGAACAGATCATGGGTGTCGGCACGATCGAGGTATTGACCGACGGATTTGGCTTCCTGCGTTCGCCGGATGCCAATTATCTGGCCGGTCCCGATGACATTTATGTTTCTCCCAACCAAGTCCGCAAATTCGGCCTGCGCACCGGCGATACCGTCGAGGGAGAAATTCGGGCACCGCGCGATGGCGAACGCTATTTTGCGCTGACCAAATTGACCGCAATCAATTTCGATGATCCCGACGCCGTCCGCCACCGGGTCAATTTCGATAATCTGACGCCGCTCTATCCGGACGAGAAGCTCAAGCTCGACAGTCTCGATCCGACCGAGAAGGACAAGTCCGCCCGGGTGATCGATATCATTTCGCCGCAGGGCAAGGGCCAGCGCGCCTTGATCGTGGCGCCGCCGCGGACCGGTAAAACCGTGCTGCTTCAGAATATCGCCAAGGCGATCACCGATAATCATCCGGAAGTCTATCTGCTGGTTTTGCTGATCGACGAACGGCCGGAAGAAGTCACCGACATGCAGCGTTCGGTAAAGGGCGAAGTGATCAGCTCGACCTTTGACGAACCCGCGACCCGGCACGTACAGGTGGCCGAAATGGTGATCGAGAAAGCCAAGCGCCTGGTCGAACACAAGCATGATGTTGTCATCCTGCTTGACTCCATTACCCGTCTGGGCCGCGCCTATAACACCGTTGTTCCGAGTTCCGGCAAGGTGCTGACCGGTGGTGTCGACGCCAACGCCCTGCAGCGTCCGAAACGCTTTTTTGGTGCTGCGCGGAATATCGAGGAAGGCGGTTCGCTGTCGATCATCGCGACCGCATTGATCGATACCGGCAGCCGGATGGACGAAGTCATCTTCGAGGAATTCAAGGGCACCGGCAACTCGGAAATCGTGCTCGACCGCAAGGTGGCAGACAAGCGTATCTTCCCGGCGCTCGATGTCGGCAAGTCCGGTACGCGTAAGGAAGAGCTGCTGGTCGAGGACGAGAAGCTCAAGAAAATGTGGGTGTTGCGCCGTATTCTCATGCAGATGGGCACGATCGACGCGATGGAATTCCTGCTCGACAAGATGAAGGACAGCAAGTCGAACGACGATTTCTTCGACAGCATGAACCAGTAGCAGCGAACGGTTCGCCTGGTGATTCTGGAACATGCCCTGTTGCAGGTTCGCCCCGGGCAATCGGATGCTTTCGAAGGTGCGATGGCGAAAGCGAGACCGATCATCGCGCGCCAGCCGGGGTGCCAATCGGTCGAGGTTCGACCGGAACAAGGGAACCCGGATCGATATTTGTTGTTGGTGACATGGGACCGGATAGAATCGCATCGCGACGGATTTCGCCGGTCCGAAGATTATCAGCTGTGGCGTGGCCTGTTGCACGCCTTTTATAGCCCGATGCCCGAAATAGCTTATTACGGAGCCAGTATTTTCGATGATTGACCTGATTTCCATCTTTTCCGCGGCCGCCTCGGATCTCGGTTCGCCGGCAGATATCTGGCAGGCGATTCTCACCGATTTTTCGAAGATCGGCACGCCCGAAGCGTTGGCAGCATTTGGCCAGGTGATCCTGATCGATCTGGTTTTTGCAGCCGACAACGCGATTGTCGTGGGTGCTCTGGCTGGCGGTCTGCCAGCGGACCAGCGTCGCAAGGTCATTTTGATCGGTATCGGTGCAGCGCTTGTGCTGCGTATTTTGTTCGCGCTGATCGTGGTGCAGCTGCTGCAAATTGTTGGTCTGGTGCTGGCTGGCGGCTTGCTTTTGCTATGGGTCGCATGGAATTTTTACCGCGAGATTTTCCACGAGGGAGAATCCGCCGGTTCGCCGGAAATCGAGGGCGATGAGCATAGCGGGGTCAAATCAACCAAGACCTTCTGGGCGGCCGCCTGGGCGGTCATGGCCGCCGACGTTTCGATGAGCCTCGACAATGTGCTGGGCGTTGCTGGCGCTGCCCGCGACCATCCCGGAATTCTGGTCATCGGTCTGATTTTGTCCGTTGCGCTGATGGGTCTGGCGGCCAATGTCATCGCCAAATATATCGAACGTTACAAATGGATTGCCTATCTGGGACTAGCGGTGATCGTCTATGTCGCCGGCAAGATGATCTATTCCGGCTTGGTCGGTGACGAGCAGACGATTGGTGTTTTGACGTTGTTCGGGTGATTGTTGAGCGAGCCGGAAAATTTTCTTAGGATCGATCGGTGTCAGACCAGATGATCCCGATCGCCATTATCAACTCCCGCAGCGAAACCATGGTTATGGCATCGTTGCTGGATTAAGCCGGGATATTGGTTCACATCGGCGGATATCATCATGCATCGGTGTCGATTTGTCCGCTCGCGCTGGGTGGGCTCCGGTTGACGGAGCCAGCGTTTCAACATGCTCCGGTCAGTGCAGTCATTCTCGATTACTCCCGGATTTGGCGAGTTCAGATTCAGCTATGGTTTGCGACGTGCGGTGGCCAAGTTCTTGTTGCTGTGGATCGCTATCATCGCTTTGCCGGTTATTCCCGGAATGATTTTCGATCCGCAATTCTGGAGTCCAAGCCTTGCATTCATCCCGCTTTCTGTTCTCGGTGTTCCGGTGAATCCGCAAGACTGCAGTGAATATTTTCTGGCCAAGACTGCAGAATCCTAACCCTTCATTTTCTCCAGCATCTTGCCCATTTCTTTCCAGACCTTGTTGATCGCTTTCAATGGCCGGACCATCACCTTGAAATCCTGAATCTTGCCGTCGTCATTCCAGCTGATGATATCGACGCCGTTGACCTGGATCCCGTCCAGCTCGAGCTCGAATTCCAGCATCGCCATATTCTGCGAATCATCGACAATTTCGCGGACGTAGCGGAAGCTGTCATTGGCCAGCACTACATTGGCAGCGCTGAGATAGGCAACCACCAACGGTTTGCCCGCTTGCGGCGTATGGACAACCGGAGAATGGAACACTGCATCATCGGCAATCTGGTCGCGCAGTCCGGTACCGTTTTTCTTCTCGAAATGGTCGTGCCAGACTTTCAGATTGGCGCGTGCGCTCATGCCAGATGCTCGGCGAAAAAGGCTTCGGTCCGGCTATCGGCCAATTTGGCGGCTGCTTCGTCGCGGCGAGCGCCGAACTCGGCGGCAAAGCCGTGATCAAGGCCTTCATAATCGTGCAACGTCACTTTCGGATGGTCATCCAGCCCGGCGTGCATCGCGGCCTGCGCATCGGCGGGGACAAAGCCGTCGGCGGTGGGAATATGCAGCATGACTTCATGGGCTATCGCATGCTTTTCGCCAAGCAGACCGTCGATACCCACACCATAATAGCCGACAGAGGCCCTGATATCGGTCCGGCAGGCGGTCATGAAGGCGAGGCGGCCGCCGAGGCAATAGCCGACACAGCCGACCTTGTGGCTGCCAATGCTGTTCTGGGCGAAATGGATTACCGCTTCGATGTCGCGTATCCCTTGATCCTGATCAAATTTGTTCATCAGATCTAGTGCCGTCTGGAATTGTTCCGGTACATCGGCGTCGAGATCGGTATCTTTGTTGACCCGCCAGAACAGATCGGGGGCAATGGCGAGATAGCCTTTGCTGGCCAAGTCATCGCATTTCGCCCTGATCCCCTTGTTGACGCCGAAAATTTCCTGAATGACGATGATTGCAGCGCTGATCTCGCCCTGAGGTCGCGCCATATAGCATGGAAATTCAGCGTCTCCGCTCAGTGTCTTGATTTGTTCCATCGCGCCCATCGTTACAGCTCCTTTGCATCATCACTTGATTCTTTGACTACATTATCCCCATATCAGCTTCAGACAAGGTGGAACATCAACCTGTGGAGTGAGGGGGGAACTCGCTGCGACGGTCAAACAGAGGAAGTCATAATGAAAGTTACCGTTGAACTGGACTGCACGCCGGAAGAGGCACGTCGCCTGATCGGTCTGCCGGATGTGGCGAAACTGAACGAAAGCTATGTCCAGGAAATGTCGAAATTTCTCCAAGGCGCCAATTCTGTCGAGCAATTGCAGAATTTCACCAAAATCATTGCGCCAATGGGCGAGGCAGGCCTTAAGATGTTTTCCTCTTTCCTGACCGGCGCGATGGGGGCTTCGTCTGGCGGTGGAAAGTCGTCCTCATCGACCAAGAAAAAGTCTGATTAGCCGCGATTTTCCGTCATAATGACTGCTGACGATACTATTTTCGCCTTGTCCAGCGGACAACCGCCGGCGGCGATCGGAATCCTGCGCATCAGTGGGCCCAAGGCCGGGCAGGCGCTCGAATCGCTGACCGGCTTTTTACCAGAACCGCGTGTCGCTTTTCTTTCAAATATAACCGATCCGGTTGGTGGAGAGCTGCTGGATTCAGCTCTGTGTCTCTGGTTTCCCGGCCCGAATAGCGCAACCGGCGAGAATCTGGCTGAGATTCACTGCCATGGTGGACGGGCGGTTATTTGGGCGATTGAACAGGCATTGGAACAGATGGACGGTCTGCGCCGGGCCGAGCCGGGAGAGTTTACCCGCCGGGCCTTCACGTCGGGAAAAATGGATCTGGCCGAAGCCGAGGGTCTGTCCGATCTGCTGTTCGCCGAAACCGAATTGCAGCGCAAGGCCGCGGTGCGCAGCGCCGGGGGCGCCTTGTCGCGAAAGGTTGATGGCTGGCAGCAGATGATATTGCAACTCTCGGCCCGGGTCGAAGCCGAGCTGGATTTTTCCGACGAGGATGACGTTGCTCCGGCGCAAATGGCGCAAATTCAAAACGCTGCCCGCTTGCTGGTCGAGGAGATGCAGATCCTTCTGCAACGTCCGCGGGCCGAGAAATTGCGCGACGGCATAAGGGTCGTGCTCGGCGGTCCGCCCAACAGCGGTAAGTCGACTTTGCTGAATGCGCTGGTCGAGCGGGATGCTGCGATCGTTTCGGATATTGCCGGCACTACGCGCGATGTGATCGAGGTGCCGATTGCGCTCGGCGGGATTCCCTTTCTCTTCATTGATACCGCCGGTGTTCGCGAAATGGGTGCGAAGGCCATCGAGCAGATTGGCATCGACCGGGCGCGGCAACAATTTGCCGAGGCGGATATCATCTTGTGGCTGGGAGAAGAGGGGGAGGGACCGGATCGCGACAATCTGATCGAGATCAGCTCACGCTGCGATCATCCCGATTATACGCCGAAGGCCGCTGCGGCATTTACCCTGTCGCCGGTCAGCGGTCAGGGAATGGACCTGCTCGTCGACCATCTCGTAGACAGGGCCCAGCATATATTACCGGATGCCGATCAGGTCAGCGTCAATGCGCGCCAGGCGGATCGCCTGTCTGCCGCTTGCCAGAGTCTGGCTGCAATGGAAGGCGAACAGGATTATCTGATTGTTGCCGAGCATCTGCGCGTGGCTCGCAAGGCGCTCGACGAAATCACCGGCAAGGCCAGCACCGAGCATATGCTCGACGGACTGTTCGGAAAATTCTGTATCGGCAAGTGATCGTTTCACGTGGAACAGCAGGGCGTGAACGGTAGGTTTTGACCTGCAATCCGGCTTCCGCTATGGGCCGCGCTATGACGCAGACATTTGACATCATAGTTGTGGGCGGTGGCCATGCCGGTTGCGAAGCAGCCGCGGTGGCGGCGCGCATGGGTGTGTCGACGGCGCTGGTCAGCTTTACCAGAGACAGTATTGGAGCCATGTCCTGCAATCCTGCGATCGGCGGGCTGGGCAAGGGCCATCTCGTGCGCGAAGTCGATGCCTTTGACGGGCTGATCGGCCGCGCCGCCGATGCCGCCGCGATCCATTACCGCATGCTCAACCTGTCCAAGGGCACGGCGGTGCAGGGGCCAAGAATCCAGGCGGACCGGAAACTTTACAAGGCCGCGATTCACCGCATGCTCGACGCGCAAGACCATCTGACTATTATCGAGGGCGAGGTCGCCAGTCTGCTCATGTCGGAATCGCAGGTGACAGGCATCCGCATGGCCGACGGTTCAACGATCAAGGCTCAAGCCGTGATTCTGGCAACCGGAACCTTCCTCAACGGCAAATTGTTCCGCGGCGAAGAAACGCTCGAAGGCGGACGGACAGGGGAGGCTGCATCGGTTTCCCTCGGACAGCAAATTCGTGATGCCGGTCTGCCGATCGCGCGTTTGAAAACCGGAACGCCGCCGCGGCTTGATGGCCGGACGATAAACTGGGCTGCTCTGCCGGAACAGCCTTCGGATGACGACCAGTGGACTATGTCGCCGCTGTCAAATGGGCGAACGGTTCCCCAGACATTTTGCGCCGTCAGCCGCACCACAGCCGAAACACACGAAATTATTCGGGGGTCACTCAATCGTTCGCCTCTGTTCAGCGGCGCGATCGATGCGCAGGGTCCGCGCTATTGCCCCTCGATTGAGGACAAGATTCACCGTTTTGCCGACCGGGATTCGCATCAGGTTTTTCTGGAGCCGGAAGGGCTGGACAGCGATCTCGTCTATCCCAATGGCATCAGCACTTCGCTTCCGGCCGATGTCCAGCTGGCGTTTGTGCGGACGATGGAGGGTCTGGAGAAGGCTGACATATTGGTACCGGGCTATGCTGTTGAATATGATCATATCGATCCGCGGGCGCTCGATCGCTCGCTGAAAGTCCGTAGCCTCGACGGTCTATATTGTGCCGGACAGATCAATGGCACCACCGGCTATGAAGAAGCGGCAGCCCAGGGGTTGATCGCAGGACTGGGCGCAGCATGCGCAGTGCTGGGGAAGGATGTTCCTGTATTGGATCGTGGCACGAGCTATATGGCGGTAATGATCGACGATCTGGTGCTGCAAGGCGTTACCGAACCCTATCGGATGCTGACTGCGCGTGCGGAATACCGGTTGCGGTTGCGCGCCGATAATGCATCGACTCGGTTGACTCCGATCGCAATGGAAGCAGGCTGTGTTGCCAGCCAGCGTTCGGACTGGTTTGGAAAACGCCAGCAGGTGCGCATTACCATCATGAACGCGCTGTCAAACATATATTCAAGCGAGGATTTGGTGAAAACGGGTGTTGAGGTCCGTCGTGACGGAACCCGTCAAAGTCTCTTCCAGTGGCTCCGTTTCCCCAATATCAGCATTGCAGGATTGGAAGAATTGGAAGCATGTTTGACAGGTTGTGATCCTGCGCTGATGCTCGAGATTGAAGAGGATGCACGCTATGCGCCCTATCTTGAACGACAGGAATCGGAACTGCGTGATCTACGAGCCAATGAGCAGATCCATTTGGGGGACGATCTCGACTATGCAGCTATCGCCGGTCTGTCCAATGAAATGGTCGAGCGGTTGACCACGGCCAAACCCGAAACCCTGGCCGCAGCATCCCGTATCCGCGGTATTACCCCGGCGGCGCTCGCGGCGATTCTGGTTCATGCCAGACGCCGGGATGGCCGGAATATCGCGGCATGACGGAAGAAGAAGCGCAGGCCTGGCTGCGCAGTGAATATGATGTTTCACGTGAAACATGGCAAAAGCTTGAAATATTCATTGCAACGCTGCGCGAAGAAATGCAGCGCCAGAACCTGATTTCCAAAACGAGCGCAGACAGTCTCTGGTCTCGCCATATTGTCGATAGCGCGCAATTGTTACGCTATGCCCCGGTGCCGAAAACCGGCAAAGTCTGGCTGGATCTGGGCACGGGTGCCGGTTTTCCCGGTATCGTGATTGCAATCCTGTCACCCTATCAGGTGCACATGGTGGAATCGCGCAAGCGGCGGGTTGAATTTCTGAACGAGGTTATCGACAAAACCGATATCTCGGATCATGCTACGGTGATCGGTGATCGGCTAGAGAATGTCGAAACATTCCCGGTCGATGTCATAAGTGCGCGTGCTTTTGCACCTTTGGAACGACTCATCGCACTTTCACACCGTTTTTCCACAAAAAATACGGTTTGGCTCTTACCTAAGGGCAAAAATGCGGTAAGGGAGTTGAAGGGCCTGTCGCCAAAACGGCAAAAAATGTTTCACGTGGAACATAGTTTGACCGATCCGGACGCCGGTATATTGGTGGGAAAGGGCTAGAAACCTATTATCCGGGGCAGAACTGCAAATGGTTCGTATCGCAATAGCCAATCAAAAAGGCGGAGTGGGCAAGACCACAACAGCAATCAACATGGCTACGGCCCTAGCCGCCAGCGGCTGGAAGGTCCTGCTGATAGATCTTGACCCGCAGGGCAATGCCTCGACCGGGCTCGGCCTGTCGCAGGGGGACCGGGTCAACAGCAGCTATGATCTGCTGGTCAATGACGTGAATCTGGCCGACTGCATCAACGAAACCAGAGTGCCCGGGCTGGAGATTGTTCCCGCGACCGTCGACCTGTCCGGCGCCGAAGTGGAGCTGGTGGAATTTGAAGAGCGGACACACCGTCTGAAAAAAGCTCTGGATGCGGCCGACAATGGACGCTGGGATATCATCCTCGTTGACTGTCCGCCGTCGCTCGGCCTGTTGACGCTCAACGCTATGGTGGCCGTGGAATCTCTTCTCGTACCGCTTCAATGCGAGTTTTTTGCGCTTGAGGGGTTGAGCCAGCTACTGCAAACGGTGGAGCGCATTCGCGCCCGATTCAACCGGCAGCTGTCGGTCATGGGTGTGGTTCTAACCATGTATGACCGGCGCAACAAATTGACCGAACAGGTGTCCGAAGATGTCAGGGCCTGTCTGGGGGACGTCGTGTTTGAAACCGTGATTCCGCGTAATGTCAGGCTTTCCGAAGCGCCCAGCCATGGTCTTCCCGCATTGATCTACGATCATCGGTGCAGCGGATCGGTTGCCTATATCGACCTTGCCCGCGAGTTGATTGCACGTCTGCCCGACCGGAAGGTGGCTGCCTGATGGATGACGACCAGGCTCTGAGCGAAAAGAACAAGAAAACACCAAAACGCGCTACCGGACTGGGCAGGGGACTGAACAGTCTGTTTGGAGAAATCCAGCGCGAGGAACCGATCGAAGCCGGCGGGCCTGGCGACAATGACCGGACAGGCCAGACAGAGGTCACCGATGGCCTGCGCTCTATTGCGGTTTCCGATATTCGGCCCAATCCGGACCAGCCCCGCCAGAATTTCGATACCGAAGCGCTGGACGAGTTGGCAAACAGCATGCGGCAACGCGGTGTAATCCAGCCGATTGTCGTCCGGCCGCACGGCAAGACGTTCCAGATTGTTGCCGGTGAACGCCGGTGGAGAGCCGCGCAGCGCGCCCGTCTGCACCAGATTCCCGCAGTTGTTCGCAGTCTCAATGACGAAGAAACATATGAAATAGCAATCGTCGAGAATGTCCAGCGCAAGGATCTGAATGTCATTGAAGAGGCGGAGGCCTATGCGAGACTGAGCTCGGATTATGGCCATAGCCAGACCAGATTGGCCGAAATCGTCGGGAAATCCCGCAGCCATATCGCCAATCTTATGCGCTTGCTGGAACTACCGGCTAGCGTCAAAACACTGGTCGTCGATGAAAAGCTGACCATGGGGCATGCGCGGGCGCTGATCAACGCGCCCAATGCTGAAGAATTGGCGCCGCAGATTGCCAAGCAGGGGATGTCTGTCCGGGATGTCGAACGTCTGGTTCGCAAATCCATGGCGGTCAAGAAGCCGAAATCGGAAAAGAAATCGGCAAACATGTCGGAGGCCGATGCTGATATCCAGGCGCTGGAAGCGCATCTTGCTGATCTGCTCGGCCTGAATGTCAAGATCCAGCCGGACGGGCAGGGCGGTGTGATGGCCATCGACTATGCCAATCTTGATCAGCTCGACCTGATTTGTCAGCGCCTTACCGGCGAACATATCTAGGCCAATTTCCCGCTTTCGCGTAAAATTGTCGCCAGATTCGCTGTGCAGACCACAGGGTAACGACTGCGTTAACCCCAATTAATCCATATTTTACAAAGTTTTATATGGTTAGGAAAAAATTAACCATGTCTTACAGCAAAGCCTTATTCTTTCCCTAGGATAAGAGCATCTGAATGTTGACACAGGCGATAGCAGTCCAGTGGGTTTGGTCTGACTACACCGCATGTGTCCTTTCAACAATGAAACGAACTATAGGGACCAGTAACTATGTCGAAATTTATGAAAGCCGCTTTGGCTTCTTCCGTGCTCTTGGCGTCTGTCGTGGGTGCTAATGCAGCTGAAGCTGCCACTGCCTCTGCCGATGCACGGGCAAATATTCTCAAACAGGTAACCGTCGATTCCAACGATGTCGACCTCAACTTCGGTACGATCATCACCGGCGCGACTGCCTCAACCGTCGTTGTCAGCACCGGTGGTGTGTCGACCTGCGGTACCGGACTGGTTTGCTCGGGAACGACCACCGCTGCCGGCTTTACCATCAACGGCACGTCCGGCGAGACCGTCGACATTTCGGTCGATCCGTCTGTAACCCTGACCGGCCCTAGCGGCACCATGACCGCCGCCCTGACATCAAGCGATTCCACGCTCGTTCTCGACGGAACAGACAGTTTCGCTGTCGGTGGCACGTTGAGCGTTGCGGCAAACCAGGCCGATGGTGCCTATTCCGGTACTTTCAGCGTATCCGTTGACTATCAGTAAAAACTGATCGAGCGGGCCCAGACCCGCTCGCAGTTTACGACGCAAAAGGCCCGTCTGCAGCCCAGGTTGCAGGCGGGCCTTTCGTTCTTCTGCTGTCGCCTGCCGCGCGCGGCCGGCAATATCGATCATGGTTAGCGCTTTGGTAACCCTCTTTGCGCATAAGGAGCATGTGGGAACCGGCTTGGAATAGCCGGCCTGTCCGTATGACCAGCAAGGCGGAGAATATCATGACCATTCAGGGTTTCAGAACGTTTCGAAAATTTAGCATCATCATGGGCGCGATGGCGTCCGTTATTTCATTATAATCTGCACCGGCCCATGCCGCGGGCGATCTTCTGGTCGCTCCCACGCGTGTTGTGCTGGACGGGCAGCGCGGCACCGAAGTGATCCTGAACAATATCGGCTCCGAAACCGCAACCTACCGTATTTCCCTCGAGCTGCGACGCATGAATGCCGAAGGCCGTCTGGAAGATGTGTCGGACGAGCAGGTAAACGAGATGGAGGCGGCGGCAAAGGCGATGATTCGCTATGCACCGCGCCGGGTAACTCTACCACCGAACCAGCCTCAAGCCATACGTCTTGGCGTCAGGGCACCCGATGGTCTGGCTGACGGCGAATATCGGGTCCATCTGCTTTTTCGGGCGATCCCGAAAGCGCGCTCGGTGACCGAGCAAGCGGTGTCGGAGGGCGGCATGACGATCGCGCTCACGCCGATCTACGGTGTAACCATCCCGGTCATAGTCCGTTACGGCAATTTGCAGGCCACTGCCGCCATCGCCAACGGTCGCATGGTCGAGAATTCCGACGGGCAATCCTTTGCTTTTGATCTGAGCCGTACCGGTGATCGTTCCACCTATGGTGAAATCCGTGTCACCAAGCCAGGACTGGATGAGCCGGTCATGGTCGCCCGCGGCATCGCTGTCTATCCGGAAGTGGCCAAGCGGACGGTGACCCTTCCGGTGCCGCCGGAAATAGCTGCCCAGCTTACCGGACCGATCACGGTGGAATATCACGAGACCGCCAATGCTGGCGGAGGCCTGATTGCCAAAACCGATATGGTGCTACGATAAGATACTTATATCAGTGACTTAATGTGGCTCCAAGCGGTCACAAAGTCATGATGTAGGCCATGATACAGCGATCTGATATAATCGGCCGGGGCTTCAAAGCACTGGTCAAGGCTGCGGGGATCCTTGCGATCTCCGCGGCTTCGCTGTTTCCGGCGGCGGCGTCGGCCAGCATCTGGTCGGCCAGTGACGATGATGCCCTGCTATTTGACCTGCGTGCCGGCAATTTTCGCCTTGGTGACGGGGTCCGGGGCTATCAGACCGACAAGGGCATATGCGTTGATCTTGCCGATATGATCATGGCGATGGATGTTCCGCTCCGCCTCGACAAAAAGTCGCGCCGCGCAACTGGCTGGATTTTTTCGGAGAGCCAGACATTGACCATCGATCGTGACAGCGCATCGGTACAAAAGGTGAACGAGCGACAAAAAATAAGACCGGGCCAGATTTACGATGTGCCCGAGGGCTGGTGTGTCGATGTGAAAAGCCTGTCTGACTGGTTTGATGTCGAATTTGTTCCCGACCTGTCGAATGCGTTACTGACCGTCGAATCCGACAGCAAATTGCCGTTCGAGCGGGCGCTGGAGCGCAAGGAACAGGCTGCGAAAATCCGTCCGCGCAAGAGTTTCGATCTTTCGGCGCTGCCCCAGTCGTCAGAATCCTATAAATTCTGGCGAACACCGTCGGTTGATGCGGTGGTGTCGGCCGGTGGGCTGCGGGACAAGCAATCGGGCCAGAAATACGACCTGCAATATGAGCTTTATGCATCCGGAGAACTGGGCAAGGCAAGTTTTGACGCCCGGCTCTCCTCCGACATGGAAGGCGTGCCGGAAAGCCTTAGGGTCAGGGCATATCGGACCGATCCCGAGGGCGAACTGCTCGGTCCGCTGCAGGCCACCCATTTTGCCCTCGGCGATGTCTCGACCTTTTCTACGCCGCTGGTTTCGCAGTCTGTTGCGGGACGCGGGGCACTTGTAACCAATCGGCCGGTCGAACGACCTGACAGCTTCGACCGAACCAGTTTTCGCGGCGAACTGCCTAGTGGTTGGGATGCGGAACTCTATCGTAACGGCCAGTTGCTGGCCTTTGCCGAAACCCGTTCCGACGGCCGCTATGAATTTATCGATGTGCCGCTCCTTTATGGCCAGAACCGCTTCGAGGTGGTGTTATACGGCCCCCAGGGGCAAGTCAGGCGTGATGTGAAGGTTATTCCGGTGGGTATCGACTCAATTCCGTCGAAACAAACCTATTATTGGGCCGGCATAAACGAAGCGGGCGAGGATCTGATCCGGCTTGGCGATTTCTTGCCGACGCGGCAGGCGGGTTGGCGCGGCGGGATCGGGCTCGAACGCGGACTGAACGCCAAAACCTCGGTCGCCGCCTCCCTGTTCAGCCTGCAAATTGACGGCAAGCGCCATGACTATCTCGAAGGGTCGGTGCGCCGGGCCGTGGGGCCTACCCTGGTCGAGCTTTCGGCCGCCTCCAATCTCGACGGGGGTGTCGCGCTGCGCGGCCAGATCCTCGGCCAGCTTGGCGACAGCTATATCACCGCTGAATCGATCTGGGCGCGAGGCGGGTTCATCTCCGACCAGATAGAGAAAAACGCCCTGTCACGGCACAGTCTGGCGGTTGATCACAGTTTCAGGCTGGGCAGCAGGATCATACCGGTGCATGTTGACGCGCAATATGAAACGCGCTCCGATGGTCGTGACAGCCTGGATATAACCGGGCGCATGTCGTTCAATCTCAATCGTCTGTCGCTTACCGGTGAACTCGCCTGGGAACAGCAATTCAGCGATTATGGTCCAGCTGGCGCCGACCGTATCAGCGCCCGATTGCTTGCCAATGGCAGGATCGGAAAGGTCCGGCTCCGTGGTGAGGCGATCTATCGTGTGGCCCCGGAAAAACGCTTTGAACAAGTCAATTTCACCGGCGAATGGCGTGCTAGCGAGCGTTCCGACTGGCGCGCGGAACTGGGCTATGATGCCGGCTTGGATCGCGGACGTGCGGGAATCGGAATTGTCCGGCGCTTCGAACGCTTTTCGCTAACCGCAACCGCCGAAGTCGCTACTGACGGCTCGCTGGCGGCCGGCCTTAATCTGGCTTTCAGCCTGGGTCCGGATCCGCGGACCGGAAAATTCCGATTCTCGAGCAACAAGCTGGCCAATAACGGCCAGGCACTGGCGATCGTCTTCCATGACGAAAACGGGGATGGCAAGCGCCAGCTCGGCGAACCGCTGGCCGAAAATGTCGAACTGACCGCGGGCCATTCGGCCGCCTTGACGGCGACCGACGGTCAGGGTCGAGCGGTGATCGACAATCTGCAGCCTTTTCGGCCAGTGCTGATCGGGATCGACAGCAGCAGCCTGTCCAGCCCCTATGTGCAGCCGGCCCTGCCCGGCGTGGTGATCACGCCACGGCCCGGAATCGCGACCACGGTCGAACTGCCGCTGGTCAGCGCCGGCGAGGTCGAGGGCACGCTGGTGCGGCGGGGCGGCGGCGCCATTGCCGGTGTCGGACTGGAACTGGTCGACAGCGAAGGGCGGGTGGTGCGCGAAACCCAGACCGAATTTGACGGCTTTTTCCTGTTCGACGGCGTTCCCTATGGTGCCTATACGGTGCGCATCGCCAAACTCTCGGCACAGGCAATCCGGGTGCCGGTGCTACTGGCTGCGCGCGCGCTGGTCGATGATGACAATCAGATCGCGAGACTGGGTGCCGTCACGGTCGGATCGAGTGTCCATTTGGCGAACACGGGCAAGAGCATGTCAGGCCGGATCAGTACGCCCTAACGGGACAGCGCTCCCGTTCTTGTAACCTCTGCGCTTTCTGTTACTGAATCGGCTTTTGCGCAGCTCGGGAAATTTACATGCAAGTCTTGGCCAACGGCATCAATATTGAAGTGGAAGATCACGGCAACCCCGAGGATCCGGCCATATTGCTGGTCATGGGCTATACCGCACAGCTGATCTACTGGCCGATGGATTTCGTCAACGGACTGGTGGCTGAGGGTTTTCGAGTCGTCAGATTCGACAATCGGGATGTCGGTCTTTCCTATAAGTTTGATGGTGTGCGGCCACCACATCCGATCCGGCAGATGATCGCCAAGCGCTTTTTCCCCAAACGACGGATGGCGCCTTATGATCTGAGTGACATGGCGAAAGACGCAATCGGCGTGCTCGACGCGCTGAAAATCGACAAGGCCCATATTGTCGGTGCCTCGATGGGCGGGATGATCGGCCAGTTGATCGCTGCGGACCATGCCGACCGGGTCTTGTCCTTCACGCCGGTGATGTCATCGACAAATGGTCCCGGCCTGCCCGGTGCCGATGCCGAAGTCCGCAGGGTGTTGCTGCAGACCGCGCGGGCGAAAGCGCGGACACCGGACGAGGCTCTGGAACTGGGGCTAGCCTTTTCGTCGCTGATTGCATCAGAAGAAGGCCGTAACCGGACAGACGAACGGCGCGAAATGATGAAGCTGGCACAAGAGCGCGGATTCTACCCGCCCGGCCCGAAACGCCAGATGGCGGCAATTATCGACACCGGCAATCTGCGACCCGTGGCGCGACGGATCACCGCACCGACAATGGTTATCCACGGCGCAGACGACCCGCTCATTCCATTCGCATGTGGCGAGGATATCGCCGCCCATGTCAAAAATGCGCGGTTCGAGTTGGTAGCAGGCATGGGCCATGACCTACCGCCGAGCAAATTGCCGGCGATGGTCAATCTGATTGCGGACCATTGCCGCGCCGCCTAGACCGGCGCTCTTATGTCGGAAGCGGCAGGCAATAAATAATATTCTGCCCGGTCATCCTGATCTCTCCGGCTTGCCCGGAAAGCAGATCGCCATCCACTTGGAAAGCTGCCTGTCGGGACGGTTCGTCTATGGCCGTTATCGAGACGTGGCGCGCAGGCAGCGACTGGATAAATTCCAGCCGCGCCGGATCGCGGCCCAATGCTGCTGCCAGCAAAAAGCGAAAAAAATCGCGACGGCGCGCGCGCGTCAGTGCGACGACATGGAAAATATCGGCGGCCAATTCGGCAGACGGCGCCAGCGTCCAGCTGCCGGCATAATGATGTGCCTTGAGCAGGTAAAAAGCAGCGGTCGTCAGTCGTGATTCCGATCCGTCGGGCGCTTCCACCGTCAGGGTGAAACGCAGTTGGGGCCAGTCCCCGAACAGCTTGACCAGAGACCAGGCATAGGCGGCTCCGCCGATCCGTTTCTTCAGTGCCGGACTGTGCCGTGCGACCGCCTGTCCGTCCGGGCCTGCGCTGATGCAGGCGACAAAGGGCTGGTCATCCGCGGTGATCAGAGGGGCTTCCAGCCGCGCCACTTGCTTATCCAGATAACCCGCCATGATTTCGCGAGCGAATATTTCGGGATCGTCGGAATAGCCCAGTTCCCTGGCAACCAGATTGACGGTACCGGCGGGGAAAACGCAAAGCGGTTTCGAGAGACCGGTCCTTACCATCGATGCGACCACCAGCCGCAAGGCGCCGTCGCCGCCCGATACGCAGACAAGATCGCATTCGGGGAAGATTTCGAACCGCCCGTCTTTTTCGGTCCGGCCCAGCCGCACCTGCGCCCCGCAAGCCTGAAAAGCGTGCGACAAAACGTCCAGCCGCAATTCGTTAAAAGTGCCGGAAGCCGGGTTGTGGATGAGTTCGACAATCACGGGTCTTCCTTGCGGCGATCATACGTCGTCCGTCAATGGCTGAGGTGTCGGCAAACCATTTGGTCACCGATTCTGCGGGCCTAGGCCGGCACCTGCAACCGATCGAGGGCAATTTCCCTGGCCGCTTTGTATCCCGCCTTGCCATTGGCCGCGCGTGGCACCTCGTCAACCAGGATTATGGCACGCGGTGCCTTGTAAGCCGCAAGTTTGGAGCGGACATGCTCATTCAGTTCTGCTTCGTCGAAGCTTGCGTCTTCCGCTATCGACAGGACCGCCGTCACCATCTGTCCGAAGCGGTCATCCGGCACGCCGACAACGAGGCAGTCGTAGACACTGTCATGTGTCTTGAGCGCTTCTTCGACTTCTTCGGGAAAGATTTTCTCGCCGCCGCTGTTGATGCAGGCGGACCCGCGACCGAGCAGGGTGATCGAGCCATCGGGCTCGACCGTCGCAAAGTCACCGGGGATCGAGTAACGCACGCCATCGAAGGTCTTGAAGGTCGCGGCGCTTTTCGCTTCATCCTTATAATAGCCGAGCGGCACCATTCCGCCGTTGCAGATTAGCCCCATTTCACCGGACCCGGGGACCACCGGCTTGCCATCTTCGGTCAGTACTCTGGTGGTAGGGTTCATCTCGAACTTCGCGGTCTGGTCGCTGTCGATATTTTCCACCGTCGTGATCGACGTTCCCATGCTGCCTTCGGTCGAGCCCATGCTGTCGACGATCGCCATGTGCGGCAAATGGCCCAGCAGGCCGCGTTTCACCTCGGTTGACCACATTACGCCGGAACTGCCCATCAACTGAAGGGACGATAAATCAAAGGCTTGCCCTGCCGCCTTGGCCGCTTCCAGCGCCGCCAACATTGGCTTGGCAAAGACATCACCGACGATGGTGATATCGGTCACTTTCTCGTCCTGCGCCAGTTGCCAGAGCGCCGCCGGATCAAAATGGCTGTTGTTGCACAATATGACACAGCCGCCGAGGCTGTGCGGGACCATCGCGCCGATCCACATACCGGTGCCGTGCATCAGCGGGCAGGCCGGGATCGAACGTCCCGTCGCTCCGGCAGCATGGAGTTGCTGGACCAGTGCGCCGAAGCCGGAAGCATCGGTGGGCGGTTCCATTTCGCGCATTTCAAAACCCTTGGCGAGCAAAGCTGTGGCGAAGCTCTTGTGATCATACATCACCCCTTTGGGCATGCCGGTGGTGCCGCCGGTGTAGAGCATGTAAATATCATCGTTGGAGCGCTCTATCGACGGCATCGGCTGCGTGCTTTGCAAGGTCTCTTCATAGTCAAGAGCACCATCAAGATGCTCGCCCGAGCCGTCGTCGATTTCGAGGAAAAGCCTGACCCGTTCGAGCTGGTCACGGATCGTCGCGATCCTTGGTGCGAACTGGGCCTGGAAAACCAGCGCCTCGCTGTCGCTGTTGTTGATCACATGGGTCAGTTCCGCCTCGAGATAGCGATAGTTGACATTGACCGGTGTGACGCGGGCTTTGAAGGCGCCGAACTGGGTTTCCATATATTCCGCCGCATTATAGGAATAGATCGAGAGTTTGGCACCGGGCCTGAGCCCGTGGTCGGTCAGGATTTGCGCGACCCGGGCCGCCCGTTCTTCATATTCGGACCAGCTATAGCGTTTGTCGCCATCGACGATTGCGGGCTTGTCGGGAATTGCCGCAGCAATATTCTCCCAGATATCGGCCATCTGCCAGGTCATGCGATTCTCTCCTTATTTTTTGGGAGAGAATAGCCAGATTGCAGCCATGTGCAACCAGATCACGGCGACAGGATCCGATTGAAGCGGTCTATGGTTGCCGGTGTGTGGCAAGCTCGGCGAGAATCGCGTCGCTGTGCTCGCCTAGTGCCGGGCTGGGGCCGCAGGGCGCGAGCTTGGTACCACCAAAACGGGCCGGCGCACTAACATGCTGAACCGCGCCAAGCAGCGGATGTTCTGTTTGTTCGAATATGCCGATCGCGATGGCCTGCTGGTGGGCGGGCAGGTCTTCGAGCGCCAGGCAGGGGGCGGCCGGCACGTCATGTTCGGCGAGAGCGGCGACCATTTTGGCGCTGGTCAGGTCGGGCTTTTGCGCGGCGATGATCGAGGCAAGCTCCGCCATATGGACGCTGCGGTTGGCCATGCCCTGGTATTTTTCTTCCGTCTTCAGATCCGGGCGACCGACGATATCGAATATCGCCGCCCAGTGATCGTCGGTCATCGCGGCATAGGCGATGGCTCCGTCCGTGGATCGGAGCGGAAGCTGGTAATAGTCGGCGAAGGGGGCGCCGTCGGTCACGTCGTCGGCTTGCAGCGTCAGATGCATCCCGCCGTCCGGCCAGAGAAAAGCGACGCAGCTTTCCAGCATCGACAGATCGATATGCTGGCCGCCGGCACCGCGTTCGCGGGCGAACAGGGCGGCGGTGATCGCCTGCGCGGCAGTATAGGCGGTGATCTTGTCGCAGATCAGGGTTTTGACATAGGCAAAGCTATCGGGATGGCCCTGCAGGGTCATGAAGCCGGCCATCGCCTGCATCACATGGTCATAGGCCGGGCGGCCAGAGAGGGGACCTTCATGGCCAAAGCCGGTGATCGCGCAATAGACGAGCTCCGGCTTCTCCTGGCGCAGCGCCTTGCTTCCCAGACCGAGCCGGTCCATCACGCCGGGCCGGTAATTGTGGATCACCACATCCGCCTCCAGACAAAGCTGGCGTGCGTGGGCGATATCTTCTGCTGATTTCAGATCGAGGGTGATCGAGCGCTTGGCCTGATTGCAATTGTGGAACAGACCGGAGATGCCACCCTTCTGGCTGCCGAGCCAGCGCATCGGATCGCCAATACCCGGCGGCTCGACCTTGATCACATCGGCGCCCTGCTGGGCGAACATCATCGTTGCCAGCGAGGCGGTGATCATGGTGGAAAACTCGACGACCTTGATCCCGGCCAGGGGCTGTGTTGCTTCTGTCATGCGATCCTCAATCCCCACCCTGTCTCTGCAGAGCGCGCGCGACCATATGATGCAACCGGGTCTTCGACAAGCTCAGGATGGATAGGGGATTGTCATTCGCCCAGGTTGGCGGAAAGCCTCTCGTAAGCGGTGAGAAAATCTTCCTTGAAGCCCTGCACCACCTGACCCGCGGTCATCTGTTCGTTCATCAGGCCGACGCCTTGCCCGACCCAATAGGTGGCGAGATCCTTCGCGCCCTGATTGTCGCCCTGACTAAGCTTGTCGAGCACCCGCAGCGGCGGTTCGGCGACCAGCGATTGCAACGGCATCGGCAGTGGCGAGGGCGCGCCTTCCGCTTGCCATGCGTCGGTCCAGGGTGAGCGCAATTGCCGCGACGGTTTGCCGGTGCGCGAGCGCGCCCGGACCGTGTCGCGTGACGTGGCAGCGAGCATTTTTTCTTTCACTACCGGATTGGTTTCCGCCTCGACCGTGGTCAGCCAGACCGAGCCGCACCAGACGCCGCTCGCGCCCATCGCCATGGCGGCGGCCATCTGCGCGCCGGTGGCAATGCCGCCGGCGGCAAGCACCGGCGTATCATCGCCGATCTGGGACAGCGCGTTGCAGACCTCGGGGATCAGCACCATGGTCGATATATCGCCGGTATGGCCACCCGCTTCGCCGCCAACGGCAATGATGATATCGACACCGGCAGCAACCTGACTCATCGCATGGTCTCGTGTCCCGACCAGGGCGGCGACCGGAACGCCATGTCTCTGTCCCATTTCCAGCATGAACTGCGGCGGAATACCCAAGGCATTGGCGATCAGTTTGATTGGATGGCGGAAGGCGACTTCCAGTATCGCTTCTGCGGTGCCGCCGCGGAGATTGTCGGTAAAGGCGACCTGTTCGCGGCGCACCGCTTCGATATCCTCGGCGCTACGCTGCGGGTCGACGCCATGACGCTGCATGATATCATCGGTGAACTGCTTGTGCCGGTCGGGAATCGACGCGAGAACGGCTTCCGGGTCCGGCTGTTCGCCCTTGCCCTCGACCTTGTTCGGGACGATAATATCCAGACCATAAGGCTTGCCATCGACATGATCGTCGATCCAGCTGAGCTCCTCCTCAAGCGTCTCCGGGGAACAATTGACGCCGCCGAACACGCCCATGCCACCGGCTCTCGAAACCGCCGCGACAACATCGCGGCAATGGGAGAAAGCGACCAGCGGAAACTCGATGCCGAGCATGTCGCAGATTTTATTGTTCATTGGTGGGTCTCTCCGTTCGTGCTGAGCTTGTCGAAGCATGAGTGCGCGCGGGCTGCCCTTCGACAGGCTCAGGGCGAACGGTCGCTATCATGCCTCGTCGTTTTCTTCATCCGCGACAATCTCGAGAATCAGATCGTCGGCGGCAATCTGCACGCCTGCCGTTGCCGCGATACTTTCCACCGTCCCGTCAATTTCTGCGAGTATTTCATGCTGCATCTTCATCGCCTCGAGCACCGCTAGCTTGTCGCCCTTGGCCACCCGCGCGCCGGCTTCCACCAATATCTCGAGCAACAGCCCGTGCATCGGTGCGACCACGGTGCCGCCGCCGCCGGCGTCTTCCATGGCGCTGAATCCGGTCAGGTCGGTGACGGTCAATGACCGCTTGGGCAGCGCCAGATAGAGGGTGCGATGGTCGTCAAAATAGATCGTCTCGACCGTACGGCCGTCGACTCGCAATTTCGCCCGGTCTGCGGACAGGCTGATCAGCTCAATCGTGGCCGTTTCCTCACCGGAGCTGACCCGGTAATGGCCGGGCTTCTCGACATGGACATGGAGGGTCTGGGCATCCTCGCCATCGGCATATTGGGTGACTGTTTCCAGCGTGCCGGTGTTCGACCAGTCGAGCATTTCCGGATTGACGTTGAGCGCGAGCTTGTGCGCCGCCTGCTGCCGCAGCTTGTGATGGATGACCGCAGCGATCGCATAAGACGAAAAATCATGCGCGCCGAGAGCGACTCCGTCTTCGCCATAATTTTCGGCGACAAAGGCGGTCGTGGCCTCGCCCTTCACGAAGTCGGGCCGGTCCAGTGCATCGATCAGGAAATCGCGATTGGTTTTCGGACCGAACAGGGTGGTTTCCGAGAGCGCCCTGATCATTCGGCGACGGGCTTCATCGCGGGTAGCGCCATGGGTGATGATCTTGGCGACCATCGAATCGTAAAAGGGCGAGACTTCGCCGCCGCTTTCGATGCCGCTGTCGACCCGCGACAGGGCCGAGGGTTTCCACAGATGGACCGGGCCGGTGCTCGGCAGGAAATCATCCGCCGGGTCCTCGGCATAGAGCCGCACTTCCATTGCATGGCCGGTGAGCGTGATGTCATTTTGTTCAAGACCAAGCAAGTCGCCTGACGCAACTTTGAGCTGCAGCGCCACCAGATCGAAACCGGTGATCTCCTCGGTCACCGGATGCTCGACCTGCAGGCGGGTGTTCATTTCGAGAAAATAGAAACTACCCGCCTGGTCGAGCAGAAACTCCACTGTGCCGGCGCCGACATAATCGACCGCTTTTGCCGCCTCCACCGCAGCCGCGCCCATTTTCGCGCGCAGCTCTGGCGTCATGACAGGACAAGGGGCTTCCTCGATCACCTTCTGGTGGCGACGTTGAACCGAACAGTCGCGCTCGCCGAGATGGATGGTGTTGCCGTGGCTGTCGGCGAAGACCTGGATCTCGACATGGCGCGGTTTGATTATCGCTTTCTCGAGAATCAGTTCGCCATTGCCGAAGGCATTCTCCGCTTCGGACCGCGCCAGCTTGACCGCATTGGGCACGTCTTTCAGATCATGGACCAGCCGCATGCCGCGCCCGCCACCGCCAGCGGCCGCCTTGACCATCAAGGGCACCCCGATCGTCTTTGCTTCGGCAACCAGTCGGTCGTCCGACTGGTCGTCATCCTGATAGCCGGGCACGCAGGGCACGCCGGCGGCGATCATCGCCCGCTTCGACCGTGCTTTGTCGCCCATGACATCGATCGCCTTCTCCGGCGGGCCGACAAAGATGATATTCGCGTCGGCGCAGGCTTTGGAAAAGGCGGCGTTTTCCGAGAGGAAACCATAGCCCGGATGAATCGCATCCGCGCCGGTGTCCTTGGCCGCCTGGATAATCTTGTCGATCTGCAGATAGGATTCATTGACCGGAGCCGGGCCGATATGCACGGCGTCATCCGCCATTTTGACATGGGGCGCGTCGGCATCCGCATCGGAATAGACCGCGACGGTGCGCATGCCCTGCGTCTTGGCGGTGCGCATCACCCGGCAGGCGATTTCGCCGCGATTGGCGACCAGGAGAGTGTTGATTCGGGTCATGTGTAAACCTCGTCATGCTGAACTGGTTTCAGCATCTCGTGAGATGATGAACGGGAAAGGTCCTGAAAAAAGTCCAGGATGACGATTATGCAGAGGCGCTGATTTCTCATTCCGGCTTAACCACCCAATTGGGCTTGCGCTTCTCGAAGAAACTGGCGACGCCTTCCTTGGCTTCGTCGCTTACCATGCGATCGGCAAAATTCTCCGCGGCCAAGCGGATCACTTCGTCGCGCGGTTTTCCGGCAATCTGTCCAAGCAGTTCTTTGGTCGCGGCCACCGCACCCGGAGCTGCGCCCAGCACCTGTTTGCGCAGCTGCATTTCGATCGCCTCAAGGCCCGGCACATCATCAGCGATGAAATCGGCAAAGCCAAGCTTATGGGCTTCCGCTCCATCGAACCGTGCGGCGGTCAGCATCAAGCGGCGGCCAGTCGCATAGCCCAGCTTCTGGATCACAAAGGGCGAAATCTGCGCCGGAGTGACTCCGATAGCAGCCTCGGTCATTGCAAAGCGTGCGCCGCTTTCGCAAATCACGACATCGGCGCAGCAGCTCAGACCAAAGCCGCCCGCCATCGCTGCGCCCTCGATCAGCACGATCACAACCTGTGGCGCGCTGTTCACCAGGTCGAAAATCTCCGCTGCGCTGCTCGACATCTTGATGATCGCCGCGCGGTCGCCGCTCTTCTGGAAATTCTCTTTGAAATTCTTGAGATCCGCTCCGGCGCAAAATACGCCGCCGCGTCCCCGCAGGGTGATCCCGCGTACTGCACGATCATCGCGAACGCTTTTCAACACGCCGGCCAGTTCCGCTACCAATGCGTCGCTCAACGCATTGCGATTTTCCGGCTGGTTGAACCAGATGGTGAGCCAGCCTTGGCGCAGCTCAAGTTCGAGCGTCTCGGTTTGTGGAAGGTCGGTCATATCCTGTATCCCGTTCTGTGCTCCGGCCCCCGAGCCGGAGCCCTGGCGTCGGCAGCGCTGCGCCGCGAGAGCTCCGCATCAAGTGCGGAGCACAGCGTGAATGACTCCACGATTCTCATATCCGCGCCACCCCGAAAGCATTGGGATGAAGCGTCCGGTTCTGCGCCTCGAAAATCGTCTCCAGCGCAAAGCCCAGCACCTTGCGCGTATCGCGCGGATCGATCACGCCATTGTCGAGTATCCGGCCGGAGGTAAAGAAGGCGCTTTCCTGCGCTTCGAAAATATCCTTGATACGCTGTTCCTGCTTGGCGATCGCTTCTTCGTCGGGTTCGATGCCTTTGCGCTTGGCCTGCACCCGGGCGACATGGCTCATCGTATTGGCCGCCGAAGCACCCGCCATGACGCCAGTTTTCGCATTGGGCCAGCTGAACAGAAAGTCGGGTTCGAAGGCAGTGCCGCTCATACCGTAATTGCCGGCACCAAAGCTGGCGCCAATATAAAGGGCCAGTTTCGGGACCCGGACATTGGATACGGCCTGGATCATCTTGCTGCCCAGTTTGATCATGCCCTTATGCTCGGACTCGGTACCGACAATATAGCCGGTGGTGTTGTTGAGGAAGATGATCGGCAGCTCGGACTGGTCACAAAGCTGGAAGAAATGCGTGGCCTTGGCCGCCGCTTCGGGATCGAACGGGCTGTTATTGCCGATCAGGCCGACCGCATGGCCCATGATGCTTGCCTGCATGCAGACGGTACCCTGGCCATAGCGTGGTTTGAATTCCTCGAAGTCCGACCCGTCGACGATCCGCGCGGCTACCTCGCGGACATCATAGGGTATGGTATAGTCGACTGGTACTATACCGGCGATCTCGTCTATATCATAGACCGGTTCTTCATAGTCATTGCGTCGGATCGGCCTTGTATTCTTGTTCCAGTCGAGGCGGGCCATCGTCTCACGCGCGATAGCAATGCCGTGGGCATCGTCATCGGCGAGATATTCCACGCTGCCCGTGGTCGAAGCGTGCATTTCGGTACCACCGAGTTCGCGATCGTCCGCCACTTCACCGGTGGCCGCATGGACCAGCGCAGCGCCGCCAAGCGCCGCCATGCCATTGTCGCGAACGCCGATGACATAGTCAGACATGCCCGGCATATAAGCGCCGCCCGCGGTCGAAGGGCCGTGCAGCACCACCATCGTCGGGATACCCGCTGCGCTCAGCCAGGCGAGATTACGGAACAACATGCCGCCGTGTGCCCATAGCTCGACCTTATATTCCATCAGGTTCGCGCCAGCGCTTTCGACCAGATGGATGAATGGCATTTTCAGGTCTTGCGCAATTTTCTGCGCGCCCTTGCTGGCGTCCCAGCCACCGGTCGTCGCAGCACCAGCCCGGATGCCGCTGTCATCGACCCAGATCATGCAGCGCACGCCTTTGACAAAACCGATTCCCAATATCACGCTGCCGCCTGGAATGCTGGTGTCGGGATTGCTGTCCTCGACCAGATAATTGGCCATATTGTAAAGCTGCAGCCACGGCATGCCGGGATCGAGCAGGCGTTTCAACCGTTCGTGCGGGGTCAGCTGGCCGCGTTTTTCGAAAGTCGGCCGCCGTTTTTCCGATGCTTCTACCGCACGCTTTTCCAGCGACCGCAAATGATCGATCAGTGCCAGCATGTCCTTGCGATTCTGGGCAAAGCTCTCCGAACCGGTGACAATCTTGGATTTGAACTGGGGCATTGGTGCAGCGCCTCTTTCCGATTTTACCGAGCGAACCATTGACTATTTGACACGGCGAGTCCGCAAAGGCTAATTGAATAGCACTCGGTATATCCGAGTCAAGCTCAATAGAGGACAGAATTTGGCAACCAAGGCGGTCAATCCGGAAACTCGGCGGAGCAAGCTGGAGCGCAAGGAGCGGGCGATTCTCGATGCCGCCCGCGCCGTTTTTGTCGAGCATGGCTTCGACGGGGCGCGGGTATCCGAAATAGCGCGCCGGGCGCAGATCGGCGAAGGCACGATCTACAGCTATTATGAATCGAAGGCCGAGCTGATGCTCGCGGTGTTGCAACAATTCTGGGACGGGCTGACCCGGGAAGCCGAGGCGGTCATGGCGTCAGTCGCCGCGGACGGCTTTTTCGACCGGCTGCGGGCGCTGGCACAATATCATCTGAACATCCTGATCCTGAACGCCGACTTCATCAATCTCAGCTTTGCGCTCCGGCGCAACAACAGCGAGGTCAGCGTATCGCGCGATCATCTGCGGCAATATGTCGCGGTCTTCGACCGGCTGTTCCTGCGCGGGCAGGATCGCGGGGAATTGCGGCAGGATGCCGTGCTTTGGCAGGCGCGCGATATATTTTACGGCAGTCTGGAATATAGCGGGCGGTCCATCGAAATGACCCTGGACTCAGACCACAAGGTCCGCGAGCAGGCGCCGGTCGTGGAGCAGATGGTGGCGCTGTTCCGGTCGCATTACGGAGTGATCGACAAAGCCGACGCGAAAGACAGTTCGATGTTCGACCAACTGGCGCAAAAGCTCGACCAGCTTTCCGACAAATTCGACGCGCTATCCGAGCGCCTGTCCTAAGAGGCAAAAAAAGAGCCCCCGAAGGAGCTCTTTCCTATATTATTCTGATCAGACTTTAAGCCGCTTTGTAGAAGCTCTCGCCCTTATCGGCTTTCTCGCGGAAGCTCATCGGTGGTTTGAACCGTTCGCCATGTTTCTGCGCGAGATTGTCAGCGATGCGGACAAAATTATCGACGCCCATCGTGTCGATATGGCTCATCGGACCACCGGTCCATGGGGCGAAGCCCCAGCCGAAGATCGCGCCGAGATCGGCCGATTGCGGATCGGAGACGACGCCTTCGTCGAAACATTGCGCTGTGGCGATCAGCTGAATGAACATCAAACGCTGCTTGACCTCTTCGACAGCCGGCTGTTCTTCGGCCAGCGGGAAATGGTCGGCAAGGCCGGGCCACAATTTCTTCGAACCGTCTTCGGCATATTCGTAGAAACCACCGCCAAAGCGTCGGCCACGCCGGTCGATCTTGTTGACCATGATTTCCATCAGATCCTCGGTACCGCTCGGAACATAGGCGTCGCCCATTTCTTCCTTGGTCGAGGTCATGATGTCATAGCCGAGCTGCAGTGTCGTTTCATCGACCACGGCGAGCGGACCGATCGGCATGCCCATGGCGATGGCGGCATTTTCAATCAGCGCCGGCTTCACGCCTTCGGCAACCATCAGCATCGCTTCATTGGCATAAGGCGGGAAGACGCGGTTGGTGTAGAAGCCGCGGACGTCCTTGACGACAATCGGAACCTTGCGGATTTTCGCATTATAGTCGAGCGCGACGGCCAGAGCCTTGTCACCGGTTTCGGCGCCAGGGATGATCTCCAGCAACGGCATTTTCTCGACCGGCGAGAAGAAGTGCATCCCGATAAACTGGTCGGGCCGTTCGCTATTCTTGGCGAGGCCGGTGATCGGCAGGGTCGAGGTGTTGGACGCAAAGACTACATCCTTGCCGATGACCGCTTCGGTTTTCTTGATCACATCGGCTTTGACATCGGGGCGTTCGAACACTGCCTCGATGATCAGGTCGACATCTTTCAGATCGTCATAATTGTCGGTCGGGGTGATCCGGGCCATGAAGGCATCAGCCTTTTCCTGGGTCATCTTGCCGCGCTTCACGCCCTTGTCGACGATCTTCTGGCTGTAATCGATGGCCTTTTGCGCTTCCTCCATATTGCGGTCGAGGACGATGACATTCATCCCGCCCTTGGCCGTGACATGGGTGATGCCTGAGCCCATCAGGCCGGCGCCGAGAACGCCGACGGTCTTGATGTCGGACGGTGGAACGCCCTTTGGACGGGCGGCGCCTTTTTCCGCTGCCTGCTTGTTGATGAACAGGGTGCGGATCATATTTTTGGCTTGCGGGCCGGCAAGCAGCTTGGTGAAATATTTGCTCTCGACGCGGAGGGCGGTGTCGATCGGCAACATCGAACCTTCATAGAGGCAGGACAGGATCGCCTTGACCGCTTCGAAATTGCCCTTGCTCTGCTTCAGCGCGATAGCCGAGGAACCGAGGTAAAGTGGCACAGCGCGGGGATCCATCGATCCTGCGCCACCGGGGAATTTATAGCCCTTTTTGTCCCATGGCGCGGACGCTTTGGGATTGGCCTTGACCCATGCTTTGGCCTTGGCAACGACTTCGTCCGCCGGGACGACTTCATCCACGATCTTCTGCGCGAGCGCAGCCTGCGGGTTCATCGGCTGACCGGTCATGATCGCCATGCCGGCGGCCTGCAGGCCTGCGAGACGTGGCAGGCGCTGGGTGCCGCCGCCGCCTGGCAGCAGGCCAACCTGCACTTCGGGCAGGCCGAGCTGGATTTTCGGATAGTCGGCGCACACACGATAATGGCAGGCGAGTGCCAGTTCCAGACCACCGCCGAGGGCGAGGCCGTTCAGCGCACAGGCCACCGGCTTGGCGTGGGCGGTGCCCTTGAGCAGTTCCTTCGCCGTATGGCCGCCGGTTTCCATGCGGCGCAACAAGCCGTTCAGTTCCCATGCGCTTTCAAACGCTTCGGCCATGCTGTCGGCCTTGGATGCTCCGAGCATGTTGAGATCGGCACCGGCGAGGAAGCCGGATTTCTTGCCCGAAGTGATTACCGCGCCCTTGATCGCGTCATCGCTGATCAGCTCTTCGGTGAATCCCTTGAAATCGGCGATCAGCGCCTGGTTCCAGACGTTCATCGACTGGCCGGGCAGGTCGATGGTGACGAGGGCGATGCCGTCGCTGTCGATGTCGACTGTCAGTGTTTCGTAGCTCATGTTTTTTCCTTTCCTGTTCTCCTGCGAAGGCAGGAGTCCATCTCCGGATTGTTGTGCCTGGCACGAACGGGAGATGGGCCCCTGCCTGCGCAGGGGCACTGCAATCTGTGTTCCTAGTTCACGCGCTCGATAATCGTAGCGATACCCATGCCGCCGCCGATGCACAGCGTCGAAAGAGCGGTGGACTTGCCGGAGCGTTCGAGCTCGTCGAGCGCGGTGCCGAGGATCATCGCGCCGGTCGCGCCGAGCGGATGGCCCATGGCGATCGCGCCGCCGTTGACGTTGATGTCGCTATGGTCGACATTCATTGCGTCCATGAAGCGCAGGACGACGGCAGCAAAGGCTTCGTTCAGTTCCCACAGATCAATGTCCTTCGCGGTCATGCCGGCGCGTTCGAGCGCCTTTTTCGCTGCGAATTCGGGTCCGGTCAGCATGATTGTCGGTTCCGAACCGATGGAAGCCATCGAAATGATCCGGGCGCGCGGTTTGAGACTGTATTTTTCGGCGGCTTTTTCATTGCCGATGAGGACGGCGGCCGAACCGTCGACGATACCGGAGCTATTGCCGGCATGATGGACATGGTTGATCTTCTCGACCTCGGGATGCTTGAGAATCGCGACATCGTCAAAGCCGGGCATCTGTTCGCCCATCATCTGGAATGCGGGGCCGAGCGCGCCGAGCGATTGCATGTCGGTTTCGGGGCGCATCAGTTCGTCATGGTCGAGCACGACTTCACCGATGACATCACGGATCGGCAGGATCGATTTGGCAAAGCGCTTCTCGTCCCAGGCCTTGGCAGCGCGTTTCTGGCTTTCGACGGCATAGGCGTCGACATCATCGCGGCTATAGCCATATTTGGTGGCGATCAGATCGGCGGAAATGCCCTGCGGCACGAAATATTCCTGAAAGACGAGAGAGGGATCGGCCATGCCGCCGAGACCGTCACTGCCCATCGGGATGCGGGACATGGATTCGATGCCGCCGCCGACGGCCAGATCGGTTTCGCCGGAGCAGACCTTGCCGGCCGCGATATTCACCGCTTCCAGACCGGACCCGCAGAAGCGGTTGACCTGGATTGCCGAGGTGGTGTCGGCATAGCCGGCTTTCAGCGCCGCCATGCGGCTGATGACTGCGCCCTGTTCACCCACGGGAGAGACGCAGCCAAAGGCGATATCCTCGACTTCATGGCCTTCAAGCTCGTTGCGGTCATTGATCGATGCCAGCACCTGGGCCGACAGATCGAGAGCGGTGATTTCATGCAGGGCGCCATCATTGCGGCCCTTGCCGCGTGGGGATCGCACTGCGTCATAGATAAAGGCTTCGGTCATTTGGGTTCCTCTCGCTGGAAGAATTGGAAAAGTGTTGCGCAATGCTAATGGTGCAGTGCAACACAGTCAAGCAGTTTACGTAAACGTCAACCTGGTCAGAGGGCGACTCGCCCCCTGACCGACGCTATTCCGCTATAAACTATTCGAGGATAGATTGATATTTCTGGCTGAAAACGTCACGGCCGATGATGTAGCGCATGATCTCGCTCGACCCGGCGTAGATGCGGCTCATCCGGGCGTCGGTGAAGATCCGGCTGATTTCATATTCCTTCATATAGCCGGCGCCGCCGTGCAGCTGCAGCCCGAGATCGGCCATTTCCCACTCGATCTCGCTACCCAGCATCTTGCCTTTGGCGGCGATATTGGCGGTCAGCCCGCCCTGGTTGTGGATGTCGATACAATGGTCGACATAGACCTGGAACATGTCGATTTTTGCGTCCATTTCGGCCATTTTGAACTGGGTATTCTGCATATCCGACAATTTTTTGCCGAAAACATCCCGTTCCATGACAAATTCGCGTGTCACGTCAAATGCCCGCCGCGCCGATGCGGCATAGCCGACCATCCCGATCAGCCGTTCCTCGGCCAGTCCTTCCATCAGATGGATGAAGCCCTTGCCCGGCGTCCCCAGCGTATTTTCCTTGGGGATTTTGACATTGTTGAAAAACAGCTCTGCCGTGTCCTGCGCGTGCAGGCCGATCTTCTCCAGATTCTGGCCGCGTTCGAAGCCTTCCATGCCGCGCTCGACGATCAGCAGCACCATCGCATGCTTGTCATCAACCCCGTCGATCTTGGCCGCGACAATGACCACGTCGGCGTTGATGCCGTTGGAAATATAGGTTTTCGATCCGTTGAGCAGCCAGTGATCGCCCATATCCTTTGCCATGGACTTCATGCCGGACAGATCGCTGCCGGCACCCGGTTCGGTCATAGCAACAGCAAGGATCGTTTCACCGCTGACGCATTTCGGCAAGAAACGCTCGCGCTGTTCTTCATTGCCGATATTCTGCAAATAGGGTCCGACCAGCCGGCTGTGCAGCGTATTATACCATTCGGCGCAGCCCGCCCGCACGGTTTCCTCGATAATGACCTGCTCGTAACGGAAATCATTGTCGCCCATGCCGCCATATTTCTCGTCCGGCCAGATCATCAGAAAGCCTTGGTCGCCCGCCTTTTTGAATATCTCGCGGTCGACAATGCCGGCTTCGCGGAATTCGTCCATCCGCGGCGCGACCTCGTCGGCGAGGAAGCGGCGATAGGCATCGCGGAACATATGCTGTTCTTCGGTAAATTTACGCATGGGAGATTCCTTTGGTCTGAGAAAAGAGAAGCGCGCGCAGTCCGCCCGTTGGCTACGGTCATAATGCCGCAAATTTAATCGGTCAATTAAGAAACAAAGCCAGGGCACAAGGCCGTTGCAATTGCCCACCAACCCTCGTTATGGCAATCCTGTGCAACAGACAGAAAAACCTTTCATCCTCGGGCTTGGCGGTACGACCAGCCCGACTTCCTCGACCGAAGTCGCGCTCGGAATTGCTTTGCAAGCCGCCGAAGATGCCGGCGCCGAAACCGAATTGTTCGGATCGGACCGGCTGATGGCGCTGCCGCATTACCGTTCGGATCCGGCCGGCCTGAACCAGACCGGCAAGGATCTGGTCGAACTGGTGCGGCGCGCCGACGGCATTGTGATTTCCAGCCCCGGCTATCACGGTACCGTTTCCGGCCTGGTCAAGAATGCGATCGACTATATCGAAGAGACATCGACCGACGCGCGGGTTTATCTCGACGGGATACCGGTCGGCCTGATCGTCACCGCCTACGGCTGGCAAGCGGTAGGCAGCACCCTGGCGGCGCTGCGCTCGATCGTCCACTCGCTGCGCGGCTGGCCGACGCCGCTGGGCGTCGGCATCAATGCATCGGGCGGCATGTTCAGCGAGGGCATATGCACCGATGAAAGCGTCAATCAACAGCTGAAACTGGTTGCCCAGCAGGTGATGCTGCGCAGCGAAGTGCACTAGCTTTTCCGGCAGTCAGCCGTCGCCCCCGTTTTCTCGGGCCGGGCGTCCTATCACAGCCATTTTGAGCATTGGCCGGCGGATCGGCCTGCAACTGTTGCGTAAAAGAACGTTGCGTCTTGCGGAGCGCGAACCCCCAACGAAAAACGGCGGCACTCTGCAGCACCGCCGAATTCCTGCTTTCCAAATCCCCGGTGCGAAACTGCTACGCACCGGGTGGATTGGTTTCTTGGCTTAGTAACCGAAGATCAGCGAGATGCTCGCCGCGCGTGGTGCGCCGATCTGGACGAATGGCGAATTGCCATCGAGGTCGCCGCCAAAGCCTCCGACATAGAGTTCGTCGAACAGATTGGTCACGTTCAGCTGTAGCGCAACATCGTCACCGAACGGGTTCTGCGTGATCGTCCAGCGCAGGTCGAGGTCGACCAGCGTGTAACCACCGACAGAGCGTTCATTGGTGTCATTCACCCAGCGCTTGCCGGTGTGCTTGACCTGGGCACCCAGTTCGAAGTCACCAAATTGCTGCTGCACGCGTGCACCAACGGTCCAGAGCGGGGCTCCGCTTTCATTCTTGCCGGCCGTGAGGGCAAAGATCGGATCGCCAACCGCGGTGCACTGGGCAACGCCATTGGTTATGTCGGTCGCTGAGCAGACGTCGGTCTGTACATTGTCCTTGATTTCCGATTCGTTGATCGAGCCGAAGACATAGACCATCGTTGCCGGTGTCGGAGACCAGGCAACCGAGGCGTCGAGACCATATTTGTCGACACGGCCGAGGTTCCGGAATACCGATTCATCGAGAATCGGATCATAGGAAGATGCCAGTCGGTTGTTATAGCGCGTGTACCAGCCAGCAAATTGTGCCTGGATGTTTCCGCTCTGATACCGGAGACCCAAATCGAGGCTGTCGGTTGTTTCAGGTACCGGCTGTACGCCCGGAGCATCTTCCGGGAAATAGAGCGAGTCATAGAGCGGATCGGTAGCCGGGACCGAAAGCCCCTTGGCATAGTTTGCAAACACCGATGCGCTGCCGAAAGCGTAGGTCAGACCAATGTTCGGCAGAATATCGTCATATTTATATGTGCGTGACTGCGGCACTGCCGAACCGGTGACAGTGTTGGTTGCTGCATCATAATTATATGGGTTGGCTGCTTCGTAGGCCGCGCTGACGCCGCCCACGCAATCGAGGAAACCGCTTGCCGAAGTGGTGTAGCAATTCTGGTTCAGTTCGCGCTTGAAAAATGGTGCGCGCAGACCGAGTACCGCGGTGAGATCACCGAATGTACCGCGATATTCACCGGAAATCTGGTGCAGGGTTGCATAAGACTGACGGTCGCGCTTGTTGAGCTCGAAGCCGTCAACCGTAACCAGACCATCGTTGACCGGGAAAACATCGGCGATTTCGCCGTTGAACAGAGCGACTGAGGTCTGGCCCGTCTGACGGTGGTTGGCATCGTCATAAGTATAGGCAAGACGGAAACGGTGGTCCGGGTTAAGCTCGTAGGAGAGGTTGGAAATAACACCAAAACGCCGGGTGCGGGTCTGGCTTGGATCGTGACCGGTTACTTCGTCAAGCGTATCGCCGTCACCGTTGAGGTCGCGACCGAAATAATAACGTCCGCTAATGAAACCGGTCATTTCAACGCCGCCAACGTTGCGCGTCTGCTCGAGCAGTTCTTCGTCACCGCCGCCATTGGCTTTTACATATTGGAAGCTTGGATCGACCGAAAGAACCAGGCCGTCGGTCAGAGTGAAGCGCGACGCACCGCGGATGTTGCCGGTGTTCGACGGGTTGTAACGACGGTCAAATTCGGCGCCGCAATTGTTGTCGCTCTGGGCGGTTCCGGCTTGCGGCAATTCTACCGTACAAGGATAGTTGATGTCATAGAAGCGATCCGCACGCGTCTGCGGGAAGCTGTCCAGCGAGAAGGAACCGAAGAAGTTGTTCCGGTTTTCATTATAGTGACCGGCCACAGCGATGAAGTCGCCGTTGCTTCCGATATCCTGCCAGATACGGCCATTATATTGCTGCTTCTCGACAATGCCGTAATTGTTGAACGGATTGTTGTAGCGCGTATAGCTTGCCGAAACGAATGCCTTGGTACCGAAACCGGTAATGTCGCCGGTATCAATCATGCCAAAACCACGAACATATAGACGGTCGCGGTTGCCGTTATCGCCTTTTGCAAAGGTGCTGCCAGTCGAAAGCGTGCCGGTGAGCTTGAATTCGTCGCTCGGCTCGCGGGTGCGAAGGTTGATCGTGCCACCGACGGCCGAAGCAGTCGGGCTGTCGACGTCGGTCACGCCCAGGTTGACGTTAACCTGCTCGATGATTTCCGAATCGACCTGCTGGTTGGTGTACAGCGCGTAGTTGCCCGAATCGTTGAGCGGCAGGCCGTCAAGCGTCTGCGAGATGCGGTCGTCGCTGAAACCGCGGATGGTGAACGAACCGCCGGAAGAACCCCAGGGATCATTGTTCTGGAAGCTGACGCCGGGAACAAGGTTGACGATATCATTGACCGTCTGGCCGGGCCGCTGGCGCCGGATGATTTCTTCCTCGAGAACCTGTTTCGCCTTCGGCGTGTTGGGAATTTCTACTCCGCCCACATCACTGGACCGGCCGCCGGTGACGATGATGACATCATTTTCGAAATCGCGCGTACCGGTGGACTGTGCCGATGCCGGTGTAGCCAAGAGGCCTGCGGTGGAAAGGCTGACAACGCTGACAGCCAAAAGATATTTTGTTTTCATGATAATCAATCCCTGTTCATGAACGGCGTTAAGAGAAACGGACTTAAGGTGAATGCTGGCGAATTTTTGCGCTGCCAGACCAAAGCAGGAGCTGCTCTAGGTGCCAATAATGACAGTTTTGTCTCAATTGAAACGCCAAATGCCGCAGTGCAGCATTTTACTTTTGTAACAATGCGATTCTGTGGGAAAAAATGGGTGGAAATCCAGTCGAACCCGATCGGTCCGCTCTCATTAGGTCACTGATTTTGAGGGAATATTTCCGCCATGATCCGGCGGATTGGCTGTTTATAGTGCAATTCCGACTGTTGCGAATTTATCACGATATCCGCATGAATTTTGGAAGGTTCGACATGCAGATCGTGCATCGGGCCTACCTGATTGACAAATTGATCCTCTACGGATTGGGCGCTGCGGCCTCTTTCGCGGATGTCGCGCTCGAGTCTGCGGGCAAAACGGGTTTCTGAATCGCATTCTACAAAAATGCTGAGATCCATCAGATCTCGCAATGGTGCGTGTTGCAGTATCAATATGCCATCGAGCAGAATGACCGGGCGCGGCTCGGTTCGCCGGGTTTCCGTTTTGGGCATATGCGTCGGGAAATCATAGAGCGGCCGGTCAATCGCCTGTCCGGCTCTCAGTTGCGTCAGCTGCGTGCACAGCTTGTCAAAATCGACCGCATTGGGATGATCGAAATTGGGCCCGCCCTTGCCCTGCGGGGCATCGCCAAGGCCGAAGAAATAATCGTCCTGCGGCAGGATGACGCATTGATCGGGGCCAAGGGCTTCGAACAGCAGTTGCGTCAGGGTCGATTTCCCGGAACAGCTGCCGCCGCTGATGCCGACCACTTTAACGGTCATGCCAGTCCGATTTCGCGCAGCCGCTGCATTAGATAATCGTGCGCGGTGATCGGTTCCGGATAGAGGTCCGGATGGGTATCATCGACGCTGCTCGGCAATGTCTCGATCGAATAATCCGGGCGAAAGTGAAGAAAGAAAGGCATCGAGTAGCGCGAAAAGCCACGCCGCTCCGGTGCCGGGTTGACCACCCGATGGGTGGTCGAGGGCAGGCGGTTGTTGGTCAGCCGCTGCAGCATGTCGCCGATATTCACCGCCAGCTCGCCGGGCTTCGGGGTTACCGACCGCCACTGGCCATTCCGGTCGAGCAGTTCCAGGCCGGCTTCTTCGGCACCGATCAGCAGCGTAATCGTGTTGATATCCTCATGCGCTCCCGCGCGGACGGCTGGCGAATCTTCGGGTACCGGAGGATAGTGGATCAGCCGCATCACCGAATTGCCGTCGCGCACCGTGTCGACGAAGAAATCCGGCGCCAGTCCGAGGAAGCGGGCAATCGCCTCCAGAATGCGCGCGCCGGCCTTGTCGAAGGCAGCGAACATCTCGAGATAGGTTTCGCGAAATCCGTCGAGTTCCTTGGGCCAGATATTGGGTGGCATGAAGGATTCGAACGCGTGGCCGGCCGGCAGGTCGCGGCCGATATGCCAGAATTCCTTGAGATCGCTGATATTGCTATCCTTGGCGCTTTCGGTACCGAAAGGCGTGTAACCGCGGGCGCCGCCACCGCCGGCTATGTGATAGGATCGCTTCACCGCTTCGGGCAGAGCGAAAAAGGCGCGTGACATGGCTTCGGCGCGTTCGATCAGGTCCTCCGATATGCCGTGATCGGCGACCACCGCGAAGCCCCAGTCGGAAAAGCTGCGGCCAATCTGTTCGGCAAATGCGTCGCTGTTGTCGTCCGCCATGGCGAGCGAAACGGCGGCCAATGTATCCGGGTTCTGGGTCATGCTCTTAAAATGCGCTCTCGTGCTTCATTGTCAATCGGGATGAATCAGGCCAGCGACAGCAATATGCCGGCCAGCGCTGCGCTCATCAGATTGGCGAGTGATCCGGCTGCCAAGGCGCGTAGGCCAAGGCGGGCAATCACCGGACGCTGGTTGGGAGCCAGGCCGCCAGTGACCGCAAGCTGGATGGCGATGCTGCTGAAATTGGCGAAACCGCACAAAGCGAAAATGACGATCGCATTGGTCAGCGGGGAAATGCCCGCCTGCATCTTGCCGAGCTCGATGAAGGCGACAAATTCGTTGAGCACGACCTTGGTGCCGAACAGTCCGCCAGCGTTCAGCGCCTCTTCCCAGGGTACGCCGATGAGATACATGATCGGAGCAAAAACATAGCCGATCACTTGCTGGAAGCTGAGTTCCGGATAGCCGAACCAGCCGCCGATGCCGCCGAGCAGGCCATTGGCCAGCGCCACCAGCGCGACAAAAGCAAGCACCATTGCGCCCACGGCAACCGCCAGCTTGACGCCGGTTTGGGCGCCCATTCCCGCAGCCATGATGATATTGGCCGGCTTTTCCTCTTCATATTCAACCGCGACGACCAGCTCTTCCGGCGCCGGATCCTCCGGATTGTCCGGCATGATGATCTTGGCCATCATTATGCCACCCGGCGCCGACATGAAGGCGGCGGCGAGCAGATAGTCGATCCGGATGCCCATGGCCGCATAAGCCGCCAGAATGGTGCCGGCGACACCAGCCATGCCGACGCTCATCACGGTGAACAGCTGCGACTGGGTCAGGCTGGCGAGATAGGGGCGGATGACCAAAGGCGATTCGGACTGGCCGACGAAGATATTGGCCGCGGCGCAAAGCGATTCGACTTTGGAGATGCCGGTGATCTTCTGGATGCCGCCGCCGACCCATTTGATGACGAATTGCATGATGCCGAGATAATAGAGGATCGAGATCAGCGCCGAGAAGAAGATGATCACCGGCAGCGCCGCGATCGCGAAGCTGTTGCCGCCAATCGACGGGTCGGCGAGCGGGCCGAAGATGAAATTGGTGCCGGCGGAGGCATAGCCCAGCAGATTGGAGACGCCGAAGGCCATCGCCTCGATCACTCGCTTGCCGGCCGGAATATAGAGTACGATCACGGCGATCCCGGCCTGCAGCGCAAAGGCGGCGCCGACCACGCGGAATCGGATATTCTTCCGGCCGGTTGACAGGGCAAAGGCAATCAGCAGGATCAGCGCCATGCCGGCGATGCTTGTCAGGATCGGGATCATCGGAATCTTCCAGTCGCTGTTTCAGGTCGGATCGGGCTCACCAAGTAAAGCTGCCGGTTTCATTGTTGCAGGCGGCGGCGAGCCGGTCGAGGCAGTCGTCGATGTTGTCGGAGATAATCAGATGCTTGCGCCGCTCGGCCGAGACGAATCCCTGCTGCGACATCGTATCGAGAAAATCGATCAGCGAATTCCAATAGCCGCCAATATTCAGGATGGCGAACGGCTTGTTGTGATAGCCAAGCGCGTTCCAGCTCCAGGCCTCGAACAGTTCATCCATCGTGCCGACGCCGCCTGGCAAGGCGACAAAGGCGTCGGTCAAATCGGTCATCCTGGCTTTGCGCTCGTGCATATTCTTGACGATGTGTAGCTCCGTGACGCCGGTATGGGCGACTTCGAGATCCTTCAGCATTTCGGGAATAACGCCGTGGACGCGGCCGCCCTCGGCCAGCACGGTATCGGCGATAATGCCCATCAGGCCAAGCCTGCCGCCGCCATAGACCAGTTCGACATCACGCTTCGCCATGGCCCGGCCAAGCAGAACCGTCGATTCGGCATAGGCCGGGTCCTGTCCGGCATTGGCGCCACAATATACTGCCAGTCTCTGCAAAACATCCCCCGATGACGCGAGCCGAGGGGCCGCGATCTGCTGCTTCCGATATTCTTTCCCCTATAGAAAAAATCACACTTGTGACTATTTCTTTTTTTTCGTGGCCGATCGCGCTAGGCATTTGCGATGACCGAGATATCGAAAACCAACCTCATCCCGCGATCCCTTTTTGTCTTTGCCGTGCTCTATGGCGGCATGACCTGTATCGCCGGAATATTGGGCGCGAAGCAGGTCGCAATTGGCCCGCTAGCGGTGGAAGCAGGTATTTTTCCGTTCCTGTTGCTGGTGGTCCTGTCCAGTTCGGTGGCCGAACTGCACGGTCGGGATGTCGCCAACCGTCTGGTCCGTCTGGGCTTCGTGCCGCTGATCACCGCGATCGTCCTGATCCAGATCGTGCTGGCGTTGCCGACCGATCCGGGCATGTACGAACCGGCGAAAGAAGCCTTTCCAATCATTTTGGAGCAGGGCGCACGTCTGATGTTCGCCGGGATTATCGCTTATGGCGTGTCGCAGTTTCTCAACGTCTATATCTTCTCCCGGCTGGCGGCGATGAAAGGCCGGATGCTGGCTCTGCGCGCGGCCATTGCCAGCGCCCTGTCCCAGCTTGTCGATACGGTCATCTTCATCACCATCGCCTTTTACGGGGAGCGCCCGATCGGGCAATTGCTGCTGGGTCAGGGGTCGGCGAAAGTGGTCCTGTCCTTCCTGCTGGTGCCTTTCCTGATCGTGTTTTTCGTGAAACTGGGGCAGAGGCTGGACCGCGACTGACCGCGTTTCAGCAAGCCGCTACCTGATTTGCCGGATAGAGAGATTGGCTTCCGCCAAATCTCCGGCTGTGTCGATATCTGTCAGCAGCCGGTCGCTGCCCGCCACCAGAACCGCATTAGCCAGCAGTTTTCGGGCGCCGGTATCGCCTTTCAGTTCCACCAGCTCGGCCAGCGCGTCGGCCGGGAAAATCGCCGGCGGCATCGGCTGACCGTCGCGCGCGGATGCGACGGTCCGGGTTCCGCCTGTCTGGTCGAAGGCCGCGACCAGTTTCTCGATATGGTCGCGCGTCACGAAGGGCATGTCGGCCAGCATCAGGCAAAGACTGCTCGCTCCGGCGTCGATGGCGCGGGCGGCGGCCAGCCGGACAGAGGTCGCCTGACCCTGCGCGGCCTTGTCATTGTCCAGGACTTCGTAACCCATGTCGCGCCAGCTTGCCGCGCAGACATGGTCCGGGGTACCGATCACCAGCTTCCCGCTGAAGGGCATTTCCGCGCCGGTCGCGGTTGCGTGCAGGCCGAGCATCCGGTCGCCGAGCAGCGCGCCCAGCTTGTCCTGATCGCCGAACCGGCGCGACTGCCCGGCCGCCAGCAGCGCCAGCATCATGCCGGACTTCCCGTTCAATTGGCGGTTACGCTATCGATATAGGCGATGACCGCCTGTCTTTTTGCCGCGTCCGCAATCGCACCGGCCACCATCGTCGTGCCCGGAATTTTGGCTGCGGGATCGGCGATGAAGCTGTCCAGTTCTGTGGCGGTCCAGGTGATGCCCGAGCCTTTCAGAGCGTCCGAATAGGCAAAACCGGCAACCTCGCCGGCCCCGGCCCCGACAATCCCGAAGAGATTGGGACCGACGCCATTGGGCGCACCTTCCTCTAGCGTGTGGCAGGCGGTGCAATTGGCAAAAGCGGCTTTTCCTTCGGCCAGCAATGCATCGGCTGGCGCTTCGGCGGAAGCAACGGCGGCGGCCGCGCCGGGTTCGCGGACGATGATTTGTTCGACCGGTCCCGGTGCGGGATCGGCGCCACAAGCCGCTAGGACAATCAGGGAAGAGAGAGCGGCGGCGCGGATCAATAGCAGCATTTCAGGTCTCCGGTCAGGCAAAATCATGCTTGGCAATAGGCAGTGCGCGAATCCGTTTGCCCGTGGCCGCAAATATCGCGTTGGTAACGGCCGGTGCAATGGGTGGCAGGCCGGGTTCCCCGCCACCGCCCAGACGTTCGTGATCGCCATTGATCAGCGCCACTTCCACCTCCGGCATCTCGTCGATCCGCAGCATCCGATAATCGTGGAAATTGCTCTGCTGGACCGCGCCGTCCTTGAGCGTGATGTCGCCATAAAGCGCAGCGGTCAGGCCGTAGACGATGCCGCTTTCCATCTGCGCGGTAAAACCGTCGGGATTGACGACAAAGCCGGGATCGGCGGCGACATAGACTTTCGTCACCTTCGGCTTGGGCCCGCTCATGTCGACTTCGGCGACCTGTGCGACAATCGACCCGAAGGACGGCACAAAGGCGATCCCCCGGCCATGTTTCTCGGGCAGCGCATTGCCCCAGCCCGACATTTTCGCAGCGGTGTCGAGCACTTTCAGATGGCGCGGCGATTCTGCCAGCAGTTCGCGGCGAAAGGCATAGCCGTCCTTGCCGGCGGCATCGGCCATTTCGTCGACAAAGGATTCGATGAAGAAGCCGTGCTGGCTGTGATCGACCGAACGCCAGGGGCCGAAGCGCAGATGCATCGGCACATCGACCTTGCGGATCTTGTGACTGGCGATGTTGTAGTAAGGCACGGTGGGCGCGTCTGCGGGATCAAAGAGATGGGTGTGGATATTGTCCCAGCTGACCAGCTTTCCATCCTTGTCGAGCCCGCCCTTGAAGCGACTGGTCGCCGACGGGCGATAATGATCCTGCGCCGTGTCTTCTTCCCGCGACCAGATCATCTTGACCGGATAGCCGGTGGCCTTGGCGATCCGCGTTGCCATGATGATCGCATCATTGTCGGACCGGCGTCCGAAACCGCCGCCGAGATAGCCGTTATGATAGGTCACATCCTCGAACGCGAGACCGGCGGCATCGGCGGCGGCCTGGCGCGCGTTGACGGGAGCCTGATGGCCCGACCAGACATCGCATTTGCCATCGCGCACCCAGGCGGTGCAGTTCATCGGCTCCATCGTTGCATGGGCGAGGAAGGGCACTGTATATTCGGCTTCCACCTTGGTTGCGGCCTCGGCAAAGCTTTGGACTGCATCGCCCGCTTCGGTCTGCGTATCGCCGCCGTCTTCACCGGCTTCATCGAGAGCGGCGGCGTAGCGGGCAAAGATCGCGTCTTGATCAAGGCCATCGCCTTCGGTTTTGCTATAGCGGGTGTCGATACTGTTCAGCGCCTGCTGCGCCAGCCAATAGCTGTCGGCCACCACGGCGACAAAATCGCCCATGTTGAGAATCTGCAGCACGCCCGGCATGGTTTTGGCGGTGCTTGCATTCATCGATTCAACCGTGGCACCGATGACCGGTGGGGCCTTGACCGCTGCATATTTCATTCCCGGGACATCGGCATCAATGCCGAATATCGCGCTGCCATCGACTTTCGCCGGAATATCGTGGCGGGCCATTGGCTGGCCCATGATCTTGTAATTGTCCGGTGATTTGAGCTTAGGTTTGGCGGGGAGGCTTTGCTCTGCGGCGGCGCGGGCAAATGCGGCAAAGGGTTCGGACTTGCCGCTCCTGGCATGGATGACCATGCTGTCTGCCGCGGTGATCTCGCTTTCCGGAACCTGCCATTCGCTCGCCGCTGCCGCCACCAGCATTTCGCGGGCTGCGGCACCGGCGGTGCGCATCGCGCGCTGGCCGGTGGCGCGCACCGAATAGCTGCCGCCGGTGAACTGCAGACCCATGGCCTGCGCCAGTTCCAATATGCCGCCCGCGACCGTCGGTTCCAGCAGCGCTGGCACCTGCAGATTGGGAAACAGAAAATCGCGACCGATCGAATCGGATACATATTGCATGTCAGCGGGCGCTTCGAGAATCTGCACCTTGTTCCAGTCGGCATCCATCTCGTCCGCCAGCATCTGGGCGAGCGCCGTATGGACGCCCTGCCCCATTTCGACATGCGGGATGACAGCGGTGACGACATTGTCGGTATCCACCTTCACCCAGGCGTTGAGCAGCTGTTCATTCTCGCCATTGGCGAGCAGCGGACCCAGTTCGTCGATCGGATTGCCCTGACGGACGGCAACGCCGACGATCAGAGCACCACCGGCTGTGACGCCGGCTCCGATGAACGCGCGTCTTGACCATTTGCCCATGATCTACGCCTCCACTTGTGCGGGTTGATCGATATCGGCGGCGGCCTTGATCGCTCTGCGTATCCGGCCATACATGCCGCATCGGCAGACATTGCCTGCCATGGCTTCGTCGATCTGCGCGTCGGTCGGCCGGGGATTTTTTTCCAGCAGCGCGACAGCCGACATGATCTGTCCGGACTGGCAATAGCCGCATTGCGGTACCTGCGCCTCGATCCACGCCTGCTGCACCTTGTGCAAGGTGCCGTCTTCGCTGGCGAGGCCTTCGATCGTGGCGATCGTCTTGCCTTCGGCGGCAGAAAGGGACGTCGAACAGCTGCGCACCGGCTTGCCGTCGAGATGCACCGTACAGGCACCGCACTGGGCGATGCCGCAACCGAATTTGGTGCCGGGCATCTTCAGATTCTCTCGTATAATCCACAATAAGGGCGTCGCCGGGTCGGCGTCGACCTCCCGGGGCTGACCGTTGACATTCAGCTTGATCATGGAATTTTCACCCGGACTATTAAATGGCAATTTGCAACTTATAGCGCAGGGTCTGCCTCAAGCCAAGCGGCCTTTGGGCTATAGCCCGGATCCCGCGCCAAGCCGGCCGGATGGTCCGGATCAGGCAAAAATTTCGGCGAGCGTACTGGTATCGGTGCCCTCTTTCGCGGTGCGCAAATCAACGTAGATCGATGCGACGCCGGCGCCCTGGATCGCGCCGGTAACAGTGTTGCTGACCAATGTGATGATCGCCAGTAATATAGTGCTGAGCGATCCGATGAAGGCAACAAACAGCCCGAAGACAACCGCCAGCACAAAGAAGATGATCAGCAGCACGAAAATCATCCCTTTCGATCCCGAGGTCAATTCGGCGCTGCGCTTCAGAGAGTCGATTACTCCGCGGTCTTCGGCCATCATCACCGGAGTCGCTACAATCCACATCAGGTAGAGAATGACACCGGGAACGACGAGCAGCATCATGCCCAATCCGACGCCCAGAGCGACAACGATGCCGAGACCGATCAGGGGCAGCAGTTTTTTCAGGGCCTTTGCAAAACAATCGGCCAGGCTGAGCGGCTTGCCGCCGAGGTCGTTCAGCGTGGCCACGATCAGGGTCGCCTGCAACAGGATGGAAAGCAGCATCAGGACGATGAACCCGACCCCTTGTGCCGAATAGCTGGATGCGACAGCAAATCCGTCTGCGCCGGTGGTGAAGCTGCCCTGTGCGGTTTGCAGCAACGCATTGGGGATGCCGATGATCAGGAATGAAAGGCCAAGATAGATCAGGGGATGGCGCATGATCACGCCAAATGTATTGTTCAGCACCCGACTGATATCGATTTTACCTGTTGGTTCGGCCATTTTTCTTTCCCCCTATATCAAGCAACCGACAGATTATTTGCTCCCTACTGTCGCTTGACCGACAGGCTGGCATATTTTTTATCGCGGGTAAAGTTGAACTGCCAATCTTATCTTCGCTCTTGCCCCATCATTTGGATTCTGCAACACCGGAGCGGTGGTAAAAGTAGCGCAAGGCAAGGGGAATGAAGTGAGCGCTTCTTTTGACGATGCGTGGGACGGCATGCGTGCCGATTCCGATATCCAGTTCACCCCCGCTGCCAGTCCCGCGCCGCCGGAGCTCCCGCAATGGTGGCTGGACTTTCTGGACTGGCTTGGTGCCTTCCTCTCACCCCTGTTTGAAGCCATAGGATCGGCCTGGCCGATATTGCGCATATTGCTGCTGCTGTTGCTGGCGGCCGGTGTGCTGACCTTGCTCTGGATAATATTGGCACCCTATGTCGAACAGTGGCGCAGCCGCACGCCCGTGGCCGAAACAGTCTGGCAACCGGCCCCGGAGGACGCACGCGAATTGCTGGCCGAGGCGGAGGCACTGGCTGCAAAAGGGCGGTTTGAAGAGGCCGTCCACCTGCTGCTCTATCGCAGTATTGCCGATATCGAAAAACATCGTCCGAATCTGTTGCGACCGTCAAGCACGTCGCGCGAGATCGGGCGCTTTGACAGCCTGCCCGATGCCTCGCGCGCGATGTTTGCGGTAATTGCCAGCCAGGTCGAGCGCGGCCTGTTTGCGGCCTTGCCGGTTGACGAGCAAGGCTGGCTGGAATCCCGCGAGGCTTATGCCGGCTTTGCCCTCGGCAAGGGCCGGCCGGCGGAAGTTGCGGGATGAGCGTGCAGGCCAATCCCTTTCAGCGGACGACGATCATCATCATGTTCGCGGTCAGCTTTGCCGCGTTCATCGCCTTGCTTTACGGGCTTGGCATGGGCGACCGTCTGGCTTCGGGCAAGAATGGCGATGCGCATGGCGCGTCCAACAGCATTGTCGGCTACCGGGCGCTGGCCAGTCTGCTCGAGAAGACCGGTGTGCCGGTGCAATATTCGCGCTCACCTGCGGGTATGGACAATGAGGGGTTGATGATATTGACACCCGGACCATTTGTACCGCCCGAAGATATTGACGCGGTGATCCAACAGCGCTCCTATATCGGGCCAACGATGGTGATCCTGCCGAAATGGCAGGTCGCAAGAAGCGATAGGCTGAAAAAAGGCTGGGTGGTGCGCAACGACCCGTGGGACGGGACTGTGGGCGAGGCACTGTTACAGGACGTGGCCAAGGTCAGCATCAGCGTCGATGGCAAGGCCGGCTCCGGCCAATCCCTGGTCTCGGCGGTCGGCGCGGGCGTGAAAACGCCGGAACATCCGATCAGCATCAAGGGAGAATTGCTCCGCACGGTGGTCCGCGGGCCATTGCCTGGCAGCGCGCTGGTTGCCTATCTTGATGATGGCGGTGTCTATGCGCAGCTCGACCGGCTTGATGAATCGCACATCACCGAAAAAGAGGAGATCGATGCCTCCCTCTTTCCGGTGGTGATCGTCGGCGACGCCGACTTGCTCAATAATGCGGGCATGGCCGACAAGCCGACGGCCCGCCACGCGCTTGCGCTGGTCAAGGCAGTATCCATCGCGGCCGATGGTGGCGTAACCTTTGATCTGACCTTTAACGGTCTTGGAGGCGCGGAAAATCTGCTCACACTGGCGTTCACGCCACCATTTCTTTCGGCGACCATCTGTCTGATCACCGCCGCGTTGGCCGCAGCCTGGATGGCCTTCAACCGGTTCGGTCCGCCGGTTCGTGAGCAACGCAGCCTGGACTTCGGCAAGACCGCGCTGGTCAACAACAGCGCCGCGTTCATCAACCGGATGCAGCGCGGATATCTGGTAACCGACCCTTATGCCGGAATGATCCGTGCGCAAGCGGCCGAAGCGGTCGGCATCAGCCCGCAGGCCGATGACAAGGAAATTCTCGAGCGGCTGGATGAACTGGGAGAGAGCGAAGGCAACCGTTTCTCGGCCCTGTTCCACCAGCTTGTTCGTGCCCGCAAGCCACAAGATATTGCCGAAGGAGCTGCGGCCCTACACGCCTGGAAAAAGGAAATTATCGGATGCAGATCGACGAACTGAAAACGCTGGCGGACAATATCCGCGGTCAGGTGGCCAGGGCGATAGTCGGGCAGGAAGAGATTGTCGATCATTTGCTGATCGCGCTCTTTTCGTCCGGCCATGTCCTGCTCGAAGGGCCGCCGGGCACGGCGAAGACATTTCTGGCGCAATGTTTCTCGGCCACCTTGGGCCTCAACTTCGGCCGGATCCAGTTTACCCCCGATCTGATGCCCGGGGACATTATCGGCTCCAACCTGTTCAATTTCCAGACCAGCAGTTTCACGCTGACGCGCGGTCCGATCTTCTGCGATCTGCTGCTCGCTGATGAAATCAACCGTACCCCGCCGAAAACCCAGGCGGCGATGCTGGAAGCGATGCAGGAACGCTCTGTCACCATTGATGGCGAGACTCATGCGCTCGGCTCGCGCTTCATGGTGGTTGCCACCCAGAATCCGATCGAGCAGCAGGGTGTCTATCCGCTGCCCGAGGCGCAGCTTGACCGGTTCCTGTTCAAGCTGTTGATCGCATATCCCGATGCCGAGGAAGAAAAGAAAATCGTTAGCCGTTATGGCGAGCGGATCGGCGGGCAGGCAGCGAAGGATTTTGAGATCGAACAACAGGTCGACAGTGCAACCCTGGCTGCGGCAACCGGAGCGGTGCAGTCGGTGAAACTGGTCGAGGATGTCGTCGATTATGTCGTGCGGCTGATCCGGGCGACGCGCGAAACCGCCGATCTGGAGAACGGCGCCAGTCCGCGCGCCGCGATCATGCTGGCCCACGCCGCCCGCGCCCGCGCCGCAATCTCCGGCCGGGACTATGTTATCCCCGATGATGTGAAGGCGCTGGCGCCATCCGTCTTGCGCCACCGGACGATATTGTCGCCCGCCGCCGAGATCGAGGGCCGGCAGGTTGACACTATTATCAACGATCTGGTTGAACGGACGGAAGCGCCGCGTTGAATTTCTATCCGACCCGGCGAGCCGTCTGGCTCATCGCTCTCGGCGCGCCAATTTCCGCGATTCTGGCGGCGATTACCCCGGCGCTATGGGCCGTCGGTGCCGCCTGGGCGGTGATGTTGCTGCTGCTGCTGCTATTCGATGGACTGGTTGCGGCAAAGTCCGAAGATGTTCGGCTGGCGGTGCCCCCCAGTGGTGAAATCGGTGCTCCGCTGCAACTGGCGCTGGCGGCGGAATTCTCCGGCAGGATTGCCCCGCGCAGTCTGTCGGGCAATCTCGGGCTGGACGAACGCCTGGCCGAGAAGGGAACGGTTACTTTCGAGCTGGAAGGCAACGGCGCGGCCGACGGTGTCTTCTCGGGCCAAAGCACCATCATTCCTGTCCGTCGCGGCACCGGCCGGATCGGCAGGCTCTGGCTGAGATGGAGCGGGCCGCTGGGTCTGGCCTGGCGGCAGATCCAGAAACAGAGCAAGCAGAACGTGGCCGTGCTGCCGAATATATCAGCCATTCGCAGTCCGACGATCCAGATGTTCCTGCGCGATTCCATATTCGGGTTGCTGGCCCGCAAGTTCAGGGGAGAAGGCAGCGAGTTCGAAGCTCTTGCCGAATATCAGCCGGGTATGGACCGGCGCAGCATCGACTGGAAAGGATCGGCGCGGCACAGCAAATTGCTGGCCAAGGAATATGATACCGAGCGAAACAACCAGATCATCTTTGCGCTGGATTGCGGTGCGGCGATGTGCGAACCGATAGATGGCCTGCCGCGCATCGACCGGGCCGTGTCGGCTGCATTGCTGACCGCCTATATCACGCTGAAGGCAGGCGACCGGACCAGCCTGTTCAGTTTTGCCGCGAGACCCGAATTGTCGACGCCTTTCCTATCGGGCAGCCGCAATTTCTTCCGGCTGCAGCAGGAAGCCGCGCGCATCGATTACCGCCATCAGGAGAGCAATTACACCTTGGCGCTCTCGACCTTGCAAAGCCGGCTTCAGCGCCGCTCGCTCATCGTCATTTTCACCGACTTTACCGATCCCACCGCGGCTGATCTGATGCTCGAGGCAGCGGCGCGGCTGATCGACCGGCATCTTGTGCTGTTCGTGATATTGCAGGACCGGGAGTTGGCCGGAATCATCAACAAGGCTCCCGAAAGCGCCGAGGATGTCGCCCGGGCTGTGACAGCGCAGAATCTGCTTGAGCAGAAAAATCTGGTGCTGACCAAGCTCCGGCATATGGGCATTGACGTGATTGAGGGGGCGTATCAGGACATCGGGACAAGGCTGATCAATACCTATCTCAAAATCAAACGACGGGGTAGCCTGTGAGCAGCGAACAGGCCCTGAACGCCGCGCTGCTGCGCAGCGATCGCTTCCGCCTGGAACGGGAAACTGACTGGACCCGGCTGGAATCGATCGTCAGTAAAATGGAAAAGGGCAAGGCCGGCCAACTGACCGACGAGGATGTCCTGGCGCTACCGACGCTTTACCGGACGCTGCTGTCCAGCCTGTCGATCGCCCGGGAAAATTCGCTCGACGCCGGCCTGATAGACTATCTTGAGGGGTTGGCACTGCGCTCCTATTTCATGGTCTACGGCACACAGACCAGTTTCGGTCGCTGGCTCGGGAGCTTTTTCGGCGGGGGGTGGAGCCGGGCGGTACGCGCGATCCAACCAGATATCTGGATTGCCCTGCTGGTGATGATTGCCGGCGCGGTGATCGGCTATATTCTGGTCGCTGGCAACAGCGACTGGTTCTACGCACTGGTACCGGGAAATTTTGCCGATGCCCGGGTGCCGGGGGCGAGCGAACAAGCCCTGCGTGAAACACTGTTCGGGGCGCACGACGGAGACGGTCTCGCGGTTTTTGCGGCTTTTCTGTTCAGCAACAATGCGCAGGTTGCGCTGCTCGCTTTTGCTCTGGGTTTCGCCTTTGCCATCCCCAGTATATTGCTGCTGATTCACAATATGGCGTTGCTCGGGGCCATGCTCTGGGTCTTTGCGCAGCGGGGGCTGACGATTGATTTTATCGGCTGGCTTTCGATTCACGGGACGACCGAACTGTTCGCGATCCTGCTGGCGGGGGCCGCTGGAATTCATGTCGGCCGATCGATAGCCTTTCCGGGAGCCAAATCGCACCTCAATGCCGCGAGTGACGCGGGAAAACGGGCGGCGCTGGTGATGGTCGGAGTCATTCTCATGCTGATTTGCGCCGGTCTGCTCGAAGGCTATGCGCGTCAATTGATTAACAATAGTATCGGACGTTTTGCCGTTGGTGGCGGGATGCTGTTTTTCTGGCTGCTCTATTTCTTCCGCTTCGGACGTCAAACGGGGAGGCCGGGGGCATGAGCAGCAAAGCCGCCGAGCCGTGGATCCGGCGATCGGCCAATCCCAAGCTCGACCGGGTCATGGTGACGCCCGAAGGCGTGTCGCTGAATGTCACGGTGGCCGCAGCCGGAGCAAGGGCCGGCGCGCTCGCGCTGGATATCATCATCATACTCGGGCTCATCGTTTTAGTGACAATAGGCGGGATGCTGCTGTTCTGGGGTTTCGGGCTGGCTTCTGCCGACAGTCTGGAAAATGCCAGCGGTCCTGTGCAACTGCTGGCGGTCCTCTGGCTCATTTCGGTTTTTCTGTTTCGCAACGCCTATTTTCTCTATTTCGAACTGGGTGATCGTGCTGCGACTTGGGGAAAGCGGGCGGTCGGTATCCGGGTGGCGGCCAGAAATGGTGGCCGTTTAACTGCGGAAGCGGTAATTGCCCGCAATATTGTCCGGGATATCGAACTGTTTCTGCCGCTGGTATTCCTGACCTCAGGGGAAGCCAGTGGTTCGCTGACGGATATGACCGCCTGGGCCGGTTTTCTCTGGGTATTGATGTTCCTGCTCTTTCCTTTGTTCAACAAGGACCGGCTGCGCGGCGGCGATGTGATTGCAGGGACCTGGGTGATCGAGAATGTGAAAAAGGATCTCGGGGATATTGTCGCCCCTGCAGCAGCATCATCCGACGAAGCAGCGCCCGCCGCACAATATCAATTTTCTGACGAAGACCTGTCGGTCTATGGCGAATATGAGTTGCAGACGCTGGAAAATGTCCTGCGTAGTGGCCAGGATGATGCGCTGGAAAGAGTAGCGGCCTCGATTTGTCAGAAAATCGGATGGGAACCCGGCAGCGGCGACGAGCGTATTTTTCTCGAGGCTTATTACACCGCGCTGCGTGCCCGGCTGGAACGCAGCATGAGATTCGGCCGGCGCCGCAAGGACAAGTTTTCGACCGAGCATCAGGCGGGGACTGGCGGCGATCCACGCTTGCCGTAGCGTCAGCTTAATTGCTCGGTTAATTGCTTGTTTTGCGCGGTTTTCAGCCTATAGTCCGGGCAAATTCTGACCAAGGAGCACTCCCATGAATCTGGAATTCACAGAAGAAGAAAAGGCCTTTCGCGCCGAAGTGCGTGACTTTATTGACAATAATTATCCGAAAGATATCGGGACGCGCGGTGTTCAGGATGAAATGAGCCGCGAGGATATGCTCGCCTGGCATAAGATTCTCGGCAAGAAAGGCTGGTCGGTTCCGGCCTGGCCAACCGAATATGGCGGCACCGGCTGGACCCCGACGCAGCGCTATATCTGGGGTGAGGAAAATGCCCGCAAGAACACGGTCATGCCGCTGCCTTTCGGCGTATCGATGGTCGGACCGGTGATCTACACATTCGGCAATGAAGAGCAGAAAGCCGAACATCTGCCCGGCATCCGTTCGGGTGATGTCTGGTGGTGTCAGGGCTATTCGGAGCCTGGTGCCGGTTCCGATCTGGCTTCGCTGAAAACCACTGCGGTACGCGATGGCGATGATTATATCATCAACGGCCAGAAAACATGGACGACGCTGGCGCAGCATGCCGACTGGGGTTTCTTCCTGTGCCGGACCGACTCCGATGCCCCGAAGCCGCAAATGGGCATCAGCTTCATCCTCGTCGACATGAATACGCCGGGTATCGAAGTGCGCCCGATCAAACTGATCGACGGTGGCTACGAGGTTAACGAAGTGTGGCTGACCGATGTCCGCGTACCGGCAACCAATCTGATCGGCGAAGAGAATAAGGGCTGGACCTATGCCAAGTTCCTGCTCGCGCATGAACGCTCCGGCATTGCCGGCGTGGCGCGGTCGAAGCGCGGCGTCGAACAGCTCAAGGAAATTGCTGCTGCCGAATTGCTCGACGGCAAGCCGCTGATCGAGGACATGGGCTTTGCCCAGAAAATCAGCCAGCTGGAAATCGATCTCTCGGCGCTGGAAATCACTGAACTGCGGACGCTGGCCGGCGAACAGGCGGGCAAGGGGCCGGGACCGGAAAGCTCTTTGCTGAAGGTCAAGGGTACGGAAATCCAGCAGCGGCTCACCGAGCTGACCCTGGAAGCGGTTGGCCATTATGGCACGCCCGATTTCCGCAGCTTCCCGGATGACGGGTCGAACGACTTTCCGATTGGTCCGGATTATGCCCATCACGCGGCACCGACCTATTTCAACATGCGCAAGACGTCGATCTACGGCGGGTCCAACGAGATCCAGCGCAACATCATCACCAAAATGATCCTCGGCCTTTAACCGGACCGACAGAGGGGAATTAACATGGATTTCGATTTTACCGACGAACAGAATATGGTGCGCGACGGCATTTCGCGCCTGATCCGCGAGGAATATGATTTCGATACGCGCCGTGGCGTGATCGAAAGCGAATCCGGCTGGCGGCCGGAGCTTTGGGCGCAGCTCGCCGAGCTGGGCATGCTGGCGGCCCCGTTTTCGGAAGAAGATGGTGGCTTTGGCGGCGCCACCGAAGCGATGATCATCATGGAAGAATTCGGCAAGGGCCTGGCGGTCGAGCCGTTTATTCCATCCGTGGTCTGCGCGGGCGGGGCCCTGAAACATGGTGGAAATGCGACGCAACGCGAAGAATATATCGGTGGTCTCATTTCCGGCGAGATGGTCTTTGCCTTCGCTTATGCCGAACCGCGCGGGCGCTATGACCTGGCCAATCTGGAAACGACGGCCAAGGCCGACGGCAGCGATTATATTCTCAACGGCCACAAGGCGGTTGTCATTGGCGCGCCCTGGGCGACGCATCTGGTCGTTACCGCGCGCACATCCGGCGGACAGAGCGACAAGGATGGTGTTTCCCTCTTCATCGTCGCCAAAGATGCACAAGGCGTCAGCACCCGGGACTATGCAACGGTCGATGGCCGCCGCGCTTCGGAAGTCTATTTCGAGAATGTCAAAGTCTCCGGCGATGCCCTGATCGGTGAGGCGGACAATGGCCTGCCCCTGATCGAGAAGGTCGTTGACGAAGCGACCGCAGCGGTCTGCGCCGAAGCGATCGGTGCGATGAAGGTCACCAACGAAACCACGGTCGAATATTCTCGCCAGCGCAAGCAGTTCGGCACCCCGATCGGTTCCTTTCAGGTCTTGCAGCACCGCATGGCCGACATGCTGATGGAATATGAACAGTCGGTGTCAATGTGCTATCTGGCGACGATCAAGCTCGACGAGGATGACGCAACGCGCAAGAAGAATGTCTCTGCAGCCAAGGTCCGTATCGGCCAGGCCGCGCGCTTCATCGGCCAGTCGGCGATCCAGACCCATGGTGGCATGGGCATGACCGACGAACTCGCGGTGGGCAGTTATTTCAAGCGCCTGTCTATCATCGAAGGCGAATTCGGCAGCGTTGACCATCATATGCGGCGACACATTGCACTAACCGCAGGTTAGGCGGGCATATCCGTTCGTGCTGCGACAGGCTCGGGACGAACGGTGCGGGTCTGCATGAATATTGCTCCTATCAAATAAGGGGATAGAGCCACGCTGGTTCTATCCCTTTTTTCGCGCTAGATCACAGGCATCCGTTGGAGAGGATGTTTATGAGTAAGTTATCTGACCAGACTTCCGGCGGGGTCTATCGATACTATGTTCTGATCATGCTGATGCTGACCTTCACGTTCAACATCACCGACCGTCTGGTGATGTCGATCCTGATCGAGGACATCAAGGCCGAATTCCTGCTGAGCGATACGCAGATCGGACTGCTCGCCGGTACCGCTTTCACCATATTCTATCTGCTGCTCGGCATTCCTGCCGGCCGGCTGGCGGATCGGACCAATCGCCGGACGATGGTGGCGATGGCGGTCTCGCTGTGGAGCATCATGGCGGCATTATGCGGCGCGGCCACCGGTTTCTGGACTCTGTTTCTGGCGCGACTCGGCGTCGGTGTCGGGGAAGCCGGTGGTGCGCCGCCGTCGGTATCGATCATTACCGACTATTTTGCGCCGCACGAACTGTCGCGTGCCATGGGTATCTTTACCGCCGGTGCTGTGCTCGGTCCGGTTCTCGGCTATTCGGCGGGCGGTTATCTGGCGTCCGAATATGGCTGGCGCTGGGCCTTCATCCTGCTGGGCCTGCCCGGCGTACTGCTGGGTATCATACTTTATCTGACCGTCAAGGAACCGGTGCGTGGCTGCTTTTTCCCGGCCGATGCGAGCGCGGCCGGTGTCGCGAAGCAGGAGCCGTTCAGGACAGCGATGCTCTCACTATGGCGCAACTCCGTCCTCGCTCGTGTGATCACGGCCAATGCCTTCGCCAATGTTCCGGCCTTCGCCTTCGCCATCTGGCTGGCGCCGATCCTGATACGCAAATTTGAGATCACTCAGGGAGAAGCCGGCCTCTATCTCGGCGCGGTTCTGTTCATTGGCGGCGTCCCCGGCATGATATTCGGCGGATTTCTGGCCGACCATCTGGCAAAGAGAACCCCGAAATGGCGTCCGTGGTATTGCGCCCTGGCGCTCGGCCTGACTCTGCCTTTCTGGGCCTCCTGCCTGCTTGCCGACAGCCTTCAATGGACGCTGGGCCTTTATATTGCCGGCTATATATTGCTCGTGTCCACCCAGGGTGCGGCCTATTCGATGATACAGTCCGCCGTGAAGCCGACCGAGCGCGGCACGGCCTCTGCCATCGGCAGCCTGCTGGCCAATCTGCTCGGCTATGCGATTGGGCCGGCGCTGATCGGCGTAATGAGCGACGGCTGGACGGATCAATATGGTGCGATGTCACTAAGCTATGCGGTCATGGTGACCGCAGTGGTCAGCCTGACGGTATCGGTCTGCCTGTTCTGGTGGACCAGCAGGGCGATGGCCGATACGCCGTCGGGGCTGGCGCTAGAGCAATAGTCCCCCGTCCGCGATGATCGTCTGGCCGACGATATAGCCGGCTAGGGGCGAGGCGAGGAACAGCACCAGTCCCGCCATATCATCGGGGTCGCCGATACGACCAAGCGGGATTGATCGGATGGTCGCCTCGCGCCGCTTGGGGTTTTCGGTCGTCACCTTGGTCATCTTGGTCGCGATCAGACCGGGGGCGACACCGTTGACCCGGATACCATCCGGCGCCCAGGCCTTGCCCAATGTGCGGGTCAGTCCGGCCGCACCGGCCTTGGAAGCATTATAGCCGGGATTACCGACGGTGGCGTGAAAGGCAGCCGTTGAACTGATGATGATCAGCGAGCCCTTTGCTTCTTTCAGAAGGTCGTAAAACTGGCCCGCACAGGTCATCAGGCTGTTGAGATTGACCTGCATGACTTTGGCGAAATTTTCCGGTTCGAATTCGGCGCGTTTGTATAAGACCATGCCTTGCGCGCAGACCAATATGTCTAGCCTGGTGAATTTCTGGCGCAATGCGATGATCGCGGCATCGTCACCGGCATCGAGCTGGTGATAAACCAGACCGGTCAGGTCTGAGCCTTCCGCGGGGCTATAGTCAGCTTCGCTGCTCCTTGTGCCGGTGACATGGACCTCGGCACCCCCGGCGCGAAAGGCCTGAGCGCTGGCATTGCCGATGCCACTTGAGCCGCCAATTATGCAAACGGTCTGCCCGGTAAAATCGATGGACATGTCTATCATTATTCTCTCCTATGCAATTGACTATTGGCTGACCATTTCGGGATCGTCTAGGGGTTGTTGAACATTCTATCCCGGAGCAGAAACATCATGGACATCCCCTTTTCGCTTGCAGGCCGCACCGCGCTGATCGCCGGTGCTTCATCAGGTTTTGGCGCGCGCTTTGCCAGTCTGTTTGCAGCGGCCGGCGCGAATGTCGTGCTTGGTGCGCGGCGGACGGACCGGACCGACGCCTTGGCGAAGGAAATTATTGATGTAGGCGGTCAGGCGCTGGCGGTGCCACTGGATGTTACCGACGAAGCGTCGATCATCGCTGCTTATGATGCTGCTGAAGCAAAATTTGGAACGGTCGATACGATTGTCGCCAATGCCGGTGTCGCCGCGAGCGGGCGATCAACCGAAGTGCCCGCCGACCGGTTGCAGATGCTGCTCGATACCAATTTCAAGGGCGTCTATCTGGTCGCCCGTGAAGGGGCCAAGCGACTGATCGCCAGCGGCAGCCGGGAGAAGGAAAACGGCCGGATCGTGATCATCGGATCGATCACCTCGCGGCTGACCGGGGAAGGCGACAGTGCCTATGCCGCGAGCAAGGCCGGCGTGACCCATCTCGGCCGTAACCTGGCGCGCGAATGGGTGCGGATGGGTGTGAATGTGAATACGATCCACCCGGGCTATATCCCAACCGAGATTCAGGGTGACTGGTACCAGACCGCAGGCGGCGAAGCGCAGATTGCCGGCTTCCACCGCCGCCGCTTGCAGGATATCGAATCACTCGATCCGATGATGCTCTATTTTTCCTCAGACGCGTCGAGGATGGTGACAGGGTCGGATATTGTCATCGATGACGGCCAGTCGCTCTGATCTGAAGAATAGGCAGCCCTAGCTAAACAAAGGGTGCCGGGAAGAAAATAATCCTGTCATAGCTGGCGGATGGTAGAGGACAATCGCCCCAACGAGGGCTTCGAGATTTCGGCAGACAATGGGTCTGCCTCGCGCCGGCGCGCCAATTACGCGCTCGCGATCCTGTTCATCGTCACGATGCTCAACTTTCTTGACCGGCAGGTGATCTCGATCGTCGCGGAACCGATCAAGCGCGATCTTGGCCTGTCGGACACGCAACTTGGCCTGATGACCGGCCTGTCCTTCGCAATTTTCTATACCACGCTGGCGATCCCGCTGGCGGCGCTGGCGGATCGCTGGAACCGTAGCCGAATCATCGCCATTGCCATTGCCATCTGGTCGCTGATGACGGTGCTATGCGGCATGGCGGGCAATTTCGTGCAGCTGTTTCTGGCGCGGGTCGGTGTCGGCATTGGTGAAGCGGGATCGGCGCCGGCGTCGCACAGTCTGATCGCCGACCTGTTCCCACCGGAGCGCCGGGCCGGCGCGCTCGGTATCATGGGGGCGGCGGTGCCGCTTGGTGCTTTCATTGCCTATGCCGGTGGCGGCTATATCACGGAAATGTTCAGCTGGCGGGCGGCGTTTCTGCTGGCCGGCCTGCCGGGCATCATAATCGCTCTGGTGATCTGGTTCACCGTGCCCGATCCGCGTGGCAAGGTCAGTCTGGCCAAGGCCTTTCAACCGGTGGCGGGCGAAATGACCTTGCGCGCCGCCCTGATCGAACTGTCGCGCAAACCCGCCTACTGGCATCTCGTGGCCGCAGGCGTTCTGGTGCAATTTATTTCTTATGGTCTGGCCAGTTTCTACGGCGGCCTGTTTGTCCGGGTGCACGGCATGAACTATGGCGAGCTTGGCTGGAAACTGGGCGTGATGGTCGGTTTGACCGGCGGATTCGGCGCCTGGTTCGGCGGCAAGACCGGCGATCTGATCGGCAAGCGGGATCCGGCCTTGCCCTTGCTGACAAGCGGGCTGGTGCTGGCGCTCGCCGCGCCCGGCATGATTGCCGCCATCTATGCCGACAATGCCAATATCGCGATCGCCCTGCTCGGTATCCCGACCTTTGCCGCGACCTTCTATTTCGGACCCAGTTTCGCCGCCGTCCAGACTCTGGCGAGTGACCGGACGCGGGCGATGGCGGTGGCAATCTATCTGATGATCGCAGGCCTCGTCGGATTGGGCATCGGTCCGGTCTCTGTCGGTGGCCTGTCCGACTATTTTGCCGGGGGTGATCGCGCGTTGGAGGCAAGCGCCTTGCAGCAAGCGCTCGCGGTGCTGGCGCTCTTCAACCTATGGGCGGGTTTCCATTATTGGCGTGTCTGGACGTGGATGAAGCGCCAACGCGCCTGAAAAATCACTTGCCGCCAGTAACATAGAGACATTGGCCCGTGACCCAGCTGGAGGCAGGCGACGCCATATAAACCACGGCGGCGGCAATATCCTCTTCCCGGCCGAAACGGGCCAGCGGAATCTGGAACTGCTTGAGCAGCGCTGCGCGTTTTTCTTCCGAATCAATGCCCATCGACTCGTCGAAATTCTCTGTCGGGATCGGGCCGGGCGCCACTGCGTTGACGCGAATTTTCGGCGCGAGTTCAAGCGACAGGCTTGCGGTCAGGCTGTTCACCGCCGCCTTGGAGGCGCCATAAGGCGCGTTCTTCACTTGCCCGCCGATTGCCGCGCGGGAAGAGATGTTGATAATCGCACCGCCGTTTTCGCCCATATGGCTGGCAGCGGCGACCGCACCCATCCAGACGCTCTTCAGATTGAGCTCAATCTGCGCGTCCCAGCTGTCTTCCGGCGTGCGGGTCAGATAGCGGGGCGTGCCATCGGGCAATCCGCCCGCATTGCTGACCCAGATCGTTAGCCGGCCCAGTTCCTCGACCGCGCGGTTGGCGAGATTTTCGAGAGCGGCGCGGCTGGTCACATCGGTCGGAACCGCGATGGCGCGGCGGCCCAGTGCGCGGATTTCTCCGGCCACCTTTTCCAGATCATCGGCGGAGCGCGCGGCGATGGCGACATCAGCGCCCGCTTCGGCCAGGCCGAGCGCGATCGCCCGCCCGATCCCCTTGCCGGCTCCGGTTACGACCGCGACTTCGCCGTCGAGTTTATACTGATCCAAAATACCCATTGTTACGCTCCCTTGATACTGCTGGTCACTGGTTGACCCGTTTGGCCGCTGCGCGACCGGCGATATAACCAAATGTCAGGGCCGGTCCCAATGTGCCGCCCGCTCCGGCATAGACACTGCCGGTGGGCGCGCCGATCACATTGCCGGCGCCAAACAGCCCGGCAATCGGTTCCCCATCGACGTCGACGATCTGCGCCTGTGCGTTGGTTTTCGCGCCGCCATTGGTACCAAGCGCCCCCATCCGGATTTCCACCGCATAAAAGGGGGCCTTGGTGACACCGCCCAATGTGGCTGCAGCACCGTCGCGGGAGCGGTCGCCGTAAAAGCGGTCATAGCCGGTCTTGCCGCGGCCGAAATCCTGATCATCCAGTTGCTCGGCCAGCTCGTTGAACCGGTTGACGGTGGCGGGGAGATTCTTCGCATCGACGCCGATTTGTGCCGCCAGCTCTTCGAGCGAACCGGCTTGTGCCACCCATTCCGGCAATGGCGTGCCGGGCATGATCGAAGAAAGCGGATAGCGCTCCCGATAGTGCGAGTCGAAGATCAGATAGGCGGGGAGATTGGGATAGGCATAGCTTGCCGGATCGAAGGCATGAAAGGCCCCCGCGAGCGCGGAATAATTGGCCGCTTCGTTGCAGAATCTCTTGCCCTCGCGGTTGACCATGATGCCGTGCGGCAGGGTCCTTTCGATCAGCACCGGCATGTTGCGGGTCTCGCCGCTTTGCCATTGTGCTTCGGGTATCGCGAGCGTGGGCACCCACCAGGCGCTGGTCATGTTGCCAAGACCCGCCCCCGCCGCCATTGCCATTTTAAGTCCATCGCCGCGATTGGTAGGTGGTGAAGCCGGTGCATCGAGCGGCCCTCGCAGAAAGGCATGTTTCACAGCGTCATTCCACTCGAATCCACCAGTGGCCAATATCACGCCATTGCGCGCCGTGATGGTCTCCCGCTCGCCGCCGCGTTCGACAATCGCGCCGGTCACCCGGCCATTCTCGACCAGCAGACGATAGCCGCCGCATCCCAGCACCGGCTCGATGCCGCGATCGAGACAGGCCTTAAGCAACCGCCCGACCAGCGCCTGGCCCCAGCCGCGCAGATCTTCGGTCTCGCGGCGCTGCATTTCTGCTGGATCAACCAAGCCGCTGCCGCCGCCGAGCGGCGTTTCGCGCAACATCATTCTGGGTGCCGGGCCATGGGCGAACACCCAGTCTTTCCACTGGCCGAGCGTCTTGAAGTCAAACAGCTCGTTGTCGAGCGAGCGGCCACCCGTTTTCGCGCCGGGGCGGTCCTCATAATAGTCCGGATAATCGGGCATCATCGTCAGCCTGATCGCATCCAAGCCGGTCAGAAAGGAGAGCATCGGTCCGGCTTCGGTGACAAAGGCAGACAGCACGGCTTCATCGATCTCGCCATGGTCGAGGGAGAGAAAATAGGCCAATGCATCGGCGCTGCTATCCTCTATGCCCTGCGCGGCCATCTGGTCATGATCGGGAAGCCAGACCACGCCGCCGGAGATCGCGGCGGTTCCGCCCAGCCGCTTCTGTTTTTCGATCAGCCGGACCGAGGCGCCGGATTCATGCGCGGCCAATGCGGCGGTCAGCCCCGCTGCCCCCGCACCGATGATCAGAACATCTGTCTCGCTATCGACTATCGCACCTCTCCCGTAACCGGATTGGCGACCAGTCTAGGGGCTTGGACAAGGTGCGACAAACCGCACTTTGGATAGCGACAAATTGCTAGGCGGCGACCGTTCCCGGCTGCACTGGTGCCGGCAGTCCGGTTTCTTCCAGACAATTGGCCCGCAAGGTCTCGATATCGGGGCCAAAGTTGAAAGGACTGTCGCTCTCGACCACATCGGCCGCCATTTCCGCGCGCAGGCTTTCGGTGGCCGGACCATCGACGCTGCCGTCATCGGCGATAACCACGCCATAGTCGCGCGCGCCTTTGACGGTCACCAGTCCCTGGCGGATTTCCAGAGCGACCAGTTCGGGGTCGCGTTCGAGCGGGTTGCCCCAGCCGCCACCACCCCAGGTAATGAAGTGCAGCAGGTCGCCTTCGCGGACCTCGACGCCATCCTGTTTGTTGCCGACCACCTCTTTCGTGCCATCGGCGCGCTCCAATATCTTGGTGGCCCGGTCACCGGGCTGGCCGCCATTGACGCCCCACGGATAGGTGAACCAGCGGTCATCGTGGATTGCCACCGTTCCGGGCTCCAGGAAACGGTAAGTCATGTGGATGCCGTTGCCGCCGCGGAAGCTGCCGGCGCCACCGCTGTCGGGCTTGGCCTCGTAGCGCTCGATTCGCAGAGGGAAATATTTCTCGAGAAATTCGTTCGGCACATTGGTGAAGCCGGGCCATAGCGAGTGGCCGTCCGGGCCGTCGCCAAAGGGCCGCCCGGGAATACCGCCAAAGCCGATCTGGAACAGCTGGAACCATTCACCGCCCTTGTCGAAGCCCGAATACATCAGATGCGGACTGGACGAGAAACCGGCACCGTTGAGGAATTCTGGCTGGCGCTGGCCGAGCAGGCCACCCAATATATCGAAAATCCGGCCCAGCGCATGGGTCCGGCCGGCTAGTGCGGCGGGATATTTCGGCTTGAGCAGCGACCCTTCCGGAATGCGGACATCGACCAGATCGTAGAAGCCGTCGTTGAACAGGATCTGCGGGTCAAAGACCATGATCATATAGATGCCGAAGAACATCTTGAACATATTTTCGTTGAGGAAGAAGTTGATCGAGCTTGGCGCCTGCGGGTCGGTGCCTTCGAAATCGAGGATGACCTTGCCGCCCTCGCGCCACATTTTGCAGCTGATCTTGTAGGGGCCGAAACCGACGCCGTCGTCGCAGATATAGTCGCTGAAGCTGACCGGTTCCTCGCCGATGCTGGTTTCGATCAGATGTTTCATCGCGCGGTGATTGCGTTCGAGCAGCAGATCGGTGGCACCGGCAAATTCATCCTCGCCAAAGCGCGCACATATTTCATCGACCCGGCGGGCCGCCACCCGGCAGGAAGCGATCAGCGCGTTGAGATCGGCGGCGCACCAGTCCGGTTTGCGGCTCTGGTGCAGGACGACCTTGACCATCTCCTCGTTATAGACGCCCTTCTGGTAGATTTTGACCGGCGGTATCCGGACGCCTTCTTCGAACACGCTCTTGCTGTCGATCGGAATCGAACCGGCCACCTTGCCGCCAATGTCGGACTGGTGGCCGAACATCGCGGTCCAGGCGACCAGCCTGCCGCCGCGATAAACCGGCAGCAGAACCAGCCAGTCATTATTATGACTGACGGCGCCGTCGCAGCTGTAAGGGTCGCTGAGGAAGATCATGTCGCCTTCCTCGATCGTGCCGGGATAGGAGCGCAGGAAGCCGTCGATGAAGCTGCCGAACTGGCCGACCACCATCTTGCCGTCGCGGTCGGCGATCAGCGGAAAGGCGTCGCCTTGTTCGCGGATACCGGGCGACATGGCGGTGCGGACCAATGTGGCGTCCATCTCGATCCGAGCGTTGCGCAGGGCGTTTTCCATGATGTCGAGGGTGACCGGATCAACCTCGACCTTGTTGAAGGGAGCTTGGTTGGTTTCAATAATCTGTGCGGGCATATCAGGCTCCTTCCACCAGGTTGATGATCAGATTGCCATGGTCGTCCACCAGCGCTTCACAGCCGCTGTGCACCAATGTCGTGCTGTCCATTTCGGTGACGATGGCAGGTCCCTGGACGCGATTGCCAGCTTTCAGCAGGGCGCGGTCATAGATTGCCGCGTCCTGCATCTTGCCGTCCATGTAGAGTTGATGATCACGGGTTTTTGCGGCGGCCGGGTCGGCGTCGCCCTTGCCGATCGATGGCGGCGCAACATCGGCGGATTTACCGAGCGCCACGGCGCGGACGTTGACGATTTCGTGCGGTGTCTCGTCGAGATTGAAGGTGAACAATCGTTCGTGCTCGGTATCGAAGCGGGCGATCAGGCTGGCAATCGAAAGGCCTTCGGGTTCCACCGACAGGGGAATTTCGAAGGCTTGGCCAGCGTAGCGGATATCGATTTCATAAAGCAATTCGATATCGCCGGGCGCGACATCTTCGGCCTCCAGCTCCTGTTTCACCTGCGCGCCGAGACTGTCGAGATAGGCGGTGAGCTCTTCATCGGTCGTGTTCTGGACCATCTTGTTGAAGCTGCGCTGCGTTTCGACGCGTTGTCGTGTTGTTGCATCGCCATAGGCGCAGAGCACGCCTGGCGAGGGCGGAATGATCACCGGCCAGCTGTTCATCAGCTTGCCCATTGCATTGGCGTGCAGCGGTCCGGCGCCGCCAAAGCCCATCAGGGCGAAGTCGCGCGGATCATAGCCCTGCTGCACCGAGACCAGCCGCAGCGCGCCGAACATATTTTCATTGACGATATCGATGATCCCAGCAGCGGCATCCATCAGGTCGATACCCAGCGCGTCGGCGATCGTCTGCACCGATTTCTTCGCGCCCTCGCGATCGAGGGTAAAGCTGCCGCCGAGCAGCGATTCCGGCAAATAGCCGAGCACGACATTGGCGTCGGTCACGGTCGGCAATTCCCCGCCCTTGCCATAAGCCACCGGGCCGGGGACCGCGCCGGCGCTTTCCGGGCCGACCCGCAGCGCCTTGGTCAGTTCGGGCACAAAGGCGATCGAGCCGCCGCCGGCGCCCACGGTTTTGACGTCGATCGACGACGCGCGGACATTTAGGTCCCCGACCGAGGTTTCCCGCTGCAGCCGCGCCGCGCCATTCTCGATCAGCGCCACATCGGTCGACGTGCCGCCCATATCAAGCGTGAGAATATTTTTTACGCCCGCGCTTTTCGCTACCCAGACGGCACCGGCAACACCACCGGCCGGCCCGGACATCAGCAGATTGACCGGCGCCTCGGCGCTTTTTTCCGCCGACATCAATCCGCCATCGGAGCGCAGCAGGTTGAGTTTTGCCTTGCTACCCCAATCCTTCAGTTCCCGTTCCAGATTGCCGACATAGCGGGCGACAGCCGGGCGCACCGCGCTATTGGCGATGGTTGTGAGGGCGCGTTCATATTCCTGCATTTCCGGCAGGATGTCGGAGGAGATGGAAATCGGAATATCCGGAAAGACCTCGGCACAAATGGCCGCGACGGCCTTTTCGTGACGACCATCGACATAGCTGTTCATCAGGCAGATGGTCAGCGCCTCGACTTCTTCCGATGCCTTAAGCTTTTCTAGTCGGGCGCGCATTTCTCCCTCGTCCAGTTCGCGGACAGTATTGCCTTCGGCATCCATTCGTTCCGGTGCTTCGATCGTGCGTTCGAGGGCTGCCATGGGTTCGGGTTTTGGCCAGATGATCCAGGCTGCCAGCCCACCAGGCACCAGACTGCGGGCAATCTGCATCAAGTGGCGATAGCCGTCGGTGACCAAGAGTCCGACCTTTGCAATTTTCTTCTCCAGCACCGCGTTGGTCGCGACGGTGGTGCCGTGCAGGAACAGATCGATCTGGTCGGGCGCGATATCCTGTCGCTCGCACAACCCCCTTGCGCCATTGATCACCGCCTGAGAGGGGTCGCTCGGGGTCGACGGGACCTTGTCCCGGAACGTCTGGCCGGTAGCCTCGTCAATCAGCAGCAGGTCGGTAAAAGTTCCGCCGACGTCGACACCCAATCGATACCCCATATTTCAATCTCTCTCTTATTATCTTGTCATTCAGGATTCGGCTCTCGCAACCAGAGACGGCAGCGGCCGGCCGAGAATCGTTTCGAACCACTGATTGGTGGCGATGGCTTTCTGCAGATCTAGATCATGATCAATCCCGGAGCGGTTGAGCAGGTTGACCAGATCTTCCGTCGCGATATTGCCCGTGGCATTGGGCGCGAACGGACATCCGCCCAGCCCGCCGAGGCTGGAATCCAGCGTTTCCACACCGGCCTGCACGGCGGCCCATGCATTGGCTATACCGGTGTTGCGCGTGTCATGGAAATGGGCCCGCATCTTAATATGGCCGGGAAGCAATTCCCGGAGACGTCCGAACAAGTCGGTAACTTGCGCCGGAACGCCGACGCCGATCGTGTCGGCCAGTGCGATTTCCGTGGGGTCTTCGGCGGCCATTTCTTCGGCGATATGGAGAACCGTCTCGGGAGACACCGCGCCCTCGAATGGACAGCCAAAGGCGGCCGATATGGTAACCTGCGCCTTCAGTCCCTCGGCTTTGGCGAAGCGGATCATCTCGCGATTCTCTCTGATCCCCTGCTCGATGGTCTGGCCCTGGTTCTTCTGGCCGAATGTATCGCTGGCCACGACCACGCAGCCGGCTTCGTCAATCCCGCGCTTGTTGCCTTCGCGCGTTGCCAGCCCGCGCAGCACGCCGCGCTTGTTCAGGCAAAGGCCGATATAGGAAACGTCATCGCGGTCGGGCAGGCCGGCAATAACCGCTTCCGCATCCGCCATTTGCGGAACCCGGCCCGGATGGACAAAACTGGCCACTTCCATGCGCTTTGCCCCGGCATCCAGCATGCGGGTGATCAGGCCCAGCTTGTCCGCCGTAGAAATGACTTCGGCTTCGTTTTGCAGCCCGTCTCGCGGGCCGACTTCCAAAATGGTGATCGCGGTGCGACTATCTGTGCTCATATAAATTGTATACAATCCTGTAACTGCTTTGTATAGAAGAAAGGATGATGCGGGAGTATTTTTCATGACGCAAGGTGCATTGACCGGGTTGCGGCTGATCGAAATGGGTCAGCTGATCGCGGGGCCGTTCTGTGGCCAGCTGATGGGCGACCATGGCGCAGAAGTAATCAAGATCGAGCCGCCAAAGGTTGGTGACGCGATGCGCAGCTGGGGCCAGGGCATTCCGCTCTGGTTTTCCGTTGTCGGCCGCAACAAAAAGTCGATCACACTGAATTTACGGGAAAAGGAAGGTCAGGCGATCGTCAAGCAGCTGGTCGAGAAATCCGACTTTCTGCTCGAGAATTTCCGCGCCGGCACGATGGAAAAATGGGGTCTGGATTACGAGACGCTGAGCGCGATCAACAAGGGGCTGATCATGATCCGCGTCTCGGGCTATGGTCAGACTGGTCCCTATTCGCACCGCGCCGGCTATGGAGGCATAGGCGAGGCAATGGGCGGGATGCGCTATATCATTGGTGAACCGGACCGTCCGCCCAGCCGCGCTGGCTTGTCGATTGGCGATTCGCTTGCCGCCACCTACGCCTGTCTTGGCGGGCTTATGGCGCTGGAGCACCGGCACAAGACCGGCGAAGGGCAGGTTGTCGATTCGGCTATTTACGAAGCGGTGCTGGCGAATATGGAATCGACTGTCGCCGAATATACGGTGGCGGGCCATATCCGGGAGCGGACGGGGTCGATTCTGCCAAAAATTGCCCCTTCCAATGTCTATCCGACCAGCGATGGCAGCATATTGATCGGCGGCAATCAGGACAGCGTCTGGAAACGCATGGCTGCGATGATGGGGCGGCCGGAGCTGGCCGAAGATCCCCGCTATGCGACTCATGTTGCGCGCGGTGAAAACCAGACCGAACTGGACGAACTGATCATGGAATGGACCAAGACCATAAAAAGCCAGGATTTGCTCGATATGTGCGAGGAGCATGGCGTCCCGGCGGGCAATGTCTATCGCGCTCCCGAAATGCTGGCAGATCCGCATTTCAAGGCACGCGAGGCGCTGGTCGAGATGGACCACCCCCATCACGAGCATTTCGTCATGCAGAATGTCGCGCCGAAATTGTCCAAGACTCCCGGCCATATCGATAGCGTGGGGCCGGATCTGGGCGCGCATAACGAAGCTGTCTATGGCGAGCTACTGGGTATGGACAGCGCAAAAATGAAAGACTTGCAGGAGCGCGGAATTATCTGAGGCAGGCCTGCGTTCAGTCTTTCGCAATTCTCGAGGTTGCGCTGCTGAAGCTGTGAAAGGCGCGGCGGATATGACTGGTCATGACCGCGCGCGCCCACTTTGAATCCCTGGCTGCAAAAGCGGCGATCAGCTCTTCGTGATCAATGCCCGACTGGATCAGGTCGTCGCGCGAATATTGGGCGGCGGTGCGGCGAACGACCGGCTGTTCGACTAGGGACGGGAGCAATTGGCTCAGGCGCGGGGACTGGGCGCGATCGAGAATCAGGCCATGAAACTGCCGGTTTGCTTCGAGAAAAGTCGCAATATCGGCCTCCGGTCGGTTGACTGCTTCGGTCAGGGTCACATTGATGGCGCGCAGCCTGGCTAGGCTTTCGTCATCCATCCGCTGTGCGGCCCGTTCCGCCGCGTGGGACTCGAGCATCGCCCTGAGAGAGAAAATCTCGTCAATTTCATCATGCGACCAGTCCGCCACCGAAAGCCGCTTCGAGGCGCTGCGAACCAGCAGCATCTCGTTTTCCAGCCTCTGCACCGCATCGCGCACCGGCGTCCGTGAAACGCCAGAAATCTCGGCGAGTCGCTCTTCGGTCAATTGCATGCCCGGGTGCACGTCATCCGAAAGGATGAAGCTCCGAATTTTTCGATAGGCACGATCGGAAGCACGGGTCATGGACCGGCTATTGGCCGAAATAGGGGCGATGGGCAAGCCTTCACCTTTCCTCTTGACGGAACGCAATTGTATACAATAGAAAGTGTTCAGGGGGATGAAGGTTATGAATATGCTGCAATCGCTATGAAACGGATCAAGGTTATCGTGCCGATCCCTATGGATGCAGAGGGAGTAGCGGCCAGAGCCGAGCAATTGCCCGCCGACTTTGTCCGCAGCGGTTTCCAGCCCGAATTTGTCGCTGTACCCTGGGGGGCTGCGCTCGGAGACAGTTATCACGACACGCTGTTGATGGACTGGACCGTTTTCCAGGCCGGGATCAAGGCCGAGGAAGAAGGCTATGCCGGCGTCCTGATCGACACGGTCAGCGACAGCGGCATGCGGGCGCTCCGCTCGCGTCTCAATATTCCGGTGGTCGGTCCCGGCGAAGCGGCCTTTGCCGCGGCCATGATGCTGGGCAAGAAATTCACCGTGCTGACGATGTGGCCCGAATGGTTCCCGCTCTATGAGAAGACGCTAACCGAATATGGCTGGTGGGAACGGGTGGCCTCGCTACGCTCGATCGAAACCCGGCCCGATGTCACCGAATTGCTGGCTGGCAAGGAAGAGGTGATATTCGACAAGCTCGTGGAAGAAGCGACGCTTGCGATGGAAGAGGACGGCGCGGATGTTATCGTGCTGGGATCGACCACCATGCACCAGTCGGCCAAATTTCTCGACGATAACCTGCCGATCCCGGTGCTCAACCCGGGGCAGGTTGCCTATAAATTTCTGGAAACGCTGATTGAACTGGGCCTGACCCACAGCAAGAAAGCCTTTCCGGCGCCCGAAGTGCCGAAAGACGAGGATATTCGAAAGGGATGGTATTAATGACGGACTGGACACCCGGGATGGCAGGCCAGGTGCCCTTGCCTTACCCCTTCTACATAGACATCGTGACCAAGCGCTATTTCGACGGCGTCGATAACAAGAATATGACCCAGGTGCTCAACTGTTTCGCGCCCGACGCAGTGCTTTACGAAGCAACCTCGGACACCACCCACAAGGGCCGCGACGCGATCCGCGCAATGTTCGAAAAGCTGTTCGCGGATTTCGAGCAGATCTGGCACGGCAATTTTGTCCACACCGCCGACCCGGCATCCAACGCGATCTGTTCGCAGTTCACGGTGCTCATCACGCCCAATGGCGGCGAGCAGCTGCGCTATGAAAATTGCAACCGCTTCTATTGCAAGGACCGCCTGTTCCAGGACGTTACCGTTTATATGAGCGGCGACAATCTGCTGAAAGAGGGAGACGTCTGATGCAATATGAACCCGGACTGTCCCGCGATGAGTTGATCGAGCTCGCCACCAAAACCTATTTCGGCAATGTTGACGCCAAGAATATGGAAGCCACGCTCGACTGTTTCCATGACGGCGCCCTCTTCTGCGTCCAGACCGATTTCACCCGGCACAGCGGCAAGGAAGAAATCCGGCGCATGTTCGAGGATTTCTTCTCTGCCTATGAAACCATCATCCATCGCGATTTCAACTGCACCGTTGATGAAGCCAATGGCCGCATCGCAGCTTCTTTCGTGGCCGAACTGACCGATGCCGATGGCAACGTCACATTGCTCAACAATATTAATTTCTGGCGCGTTCGCGACGGCAAGTTTCAGGAAGTCTATGTTTACATGAGCGGAGCCAATGTGCTCGTCTAACCCATTTGACGGGTCAAAAAGCCCGCAAATTTTTCCATTCAGGGAAGGAAGAAAAATGCGTCCTATCAGAAGAGCTCTTTCACTATCGGCCGGCTTCGCCGCGCTTGTTGCCGTTAACCCAGCCTTCGCGCAGAGCGGCGGCGAGCAGACGGCGAGCGAAGCCCAGGATGGCAATGTCATCATCGTGACGGCCCGTCGCCAGGACGAATTGCTGGCCGAGGTGCCGGCATCGGTGACGGTGTTCACCGCCGATATGCTAGACCGGACCGGCGTCCAGCAGGCAGACGAATTTGTTCAGCTGACCGCCGGCGTGACGATTGTCAGCGGTACCGCAGAAGCGGGTGACACCCAGATCAACATTCGCGGCGTTAACGGCGCTCGTGACGCGGAAAGCTCGGTCGCTCTTGTCGTCGACGGCATTCTCAAGACCAACACCGCGCAGCTCAACCAGGACCAGGGCACGCTCCGCCAGATCGAGATATTGAAAGGCCCGCAAGGCGCGCTCTATGGACGCAATGCTGCGGCCGGAGCGATTGTCATCCAGACGCTAAAGCCGGGTGACATTCTGGAAGGCGGCGTCAAGCTCAGCGCTGCAGAAGACAATACATATAAAGCCTCGGGCTATATCTCGACACCGATTGGTGACAGCGCCGGTCTGGTGCTGTCGGCTTCCTACAACACCAGCGACGGCTTTTATCGCAACAGCTTCCTCGACAACCGCAAAGTGGTCGATGACCAGGAAACCTGGTCGGTTGACGGCCGGTTCATCGCCGAACTGGGCGATTCAACCGAAATCGATGTCAAGGCGCGCTATGCCGATCTTTCGGGGGCATCGATCAATTTCAACACCGCCTTCCACCTCCCCAATTTTGCGGGTGTGGATCCGGCCTTTTTCGAAGATGTGAACGATCACGAATTCGGCTATTATTCCAATATCCGTCCGACCAACGACCAGACCACGTTCGAAACATCGGTCAAGCTGACCCATGAATTTGACACGATGACGCTGACCGCATGGGCGCTCTACAGCGACGTCGACCAGGCGTTGACGGCAGACGGCACCTCGGCGGATTTCGCGCGCTATACCTTCCCCGGCGCAACGCCCGCATCGGTGGCGGCGTCGAACGCCTGTTTCACCAGCACGGCGCAACTGACGGGCTTTCCGCTCAATGCGCCGACGTTTATCGGCAATAATCCGATCCCGTTCATTTTCGATCCGGTCAATGGATCAACGCTGGGCGCCTATAGCCCGACGACCTGCGACGGCACTCAATATCAGATTCGCGAACAGACCGACATCAGTGCGGAGGTGCGGCTGGCGTCCAATGGCGACGGGCCGTTGGGCTGGCAGATTGGAGCCTATTATCTGAACATCGATCGCGATGTCGGAATCAGCCTTGGTGCCGATCTCGGGCAGGGCATCATCCGCCAATTGTACAATGATGCGGATAGCAGCAACCCGACCTCGCAGCTGTTTTCCGACAATTTTAACACCAATGTCTATGCCGCTTTCGGCTCGCTTGACTATCAGGTCGCCGACAATTTCGATGTCAGCCTCGCCCTGCGCTACGATATCGAGCAGCGGGAAGTCTCCAGCCGGGTGCCGCTGGTAACCGATCCGATCACCGGTGGTCCGATCAACCCCGGTCAGGCTTTCGGCCCGATTCCGGACCAGAAGGAAACCTTCAAGGAGTTGCAGCCAAAACTTTCGCTGCGCTACGGTTTGACCGACAATCTGAACTTTTATGCCAACTGGGGTATCGGATTCAAATCGGGCGGTTTCAACAACCAGGGATCGGCCGCCATTGTCGACCAGAATTTCAACCAGTTCCTCGGTACCGATATCCTGATCAATGATATCTATCGCAAGGAAACGTCGAGCGCGTTCGAGGCCGGTTTCAAGGGCTCGGCTGTCAATGGCGCGATAACCTTCGATCTCGCCGGCTATTATACCAAAGTCGATGACATGCAGTTCTTCGAATTTTTCGTCGGTTCCTTCGGGTTGCTGCGGGTGGTTTCGAATATCGACAAGGTCGATATCTACGGACTGGAATTCAACGCCAATGCGGAAATCGTCGAGGGCTGGGATGTGTTCGGTTCGGTCAATGTTACCGAAAGCGAGATCAAGGCCAATGCCTCCCGTCCCTATACGGTGGGCAACAAGTCGCCGCACACTGCGGACTATACGATCAATCTGGGCACCCAGATGGTTGCTCCGATTGCCGACAGTTTCGATCTGGTGATGCGCGCCGACTACCGGATTACCGGTCCGACCTGGTTTCACACGGTTCAGGAAGATGTCGGCCCGACCCTCTTCAGCGGTCTGTTGCCCGGCTCTACTCTGGCTTTGCCCGCCTTCGTCGGTGACGCGGACATGTCAATCACCGAGCGCGATGCCTTTGGCGTGCTCGATCTGCGTTTCGGACTGGAAGGGGACAACTGGAACATCACCGCTTTTGCGGACAATCTGCTCGACAAGCGCTATCTCAACGAGGTGATCACTGCGGTCGAATTCGGCGGCTCGTTCGTGTCACCCGGAAGCCTTCGTCGCTTTGGTGTGGAAGTCGGATATACATTCTGAACCCGTTACAGCACCCGGCGTCTTCTGGACGCCGGGATTTTCTACCGCCCGCTGGCGGATCGAGCGCCCGCCGACTGTTCTCGCCTATGCTCGTGAAGTCTCGGCTCCGGATGGCTGACGGACGCCATCATCGGAGAGCATTGACTCGTAAAGGCTGATTGTCTGGTCGGCGATCTTTTCCCATTGTGGAAAACGGGCCGGGTCGACCCGAAATGCATCCGGATTGGCATTGGCCCGGATCAGCGCGCTGACCATGCTGCGGATATTGCCCGGGCTGAAATAATGTTTCGCATTGAGCCTCAGATCCCGGTTCTCCGGCAGATCACTCAATAGCAGTGGACAGCCGAGGCTGATCGCTTCGAGCAAGGTGTTGGAATGGCCCTCCCGGATCGACGGGTTTACAAAAAAGCGTGCGCCGCGGTACAGGGATGCCAATTTTGATCGCGGCAGGCTGCCGAGCAATATGATCCGTTCATCTTCCAGCTCCTCGATCTGCTTGCGACCGCTCTGTTTCCCCCAGTCTCCGACGATCACCAGATGCATCTGCGGATGGTCCTCGGCGAAGATGCGAAAAGCGGAAATCAGGCTGTGGATATTCTTTTTCCGCGATATCTTGCCGACGAACAAAATATAGTCGCCGCTGACTGGCGCGGGCAGACCTTCCGGATAATGTTCGGACCGGTCAAGCGCGTTGCCGATCACATGGATATTACCCTTCTTGCCGGGGCCGTCGATCTTCCTGGCCAGAGCGGGGGTGACGGAGATTATTTCATCGGCCAGGCGCAGCTGATATCTTGCCCAGCCCATGACCAATTTCGCGGGGCCGCTCGCCGGTCTGGAGTGACAATTGGCACCATAGCTAACGACGGTCTTGCAGCCGACCATTTTATAGGCCCATAGCAGCAACGCTGCCCTCAGGCAGGTGAAATGGGCAATGTCCGGCCGCATCCGGACAGCATGGAACAGCGTCGCGATGGTATAGAGCATCCGGTCTATTGCGGGGACGCCCAGCGACGGGGAGGACCTGAGGGAAACTCCGCGATAATGGTCACTGTGGATATGAGGCTTCATCCCGGCCAGGCATACGGTCCAGCCCCGGCTTGCAACCAGAGGAAATAGCCGTTCAGCATTTTTCTCAGCGCCGCCTTCGACATCCGGGATGCCGTGGGCGCCGACGACCAATATAGATTTCACTATCTGCATTCCCTGCTGGAGCCAGAATAGTAGGCCATATCGCATCAGGCAGGTTAACAAATTCAAGCGCGATCGGGTTCATTGGCCGGTTAAGACAAATGATCGACATCATGGTCCGGTTTTATTGATCGTTTCTTGAAAACGGGCCGGCACCTGTCGGTGGATTCCGGCCTATACCCCGGCAAGTGGCAACGCGGCATAGTGAGATATGATCGTCAGGCCTTCCAGTCGAGCAGACGGTTCCGAATTTAATTGGGAACCATGGACAGGCCAATATCGTTGATCATCCGAAGCGGCATCCGGAAATCCGCATCGCTGTTCCGGAATATTGGCGCAAACCATGGCTGGAAAAAGGTGGCGATCGATCATGGCTCTCTATCTGTTATATTGTCCGCAAACCACGGAGCAACCGCTTGATCTGTACGGCGATGGCTACAGGGTCGATGATAACCTGTTTCTCATCAGCAGCGAATTGAACCGCTCCCCGCTCTATCACCGGATCAAATGGCAGCTCGATCCAGACAGTCCGCTGCTGTTGGCGCCGCTATCCGATGCGCCGAAGTTCAAGGGCATGAATCCCGGTTCCCTGAAATGGATGCGGGAGTGTGGTGACGGAGTGACCGCAACAGATTCCGTCTGATCGCAGACCTCAACGTACCGGAGTAAAGCGGTTAATCGGCAGGTCTTCCAGCGTGCGGGCGTGCCCGTTCATTGTCCGAGCGGCAATGCGGTCTTGTAGATGATCGGACGCAAGGCGAAGCTTGTGGTGACCTGAGCAACGCCACCTATCATGGTGAGCTTGTTACGCAGAAAATCCTCGAACGCATTCAGCGATTCCACCATCACCCGCAACTGGTAATCAGAATCTCCGCTCATCAAATAACATTCCATCACTTCCGGGAAATCGGCAATGGCCGTTTCGAAGGCGCGCAGGTGCTGGTCATCCTGCTGATCGAGGCGAACGCGCACGAAAGCAGAAACGGAAAGGCCAATGGCCTGCGGGTCGACCAGAGCGACATAGCCGGAGATCATGCCTCTGGATTCGAGCTGGCGAACCCTGCGGAGGCACGGGCTGGGGGATAGTCCGATTTTTTCCGCAAGATCGCTGTTGGTCATGCGACCATCGGTCTGAAGCGCATCCAATATCCGCCGGTCATAGGCATCTATCCCAATATTTGACATAATCTGCCTTGTAGAATCAATAAATCGAGAAATTATGCCAATTTACTAAGATATGGCGCAACCAATAGCAAGGACATGTTGGCCGGAAACATTTATAAGCAAACGTATAGATCCGGAGATTCAAACATGGTGAAGACGGTGCAGCGCTCTAATGCGGAAACCATAAATATGCTGGAAACGCTGGAAGCGCGCTTGCGCTGGCTTTCGTCCTGGACGGTGCACAATGCCAATCATATCCGGCCAAAGCGCGACGGCCTGAAGGTCGGCGGGCACCAGGCGAGCTGCTCGTCGATGACCGCAATCATGGCGGCGCTCTATTTCCACGCGTTGCGGCCACAGGACAAGGTGGCGGTCAAGCCCCATGCCGGGCCGGTGCTCCACGCGATTCATTATATGCTCGGCAAGCAGTCGCGGGACAATCTGATCAATTTTCGCGGCCTTGGCGGGGTTCAGAGCTATCCCTCGCGCACCAAGGATAGCATCCCCGTCGATTTTTCAACCGGCTCGGTCGGTCTCGGCGTGGCAGTCACGGCTTTCTCGAGCCTGGTGCAGGACTATCTGATCGCGCACGGCCAGGTAAAAAACGAAGACGCGGGCAGAATGATCGCGCTGATGGGTGATGCCGAGCTGGACGAAGGCAATATCTACGAGTGCCTGATCGAGGGATATAAGCATAATATCCGCAATTGCTGGTGGATCGTCGATTATAATAGGCAGTCGCTCGACAGCACCACGGCCGACCGGATGTTCCGGCGCTTCGACGATATATTCGAAACATGTGGCTGGCGAGTCGTCACGTTGAAATATGGCAAGCTCCAGCAGGCGGCATTCAAGAAACCGGGCGGCAAGGCGCTGGAGGAATGGATCGACAATTGCCCGAATGCCGATTTCGCCGTTCTGACCTACAAGGGCGGAGAAGCGTGGCGTGAGCGGTTGCTTGCCGATATAGGTGACAAGACAAATGTCAGAGAGCTCCTTGCCGGCTATGATGACGAGCAGCTGGCTGCGTTGATGACCAATTTGGGCGGTCATTGCATGGCCAGTCTGACCGAAGCGTTCGATGCGGCGGACGACGAACTGCCAACCATGTTTATTGCTTATACGGTGAAGGGATTCGGCCTCCCACTGGCCGGCCATAAGGATAATCACTCGGGTATGATGAACCCGCCGCAGATTCACGGTCTGCGCGATCGGCTCGGCATTGCCGAAGGGGATGAATGGGAACCCTTTGCGGGGCTGGGCGATAATATCGCCGCCGAGCTCAAAGCCTTCATGGAAAACAGTGCCTTCGCCAAGACGCCGCCAGAGCAGGACGCCGAAGCGATAGCGGTTCCTGCTCGTTTCGCGGTCCCTGACGGCGATGAACTGTCGACGCAAGCGGTCTTCGGCAAAATATTGTTTGATCTCGCCAAGTCCGACGGAGAAATCGGCAACCGGATCGTGTCGACTGCACCGGATGTGACGCAGACGACTAATCTTGGTGCTTTCGTGAACCAGCGTGGCCTGTTTCGCCGTCAGGAAGTGGCCGATGTGTTCCGGCAAGCGAAAATTCCGTCAGCGCAAAAATGGGCGGCCCATGCGGCAGGCCAGCATATCGAACTGGGCATTGCTGAGAATAATTTCTTTCTGATGCTGACCTCGCTGGGCCTTTCTGCGCCGCATTTCGGCACGCGGCTGCTGCCGATTGGCACGGTCTATGATCCGTTCATCGCGCGCGGTCTCGATGCGCTCAACTATGGCTGTTATCAGGACGCCCGCTTTTTGCTGGTTGGAACGCCGTCGGGTCTGACGCTTGCCGGCGAAGGTGGAGCGCATCAGTCGATCAACACGCCGCTCATCGGCATGGGCCAGCCCAATCTCGACTATTTCGAACCGGCGTGGGCCGACGAATTGGCGCTGATGATGCGCCATGCCTTTGAACATATGCAGAAGCCGGATGGCAGTTCGGTCTATTTGCGGTTGAGTACACGCTCGGTGCCGCAGATCGAACGCAGTGATGACAGCTGGGAGGCAGACGCCTTGAAAGGCGGCTACTGGCTGCGTCCGCCGGGTCCCGGGGCCGAAGCTGCGATTATTTTCACCGGTGCTGTTGCGCCTGAGGCACTGGAAGCATGGGAAAGCCTGTCGGAAGACATGCCGGGGCTGGGGCTTCTCAATGTGACGTCACCCGATCTGCTGCACCGGGGCTGGTCAGCGTGCCGCGCCGGCCGGTGGACCAACGGACGAGCGGATATTCCACCCTCGCATGCCGAACATTTGCTGTCCGCTCTGGCACCCGGTGCCGGACTGGTGACAATATTGGACGGTTCGCCGGGTGCGCTATCTTGGCTTGGCGGTGTGAAAGGCATGCGAGTCAGCCCTCTGGGCACCGACCGCTTTGGCCAGACCGGCGATTTGCCTGACCTTTACCGCGAGTATCGCCTCGATGCCGAGGCTATCGTTGACGCTGTCGCTGAACTGTTTCTGGAGAATTAAGATGGCGATTGACGTCGAAATGCCGGCATTGTCCCCGACGATGGAAAAAGGGACATTGGCAAAATGGCTCGTCGCCGTTGGCGATGAAGTCAAATCGGGCGATGTGATTGCCGAGATTGAAACCGACAAGGCGACAATGGAATTGGAAGCGGTTGACGAGGGACGGATAGCCTCGCTTCTGTTCGCGGAGGGGACCGATGATGTCCCTGTCGGTACGGCGATCGCTACTATGGCCGAACAGGGGGAAGACATAGTAGCCGCCCCGGCACCGGAAACCCGCCAGCCGGCTGCTGCTGAAGCTTTGCTGGAAACACAGCGATCGGCAGCGCCAGCCGCTCCGGAACCGGCGCCGGCTCCGGTTGCTGACCCGATACCGGCGACCGACGGGCGCGCTAACGGAAAGGCGTATAATGCGACCCCACTCGCGCGGCGTATTGCCAGTATGAAAGGGCTTGCGCTTGGCAGTCTCAAGGGGTCGGGTTCGCGCGGCAAAATCGTCAAGGCCGACCTCGGCCTGCCCTCATTGCTGTCGCCTCCGCAGACTGCGGCGGCGCAAATAACGGAACCCCGGCTTCCGCTTGTCTATGATCCGCCTCCAGGCGTGCCGGTCGAGAGCGTCAAGCTCTCGACAATGCGCAAGACCATTGCCCGCCGGCTGGGTGAATCCAAACGGACGGTTCCCCACTTCTACCTGACCGTGCGTTGCAATCTCGATCCGCTCCTCACGTTGCGTCGCGAGCTTAACGCCAGTCTGGCGGCGCGGGGAGTAAAGCTTTCGGTCAATGATTTCATGATCAAGGCTCTCGCCGGAGCGCTGGCCGAAGTGCCGGACGCGAATGTGCAGTTTGGCGGGGATATGCTGCATCGGTTCAGCCGGTCCGATATCGCCATGGCCGTCGCCATTGATGGCGGTCTGGTTACGCCGGTTATCCGGGACGCCGCGTCGCTTTCGCTGTCCGCCATTGCAGAGCAGAGTCAGGCGCTTGCCGCAAAGGCGCGCGAAGGCAAACTGGTGCCCGGTGATTATGAGGGCGGGACAGCATCCATATCCAATTTAGGTATGTTTGGTATCGACGAGATGTTTCCGGTCATCAATCCGCCACAAGCGCTCATCCTCGGCATCGGTGCAGGAATAGAACAGCCTTGGAAAGTGTACGGAGAATTAGCGCTCGCTACAATCTTGTCCGCCACCGCCAGCTTCGATCATCGTGCCATCGATGGAGCGGTTGCGGCCAGATTCATGGCGGCTTTCAAACTGCTGGTCGAGAGTCCGTTGCTGATCATGGGCTAGGACACGCCGGCATGAAACCAAACCGGCGATCAACTGACCGCCAGTTGAACAAAAGCCGGGGTGGTGGCGACGAAATATCACTTGCGCTTTATTGACGGGTTTCATTGTCTCTCCCTTCCCCGCCGGGGGACCTCCTGGGATGGACGCTATTTGAGGGATTGCCATGCAGTCAGCAGATTTTTCTTCCGTTGGCCCCGCCGCGCTGACCTGGCAATTTTGATTAGAGGCGGCAATGAGTCTAGCCAGAAAATTGCGGACGCGGATGCAACAGCGGGAAATCATCGTGGTTCCCGGTATCTACGATGCGTTGAGCGCCTACAGAACCGAAGCGGCCGGATTTGAAGCGGTATTCGCGTCCGGCTCCTCACTGGCGGCGACACATCTCGCGCGACCCGACATCGGTCTGTTGTCGCTAACCGAGACCAGTGAAATTGTCGGCCGGATAACAGAACGGATCTCGATCCCGCTGCTGGTCGATGTCGATCAGGGTTTCGGCAATGACTATACCGTGGCGCGCACGGTGAGGCTGTTTGAACGGGCCGGCGTGGCGGCGTTGCAGATGGAAGACCAGCTGGAAGTAAAGGCTGCGGATGCACCTTTGTCCCGGCCGCTGGTTGGCACCGAAACCATGGTCGGGAAAATCAAGGCTGCACGCGATGCCCTTGTCGATCAGGATATCATCATCAGCGCGCGAAGCGACGCGATGAGCAGCGAAGGCTTCGGTGCGGCAATGGATCGCGCCCATGCTTATGCGGAAGCGGGAGCAGATATGATTTTCGTAGAGTCGCTCACCAGACGCGAACAGATGGAGGAACTGGTCCGGCAATTGGGCGGACATGTTCCCTTGTTGCATAACCTGCTGCGCTGCGATGACGAAGTCACTGATGCGACTATAGTCGAGGAAATAGGCTATTCTGTCGCCTTGTTCCCGGCGGTGACGCTGTCTGCGGTTGGTCAGGCTCTGGACGACAGTCTGGGCGCGCTGAAGGCGAAGCCTCGCCTGAACGAGAGCGGTCTGAAAGCCGACCGGATCGGTGCCGCCGAATATCTGAAGTAACTAAGGAACAGAAACGCACTGATGATCAGGCTATTCTACTCACCGTTTCACACATTCATTCACAAGGTGCTGGTGACCGCGCATGAATGTGGTCATTGGAACAATATCGATTTCATCGCTACGTTTCCGTTCAAGAATCTGGATGGAGAAGATCAGGGCGATGCCTATGATCTGACTCCGATCAATCCCCTCAGCAAGGTGCCGACACTGGCAACCGAAACGGGGCAGGTCATTTATGGCAGTCAGGCCATCTGCGAATATCTCGACTCTATTTCGGTTGCCCGGCGCATGTATCCCGAACCCGGCCCCGACCGGTGGGACGCCATTACCCGGCTGGCGACGGGAGATACGATATTTGAAACGACGGTACAGATGGTGGCTGAACAATGGCAGCCGGAAGAGCAGTGGAACATGAGCGTGTTCGAGCGCCTATGGCCGAAATATATCGCGGCGCTAGATAAGCTGGAACAGGATGCAAAAGCAGGCTGGTCTACATTTGACGTGGGTCATGCATCGATGCTGCACGCGATCAGCTACCTCGGATTTCGCGTAGAATTTTATGACGCCAAAGACCCGATCCACCCAGATTTCAATTGGCGTGAGAACCGGCCGGCTTTGTCCGACTGGTATGACGAGTCAATCGAAAGACCCTCGGTAAAAGTCCATTACAATGTGGATTATCAGGGTGATACCAGCGCAGAACGCTGCCAGCAGGCGATTCAGGACGTACTCGCCCTACAGAAGGAACATGCAGGATGATCGATTTCTATTACTGGCCGACGCCCAACGGGCACAAGATTTCGATCGCTCTGGAAGAAATGGAGCTGGAATATGCGGTCAAGCCGATCAATATTCTGACCGGGGAGCAGCACACGCCCGAATTTATTGCAATCAGCCCCAATAACCGGGTTCCCGCCATTGTCGATCATGATGGTCCCGACGGAAACCCCCATGCAGTTTTTGAATCGGGCGCGATTCTGCTTTATCTGGCGCAAAAGTACGACAAGTTCTGGCCTGCCGATCCGGTCGAGCAGTCTCTCGTCACACAGTGGCTGTTCTTCCAATGCGCCAATGTCGGGCCGATGTTCGGCCAGTGCGGCTATTTTAACGGCTATGCTGCGGAACGGATCGAACATGGCATCAACCGCTACTGCGGCGAAACAAAGCGGCTCTACGGTCTGATCGACCGGCGGCTGGGTGAACATGAATATCTGGCCGGTGAAAAATATTCGCTGGCAGATATGGCGACCTTCCCCTGGATGATAGAGAAGCAACAGAAATTTCACGGCATTGACGTCACTGAATTTCCCAATGTCCAGCGCTGGCTGGCGGCGATCAACAGTCGTCCCGGCGCGCAACGGGGCCTGCAGGTAATGGCGAAGGATCTTAAAATTGGCAATCCGACCGAGGAAGCCCGCGAAGCATTTTTCGGTCGCAACTGATTGTTCCAGTTAGCATAACGAAATAACGGGGTGCTGATAACTATCAACCCCCGTCATCCGTCGGGCCTGTCGGGCAGGCCGATGTCGCTAAGCCGAAATCACGTGCACCAGATCCCGGGCGGAAACCTAATCGAGCAGATCGATGGATGCGCCGCTATTCTCGGTTTCCGCCATTGTCCAAATTGCGTGGGCGGCAGCCAGATCCTGCGACGCAACACCCAGTGATTTGTAGATCGTAATCTCGTCACCGTTGCTGCGGCCAGGTGCGGTCCCATCTATGACATTGCCGATCTCGCCGACGATATGGTTATCCTGGACCGCTCCGCGGCTGATCGCACCCAGCAATTCCCCGGCAGCAGCCATGGCAGCATCCTGATAGTCGACATAGAAGCGTGACCGGGCCACTGCCTCGTCATCGGCTTCTGCAGCGCTCGGAATCGCTGCGCCAACCAGGTTGATATGCTGGCCGGATTTGAGATGCCTGCCAAACAGGATCGGCTGTTTGGCGGATGTGGCCGTGCAGATGATATCCGCTTCGGCGACAGCGGCTTCGACAGTAGCGGCGGCTGCAGTCTCAACCCCGGTTTCCCGGTATACTCTGGCAGCGAAAGCTTCCGTCCGAGCGGCATCCCTACCCCAGACGGTGAAATGCTCGATCTTGCGGACCGCGCGCATCGCATGGCTGTGGCGCATGGCCTGTTCACCATTGCCGATAATCGCTACGCGACGCGCATCTTCCCGCGCGAGAACATCGGTAGCCAGCGCACTGGCAGCCGATGTACGGATTGCGGTGAGCGAGCTTCCTTCGATCATCGCCAGCGGGATACCCTTGTCGCTGTCGAACAACATTACCATGCCGACATGCGTGCCCAGCGGATCGCCATGCGGCCGGTCATATTTGCAAACCAACTTGATCCCGAAACAAGCGGGCGCGCCGAGTGTTCCCGGCATGACTGCCAGCTTTCCGGGCGCATGGGGGATCGGTATGAATTGCCGGATCGGAAGGGTTGCGTTGCCGCGCGAGGTTTCCTGCATGGCGCTTCGCATGACATCGACGCACGCAGCGACCGGCAACAATCGCTCGACGTCAGATCGGGTGATGATACGCATCAGTCTGTATTCCCTGGGGACATGAAGTGTAACTTTTCTTTGATCTCCTCGACATGGTCGGGCCGTTCAAAGGGTTCCGGCATGGGGTCGCCGGGTTTCCGCTCCTTGCCGATCGCATAGAACAGCTGTTCCAGTCCGGGCGGAAGAAAGATCCAGAACATTTTTAGATCGGTTTCACCGGTGTTTTTGATCCAGTGGGTGCAATTCCGGCCGAACAATATTGTAGTACCGGGACCGAATTCCGATAGCTTGCCGTCGATTTTCACCTGGCCCGTGCCCTCGTAAACGAAAATCAGTTCATGGTTTTGCTTGTGGCCATGTTCTCCCACCGTGCAGCCGGGCGGCATGACCTGGATGCCGCTCGAGAATGTCTCGTAGACCATATTGTCAGGCGTCAGATTGACGTCAACATAGCCGCGAGACGGCAGGGGCTGCCAAAGCGAGCGGCCTTCATCCGGTCCGATGATGACCGAGTGGCCTTTGGTGATATCATTGCTCATCTTGGTCTCCTATGGTGCGAGGAACTGCAGTAAGCGGGCCGAATAGGCTTCGGCCGATGCGATGGGACAAAAATGCCCGCCCTCGTCCAGCAGATGGGTCGTGGCGCCGGGAATTTTCCGGCCAAGTTCTTCCGTAAACCCCGGTGGCGTGATCTGGTCGTCGCGCGCGCCGATACACAATGTTTCGTGCTGGATTTTATGCAGTTCGTTGCGCAGGTCGTGGCCAACCACCGCGTCGAGACGGGACAGTTCGACTTCCAGACCCGGGAAAGCCGCCATCCGCTCTTCCATAAAAGCTCGCGAATCTTGCATCTGGGGCTGTAAATGGCTGCTCGGCATCGCAAGAAAGGTGCCGGAGGCAAAATATGCAGCGGGACCGCATTTGACCAGAATTTCCCGGCGCATTGCAAAGAGCTGCACAAAATATTCATCGGGTCCGGCCCAGCTGCAGCTAAGCACCAGCTTGTGCATTCGGCCAGGATGTTCGAGGGCGATATGCTGGAAAATTGCCCCGCCTGTCGAGTGGCCGACCATATGTGCCGTGTCGATATTCAGGGCATCCATGACTGCGATCAGATCATCGGCCATCTGACTGACCCCGCTGACGGTTTTCCCTGGCGTACTTTTGCCGCAACCGCGATGATCATGGGTAATTACGCGGAAATATTTGGCAAATTGCTGTATTTGCCTGGCCCAGAATATTCCGCGGCCACCAAGCCCCGCTCCCAGCAAAAGGTCTGGCCCGCTACCGGTGATCTCGACATGGATTTCGGCATCGTCGACACTGATCCGTCGCTGTTCGGTTGGAATGGACATAATGCTGTAATGGCTGCCTTGATAATTCTCCAAATTTCATGACCGGTGACGGCTGGAGCATCAACCTGCAGCATGAATTTGATCGCACATTGGTTAGGAATCATAATTGCGTTAGATTGATGGAGGAATTGAGCGATTGGGAACCGATGATCTTTGAATTTGATACTTATGCAGAACTGCGCCGGTTCTCGGCTGAGAACCCGGAGCAATTCTGGGGCAATATAGCCGAGAATCTGGACTGGGATGCCAAATGGGATTCTGTTGTCGCCGATGGCGAAGGCCCGATTCCGCGCTGGTTTAGCGGCGGTCGGCTCAATGCCTGCTATAATTGTGTCGATCGTCATGTTCTGGCGGGCTTCGGTGACCAGACCGCGATCTATTATGAAAGTCCGGTAACCCGGACGTCCCGCGAATTGAGCTTTCGGGATCTGCAGGATGCTACAGCGCGACTGGGCGGAGCGATGCAAAAGCACGGCGTTGGCAAAGGGGATCGCGTCCTGATCTACATGCCCAATTCGCCCGAGGCGGCGATTGCCATGCTCGCATGCGCCAGGATCGGCGCCATCCATTCGGTTGTTTTTGGCGGATTTGCCGCCAAGGAACTGGCAGTGCGGATCGATGACGCAACGCCCAAATTGGTTCTGGCGGCTTCCTGCGGAATCGAGGGTGCCAAGATATTGCCCTATCAGCCGATTCTGGAAGAGGCTTACGATCTTGCCGATCATGAAATAGATGCAACGATATACTGGCAACGCGAGCAGCAGCTTGCCGATGTTACTGCCCGCGATGATCTGGATTGGCACGAGGAACTGGCGGCGGCCGAATGGGCGGATTGCGTGCCGGTCGCGGCGACGGATCCCCTCTATATTCTGTACACATCGGGTACCACCGGCCAGCCCAAAGGCGTTGTGCGCGATACAGGCGGATATCTTGTGGCGCTGTCATGGACGATGGAGGGTCTGTATAATTGCCGACCGGGCGAAACCTACTGGGCTGCCAGCGACGTCGGTTGGGTGGTCGGACATAGCTATATTGTCTACGGCCCGCTGATGAACCGCAGCGCGACGGTAATATTTGAAGGCAAGCCGGTCGGCACCCCGGACGCCGGCATTTTCTGGGAGATCATCGCAAAGTACGCTGTGCGCAGCTTTTTTACCGCTCCGACGGCGATCCGGGCAATCAAGCAAGTCGATCCGGAGGGGGCACTGGCCGCAGGGCATGATATGTCGCAATTGCGCGCTGTCTATCTAGCCGGGGAGCGGACCGACCCGAGCACATTACACTGGATCGAGAAATTGCTGGGCAAGCCGGTCGTTGACCATTGGTGGCAGACGGAAACGGGCTGGGCTATTTGCGGGAACCCCCTCGGAATTGAAGAACTGCCGATTAAGGCAGGATCGACCAGCGTTCCCATGCCGGGCTGGCAAATCTGCTGTCTGGATGAAGAAGGTGTTCCCGTTGGGCCGAATGAAACGGGCTCCATCGTTGCAAAGCTCCCGCTCCCGCCCGGAGCGGCGCCGACGTTATGGAACGCCGAACAGCGATATGTCGAGGCCTATCTCGAGCGGTACGAGGGCTATTATCTTTCGGGTGACGCAGGGTTTGTCGACGAGGATGGTTTTGTTTTCGTGATGACGCGGATTGACGATGTCATCAACGTGGCGGGTCATCGTTTGTCGTCGTCCGCGATTGAGGAAGTGCTGGCGGCAAACCCCGCGGTGGCGGAGTGCGCGGTAGTCGGCGTTCATGATGCCTTGAAAGGCCAGATTCCGGCAGGCTTCGTCGTACTGAAGGCCGGCTCGGCAATCGATGCTGCGGAACTGGCCGAGCGGCTGGTAGCGGATGTGCGGCGGGAAATCGGCCCGGTGGCGAGTTTCAAGCGGGTTCATGCCGTTAGTCGACTGCCGAAAACCCGGTCCGGCAAGATTTTGAGACGCAATATCCGCCAGATTGCAGATGGGGAGGCGCCGACCGTTCCGGCAACCATCGAGGACCGGTCGGCGCTGGATGAACTGCTATACCTATTTGAACAAAAGGCAAAAGACGCATGAGTGCAAAGCAACTCCGGGCAAAAATGTCGGGCAATAACATTATCGCGGCTCCTGGCATTTATGATCATATGAGTTTGCTGATGGCCAATGATATTGGCTTTGATGCGCATTATGCTTCCGGTTACTGGGGTACCGCGTCAGCCATGGGCGAGCCTGATGTCGGGATTGCAGGCTATAGCGATTTTCTTCGGACATTCAGCGGCTTTGTCTTAAAGAGCAATGCTCCGGTCATAGCGGATGCGGACACCGGTTTTGGCAGCCTCGCCAATCTTGCCCACGCCGTCAAAGGCTATGAACGGGTCGGCATTGCTGCCATGCAAATAGAAGATCAGGGGTTTCCGAAAATCTGCGGGCATGTCGGGCAGGCTGTCTCGGTGCCGGCGGGTGACATGATCCGCCGCTTGCACGTGGCAGTGGAAGCCCGGGGCGAAGGCGATATTCTGTTGATAGCCCGTACCGATGCGCGGCGCACAGAAGGTCTGGACTCGGCAATTGCCAGATTGAATCAATATGCAGAAAACGGGGCGGACATCCTGTTTCTGGAAGCACCGCAAGGCGTTGAGGAAATCGCCGAGGCGGCGGCCAGGCTCAGCAAACCCTTGTTGGTCAACGCTGCGCATGGCGGCTTCACCCCGATATTGGCGCCGGCAGAATATCAGAAGCTGGGTGCCAAGTTCGTGATTTATCCCGCCGGCGCTCCGCTTGCTGCGGCGCAGGCGGCGCGCAAATTCTACGCAGATTTGAAAGCTGGTAATGCCAATAGCGAAGGAAGCGGTCATTATGATTTCGGAGACATGTCCCGGCAACTCGGAATGGAAGATGTTGTCGCGCTGCAAGACAGGCATGGCGGTGTCTAGGTGCAGGTACGTTACGGCATCGGTTTGCAAAGATGGTCAGACAAGCGCGTCGGTCGAGGGATAGCTCTGCTGGTGGCAAGCGACGCGTTGTCTTGTGGAAAATCCCTATATTCTGCCGATTATTTCGCTGTTCGATAGAGATAGCTAATCAACCCATAGAATCAATCTAGCAATGTTCGGGTTGTTACACTCAGGGGATGCAAGTAGAACTATAGCCATATTGCAAGTTGCGGCCTGCTTACGATTTGGGCCTATCAAGGAGATAAACAAATGTCTGTAGAATCCATGGAACGGCCGAAGGTTGCCAAGGGGCGTCGACCATATTTCTTTGATGACCCGAGCGTCGATAAAGTCTTGGCGATGGTGATGGCCCTGACCGGAGAGGTCTCCGTTCTGTCCGACCGTCTCGATACCCATGAAAAACTGGCCAAGGCGAAAATCTGGCCAACTCCCGAGAATGTCGAATCTTTCGAGATTACCGAAGAGGTCGAGCAAGAGCGCGACCAGCGGCGGGGAGAATATCTCGGCCGTGTGATGAGAATTGTAACGGAAGAGCTTGAGCGTCTGAAGCGCGACACCTCGACTGACAGTTAGCTCGTCTCTCCTGCCGTGACGGATATGCATCTCAACCGTTCGACCGATCTGAACCCGGGCGATCATATTGCCAGTCAATCAACGTTCGTCCCGTATTCCACGCAGGACGAAGGGCTATAGGCTCGCGGCCTGCGCGGGCAGGATCGTTCGCGCGATTCCGATGGAGATATTCCGGCGATCGTCTGGCATAACGGCGCATATCCTGATAGGAAAGATAGTGTCTGCTGATATTCCGGGAGAGCCATATTGGATCTGCGTCAACTGAAATATTTCGTTACCTTAGCGAAAGAACATCATTTTGCCCGCGCGGCGGACATCTGCTTTGTAACGCAACCGACGCTTTCCGCTCGAATCCGGCAACTTGAAGATGAATTTGGCGTGCCACTGGTGGTCCGCGACCATCGCTTTCGCGGGCTGACGCGTTTTGGCGACCGGGTCGAGGAATGGGCGACCAGCGTGCTGGAAGATTGTGATGCCCTGAAGCGTGACTTTTCCAGAATCAGGCAGGCCGGCGAGGGTTCTATTTCGGTCGGCATCGTGCCATCGGCTTCGCCCCTGGCGTCTCTGCTATTGTCGTTCTTGCGCCTCAAGGATGTGCCGGTTTCGGCTGAAATCCAGACGTTGTCCGCCACCGAAGTGGCGCGCGGTGTTTCCCATGCCAATCTGAATCTGGGCATTACCTATTTGTCGACTGTCGATGATCTGGATATCCGTACCTTCCCCCTGGCCCCCGAAACCTATGTGGCTTTCAAATATGGTGAAAGCGACACGGTGCTGCCGTCGCGCCTGTCCTGGTCGGAGCTTTCTTCGGGACAATTGTGCCTGCCGACAAAAAATGTACCCAGCCGTCCGATTATCGATGCCTGTCTCGAAGAGCATTGCAAGGATTATGATGTTGCCCTCGAAACCGACTGCTGGCTGACCATGCTTCAGGCTGTCCGCAGAAACGGGCTGATAGGCATTGCGCCCAGCCACGTCGTCGGCATTTTGGCAATACCCACAGGTACGACAGTTTTCCCCCTCCCGGCGCCGGCTGACCCGCTCGAGCTGGCCATTCTCGCTGGACCGGTGATGGAAGAGGATCAGGCGTTTATCGAAGAACCCGCACTGGCAAAAGTTATTGCCGCCCTCGCCGAGTTCAGGGAGTATTTCGAGCTGGAATCGACAGCTTTTGAAGGCATGCCATAGGCGGAGCAGATTATCTTTTCCGGTCAAAGCGATGGACCTTGTGATGGATCCATGATCGTCTGGCGGTGCCCGACCACGGCACGCAAGCGGTTTTGTCGATGGTTTGATAGGCATGAAATATTGGACACTGCAGCACTGCGTTGAATAGCGTGTGTGCAACTGATCTTATGAATAATTTTCGTCTAATGGAGCAGCATCATGGTATCGAAGAACGGCAAGCACGAGACATATACAACGGACTTTTTGTCCTATGACGTCGAAAAGGCGGCATTTTTTGACCATCCTGCGATCGATGCGCTGGTGTCATCCATTGTCGCCATGGGCTCTGAGGTCTGGAGTGCGCAGCGGCGGATAAAAGTGCTGGAATCCGTTCTTACCAGTCAGGGTATCTCGCTTGAGAAGGTGAATCAATATCAGCCGACGGCTGAAGAAGAGAAAGCCTGGCGGGCGCAGCGCGACCAGTTCATCAAGCGCGTTTACGGATCGCTTGAGAAGACCGGCGAGGCAAGGACACAATATGGTGCGGGTATGGACAGCCTGCGGCAGGGAGGCTGAATCATGATTGATCGCCGGACTTTATTCGCAGGAGCTGCATTCAGCTCTACTTTTGCATGGCTTTTCGGTGGCAGCAGGGCTGTTGCTTCCGCTTCGACAAAGCCCGCCGCAGAGGCCAAGACAGGCAAACCGCCGCTGGACTATGATGAATTGTTGCCAAACGCCGATGTTGCGGGACAGATGGACTTTCACGCCGGTTTTCTCGCCTGGTCGCTCAACGATTTCGAAAAACAGTCGACCAAGCGTTTGCACGCCATTCTCGCCGAGAAAGGTATTGACCCCAATACGAATGTGGATCTGATTCCGCTTCTTGATGACATTCGCTCCGACCCCCTGATGGCCTTGCGCATGCGCACGTGGCTCAGCAATCAGGAGTTGATGCTGGGGGGGCTTGAGGAATCGCTGGGCCGGGCATCCGAACAATATTTCGCCGAAATGGAAGCGGCGGAAGCCAAATATCCCAACCGTATCGAACTCAACCCCGATATGCACATGCCTGAATATGCCAAGCACGAGATTCATCTTCAGAAAGGTGGTTACGTCGGCAATCCCCTGGCCGGCTATGTAAACTACCATTATGGTAATATTCTCTATGAAGCCTTGTTTGGCAGTAACATTCAGGATGAACGGATAGCCCTGATGGCAGCAGCCGTGCCGCTTCCGGATGACGGTAAAGTCGAGCGGGCGCTGGATATGGGTTGCGGCACCGGTCGCCTCGCTTATGGTCTGAAAAACCGTTTCCCCGAGGCCAAGGTTTCCGGCATTGACATTGCCGGCCCGATGGTGCGTTTCTCGCACAAGCGGGCTGTCGATCTGGGAATTGATTGCTTCTTTGCGCAGCGGTCCGCCGAAGCAACGGGGTTCCCGGACAATCATTTCGACGTGATTGCCTCCAACATTCTGCATCACGAAGTGGATGCTGCAGCCACCGACGAGATTATCAAGGAAGCATTCCGCATCTTGCGGCCCGGCGGTATTTTCTATCCGATTGATCACCCGACCGGGAAACAGGCACCCAAGAAAACCGTCAGCACGAAATTCTGGGCATTCAATGATCGGGCGATCAACAATGAAGTCTGGCGCGCTGACTTCGAGTCCCGCGATTTTGGTGACCTGATCCGCAAGGCCGGCTTTGTTGTTGACGAATCCCTTCCTCCAGCGGTTTGGGGCACGGGATCGATCAAGGCCATGAAGCCCGCCTGACCTTTTCAGGACAGGATTGCTCCGGGCGTCCCGGCCCAAAGAGTTAAGGATAGAGAGAATGTTGAAACAATGCCGGATCATTTGTTCTGAATGATCCGGCATTGCACTGTGCCGCCACAGAATTGCATGTCGACCCGCTGTCCGGACCAAGCTCTGCTGTCGAACACCAGCTGGTGGCATATCAAGGAGACCCCCGATCAAAAAGTTTCTGCCCAATACGATCCATCTGTCCTGGGGCTTCGGCACATTGGGCACGGTTATGATGATCAACAGTCTCACCAGCCTGTATCTGTTTTTTCTCGTCGGCATCATCGGCATGGCACCGGCGCTTGCCGGGGCGCTGATCTTTGCGTCCAAAATCTTTGACGTTGTTTCCGACCCGGTCATGGGCTGGATTAGTGACCGCACCAATACCCGCTGGGGACGCCGTCGACCCTATCTATTCGGATCAAGCTTCCTGTGCGCGGCCTCGATGGTAATGCTGTTCAATCTGCCGTCGTTTGAAAGCAGTTTCGCCCAGGCCGCATATGTGGAGTTTCTGCTGCTCTTTTTCGCGCTGGCGCTGACGACGTTCAACGTCCCTTATCTCGCGATGCCGGCGGAAATGACCGACAGCTATTCCGAGCGGTCTACGATCATGTCCTATCGCGCTCTGTTTCTGGTTCTCGGAACTTTTACCGGAACGGCTATCGCCGGACTGATCGCCGGGCGGCTCGGCGGCGATGAAGCTGCCTATTCAACGGTTGGCTGGTTTCTGGCGGCCATCGCATTTTTTGCCATGATGACCTGCGTGGTCGGGACCCGCAAGGCGCGTTTCGTCAACAATCTGAAAGCGGTCAAAGTGCCGTTGAAAGATCAGGTCCGCTTCTTTCTGGTCAACAAACCCTTCATGGTTCTGGGTGGAGTGAAAATCGTCCAATTCCTGCAGCTTGCAGCCGGCGGAACCTCCACATTTTTCTTCTTCGTGCAGGTTCTGCAGAAGGGAGAACAAGCACTGTTCCCGTTCGGTATCGCCTATATGTCGGCCTCTCTCCTGAGCATCCGGCCATGGGTGATGTTGATCAATCGCTTTGGCAAAAAAGAAATCTTCATGTTTGGACTTGTGTTGCAATCCCTGGCCTTTCTAAGCTGGGCGCTGGCGACACCCGCTGAACCCGACTGGTTGCTGTATCTGCGCGCGGCAGCCCTTGGCGGAACGATCAGCGGTATCGTGATCTGCGGGCAATCCATGGTCCTGGACGTGATTGAATATGACCGGAGACTGAGCGGTATGAACCGGGAAGGCGTGGCCTCCGCCGCATTCAGCTTTCTGGAAAAAACAATGTACGCCGCCGGACCGCTGCTGATCGGTGGCCTGCTATCTGTCTACGGATTTGACAACAGCCTTCCGAGGGACGCGGCCCAGCCCGAATCCGCATTGTTCGCTATCACGCTCGGTATGGCGTGGATTCCCGGATTGTGCAGTCTGGCGATGTTTGTAGGACTATTATTCTATGATCTGAATGAGCAGAAAATTGCCCAGACTCCAGACAAGGCCCAGCAGATATAAAGGGCCCGACACCGTTGCCTGCTCATCAGCAGAATCCGGTTTTGCGATAGCACTTGCCGGCATCAGCAGCTATAGCTCTGCCACATTGTTTCACGATCCCCGAGGTCATCGCGAATGTCGTCAATCGCCAGCCAGAATGGCAAGGCAAATCAAAGCGACCAGAAGCTGGACGCCGCTTTGCCGGTTCCGCTGTATCATCAGGCCTATACGGTGATGCGAAGCTGGATTGCGTCGGGCGAGTTCGTACATGGTGACCAGTTTCCTACCGAAACAGCCTTGTGCGAAAAATTGGGCGTCTCGCGGATCACAATCAAGCGGGCATTGTCCGAACTTGCGGCGGAGGGGTTGATTGCCCGCCATCGCGGACGGGGCACTATCGTGAAAGCCCAGAAATCGAAAGGCATCATGCGCGCCGATTTTGGTGAAATGATGAAAAATTTGCACGACGTCGAGAACACGACCGATGTCGAATTGCTGTCGGAAGAAGAAGCGGTACCGCCGTCAAAGGTGGCGGATGACCTCGATCTTGAACCGGACGTGCCGGCACTGCAAATCTTGCGCCGAAGATTGGTTGATGGCGAGCCTTATGTCTATTCAGTCTCCTATATCCCTACCAAAGTGGCAGAACGGTTCCCGGACAGGGGTGCGGAAAAAACGTCGCTGCTGCAGCTCCTGACCAATGCCGGCTTCCCACCGCTCGAAGCGTATCAGAGAATGAACGCCGCTTCGGCTGATGAGATCGTGGCTGCGAATCTCGGCCTTGAGCCAGGTCAGCCGGTATTGAGAGCGGTGCGCGTGTTCAAGACAGCAGAATTGCTGCCAGTGCAGCATACAACCATGTACTTCAGACCTGACCGCTATGAATATACGCTGGTTCTGCCGGCTTCAGAGGCTAACGATTAGGCATTCCGGATCCGCGTACCGGGATATTTTGGCCCATTTGTCCGTCGAGCGGATAGAGTGAAAATAGCGGTCAACGGTGCTTGTGTCTTCGCCGGCCAGTCTTCAGAAATATCGTGATTGGGACAGGCTGAAAACCGGTCTGACCCGCAGAAAACCCTGCTTCATCTGCGCTTGTCGCCGATCCTACCGATCAGATTCCAGAAGGATAAATTCATGAGTGATCAGCATCCAGAACTCGATCTCGCAACGCTTCCCATCGACAAATTCTATATCGGCGGCAGATGGGTCGACCCTAGCCAGAACAATATGATCTCGGTCATTTCACCCGATAGCGAAAAAGTGATTGCCCAAGTCGCCGAAGCTGCTGAATATGATATTGACCAAGCTGTTGCGGCGGCGCGCGAGGCTTTCGACAAGGGGCCCTGGCCGAAGATGGCCGTCGAGGAACGCAATGAATGGGTGCGCAAGCTTTCGGCTGCCATCGTTGCGCGGACCGAAGAACTGGGTCTCTGCTGGACGTATCAGATTGGCATGCCTTATAATGTCGCCAGGATATTCGCCCCCTTTCTGACCAATGCGATGGATCAGTATATCGAAATTGCCGAGAATATGGATTTTGTCGAACAGCGCGAAATCGCAGGCGAAGGTACTGGCTTCCTCGTTTATGAACCCGTTGGTGTGGTCGCCGCGATCGCGCCATGGAATGTGCCGATAAACACCATGCTCAACAAGGTCGGTCCCGCGTTGGTGGCTGGATGTAGCGTCATCATGAAGCCCGCCCCCGAAACGCCGCTTGAAGCCTATATCATAGCCCAATGCGCTGACGAGATCGGGCTGCCGGCCGGTGTGCTGAATCTGGTCTGCGCACATCGCGAGATTTCCGATTATCTGGTCCGCCGGTCCGATGTCGACAAGGTCAGTTTTACCGGCAGCGTTGCCGCAGGGCAGCGGATTGCTTCGGTCTGCGGCGAACGCATCGCAAGATGCTCGCTGGAACTTGGCGGCAAGTCACCGGCGATTGTCCTTGACGATTATGATCTTGATATGGTGGCCAAGATGTTGATCGACGGTATCTGTTCGATCGCGGGGCAGAATTGTGCATTATTGTCCCGCGTACTGGTCAGTCGGAAGCGGCATGACGAACTTGTCGGCAAGATGAAGGATATCGCCGAAGCGGTAAAAATAGGCCACGCCTTTGACGAAGATACGGTTATCGGCCCGGTCGCTATGAAGCGCCAGCTTGAACGTATCGAAGGCCTGATCGCTGCCGGGGTGGCCGAAGGAGCAAATCTCGTGAGCGGGGGCAAGCGGCCAGCGCATCTCGACAAGGGCTATTTCATGGAACCGACAATCTTTGCCAATGTCAGCAATGACATGCGCATCGCGCAGGAAGAGATTTTTGGCCCGGTCATCTGCGTGATCCCTTATGATGATCTGGATGAGGCGATCGCGATCGCCAATGATTCCGATTTTGGTCTTTCCGGTGCCGTTTTCACCAACGATCTTGAAAAAGCCTATCATGTTGCCCGCAGTGTACGGACCGGTACCATGGGGCAAAATGGCCCCAGAAACGACTTCACCATCGGCTTTGGCGGATTCAAGAAATCAGGCCTCGGTCGCGAAGGCGGTGTTGCGGGTCTGAAGGCCTTCCTCGAGCCCAAAACGGTTCTACTCGACGGCGTACCCGAAGGGCTCCGAGTGGGTTGAGTCCCGATTGCCCAGAGCTGGCAGCCCCGAGCGCTGGTAATAGCCAGGAGACGGCCCGCCGGTTTCTCCGATAATCTCGAAGCCATCGACGGGCCGTGGTTCTCAGCCCGGGAATCCACTATGCTGCTGTGCCGGTTTCCCGTCAGTGCCCAGATGACTCAACAAGCTTGCGTGTCAGGCAGTCTGGCCCTGCCAGCACCCATGGATTTCCGATGCGGTCGCCGACCAGATATCGTCACGCCCAGCCAATTCAGCTAGTAGATCCCGCAAGAATTTGATCCGGAACGGCTGTCCGATTATATAGGGTGTCAGAGCCAGATGCAAAATACGGCCGCCGTAGGACTGGGCTTCTTTTGCCAGAAGATCAGCCGCTCCCACAACCTGCCGGGACCACACCTCTTCATTCTGGCCGAGTATGGTGATGCATTTCCGGTCTTCCATCTCATCGGTATAGGGCATGGCAACCGGACCATCGTTCATCGCATAGGGCATATCGTCATTGCCCCAGTCTGCGGTCCATTCAATGCCGGCACGTTTGAGCAGGCCAAGCGTGTCTTCGCTCTGTCCCCGGCCCGGAGACATCCAGCCTTTCGGAGTGACACCATAGTCGGACCAGGCCGCCAGACAGGACTCAATCTGGTGCTGTTCGAGATCCAGCGGCATGTCACCATAATGTATGGAGTTCATGTCTTTGCCATGCGCCGCGATTTCCCAGCCAGCTGTCCGGATATCCTGGACAAGCTGCGGCGTGCGGTCGATCAGCGCGCTGCTGACGAACGCTGTCGCGGCGATATCGGCGGCCGCCAGAGCATCCATTATCCGGTATATCGCGACCCGGTTGCCGTAGTCGCGCGCGGTGAACGTCCGCAAATCAGGAAAAGGCGTCGCCATATGCCCGGCCGCTCTGAACGGACCGTCATTGGGGGTCAGCGGAAAGAATTCGACAGCTACGGTGACCATGAGCGCTATCGGTTTGCTGTCGGGCCATGCGATTCCGGGCTGCTCGAACATATTGGCTGCCGGATAGAGGTCATGGTCCATCCCTTTGCGAAGCATGGGGTAACGCAGGAAATTGGGATCAAGTGGCATCTGAACCTCCAAACTGGGCAATATGGGTGCGGGCGTCATCATAATGATTGGCCAGATAATGGTCGGCGATATCACCGGCCCTTGTTATCCAGATGTCATCCTTATGTTCGTCAGCGTAGCGGAGGATTTCTTCAAACGGGCTGATGCGGTGTGACCGGCCAACCAGATAGGCGTGGATCGGGATGCACATTACCGTGCCAGACGTGCCGCCTTCTTCCAGCAACGTGTCAAACTGTCGTTTCAGCACATCGGTATATTGTTGTGGCGACAGGCCGAATACGTTGAAGGCATAATGGTCGTTCACTTCCAGCGAATAGGGCATCGAGACAAGCGGGTTGCCCGGTACATTCAGCGGTTGTGGCTGGTCATCCTGGAACAGGTCGCAGGAATAGTTGAAACCCAGTTCCGCCAACAGTTCGATCGTGTGAACCGTATGCGTGAGCGCTGGCGCGAGATAGCCGCGCGTCTGCTGGCCGGTCTGTGCCTTGATCCGGTCGACGGTATACTGGAGCATCTGGCGTTCCTGCGCCCGATCCATGCCATAGGCGTATCGGGTATTGTAAACGCCGTGGGAAAAGAACTCCCATCCCAAGTTATTTACCGTATCAATCATTTCGGGGAAATGATCGCACATCGCCACCGACAGGCTCACCGTACCGGGGATGCTATATTTTTCCATCGCCTCGATCAGACGCCAGTTTCCTACCCGATTGCCATGATCCCGATAGGCATAGTTGACGATGTCCGGGTTCGGTCTGGCCCAGGGACTGCGGTGCGGATTTTTTGGCGGGTGCAGCTCGTAATATTCGATATTGGGCGCAACCCAGAATGCCAATTTTTTATCGCCGGGCCATTTTATTCTGGGGCGATCGCGATAGGGCCAGTAGCCGTATATTTGAGGGTCTTTCATTTGTTCTCCTGATCCTGAATTTCGACTGCGTCCGACGCGTAAGATACGCTGCGTGCGAGCATTTCGGGAAGGCCGATGCGTTGGTTGAGACCGGCGAAGCTGAACATCTTCTCGCTGCAGGCAGCGGTGGTTCCGGCTTTGCGTAGTTGATGTAACAGCTGGTCGGCGGCAAAGGCCATCGCCCGGGTCAGGCTGCCGGCCGTGATGACCAGAGAATAACCTGCCTTGTGCAAAGCCGACGCGTTATGCACGGCGGGGTCGCCGCCATCGACCATATTTGCCAGTAGCGGGATGGTGCCATCAAAAGTTTTCACGATCAGGGTCATATCCTCGGCGGATTGCGGGGCCTCGACAAACAATATGTCCGCGCCAGCCTCCTTGTAAGCCATGGCCCGATCCAGTGCGGCATTTAGTCCCTCGACAGCGATGCCATCGGTGCGGGCGATTATCAGCGTGTCTTCGCTGGTGCGGGCATCCGTTGCGGCTTTCACCTTGCCGACCATTTCAGCTGCGGTCACCAGCTGTTTGCCACCTAGATGGCCGCATCGTTTCGGCATTTTCTGATCTTCGAGCTGGATGGCACTGGCCCCGGCCCGCTCTAGCATCCGGGTTGTATGGATGACATTCAGCGCGTTGCCAAAACCGGTGTCCGCATCGACGATCAGGTCGATTGTGACCCGCTGGCGCATGCGCTCGACGGCTTCGGCCAGCTGCGAGAGAGAGACAAAGCCGAGATCCGGTCGTCCGAGGAGCGTGTAGGACACTGACGCACCCGATATATAAGCGGCGCTGAACCCGGCCTGCTCGGCCAGAAGCGCCGTCAGCGCGTCATAGACACCCGGGGCGATCACCCCGTCCGGTCCTTGCAGTGCCTGCATCAGAGCCATCTAGAGGCCTCTCTTCCGTTTCAGTTGCGCCATCAGGCCGCCAGCTTCGAGAATATCGATGATATGCGGTGGCATCGGTTGTAAATCTCGATGATAGCCATCTTTCAGGCGGGTCATGGAGCCCGCCGCCAGGTTAAGTTTCAGCAGATCTCCCGCAGCAATTTCCTGCGTCAGGTCGATGGTTACAACCGGCAGGCCGATATTGATCGCATTGCGGTAAAATATCCGCGCAAAGGATTTTGCCAGCACGGCGCCAACGCCCAAGGTTGCAAGTGAAATAGCCGCTTGTTCGCGGCTGGACCCGAGGCCGAAATTGGCACCGGCTACGACGATGTCTCCCGGCTGTACCGATTTCGCGAAATTGGGATCAACGGCTTCCAGACAGTGCTGGGCCAGTCCCTCGGGGGGCAATTTCATGGCATAGCCAGGTGCCAGTACATCCGTGTCGATCTTGTCGCCGAAAACCCAGGCGCGCCCTGCGATGATCATGCTGCGCTCCTTGTGCTGGCGCGTAATTCGCGTGGATCGGTTATCTGCCCGGTCACCGCCGATGCCGCGACGGTATAAGGCGAAGCGAGATATACCGAGGCATCCTTGTGGCCCATCCGCCCCTGGAAATTGCGATTGGTGGTGGAGAGGCAGACTTCCCCTTCAGAAATGATTCCGGCCCCCATGCCAGCACAGGCTCCGCAGCCCGATGGTAGTAAAATGGCGCCGGCGGCGGTCAGCGTCGCCAGCGTTCCGTCTGCCGCCGCTTTTTCCGTCACGCGGACGGTTGCAGGAGCGACCAGCAGGCGCGTATCGGGGGCCACCCGTTGACCGCGCAAGATCGAGGCAGCCATCTGAAGGTCCTCCAGTTTGGCGCCGACACAGGCTCCGATATAGCATTGATCGACTTTGACCGTGCCGAATTTTCCGACGTCATCCGTGTTCTCCGGTGCATGGGGAGCTGCTACCTGTGGGCCAAGCCTGCTCGCGTCCAGTGTTACGGTCTCGCAATATCGGGCATCAGGATCTGCAACCCAGGCTTCCGCACCTTCATAATCTCCGCCGGTCGATTTCAAAGCGTCTATGGTTATGTCGTCGACGGCGATAATACCTGCTTCTGCACCCAGCTCCGCAGCCATGTTGGACATGACAAGCCGCTCCGACATGGACATTGCACGTACCGTCGAGCCTGTGAATTCGACCGACTTGAAGCTGTTTTCCATACCCATTTCACGGCAAAGCCACAGCATGACGTCCTTGGCTGTGATATCGGGGCCCAGCTCCCCGTCTATCTGCACCTTGATGGTTTCGGGTACCGTGGTCCAGGTTTCTCCGGTTATCGCGATCGCTGTTGTGTCGGTTGCTCCGAAGCCGGCGGCATAGCAGCCGTAAGCACCGGCGGTGGGCGTATGACTGTCACCACCCGCGACGAACATGCCAGGGCGCAGCAGTCCGCGCTCGGGCATGATGGCGTGTGAGATGCCCTGCATATCGAAGAAGTTCTGCACTCCATAGTCCCGTGCAAAGCGCCGGGAAATACTGAGTATTTCGGCCGATTGGGCATCGACCGCCGGAACATAATGGTCTGAGACCACGACGACTTTTGAAGGATCCCAGAGTTTGGCACCAAGCTCCTCCAGCCGCGGTCGCCAGCGCCGGGGACCGGATGCGTCTTGCCCCATTAGCAGGTCAACTTTCACCGTCACGATTTCGCCCGGGCTGACCGAAGGGCGGCCACATGCGCGGGCGATGATTTTCTGTGTCAGCGTTTGTGCCATTAATGTCCTCACAAAGAAATTTCCGGGCCGACAAAACCTCTCGCGATTTTTTCTGGCCATATAAAATATAATGGTATACTAATATACCATATGTTGGGTGATTGCAACATCCTTGCATCCGCGTTGCGGGGAGAATGCACATATATTTCAATGCCGTCAGCGATTGATGGTGGGTTCGGTAAGGTTTGAATCAGTGATGAATTTTACTTTCAGAGATGACCAAGCGCATGAATGATTCGGCGTCACTTCCTCTGGCCGGTGTGAAGGTTCTGGACCTGACCAGGATTCTCGCGGGTCCGTGGTCGACACAATTGCTCGCTGATTATGGCGCAGACGTTATCAAGGTGGAGCGGCCAGGTTCGGGCGACGATACCCGTTCCTGGGGGCCGCCATACGCGGTTGATGGCGAGGCCGCATATTTCCATACGGCAAATCGCAACAAGAAATCCGCCGCCATAAATATCGCCTCATCCGAGGGCGCCGGCCTGATCCGCAAGCTGCTTGGCCAGTGCGATATCGTAGTCGAGAATTACAAGGTCGGCGGGCTCGCGAAATATGGACTGGACTACGAGACGGTTTCCGCCGAGCATCCCCGGATAATCTACTGTTCGATCACCGGTTTTGGGCAGACTGGACCGAATAGTCACCGGCCCGGCTATGACTATCTTATACAGGCGATGACTGGCCTGATGTCGATCACCGGTCAGCCAGCTGGCAGTCCCGGCGATGAACCTATGAAGGTAGGGGTGGCGGTATCCGATCTTTTTACCGGCCTCTACGCCGCGACCGCAATCCTAGCGGCGTTGCGCAAAGCGGAAGCTACTGGCAGCGGTTCCCATCTGGACGTCGCTCTTCATGACTGTCAGCTGGCAACACTAGCCAATCAGGCGATGAATTTTCTTGCCACCGGTGACTCCCCAAAACGGTTGGGCAACGCGCATCCCAGCATCGTACCCTATCAGGTTTTTGACACGGCAAACGGTCATATTGTTGTTGCCGTAGGCAATGATCAGCAGTTTCATTCTTTCTGCCAGGCTCTGGGCCGTCCTGACCTTTGCCAGACCGTTCGGTGGCAGACCAACCGGGGGCGGGTTGAAGATCGCGACAATCTGCTCGCAGAGATTATTCCGGTCCTCAAGACCCGGTCGACAGAAGAGTGGGAAGACAGATTCGATGGCGCGGGCATCCCCCATAGTCCCATTCGTTCGGTCGGTGATGCTCTGCAATCGACCCAGACGCAGGCGCGATCGCAGCTCATCGATCATGGTCGCGGGCTTCGCACGGTCGGACAACCGGTGCCCTTTGCCGGACAACCTGTCGAGCCGCCACCTTCGCTGGGCGCGCATACCGACACCGTCCTGCAGCAATATCTCGGCTACGGTGAAGCGGATGTCAGGGCGTTGCGTAAGCAGGGTGTGATAGGATGAACAGAATAGCAATTTCGGCCATTGGCACAGCAGGCCGAGGCCGGTTTGACCGGTCTGGCCGAGCAATTCGCGATTTCGGGAATGAAATATGAAATCTTTGAAAGCCATATTGTCTGTCGCTCTAGCCCTGACCGCCGCACCGCTTTCCGCGGCCGATACCGGGGAGTCTGCACCCGAATATATCGACGCTATGTGTACACTGGCCGGCCATTGGACTGGCCGGTTCGAACAATATAACGAGACCGGACTTCTCCGCTCGTCGCGGTTCGACGCGGGCTTTCAGTGTCAGCCCGATGATGATGTTCTCATGGAAACGAATCTTTTCGTTCAGGATGACGGCACGGCCTTCTCAACGCTGAAAGTCATCTTCCCGGCCAGCCAGACCGCCGAGATGCAGATGTCCTATTTTTACGGAGGAATGGAAAAAGTCTATTTCTTCAAATCCACGCGTCTGGAATTTGTGGATGACCGGCATTGGACTGCTGCCCGTGAAGCGGTGCATACATCGCACGGATTGGACCAAAACCCACCTGTATCACGCTATACCCATATACGTGACGGTAACGAACTGACGATGATCAGGGAGGTTAAACCGCACAACAGTTCCAGAAAATGGACGCTCTCGGCCAAGCTTATAATGCAGTGGCAACCTTGAGCCATTTCCCGTCAATACCAAGGAGCGACAAATGACAGGCCCGAAACTGAAGACTGCAAACAATTCCTGTTCCCGGTCGCTGCCGCACGCACTCCGGTTGCTGGCTTTCGCGATGATGATATTAGTATCATCCGCCACCTACGCCTCGCCGAAACCAGAGCCCGGATCGATCAGTCTTGCCGATCTGCGGGCCAAATATGAAACGAGCGCTTCGCGATATCTCGATGTCGATGGCGTTCCGCTACATTATGCCGACGAAGGGCAGGGTGAACCGGTTGTGCTGTTGCATGCTTCTTTTTTGAATTTCCGGGCATGGGATGGTGTCGCTGCGGAGCTTGTCAGGAATAATTATCGCGTTATCCGGCCGGATTTTCCCAGCCTGGGGCTGAGCGGTATCGACGGAAAGAGCCTAAACGGCGGGCGTGTAGACTTTTTCAACCGCAACGCAGAAGTGGTCGCGAAATTGCTGGAAAAGCTGCAGCTCGACAAGGTGAATGTCGTAGCTACTTCCAGCGGGGCGATCGCGGGATCGCGTTACGCTTCCTATTTTCCCGACCGCGTCAGCCGTTTGGTTCTGATCAACTCTGCAGGCTTGCCGCGAACCGTGCAAAGCGATCCCAACCGTGATCGACCGGAAGAACGCAAGTGGTCGAAAATGAAAATCAAGCCGCCCGAATTCTGGGCCAATCTGCTGTCGCGAAATTTCTTCGCGCCCGATATGCCACCCGAATGGCTTGTGACCCTCGCCTATGATGTCAATCGCAGGGCCGAGAATGCCGATCCGGGAGCCTATAATTTCAAAACCGGCGATCCCCGGCCGATATTTGCCGCTATCACCGCACCCACCCTCATCCTCTGGGGCCAGTCCAATCCTACCGTCATGCACCTCGAGGCTGATGTCATTGAACACTGGATGACGGGCGCACCTACGACCATCCGCAAATATGAAGGGCTCGGGCACTATCCCTATATCGAGAATGAAGATGTGGTGATGAGCGATATCCTCGCTTTCCTTGATGGTAAGCTTGATGACGAATTGCGCCAGACCCAGCGAGTCAAAGTCGCGCCGTAACCTCGCTAAAACCGTATATATTCTGCCATTTATATCAATCACACAAACGAAAGAGCCAAGACAATGTCAAAGCCCCCATTCATGACAAACCGTCGCCAGGTAATCATCGGCGGCCTGTCAGCAGCCTTGATTGCGGGCTGTGCACCACGAAACGCCCGGTCGGTAACGGAGACGGATGTCCTGGTTATCGGCGGCGGTATCGCCGGCATCTCGGCTGCGCTACGGCTGGAGGCAGAAGGTGTGAATGTCCAGCTGATCGAAGCGGACAAACAGCTTGGCGGCCGGTGCTTCACCCTGCGGACCGCTGACGGTACGTTTGACTGCGGTGCATCAACCGTCGGGCCGAACTATGGCAATATCCTGTCTTACGCCCATGAAGCCGATGTGCCCTTCATCGCGCCGCCGGGAAAAGAAAAATTCAGCTACCATATCAACGGCGAGTTTGTTCATCCCGATGCCTGGGAGACATCGACTGCCAACCGTCTTGTCGGCAGTGAACGCGGCATATTGCCTGAACAGCTCGAGTTTCCGGTCGTAATGAAGAACAACAAGATCCAGGACGTGACCAACTGGAACTCGGAAGAGATGCTGAACTACGATATCGCGCTGGACCGCTATCTCAAGGAAAATGGCGTGTCTGACGAAGCGCTGCGGCTTATCGATCTCACTTCCAACACCATGGGCCTCGGGCAGACATCCGCGCTTTTCCAGATGCGTGAATTTGCCGGCATTGACACGCCCAAAAAGGGAGACAAGGTGCGGGAAGTATATGACGCGGCGAACGGTCCGGCCGGCTTCTATAATGTCAAAGGTGGGATGCTCACCATGATCGAGCGGATCGCTACCCTATTGAAAACGGAGCCGATGCTCGGTGATCCGGTGGTTGCTATCGATGTCGAGAAAGACGGTGCAACGGTGACCATGGCCAGTGGCACAAAAATGAGAGCCAAGAGCATCATCTGTACGGTGCCTTATTCGGTCCTGCGCTCGATTGCGATTACGCCAGCACCGACCGGTCCCAAAAAAGCCGCGATCGATAATGCACTTTATACGCTCACGACCCATGTCTTTTTCATTCCAACCAAGCCCTATTGGGAAGATGATGGCCATCCGGCCGGACTGGTTAGCGATGATGTGATCGAACGGGTCATGGCGAACCATGACGAAAACGGCAAGGTCAGCTGGCTGGACGTCTGGATGAATGGTACTGCGGCGGCCACGATGGATAGCATGACCGAACAGGAAATGATGGCCTTTGCCCAGGCACGTCTGGAAAAGATGCGTCCATCGATGAAAGGTGCGATCATGCCTGTTGGCGCCTATAGCTGGGGCCAGAACAAATTTGTCAAAGGCAATAAATATATCATGCGGCCCGGCGACGCGCGGGACATGTATCCGTGGCTGGCCGAACCCTATATGGACCGTCTGCGTTTTGCCGGCGAGCATACACGCGATTATGAAGCGGGACTGGAAGCTGCTGCCACATCGGGGCTGCGCGAAGCGATGGCCTATCTGGATCTGTTCGCCTAGCTGCGGGTGCTAGCGACCTTTTGGCGGTGGCCGGTCCCGACCGGTACGATTGCTAAATGGTTGCAAGCGGAATCTGGAATGTGATCAAGATAAAGGCGGCGCTCGGCGGAGCGCCGCCTTCATTCGTTTCATATCATGGATTGCGCTCCGATCATCCGGCAACAGCGGCAGGAGCAAAGTCCGGTTTTATCTAAAATCGCAGGTGTCTAGTGATCGCGCTAATGCCAGACAGGCAGCTAGCGGGTTTTCTCTTTCAGATATTTGATCAGAAGCGCGCGCTTGCTGGCGTCTGTCATTCCGGCATAGTTCATCCGGTGCCCCTTGAGCAGGTCATTCGGTTTTTTGATCCATTGATCCAGTTCGGCATCATTCCAGACAATGCCTGACGTTGTCAGGGCTTTTGAATATTTGAATCCCGGGCGGGTGGCAGCCTTGGCATTTATGAATCCGTGCAGATTTGGTCCTAGCTTGTGCGGCTCATTTTTTTTCAGCGTGTGGCAGGCTCGGCATTGAAACCAGAGCCGGTCACCCTGGCTCAGTTTTGGAGCAGCCGCATTTGACCGCTCTGCGGCCAAACCGCCAAAACTGATCAGGGCAATTGCCATGCTGGCGACCAATGTTCCTCGGACAACTGTCCTTGTTTTCCGGTTTGTCAATTTCATGGGTAATAACTCCTATGGCTCTATATGTGCGTTCACGGTTTTAATCCGTCCGCTGGTATCAGCCTCGCAATGCAGGCATTTTCTGCCATAAAGTATGGAAAAACTTACGTTTTAACTTCCAGGCTAAAAATGCGCGTGAATGATGTCGGCTCAGCTTTCTCCGTCTGGATGGGTTGGTGCCGGTCTTCTGCAAATAGATGCTTCGGTCACGGTTATAAAAATCGCCAATAACTGCAAATAGGCAATCCCTATCAACCCATTGATGTAATGGAATTGCCACAATCTGGCATCTTTGGCAGTCAAAACGCTCCAGGGAATAACCATACCGCAAAAAATTTCGGTGTGGACAATACGGGGAATTATACATGCCAAAACAAGCCAAGAGTTCCAGCCTTCTCAACAGCGTTGCATTGATCACATTGCTGACCCCCGCGGTTGCGGTGACTTCGATTGTTCCCGCATTCGCGCAAACAGCTGTGGAAGCTCAGGACGCTAACGATGTCATCGTTGTTACCGCGCGCGGTCGAGAAGAAAGCGTGATCGAGGTGCCGGTTGCCATATCGGTTCTGTCGCAAGATCAGCTGGATGCTGCAGGTGTGAGCGATATCCAGAACATGTCGGATTATACGCCAGGTTTCAAATTCCAGAATTCTGACGGTCAGGCCGGCGGTCGTTCGAGTTCAGCGCTGCAGTTTCGCGGTATTTCGCAGCAGGTAGATAGCGCCGCTTCCCGAACCGGTGCTGTCTTCTATGACGGCTCCTATGTTTCTCAGGGCATCGGCTTCATTCCGATGATTGATCTGGAACGCGTCGAGGTCATCAAGGGACCGCAAAATGCTTATTTTGCGCGTAACACCTTTTCCGGCGCTGTGAACTTTGTGCCAAAGGAACCGGGCGACGAACTGGAAGTGAACACCGAGCTTGAAATCGGTATCGGCACTGGCAGGGGCGAACAGGTCAGCTATCGTGGCGTCGCGGCTATTGGCGGTCCGGTTACCGATACGATCGGCTTGCGTGTGGCCACCACCTATGAGCGGAAAGGCGCCGATTATCAGTATGTGAACGGCGATCCGAACGGCGAAGAGAATAATTTTGCCATCTTCGGCACTGCCGTATTCGAAGTCACACCGACATTCCGGGTAAAAGCCACAGGCTATTATGTCGATTCCGAAGATACGTCCAACGCACAGAGCGTCAACGCGACGGTTGCTCCCGGTGATTGTAACCTGATTTACAGCGGCAGTTCCATCAACGGGCTCACCGGCGAGCTGACCCCCTTCACCACGGACCTGAGCCAGAGTACGCAAACGATCTTCTGCGGAAGCATTCCTGACGCGTCCGTGTTCGAAGCTTCTGCGACGGGCCAAACCGGCAATGTTTCACTCAATCCGGATATGGCGGGCTTTACCAGCCTGATGCCCGACGGTCTCGGCAACGAATATGGCGCCTGGCGCGCCAATCTGAGCTTTGACTGGGAACTGGGCTCGGGCCATATTGTCAAAGGCCTCGCGTCGCGCGGTGAAGCGGAACTGGTTGGCGTCCAAGATTTCTTCTACGGGGAAACCGGTGATCCAACCGCGGAATCCACTTTCATTTTCCCCTCGGCTCTCGGCAACTGGACGCAGGATACATTCTTCGAAGCGCGCGTTGCCTCTGATCGGGCAAAAAGGCTCCGTTACGAGTTGGGTGTCAGCTATTACGAGCAGAAATATCGCAACGGCAATGCCTTCAGCACCAACTTTCAGGACAATGAAGCCATCGGAATTTTCGGTACTGTCGATTTCGACATAACCGAGGAACTGACAATTTCGGCCGAAGGGCGCTGGGTGGATGACAAACAGACTCTGGTTTATGTCGGTGCACCTGGTGTCGCAGCCGGCAATCCGAACGCGCTGGCTACGATTGACGCGCAGAATGCATATAATGACTTCATGCCCAGGGTGATTTTGTCTTATTCCCCACATTCCGATCTCAATATCTATGCCAGCTGGTCGGAAAGTTCCCTGAATTCGGTTGCAACCAACGCCACCGACTTCTCGAGAATTACTCAGGATGCCGGTCTTGACCTTCTGCCGGATCCATCTGTCATTGGCGATTTTACCGGTATCCAGCGGCTCACAAGCTATGAATTCGGCGTCAAGCAACGTCTCGCTGACTGGCTCAGCTACAGTATCGCCGCATATTATATGGAATGGGACAACCAGCCCTTCGCCAATTCGTTTGTGCTAAGCACGACCAGCGCCACAACGCTGAATCTGGATGGCAATTCGGAATATAAGGGTATTGATTTCGAAATCACACTGAAGCCGTTCGACGGGTTCCAGCTCATGGGTAGCGTTGGCTGGGTCGATGCCGAACTGAAGGAACTGGGTGCCGCTGGCAGTGTAACAACGCAAGTGCTCTGCCCTGGTACGTCTGCTCTGACAAACGGACCGATCTGTACGGCTTTCGCAACGACTTCTTCGATTTCGGGTGGCGGTAACCAACCGGCAAATGTCTCGGAATGGACTGGTGCTGTCAGTGCTTCATATGCTTTCCCGATCCCGACTGGTGATCTCTACGTTCGTGCTGATGCCCTCTATCTTGGAGAACGCTATCAGGACAATTTTGCCTATAACAAGATTGACGATAGCTGGAGAGTGAACCTGCGCGCCGGTGCGGATGTAACGGAAAATTTCCGGGTGGAAGCATTTGTGGAAAATCTCTTTCAGGACAAAACCCTGTCCGCGGCCGGCAACACCGGCATCGCTTTCGGGGCGGCAAATACCGGCCGCAAGGCCTTTGCGACCCTGCCCGAAAAGCGGGAAGTTGGATTCAGGCTGATGGCCAACTTCTAAACCTGACCCAAGAGGCAGGCGGCCCGTTCTTCTGGCCGCCTGTCCTTTTGCCATAGCCTGCCTTGCGGGCAGCGAAAGAAGCGAGAACAAGCCATGAAACTGAACCGTCGCCAATTTGTTTCCAACTCCGCATTTGTCGCCGCTGCAACTGTACAGGCTGCATCATTGCCCAAAAGCGCGATGGCATCGGTTGCTGAAAAAGCCGACGTCGTAGTCATCGGTGCCGGCTATTCCGGTCTGAACGCCGCTATAATGCTGAAAGATGCGGGCTATAATGTCACTGTTCTGGAGGCTTCTGACAGAATCGGCGGCCGTGCCTTTACCGGCGATCATATCGAAGGCCGTCCCGAGCTTGGTGCCAATCAGATTGGCCCGCAATATGCCCGTGTGCGGGATATGGCCCGACGCTTGGGCGTTGAACTCAGCCATGGCGCGAACTTGAATGCGCCATTCACATTTTCCATCGGCGGTAAACTTGTCCGTAACCAAGATTGGGCCCAATCCGAACTGAACAAGACGGTAGGGGCGGAACGCGAATTGCTGCCGACTCAGCTCATGAGCAGTTTTCTCGTCAAAAACGATCCGTTTCACAATAGCAGCGAGTGGCTGGAACAGGCTGCCCGCGCTCACGATATTTCCCTCGGACAATGGTTGCAGCGCTTCGGTGCTTCCCCGGCGGCGATCCGGTTGATCAGTGAAGGACTGATCGCACCCGATCTGTGGAGCGCCTCCGCACTCGATCAGTTGCAGGGCATTCCCCGCAACTTTACAGAATTTAAGGCGCAGACCAGCGATAGCGTAAAGGGCGACTCCCATGAGCAGGCAGCCGTCGTCAGCTCCCGCGTGGTCGGCGGCACACAGCGTTTGCCAGAAGCCATGGCTGCGTATCTTGGCGATTCCGTTCAACGCAACAAGGCGGTCGCGCGGATCGAAATGAACGGCACGAAAGCCGAGGTCACCTGTCTCGACGGAACGCGCTATGAGTCGAGCTTTGTTGTTTCGGCTGTCCCTCTGACTGTATTGCGCCGGATCTCGATCTATCCGCATCTCGCTGGTGATCAGCGGGAAGCGGTGATGATGACTCCTTATGCCAACACCACATTCATCTACATGAACGTGAACCGGCCGTTCTGGGAAGATGACGGCATGGACGCCTCTTTGTGGACCGACGGACCGATCAATCTGGTCCGGCAAGCGTTCGACTATGACGGCACCCGGGACAGGCTGGTCGCCTTGTCGACCGGTCTGAAGGCAAACCGGCTCGATCAGCTTCCGCACAAAGAACGTGGCGAGTTTGTCATCCGCGAAATCGAGCGGTTGCGCCCTTCGACGGTCGGTGCGCTTGAAGTCAGCGGTATCCACTCCTGGGCCGAGCAGCCCTTTAACGCCGGTTGCAGCGGAGCGCTGCCGGCTGGCAATACGCTGCGATACGCGCAGGCCCTGGTCAAACCGCATGACCGGCTTCATTTTGCCGGCGAGCATACGAAGCGGCTTGAAGTAGGCATGGAATCCGCCATGGAATCGGGCGAGCGCGCTGCCCTCGAAATTTTTGACCGCAGCTAGCACCGGTTGCCCGGTTTCCGTTTGAAAGGACAGCAGGATATGCATAAATCTTTGACCATGAAAGCCGCAACCCGATATGTTCCGCTAGCATTGCTTGCCGCTCTCGGCGGCGGCATTGCTGCGGCCGCAGAGACGCATGAGGCGACCGATTCGGGCGCAAATCTGCAGCGGCTTTACCGTGGCACAACCGTCTGTACCGCGCCTGACGGCAAGAATTGCGGCACAGATTACTGGAATCTTTTCGTTCAAAAAGACGGGTCGCGAGTCCTTCAGGTCGCATCTGAGACAGCTAGAGCCGGCGAAGTTCGGCATGCGACGATCGTCATCGAAGCGGATGGAATTGCCCGTGAGGCCTTCATGCACAATCGGTCTATGAGCGGGGCGCTGGGGTCTGCCTATGTAGTGCAGACCGACGCGGGTGTGGATCAGGCCGTTCACGCAACCGAGGCCCTGAAAACCCCCACGGACGGTATCGAACTATCTTCTGTGTCTTCCGACAAGAGCCTGAAAGAGCGGTCGATCGGCACAGGGCCGGTTGTCGCGGATGGCTCTCATTTTCTTAATTATGACATCGCCGCGGCGGGCGATCAAGCGCGTGAAGTCTTCTGGATGGGGGGCTCGTTCGGCGGCACCATGGCCGGAAGTTTCCGGCCGACGACCTACACGCTGGTCGGCGAGGAATCGATTGCAATGCCGCAGGGCTATGAGATTCCCACGGACCATTTCCGGATGGCAAGCGGTTCGGAAGTCTGGCTAACCAAAGGCAGCCGGATCGTGGTCCGCGCCGATGTCCGCTTCGGTCCCGGTCCGGCACTCAGATATGAGCTGACAGAGTTGAACGTGACGCCGTTTGGCCCGACTCAGACAGCGAAACCCGAAGCAAAATAACAATCGCTATACCATCGGAAATCCGGGGATGGATTTCCGCCATTTGTCCGGCAATCCAGGTGCGTTCTGCCTGGAATATATCCCGTCCGGGGCATGCCGGGGCACTATGTCAGCCATTCCGCAAAATAAGATCCGCCGCTTTTGCCCCGATCATCATGGCTGGTGCGTTGGTGTTACCGCTGGTGATGCGCGGCATGATCGAAGCGTCCGCCACACGGAGCCGGCCAACTCCCCGAACCCGCAGGTCAGCGTCCACGACGCTGTCCGGTCCGGAACCCATCGCGCACGTGCTGGTTACGTGAAAGACCGGGCCGGCCGCTGCGCGGAAAAGCGCGCGCCAGTCGGCATCGCTATCGACTTGTGGCCCGGGGAACTGCTCCGCCTTTGCATATGGCTTCATCGAGGGTGCCTCGAACAGCTTCCGTACCCATTCGCATGCAGCTTGCAAACGTGCCGAATCCCGGTCGTCGCTCAAAAGCCTGGGGAAAATCAGAGGTGCGTCTGTGGCTGAAGCGCTTTTCAGTCTGATTTCCCCGCGACTGTCCGGATGACAGACCGTCGGCACACACATCATGGCCGGCGAGGCCATCGGCACGACCTCCTGCCCCTCGATGGAATAGCCGAGCGGTGTAAACAGCACCTGCACATCCGGCGTGGCTTCCTGCGGCCCGGACCGGATGAACGCCGTGGCCTGGGCCGGCGGGCTGGCCGCTGCACCCGTGCCGTCGATCAGAAATCTCAGACCGTTCCGGACGATTCCCATTAGATTATAGTCCTGGTTCACGGTGCGTACGGTGTCGACGACCTCCTGAACGACCCAGATTCCGGAATGCTCCTGCAGGTTCTGGCCGACACTGGGAAGATTTTCGACGACATCGATGCCGCGTTCCCGGAGATGGTCGCCCGGACCGATACCCGATAACATCAGCAACTGTGGCGATCCAATCGCTCCCGCACTCAGGATCACTTCCTGCCGTGCCCGCAGCGACTTGGTAGCCCCGTTGCTGGAATAGGTTATACCGCGCGCGATCTTGTCTTCGATATCGATCTTGCGGACCAGCGCATTGACGATCAGGTGGACATTTTTTCGCTTCAGGGCTCGACGCAGAAATGCTTTTGACGCGCTTTGCCGCCAGCCCCGCTTCTGGGTGACCTGTACTATCGACGCCCCTTCCTGGTTCGCGCCATTATAGTCCGCTATGGCCGGAATACCTGTTTCGGAAGCGGCGGCAACAAAAGCGGAGCTCAGAATATGCGGCTTGCGCAGCTCTTCTACGTGTAACGGCCCGTCCGCGCCCCGCAAACCATCGTCTGAAACGCCGGTGTAACTTTCAAGTTCCCGGAAATAGGGCAGCACGTCGTCATAGGACCATCCGGCATTTCCCTGCGCCGCCCAGGCGTCATAGTCTTCCGCTTGCCCTCTGACCCACAGCTGGCCATTGGTGGAGCTGCTGCCGCCGACCACTTTTCCGCGAGGCCAGGCATCAGTGCGTTGGTCGCGGGTCGGATCGGGCTCGGACATGTAGCACCAGTCGAAATCCGGATTGCCGGATGCTTTCATGGCGCCCGCCGGAATTTTCACGATCAAAGAGGAGTCAGGGCCACCGGCTTCGACTACAGCCACCGTATAACGGCCATTATGTGAAAGCCTGTCCGCGAGCACACACCCGGCAGAGCCGGCACCAACTATGATGTAGTCAAATTCGTCGGTTGCTTTCATGACGTCTTCCGCTCGTTTCGAGATAGGTTGCAAGATAAGCGAGGCTATGGATCGGGACCCTGTATTGTCCAATCGAACCCTTCAATTGCTCAATAGTAATTTGCATATAGGCCAGCGCCTTATCCTGACGTATAAAATATATCAGAACGCAGATTTGCTGTGTGGCTTACTCGTCGGGAATCTGCGGGTTCAGATTGGACGGTAAGAGTGATCATTAGCGATGCCAGAACCGGAAGGTGAAAAATGAACAAGCCAGTGCATGACATGTATCCCGAAGCCAATCATGATGAACTATCGCAGCAAGCCTTCTTGCGCAGCTTCATGGTACATCTTTACGAGAAAGTGATGCCGGGCAATGACATTCTTTATCATGAGAAGATCGTTCCACAGTTTGAAAAAGAGCTCGGCAGACCGCCGGAAACCCGTAAGGAAGTCCGCGAAGCACTGAACGAGCAGCCGTTCAACCAGATGTGGAGTTCGCTGATGCGGACCAGTCAGGAAATGATGTATCACACGGTCCGGCCAAGCATCGAGCGGCAAATGCCGGCGCTAAAGGAAAAAGCTGCCAGGCTCGACAATGCGGTTGGTTCGCTGACGCTGGATCCGGATCTGGAAATTCCTGATTATCACACGCATGCAGACATTCACTGCAAGCCCGGTGGCTATCATACAAAGACGGAAGACGGCGATTTCCTGGCTGGCGCGGAGTTCGATCGGACCGTCAATGTCTATTTTCACGGCAAAACCGGTCCGCTTGCCGATGATATGGGGCTTTCCCTAGCGACATGGATCAAAGAAAATTTCCCCGACCTGCATCCCAAATCGATACTGGATATGGGCTGTACCATCGGCCACAGTTCTGTGCCGTATCTTGATATTTTCCCCGGTGCTGAAATGCACGCGCTGGATGTGGCAGCGCCTTGTCTCGAATATGGTCATTATCGTGCGAAATCGCTCGGTAAGCCGGTCCATTTTACCCAGCAAAATGCGGAAAAGACCAATTTCCCGGACGCATCCTTCGATCTCGTTGTATCGCATATCCTGATGCACGAGACATCCCACAAGGCTCTCAAGAATATTGTCGATGAATGCCATCGCCTTCTCAAGCCGGGTGGTGTGATGATCCATATGGATGTGGTTGGCGCAACCGACCCGTTCGGCCAGTATCTGTGCGAATGGAATGCGCATTATAACAATGAACCCTATATGGGCGGCCTGCAGGATGAAAATTTGGCCGGGCTTTATGCCGACGCCGGTTTTCCCGAACAGAATTTCTTCATGGAGCAGATCGAAAGCGTTCACTTGCCCAAGACGATGCCGGAAATCATGAAGGCCAAAAAAGCCAAGGGTGTGGTTATCGGTATCGGTTACTACACTATCGTCGGCACACAGAAATAGACTCTGCTTTTTACGATCCGGCCATTGACTGGAAAAGCGGCCCGGGCAGAAATGTCCGGGCCGTTTTTCGGTGCGCTGGCTAGACGCAGAATGATCGATGCAAGAAACCTGACAGCCGGCGGCAGGCACAATTATCCCGTCAGTGAACGGACGCAGTAGCCCGCAGCCGCAAGGCGGCGCCGACAATTGTGACGGAGTCTGGCGCTATCTATTCAGGGTTTGAGGAAAATTTTGCCGCGGACGCGCCCATATTTCAACAGATGCAAGGCAGTGTTCACTTCCGCTAACGGCAGCGTGGCGGCCACGCGCGGCGCTGGTAAATCCGGATGTCGAGCCATCAGATCCGATAGCTGACCGCCATCGGGTTGCGCGGAATAGCGAATGGCTTGCGCTGAGGCCGATCTAGCCCGCTCTTCATCAACTGGCTGGACGATCGAAACCAGCGTCGCTCCTTTGGCGAGACTGCGATAAGCGGTCTCGATTATCGGGCCGCCGGCCGCATCCAGCACAAAGTCATACCGGCCTTCTGCTGCCTCTTGCGGAGTGACTACATTCCCGCCCAAGGCGGTGACATGATCCGCGTTGCCGGGCGAGCAAATGGCATCAACGCTCTCTGCGATATGGCCCAGAAGCTTGGTGGCGATCGATCCGACGCTACCGGAGGCGCCGATCACCAATGCCCGTTTAACAGCGCCAGGATGAAGCTTGATAGCCTGATGGGCGGTGAGCAGCGGTACATTGAACGCTGCAGCCTGCTCGTCCGGTATTGCATCGGGTACCAGAGCGCATTGGCTGGCAGAAACATCCACCTTGTTCGCGAACCAGCCACCCCGTACCAGACTGGAAAATGCCATCACGCGCTGGCCGGGGCGAAACCCCACAACATCAGTGCCCACCGCTTCAATGATACCAACGCCTTCGGCACCGGGTGTGTAGGGGAAGGCGAAAGGAAGTGCAGCCAATATGCCAGCCTGGATTTTCCAGTCGACCGGGTTAAGCGAAATCAGCGTAGGCTGGATTCGCAGATCATCTGGCCCGAGCTCCGGCATCGCCGAAGTTACGGGTTCCAGCACGACATCGTCCCCGAAGCGGGGAATTTGGTAGCCTGTCCGATGGCTGGTCGCGCTGTCGGTGTTTACATAGCCGATCGATGATTTTGCGCTGCGTTGCCTGAGCGGTTTCAGGGCTGCATATTCCGGGGAGTTGTAGAAACGCTCCAAAGCCGCTTCACTGGCAAATTCGATCATGACGAACCGGCTGCGCAGGTCGTCGCCTTCCAATGCCGTGAGAGGCAGCCCTTTGACTAAATATTTCCCGCCTGCCGCCTCCACCAGTGAAGGGTTGAGCGACCGGTAAAGATCGAAAGTCTTTGAATCTTCTACGTCGATGGTAGCAATGAAATAAGCGGCCATGTTTCTGTCCCTTGGCTATAATTGCCCCGATACTTCGCGGTTCGTCCCACTCATTTCCGCAGAATCGTGCGGGAATCTGTGCGCGGTCGCGATTCTGGGCGTGCAGTGCTTTGCCGGATTAATCACAGAGTCTGCCGTTCACCGGCCTAGCTCGCTTTCTTCGCTCCGAAGATATGGCGCTCCGTACCGATCAGATGGGTGTAATCGAGCGAGCCGGTTTCCGGCTTGTCAAAACCGATCGGCACGAATTCGACGAACCGTTCCGCTTCGCTGAAGCCGGCGTCGCGCAGCACCTCGTTCATGTCCAGATCGTTCATCTTGCCGATGAACGGTTCGTGATTGTTCACGCTGTCCCAGTCGGTCAGATATTGCTGCAGCGGGGTTTTCTTCGAAAATGGCAACATCTCGAGATGGACGGTCAGGCCGCCCGGCTTCAGCAACCGCCGGCATTCCGTCATGATATTGGTGAGCGCCTTGGTCGACGTTTCGTGTATCATGATATGGGAAACAATCAGGTCGAAGCTTTCGTCTTCAAAATTGGTGCGTTCGGCATTTTGCTGAGCGAAATGGACGGCCTTGCCCATGGATTTTGCGCGGGCGTGCCCATAGCGGACCAGCGGAGCACTAAGGTCAATAGCGTGGATTTCCGCGTCGGGGAAGAGTTCAGTATAGGGCAATGTGCTGTGCCCGACCGAGCAGCCGATATCGAGGATTCTGAGCGGTTTGAAATCAGGATATTTCCACTCGACATAATGGCCGAGCATCTTGCCGACATCGTCATTGTAGCGGCCCATACCGCCCATCATATAGACATGGATACTCTGCTCGTAGGCAGCACCGGCCGTGACATCATCCTCGACTATTTCCGTGTGATAGCCGCCAGGCTGGGTGTGATTGTCCACCCGGTCGCTATAGGGCGGAATTTCAAAGTCAGGATCGATGGCCAGGGAACCGGGTCCCTGTGTCTTTTTGAACTGCTGGAACTTGCTGTTCAGTTCCTCTGCCTGACGATCGACGCAGCGGTATACGGCGTTCCACATCAACTCCTGGGTCGTGCGCAGCATCGCCGACCACATCTGGTGATAGCCGTCCTTTTCCAGATAGGGTTTCACTTCGTTGCGATGTTCCGCCGGGCGTCCGAGATCTTTTTCAATCTCTCTGGAAATCCGCGCATCGTAAACCAGCTTGTGGCCCGGTGTCAGTTGCGAGGTGATCAACCGCCGCAGGCTGCGAACGTAACCCAGCGCCGAGGCCTCGTCATGTGTCGTCTGAGGCATCATTTCATGCTGGCCGCACAGTAAAGTATTTTCTGACATAATAAGGGTCCACAATATTTGGAGATCAGACAAGACTGATCGATGACGATGACTTTCACGATAGGTTCGGCGCAGGCAGAACAATTATCATGATTACGTTGATCATAAAGATACGGGATGGGCTGCCGGCTCAAATCCAAAATAGCTATCAGCGGATAGAAAGAAACTTATGGATTGTCTCTTGTGCTTGCCCTTTCATCGGCTCTGGTCCCGATAAAGGCAGGAACGACAGCTATTTCAGTCTGGTGGACAGACATATAGCCTGATGTTTACAGGCCCTGCAGACAGGAGCGATCGAAATGAAGCTGGTAAATCTATTCAGAATTATTGCGATGGCCTGTACGCTCGCTATCATACAAATTCCGCTCGCGGCCGCATCTGCCGAAACGCTCTATGTTGAGGGCGAAGGGGGCGTGCCGCTGGCGGTTACGGTCACAGGGCCGGAGGATGGACCCGCCATAATTTTCCTGCACGGGCTTGGCATGGGAACCGCGAGCTTTACACCCCAGTTTGAATCCAGTCTTGCCGAGCGTTTTCGAATGGTCGCTTTCGATCTTCGTGGTCATGGTATGTCGGGTAAACCGTGGCAGGCCGAAGCTTATACCGATCCCAAGATATGGGCTGCGGATATCGAGAAAGTGATCAAAGCCACGAAGCTTCACAGACCCGTAATAGTGGGATGGTCTTACGGGACCTTGGTCGCTGCCGACTATCTGCGCGAATATGGGCGTGGAAATATCTCGGGTCTGGTAATGATAGGAGCATTGGGCGGATTCATTCCGTTTTCGCCACCCGCTGGTGGTCCCGATCCCGAGCTTCTCGCCCAATTGATGAAATTACAGGAGCTGCGGAAAAGCGATGCCTTCGAAGACCAGCTTGCCGCAGTTGAGCTGTTCATGCCGATGTTGACGGCGAACGAGCCGCCAGCAGACTGGATTGAAGAAGCCCGAATTCTGGGCATGATGGTGCCGGCTTATGCGCAAGGGGCGCTTCGCAAACATCCATCCGACAATATCGACCTCGTTCCGCTGCTCGGGGAAATGCCGGCACTGATACTGCACGGCAGTGAGGATCCGTCCGTCTCTCCTGCCGCGCTGGCGGCCCTTTTGCAAAGCGCTCCGACCGTAAAGTCCCGCGCTTTCGAAAATGCCGGTCATTCCCCGTTCGCGGAACAGCCCGACGCCTTCAATGATGAGCTGGCAAAATTTGTCCTCGCCTATTGGAGCGCGCAGGCACAATAAGCTTGGCAATAGATCGGCAGACGAAGAAATCGCGAAAGGTCAGATTTTCTCCATTATGATATCCGAGGCGCATTCGGCGAGAGCCATCACGGCAGCATTTGTCATTGCCTGCGGTATGGACGGGAAAGCGGAAGCGTCGACCACCCGTAGGCGATCGATACCATGTACCCTGCAAGCGCTGTCAAGCACCGCCATTTCATCGCTGGCCCGCCCCATCGCACAAGTGGAAACCGGGTGAAAAAATGGAGACGCAACCCTGCGGACATGAGCTGCAAGGCCCTTGCGATCCGTAACCTCGGGGCCGGGGTATAATTCTTTCGAAATCCAGCCGTGCAATGGCCTTGCAGCAGCGATTTCGCGCGCGATTTCAAATCCGTCAACCAGCGCTTCGACATCGGCTTCATGGGTCAAATAGCCCGGGTCAATCCTGGCCGGGTCCCTCGTGTCCGCGCTGGTAATGGATATACTGCCCCTGCTTTTCGGATGGGTCATGGCCGGCACGAAGGCGAAGCTATCGGGTGGCGGGGGGCCAAAATCCGGACTGACAAAGGGGATGCTGAGGCCCATGATCATTAGATCGGACCAGCCCGGAGATTGCCGGCTCTGTGCGACCACCATCGACTCGCAGTGGTTGTGGGCGGATGCTGGAAGTGGCCTGTCCGACTGAAACAGCAAGCCCGGCGCAAGCAGATGGTCCGCAAGATTCTGGCCCACTCCGGGCAGATGATGGACGACCGGAACGCCGGCTTCTGCAAGCTGGCCCTTGTCGCCGATGCCAGAGAGCAATAGCAACCGTGGTGAATCAAAGGCTCCTGCGCTGAGGATCGTTTCCCGCCTTGCCGTCAAAATCTTGTGCTGGCCGGAAATGGTAACCGCCACGGCCTCGCAGCAACCCTTGACCACCTGCAGCTTGTTCACCATCGCGCCGGTAACCACCGTGAGGTTCCTGCGATCCGACACCGGGTCGAGATAGGCGGATGACGCGGTGTGCCGCATCCCATCCTTGATGCTCAGTTGCGACCAGACGCTTCCGTCGGCCCGCGCGCCGTTCCAGTCGGGATTGGCAGGATGTCCGGCTGCAACCCCGGCCGCAAAAATGGCCTGTGCCAGCGCTGTTGTGTTTTCAACGCGGCCCAGTTCGAGTACGCTGAGAGGCCCGTCGCCGCCGCGATATTCGCTTGCTCCGCTCGATGCAGTTTCCAGTTTCCGGAAATATTTGAGCATCGATGCGAAGGCCCAGCGCTGATCGCCTGTCTGCTGTGCCCATTGATCATACGCCTGGGCGGGACCCCGCTGAAATCCCATGGCATTGATCAATGTCGAACCGCCCAGGCCCTTGCCGCGAGGCTGGGCTACCGACCGGCCGTTCAGGCCGGACTGGGTGGTAGACTGATAATCCCAATCATAAGCTCCGCCGGCCAATCCCGGCCAGGCTGGAGGAAAGGAGACTTCTGCGTCCGAAACTCTCTGACCGGCTTCGAGCAGCAGGACACGGTGCTCCGGATTGGCGGACAGGCGGTTGGCGAGCACGCATCCTGCCGAGCCGGCACCGATGACGATATAGTCCCAGTTTTCTGATATGTCGGTGTCCGTGTGCATGGCATAGCTTGGAGACGTGCCCAGCGCAGTGACACCTCCGCCAACAGCAATGCCGCGCAGGATGTTTCGACGATTATGGTGGGTTGGCATATTGAGTCCGATCGTTGCTGGGCACACAGATAGAATCTTGCAGGATATGGCGCAGAGCCTTCGTCGGTGTCAGGCTAGATTGGGTTGACACCGTCCGCAAAGCGCAGGCCATCAACTCTTCGACTGGCGATCAATCCGGAAACGCGCGAAAATATCGACGGGTGCTCCAGCGGCTAAGCTCCGGCAAATTTGGCGGTTCGCTTTTCGATAAGCGCCGAGACTCCTTCGATATGATCGTCGGTCAGGTGGGACAGGGCTTGGGTTGCGGCGCTCATTTCCAGCATCGTATCATAGTCGACCTTGCGCCCTTGTCGAAGCAGCATTTTCGTCATGCGCAGCGCATGGGGAGGCTGGCTGGCAATTTTCTGGCCCAGAGCGATCGCGCTATCGAGCAATTCCTCATCCGGCGTGATGCGGCTGACCAGCCCCCAATCCAGCGCCGTCCCGGCATCGATGACATCGCCGGTATAGAAAAGCTCGGCGGCACGGCTCATACCGATGATGCGGGGCAATAGCCACGCGCCGCCATCGCCGGGGATGATGCCTATCTTGAGGAAGGTGACGCCGAATTTTGCCTTTTCCGATGCAATCCGGATGTCGGCAAGGCAGGCAAGATCGCAGCCCAGACCGATGGCCGGGCCATTGACTGCTGCAATGACCGGAACATCCAGCGTTTCGAGCGCCCGCAGGATCAAATGAATATTGCCGCGATAGCCTTGTCGGATCTGGGTACCATCGCCGGCAAAATTGCCCTCGCGGGCAAGCATCGCCTTCACATCGCCACCCGCGGAAAACGCCTTTCCCCCGCCGGTCAGAATGACGCAACGGATCGATTGGTCCATATTGATGGAATCGCAGGCTTCGCGGAACGCGGTACCATCGCCGTCCACGCCGAGAGCATTCATCGTCGCAGCTCGATCGAGTGTGAGAATGGCAATATGGTCACGGCGTTCGATTTTCAATAATGGCATTTCAACTTCCTTCATATGTTGAGCAATGTCGCGCTCTCGCGACGTCTTGTTTTCACGTCGAGGTGCACCTCTTCTCGATCCTCGACTGTCCTGCCGATGATGGCGCACAAGCGCCGCCAAACCGGATTTGAGAGGTTCTGTATTCAGGCTAATAAGGTCATGGCTCCGTTCTCCGGACTTGCGTCTCTATTCACGCGCTATCGTGCCGGAAAAGCCCAGTGTCTCTCATCTATCCGCACAGCGGATTGCTTTTGGCAGGCATTTGGCTAGATATGGATTCAGAACAGGAACAGCAGATATGGCAAAACAGACTTTTGATCGCGGCGTGCCGATTAGGGCGATCAGCAGGGGGCTCGCCGTTATTCAGGCTACGAACCGCATCGGTCCGATTTCTATGATGGAAATTTCGCGAGCCGCGAATATCCCTTATCCGACGGCCTGCCGGATCGTGCAGACCCTGATCCACGAAGGCTTTATCGAGCGAGAACCCGCGCGCAAGCGGTACCGGGTGACGGGGCTCGTGCAAACCCTGTCCACGGGCTTCCAATCGGAAGATGAACTGGTCACGGTGGCCCGCAAACATATTGTCGCGCTGACGGATAAGTTAAACTGGCCGATTTCGCTAGCGACGCGCGTCGGTACCAGTATGATGGTGCGCGATTCGACCCATGGGCTGACCTCGCTGACATTTACCAACTATTATCCTGGATATACGCTGCCGATATCCGAATGCGCGACGGGCAAGGCCTATATTGCTCACTGCGATGACGAGGAGCGGGACGCGATCATCGAGGGGTGGAAAATGACCGACAATGACACGTCCAAAGTGGGTCTTTTGCTGGTTCGCGATGATTCCATTCTCGGCGAGATTCGCCAAAACGGCTATGCCATTCATAATCGCAACACCTATACGGCCGATGATGGGAAGACATCCTCTATTGCCGTTCCGATCATGCAGGAAAACGGGACAATTGCCGGTTCAATCGGCCTGATCTATTTTGCCTCCGCGATGAATGCCAGCAAAGCGGCCGAGTTGTTCCTGAGCGATCTTCAGGCCACGGCCGCCAATATCGCCCGGGATCTCGCTCAGATTGAGGATAAATAGCCTTTTGCGTCATCAAGAGACAGAATCTCGGCATATTTTGCGCCGATATCGAACAGATTGGCTTTTTGAACAGCAGGATCGCGGTCTCCGCAAGCTTCGCTGACGACTATTGGAACGAAGCCATTCTGCAATGCATCCAGTGCGCTGGCGCGGACACAGCCTGAGGTCGAGAAGCCGGAAACGATGCAACTGTCCACACCCATGGCGGTTAATGTGGCGGCCAGAGATGTCCCGAAAAAGGCGCTGGGATACTGCTTGGTGACAATGACATCCCCTGCTTCGGGTTGCAGCCGCGGATCAAATTCTGCCATCGGTTCACCTTTCTGGAACAGGGACAGCGCCGCGACTTTCTTGTAGAACAGACCGCCATCGCCGCCGCCGGGCATATATTCCACACGGGTGAAAATAACAGGAATGCCAGCGTCGCGGGCGGCCTTGGTCAGTTCAATATTGGCAAGAAACGCGCTTTCGTCACCCAGATAAAGCGGCGATGCGGAGTCGATGTAGGCGCGGGCCAGATCGATCAGCACCAGGGCCGGACGGTTGCCAAGTTCCAGCTTGCCGCAAAAGCCTGCCGTTTGATAATTGTCTTCCAATTCACTCATTCAAGCCTCCTGAAAATCGCGCCCGGCCTTATCTTCACCCGATGCATCCAGCGTGCATCCATTTTTTTGCAGATATGCCGACATGATCAAAATGTCAGACCTCTGGGCCTTTTGTTTCCTGCTGCTAAAATTCCTCGAGCAATCTGCCGAACCCGACCACCCGATCATCAATTTCATTCTGCCGCAAGGCGTTCCAGTAGGTGGCGGTGTTGATAGCGATAACCGGCTTGCCAAGATAGGTCTCTGCAGCCGCGGCAAGCCGGGTCATCGACAGATTGGTGCCAACCTGCACCAAGGCATCGACATCATCGCCGTCGAGTTCCTTTAGCTTTTCGCGCAATATTTCTGTCGAAACCTGGGCAATGGAGGTCCAGCTCGGGCAACGCAGACAAATATCACGAACGGTTTCAATACCGTAATCCGACATGAAATTTGCAACCTGTCGGTTGGCCGACGGATAATAGGGTGAAATCACAGCAATTTTTTTCACGCCGCCATAGGCGTTAAATGCTTCGATCAACGACTGCGAACCCGTGCACAGTTGAAGACCGGCCTCGGCTTCGATATTTTCACGCCATTGTTCCGCGCCCCTTGCACCACCATAGAATGTGACGGCGGACATGCCCATCACCAGATAGTCGGGGTTGCAGGTCAGAACGCCGCGTACGGCGTCGAGCGTATTGTTCGATATCTCAAGCGTCCCCGCCATGAAGGTTTCGTCGGAGATCGCTTGCGCGTCCTCGACCACGATCCTGCTATAATGGTTGGTGACGCCATATACGCGCATATCGTCGAAGTCAGGCTGCACCACGGTATTGGTCGAGGGGCCGAGCACGCCGAACAGTTTTCTGTGGCCGAGGGCGTCGGGGTTTGGGCGCGGTTTCAAAGACATAATATCCTCCAATTGGTATCGCTGGGGAGCGGACTTTACAGTCCCCAGAACTATCTATTGCGCTTCCAGCCAGTCGATTACGGTCTGCACCGGTTCGACATCGGCATATTTGATCTGCAGATCCGTCAGATTGGCAAAATGATAACTCTCGTGCTTGTCAGCGCAGGTTTCGATCGGGACGATGGTGCGGTAGCCATGGCTTAATGCATCAACCGCCGTCGCGCGTACACAGCCGGACGTGGAGCCGCCGGTGACCACGACTGTATCGACTTTGTGCCAGGTCAGATAACTTGCCAAAGAGGTTTCGAAGAAGGCGCTGGGCATGCGTTTTGTATATTGGAGGTCATTCGGCGCGACCTCGCAGCGGGGGTCCAGTTTATGCCGCTCGCTGTCATATTTTATGTTCTGAAGGGAATCTTCCGTATCGGTCCGGGTCCCCCAGACACCGGCATCAGCAGCATCTTCCTTATAGGCTACGCGGCTCCAGATTACCGGCATTTCGTGCGACCGGGCGAGGGAAGATATGCGATTGATATAGTCGATTTGATGCGGATCCGTTTCATAAGCGGTCTTGAACATGTCGGTGCGGGTATAGGCCTGTTGTACATCTACATTGACGATGGCCAGCTTGTCGCCGAATCCAAATTTGTTACGTGCCGGATTACTGATAAGCTGTTCGAAAATTTCACGAGCCGTCCGGCCGTCCTCAACCATTTTTGTGCCAATCAGTGTCATCGCCAAATCCTTGTTTTTTCCCTGCTCGGGATTGGTGTTTTCATTGCGGGCTGCAACGGGGCTGCCGTCAGATGCCATGAAACGGAATGGAACACTGTTTCTGCAATAGCGGTAAAAGCGGCAAGTGAAGCTGCCAACATAATCGCAGAGCGGGTAGCGCGCGGTTTCTGGCTGCGGTTGCTTCGACTGGGAAGCAGCTTGGTCCCCTCCGTCATGCAAATCATGGACAGACTGACCGGCCCGGTTTTCCGGGCAGCGGATTTCCCGTTGCGGCTCCCTCCTGCGGGGCCATGTTGTCCCGCCACTGACCGTGCCAACTCACTAATTGTACCGACAGGCGGTTAAATATCGGGAACATCTCGCGCTCTTTTCTCTGCTCGCGCATGACCGCCGTTCAAGCAATGAAAAACGGACATGATAAATGAAGAAAACAGATGTCGTTATAGTTGGCGCTGGACCTGTGGGTTGTGTGGCGGGCTACTATTTGGCGCGGAGGGGTGTTGAGGTCACCGTGATTGATGCCGGAGACGCCGGGACCCAGGATCTGCGAGCTTCGACTTTCCATCCGTCAACGCTCGAGATGCTGGATACGCTTGGTATCGCAGACGAACTGATAGAGATGGGTTTGAAAGCCCCTGTTTTCCAGTGGCGCGAGCGCAGCGGTGGTGAAGCCTTCCGTTTCGATTTATCCGAACTCGCGGACATCACCCGATTCCCGTTCCGCATACAATGCGAGCAATATCATCTGGCGCGCATGCTGGCCGAACGGATCGAGGCAGAGCCGAAAGCAACCGTGCTGTTCAATCACCGGATGCTCGGTTATCGCCAGAACGAGAATAGCGTCGAAGTCAGCATAGAAACGCCGTATGATATTCTGAATATCGAGGCGCAATATGTGTTTGGTGCGGACGGAGCGAACAGTGTTGTTCGCAAGCTTATGGGAGCCGAGTTTGAAGGCTTTACCTATCCCGAAAAATTTCTCTGCCTGACCAGTGCCGAACCGCTGGAAGATCATATCCCCGGCCTTGATTATGTGAATTATGTGTCGGACCCCATGGAATGGCTTGTGTTGCTGCGGGTTCCCTCGCTGTGGCGAGTGCTCGTTCCGGCGACCGAGAGCGAGGCGGACAGCTATCTTGTTTCCGATGCCAAAAAAGAAAAGGTATTCTCGGGATTGATCGGCAAGCCAGATGTGACGACCGAACACCGGACAATTTATCGGGTGCATCAGCGAGTTGCAAAGAATTTGCGTGACAATCGCGTGATGATCATCGGTGATGCGGCACATCTGAACAATCCGCTTGGCGGGCTGGGGATGAATAGCGGCATCCATGATGCGTTCAACCTGTGCCCCAAAATGATCGAAATTCTGCACGGCCGGGGAGATGCGGACGCGCTATTGAATCAATTTAATGATGAACGGTTGAGCGCGACCATAGAACTGGTTCAGGCGCAAACCATCCAGAATATGGAATTCATGAAAGAGGGTGACAGCGAGCAGCATCGACTACGCAAGGACGCAATGCGCAAACTGGTCGATGATCCGGTCAAGCGCCGCAGCTATATGATCCGCCAATCGATGTTGCCAAGCGATCGTACCTCGCTACCAGCCTAGCGCTATAGCCAGCCGACGGACGAGATGCGCCAGCAGGCGGCGCCCCGGGCTCAAGCTGGCCGCAGATCAGGCCCGGTAGAGGCTGGATCATTCAACCGGGTGCTGTCGACAGCGTCGTTATTCGCCTGTCGATTAGCAGCCGGTTCTTGGGTACGCTCGATCCGCGTTCACGTTCACAAACGGTTTATTCGATCGGGCGTTGGTGGCACTAAGCTGGGAACGTCAATATCAAGGAGCACAACCCGATGTTTGAATATGATTATGTGCCGATGCCGCAGCGCGGCCAACTGAAGTGGCCCAATGGTGCAAAGGTCGCATTGATCCTGACGTTCAATCTGGAAACCTGGGATCTGACGAAAGACACGGATCTCCCATATTATGCCGGTGGTCCGGCGTTGCTACCCAATGCCCTGGCAGGTCGCATCCCCGACTATCCGAACTATAGCTGGCGCGAATATGGTCAGCGAGTGGGCATCTGGCGTATGTTCGACCTGTTTGATGAGCTGGGCGTCAAGGCAAGCTGCACCACCAACGCTGTGACGTTCGAACGACGCAAGGCGATGACCGATGCATGTCTGGAACGTGGCTGGGAATTGATCGCACATAATTATGAGCAGGGCGAGTTGCTGACCGACTTTCACGACGACCCCGCCGCCGAGCGCGAGATTATCCAGCGCTCCATCGAGATTTACGAGAAACATGTTGGCAAGCGACCGGTCGGCTGGTTGTCATCCTCTCTGCGCGGGACGCTGAACACGCCGTCGATTCTCGCGGAAGAGGGGTTCAAATTCTACTGCGACATTATGAACGACGATCAACCTTATATGATACGGACCGACCAGGGACCGATCGTTGCCACCCCTTATTCCAACGTGATCAACGACTTTACCATATTGACGCGGAACATGCGGACCACCGACGAATATCGCGACCTCCTGATCGAGGAACTGTCGGTCTTGCATCGGGAAGGGGAACAGCAGGCCCGGATCATGAATGTCGGCTTCCATCCCCATGTTACCGGTCGTGCCCATACGATTCGTGCGGTGCGGGAGTTTATCGAATTCGCCAAGGAGCTCGATGGCATCTGGTGGGCAACACGCGAAGAAATCGCTGACTATTATGTCGAACATCAGGGGGATCATATCCCGGGTCAATTGACCGGCGGAGGATTGAAATAATGGCCGAGATAGATATTGGCGCTCCCGCGCTATCCTCAGCTGCGCAGGCCTTTGTTGATCGTGGAAAATATCAGCTTTTCCTCGATGGACAATGGGTTGATGCGCAATCGTCCGGAACATTCGATACTCGTGATCCGGCTACCGGTGCGGTGATCGGTCAGATCGCCCGGGCGGCGGCCGAAGATGTCGACCTGGCCGTTTCCGCAGCGCGAAGGGCTTTTGACAGCGGTCCCTGGCGGACAATGACGCCAATGGAGCGATCCGGGATCTTGAACAAGATCGCGGATCTTATGGAATCCAATATAGACGAGCTGGCGGAACTGGAGACCCTCGACCAGGGAAAACCATTATATGTCGGGCGCTGGGCCGAAATTCCCGGTGCCATTGCGCAATTCAGATATTTTGCCGGTCTTGCGCTGGCGATTGAAGGAAGGACCATTCCGACTTCGATCAATTATCAGCCTGAAGGCAAAGAGATATTTGCTTATACCTTGAAAGAACCTGTGGGCGTGGTCGGCGCAATTGTCCCTTGGAACAGTCCACTAGTATTGACGGTGATGAAACTGGCGCCGGCCTTGGCGGCAGGCTGCACAATCGTGCTGAAGCCGGCAGAAGACACGTCCCTGACCGCTGTCCGATTGTGCGAATTGATAGCGGAAGCGGGATTGCCGGACGGCGTGATCAATCTGGTGACCGGACTGGGTAGTGAAGCAGGTGCCCGCTTGGCCGAGCATCCACAAGTTAACAAAATCGCATTTACCGGTTCGACAAACACCGGGCGGGCCATATTGGAAGCCTCGAAAGGCAATCTCAAACGGGTTACCTTGGAACTGGGTGGAAAATCTCCGGTCATTGTTATGGCGGACGCAGATATTGCAGCGGCGGCTGCCGGCTCTGCCAATGCGATCTTTTTCAATGGCGGACAGGTCTGTGTTGCCGGGTCGCGCCTTTATGCGCACAGGTCGGTTTTTGACAAGGTCATCGAGGGCATTGTCGATACTGCCGGCAAAATGGCGATGGGACATGGCCTCAATCCGGCCACACAGCTAGGCCCCTTGGTGTCGAGAAAACATGCGGCGACCGTGGCCGGCTATATCGAAGATGGCATCAAGGCTGGAGCGACCAGATTATGCGGCGGCGAAACTCTGGGCCCGAATCAAAGCTTTGTGCAGCCAACGGTTCTTACCGATGTCAAGGCCGACATGAATGTGGTGTGCGAGGAAATATTCGGTCCGGTTCTGGTCGCGTCGCCTTTTGACGACGTCGATGAAGTGCTGGCCGCTGCCAATGACAGCAGCTTCGGGCTGGCTGCCGGCATCTGGACCGAGGGCTTGTCCAATGCGACGCGGCTCGCCAATCGCCTGCAGGCCGGTACTGTCTGGATCAACAGCCATTTGATGTTCGATGCTGCGCTGCCTATCGGCGGTACCAAACAATCCGGTTTCGGCCGTGATAGCGGCCAGGCGGCGCTCGCAAATTATCTCGAACTGAAAACCGTTTGCGCGGTGGTATGACCAGATAGCGGCGGGACGTGGTTAGAAATAGTCCAGAACAGAACCATGTCGGCTCGTAGGTAATTCACCGTCGGGTCAGTCTGGCTATCCGGATTGGCTGGCGGACTGCGAACTCATCAATTGCATTCGAGTTAAAGCGAAAGCGCCCCGGATCATGGCTTTTTGAAGCTGGCGGGTAATGCGCGCCTGCGCGACATTTACCCGCCCCTTGGTTGCTGTCCGTCGCTAGATTACGCCTTGCGCCGCCAACCGGTCCAGCTCCTGCTCGTCGATGTCCGGCAACTGGCCGTAGATTTCCGCATTATGCTGCCCGATGCGATCGGGAGCCGGGGTGCGTACCGCGCTTGGGGTGCCTGATAATTTGGGAAAAGCATTCTGCATTTTCAGTGGGCCCCAGCGAGGCGTTTCCAGTTCGATAATCGCTTCCCGTGCGGCGAAATGGGGGTCGTCCATCATTTCCGGTGCGCGATACATTTTCCCCGCGGGAATGGAATGTTCGATCATCAGGGCTTCCAGTTCGTCAACTGTGAGCGTTCGGGTCCATGCTTCGATGAGTTCGTCCAGCTCGATCTGATTGGTGCCACGCGCCACATGGTTGACATATCGTGGATCTGACGCCAGTTCGGGCCGTTCCATGGCCTTGCAGAGCCTGGCAAATACCGCGTCCTGATTAGCGCCGATCAGATATTCCCCATCCGCGCATTTATAGACGTTTGACGGGGCTATGCCGGGCAATACCGAACCGGAGCGTTCACGGATATAGCCGGAATAGTCGTATTCGGGCACGACGCTTTCCATGACCTGCAGTACGGCCTCGTAAAGGGCGCTATCCACGACCTGGCCCTTGCCGGTGGTTTCGCGCGAATGCAGCGCTGCAAGCGCGCCCATGCAGCCGTAGCTGGCGGCCATCGTATCACCAATGGAGATGCCCATCCGGCTCGGCGCACGATCCGGATCGCCGACGATATAGCGCCATCCGCCCATGGCTTCGCCGATTCCGCCAAAGCCTGCGCGGGAGGAATAGGGCCCTGTCTGCCCATATCCGGAAACCCTTACAATGATCAGGCGCGGGTTAATTTCGTGCAGGACATCCGGACCCAGGCCCCATTTCTCCATGGTGCCCGGTTTGAAATTTTCGATCAGGATGTCAGCGGTGGCGGCAAGCTTGCGAACGAGTTCCTGTCCTTCCGGAACGCGAAGATTGGCTGACACCGCCTTTTTGTTTCGTGAGACTACTTCCCACCAGAGCTTGTCGTCACCGCGACCCCAGTTGCGCATGGGATCGCCGCCGCCCTTGCCGTCAACCACGGGTGGTTCGACCTTGATGACTTCCGCACCCATATCGCCCAACAGCTGGCCGCAAAACGGTCCGGCGATCAGTTGCCCCATTTCGATAACGCGGATATCTTTCAATGCGCCTGTGTTTTCCTCAGTCATTTCGCTTCTTTCATAGTCTGCCAGACTGGCTGGATCGGTGCCGGCAGTCCGGTTTCCTCTTCACAATTTGCCCGGAGTGTTTCGATATCCGGTCCGAAATCGAAGGTCGGAAGATCCGGACGTTCCGCCCTGATCGATGCGCGGAGTTTCTCGGTTGCATCTACATCGACGATACCCTGCTCGTCGACGACCACACCATATTCAAGCGCGCCGCTGACGGTCACCAGCCCCTGAACAATCTCCTTGCCGATCAGTTCCGGATCGCGTTCGAGGGGGTCGCCCCAGCCGCCTCCGCCCCAGGTGATGAAGTGCAGCTGGTCGTTTTCGTCTACGTGGAACTCCTCGACCTTGTTGCCGACAATTTCCCGGGTGCCGTCGGCCTTTTCCAATATCTTGCGGGCGCGTTTGCCCGGACGGCCGCCATTGACACCCCATGGCGGTACGAACCAGCGATCGTCATGGATCGATATCGTTCCCTCACTCAGGAAACGGTAGGTCATGTGGATACCGTTGCCGCCACGGTGCAAGCCCGCGCCGCCGCTATCGGCCGCCGTTTCATAGCGTTCGATCACAAGCGGGAAATAGCGTTCGAGAAACTCGTTCGGAACGTTGGTAAATCCGGGCCAGAGGGAGTGGCCATCGGGGCCGTCGCCCAGCGGTCTGCCGGGTATGCCGCCAAAGCCGATCTGGAAGAGCTGGAACCATTCTCCTTCCTTGTCATAGCCGGAATAAAAGAGATGGGGAGAAGAGCTGAATCCCGCTCCGTTCAGGAACTCCGGCGTCTTCTGGCCCAGGAGACCACCCAATATGTCAAAAATACGTCCCAGAGCATGCGTGCGCCCGGAGAGGGCCGCGGGGAATTTCGGTTTCAGCAATGAACCTTCGGGGATGCGGACTTCAATCAGGTCGTAGAATCCGTCATTGAACAGGATTTGCGGATCAAAGACCATGATCATGTAGATGCCGAAGAACATCTTGAACATATTTTCATTGAGCAAGAAGTTTATCGAGGCCTGGCTTTGCGGGTCTGTACCATCGAAATCGAGGATCACCTTTTCGCCGTCGCGCCACATCGTGCATTTGATCTTGTAGGGACCGTAGCCCATGCCGTCATCGCAGATATAATCTTCGAAGCTGACCTTCTCCTCGCCAATCGCCATTCCGATCAACTGTTTCATCGCGCGATGATTGCGGGCCAGCAGTTCTTGGGTGGCGCTGATGTAAATATCGTCGCCGAAACGTTCCGTCATCTCGATGACGCGCCGGGCTGCCACGCGGCAAGAGGCCACGATGGCGTTCAGATCCGCCTGGCACCAATCAGGCATGCGAGTCTGGTGCATGACCAGTTTCATCAGATCATCATTATACTCGCCTTTCCGCCAGATTTTGACGGGTGGGATACGGACGCCTTCTTCAAAAACAGACTTGGCGTTGATCGGCATGGAGCCGACGACCTTGCCGCCGATATCGGATTGATGTCCGAACATCGCGGTATAGGCGATCAGGCGACCTTCTTTGAAAACAGGAAGCAGCACCAGCCAGTCATTATTATGGCTGACCGCGCCTTCACAACTATAGGGGTCTGAAAGCAGAACCATGTCGCCGTCTTCCAGCGTGCCATCAAACTGCCGCAGGAAACCGTCGATAAAGCTGCCGAACTGGCCGACGATCATCTTGCCGTTATGGTCTGCGATCAGCGGGAACGCATCGCCCTGTTCCCGTATCCCCGGTGACATTGCCGTGCGCACCAGTGTTGCGTCCATCTCGATACGGGCGTTGCGCAGGGCATTCTCGATGATATCGAGGGTGACCGGATCGATATCTTTTTTGGCAAATGGGGTATTGTTTGTTTCAATGATCGTTGCAGGCATTTTATTCCCCTTCCGCCGGATTAATCAGAATATTCCCGACGGCGTCGACCGTTGCTACGCAATCGGATTCGATGAGCGTCGTGGAGTCCATTTCGACGACAATGGCAGGGCCGGGAATTATATCTCCCTGCGCCAGTTTGGAGCGGTCGTAGATCACACCATCCTGCTCCTTGCCATCCATCCACAATTTGTGATCGCGTATTTTCGCCGCAGACGGGTCGCCATTGCCTTTCGGTAGCGTGGAGGAAGGCAGATCGAGTGAACGGCCAAGCGCAACGGCACGCAAATTCACAATTTCGTGCGGCGAATCCATGTTGAACGTGAAAAGGCGGTTATGCTCCTCGTCAAAGCGATCCAATATGCCCTGTATCCCACCCTGTTCGAGCATTTCGGGCGTTATGGTCAAGGATACTTCGAACGCTTGTCCGGCATAGCGGACATCAATCTCGAATTCGCTGCTGATATCGGCGTCGTCCACTCCGTCACTGAGCAGTTCGGCGCGGGTTTGCGTCGCCATTTCCGACAGCAGGTCAATGAGTTCGCTGGTTTCGGTTTCAGACGCAAATTTTGAAAATGATCGCGCGGTTTCCGTCCGCATCCGGGTCGTGGCATCGCCGAGAGCGCACAATACGCCGGGCGACATCGGAGACACTGCGGGCCAGCTGCCAGTCAGCTTTGCAACGGCATTGACGTGCAATGGTCCTGCGCCGCCAAAGCCCATGAGCGCGAAATGCCGTGGATCATATCCTTGCTGGACCGAGATCATGCGCAACGCGCCGAACATATTTTCATTCACGATATCGATGATGCCGCGGGCCGCTTCCATCAACCCGATGCCCAGAGCATCGGCAATTTTCTGTACCGATTTGGTCGCGCCTTCGCGATCAAGCTTGAAGCTGCCGCCGAGCAGATTTTCCGGAAGATATCCCAATACCACATTGGCATCCGTCACGGTCGGTTCTTCACCGCCTTTGCCGTAAGCCACGGGGCCAGGTACCGCTCCGGCCGACTGTGGCCCGACCCGGAGCGCCTTGGTCAGTTCCGGCACATAGGCAATGGAGCCACCGCCGGCCCCGACGGTTTTTACATCGAGGGAGGATGCCCGTACGGACAAATGGCCGACATCGGTGGTTCGCACCCGCCGCGGTTCGAGATTCTCGATCAGCGCGACGTCGGTTGATGTGCCTCCGACATCAAGCGTCAGAATATTCTGCAGCCCGGCATTGCGGCCCACCCAGATCGCTCCGGTGACGCCGCCTGCGGGTCCGGACATCAGAATGTCGACGGGATGTTCCTCGGCCTTCTGGGATGACATCAAACCGCCGTCGGATCGCAACAAGGACAGATTTCCGTCCAGACCTTGGTCTGCGAGCTTGGTACGCAAACTCGAGATATAGCGGCTGACGACGGGCCTTACCGCCGCGTTGGCAACGGTCGTCAAGGTGCGTTCATATTCCTGCATTTCAGGCAGGACTTCGTGGCTGAGCGACACCGGAATGCCGGGCAGGAAATCCTGCACCATTTCTCCGATCCGCTTTTCGTGCAAGCCATTGGTATAGGCATTGACCAGCGACACCGTAACCGCTTCGACGCCTTGTTGCTTGAGCGTCGTGAGCGCGCTTGTGATGCTTGTCTCGCTGAGCGGCCGCAGCTCCTGACCGCGAGCGTCCATGCGGCCATCGACCGTGACCGTGTTTTCGAGTGCGGCCAGCGGTTGCGGCTTGGGCCACACGATCCATGCGGCCAGGCCGCCCGGCACCAGACTGCGGGCAATTTGCATGATGTCGCGATAGCCCTCTGAGGTGATCAGCCCGACTTTCGCGCCCTTGCCTTCAAGAACGGCATTGGTGGCGACCGTGGTGCCATGCAGGAAATATTCAATTTCCCGGGCATCGACTTCCGCCTTTGCACATATCGCGGTCACGCCGGTCAGAATACCTTCGGAACTGTCGTGCGGAGTGGACGGCGTTTTATGCCGCCAGAAAGCGCCACTTTCGACATCAAACAACAATAGATCGGTAAATGTTCCGCCTACATCAACGCCCAAACGATAACCCATATACTATCCTTTATTATGCTTGCTGTGGAAAGGCGGGTGCGATTGCCACCAACCCAGGCAGTTTCTTGTTCATGACCCCGGATAACCAGCTGTTCGCAGCGATTAACGCGTCGAGGTTCATTCCTGTTGAAATTCCGGCACGCTCCAGCATGTAGATGACGTCTTCGCTGGAAACATTGCCCGCTGATCCCTTCGCAAAGGGGCAGCCGCCAAGGCCACCCAGCGCAGTGTCCACCGTTTGTGCGCCTGCCCGGACTGCCGCCCAGACATTGGCGAGGCCGGTACCGCGCGTATTATGGAAATGCACTCGCACCGGAAGCGGGTCTATCGCGTCGCGCACCCGCTTGACCAATTGCTCGACATGGGCCGGATTGGCAACGCCGATGGTGTCCGCCAGTGCAATTTCTACCGGTCCGGCTGCGGCAATAGATTTGGCCATCGCCACGACACGATCCTGTTCAACTTCGCCTTCAAACGGACAGCCGAACGAGGCACCAATGGTGCACTGGGCGCTCAGCCCCCGGGATTGTGCATAGGTGATTATGGCTTTGGCCGATTCGACCGAACCGTCGCTGGTCTGTCCCTGGTTGGCCATCGCAAATTGGTCGGTGGAGACGGCAACCGCGCCCAGTTGCAGATTGCGTCCGGTCTCCGCGGCCCGTTCGGCACCGCGCAAATTCATGACCAGACCGATATAGGTGACATCATCCCGGCCGGGCAGAGCGGCGCATACCTCGTCTGCGTCAGCCATTTGCGGTACGCGTCTGGGATTGACAAAGCTTGCCACCTCGATACGCCGACTGCCGGCATCGATCGATTTTTCAATCAGCCGAACCTTGTCCGCAGTACTGACGATAGCCTGCTCGTTCTGCAGACCATCGCGCGGCCCGACTTCAACGATCTCGACGGCATGGTGATTTGGAGAGATGTTTGTACTCATGGCCAACGACTGAAACATCTCGACTGATCCAAGAACGCTATTGAGTCAATCTGCTCACTGTGCGGACAGTGGCCGGGCAATCATATCTGGGGTTCCTATTGCGCCGTCCCTCCGCCGGGGGCGGCCTCGGTTTCGAATTGAATCATTCGCTAAACGAAAGCCTGCGGCTTCCCCGGGTAACCTGCATGCGATGGGTGGCGCTGACCTCTGCCGTGCGGGCAAAGCGCGAGGGGATGAAGAGCCATTCATTGACAATCCTTTCCGCCTCTATGTCCAGCACCATATAGCCCCGCTGGCTGGTATCACACCAGACAAGATCAGGATTGGCGTCGACAAAGCGCTTGGCTATGGTAGCCGGATCGCCATGATAGCGCTTGTCCATGCCAAGCGATGATACACCCTGTACCGCCAGTTCGACACCGACCGGCTGATCGTTATGGTCGAGGTTAAACGCCCAGGCATTATGGCTGTCGCCGCTCAGTACGACGAGATCGGCTTCGGCATTTTGTGACGCTTGCAGCAAGCGGCGCCGAGCCGCGGGATAGCCTTCCCAACGATCCATATGGATCGGTACCCCGATGGCCGCGAGGCGCGCCGCCCGCTCCATCTCTGCAAGCTTCCGGTTGCTCGGCCTGTCCCCGGGGCCAAAGAAGGCTTCAAAATCTTCCGGCATCCGGGATCGTCCCATGATTACCTGCTGGGCCAGTATTTGCCATTTTGTCCCCGATGCAGTGGAGGTAGCGAGCGATTCGGCGAGCCACTGTTCCTGTCCGGCCCCCATCATGGAGCGAGTCGGATCGTTGAGCGGCCCATCGCGGAAACTCATTGCCGCGGCAGCGATATCTTCACCATGGTCATTGATGGCCTCTTTCAAATCCAGCTGCTCCGTGCGTCCGGTTAGCCGGGTTTCCAGGCGAAAGAGCGTCGCCAGATCGCCTAGCTGATATTCGGAATATGGCTTTTCCCGCATTGGCAGCCACTCGTAGAAGGCCTGCACACCCGCTGCCATCCTGTCCGTCCAGCGCCCTTCGCTGGCGGGATCATGATTGGCCGCTCCGTTTGTCCAGCTGTTATTCACGGTTTCATGGTCGTCCCACATGACAATAGCCGGAAAACGCCGGTGCAACTCCTGCAAAGCCGGGTCGGCACGATAGCTGGCATAGCGCTTGCGGTAATCGGAAAGGCTAACCACCTCGTGCGGGGGCTCGATTCCGCGCAGCTCAGCCATCCCCTCGAGCGCATCGGAACGGCTGAGCTTGGATTCATAGATATAGTCGCCGAGGTGTACCAGCAGGTCGAGATCATCGCGGGCCGCAGCATGGGCATAGGCGTTGAACCAGCCCGATGTTGCGTTGGCGCAGGAAAAGACACCGATCCGGAACCGCTCCAGTCGACCTTCCGGCAAGGTGCGGGTGCGGCCCGTGGGTGACACGTCGCCATTGGCGGCCCGGAACCGGTAGTAATAATATGTCCCAGGCTTCAGCTTCTCCGGCCGGGTATGAACGCAAAAATCCCGGTCCGGCGATGACAGGGCGGACGAGCGGAAAACAATCCGTTCGAACTGCTCGTCTTCAGCGACCTCGACTTGCAGCCAGACCGCTGCAGCGTCAGGCGATACATAGCGGGTCCACAAGGTAACACTTCGCTGTTCCGGATCGCCACTGGCGACCGAGTGGGTGAATGTCGCCCGGGGGGCTGCATCTAGCGAACCGGACATCAACAGGGTGGGGCCGATAGCAGAGGCCCGGAGGAGCGAACGCCGTGACAGCGGTGGAAATGTCGGGGATGGCGGCGCGCATTTTTTCTCGGTCATGGTGGCGGGCTAACGTCTTGTCGTGACACATTAATTAAACGACCCGAACTATTAAAAACCGACCAATAACTTTCACATTTACTACATGTTGCAGCAATCAGGCCGTCATGCACGACCGCTAGCTGACGCCCCGTAAATGGTTCACTCAAAATTGGGGATAATAAAATGGGTCGTGAATTTCTTAACCGTAAAGGCAGCCGCACGCGCTGGCTTCGTGCCGCCATTCTGGCTTCTGTGGTCATGCCCGGTACGGCAATTGCCGGCGATGTTGTCGGGACGATCAGTAGCGCATCGCTGGATCGACCAGCGCGCGGAGTGACCGTGATGGTTGAGGAAACCGGCCAGTCGGTCGGCACCGATCAAAATGGCCGCTATGCGATGCTCGGCCTCGAGGCTGGCACCTATACGCTGGTCATTCTGCAGCCGGGCTACACTGAGCAGAGGATGGAAGTCACGGTGCCGCAGCAAGGTTCGGTAACCGCGGATGCCAGCATCGAACTAGCGGGCAATGCCGCGGACGGTGCGATCGTTGTAACCGGTGCCCGCACGTCGCGTCTGCTGGCGATCGAACGCAAGCGTTCGCTGCCGGTCATTTCCGACATCGTCTCATCCGACGGCATCGGCAAGCTGCCCGACTATAATACTGCGGAAGCCCTGCAGCGGCTGCCGGGTATCTCAGTCGAGATCGATCAGGGCGAACCGCGCTATGTTGTCATTCGCGGTGTCGACCCCAATCTCAATCAGGTGACCATAGACGGCAATATTGTCGGCATTCCGGAGGCCGAGGGCCGGCGCGTGGCTCTTGATACCATCCCTTCGGACCTGGTCGCCGCCATCGAGGTCGTGAAAACCGTAACCCCCGATTATGACGCCAATGCCATCGGCGGTTCGATCAATATCGTCACGCCGACGGCATTCGACCAGAACAAGCCGTTCACCTATATTTCCGGCCGCGGTATCTACAGCGGGGCTTCGGACAAGCTGGGCTTCGCCGGCAGCGCGATGCACGGCCAAAGGATCGGACCGGACGAGAGCTTCGGCATCGTCGCCGGCATCAGCTATTCCAAACGGTTCATCGACAGCCAGCTGGTCGATCCGCTAGGCTGGACCGAAGTTGCGGACGGATTTTTTGCCCCTACTGGCATGCGCTATTTTGATTATTCGATCATGCGGGAACGCATTGGCGCTATCCTGAACCTGGACTGGCGGCCCAGCGATAATGTCCACCTCTATGTTCGCAATATCTACAATGAATTTACCGACGTGGAAGGACGCGACCAGTTTGATTATGACATGGCGCGCGGCGACATCACATTTCCGGCCCCCAACCAGGTCACCTATTCATCGGGCCGGGCAACCCGTGAGTTTCGCCAGAACGAACAGACCCAGAAGCTGTACAATATCTCGCCGGGTGCGGACTTCAGCTTCGGCAATGTCGATCTTGCCCTGAACTATACCTATGCGCACGCGCAGGAACATACACCGGTGCGCGACGATATCGAATATCGCTCGGGGAGCGTCGCGGTCTCGACCATTCTTGTCGAAGGCGAAATGCCCACGTTCGTTGATGTCGATGAAGTCCTGTTCGATCCGGCATCCTTTCCGCTGCGCCGCATTCGTCTGCGGCGGGAGACGATTGATGAGGATCTTCATGCGATCAAGGCCGACGTAAAAATCAGCTTTGCCGACGTTAGCGACAGTTTCGTCAAATTTGGCGCGAAATATACCGACCGGACCAAGGACCGCGACAATTATCAGGAGCTTTGGGAACCGGTCACCGACGTTACCTTTGCCGATAGCGGAACAGCGCTTGCAGAAATCGCCAATTTTTATGACGGCGATTACCGCTTCGGACCGGCGATGGATTATGCCGCCACGCTCGATTATTTTTTCGGCCAGAACCCGGGATTGCTCGTCCTAGACGAGGAAACAACCGGCTTCAATGACAGCGCCTCCGACTATCGCGTCAGCGAAAAAATATATGCCGGCTATGTCATGGCCAGTCTGGAGCTGGGCGATCTGACCGCCATTGGCGGCGTGCGGATCGAGCGGACCGAAGGCACCTATGATGCCTTTGCCATCCGCGATACCGACGGCGACGGCTCGATAACGGTCTCGGATATCGCACCATTGAGTTTCGACCAGAACTATACCCATGTCCTGCCAAGCCTGTCGCTCAACTACCGCCCGCGGCCAGATGTAGCGATCCGGGCAGCGTGGACCAATACCATAGGCCGTCCCAATTATAGCGATGTCGTACCGACATTCGAGGAAGAGGATGGTGAAGGCGAGGCAGGGAATCCGGGTCTGGAACCCTATACCTCCATGGGACTTGATGTTTCGGCCGAATATTATCCGGATGCCGAGAGCATATTCTCGCTCGCCATGTTCTACAAAAATATCAAGAATCCGGTTTACACGCAGCGTCTGGTTGACACGAGCTTTGCGGGGATCGACCTGCTCGGCCTTTCGCAGCCGCAAAATGCCAGCGATGGAGAATTGTTCGGCATAGAAGCCAACGCGGTGAGAAGGTTGACATTCCTGCCCGCGCCGCTCGACGGTCTCGGCATCTCGGCCAACGTGACCTTTGTCGACAGCAATGTGAATGTACCGGACCGAGCCGATGACCTGCCTTTCTTCCGGCAGTCAAAATGGATTGCCGGTGGCGCGCTCTTCTACGAGAAGGGGCCGATCGAGGCGCGGGTGGCCTTGAGCTACCGCGATGCCTATCTCACTTCTGTCGGTTCCACGAGTGCGAGCGATGGCTATTCGGCCGGGCGGACCGTGCTGGATGCGCGTCTCTCTTACCGTCTCATGAAGGGCGTGGAGCTTTTCGGCTCTGTTTCCAATATCACCGAGGAACCTTCGATCGCCTATCAGGCGGTAAGCAGTCAGATATCGGCACGGGAAGCCTATGGCATCAATGTCGATTTCGGTTTCAGCGCCAGTTTCTGATCCTTCGGGACCATGCATGATATACAGGGCGAGCGGTCAAAAATGATCGCTCGCCTTTTCCCGGAGGACAACTCCGTTTCTCTAAGCAAAGGATGATGGTGTGATCAAGGCCTGGCAATTCTCAATGCTGTTTGTCTTATTGTCTGTTCCCGTCGATGCTACTCCGCCCATGGCCAGCGAGCCGGTGCTGCGCCAGCATGAGGGTGATACTGTTCCCGTCCCGCTGATGCTCGATGCGAAGACGCTGGCGGTCTATGAAGCCCCTGAAGCCGACCAGGGGGCGGCTGCAGATGCGGAGCATTTTTACGCCATCGACAACAGCATGATCGGCAAATATCGGTTGGCCGATGGGGCGGCTGTCGCCCGGTGGAGCGATCTGCCTACGCCCGCCATCGAACATCTCAACAGTTGCTATGTCGATGCGGCGCTTCTCTGGTGTGCCAATTCCAACTATCCCGCCGTCCCGATGGGCTCGTCCATCGAAATTTTTGATACCAAAACCATGGAGCACCGCACTACCCGCAGTCTCGGCATGATGGAGGAAGGTTCGCTGACCTGGTTTGCAGCGACCGATACCGGCTTTCTAGCGTCCTTTGCCCACTATGACCGGCGTGGAGTCCCCTATAAGGACCATCGCTACTCCAGCGTTGTGACCTTCGACAAGCAGTGGCGGCGCACGGGCGGCTGGCTGTTTCCTGAAGCGGTAACCGGTCGCATGGCACCCTATGCCGCATCCGGTGGCGCCATCGGTCCCGATGGCAGACTATATATATCCGGCCACGACCGGCCCGAAATCTATGTGCTGGAAGCACCCGCCCGCGGGCCATATCTGGCGCATATTGCGACCATCTCGCTCGAAATAGAGGGGCAGGCCTTTTCCTTTGCGCCAGACAACAGCCGGACAATCTATGCGGTTGATCGCAAACTGGGTCTGGTGAAAGCCATAGCGCTGCCAAAAATTCCATGATGTTGTGAATTCAACAATTCAAGGCGGCACCCGCCATTCGTGAGCCTGCGCGAGGTCACAAGCTCTGAACGAATGAATATTGAGGAAATGTGGAAATATGCGGCGCTGCCTTGAAGATACGCCCGGCAAAAAATAGGCCGATCAGAGCTTCCCTGCCGCTTGCTTGATCGCACGCCTGATGCTCATGTAGGTTGCGCAACGACAGATATTGCCGCTCATTGCCGCATCAATATCCCCGTCGGTGGGACTGGGCTTTTCGCTAAGCAATGCGGTGGCGGCGAGTATCTGGCCGGACTGGCAATAGCCGCATTGGGGCACATCATTCTCTACCCATGTATCACGGATCACATCGGCGGCGGCTCCCGACAATCCCTCGATCGTCGTGATCTTGGCCTTGTCGAGGCTGTCGTGAGGCGTGATACAGGCACGGGTTGGCGTGCCATCCACATGCACGGTGCAAGCGCCGCATTGCGCGATACCGCATCCGAATTTGGTGCCGGTCATTTTCAGATGGTCACGAAGTACCCAGAGCAGGGGCGTCCCCGCTGCCGCCTCGACTGTTTCGTCTTTGCCATTTATGTTCAGTGTCGTCGCCATGAAATGCTCCTCAATCAACGTGCCGAGATTGCTGGTATATCCAGCGTGTCACGATTGGCCCCCATCAGCGGCAAAGTCCTGAAGCGCTTTCCGGTAGCATTGAAAATTGCATTGGCCAGTGCTGGCGCTGCAGGCGGCGTGGGCGGCTCGCCAACGCCTGCAGGCGGGCTATTCGATGCAATGATTTCTACTTCGAAAATCTTCGGGGCCTCATTCATCCGCATGACTCGCCAGCTCGGAAAATTATCCTGCACGACTGCACCGTCCCTGGCGCTTATCTCGCCGTAAAGGGCGTTTGACAGGCCAAAGATTGTCCCGCCTTCCATTTGTGCTTTTGTATGACGCGGGTTGATCACCGTACCGGCATCCGCCGCGAGCCATATGCCCGGGATAGTCAGAGCTCCATCCGCGGCAACCTTCACTTCGATCACGGTCGCTACATAGGTCAAGAATGAACGGTGAACCGCAATGCCGAGGCCATGGCCATCGGGAAGCTCTCTCCCCCATTCGGCCATCTCGGCTGCTCGCCTGCCCACATTCGCAAGCCGAGCGGTATCGACTGGATAGTCTTCGGCCGAACCACCATAATTCCCATAGCTTGCCTGCTCTGCATTGGGGTCGACCAGTCTCGGTTCGCCGATCAGTTCGAGCAGATAGTCCTTTTGGTCACGGCCAGCGGCATTCGCTAATTCCGCAGCAAAGCTCTGGACGGCAAAAGCGTGGTAGATATTGGCAACGGACCGCAGCCAGCCAATACGCAAATGGCCCTTGGCCGTACCTGATTCCACCTGCAAATTGGGGATGGCAAAGGGCACATCGGTTGCGCCCATGCCCATTTCACCGTCGGATGGCGCGTCCGTGGCGGCGTTGAAAGTCGAGCCGATAGGCGGGAAAACGGAACGATGACGGTAAGCGGTACATTTGCCTTCACTGTCCAGCCCCGCTTCGAGCCGCTGTGCGCTCGTGGAATGATAGAAACCGTGCCGTATCTCATCCTCTCTGGTCCATGTCACCTTGACCGGCTTGCCCACCTCTCGTGCCACTAGAGCCGCCTCGACAACGAAATCCGGTTTGGACTTTCGCCCGAACGCACCGCCTAGCCAGGTAGCGTGGACGGTGATATTCTCCTTGTCGACGTCGAGCAGGTCGGACAGCGTTTGCCGGGTTGCCTGCGGGTCCTGAACACAGGCCCAGCATTCAAGCTGGTCACCGGTCCAGCGAGCGGTCGCCGCAGGAGGCTCCATCGGCGATTGCGAGAGATGCGGCGTATAATATTCGGCAGTGACGGTTTTGTCAGCAGTTGCCAGCGCGGTACCGACATTGCCGCGGCTGCGGCGAACAGTGCCCGGCTGTTTCGCCTTCGCTTCCATTGCCTTGCGAAAATTGTCCGAGTCATAGCCTGCATTGGGTCCGTCCATCCATTCAACCTCGAGCGCATTGCGCCCCTGGATCGCAGCCCAGGTATCAACTCCTACCACCGCTACTCCACCGAGCGGCTGAAACAGGGCAGGCGGTTTTGCATCCGGAAGTTTAACAGTTCGCATGACTCCGGGAACAGCCAGTGCCTTGGCATCGGTAACCGCGCCGGTTCGCCCGAAGACTTGGGGCGGCCGGGCAATGACGGCATAGACCATGTCGGGCACATTGACGTCGATGCCGTAAGTGCCCTCTCCTCTGGTGATTTTCGGAACAGTGACCGAAGGAATTTCCTTGTTTATGAAGCGCCAGTCCTCTGGCTTCTTCAAAACAATCTCGGATTCTGCTGGAACCTGCAGTTTGGCGGCAAGCTCGGCCAGATTGCCGTAAGACAGGGTATCGCCATTCTCGCTGTTCGAGACCTTTCCCATCTCGGCGCTACATCGGGACGGATCCATTTTCCAATAAAGGGCAGCAGCAGCCACAAGCATCTGCCGCATCGCCGCGCCAGCAAGGCGCAGCCGGTGAAAATTGTAGCGAACCGAACGCGATCCGTCCGTGTTCTGGTCGCCGTAACGCTCATGACCCTCAGCCTGAACGATTTCGACGTTTTCCCAGTCAGCTTCCAGTTCATCAGCAATTATCTGCGCCATAGAGGTCCAGACTTGCTGACCCATTTCCGAGCGATGGCAGGTAATCTTGACCGTCCCGTCTTTCTCGATCGCAATCCACAATGACGGTGTCGCATCCCCGCCCTCCACTTCGGTCAGCGGGCTGGGACCTGCTTTGGGAATCTTCATAGTCGAAGCATCGATCGTCGGTTCCGTGTTGGAACATCCTGCGAGCGTTACGGCGACAACGAAAAGACCGGTTCCGGTAACAAATCCGCGACGCGTGAGATTGACAATGGAAGCGGGCCGATCGGCCGGTACCCGATCTTTCTTACGAGAGGGAATGATTCCAATATCTTCCAAGAACATCTCAAACCTCTTCAATCGTGGCAATAAAACCGGTGCTTCACGATCCGTGCGGCACGCAGAATCAATCTAACACAATTTATTACGAAAAGAAGGAAATATATTACGATAGACCTTTGATTTGATGATTGACCGGCCCGTTCGCTTTGACAGCGCCCGATTAGCGGTTAATAAGATAAGCCAATGGACCATTCCGCAGCGCATTCCCGATCGAGATATTCAGAGTCAGTGCTGATTGCCGACATCCGGTGGATCGCGATTCCGTTTTGACGCTGGAAGCACAAGCGAGGGAAGCGTTGAAGCGCGGTGACATACCGGCCGCGGCGGCTTCCGCCAGAGCCATGATATCGGCAGACGAGAACCAGCCTGCAGGATATTTTCTGCTCGGTATTGCTGCAGCGGAAGCCGGCCAGATCGGTAAAGCCGTGCCCCTGGTCGAGGCTGCAGTCGCGCGCGGGCCCGAAGCGGAACATCTGGCACAGCTGGCGAAGCTGCTTATCCTGCTGCGCCGCGATGGCGATGCAGCGGAGGCCGCGCGAGAAGCGATGGCGCTGGCACCGAGCGACGCGCGCACGTTCGATACGATCGGATGCGTTTTCACCCGGCTTGGTGATCATGAGGGGGCGGTCGAACCTTTTCAATCGGCGGTCGCGGCCGAACCGGATAATATCGACTATCGCTACAATCTCGCGGCGGCGAGCGGCTTCACCGGCCGGGTCGAGGATGCCCTGGCCCATTATGAAGCCATCATCGCTGCAGACCCCGGCAATGCGCGCGCTCACTACGCCCTTGCCATAGCCGCCCGCCAGACACCAGAATCCAACCATGTGCCGAGACTGAAAGCAGCCCTTGCAAACGCAAAAAAGCCTGGCGACGGGTTGCGTATCCGTTATGCGCTGGCGAAGGAACTGGAAGATATTGGCGACCCGGAATCATTCCGCCATCTTTCGACGGCCAATGATGAGCACAAGCGTTCCCTTCGATATGATTTCGCGCAGGACGCGGCTATATTCGACGCGATCGAAGCTTTGTTTTCCGAGCGCAGCCAAAGCCTTCACGCAGGATCAGGACGATCCGACAAATCACCGATATTCGTGGTCGGCATGCCCCGCACGGGGACCACGCTGGTTGATCGCATTCTTTCTTCCCACCCCGATGTGGTCTCGGCGGGGGAACTGCAGGCGATGCCGCTTGCGGTCAAACGACTGGCGGGGACATCATCGCGTACCGTGATCGACCCGGAGACAATCCTGGCGAGCGGCAATATTGATCCGGCGAGGATTGGTGACGCCTATCTCGCCCAGGCCGAACACCATAGGCATGAGGGCGCCGCCCGGTTTACCGACAAATTACCAGCCAATTTTCTCTATATAGGCCATATCGCGCGCGCTCTGCCTCAGGCAAAAATCATCTGCCTGCGCCGCAATCCGATGGATACGGTCTGGAGCAACTATAAAAATCTCTTCGCCAGCCAGTCTGCCTATTATGCTTATTCTTACGATTTGCTGGACACGGCGCGCTATTATGCGCGCTTCGATAAGTTGATGGCAATGTGGGAGAAACTGTTCCCCGGTCAGGTGCTGCAGCTATCTTACGAACAACTGGTCGCGGACCAGGAAGTGCAGACCCGGTGTCTGCTGGAACATTGCGCTCTTGACTGGGACGAAGCCTGCCTGACTTTTCACGAAAATAGTGCGGCTGTGGCTACGCCGAGCGCCGCGCAGGTTCGCCGCCCCATCAATGCTGACGCAGTGGGCAAATGGCGCACGCACGAAGCGGCACTACAGCCCGCACGGGCTTTTTTCGAGAAACAGGCTATTCCGATCAGATAGGGCATGTTGCGCTGGCGCGGCCACAAGGAAACACGTCGAGAATAGGCCAGGGGCACCTGCTGTTTCCAGCCGATGCCCCCTTCTTCCTCGATCGTCATTTTAGAGGATCAGAACTTGATCCGCCCCTCTATGCCGACGGTGCGCGGATTGACAACGGCCTGGCGATAATAGCGTACGGTGACACCATCATTGACGCCAATTCGTGAGCGATCATTGGCGACCGACACCACTGCATATTTGTCGAAAATATTGTCGACAAACAGGCCAACCGTGAACCGTTCGGTGTTGTAGGAGACGGATGCCCGGTTCAGGATATAGCTTGGGATCTTATCGCCATAGGCGCGATCCCAACCAATCCGCGACACGACATTGCCGCGATAGGTCGCGGTCCAGTTTGCGATCAGATCGCCCTCCATGACCGGCTTGACATAAGTGACACCCAGGCTGGCGGTGTTCTTGGCCGAACCCGGAAGGCGATCGCCGGCCAATGCATCGAGTTGTACGAACCGGTTGGAATAGTCTCCAGGTGTCTCGCGAATGGTGATAATCCCCGGCACATCCTCTGTCAGTTTGGCATCCGTATAGGAATATGTTCCCTGAAGCGTCAGTTCCGGCGTCGGCTTGAACTGGAACGAGGTTTCGAACCCTTTCGATTCCGCTGAGCCACCGTTTACGGTAATTCCGGTCGCACCATAAAGCGTAGAGGAATTGACCTGAATACCGTTCCATTTGACCTGGAAGACATTGAAGTTGAACGACAATATATTCTCAAACAATTGCGCACGCATACCAAGTTCGAGATTCTTGGTTGTGTCCGGCCCATATTGCAGTTCGTCAGGCAGGGCACAGATTATCTGCTGGCCGGGTGTAATATTGTCCGGGCAGGGCGCAACACGGTTTGGACCGCCAATACGATAGCCCTTGCTGTAGGTAAAATAGGCCATCAGGTTGGGGGTGAAATTATAGGAAGTGTTCAACTTCCACACCCAGCCGTCCTCTCCCGCATCACCGCCATTGACAGGAAGATCGTATGGACTGAGCGGGTCGCCAAGTACCGGCAGCGCAGCGGCACCAGCGATAGTGGAGCTATAATCGAAATATCGCGCACCAGCAGTGACTTGCCATTCAGGCGTGATCTCGAATGTACCTTCGCCGAAGATTGCCTTCTCGGTTACCTTCGAACTGATATAGCTTACATATTCAAGCGCTTCCGGATTGGTAACCGCATCTACCCAGGGGTGGTTCGGTATATGCTCCGCATAATCGCTCTGATATTTAATCTCGTTGTAGAAGCCGCCCACGACCCAGCTAAACGGACCACCGTGCCGTGATACCAAACGAATCTCGGCGTTTTTCTGTTTGCGGGTGGTATCCGATTCATTCCAGGCTGCGAAAGCGGGGAAGAGTTCATAATCATAATCCAGATCGAGCAGCAGGTCGGTAACGTCGCTCTCGCCCCGATATTTGACCTCGGTATAGGCGCCGGTCGCAACGATATCGAAGATATCCGCGACATTGGCATTGACTTCGGCGCTAACAAGATGAGCATGGCGTTTGACCGGTTCCGTGAAGCGGCTTGCATTTTCGTAACGGCCCGTACCCAGAACACCGGCGCTGTTCGATTGTGCGCCGCCGGTCTTGGTCTGCTGATAGGCATAAGTCAAAGTCAGCTTGAGATCTTCGCTGGTCTGCAACAGCAGCTGGTTGCGTGTGGTGAAGGTCCGCTCGTAGTTGAGATCCTTCTCTCTGGTGAGATTTTCGGCATAGCCGTCGGCAGAAATGCTGTCGGGACCGTCCGGTTGCGGAAGGGACACGCCGGGCTCTTGTACCAATGTCGTATAATCGATGAAGCCGGGATCAAAATAATAGCCGGTGGCAGAACGGAATGCGACGTGATCCTCTACGATCGGAATGTTGATCATTCCGTCGACCTGGACACCGAAGGAGTCGCTGTGAGACTTGGCGTAGACGCGGCCGTGTGCCTCTCCTTCGACTTCGTTCACTTTGGGCCGGTTGGGGATATAGCGGATCGCGCCGGCCAATGTACCGAGGCCATAAAGCGTCCCTTGTGGCCCGAGCAGGGTCTCGACACGTTCAATATCGATCAGTTTGAAATCGTAATAAAGCGGAACCTCTCCGAGATAGACGCCCAGCGCGTCGTCATAGGTTGCACCGGCATCACCTACTCCCGAGGCATTGAGGCCCCGCAGAACGATCGTACCGGTAGAGCCCGGGCCCGTATCCGAAATCGTTAGTCCTGGCGTGAAATCGGCGAGATCGCGCACGTCGTCGATGCGGTTCCGTTCAATGTCTTCGGCGCTGGCAACCGAGATGTTGACTGGCGTCTCCATAAGTGTCGTGGCCCGCCGCGTTGCGGTAACAACGATCATATTGTCGCTGCCGGCTTCTTCAGCCGCAATGTCTTCCGACATGTCTTGAGCCAGAACAGGTGTGGCGACCATAGTGCCGGACAATATTGTCGCTGAAAGCAGGCCTAGCTTGAATCTTGCGTCCTTTATCATTTTTCTTATCCCTCATTTTAAATGCCCCCGTGGGCCAGACGTTCGTCGTTCATCCTGCGACTTTGTCTTGAGGATTTTTCAGTTCGCCGGCTTACCGTTTTTCGGCTTTCAAGCTGGCGCTTCTGAAATTGCGGTTATGATTCCGCCCAATTTTTGCGTTCCCGAACTTATTTTTCCAAGTGCTCTCCTCCTTGAGTGGTGGCTGCCGATACGTCGGCGCGCGTGGTACCGAATTTGTTGATCAAGGGTTGAAACGGGAAGACGAACTGTTCGTAAATCGACAGGCGTTTGCGGTCATCCTGTCCTACCTCTTCGGATTCCCCGTCCCGAAACGTGCCGAAAATCCGGTCGAGCAGGATCAAGGAATTCCCATAGTTGCAGCGCGTATCTTCATAGCTTAACGCGGTGTGATGGAGACTGTGATGGCGGATGGTGGTGAAGAAATAGGAATAGAAGAGGGGCGGGTTCGAACGCACATTGGCATGGGCGAAGGTGGACACTACGGTGAGCACGTTGAAGCCGCAGAACAGCGCAGCCGTGTCGAGATCAAAGATCGCGATCACGCTGAGGCTGATCAGGAACAGTTCGATCGGATTGCCGACGGATCCTTTCATGGCATTGAGCTGCGTAATGTGATGGTGCGGCGCGTGGGTGAGCCAGGCGGGGTACCAGTCATGCATCAGCCTGTGCATCCAGTATTGGCCGAATTCATATAGAAAGATCACCAGAGCGACCTGCAGCAGGAACGGCATCTGCATGGCCCATTCCGTGCTGATTCCAACCGATTCCTTGAACGAGGCCAATGGTTGGTCCGCCAGCGTCTCTGTTGCCCATCCGATCGCGGTATATTGGAGTGCCAGATAGAAAAGATCGGTGGCGAACTCCTTGCGAGCCAGGCGCCAACCCTCGTGGCGTTCGAGAATCTGTTCCAGACCCAGAACAAAAAAGCTCACGGCGAGGCCGGCTACGACGATCGACCATGGATTCTCGGTGACCGACGTTGGCGCAAACATCCAGAACAGCACGACGGCGACCAAGGTTGCAGGAGGAACGAGATTGATCAGTGTCTGCCTGACCGGGCTTTCGGTTGGTTCAGATCTGGATATTGTGCAGGAGCGAACAGTTGCGACGCCGACCGGCTTCGCCTCTGCAGCAGTTTCGCGAGCTGATGTTCGACCCATAGAAAACCTCCTACCAGACCGGAAATCGGCCTAATGCCTCAGGTTTTCTTCTCCCAACGAATGCCGTTCTCAAACGCGACGCTGCCTACGATAAAGATATTACCTAATGCGTCAAGAGTAATAACAATGGTTTGTTAGCAAGTGCACAATAAATTTGCCAAACATCCGAAAACTCTGCTTTTTTGGTGTTCGACAGTCCCCTCGGACACGCAAGGCATGTCTCGTGACTATGTTGGTTTCGGCTTTCACGAAGCTGCAAAGACGATGGCGAATCAGGACAGGCGGCCACAGCCGGATGTTATTCTTGTTCGGCTTCTACCCCGGCGCTGCTCCACCAGGAAATTGAGTGTACGTCATGCGCGCTTGTCCAGATGCCATCGGGCGTATAGCGTATGGCGCCGCTACCTGCGGCAGCACCCGGCCGGGCAAGGATCTCCAGAGTTGCCGCATCAATGGCAACGAAGGTCTGGTCGTCGGTTGTCCGCAGCCAGACTATGCCGCCACCGGTGTCAATATCACCATAAAGCAAGCTATCGCCGACTTTGGTCCGGCCAGTAACCGTGACGGTGTCGGGATCGATCCGCGCAACCGTGCCGTCACCCTGTTCCTGTACCCAGACGCTTCCTTCTCCGGCGGCCAGAAAACCGGGTTGTTTGCCGAGTTCGGTTTCACCGGTCACTTTGTTGGTCAACGGGTCGATCCGCTGAATGGACCGCTCATCGCTAGAGACCGCCCACAAGGCGTCTAGACCATAAGCAAGGAAAAATGTCTGCGGCGCGACATCGACGGTAGCGACCACTTCATTGGTTTCTGGATCGATGCGAGAGACTTTGCCTGCCGCATCACTTGGTACCCAGATCGATCCTGCTCCGGCGACGACATTCGTTTCGCCTTTCGGGTTGGCGATGCCGGTGGCGATCATCGCTTCCACTTCCCCGGTTTCGAGGTTGATTCGATAGAGGTTGGCATCTTCGCAATTGGCTACCCATAACGAATCAGCGAATATGGCCATCGTGCCGCATGGGCGGGGAATCTCGACTGACGCCAGCATGCCTTCGGTCGACCATTGTTCGACCCGGCCTCGATTGGTGGCCCACACTGTGGCACCATCGACCGCCAGAAAATCCGCGAAGTCAGGCACTTCGATCATCTGTTCTTTCAGATCCACCGCTTGCATCAGGCTTGGAGAGTCGGCTGGCTCCTGATCTGCCGGAGAGCAGGCCGCGGTAACAAATAGTATCAGGGCGATCGAACGTTTCATGTAAATACTCCAACGAAGTGCCGGTAACGGCATGTTAGTAACGATAAGGATTGGAATCGATGGTGGTCGTGCTGCGCGTCTGGTTGCAGAGGAAAACTGTGCCGGTGAAATAGATCCCGGGCTCGGTGATCGTTTTTGCAAAAGCGAATGTCTCACGAAGTTGCTGTACCGTCATCTGCACCGGGGCTTCGTCTGGCTGGTGGGTCAGCCCATAGGGATAGTCCGTACCATCCTTGCTGATCTCGACATGGCAACCCATGACGTGGGTTACGGGGTGCGTGTCAACAAAGTCGATAAGCCGCTTCATGCTGGCAAACCAGGGCTCCCAGTAGGTGATGTAGCACCGCCCGCGATAGAACATATCGCCTGTGTAAAGAATCTGGGTGTAATTGTCATAATAGGCAAATTCTGACACCACGTGGCCGGGCGAGCCCCAGATCTCGATCTCGCGTCCGCCCAGATCGAGCGTCACGCTTTCTTCCGGATAATTGGTCATGCCCCAGAAACCGAGCATTTCTTCATGAGTCAGGCCCATGTAGCGGGTGTTCGGCCGGTCGGCGAACTGGTTGACTGCAGCATAATGGTCCGAGTGAAGATGACTGAAGGCAACCAGCAGTTCCAGACTCGCCGGGTCGCGACCGTTCCGCGAACACCAGTCCGCGATACACTCGTCGATTACGCCGCGCAAATCCCAGTCATTGCGTAGCGTGGTGAAGCCTTCGTCAAGCAGCAAAACCCGATCATTGCCAAAATACAGCGGCGTGAACGGTGCCTCGAAACTGTAGGCCTTGTTCTGGCGCAGAATTGCAGTGTGCGCATTATACCAGTGGACTTGCACCGGTGGGTCGGTGTTGTCCATGCAGGAAGACGAACCGGATATCCAGCGTTTGGGAAAACCGCCCGGCGCGGGTAGATTGCTTTGGAAATCGATTGGCGCCGGGCGCGTGGCAGCCACTGCCGAGTTACCGAATGTAGTCAGCGCATTGCCAGTGAGCGCTACTGTTGCGGCGGCATTGTAGGAAATGAACGTACGACGATCCATGAAAATTCTCTCTGATTCTAGAACGGCCGGGGCGGGTTGATCTGGGGCACGCCCTCGGGCCAAACCGGTGTCCGCTGGTCCGGGCTGACTCCGTTGAAAAGGACAAAATCCGGACGAATGAGCAACATGTCCTTGCCCTGGATTTCGCGTGCATATTGCAACACTTCATTGATCACGTCCGGTGCCAGTTGCAAGATCCGCTCGTAAGGCTTGTAGGTGGCGAAGCGGGGGTAATATCTGCCGGGAACGAACATCATCTCGATATGGCCACCAAGAATCCATTTTGGCGAACGGTCCGCTGCGAAAGTCTTCAGTCGTTCGAGCGATGTCACGAAGTCGCGGTCATTGCTGATATTGATCTTGCCGGGATACAGAAAGTCTCCGGTGAACAGAATCTGGCAATAGGGATCATAAAATGCGACGCCATCCTTATGGGTTCCGGGCGTCGGGATGACCTCGATCACGCGGTCGCCAAGATCGATTGCGCCGGTGCCGGAGGGCCAGCTGCTCCGGAACCCATAATGTTGCTTCATCACATCAAGCGGCGTGGGCACAATATTCGTATCGGGCCGTCCGGCGAATTGCACCAGACCCTGATTTTGCGCGATATCTTCACCTGAAGTCAAAGCAATGGTCAGTGGTACCTTGCTTCGCCCTCTTGCCTGACCCCAACGCGTGATAATCGCATCGACTGTCTCGCGCAGCGGATAATGTTTTGCGTTGGCAGTCGCGCCGCTGTCGATCAGCAAAGCGCCCTGATTGCCAAACAGCAGATAGGTGAAGGGGGCTTCCCAATGGACACAGACATTTTGCCGCAGGACAAAACTGTCCTCATTATATTGAACGACCTGCACACGCGGATCGCGGTTCTTGGCAGCGACATTGGAGCCGTAGGTCCAGCGAAAGGCAAGTCTGCCGGGTGCCGGACCGTCGCTGTTATAATCATGGACCACTGGTTCCGAGGGATGTAGCGGCACCGCTGAATCAGTATTGCGGACCCCGGGCGGATTATACCCCAACGCGGCATTGCCATTGCCGGAGGCGGTGGGATTAAGGGCTGGTGCGGACGTTTGCGGCATCGAATACTCCTGACCAAGGTTCCAGCGCGGCGTTAACCGGCTGCTTTCGATGCATACTCCCCCGAGGCACAGCCTTTTTCCCGTTTTCCGGTTGATTCGGCATGTGTATCTGGGAAACATACGGATATTACTAAATATATCAATGGTAATAAATTTAGATGGACAACGAGTCGTTTTAGCGCAATGCTGCAACTGCGAAAGGAAATCGAATCATGATCAAAGGGATACGTCGCGCGGGGGCATTGGCAATGCTGGCATGTGCATTCATTATAACATCGTGTTCGCCAACGGCCGAGGAAACGGCAGCGCCACGCACTGAATTCAATATCGGCTGGTCTATCTACGCCGGCTGGATGCCTTGGCCATATGCCGAACAGGCCGGCATCGTTAAGAAATGGGAAGACAAATACGGCATCAAGATCAATATCGTTCAGGTTAATGATTATGTGGAATCCGTGAACCAGTATACCGCTGGTCAACTTGACGGCGTCACCGTCGCCAATATGGACGCGCTCACCATCCCCGCTGCAGGCGGCAAGGACACCAGCGCAATCATCGTAGGCGACTATTCGAACGGCAATGACGGCGTGCTTTTGAAAGGTACCGGCGATCTTCACGCGATCAAGGGACAGAAAATCAATCTCGTGGAACTTTCGGTTTCACATTATCTGCTGGCACGCGCGCTGGATGCGGTCGGCCTGTCGATGACCGACGTCAGCACGGTCAATACTTCGGACGCGGACATAGCCGGCGCCTTCCTGTCGCAGGACGTGACTGCCGCGGTGGCCTGGAACCCTCAGCTGTCGACGATGAAGCAGGCGCCGGGTGCAAAAATGGTGTTCAGTTCTGCCAATATTCCAGGCGAAATTCTCGACCTCCTGGTTGTCGATACCGCAACGCTGAAGGCGAATCCCAATCTCGGCAAGGCGCTTTCCGGAATTTGGTACGAGACGACCGCATTGATGCAGAAGCAGGATGACGAAGGCAAGGCGGCGCGGGCGGCAATGGCCGAGCTCGCGGGAACGACGCCCGAAATGTTCGATGATCAGCTTGCAACCACCTTTCTCTATGCGGATCCTCAATCTGCTGTTGCGGCCACGTCGGACGAGGCTTTGATCGAAACAATGACCCGGGTGCGCGACTTCAGCTTCTCGCAGGGGCTATTTGGTCAAGGCGCAAAGTCGGCGGATGTTGTGGGCATGGCTTTCCCGGGAGGCAAAACGCTCGGGGATTCGAACAATATTACCTTGCGCTTCGACGAGACATATATGCAAATGGCCGTCGATGGGGCGCTGTAGTCTGCTGATACAAGGAAACGGCAAGATCGGGATAGGAGCAATATGCGCTGGGTAAATCGTCGCATTAGTCGGGGCAATAATCTGCTCTTGGGCTCCATTCCGATCCTGATACTGGTAATAATCTATCTCTTGGCAGCTGCCGAGCGTCACTCGATCAATCCCAGCGACAAGCTGCTTCCGCTACCCGGCGCTATGGTTCAGGCCATGTGGGGGCTGCTGTTTGAACCCGATCAGCTCACCGGCCGGCTTCTCTTCTGGGCCGACACGTTCGCCAGCCTGCAGCGGCTCGGACTAGGGCTGGGTATATCGACCCTGTCGGCGCTACTGGTCGGATTATTGCTCGGTATATTACCGCCAGTGCGGGCCACATTCGGCATGCTGGTGACAGGGATAGCAGTGATCCCGCCCATTGCATTGCTGCCTATTTTGTTCATCGCCTTCGGTCTCGGGGAGGCGGCCAAGGTGGCGCTGATCGTCATCGGCGTCGCGCCCTTCATGATCCGTGACATTGCTGCCCATATCGGAAGTTTGCCACGGGAGCAGATCATCAAGGCCCAGACTCTGGGGGCAAGCACCTGGCAACTGATTTTGCGGGTCGCTCTGCCGCAGGCTATGCCAAGGTTGATCCAGGCGGTGCGATTGTCGCTCGGACCGGCCTGGGTGTTCCTGATCTCTGCAGAGGCAATCGCGTCGGATATCGGCCTCGGATACCGGATTTTCCTCGTCCGCCGCTATCTCGCAATGGATGTCATTCTGCCTTATGTTGCCTGGATCGCTTTGATCGCTGTAGCAATTGACTTTCTGCTCGCCCGCTCCAGTCGCAGTCTTTTTCCCTGGGCGCATGGAGCAAGCCATTGAGCGCCGCACTGAGTTTGCAAAACCTGTGGGTCGAATATGGCGACAAGGTGGTTCTGGAGCGCATCAATCTCGAGATTGAGGAAGGTTCTTTTGTCTCGATAATCGGGCCTTCGGGGGCCGGCAAGAGCAGCCTGCTCCGGGTCGTTCTTGGGCAGGAAGCGCCCACCACCGGGACCATCCTGCTTGACGGTAAACCGCTGAATTCCGAATGCGGACCAGACCGGGGAGTCGTGTTCCAGCGCTACTCGGTATTTCCTCATCTGACGGTCCTCGGCAATGTGTTGTTCGGCCTTGAATGTGTGCAGGCGCCACTTGCGGCGCGGCTCTTCGGGGCGCAACGGAAAGCTGCGGTTGCGGAAGCGGAAGAGATGCTGGCAGCGGTCGGTTTGAGCGATAGTCTACACCTTTTTCCGGCGCAGATGTCAGGTGGCATGCAACAGCGGCTGGCGATCGCACAGGCGCTCATAAAACGACCCCGTATTCTGTTGCTTGACGAACCCTTTGGCGCACTTGATCCCGGAATCCGGTCGGATATGCACGCGCTGATAACGCGGTTGTGGAGGGAATATTCGCTGACTATAATCATGGTTACCCATGATATCCGCGAAGCTTTCACGCTGGGGACCAGGGTGTTGGCGCTGGACAAATTGCGCCACGATCCACACGCCCCGCACCGCTATGGTGCCTCAGTGGCATACGATATTCCGATCGAGAAAAAGAACGTTCTGCCGGAAGATATCGACCTTGGCGTGAAGAGCGATTGCAGTGTCGAAATTATGGCCAGTATTACTGTTGACAAGACTAATAATAATTGAGAGGAGCAAGGACATGATATCCGAACCCACCAAATTAGCCCGGCTCAGCATGAGCCTACCTGCAGACCTGTTGCTTCACCTCGACAATATGGTCGAGGAGCGCGGATTGCCGTCGCGGTCCCAGCTGATGTCAGAGCTGATCCGTCATGCGCTGGCAGAGCATGAAGCGCTGACCCGGCCCGAAGAAATGCTCGCAGGGACCATCACGCTGGTTTATCGCGGAGATCACGCGGGTGTGCGTCAACAGCTCGCCACCACCCAGCTGCATTATCTGAAAGAAGTCATCTCCTCGCAACATGTCTTCCTCGAAGACGACCAGTCTCTGGAAGTGTTGCTGGTACAGGGGCCAGCGGTGCGGCTGGAGGGGCTGTGCGATGCCTTGCGGCGCATTCGTGGTGTACATCAGCTGCGGCTCGTCACCACCACCGCCTTGCTGCCGCAGCTGCATGAACAGGACGAGGTGACCGACAAGAAAGGGAAAAGCAGGAGCGCCGCGGCATGACCAAGCCATTGGCGGATCCCATGGCGGCACGCGATCATGCACGTGCGATGGCTGGTACGAAGGTCGATGCCATGCCTGTCCTGCCTCCGGTCGCCGCCGATCTGCCCGCCGGTGTGGCCGCTGACGATTTGCTGTGGGAAGAGACAGTCGCCGCTGGCGGCTATGCCACCCGCAAGCTGGCACGAGGTTCGCGCCTGCGCCTCATAGACCTTGAAGGCGACGCCTGTGCCTCGGTGTTGATCTTCAACGCTGAAATGCCGACCGAGCGGCTCAATGTCGCGGACACGGTAAAGGTGCAGTGGAATGCCTATCTCGGCGCCGGCAAGTTGCTGTTGTCCGACATGGGCCGGGTTATGATGAGCATCTTGCAGGATGATGCGGGTACGCATGATGCATTCTGCGGGACATCCAACGCTGCGACGAACACTGCCAAATATGGTGAAGGCCATAATAGCAGTGCCGTTCCCAACGGCCGCGACCGTCTTTTGCTGGGCTCGGCCAAATATGGTTTGCAAAGACCCGATGTTCACCCCTGCGTCAATTTTTTCAAAGGAACGGAGATCGAGGCGGACGGGACCATCACTCCAATTGTCGGTCCTTTTGATGCAGGACGGGAACTGGTTCTGCGCGCCGAAATGGATGTGATTGTCGTTATCGCCAATTGTCCCCATATTCTCGACCCGCGCGAGAAATGGACAGTGACCCCGCTGCGTGTTTCGGCTTGGCGCGGGGCGGTGACGCCGGACGATGACGATATTCGCAATGCCACGCCGGAGGGCTTGCGGGCCTTTCAGAATGTCGAAGATTATTTCCGTCGCTAGGAAGGGATAATATCTCCAAAATGACAACTCCCCCAGAAATGCCCGAATTTGACGGTGCCGTTGTTCATGATGAAATCGTGCCTGCCAGGGCCCCCTGGCTCCATCATCTCGCCGCCGGTCAAACCCTCCATATCGTCGACACGGAAGGAAATCAGGCGGTTGATTTTCTGCTCTATTCAGCTGCCGATGATTCCGAACGCTATAGCGCACAGGATACCGTCGCAGCGCAGGGCAATCTGTTCCTTCGCGCTGGTACTGTCCTGCGGTCGAACGAGGGGCGCCCGATGATGACTATCCTGGCGACGTCGGTGGAGTATCACGACACCATCGGCGGCGCCTGTTCCTGCGAGTCCAACACGCTGCGTTACGGGCATCACACCAAGAGTCAGCATGCCTGTGTCGAGAATTTCCTCGAGGCCAATCTGACCGAAGGGCGCGGCAAGCGTGATATCGTTTCTAATATCAACTTTTTCATGAACGTGCCGGTAGAAGAAGACGGGACGCTGGGCATTGTCGATGGTATTTCCGCCCCGGGGCTGACCGTTGACCTGCGCGCTGAAATGGACCTGATCGTGGTTGTGTCGAACTGCCCGCAGATCAACAATCCTTGCAACGGGTTCAATCCCACTCCGGTGCGAATGATCGTTACCGCATGAGCGTTGATACGGTTCTTATTGCCAACCGCGGAGCAATTGCTACCAGAATTATTCGAACGATACGTCGCATGGGCTTGCGATCGGTTGCGGTCTATTCCGACGCCGATGCCGACTCCCTGCATGTATCGCAGGCGGATATGGCTATATGCATAGGGCCAGCGCCGGCCACCGAGAGCTATCTCGATATTGCCGCGATCATCGAGGCCGCGCGGGAAACCGGCGCGCGCTTCATTCATCCCGGCTACGGCTTCTTGGCCGAGAATGCCGAATTTGCAGAAGCATGTGCCGCTGCCGATATTGTCTTTATCGGCCCCACGCCGGACGATATGCGAACCTTCGGTCTGAAGCACAGCGCCCGTGCGCTGGCGGAAGAGCATGGCTTGCCGCTTGCGCCCGGCACCGGGCTTCTCGACAACGAGGATGACGCCGCACGCGCAGCCAACGAAATTGGCTATCCGGTCATTCTGAAAGCCACGGCGGGCGGCGGCGGCATCGGCATGCAGATTTGCGAGGATGAGTCGGCCGTACGCAAGAACTGGGACAGCGTCGCTCGTCTGGGTGCCGGCAATTTCGGCGACGCCGGCGTGTTTCTGGAGCGCTATATCGCCCGCGCCCGGCATATTGAGGTGCAGATATTTGGCGACGGCACCGGGCGGGTGATGCCGCTCGGCGAACGGGACTGTTCGTTGCAAAGGCGGAACCAGAAGGTTGTCGAAGAGTCGCCGGCACCGGATCTTGACGATGAGGTGCGCCGCGAACTCATCGCCGCAGCGGTGCGCCTAGGTGCGGCCGCGCGCTATCTCTCCGCCGGTACGGTCGAGTTCCTCTTTGATGCCGATCGCCAGGAATTCTTCTTCCTGGAAATGAATACTCGGCTACAGGTCGAACACGGCGTCACCGAAGAGGTGATGGGCATTGATCTTGTCGAGTGGATGATCCGCGGGGCGGCAGGAGACTTTTCATTTCTGGATCGCGAGCCACCGGTGGCAACGGGCCATTCTATACAAGTCCGTCTATATGCCGAAGATCCTGCACTGGATTATCGGCCGACCAGCGGCACCATCACCGCCATCGATTTTCCTGAATCTCTTCGTGCCGAAACATGGTGTACGGCCGGCAGCGCGATCAGCGCCTGGTATGATCCGATGATCGCAAAACTTATTGTTCACGCCGATACAAGAGAGGAAGCCATTGCCGCAATGCAGGCCGCGCTCGACGAAAGCCGGGTGGACGGTCTTGAGTCCAACCTTCGCTGGCTGCGCGCCGTCGTCCGCGATGATCGTTTCATGTCCGGACAGGTTGCGACGAGATTGCTGGATACGATCGTCTATAATCCGCGCAGCATCCGGGTGGTTTCCGGTGGCACCGCAACCACGGTTCAGGACTGGCCGGGCCGCATCGGTCTCTGGTCAGTCGGAGTGCCGCCCTCGGGGCCGATGGATGATCATTCCTTCCGTATCGGCAACCAGCGGCTTGGCAATCCGGAAGGCACAGCCGGGCTGGAGATTACGTTTACCGGTCCAACCCTCTATTTCAACGCACCCGCGCGCATTTGCATCACCGGAGCCGATTTCGGTGCCCGGCTCGACGATGAGCCTGTTGAACGGGGCGTTCCGTTCGACATTACTGCTGGCCAGACGCTCGCGCTCGGCCGGGTGAGTGGCGGCGGCATGCGCGGTTACATTTTGATCGCGGGTGGCCTCGACATTCCCGCCTATCTCGGCAGCCGCAGCACCTTCGAACTGGGCCAATTCGGTGGCCATGCCGCTCGAAAGCTGGTGGCAGGCGATATGTTGCATCTGGCAGAAGCCGAGGTCAGCGCACCCGCTCCGGTTTCCGACGTTTCGGATTTCGGGAATCACTGGACTTTGCGCGTTTTATACGGTCCCCACGGCGCGCCCGATTTTTTCACCGAGGACGATATCCGTGCGACCCTCGATGCCGATTGGCGCGTCCACTATAACAGCAACCGCACCGGCGTGCGTCTGGTTGGACCAAAGCCGCAATGGGCAAGGGCCGATGGCGGGGAGGCGGGCTTGCACCCCTCCAATATCCACGACAATCCTTACGCGATCGGTGCCGTCGATTTTACCGGCGATATGCCGATCATTCTTGGCCCCGATGGCCCATCGCTCGGCGGATTCGTCTGTCCGTTCGTGGTGATCGCCGCTGATCGCTGGAAAATCGGGCAGCTTGCGCCCGGAGACCGCCTGCGGTTTGTGCCGGTCACGCTTAATGATGCCAGGGCTGCCGACCGTGCTCCGATGGAGCTTGCGGCAAATCCCTTACGCCCCGGCCCGCAGCGCGAGATCGCTGATCTTTCAACGATCCTCGCTGACACAGAGGCTCAGGGACTACGCCCCCGGACGGTGTACCGGCAACAGGGTGACCGCAATATACTGGTCGAATATGGAGAGATCGTCCTCGACATTGAATTGCGTATCCGCGTTCATGCTCTGATGACGCTGCTCGAGGAAAAAGCCTTGCCAGGCGTGATCGATATCGTCCCCGGCATCCGTTCCCTGCAACTCCATTTCGATGACAATATTCTTGATCAGACGGGCGCGCTGGCTGCCCTTATGGAAGCCGACAATCAACTGGGCGATCTCGAGGATTTCACGGTTCCTTCGCGGATCGTGCATCTGCCGCTCAGCTGGCGGGACCCGGCCACACTGGAAACGATCGAGAAATATATGGCCGCAGTCCGTAACGACGCGCCGTGGTGCCCGGACAATATCGAGTTCATCCGGCGGATCAATGGCCAGCCCGATGCGGATGCTGTCGAGGATATCATTTTTGATGCCAGCTATCTCGTGATGGGGCTGGGCGACGTCTATCTTGGCGCGCCGGTGGCAACACCGGTCGATCCCCGGCACCGGCTGGTAACCACCAAATATAATCCGGCCCGCACATGGACACCGCCCAATGTGGTCGGAATCGGCGGTGCCTATATGTGCATATACGGTATGGAAGGGCCCGGAGGCTATCAGCTTTTTGGCCGTACTATTCAGGTGTGGAATACCTATCGGCAAACCGATGCTTTCGTTGATGGCAAGCCGTGGTTGCTGCGCTTCTTCGACCAGATCCGCTTTTTCAGTGTTAGCCCTGAGGAACTGGTTGAATGGAGAAGGGATTTCCCCAATGGGCGCCGGTCAATCCGGGTCGAGGAATCGGAGTTTCGTCTCGCTGACCATCGCGCCTTTCTGGCTGACAATGCGGAGTCGATTAAAGCTTTTGAGGCAACGCGTCAGTCCGCTTTCGAGGCGGAACGCGCTCAATGGCAGCAGGATGGCGAATTTGATCGCGTGACACAACTGACAGAAGACCCCGCTCTTGGGGCCGCCGCTGATCCGGCAATTGAACTGCCAGAAGGCACCGACCTGATCGAGGCGCCCTTTGGCGGAAGCGTGTGGAAGCTGATGGTTGCGGAAGGCGACACGGTAAAGGCCGGCGATGTTATCGCCGTTATCGAAGCGATGAAAATGGAAAGCCCGCTCGAAAGCCCGGATAATGGCACAATTGTAGCTCTCTATATCAACGAGCGCCAGTCGCTCGAACCAGGCGCGCCGATGCTGGCGTTGAGGAAGCACTAATGACGAAGCTCGACCGGCAAAGCCCTGCGGCGATCGCGGCGGCCGTAAATGGCGGAAAAACTAGCGCGCTCGCCGTAGCGCAGGAAACGCTCGCCCGTCTTGATGCCTATGATGCGGTTCAGCCGCAAATATGGATCAGTCGCGCTGCGTCCGACGATATGCTTGTCGCAGCTCGCGCAGTTGATGGTCGCATCGCGGCAGGGGAAAAGCTGCCGCTGGCCGGCGTGCCCTTTGCGGTAAAGGACAATATCGATGTCGCCGGTTTTGCAACCACGGCTGGCTGTCCAGCCTACGCCTATTCCCCCGCTGCTTCTGCAACCGTGGCCGCAAAGCTGCTCGAGGCGGGAGCCATATGCGTCGGGAAAACCAATCTCGATCAATTCGCCACCGGTCTGGTCGGCACGCGCAGTCCTTATGGCATCCCCCGCAATGCCTATAATCTTGCTTATGTCAGCGGGGGGTCGAGCTCGGGGTCGGCAGTGGCGGTTGCTGCGGGCCTTGTTGCCTTCGCACTGGGCACCGATACCGCCGGTTCGGGCCGGGTGCCCGCAGCGTTCAACCATCTTGTCGGTCTCAAACCGACCAAGGGACGCTGGAGTACAAAAGGTCTCGTGCCAGCCTGCCGGACGATCGACTGTATCACGGTGTTTACCGACAATTTGTCTGATGCACGGCTGGTAGACGATGTACTCGCCGGCTTTGACGCGGAGGACCCCTATTCGAAGCCGCTGGTCGATTGCACGATGCAACCCCGGCGGATCGGCGTGCCCCGCCGCGACCAGCGCGTCTGGTTCGGTGACAGCCAGTCCGAATATCTTTACGATCAGGCGATCGCCCGTTTGGGAAGCGATGCTGAGATCGTCGAACTCGACATATCGCCTCTCAACGAAGCGGCCAGTCTTCTGTATAATGGGCCATGGGTTGCCGAACGAACAGCAGCCATGCACGATCTGTTGGCCAGCAATCCGGATGCGATCCACCAAACGGTCCGCCAGATCACCGAGGCCGGCTTGAGCAAGAATGCAGTGGATGTATTCAAGGGGATATACCGGCTTGCCGAACTCAAACGCCAGGCGGACGGACTGTGGAACGAGGTCGACATGCTGGCCTTTCCCACCACCGGCACGACCTATCGCGTCGCGGAGCTATTGGTGGCGCCAATAGCGTTGAACAGCAATCTGGGCGCCTACACCAATTTCGTGAATCTTCTCGACATGGCGGCTGTCGCTGTGCCCGCTGGCACCCGTCCGAACGGGACCGGTTTCGGTATCACCTTGATCGGACCCGCCGATAGTGATCATGCCCTGCTCGATGCAGCGGAAACCTATTTCGCGGCAGCAGATTTTCCTGCTCCGCCCGCACTCGATCTGGAGGGAAAAATGGAAAGCGTAAAACTGGCCGTCGTCGGAGCCCATTTGAAAGACATGCCGCTACACTGGCAGCTGACCTCACGCGATGCCGCGTTCGTCGGTGCTTTCGAAACGGCTCCCACCTACCGTCTTTACGCGATCGCCGACAGCGTGCCGCCCAAACCCGCGCTGGTGCACAGCGAGGATGGAGCTGCCATCAAAGTGGAGGTTTATGAACTCGACGTCGCAGCCTTTGGCAGCTTTGTAGCAGAAGTTCCGGCCCCGCTTGCAATCGGAACCGTCACTCTGGCCGACGGCAGCAGCGTCAAGGGTTTTGTCGCTGAGTCTCGCGCAACGACAGGCGCACAGGATGTTACCGAATTTGGCGGTTGGCGAGCCTTTATTGCGGCGAAATAGCATGTCTATTACGCGTTCAGCGGAGGTAAATTGAGCTACGGCGACGCACGAAAATATTACGCTTGACGTATTTGATAATATCAATACGATAGCCGTTATATCAAAAAATAAGAATCGTTCACAGGAGAGAAACTGCATTACCGGGCCGGTTGCACGGCGGGTAGGCAGCGATTCTGGGGCCTTGGGGCCTCACCAAGGAGGTCTCGCTATGAACGGAGTTCGGGTAGGAAAAAGGATCATCGGAGCTGACGCGCCAGTCACCGTCGGATGGGAAAATATCGGCAGGGTTGAAGGCGGTCCGGCGAAACAGATCTTCTTCACATATTTCCAGCCGACCGTGCTCTTTGCCGTGCTCGCCTTCTGGTATTATGCGCCCAATTCCATTGCTGTAGCATCCACGGCCATCATGATCGGGATCGCTTTCAAGCTGTTCCTGCTGGGGCTCGAATGGGTCAATCCGCGTTATGACAGCTGGCGGCTCACCTGGAAGGAATTTGCTACCGATCTGTTCTATGTCGGTCTCGGTTACACGCTTCTTCGCATGGTTGACAATTATATCGGCGACGGTGTGATGATCGAAGCCATCCAGAGTTCTTTTGACTGGGACAAATTTGCTTGGTTCACCGGATTGCCGCTACTGGTCCAGGCGCTTTTGATCTCGCTGATTTTTGAATTCGGCCAATATTGGATGCACCGCGGAATGCACAACTGGTATCCGCTCTGGCTGACCCACGCGCCGCATCACTACATCACCCAGTTGAACATCAACAAGGGGGCTGTTGGCAATCCGATCGAACTGTTCCTGATCGGGCTGGGCATCGGCGGCTTCTTCGATTTCATCCCGCGGGCCTTTCTGCTCGCCGGCGCGATCGGCCTCACGGTTGGCGTTTACCAGCACATCAACGTTCGTTTCAATAGTCCCCGCTGGTGGCGGTTCCTGTTCAACACCACCGAGCACCACAGTGTGCACCACTCGCAAGATTATGAAGCGACGCGCAGCAATTATGGGGCCAGCTGGATCATATTCGACCGTCTTTTCGGAACCTGTGTTGACGGCGAGGCGGAATTGCTCGGGATGGAAGGCGGGCGCCGCATGCCGATCAACGAAACGATGACCTTCCCGTTTACGGAAGGCTATAAGTCGATCAAGTCCCGGATCAAGGATCGCCGGGAGCCACCGACCGCGATACCGGCCGAATAGTTGGCCATTTTGCCCCTGCCTGAAACGACTTTCTTTCAGAATGGGTCATCTTTGCAAATGAGCATCGCTATGCGGTGGGCATTCCGTCTCCTGAAAAATTCCAGAGGAATTGTAAGTGAAATTGCCTTTCATTGACCGGATCTGGCGTGTGAAGGGCTTGTTGCCCCTTGAAACGCCAATGTCGCCAGCAACGGCATTCGACAGGCTTGATCCGCTGTTCCAGACCAATGGTACAAGCTACGAGATAGACGGCGATACGCTGACATTCAGGAAGCATAATCCTGCCGCCCAGGACAGGCTGGCGACCTTTACCCGTGGCACGCTGACGGTGGGCGAGCGGGAAGGACGTTCGGTCCTTGCCTATAATGTCACCAGCCCGGCCCTGCTGGCCTGCTTTCTCGCGCCGTTACTCTTTGTGGCCCTGGGCCAGGTTAATGTTGCGATTGGCGAGTATGAAAAATCCAAAGCCGAAGCGGCGGAACAGGCCGGAAAAGCCGACGATGAATCGAAAAAGGATGACGAAGCGGACAAGGATGTGAAGTTGCACTGGCTGGACGTAGCCATGGGGGCACCGGCACCCGAAAAGCCCGACGAGAAAGACAAAGAAAAAGACAAATATGAAAAATACTCGCCCAAGACGGCTTATATCCTCGCGGCAATTTTCGCTACGCTTTATCTGGTAGGGCGGATTCTCGAGCCGTGGTTGCTCCGATCCATCTTCCGCAAGAAACTGTACGACACACCGCCGATTGATGACATGGATCCCGCCGAACGACTTAGCCGCGAATGATCGTCAAACTGCCTTACCATCAATAGCTGCCATATCATCGTCAGTTCGCAGATCGATAAGTCCGAGATCGCGCGAAGCCAAGTCCGGAGCTCGCTTTGGCCGCTCAGGCCGATGAATGAACAAATAAAAATGAGGATAGCCTGGACTATAATGGTGCGCGACGCATACAGTCGCATACGGGTCTCATCGTGAATTCCCCTGTTATCGGGGAACCAACAGGGAAAATTAGTCATTTTGGTCCCAGAACAGGCCGATTTGACCGATCGTTTCCTGCCAGAAGTAGACATTGACCTGGGCCTGACGGGCTTCAGTTCTGGCGAGATCGACGTTGCACCTGGTGAAATGAACGAAGCCGAGTTCAGGATGTTCCTTGCTGAAACTTTGGGTGCTTGCGCTACAGTATCACGCAGCGGAACAGTCCATTTCATATGCATGGACTGGCGTCACATGCATGAGGTCACCGCTTCGGTCGGTGATATTGTCGGCTTCCGCGGGATCCAATTTCTTGCGTCCGGGACGGCTTACTATTCAGGAACAGCAGAAGATATGGAGCGGGGTGCGCACGCCCGGCAAAGTGAATTGGCCCGACTGGGGGGAAGTCAAAGGGTGAATTGCTTTGTTCGCCCGACTTGCGGCCAGTCGAACTTATGAGATGGGACGTTAATGCCGTCGTTCCCATCGGGCAATGATCTTGTCTGTTTTGCGCCCCAATTCTCGTCATTGCCACGGTCAATGACAGATTCTGCAAGCCGCCCTTTAGGGCGCAGAATTTACCGACATTCAGATGGTGACGACTTGGTAAGAGGCGGTTTGTCCGGTTTTTGCAGCAAAGAGGAAAAGCGGCCGCTGCGATTGGTGGCTCAATGATAGATTGATCCTTCATATTGCACCTGCGAACAAAAAGGCGTTAGACTGCCCACAGTCACTTCCGCAAACGGAGTCGCAATTGCGTATCGCTGTTATCGATGAAAACCCCGTTCGCGCGGCTATAATTGAAGACGGGCTCGCCGAAGTGGGTGAGCGCGATGTTTTTGTGATTTCGGAGCGTTCGGGAATGGCGCGGGCTATTGAAACGATAGACCCCGAGGTCATCCTGATCGACCTTGGCAATCCCTCCCGCGATATGCTGGAAGAATATTTTGCCGTTAGCCGTGCGGTTTCCCGCCCGATTGCCATGTTTGTCGAGCAATCCGATGAAGATACGATTGCGGCAGCCATTGATGCTGGGGTTTCTGCCTATATTGTTGATGGGCTTTCGCAGCGCCGAATGAAGCCCATTCTCGATTTGGCCGTAAGACGGTTTCAGGCCTTTTCCCGCTTGCAAGCGGAGCTGAAAGAAGCGCGTGATGCGCTGTCTGATCGCACGATAATTGACAGTGCCAAGAAAATATTGATCGGGAAACGGAAAATGAGCGAACCGGAAGCCCACAAGCTGCTGCGCGATCACGCCATGAACAGCAATAAACGCATGGCGGAGATCGCAGAGGCCATCGTCACGGCTGAGAAACTATTGGGAGGCGGGTTGTGAGCATCGATCAAATCAATATCGGTTTTTTGCCGCTGGTCGACGCGGCTTTGCCAATCCTGGCCCAAGAACACGGCTTTGCCGAAGAACAGGGGCTGCATCTAAACTTCATTCGGGACGTGAGCTGGGCATCTGTATTGGACAGGCTGCTATATGGTCATACCGACGCTGCGCATTTGCTCGCACCGCTTGCGATCGCCACGACGCTCGGTCGCGGGCGACCGGCCAAGCCCCTGTCCGTCCCGTTTGTCCTGGGGTTGAACGGCAACGCCATTACCATGTCCCACATCCTGGCGGACAAAGTGGCCCCTGTCGGAAGGCTCGGTGATCCGGTCGCCGTCGGAGAAAAATTGAAGGCCGAAATCGCCGAACGTGCACGGAGTGGAAGTCGCGTTCGATTTGGTGTTGTTCACCGCTATTCCGGTCACAATTACAAGTTGCGCTATTGGCTAGCACAATGCGGTATCGCGCCGGACACCGATGTTGATATCGTAACCATTGCCCCACCGTTCGCTGCCGATGCGCTGGCGAATGACGAGGTAGACGGAATATGTGTTGGTGAGCCATGGAATAGCGTTGCCGTCGAGCGCGGCGTAGGTCGGATCGTTCTGGTCACGGCACAAATCTGGCGGCGCGGTGTCGAAAAGGTACTGGCGATGCCGGCTGATAAGCTAGATGATAATCGGGACAAGTTTGAACGCTTGGTTCGAGCGCTACATTTTGCCGCCAAGCATTTTGTCGATCCGGTAAATTGGGATGCCAATGCCGCGATACTGGCGCGGAAAGAGTATCTCGACGGCTCGGCGAGGCTGATCAATCGGGCAATATCGGACCGGATCATGCTGACGGCCGGTGCTCCGCCTCTGGATGCGCCAGATTTCATGTTCCAATATCGAGAAGCAGCAAACTTCCCCTGGAAAAGTCAGGCGGCGTGGCTGTATTCGCAATTGTTGCGCTGGGATCACCTTGCCTATAATGCGAATGACCAACTGCGCGCCGAACAGGTTTTTCAGCCCAATGTTTATCGTACCGCGTTGAAGGGACTCGATACACCGATGCCCGGAGCCAATGCCAAACTGGAAGGCAGCGTGAGCGACAGCCTGCCGGTCGGTTCGACTCAGGGGCGATTGACGCTAGGCGCAAATCCGTTTTTCGATGGTCGGGTTTTTGATCCGATGGCGGTACAGAACTATTTGGATTCCTTGCCTAAATCCTGACCTTTGTTGCGATGCAGTATTTTTTCTTGCCTTTTCTTTCCCGCTAATGTTATTTGATTCGGGACGGGAAAACTCCCGACACAATATTTACCGGTTTGTCCAATGGCGGGCAAACGCATGGTAGAACGATCTACAATCGAATAGGCAATGTCGCCGCCCAAGCCAGTCTGAACGACTGTCGCTTGAGGCGGTTTTTTTGCGTGTTTTGTCGTTCCACCCTGACGTTGCCCGGCAAAGAAAAAGGGATTGAGCAATGAAATCGAACCGCCGCAATTTTCTTCTCATGGCTGCCTGTGCAGTGGCTTTGTCTGCATGCGGAAGCGGTGGCGACAGTTCTTCCAATAGCGGCGAGACGGTTAAGCCCGCCACCCGGGATGGCGCGATCGAAAAACCGGTTTTGAAACTTGGGTTCATCAAGCTCACCGATATGGCGCCGCTTGCCGTTGCCAAGGAAAAGGGATTTTTCGCGGAAGAAGGTTTGAACGTTACCCTCGAACCGCAGGCGAATTGGAAAGTGTTGCTCGATGGTGTCATCGGCGGTCAACTCGATGGCGCACATATGCTGGCCGGGCAGCCGCTCGCCGCGACAATCGGCTATGGGACCAAGGCGGATCTCATCGCTCCGCTTTCGCTCGACCTCAACGGCAATGCGATCACACTGTCGAACAAGGTCTGGGCCCAGATCGAGCCGGGTCTTAAAAAAAATTCGGATGGAAAGCCCGTACACCCGATCAGCGCTTCAGTCCTAAAACCGGTGATTGCGAATTACAAATCGCAGGGCAAGCAATTCAAGATGGGCATGGTCTTTCCGGTTTCCACCCACAATTACGAGCTGCGTTACTGGCTGGCAGCGGGCGGTGTTGACCCCGGATATTACACCCCTGGCGATGTTGGCGGGACGGTTGGTGCCGAAGCAGCGCTTTCGGTTACCCCACCGCCGCAGATGCCGGCAACGATGGAAGCCGGCACGATTGACGGCTATTGCGTAGGTGAACCCTGGAATCAGGCGGCCGTGCAAAAGAAAATCGGTGTTCCGGTGATTACCGATGACGAAATCTGGAAAAAGAACCCGGAAAAAGTCCTCGGCCTGCGCAAGGATTTTGCCGAGAAATATCCCGCGACTACGGCCGCCATGCTCCGCGCGATTATCAAGGCACAGCAATGGTTGGACGTCGATGGCGGCAAGAATCGCGTGGAAGCGGTGAAAATTCTAGCGCGATCCAATTATGTGGGAGCAGACGAGGCTGTCATCGGAGCCTCGATGACAGGCGAGTTCACGTTTCAGGCGGGCGACACACGGCCGGCACCAGACTTCAACATCTTCTTCAACGATTATGCCGGCTATCCCTTTTACTCGGATGCAATCTGGTATCTCACCCAGATGCGGCGTTGGGGACAGATTGCCGAAGACCAGACCGATCAATGGTATTTCGATACAGCAAAGGCGGTCTACCGGCCTGATCTCTATCTGACCGCCGCGAAAAAACTGGCGGACGAAGGGGTCATACCCGCCGACAGTATTCCGGAGTCGGACGGCTTCAAGGATGAACAATCGGGCTTTATCGATGGCATCATTTATGATGGCAGGGCTCCGAATGCCTATCTCGCGAAATTCCCCATCGGTCTAAAGGCTGGTCAGAAAGTGACCAATTCCGGCGTCAACTAAGCTTCTGATGAATAAAGGAACCAAAGACATGGCGACCGTCGCTGCGAACCCAATAGAGCCCGATACCGGTCTTGAAGATACGGTGAAGTCAAGGCAACTCAATGGCGCTGTCGATGCCGATCCCGCTACACGGGTTGCTACGAGTTCCAATGCGCCGAACCGGAGCTTCCTTGATCCTCAAATGTTGGTTGCCTGGACGAAAAGCCTCGCCGCACCGATCGTTGGAATTCTGGCTTTTCTGGCTCTGTGGGCGGTTCTTGCGCCGCAGGTAGACACTTCGCTCGGCAGTCTGCCGGGACCGGTCGAAGTTTCGGCTCAGGGCGTAGCGCTTTTTGATGAATGGACCGCTATCCAAGAACAGAAAGCGGAATTTTATACTGCTCAGGACGCCAGAAATGCAGCTGCAGTTGCCAATGGTGGCGAAACACGGAATTTTGAATTTAGTGGTCCGCCCACTTTTCTGGACCAGATCTGGACGTCCCTGGCGACGGTGGCCCTGGGCTTCGCTCTGGCCACGATAATCGCCGTGCCGCTCGGCCTGATCTGCGGACTGTCCAAAACATTCAACGCCGCGATCAACCCGATCGTACAGATCATGAAACCAGTCAGTCCGCTGGCTTGGCTTCCGATTGTTACCATGGTGATTTCGGCAACGATGACCGATCCGGATCCGACCTTACCAAAAAGCTTTGTAATTTCTGCGATCGTCGTGATGCTTTGTTCGCTCTGGTCGACGCTTATCAACACCGCGATCGGCGCCGCATCGATCGACAAGGACTTACTCAACGTCGGCAAGGTGCTTCGGCTTGGCTGGTTTGCCAAACTCACTCGTCTGGTTCTGCCCTCTGCGCTCCCCTATATTTTTACCGGCATGCGCCTGTCGCTTGGCGTGGGCTGGATGGTTCTGATCGCCGCGGAAATGCTCGCGCAAAACCCCGGACTTGGCAAATTTGTCTGGGACGAATTCCAGAACGGATCCAGCCAGTCGCTCGCCCGCATCATGTTCGCTGTCATCGTGATCGGCCTGATCGGTTTCCTGCTCGACCGGATCATGATGCTTCTGCAAAATTTCGCCAGTCGCAATCGTACGGTTTGAGGAGGATATTGTGACCCATAGCCTTCCCATCCTATCCCTGAACAACGTCAGCAAGTCCTTTGTCGACGGGTCCGGAATCCGGACTGATGTTCTCGACAACATCAACCTTGATGTCGCCGAGGGAGAGTTTATCGCCATTCTCGGTTTTTCCGGTGCCGGCAAGACCACATTGATAAATTGCATCGCCGGACTGGCCGAAGCCGATAGCGGGGAAGTGCTGGTCAAGGGCGCGCCGTGCGAAGGACCGGGCAAGGATCGTGGCTTGGTCTTCCAGAGCTATTCGTTGTTCCCCTGGCTGAGCGTTGAAGCCAATGTCGCACTGGCGGTCGATGCGGTTCATCAGGACAAGTCCAGGGAAGAGCGCGCGGCGCTGGTGCGTCAGAAAATCGAACTGGTCGGTCTGGATCACGCGATGGATCGCAAGCCGGCCCAGCTGTCGGGAGGCATGCGGCAGCGCGTCGCGGTTGCGCGCGCCCTTGCGATGGAGCCCGAAATCCTGCTGATGGACGAGCCTTTGTCGGCGCTCGATGCGCTGACCCGGGCAAAATTGCAGGACGAGATCGAGCGCATCCGCAAACACGAAAAGCGGACGATTGTTCTGGTAACCAACGATGTGGATGAAGCGCTGCTGCTTGCCGACAGTGTGGCGATCCTGACCCCGGCCCCATCGGCCACCATTGGCAAGATATTCGATGTCGATATCGAGCGTCCCCGCCAGCGCGAGGCAATGAATGAAGATGCGGCATATAAAACCCTGCGCAATAAGATTGTTGGCTATCTTGATATATTGAGCAGTGATCAAAAAGCGGTTGCGTCCGAATCCGCGGATCTGCCGGATATCACGCCCCTGGACCTCTCAGGCGCGCAAGAAGGCGAGCAGACGAATTTGCCGCAGGCCTATCTTGATGCAGCACAAAGCCCGATCAAAACGCGCTATCTCGAGTTTTTCAAACTCAAGAAAATCTACCCAACGCCCAAAGGTCCGCTGACGGTGGTCGAGGATGTAAATATCCTGATGGACAAGGGGGAGTTTATTTCGCTGATTGGCCACTCCGGTTGCGGCAAGTCAACCGTGCTCACAATGGCTGCCGGACTGAACGAGATCAGCGATGGCGGGATCATATTGGACGGACGGGAAGTTGATGTTGCCGGGCCCGACAAGGCCGTCGTATTCCAGGCTCCGTCATTGATGCCATGGCTGACCGCCAGACAGAATGTCGCCCTCGGCGTGGAACGGGTCTATCCGCACAGCACGCGTTCGGAACGCAAGGACATCATCGAATATTATCTGGACCGCGTTGGTCTTGGCGATGCCATGGACAAAACCGCCGCCGACATGTCGAACGGCATGCGCCAGCGGGTTGGCATAGCGCGCGCTTTCGCTTTGTCTCCCAAATTGCTGTTGCTCGACGAGCCCTTTGGCATGCTCGACAGCCTCACCCGCTGGGATCTCCAGGATGTCTTGATCGAGGTTTGGAACCGAACGAAAGTCACCGCCATCATGGTCACCCATGATGTTGATGAGGCGATATTGCTCGCCGACCGGGTGGTGATGATGACGAATGGCCCTCAGGCTACCATTGGCAAGATACTCGATGTCGATCTGCCACGGCCACGTGATCGCAAGGCGCTGCTCGAACATCCGAAATTTTACGCTTACCGGCAGGAAGTCCTGCAGTTTCTGGCCGAATATGAACATGGAAATCCGAACAAGAGCACGCAGCAGGAAGCGGCCTGAACCGAGAGGATGCCCGGCACGAGAGATGATCTTTGACAGGGAAGAAAATGAAAAAAAGAAATATCATTTCGATTGGACTATTATCGGGAGTCGCGCTGGCGACACCTTCCTTTGCCCTGGCGAAGACCGGCGATCCGGTGGTGGTTGCCGAAGGTTTGACCCTGGATCCGATTTTCGACGCCCGGCTTGCATACGAGCATGTCGACCAGCCGTTAACCAGCGCGGACTCTTTGACATTGCGGACACGCGCTGGTTTGGAACTGGCCAGTGATATCGGGCTTTCATTTCTCGTCGAGAGCGAAGCGACGCTGGGCATTATAAATGACTATAATGACACCAATGCAGGCAATGGCGTCGAACCATTTTCCGTCGTCGCCGACCCGGAAAATATCGAACTGAACCGCATTCAGCTGAAATTCGCCAAGAAGGACAAGGGCAGCCTCACCGTCGGGCGCCAGAGAATCAACATTGATGACCAGCGTTTCGTGGGCAGCGTTGGCTGGCGGCAGAATGAACAGACTTTCGATGCCATCAGTGCATCGCTCACGGCGCTGAAACCTCTGACGCTGGAAGCCGCTTATGCCGTTTCCCAGCGCACGATATTTGGCGCGGACGCCGGAACGCGCGAAGCTTTTGATGGAGACCTGATATTCTTGGGCGCAGGCGTAAAAGCCGGGCCGGTCAATCTGAAGGGCTTTGCCTATCTGCTCGACTTTGACGCCGGCCAGCCGGTTTCGCTGAATTCTTCGGCCACCTACGGCCTGCGTGCAACAGCCAAGCTTCCGGTTTCCGAAGGTTTTACGCTAAATCTCGCGGGCAGCTATGCTGTGCAGAAAGACTATAAAGCCAATCCCGCCAATTATTCGGTCGACTATATCGCCGGTTCGGTCGGCACGTCCTTTTCCGGCTTCGGCCTGACGCTGGGTTACGAAAGCCTGGGTGCCGATCGCGCAGGAAATCGGTTCCAGACCCCGCATGCCACATTGCACAAGTTCAACGGCTGGGCGGATGTCTTCCTCAGCACGCCGCCGGCGGGGCTGGAAGACAAATATGTCAGCATCAGCAAGAAGGTCAATCTGCTCGGCGGTATCACCGCAAGCGCAGCCTATCATGATTTTCGCAGCGATGTCGGCAGCATCAAATACGGCACGGAATTTGATGCAGCACTCAACTTCAAGGTCAGCATCTTCAGCGTCGGTCTCAAATACGCCAACTACAACGCCGACAGCTATGGCGTCGATACGGAGAAATTCTGGCTGCGGCTGGGATATAGTTTTTAACAACTGGAATTTGTAAATGAATGCACCGGTTATAACTAACGTTCAGCAGGAAAAGGCTTCCGGGCAGGCCCGTGAACGCCTTGTCGTCATTGGCAATGGCATGGCCGGTTGTCGTGCCGTGGAGGAAATTCTCGCCCGTGATGGGGACCGCTATGCGATCACCATCTTTGGAGCGGAACCCCGGGTCAACTATGACCGGATCATGCTGTCTCCGGTTCTGGCCGGCGACAAGAGCTTCGAAGACATCATTATCAATGATCAAAGCTGGTATGATGATAACGGCATAGAATTGGTTAGCGGCGATGCTGTCATAGCGATCAAACGCGAAGCCAGAGAGGTGGTCAGTGCCTCGGGCCGGGTGACGCCATATGATCGGCTGCTGATTGCCACGGGGTCCGATCCGTTCATCATTCCGGTGCCGGGACACAAGCTGCCGGGCGTTATCACCTTCCGCGATCTTGATGACGTCGACAAAATGCTGACAGCGGCAGAGACCGGCGGCAATGCCGTCGTGATCGGCGGCGGTCTTCTGGGGTTGGAAGCGGCGCACGGTCTCTCCCTGCGCGGGATGAAGGTCACCGTCTTGCATTTGATGCCGACCCTGATGGAGCGACAGCTGGATGAAGCGGCAGGTTTTCTGCTGCGAAGCGAGCTGGAACGGCGCGGGCAAACGATCATTACCCAGGCCGATACTGCGGAAATATTGGGAGACAGCCATGTCACTGGCGTAAAGCTCAAGGACGGGACCGAAATCGAGGCCGATCTTGTCGTCATGGCGGTCGGGATTAAGCCGTCGACAGGTCTGGCCAAACTGGCGGAACTGGAAGTCGAGCGCGGCATCGTCGTGGACGACAATATGGTAACCAGCGATCCGGCGATAGTGGCGGTCGGGGAATGCGTGCAGCATCGCGGCGCCTGCTACGGGCTGGTCGCACCTCTGTGGGAAATGTGCCGGGCTCTCGCGGATTTCATGACCAGCACTCCATCCGGATATGTCGGTTCCGTTACCGCGACCAAACTGAAAGTGTCCGGGATCAACCTGTTCTCTGCCGGCGATTTTTCTGGCGGCGCCGACACCGAAGACATTGTCATGCGCGACGCGTCCCGCGGGGTTTACAAGCGGGTGGTGGTGAAGGGAGACCGGTTGATCGGAGCTGTGCTATACGGAGACACAGCAGACGGCAGTTGGTATTTCGATCTTCTGAAACGCCAAGAAGACATATCCGATATCCGCGAAGCGCTTATTTTTGGTCAGGCTTTTGCTTCAGGAGGGGCCACGCTGGACCCTGATAGCGCCGTTGCAGCATTGTCCCAAGACGCAGAAATCTGCGGCTGCAACGGCGTAACCAAGGGACAGGTTGTCGCGTGCATCGATGGCGGAGCCGGCGACCTCGACAGTGTTCGCGCCGGTTGCAAGGCATCGGCCAGTTGCGGATCCTGCACAGGCCTGGTGGAAAGTTTGCTCAGCCTCTCTTTGGGTGACGATTATGACGGCGAACGCAAGGTTACGCCAATGTGCAAATGTACCAGTTTCACGCATGAGGATGTGCGGCGCAATATCCTCGAAAAAGAGCTGAAGTCGATTCCTCAGGTGATGCAGGAACTGCACTGGACCACGGCAGACGGCTGCGCTTCCTGTCGTCCGGCGCTCAACTATTATCTGCTGTGCGCCTGGCCCACGGAGCATGAAGAAGACCCGCAAAGCCGGTTCGTCAACGAGCGGATGCACGCGAATATCCAGAAAGACGGTACCTATTCGGTTGTCCCCAGAATGTGGGGCGGGATTACCACCCCGAACGAGTTGCGCGCGATTGCCGATGCCGCCGACAAATATGAAGCGCGGCTGGTGAAGGTCACCGGCGGCCAAAGGCTGGATATTTTCGGTATCAAGAAAGAGGATCTCCCGGCAATCTGGGCCGACCTGAACGCCGCCGGGATGGTGTCCGGCCATGCTTATGGCAAGGCGCTGCGCACGGTCAAAACCTGTGTCGGTAGCGAATGGTGCCGCTTTGGTACGCAGGACTCGACCGGTCTCGGGATCAAGGCCGAACAGATGACCTGGGGCAGCTGGATGCCGCATAAATTCAAGATCGCCGTGTCGGGCTGTCCGCGCAATTGTGCAGAGGCATCGATCAAGGATCTCGGAATCATCTGTGTCGACAGTGGCTATGAACTGAGCGTTGGCGGTAATGGCGGGATCCATCTGCGCGGCACCGACTTCCTCTGCAAGGTCGAAACCGAAGAGCAGGCGCTCGAATATATGGCCGCCTTCATCCAGCTCTACCGGGAGGAAGCGCGCTATCTCGATCGCACGGCACCGTGGGTCGAAAGGGTCGGTATGGATTATATCAAGGGCCGCATTGTCGAGGACGAGGCGGGTCGCAAGGAATTGCAGGAACGTTTTCTGTTCGCGCAGTCGGTGCATCAGAAGGATCCCTGGGCGGAACGGGTCGCCGGTGCGGAAGGTCATCTGCACAAGCATATCGCCGAAATCCGGCCCTTTTCCGTTCTGGAGCCTGCATGATGGCTGATGCAAGATGGATCGATATCGGCCCGGTCGAGCAGCTGCCGGCTTTGGGAGCGCGGACCCTGCCGGTGCAAGGGGGGCAGGAGATAGCGATATTCCGCACCGCTACGGGGAGCATCCATGCTCTGGCGAACAAATGTCCGCACAAGGCCGGGCCGCTGAGCCAGGGCATTGTCCATGACACCAGCGTCACCTGCCCTCTGCATAACTGGCGGATTTCCCTGCTGACGGGTGAGGCGTTGGGCGAAGACAAGGGTTGCGTGCCCGTTATTCCGGTCAAAATTGACGCAGGCCGGATTTATATCGAACGTGCTTCTGCCCTGGCCGGGGTTGTGTGAAAAAGATTTGCACCACTTGCCCCTATTGCGGCGTTGGTTGCGGTATCAAAGCCGAAATCACCGCCGACCGCGAGATCATCATCAAGGGAGACGAGGACCATCCGGCGAATTTCGGACGGCTTTGTTCCAAGGGCACGCATTTGGCGGAAACGGTCAGTCTCGAAGGACGCCTGCTCTATCCGGAAGTTGCCGGCGAGCGAGCGGAGTGGGACAAGGCTCTCGATCTGGTGGCCAATCGTTTTGCCGATACCGTCCGCGAGCATGGCCCCGACAGCGTCGCATTCTACGTCTCCGGCCAGTTGCTGACCGAGGATTATTATGTCGCCAACAAGCTGATGAAAGGCTTTATCGGCAGCGCCAATATCGACACCAACAGCCGCCTGTGCATGGCCAGCGCGGTTGCCGCCCATGTGCGGGCCTTTGGCGAGGATGTGGTGCCTTGCAGCTATGATGATCTGGAAAATGCCGACCTCGTCCTGCTGGTCGGTTCGAACACCGCATGGTGTCATCCGGTGATCTGGCAGCGCATCGAAAAGGCCCGCAGCGAACGCGGGACGAAGCTGGTGGTTATTGATCCGCGCCGCACCGAAACAGCCGAATGTGCCGATCTCCATTTGCCCATCGCGCTCGACGGGGACGTCGCCTTGTTCAACGCATTGCTCGCCGAGATGATGACAAGGGGATTGCTGGACGAAGATTATTTGCGCGATCATGTGGCGACACCGACCGGATTCTGGAACGGGCTAACCGGCGATCCGGCTTCCGCGGGTATCGATCCCGAACCATTCGATCAGCTTGCCGACCTGGTCGCCGCTCATCCCAAAATGGTCACCCTGTTCAGTCAGGGCGCGAACCAGTCGGCGGGCGGCACCGACAAAGGCAATGCCATTATCAATCTCCATCTGGCCACGGGGAGGATTGGTAAATCGGGAACAGGACCGTTTTCGATAACCGGCCAGCCCAATGCGATGGGCGGGCGGGAGGTAGGCGGGCTGGCATCGATGCTGGCCGTGCACATGGGCTTCTCCGATGCAGAATGCGACGCTGCGCAGTCCTTTTGGAAAAGCCCGACCATTGCCCGCAAACCGGGGCGCAAAGCGGTCGACATGTTCCGCGATGTGCATGAAGGGAAGATCAAGGCGATCTGGGTCATGGCAACCAACCCGGCCGTCTCGATGCCGGATGCAGGCTTGGTCCGCGAGGCATTGGATCGCTGTGATTTTGTCGTGGTGTCCGATGTTATCGCCGAAACCGACACGGCTGCCTATGCCGATGTGAAGCTGCCGGCGCTCGCCTGGGGTGAGAAAAACGGGACCGTCACCAACAGCGAGCGCGTCGTCAGCCGTCAGCGTTCGTTGTTCGCGCCCCCCGGCGAGGCAAAGGCCGATTGGTGGATCGTCCAGGAGGTCGCCCGCCGCATGGGATTTGGCAACGCCTTCGCGTTCGGCGGACCGGCAGATATTTTCCGCGAATATGCCGCCCAAACCGGATTTCACAACGACGGCCAGCGCAAGCTGGATATATCCGAATGGGTCGGCACCAGCGATCGCGAATATGACGACTGGGTGCCGAAAGCCTGGGGTGGTGCATCACCTTTTGTGGAGGGGAAATTCACCTCTGCCGATGGCAAGGCAAGGCTGGTTGTTGTTGCTCCGTCTGCTCCGGCGCCGGTTGATCGTGCATTTCCGCTCCGCCTCAATACAGGCCGCTATCGGGATCAATGGCACACGATGACCCGAACAGGCCTCAGTCCGCGGCTGTCGCAACATCGTCGCGAAGCGCTGGTCGAAATTCACCCGGATGATGCGAGGGAGCGCGCTATTGGTGATGGTACGTTGGCGCGGATCATGACGCCGCAGGGCAATAGCATCTTTCGTGTGCAGATTACCGAGGCGCAACGCAAAGGCGAGATGTTCGTCCCGATGCACTGGACCGATCAGATGAGCGGCGGTGGTCGTGCCAACCGGTTGCCCGATCAAACGGTCGACCCGGTATCGGGCCAACCCGCGTATAAAAATAGTCCGTGCAATATCGAGGCAGTCGGAGCGAAATGGCAAGCCTTTCTGGTCAGCAGCAAGCGACCGGCATTGCCAGCCCTTCTGTATTGGACGAGTGCAAGGATAGCGGGCGGTTGGCTTACCGAAATGGCGGGCGCAGACAATATGGACGTGGACAGACTGCTCCCTGTCGGCGAACATCTCGAAGCCATCGACATGAAACGCGGGATGCGCCGGGTTGCCGTGCGCGATGGCGAAGGCAGGCTGGCGGCCGCGCTTTTCGTGACGCGCGACGGTCAACTTCCATCACGGGAATGGATTGCGGCACAATTGGTCAGCGAGGAACAGGCGGATGCTCCATCCTTGCTCGCAGCACGCCCGAAAGTCGCCGGACCGGATAAGGGCGCAATCCTGTGCGTCTGTTTCAACGTGGGCGTTAAACAGATTGTCGGCGCCATTGGCGAGCAATCGCTCACCAGTCTGGACGATATCGGCACGGCATTGAATGCCGGGACAAATTGCGGCAGTTGCCGCCCTGCGCTTTCCAAATTGCTGATCGAGGCGCAGGACATCAAATTGGAGGCCGCAGAATGACCGAAGCTATCATCCCGCCCGGAACCATATGGCTAGTCGGCGCAGGTCCCGGCGATCCGGATCTTTTGACTCGCAAGGCCGAGAAACTGATCCGCGCTGCCAGCGTCATCTTTTATGACGCCCTTGTTGGTAAAGGCGTGCTGGAACTTGCACCGCTCTCCGCGAGACTTGTTCCTGTTGGCAAGCGATCCGGCCGCCATTCCAAAGACCAGCGCAGCATTAACGACATGCTGGTTGACGCTGCATTGGCGGGAGAACGAGTGGTTCGCCTGAAAGGCGGCGATGTAGGGATTTTTGGTCGTGCGGCAGAGGAAATGGATGCGCTCGCCACACATGGCATTGCCTGTCACATCTGCCCCGGCATAACTGCCGCATCAGCCGCCGCTGCAAGTGCCGGAATATCGCTGACCTTGCGCGGTCTCGCCCGCAAGCTGATATTTGTAACCGCCCACGCAAAAGCGGGCGACGAGCTTGATCTCGATTGGCAGGCGCTGGCGGATCCCAAGGCAACGCTAGCAATCTATATGGGCAAAGGCGCAGCAGCGACCATTTCACGCCAGCTTGTTGCGGCTGGCTTGCCCGCAGACACCCCCGTGCTTCTGATAGAAAACGCCAGCCTTCCCGAAGAGCGTCAATTCAGCACCCGCCTTGATCTGTTGGCACTTTCAGCGAAATCTGCCTTGGGAGATGGCCCCGCCCTGATGCTGATTGGCGAAGCGGCAAGACAGCGGCGACCAGCAAGCGATCTGGACTTTGCATGTACACAGCCAGTACCGACTCGAGCGCCATTCTGTTAACGACAGCTCTGCGGTGATCAAGTTTGGACTTGGATCATCCGCAATCGGGGCTGAAGCAGAAGTTCCTGAAATATGAGTTACGACGGCTGCTGTGTCGGGGTTGCAAGGTTAAATGCAGACATTCCGTAACCGGTCCAGATCTGGGCAGACTGAAATGCCGTCAGGAGACGTCATTCCCAAGGTCGAAGATTGTGCTGATGGTTGCTATTCCACACGCACTATTTACTCGCGCTCGATCGGTCGAGCTGCAATCAAATGGCCTTTTGGTTTACCCTCTGGGATAGTTCAGCTGCACTTTCCTTGCGCTCGCTATAACGTTCCAACAGGTAATCTTTGTTATTTCGGGTCAGCAAAGTAAACTTCGTCAACTCTTCCATGACATCGACCATCCGGTCGTAGAAGGGTGAAGGCTTCATCCTCCCTGCCTCATCAAACTCCAGAAATGCTTTGGGAGTGGAAGACTGGTTAGGAATGGTCAACAATCGCATCCAGCGACCAAGGATACGAAGCTGGTTCACCGCGTTGAAGCTCTGCGACCCGCCACTGACCTGCATCACAGCCAATGTCTTACCCTGTGTCGGCCTGACGCCGCCAAGCGACAGCGGTATCCAGTCAATCTGTGTTTTCATGATGCCTGTCATCGCGCCGTGCCTCTCAGGTGAACACCACACCATGCCTTCGCACCAAGCCATCAGATCACGCAGTTCCTGGACCTTCGGATGATTTGACTCCGCGTCATCTGGTAGCGGCAGGCCAGAAGGCGAATAGGTCCGCGCTTCGGCTCCGAGCCGCGTCAGGATGCGAGCTGCTTCCTCCGTCATCAATCGGCTGAAAGAACGTTCTCTGAGAGAACCATAAAGCAGTAAAATGCGCGGAGCATGCGTTGCCCGCTCTGGCGACAATAGGCGTTCTTCGTCGATTGGTCGGAAATGTTGTTCTTCGAGATTCGGAGTATCAGTCAACTCGATTTCCCTCCGCATCAATCAGCGGCGAGCCATCCTCTTTTTCCATCGGGCCGGGAGGCAGGCTTTGCAGAAGATCCAGCACGGCCTCGCTAGGATGGCAAAGCCGCACGCCTTTTGGCGAACAAACGATGGGGCAGTTGACAAGCACGGGATGCTCCAACATCGCATCAAGAAGCGCCTCGTCGTTTACAGAAGGGTCAAGCAGGCCTAACTCGTCTGCGGGAGATTTTGTCGTTCGAAGCGCCGTGCGCGGTGTTAAATCGGCAGCGGCGAACAAGCCCAAAAGCTGGGGACGTGTCCAGCCTGTTTTTAGATACTCAATAATAACAGGCGCTTCACCGGATGCTTTGATGATGGCCAACACATTGCGCGATGTGCCGCAATCGGGATTGTGGTAAATTACTACGCTCATGCCGTATCTCCGTTAATTGGACACTAGTGCTTCGTCCTTTTGGCAAAGGCAACAAAGGAGAACATAATCGCAGCCTCGGCCCAGTAACGAGCCCATACGCGAAGCGAAAAGACGTTCGGTAGCGAGGCGGCTCATTCGCTCCTCCGTATCGTGCCTTCGAGGTTGGTCGCTTCGGCAACCGTATTTGAGATGGTGCCGAATTTTCGAATATTCTTGTGTAGCAGGTCGAGTCGTCGTTCATTCTCGCTTGTTTCGACGATGATCTCATAGCCGATTGAAGCCATCTTTGGCGGGCTGTCCTGTCGGATGCCGTGCAGTTTGACCACGACCCCTTGCAGATCGAACTCCAACATCGGCGTCACCCGCTCAATGCCTTTGATCATGCAGGCAGCAAGGGAGGCGAGGAACAGCTCCGCAGGATTGAAGGCATCCGCGCGGCCTTTCATGTCCGTATCGAGCGTTATCTGCGCCTGCTTCGTCTCGGCAAGGCTACCATGATCGTCGATTCGGTGGGCGGTTACACTATATTCAAGCATGGCTTGGCTCCGTTCCGGGGATCAGATATTCCTCGGTCTTGTCATCGGGCATATTTGCGAGTTCGGCGTTGGTCAGCCGGGCATAGAGTTCGATTAAATTGCCATCCGGGTCCTTTAGCCACAATTCATGTAGGGGCGTGCCGCGCCAAGTGGTCCGAGGCGGCTTGAAGACTTCGGCGCCCATTTTCAGCGCACGGTCATAGGCGTCAATAACGGCTGCCTTCGACCCAGCATCCAGTCCAAGGTGATAAAGCGTGTCATGGTGGAGCGACTTGCCGTCGGAAACAAGCAGCACGAAATTCAAATTAAGGTCTGGCCGGATGAATGTCGCGAAGCGATGCGTCCATTCTTTTGGCATTACGTCAAGCAGCCAACTGTAAAAGCGAGTGCTTTTCGGAAGATCTCCGACCCTGATACTGGCGTGGAACTCTTGCGACTTTGGCCCCTGCGGCACGTCGATCAGCGCCTCCAGAACCGCAATACGAGTATAGATATTGTCCCGCGCCGCAGCAAAACGGGTGCGCAGATCTTCTGGAGTCAGGCTTGGATCATCACTCGCCGGATCATCGATCGGCCAATGCAGCCGCTTGGTTGCACCAGGTATAACCGGACAAATTTCTTCGGCGCATAGCGTGATGACATAGTCAAAATCGGCGGCATTCATACCATCTACGGACTTGGAGCTATGGCCGCTAATGTCGACGCCGCTCTCCGCCATCGCCTCAATGGCATAGGGATTGAGCTTCGTCGGCTGCGATCCTGCGCTGGCAATTTCGGCTCGGTCGCCAAAGCGTTGGCGGGCGAGCCCTTCGGCCATTTGGCTGCGTGCAGAATTGGCGACACACAAAAAGAGAATTCTCATCGGCTGTCCTTTATTGCTGGGGGAAGGCATTGCGGGTGCGGTTGGCAATCGCGACCAGCGAGAGCATCATCGGCACTTCGACCAGAACTCCAGCCACCGTTGCGAGCGCCGTGCCAGAGTTTAAGCCGAAAAGGGCAAAGCAAAGTCCTAACAGGCACAGGCGATTTCATTGATCACCGGTTGGCAAAGTCCTGGATGACCGCCGCAGCAGTCTTCCATCAGGAAGGCGAGCAGTCCTCTCACTCCGTTCATATCGGCAAAATAGCGGATGCTTCTGCCTTGGCGCTCATTCCTGACAAGTCCAGATTGCGTAAGGATCGAAAGATTGGCCGACATAGTGTTCTGGCGCACGTCGAGTGCATCGCTGATATCACCCGCAAGCATACCTTCCTCTCCAGTCTTGACGAGCAGGCGGAAAACATTGAGCCGGGTAACTTGGCTAAGCGCCGCGAAGGCATTTAGGGCATCTTTATTATCCATATATCATGATATACTGATATATTTATTGTGCGTCAACGTCTGCTTTTTCGGTGTTGCAGTTGAAATGCGGCCAGTCCGCTAACGGCCCAAAATGTCCATGAAGACGGCTTTGTCCATCTGACCGACCGCAAGACCTTCGTGATCATTTCCGGCGGCGTGAATATTTAGCCGCAGGAATGTGAAAATCTTCTTATCGAGCATCCTCTGGTCGTGGATGCTGCAGTTTTTGGCGTGCCCAATATCGATCTGGGTGAAGAAGTGAAGGCGGTGGTGCAGATGATGCCGGGCGAAGGCAAAAGCCGTATTGTCCAAAGCGCGCTGAGATAGGCGGACAAGCTCATCGCCGGGCATTTGATCAGCAATTGCCGGTTTTGCGCAGCTGGATCAAATTTTGAGTAGGTCATTGTCATTCTCTTGGCCGGAATGGGCCAAGAGGATGTCCGCTTTCAGCAATTATTATCTCGAATGACTACGTATTATGTGGAGGCGCACAGCAGACAAGGTAGTTGCCCAGCGGGAACGACCGCAATTACTGCGGGAGCAGACTAGCCGCTTTGTTTTTCATCCAATCCGTTCCAGTGTAACACCGACCAAACTTGCGAAACTTACGCACGAGAGTCGTCGTCGATACCCAGTAGCGCGAAAATGTCTTAGAAGAAGATCTACTGTGTGAGATAGCTCTCTATAGCGGCGACCATAGCTGGATCGTCAGGCGACGTGTCCGGCATAAACCGGGCAACGACTTTGCCTTCGCGTGATACAAGGAATTTCTCGAAATTCCACAGGACTTCCGGAGCATCCCAGATCGGTAAGTCTTTGCTCGCCAGACGGTTGCGCATGGCATTGCCATTGGGGCTCATCGCTTCGGGTTGCTCGGCGGTTAGGGCATCATAGAGCGGATGGCGATCATCACCGGCGACGCTGATTTTCGAGAACATCGGAAAACTGACATCATAGGTTAGCGTGCAGAATTCAGCAATTTCCTGTTCGGTGCCAGGCTCTTGAGCGAGGAAATTATTGGCCGGGAAACCGAGAATGACGAAGCCCTTCTCCTTATGCGCGCGATACAATGCTTCAAGACCCTCATATTGTAAGGTGAGCCCGCATTTCGAGGCGGTGTTGACAATGAGCAGAACGGAGCCTGCATAATCGGCGAGGCTGGTCTCTTTGCCGTCAATCGTTTTGAGCGGGATGGTCTGAAGTGTGGTGGTCATGTTCGCTTTTCCGTTGCGATAGGAAGATCGGATTAGTAAAGGATACCTTTCGCGGCCAGTCGCTCGTGGAGTAACGGATCGACTGCCGCTTCATGCGTTGCGCGCATCTGGATGAGCGATGCTAGCGGCGATTCTGCGTAATGGATGGCGCGCCAACCGGTCGTTGTCTTGCGCAGCACCATTGTGATCCGGACCGGTCCGCCAAATGGCTTGGGGTAGAGCCGGTTGTCCGGGATATAGGTGCTCCAGTTTGCATGAAAGAAGGCGATCACAATATCGTTGCTCGCTTCGGTGACATGAAGATCATGCCACGTCAGTAGTCGTTCGGATTTCGAGCGGTCGACTCCCCAATAGGCAAGTATCTCGTCCCATCCGTGATGCGGTTTGCATTCCTCGGCGAGATAGGTCGCATTCTCTTCGCTCTCATCCCACAATGAACGCATGGCAGGCACATCATAGCCGTTCCACGCCTCGAAATAAGTGTCGAGAAAAGCCGAAATTTCGTCCTGTAGTTTCGTCATGCCATTTATCCCTTGCCGAGCTTTGTAAGGGTCAACGGCTTGCATGGCATGCTGACTGTTTTTTGGTGCATGTAGAAAGCCTCTGCTGCGCGACCGCCCTCGGCTCCAACACCTGACTCGCGAAAGCCGCCGAAGGGTGCGCGCAATTCGCGCATCATTGGAGTGTTGCACCAGACCGTGCCAGCAGAGATTTTTGCCTGGGCCTCCATGACGGTGGCGATATTCTGCGACCAGACATAACCGACCAGACCAAAACGAGACCGGTTGGCGATGGCATAGGCTTCTTCTGCAGTATCGAAGATCTGCACCGACGCAAATGGCCCGAAGATTTCATCCTGACACAGACGGTGGTCATTGGATTCGACCAAGGCAATGGTCGGTTCGAAATAGAAGCCCTTGTCGAAGGCAGCGGCGCGTTTGCCGCCGGCCAGCAAATTGGCCCCATTATTGCTCGCTTCGGGAACGAAGCTCATCACATGCTCATAATGGCGTCCTGAGGCGAGTGGCCCGACTTCGGTGGAGGCATCACGCGGCGATCCGACCCTGATCGCCTTGGCCCGCTCGACAAAGGCTTCGATAAAGCGCTTTGCGATGCCGCGCTGGACGAGAATCCGCGAGCCAGCTAGGCATTGCTGGCCATTGTTGGTAAAAATGCCGATCAGCGCACCGTCCAACGCCTGTTCGAAATCGGCGTCTTCGAAAATGATATTCGCGGACTTGCCGCCGAGTTCCATGATCGTCGGTTTCAGGTTTTCTCCGGCCGCAGTCATAATCCGTCGTCCGGTCTCGGTACCGCCGGTGAAGGAAATGCAGTCAATGTCGGGATGACGTACCAGCCGGTCGCCCGCCGTCGCGCCATTGCCGTTCACAAGATTCAGCACACCTTCGGGCAGGCCCGCTGACTGGATGATTTCAACCAGTTTGGAGAGGGCCAAAGGTGCCTGTTCGGCTGGTTTGAGCACGCAGCTATTGCCAAAGGCGATAGCCGACGCGACTTTCATCGAGCCCAGCGTGATTGGTGAGTTCCAAGGGGAAATAAGTGCGGCTACGCCTACCGGTTCACGCCGGACAAAGGTCAGATAGTTCGGATCCTGTTCGTAGAGCTCCGCCGTCATTTGGCCGATATAGTCTGCGAAGAACCGAAAATTGTCGGCGGAACGGCCGACTTGGCGACCGCGAACCTGACTATAGGGGATGCCCGTGTTCGCACATTCGAGATCGGCGATTTCATCAGCGGCGGCATCAATCGCATCGGCGCAATTGCGCAGTATCTTCTGACGCTCTGCGACACTCATATTCCGCCACTCGCCGCGTTCAAATGCTGCGCGCGCGGATGTGACAGCGCGGTCGACCAGTGCGTCCTCGGCGTCCGGGAATCCGGCGATAACCTCTTCGGTTGCGGGGTCGATAACGGAGATTGGCGCGCCGCTTCCGGCGATGGCTTCTCCGTCGATAATGGCAGTGGGTGCGGTTATCATCGGGCAGGGTTTCCTTTTGTTGGTTCGCGGGCTTCGGCAAGGCGTTCGCGCCATTCGGAGATTTGCGGCACCGGCAGGCCGACAAGGTCACATAAGCGGTTGGCGAGGCAGAGATTGGAGGAAAATATGGCCGGACCGTTGCTGCCGGCGTCTCCGACAAGGGCCAGTGAGGGCATCCCGGTGCCGCTCAGCAGCACGGCATCGACGTCGAGGCCGGACATCGCCTCGGCGGCTGGACGCGCGTCTTCACTGCCCAGCGCATAGATGCTGCGGGTATCGCCGCTGCCTGTATCTATCCGGCGAACCTCAACGAGATCGAATCCAGCGCCGCTCCAATAGGCGCTAGCCGCTTCGGACAAGGCGGGTGGATAAGGGGAGGCGAGAGCGATACGCTCTATACCCAGTTTTGCGAACTGCCAGCGTATTGCCGCGGTTGCCGTGACCACGGGATAGCCGAGCCGCTCCTGGATCCGCTCTACGATGCGGGCTTCTGAATCCGTATCGATCAGGTAAGACGAGCCGGTGCAGCCAAAACCATAGGCATCCGGGCGCAGCGTATCGAAATCCTCGAGGCTTGTCTCCAGCCGTTCGATATAGTCGCGCAGCCGTTCCATTGGATCGTTTGAAGCACTGGTTAGGCGATTGACGACAAGGGCGCAGGCGGGAGGCAATATAATCCTCATTTCCGCCTCGACCGTGGGATTTGCCTGGGGCGTGCCGATGCCTATCATCGCGTCCCGGCCATAATCGTACCGCCGTCCGGTCATGCGATTTCTGCCGCCTTGCGCAAGCCGGCGATCATCGAGCTGCGCAACAAGTGCTCGCGCGCGGCGTCCGGATCGGCGACCGTGCGTTGCAATGCCTGGAGCGATTCGCGCCGCTTGGCCGGATCCCGTTCCTGCATACGCGCGCGGTTGCGATCCGCCTGGGTGAGGATTTCCTGTTCCGCGATGGGCCGCCGTCGGCGCGTATAGCGATCAAGCCGGTCCAAGGCCGCCCTGTTCAGTATCTCTTCAAGCGTGTTAACCAGTTCAAAAGCATCGTGGATGCCGCCATTCATGCCCATCCCGCCAGATGGCGAATTGAGGTGGGCAGCATCACCGGCGAGCAGCACGCGACCCGACCGATAGTCGTCCACGATCCGCATATGGATGCGATAGGGACGGATTTGATCGACCTTGTGGCCGCCGTCGATCTTTACGATCTCCTGCAGCTTGCGTTCGATGCTCGCCGGTTCCAGAGCATCTTCGATGCTTTCTTCGCCGTCCGGGTAGAGGCTGCAGCGCCACAGGCTGGGCAAGCGCAACAGGCTGAATGTGCCGCCGTCCTTCCAAACATAGTTGACGTTGGACAGGCCTTCGAGATGCTGGTCAAAGGGAAATCGCGTGGTGGCAAGGATTGTCGTCTCGGGATAGGTCTTTCCCTTAAACGGAAAACCGAGCGCCGAGCGTACAACGCTACGAGCCCCGTCGGTACCAATCAGGAATGCAGCCTCATCGGTCATGACTTCGTTTTCGGAATCGCTTAGCGTGACGCGGACTCCCTCATCATCTTGCTCTACTCCGTCCAACTTGATGCCCATGCGTATATCGGCCCCTTCGGCGATCAGCATGTCCAGCATGATCCGGCAAAGCTTGGATTGTTCGCATTGGAGCCGATAGGGGTGGCCCGTTTCACTATTGATGACACCGAGGTCAAATACCGCCCGCTCGCCGCTCGGGTGCATGCGGACCTGCCAAGTTGGACTGATCAGTCCCTGCGCAATCAAGGGAGCTGCGACTCCGAGCGTTTCGAGCATGTCCAGTGTTGGCGGATGAAAAGTGGACGCGCGCAGGTCATTGGGCAATTCCGATGCTGCTTCATAGAGGATAAAGGGAATTTTACGTTTCTGCAGGAGCATAGCTGCTGTTAGGCCCACAGGGCCGGCGCCTATGATGATAATGGGTTTTGAGTGTTTCATTACGTTCAAACTCTTGCAATCTCATTTGTCTTAGATATAAGACTATTCAGTCGGTGTAATTACAAGCCGCGAAAATCGCAAGGAAGATTTGGCATTTACAAATTACGGCATTCAGAGGTTCGATAGGAAAATTGATGGTCAGTACATCAGACGCACTGTTCGCGCATAAGAATTCAGGCATTCCGGACATCGAGGAGCTGCCTCATTCGAATCTTGAAGAGCGGGGTCGCCAGCGTTTTTGCAGCGCGCTTCGCCGCTTCGCCATCCAAGAAATGCCGGAAATGGTCCGGAAGGATTTTGACCAGCGTGTCGCGCCGGCACACAAAGCCAAGGGTGAGTTGATCGGGGACGCGGTGGCGATTGAAGAGGTGATGAAGGGCGAAGCATCCTATCGTTTCTACAGTACACTCCGTTACAATGCCCAGGAAATGTGTTTTCAGTCGGTTCAAGAGCCGATCGAGCGTGCTCTGCCTGAAATGATTGATGTGGCCAAGGCTGCGGTACAACGCAATCCGGCCGGGGGCTCGCTCCGGCTCAATCCGGAGATGCCCATCCCGCCTTATGTCTCCCAGCTTGATGTTCATCTGACGCCGGGTTGTTTCCACAATGAGTGGGTTGAAGACGATGTGGCCCAAGGGGCGGTTGTTTCCCTCGGCGCACGTGTCTTTTCTGCGAGTATGAACCATCGCAGCTGGGGCGGCGTCGCGAAGGTCGTTAGTCGTTGGCTAAAGCACGAACGTCCTGATTTTGCGCCAGTTCGCATCCTTGATATCGGGACCTCTTCGGCTAAGAATCTCATGCCCTATGCCGAAGCCTTTCCTGATTCGGAAGCGCATGGTGTGGATGTCGCTGCGCCACTTTTGCGCTATGGTCATGCCGTGGCCGAACACGAAGGCATCGCCATTCATCTCAGCCAGCAGAATGCCGAGGCACTGGATTTTCCCGAAGGTCATTTTGATTTAATCGTTTCCAGCTTTTTCTTCCACGAGATTACCGTCGATGCAACGCGCAATGTGCTCAGGGAATGCCGCCGCCTGCTTCGGCCGGGGGGTGTCATGGTTCATCAGGAGCTGCCCGCCACGTGTCTTGTCGATGCTTGGGAAGATTTCTTCTGGAACTGGGATACCGAGCATAATAACGAGCCAAACTACACCAGTTTTCGGGCGCAGGATCCTGCTGTTCTGTTGGAGGAGGCAGGCTTTGGTCCGGATGAAAATTTTGCACAACTCTTGCCTGATATCGGTACCTATCCAGAGAGGGCAGAGGCGTTCGGCTGGGACGAGCCGGGTCGCCCGCGCCACGGCAAAGGTGCCTGGTATGTCTTTGGTAGCAGTCTTCCGTCCTAGGGCGATACGAATCTGAGTGAAACGCGCATCAGCGCCCGTGGTTAAGGAATGCTTTGTGAAAATTGATCGAAATAGCGGCTGGTATCGCTGGTATGTAGTTGTTCTGCTTCTCCTCGTATTTATCCTCTCCTATTTCGATAGATTCATTCTCTCGCTTGTGGTCGAGCCAATCAAGGAAATGATGGGGCTTAGCGATTTCCAGATTGGTCTACTGCTCGGCCCGGCTTTTTCCATCTTTCATGTCGCTGTCGCGATTCCATTGGGGTTGCTCGCTGACCGATGGAGCCGCAAGTGGCTGCTGATTCTAGGGCTCGTGATTTGGTGTACGATGACCACGATGAGCGGTTTTGCGATGTCATTTCTGCCACTACTGATTTTCAGGTTGGGTCTCGGCCTTGGCGAAGCGGTGGTCAGTCCTTGTTCGGTGTCGATCATTAGCGATTATTTCAAGCGTGAGGAACGTGCTCGCGCGATCAGCCTCTATATGGCGGGGCCCTATCTAGGGGCCGGGATGGCCTTTCTTGCCGGCGGCGTATTGGTTTCGGCGCTTCACGACGTCGGCGATATCGAGTTGTTCGGGCATATGTTTGCTCCCTGGCAGATGACATTCCTCGTCGTCGGTGCGCCAGGCATTCTGTTTGCGCTGCTGCTGATGACAATTCAGGAGCCACCCAAGACCGATACGATCAGTGCCAGTGAGGAGAGCGGTCCGAAGATCAGTGCAGTACGTTACATGCTCGATCGTTGGAAGGGCTTTGGCGTCCTGTTCACCGGCGCAACATGCAACTTTGCGATGGCGACGCTTACCTTCTGGAATGTGCCGCTATTCTCGCGCGTATGGGGTTGGGACGTAATGACGATTGGCGCAGTCACCGGCCTGTTCTACTTTACTGCAGGGCCGATCGGTACTGCACTTGCCCTTTGGTCGAGCAAGCGGCTTGGTCGAGAAGGCGATATGGGCGGAATGTATACGCTGATCCTCGGCTTGTGCATCACTGTTCCGATGAGCGCTATTTATCCGATTATGCCATCGGCCCAACTGGCTGTTGTTGCGATGTTTATCGCGTTTATCGGGAAATCGGCTGCAACTGCTGGCGGACCTGCAGCTTTGCAGATGATTACACCGGGCGAGATCCGCAGTCGTTCGGTAGCAATCTTCAACACGGTAATCACGCTGATCGGTCCATTGCTTGGGCCGCCGCTGATTGGGGCCGCCACCGACTGGTCCGGTAACCCCAAGTCAATCGGGGTGGTGCTGTCGGGCTTTGTTCTGTTCGTCGGGATACCAACGATCTTGGTTATGATTTTCGGCCTAAAGCATTATCGCAAACTTGCTGAGGACATGAAGGTCCTGACCAGCGCGATGGACGCTCGGGATGCCAAATCTGCAGCGATCGACGCTAAGGGGGCTGTCACCTGATCAATTGATTTAAAAATAGGATGATTATCGCCACTTTAGAATCTGGCTAAGAATGGACTGGATATGCACCCCGAAGGAAATGGATCTGATCACGGTGGGTGGCGGGACTGTATGTCGAAAAAGCAGGTGATTCAATGAAGCTTCCGATCATGACCGCCTTGCCGAATGAACGGCGCGGTTATGTCGATGGTCCCGACGGCCAAATCCATTATCGCAGCTTCGGAGAAGGTCCAGCGGTGCTGCTTGTCCATCAGGCGCCTTGGTCTTCACTCCAGTTCCGGCATGTGCTGCCAGTCATTGCGCATGCCGGTTTTCATGCAATCGCCATTGATCTGCCGGCTCACGGGATGTCAGACCCTCCCCAGCAGCCGAGCATAGAGTGTTATGGGGAGAATCTGGCCGTGCTGCTAAAGGCGCTCGGTATTGGGTCGGCAATTCTTCTCGGTCATCGTGGCGGCGGCCTTGCTGCAGGCCGTCTGGCTGCCGTGCATCCCGATCTCGTCACGGGCTTAATTCTGGATAACGCCCCATTTTACTCCAGCGAAGAGCGCGCTTCGCGGATTGGCAAATTTTCTGATAACCAGGATATTTCCCAAGACGGTAGCCACCTCACCGATCGCTGGCGTTGGGTACGGGCAACAGGCGACCCCGACTGGAGTGACGAAACACTCCATATATCTGTCCTCACCTATTTTCTTCACGGGCCTTGGAAAGAGCATGGTCACAGCGTCATTCCGAAATATGATTTTCGGGCTGACGTGCCCAAAATCCGCTGCCCTACGCTTGTAGTCGCGAGTCGCACAGACCCGATCTATTCTTGGGGAAAGCAAATCGTCGAGGCACGGCCCGACTGGGCCTATGCGGAATTACCTGGCGGTCCCGGCATGGTGCTTGACCGGGCTGAGGAATGGAATGCACTCGTCATTACCTATCTAAGACAATTTTCTGATTTATGATCAAGATGCTAATATAGATTGACGGGATCGCTGGCGAAATCGGCCAATCGATACAGCTATAAGAAATTGTAAAATATATGTAATTTTAGTGAGTTTCGCTCCCAAACAAAAACTATTGGACTAAGGAAAATTATGATATATAAATAGGACAAATGAGTTTCAGATCACGCCGGACAAGTGATGCAAATTGGGTTTGATCTAGAAAAATCTGTACACCAGGGAAGGCTAAAATGATGAACTACAAGACTACAGGGTACGCCCTTCTGATCAGCGGAACACTTCTTTCGTCAACGTCGGTATTAGCGCAGGTTGCTGCATCCGACGAGGCAGAGGCGTCTAACGCACCGCAAGAGATCATCGTAACCGCGCAGCGTCGCGAGGAGTCGCTGCAGGAGGTGCCTTTGGCCGTTTCTGCCTTCGGTGCGCAGGAACTGGAAGCCAGGCAGGTCACTGATACGCTGGATCTCGTCAACTATGTTCCCAACCTAATCGGCCATCATAATACGGCAGTCGGCACCGCCAACGCCTACGCGATGCGCGGCCTCGCCAACTCGGAATCGATCTCGACCTTCGATCCGCCGGTTGGCACATATATTGACGACATCTATGTCTCGCGTCAGGGTGCCAACAATTTCTCGCTGTTCGACGTCGAACGCGTAGAAGTATTGCGCGGGCCGCAGGGTACGCTCTTCGGTCGCAATACTACAGGTGGTGCGATCAACGTCATAATGGCGCGTCCACAGAACGAATTTGGGGGCTTTGCCGAGGTAGGTTACGGTCGTTTCAACCGCGTCCAGTTACGCGCTTCGGTCGATGTGCCGCTGATCGAGGACCAGCTGCTCACCAAGCTTTCTGGCTATTATATCGAATCCGACGGTTACGTGAACAATCTGAGCACCGGAGATAAGCTGAACGGTGAAGAGAATTGGGGGCTTCGCGGAGCTGTTCAGGCGCATCTTTCCGACACCGTCAAATGGGATATTTCGGCCGATTATATTCATAATTCAAACGCCAATCTCCCGCATTTTTACGATCCGACGACCGATCAGCGCATTACCTACACACAAATCAGTGCCGATACCCCGCTCGGCAGCGATCTGGTTTCTTCGCGGCTCGCTGACAACACTGCTGGCAATCTCGCCGAAAGCTATTCCATCAGCTCTAATCTCGAGGTCGAAGTGGGTGGCAATGCCACGCTCAATGTCATTACCGGCTATCGTCATCTTTATCAGGAATTCCTGACGGAGAGTCTCGCCGGTGCAACCGGTGTCGTCATCGATGGCGTGAACCTCGTGTCGGCTTCGCCCGGCGCCGGGATTCCTCTGGCAAGTGACAGCTGGCATGGTCAGTTCAGCCAGGAGATCAAATTCAGCGGCGAAGCTTTTGATGGCCTGCTCGACTATGTTGCCGGTGTCTATTATATCAACGAAACCAACGAAACAGACTTCGCGAACTTGCTCATCCTGTCCAGCGGAACGGCGTTCCTGAATGGTGACCGGGTCATGTCCAACGATACCGAAGCCTATGCCGGCTATATCCAGGGCGACTTTCATCTGACGCCGGATCTGACGTTTACGGCCGGCGTGCGTTACACGGATGAACGGAAAACCATTGCCTATTCACCCAATGTGAACTCGTTACCACTGACCTCTTCGGCGGTTCCTTTCGACACGCAGGATCTAATTGATCTCGGTATACCGGTCGAGCAGCGCTCCAAGGTCTGGACGCCACGGTTCGCGTTGCAGTACCAAGCGGCCGATGATGTCATGCTGTTCGCGTCGGCGACACGCGGTTTCAAATCCGGAGGCTGGAACGCCCGGGCCTATTCACCTGACAATGCAGCGGCCTTCACACCCGAAACGATCTGGTCATTCGAAGGCGGTGTCCGTTCGCAATGGTTTGACCGCCGTCTTACGGTAAACCTGACTGGTTTCTACTTCACCGATTATGATCAGCAGCTTCCAGGCGGTGGCCTCAACCCATTGACGGGTACGATCACCTATCTGACGCGTAATGTTGCGGACATGCAGAACTATGGACTCGAAGTCGAGCTTTCGACGACGCCGATTGACGGACTGAACGTCTTCTGGTCGTTTGGTTTGCAGGACGCGAGCTTCAAAAATGTCAATGATATCACGCTTGCACAACAGGCGAGTTGTGTGGCTGGTGACGTGACTGCATGTAATGTCAGCATCATCACACCCGATGGACAGATCGCGGAACCGACACGCGCTCCGTCCTTCACTTCAACGGTAGGCGCCAGCTACAATTGGGAACTTGGTAACGGATTGTCGATCCAGCCCGCTGTGAACTGGAATTACATCAGTTCAACCTGGGTCTCGACTTCAAACGATCCGCGGGGCTATCAACCGGGCCACGGCGTCGTGAACGGCGGGGTTACATTGCGTTCGGATGAGGGCTGGTCGCTAGGCCTCGAATGCAACAACTGCTTTGACGATCTCTACATGACCTCCTTCCTGATCTACCCCTATCTCAGTGATCCGGGTCGTTGGATGGCGCGTTTGCGTTACGACTTCTGATATTTTGGTGTATTGGAAAATGGGCGGCACTGATGCCGCCCGTTTTCTGTTTTTCCGGGCAAGGATTCCATGGCAGACAATAGCGCCGACAAACCGACGAAAGATGTAAAGCTGCCCCGTTCGAGCAAAGGTGCTCGATCGCGGTTTTTTGACGATCCCGCGATTGATCAGATAATGACTTTTTTGCTCGAGCTGATGGCGGAGACGAACGCGCTTCGTGAACGTGCAGACACGATTGAAAGACTGCTCGATGAAAAGGGAACTATCAACCGAGATGAGATCGAAGCTTATCGCCCCGATGCCGAATGCGAGGCTGAGCGTTCGGCCTGGAGCCAAGCATTCATCCAGCGGGTGATGCGGTTTCACGAACCCGATTGAGCGTGACAGCTTATCCTAATCTCTTCTCGCCTCTGAAGGTAGGAACCCGCGAGCTTCGAAACCGGGTTGTCCACGCCTCCACCTCTACCCATTACTCCAGAGACGGTCGCGTCACTGACCGCTTGATCGCCTATTTTGCAAACCGGGCAAAGGGCGGGGCAGCGATGCTGGTCAGTGAACCGATGGCCATGTTGAGCTGGCAGACGCTTCCCACGCGCCCGCAGATTCTCTCGGGCCTTAATGCTGATATGTTGCCGCGCTGGGCGGAAGCAGTGGCGCGCGAAGGCAGTTTGATGCTCGGCCAGATCCAGGACAACGGACGTGGCTTTCGCGCCGGATATCGCAATCTTTCCGCGCGGGGTGCTTCGGCACTGCCTGACGATCTGAGCTGGACGGTGCCACAGGTACTGGAGACCGGGGACGTCCACCGGATGATCGACGAATTTGTCTGCTCGTGCGGGATTCTGGCCGATGCCGGATTCGCCGGAGTGGAAATATCGGCGGGACATGGTCATATCTTCCACCAATTCCTGTCTGCACGCTCCAATCGCCGCGAGGACGAATTCGGTGGTGATTTGAACGGTCGGGCTCGGCTACTGGTGCTGCTAATGCAGGGCATACGCAGCCGTTGCGGGGCCGATTTCCTGATCGGTGCCAAACTGCCGGCAGAAGATTTTTCCGAAGGTGGTTTCGGGCTCGAAGAGGCCGAAGCGGTGACCGCGCTGCTTCACCAAAAGGGTGAGATGGACTATGTCACATATTGCTGGGGTAGCCATTCGGATTCACTCTACACTCATCTTCCCGACAATCATGGGCCCCGGACCCCCTATGTAGAAACCATAAGTCGGTTGGGCCGCTCAGCTGCGCCGCGTCTTCCGCTTGGTGCGCTTGGCCTGATCACTGATCCCAATGAAGGCGAGCGGATAATTCGTGACGGACTCGCTGATCTTGTCATGCTCGCACGTCCGCTGATTACTGATCCGGCCTGGCCGGTCAAGGCGGAGCAGGGGCGCGAGGCGGAGATCCGCTATTGCGTTTCGTGCAATACCTGCTGGCACATGATCACTTCGGGCCGCGGCCTGCTCTGCGACAATAATCCGCGGGTGGGCGAGAGTGAGGAGGCCGATTGGACCCCACCAATCACGCAGAATCCCAAACGCGTGGCAGTGATCGGCGCGGGCGTAGCCGGAATGGAGGCAGGGTGGGTCGCAGCTGCGCGCGGCCATAGGGTTTGTATCTTTGGAGCCTCGGAACAGCCCGGCGGCAAGACGAAGCTCCACGCGGCTTTGCCCGGCGGAGAAGGGCTCAGCAGCATTTACGACTACCAGCAACTGGCTGCACGCCGTCACGGCGCAGAAATGCGATTGGGTTTTCCCGCGACGATCGAGGATGTACTCGCCTTCGGCCCGGAGATTGCGATTTTGGCGACAGGTTCAACTCCTGCGTGGCCCACCTGCCTGCCCGAGCAATGGCGCGAAGAGGGTATCGTACCCGATTTGCGAGAAGCCGCGGCGCTGTTTCTTGATCACAAGGCGCACAATCGCGGCACTGCTGTCATTTACGATGAGGATGGCAGCGCTTTCGTCTATGACGTGGCTGAGCTGCTTATGGAGCGTTTTGACAGGGTCGTGATCCTCACACCACGCGAAAGGCTGGCTGGAGACGAGGCGCTGGTCGTCCGACAGGGCGTCTATCAGCGGCTCTATAGCAAGGGCGCGCATATTCTGACTTCGGTTCGCCCGCTGGCGACGTCGCGGCTCGAAGAGGGCGAGGTCGCGTATGAGAATGTTTTCAGTGGCGAAGAAAGTGTGATCGCGGATGTGGCCTTTCTCACCTATGCCACCGCTCGGACGCCTGATGATGCGCTGGCTACGCCGCTCCGGGAAGCCGGTATAACCGTGCACAACATCGGTGATGCCAAAGCACCGCGTATTGCGCTGAGTGCAACGAGCGAAGGCTATCGGCTCGCTATGGAAATTTGAGGAAAGGGAATTGGGTATGTATCCAGATCTTGAAGGAAAAGTCGCCGTCGTAACAGGCTCTGGTCGCCATAAAGGCCTAGGTGAGGCTATCGCCCGCAAGCTCGCCAGTGACGGGGTGAAACTGGTCATCCACGATCTGGGTGCGGCCAAGGGGGAACTGGCCCCGGAACACGGTGTCGGTGCATCTGACGAGATGGCCGAGGTTGCCGAGGGGATTCGCGCGATCAATCCGGATGTTAGCGCGTTCCAGGCAGATATGCGGGAAGAGGCACAGGTCGAAGCGCTCATCGCCCATGCCGTCAAAACCTATGGCAAGCTGGATATCCTCGTGAACAATGCCGGGGTTGGTTATCTTTTCGGGCCGCTTGTCGATGCAACGCAGGACATGTGGGACACTGTGATCAACGTGAACCTGCGTGGCGCGTTTTTTGCCATGAAACACGCTATTCGACAGATGCAGTCTCAGGTGATCGAGCCGGGCTGGGGCCGGGGTCGGGTGGTTTCGGTCGGAAGCCGTGGGTCGAAATCGGGTTCGGCGCTGACCTCCTCCTATATCGCTTCCAAGCACGGACTTATCGGTCTTACGCGTTCGGCCGCCATCGAATATGGCGGAGAGCAGATCACAGTGAATGCGGTCTGCCCCAATCATGTTACGACGGGCCTTGGCTCCTGGCAGAATGAATATATGGCCGAAAAGCGCGGGCAAACTGTCGAGGATTATCTCGCCGCAATGCGTGATCGGATTCCGCTTGGCCGAGTCGGTGAGGTCGAAGATGCGGCCAATGCCTGTGCATTTTTATGCTCGGGGCAAGCTCGCTATATCACCGGCGAGGCGATGAATGTGTCGGGCGGCGAGGAAATGCACTGAGCAGGTTCGCTCGACAAAAAGGCTGGCCCGGGCCGCTTCGCCACTCCCTGTTCCGCGCGATGTGGGCAACCACCGTTTTCTCTCAACTGGGTGGTTTCATCCAGATCGTCGCGACCAGCTGGACAATGGCTGCGCTCAGCGCATCAGCGGCGATGGTCGCGCTGGTCCAGACGGCGGCAAATCTGCCGGTGATGCTCTTTGCGGTCGCGGCCGGCGCGCTGGCCGACATGTTCGACCGGCGACATGTCATGCTGGCGGCCCAATTGCTGATGCTCGTGCTGTCGCTCGGGCTCGCTTCATGCGCCTTTCTCGATTTGCTGACGCCCGCGCTGCTGTTGGGTTTCACGTTCCTGATCGGCTGCGGAACTGCGCTGCATGCCCCTGCGTGGCAGGCCTCGGTCGGTGAACTTGTGCCTCGCGATCAGATCCCCTCAGCGGTAGCCACGAATGTCTTCGGCAATAATATCGCGCGCAGCATCGGGCCGGTCGTCGGTGGCGGGATTGTGGCGGCGGCGGGCGCAAGCGTTGCTTTTATGATCAACGCCTGTTCCTATATCGGGGTGATTGGCGTTCTTGCGCGCTGGAAAGGCTTTGATGCGGTATCAGCACCGCGCCCCAATTTCCTCTGCATATTGAGAGGCGGGTTCGGCTATGCATTCGCTCAAGCGCGGGTACGCAATCTCGTTCTGCGCACGCTGGCATTCGGGTTCGGCGCTTCGGCCATTTGGGCCTTCATGCCGCTGGTCGCGATACGACTGGGCGGTGGTGCGCCGCTGCTGGGACTGCTGTTTGCCTGTTTCGGGATCGGGGCGATGGTCGGAGCAATCGCGAGCATACCCGTCCGAAAACGTTATGGCGCAGGAGCTCTGGTTGCGGTCGCCGTGATTGTCGTCGCGGTTTCATTGGTGCTGCTGGGTTCCAGCCGTGCGACATCGATTGCCATTCTCGCACATTTGCTGGCTGGTGCAGGCTGGGTGACTGCTCTTTCGATGTTTAACGTCTCGATACAGCTTGCGATCGCCCGCAGCCATGTCGGGCGCGTGCTTGCCATCTATCAGACGACGGCGTTCGGCGGCGTTGCGCTGGGCAGTGCTGCTTGGGGCGTGATGGCAGATTATGTCGGTATGCCGGCGGCACTCATCGCCGCCGGTGCGTTTCTTGCAATGAGCGGATTGCTTGGCGCGCTGTTCCCGCTTCCCGCGCCGACAACAGAACAGGCGGATTAATCGCTATACAGGGCTTCGATCCCGGCCTGACCGATTTGTTCGTCCTGCTCTGGTGTTCCGCCGGACACGCCGATGGCGCCGATGCAGCGCCCTTCGGCCATAATCGGCAATCCGCCGGTCATGGGCAGATAGTCGGTCAGACGAAGGAGGGCCGGGTCGGCGGCGACGCGATCGGCCAGAGCCCGGCTCGGTGCGCGCAACAAAGCAGAAGTTCTAGCTTTCTCGCTCGCGACTTTCGCCGTTAACAGACCGGCTCCGTCCATCCGTTCCAGACAGAGGGGGTAGCCGCCATCGTCTACAACGGCAACGGACATGGCCAATCCGGAGGCCTTTGCAGCCTCTACAGCGGCATCAAGAGCCGAACGGGCGAGGGCGGCATTCAATGTCGGTTTATGTGATAACATGTGGGTTTCCTTTTAGGTGTAATGGTGGCAAAGATTTGAAACGAAATCGTAAATATGCGGTCTCTGGAGCTAGCCGCTCGTCTTGAAAGGGGAGAATAAAAAAAGTGACCGGAAAGAACGGCGGCAAGGCAGGTGTGGATCGTGATCAGGCAGTGCCATTGTACCACCAGATATTTCTGCAGCTGCGCGAAGAAATCACGAGCGGGGAGCGCGCCTTCGGATCGCGGCTGCCGACCGAGCAGGAACTGACCAAAGAATATCAGGTCTCGCGCATCACCGCGCGGCGTGCCCTTGAAGAACTGGCTGACCACCAACTTGTTGAACGCAAGCGTCGGGTCGGTACCCATGTGATCTTTCGTTCGCCGGCGCGACCGATTCACGGCAATATCGAGCAGGCGCTCGAATCGCTGCGCAATTTTGGCCGCGCGACGCAGGTCAAGCTGCTTGAGGTGGATATGGTCTCTGCGCGACCACCGATTGACGAGGCGCTTGATTTGCCAGCCGGGACCGAGCTTCTGCGCGTGGTTCGTACCCGCTGGCTCGATGGTGAGCCGCTTGGCCATTTCGTCAGCTACATTCCTTCCGATCTCGGCAAGGCAATGACACGTGCCAATCTCAAAACGACACCAATGCTGACGTTGCTCGAGGACGCGGGCGCGCATATTGGCGCCGCCCATCAGACGATCTCGGCCACACTTGCTGACGCTGCAGTTTCGGCGAGCCTGCACGTCGACATCGGATCGCCAATCCTGCGGGTCAGCCGGACCGTCTTCGACGTGAATGAACGGCCGGTGCAACACATCCTCGCCCAGTTCCGCCCTGATCGTTACCAGATTCGCCTCGATCTGAATTCTCCCCGTATTCTGGAACCGCAGATTATCTGACGGTCTTTCCAGTTTCTCGGATTATTGATATAGAAATATAACAATTAAATCGCTACGATGCCAGCATCATAGTGGGGAATCTGCAGAATGAACGACTGGACCAGCGATACGGAACCGCAGCTGCTGAGGATTTCCGGCACGACTGCGACCGTTCCAGATATCACCGCCGCCGAATCCTGTTATGGCGAACTGCTTGGGTACCGGGTGTTGGAAAGAGGCCGGATCGATCAGGCCCTCGCCCAGCGCTGGGGTGCACCCGCTACGGCCGGTACTGCCTTCTGCACCTTGCGTCCCGAAAATGAAGACGATATCTTTATCCGACTTATCGAAGCACCAGCCGTGCCGGACTATTCACCTTTGACCAGCTTTGGCTGGACGGCATTCGAAATAATAGTCGACGATGTCTATGCATTGGCGGACCGGCTGGACGCTTCACCCTTCCGGCATCTCGCAGGGCCGAGTCCGCTCCAGTTCATGCCGTCGATCGTCGCTATGCAGGTCGCGGGCCCGGGCGATGAATGCCTTTATTTTACAATGGAGAGTGGCGACCGGAAGGCATCAATTCTGCCCAGGCCTTCGGGCTTCGTCGGGCGGCCATTTATCGTCGTAGCCGCAGGTTCGGATTTTGATCCGATGCTTCGCTGGTATGTGGACCATTTCAGATTGCGGGAAAGACCGGTGCGCAAGAGCAAGGTAGGAGTGCTTCAGCATGCCCAGAATCTTCCTGCTGATCACGCCTTTTCGCTCAGCGCAATCGGGATGGCGCAGCACGGGAATCTGATCGAGCTCGACGAATATCCTACAGGTAGTGATTATATCGCCGGAGTTCGACCCCGTCTCGACGAGCACTTGCCGCCCGGCAATGCGATTGTCAGTTTCGAGGTTGCCAGCCTTTCTCCCTTCGTCGAACTTGCAGATGGACCAGAGATGGTCTCGGCAGGTACCTGTTACGGTGGCCGGCGCTCGCTTGTCCTGACCGGGCCCGCCGGCGAATTAATTGAGTTGATCGAATCGCGTTGAATTGTGATATAGATAGAACAATATAGCCGAAATATGGAATCCGCCCTTTGGGTGAAACAAGGAGTTTGAGATGAAGGTTCGTGACGTTCAACATGCCGTTCTTCCCCGCACGACTGCCGAGGAAGGCAGTAGGCAGAACGCGGTTGTTTCGCTGCGCCGGCTGCTAAATAGCAAGGTCAGGCCAAGAAACGTCGGGATATTCGAATCCGAAGCGGCTCCCGCGTTCGCCGAACGTCATGGTCGTCAGCCTCAATCGCACGAAGAAGTACGCGAAGCCTTTCTGATGTCCCCCGGCTATCGGATGTGGAGCGCCGCTAACCGGTCCGCCCAGGAGATGATATGGGTTTCCGTCGGAGAGCCAACCTATCGTGATCTCGAACGTATGGAGCAGGCGACGAAGGAGCTGATCGAAGCCGATGACAAGCTTGGGAGCCTCTCGCTGGATTCGTCCTATGATCCCTCACCGGAAGTGGCAGATGTCGACATCCATCTCCAGCCCGGCGGATATGCGATGAATCGCAGCGACTATGATGTTGTTTCAGGCGCGCTGTACGAATGTGGTGGCAATGTCTTTTCCTTCGGCCAGGGGATCGGTCGCGGCGACAGCAAGGCGGGTGTCATCATGCGGCTACTCAATGAAGAATTCGACGGGTTCAAACCGGCCAAGATGCTCGATATCGGCTGTTCAGCGGGAGCTGCCTCCGCCGCCTATCCCGCCGAATGGCCTGACGTCGAAATCCATGCGGTTGACCTCGGCGCCGGCATGCTGCGCTATGGCCATGCCCGTGCGGAGTCGCTTGGCGTCGCCGTGCATTTCCATCAGATGGATGCTTCGGACATGCGTTTCGAAGACGAAAGTTTTGACCTTGTTGTCTCGCACAACCTGATGCACGAAATCGGTGAGGAAAAGCGTCGCGCGATGATAGGCGAGTCTTTCCGTCTGGCCCGTCCTGGAGGCATCGTCATTCATCAGGATGTCGCCATCCGCAACCAGCCGACACTGGTGCATGAAATCGAGCGCGATTGGGACACGCATTTCAACGGTGAGGTGCACTGGAACACCTATGCAACGGCCAATCTGCAGGCCGATATGATTGCCGCCGGGTTTCCCGAGGACAATGTCGTCGAACATGATCTTTCGGCGCTACATGGCATGGCAAATAATCGCTGGTATGCAATCAGCGGCAGGAAACCTATCTAATGACCAACCAAGCTCAAGCCATTGCCGCGCTGATCGAATCTGCGCGTGGACAACGTCCCCAAAGTCTTGACAATCGCGAAGCCGAGGAGACGCTCAATATCGCTCTGGCGCTGCTCGTCGAGCTGTCAGTCGCCAATGACAGGATCGACAGGCTTGAAAGGTTGGTTGCGGAAATGCGCGGCGAGGATGTCGCGACGCTACGCGATATCCGCTATGAGGGAGAGGTCGCCGAACAACGTCAGGACGCGACCGACGCATTGTTGATGCGCGCACTACGGGTTCTTATAGATCCCCGTGCCCAGGCGAACGAATAGGCCAGGTTCAGCCCGTCTGGCCCTGCCAGCTGTCCACCACTTCGCCGGCGGTCGCGAACCAGCTCTTGCTGGACCCGGCCAGCTTTCCGAGCAGCTGTTCGAAAGCGTCCATCCTGTGGGGCAGGCCAGTGATATAGGGCGTGATTGTAAACGGTAACACGCGACCGCCAAACCGGTCCGCCTCGATGCCCAGCCAGTCGAACGCGTCCTCGATCTGTCGGGTGACGTCTTCCATGGAATGCTGCTGCAGGGCGATCATCTGCCGGTCGGAAAGTTCGTGGTTGAATGGCATGCTGACGATCGTGCCAGCCTCGGTCGTCGCGAGATAGGGCAGATCGTCGTTCACCCAATCGCACATATAATCGAAACCTTCTTCGACCAGCAGGCGCGGCGTATTCCAGCTCTGCGACCGCGCGATCGACTGCCAGCCCCGCGGCATCGTGCCCATTGCCCCGGCCAGCGTATCGCGTGCCTGAACGATCAGTGCGCGCTCTTCAGCTTCGGGTAAGCCGGTCGCGATAGTTCCGTTCATATCCGTCGAATGGGCGATGATCTCATGGCCTTCAGCCAGGATATCCGAGATGATGGAAGGGTAGCGTTCGGCAATGGCGGCATTTACCGCGATAGTCGCATGTACTCCGGCCTTCGCAAAGGCGTCGAGCAGGCGGTAAAAGCCAACCCGTGTGCCATATTCGCGCGCCGTATAATGGCGATAGTCGGGATAAGGGGTCACCATATGACCGGGCGCGCGGAAAGGCGCATCTTCCGGTGTGATCGGGAACCATTCGAGGTTGACCAGCAGCGTGACGGCCACGGTCTTGCGATCAGGCCATGCAAACGGCTTGCGTGTGGGAATGGGAGAGGGAACATAGAGGCCATGGTCCATGCCTTCACGGCGCTTGGGATATTCGAGATAGGAGGGGTCGAGGCTCATCCGGCGTCCTTCGCATAGCGTGCGGCGTCGGCCGCGGTCGCGTCATAATAATCGTTGGCGAGAAAATGGTCGGCGATATCGCCCGACCGGGTGATCCATGCCCGCCCGTCGGCGGCGATATGCCTCAGCACCTCCTCGAAAGGACCAATCCGGTGCGGCTGGCCGATCAGATAGCTGTGCAACGGGATGCACATGACGGTGCCCGATTGTTCACCCTCGGCGGCGAGCCGTTCATATTGCCGGATCAGCGTGTCAGCATATTCGCGCGGGGACATGTTGTAGACGAAGAAGCCATAATGGTCATTGACCTCGATACTGTAGGGCATGGAGATCAGCCGTCCGTCCTTGACGTGGACCGGTCCGGGCTGGTCGTCATGATAGAGGTCACAGGTATAGGTCATACCATATTCGGCGATAAGGTCGAGCGTGCGCGGTGTATGGGTGAGCGCAGGTGCCAGCCATCCCTTGATCGTCTGCCCCGTCGCATCGCGGACGGTCTTGATCGAATCCTCGATGATCGCGCGTTCCTGTGCTTCGTCCATACCATAGCTGTAGCGGGTGTTGTAGATTCCGTGGCTGAAAAACTCCCAGTCCAGTGCGTTGGCATGGGCGACGACTTCTGGATGATGCTGGCACAGCGCGACCGACAGCGAGACCGATCCTTTGAAGCCGTGCTTCTCCATCACCTCGGCCATCCGCCAATGACCGATACGGTTGGCATAGTCACGATGCCCGTAGGGGACGATATCGGGATGCGGCCTTGGCCAGCTCTTGCGCTGGGGGTTGGCCGGCGGATCGATCTCGTAATATTCGAGATTGGGCGAGACCCAGACAGCGACCGTCTTGCCCTCGGGCCATTCGATCTTCGTTCGATCACGATATGGCCGGAAATCATAGAGTCCGGGATCTTTTTCACTTTCGCGCATCAGCGGGCCTCCAGCCAGTCGATCACCGCCTGCACCGGCTCGACATCGGCATATTTGAGCTGCAGGTCGGTCAGATTGGCGAAGTGATAGCTTTCATGCTTGTCAGCGCAGGTCTCGATCGGGACGATGGTCCTGTAGCCGTGGCTGAGGCTGTCTACCGCGGTTGCGCGGACGCAGCCCGAGGTCGAACCTCCGGTCACGACGACGGTGTCGACCTTGTGCCAAGTCAGATAGCTGGCCAGCTGGGTTTCGAAAAAGGCGCTCGGCATTCTTTTGGTATAGACAAGGTCATTCTCGTCGATGGCGCAACGCTGATCGAACGCATGTCGCTCGCTTCCATATTTGATGTTTTGCAGCGAATCCTCGGTATCGGTCCGGGTACCCCAGATTCCCGCATCACCCGCATCGGCCTTATAGGCGACATGCGACCAGATCACCGGCATGTCGCGTTCGCGGGCAAGGCGCGAAATCGTGTTGATATGTTCGATCTGGCGTGGATCGGTTTCATAGGACGTCTTGAACATGTCGAGTCGGGTATAGGCCTGCTGGACATCGACGTTGACGATCGCGAGCTTCTCGCCGAAGCCGAATTTCTTCCGGGCCGGGTTGGCCATTACCTCTTCGAACAACTGACGTGCTGTCTTATTTTCGCAGATCATTTTGGTGCCGATCGGCATATCGTGGTTTCCAGTTCTTTTGGGTCAATTTCGCCTTCAAAACCAAGCGGCAGTCCGGCATCTGGTGTGAATCCGTAAAGTGCTTCTCCCGGAAGCGCTTCCTGTACGATTTTTCGAACCGCCAGAAGTTTTTCCAGATCGATGCCGGTTCGGAATCCCATCGCCTGTAACATGAAGACAAGGTCCTCGGTCACGATATTGCCGCTTGCTCCTGGCGCAAACGGGCAGCCGCCTATTCCGCCTAGCGAACTGTCAACGGTAGTGAGCCCGGCGTCCAGTGCAGCAAGCACATTGGCAAGACCGAGGCCGCGCGTGTTGTGCAGATGGATGCCGGTCAGCGCGTGGTCGCCGACAACGCCGCGTACCGCCTTTGTCATATGCTGCACCGCGCTTGGATCGGCATAGCCGGTAGTGTCCGAAAGACCGACTTCGTCGCAGCCTGCTTCCATCAGTCGTTCGGCCAGGCGTAAGATCTGGGATTCTGGAATGGCGCCTTCGATGGTGCATCCGAATACGGTGGAAAGGCTGCCCTCAAAATGCGGGCGTCTGCCTTCCGGCAAACTGGCAATCGCCGCAGCGATACGGGTCGCTTCCTCGATCACCTGATCGTGGGTGCGGCGCAGATTGGCGAGGCTGTGAGATTCGGAAACCGAAAGCGGCACGGTAATTTTGTCGGCGCCCGCCGATAAAGCATCCTGTGCGCCGCGGAGATTCGGCACGAGTACGGCAACGGTCAGATCGGGAATTGTCTTGGCGAACGCAACAATCTCGGCCGTGTCGGCAAGCTGGGGCAGCAACGTGGCGGGTACAAAGCTTCCAACCTCTATCTCGCGCACGCCCGCAGCTGATTCGGCCGCAATCCATGCCTTTTTGGCAGCAGTCGGCATGACTGCCGTAATGCTCTGTAACCCGTCGCGTGGGCCCACTTCGCTAATAAATATTTCTTCGGACATAAACCTCTGCTTGCTTTAATGTCCTATATCTATATCAAATAAGATCGAGATGTCGAGAGACAAGATATCGCTGATTAGATTTGAAAGAGTAGGGATAAAATGGAGCCGTTGCCGCTGGAAGGGATTAAAGTTGTCGAGTTCACCCATATGGTGATGGGCCCGTCGATCGGCCTGATGCTGGGGGATCTTGGCGCTGACGTTATCAAGGTAGAGCCGGAAGGCGGCGATCATACCCGCCGTCTGTTGGGCTCGGGTGCGGGCTATTTTCCGATGTTCAATCGCAACAAGCGCAGCGTTTGCCTCGATCTCAAGAGTGAACGAGGCAATGCCGAAGCCCGCCGCCTGATTGATGAAGCCGACGTGATGATAGAAAACTTCCGCCCGGGTGCTTTGGCGAAGCTCGGCCTTGGACCGGAAGATATTACAAAGAGCAATCCGCGTCTCATTTATTGCAGCGCCAAGGGTTTTCTTACTGGCCCATATGAGAACCGAACCGCACTCGACGAAGTCGCGCAAATGATGGGTGGCCTTGCATATATGACCGGCCCTCCCGGACGGCCTTTGCGTGCCGGTGCTTCGGTTATAGATGTAACCGGGGGCATGTTCGGGGTCATCGGTATCCTTGCTGCGCTTGAACGCCGGCACCGGACCGATAAGGGTGGCGAAGTGAAATGCTCGTTGTTCGAGACAACCGCCTTTCTGGTAGGCCAGCATATAGCGCAAAAGGCAGTGACTGGCACGACCGCGCCGCCGATGCCTGCCCGGATTTCGGCTTGGGCGGTCTATGACGTCTTTGAAACGGTTAACCCGGATGAGCAGCTCTTTGTCGGCGTCGTCAGCGATCCCCAATGGGTGGCCTTTTGCGAGGTGATGGGACTGGACGAGCTCGCCGCGGATCAGACGCTTGCGGTCAATAATGAGCGGGTGCGCCAGCGCGAACATATTCTTCCCGTCATCCGCGAGCTTTTCGGTGCGATGACGCGCGATGAACTGGTTGGCAGACTGAAATCAATCGGCTTGCCTTACGCACCAATCATGCGTCCCGACGATCTGCTCGAAGATCAGCACCTGCTCGCCAGCGGTGGTTTTGTAGAGATAACTCTCGACGATGGTAGCCGCGCGAAACTTCCTGCCCTTCCACTTGAAATTGATGGGAAAAGGATGGGTTTGCAACACGATTTGCCGCGTGCTGAGAGTAGCAATGGCATCGATTTCAATTAGGTGAGGGCGTCTTGCAACGGACTATATTCGATAAGATTTGGGACGGTCATAGGATCGGTTCCCCTACTGGCGAGACCGATCTGGTCTTCGTCGATCGCATTTTGCTCCACGAGCGAACCGGCGGGGTAGCGCTGAAAAGCTTGCTTGCACGTGATATTGCCGTTCGCGATCCCGATCATGTTTTTGCGGTCATGGATCATATCGTCGACACCTTTCCAGGGCGCACCAGCGAGACGCTGATGCCAACCGGTAAGGATTTCATTGTTGCGACCCGCGAGGGCACCCACGCCGCCGGTATCCGTCTTTTTGACCTCGACAGCCCCGATCAGGGAATCGTCCATGTCATATCGCCCGAACTGGGCATAGTACTGCCAGGCACGACGCTGATCTGTCCCGATAGCCATACCTGTTCGCAGGGCGCGCTCGGTGCGCTGGCGTGGGGCATCGGATCGACCGAGGCCGAACATGCGCTCGCCACTTCTACCTTGCGTGTCCAGCGGCCTGGGCGGATGCGGATCACTATTTCGGGCAGGCTTGCGCGCGGCGTAACGGCCAAGGATCTCGCACTCGCGTTGCTCGGCCGTTTCGGTGTCGGCGGCGCCGCCGGGCATATAGTCGAATATGCGGGCAGTGCTGTGGAGGCACTTGATATCGAACAGCGACTGACCTTGTGTAACATGGGCACGGAATTTGCCGCGTTCAGCGCGATCATCGCACCCGATGCAACCACAGTCGATTATGTGAAGGGGCGCCGGTACGCGCCCGTCGGCGACGAATGGGACCGCGCCGTGCGGGACTGGCTCGCTCTGCGCAGCGATGCCGAGGCGGTCTTTGATACTGAACTGACTTTTGATGCGGGTGACGTCGCACCGATGGTCACCTGGGGCACTACGCCGCAACAGGTGGTGGCGATCGACGGTGCTGTGCCAGCCGTCGGGGAAATTGGAAAGGCTATGGCCGAAGGCTACCCGCGCGCGCTGCAGTATATGGGTCTGGAGGCAGGCACTGCGCTGGAGTCGCTGACAATTGACGCAGCCTTTATCGGTTCATGCACGAACAGCCGGATTAGCGACCTGCGACGGGCCGCGGCTATACTTGACGGTCGAAAAGTTGCGCCCGGCGTGAAGGCAATATGCGTTCCGGGATCAAGCAATGTCAAACGTCAGGCGGAGGAGGAAGGCTTACATCACGTGTTCCAGCGTGCCGGCTTCGAATGGCGCGAATCGGGTTGCTCTATGTGTTTCTTCGCGGGAGGCGAAAGTTTCGGCCCGCAGGACCGCGTGGTATCATCGACGAACCGGAATTTCGAAAGCCGTCAGGGTCCGGGCACCCGCACGCATCTCGCCTCACCGGAAACCGTTGCCGCCTCGGCGATCGCCGGGCATATCGCTGATCCGCGTAAGCTGGAGATCTGAGATGGAGCCCTTCACGACCTTTACCGCCGTCGCGGCTCCGCTGATGCGGGACAATGTGGATACCGACGCGATCATTCCTTCGCGAGAGATACGGCAAGTATCGAAAAGTGGTCTGGCTGACGGCCTGTTCGCGGGGTGGCGCTATTTGTCGATCGGCGAACGCGATCCGGATCCCGATTTCATGCTCAATGATCCGGCACTAAAGAATGCCAGAATACTGGTCGCCGGGGAGAATTTTGGCTGCGGATCAAGTCGCGAGCACGCCGTCTGGGCGTTGGCCGAATATGGGTTCCGAACGATTATTGCGCCCTCATTTAATCCGATCTTCCGTAAAAATTGTCTGGCCAATGGCGTGTTGCCGGTCGTTCTCGCGGCCTCGATCATCGATCCTATCGCTCGCGGGCTCGCCGCGGCACCTGGCTCCCTCCTGACGGTCAATCTGGAAGAGCAGATATTGCAGGACGAAGTTGGCGGTCGCTGGACCTTCGAAATCGAGAGTGAGGAAAAGCGTGCCCTGCTTTCCGGCCTTGACCCGATCGCCCTTACGCTGACTTTGTCTGATACAATCGCCGCCTTTCGCGACCTTGACGAGCGGGAGCGGTCATGGGCCTATTCGACATTGTCCCGTTAACTTGATGTCGTCGTGCTGATATTCAAGCGATGGCCAGAGTTAAGTTTCTATGAAATGCAATATAGGTTGGAACTCTGCACGTTCGATTGATCGGTCGTTTAGGCTGAGCTTGTAGCTTATCATATTGGTGATTATCAACCTTCGAGGCAGAGCACAAAACGTCTGGTAATGGGTCGCTAGCGGAATGGCAGGTTTTTAAACAGGCCGGGGCGCAAAGGAGACATTCACTTCAAATCCGTTGTTACTTTTCTGCTTCAATCCGCAAAATCCATGTTTCGACGCTTTCGGGAAGACCGAGCCGTCGAGCAGCGGCAATATCGCGCCGTGGGTCGAAGGCAAACGCGGTGATAGGAAGGGCGCGGTTGGCCATTTCGAGCATCATGTGGGTGAACCGCTCCATGCTGGCGGTTGTTTGCTCCTTTGGGATTACGACGGGCGGTTCTTTGAGAAAGCTCAGGGTGTTGATCAGCATAATCTCATCAAATCGATCACGCAGTTGATCATTGGTCAAAGGTTGCAGGTAAGAATTGCGACGATAGTCGGTTCGCCTGCGCTCATGAAGTGGTGCCTGTTCGGGAATATGGTCAATGGTGGTGAAGTCGGACGCCTGTGGTTGCTCGACGGATAGTTCGGGGTAACCGCAATGGCGTATCCAGGCTCGTTGGATGAACTCAAGGACGTCCGATTTCCACGGCGCATCGTAAACTCCGTTCCCCTCGACCACAGTGAGAGGAAAAGTCAGAAGGTTTTCCACGATAGTTGCGTGGCGCTCGGTGAAGTAAATGATCGCATCGACGTAGGCGAAGCGTGGCGAACCATCCTTATCCCGACGACGCACGGCGTGCCAAAGGATGTACGATACAGCGTGGGGATCATAGGCTTCGTGATCCTCGTTCACGAGTATCAGAATCTTGACGAGGTTTTTGCGCGGATGATCCTTCTCGTGCGCTTCAAGCTGCCGGTTAGCTTTCTGCAACGGGCGGGTGATGCCACGCCCAACCCGCTCAAGAACTAGCTTGCCGATGCCGTCCGGGTCGTCCGTGTTCTTGATAAAGGCATCCATAGGGGCGTTGCCGAGGAAGATCGGCCAATCCGGACGCTGGCGCAACTGTTCGACCAAATTTTCGACCCGCCCTTCGCCATCGTCCTCAAGTGTTTTCAGCTCCATAGCGACGAGGCCGCGCATGCAGGCATAGTCAGGACGGGTCTGCTCCGAATTTACAGGATCATCGAGCGATTGGCCGTGCAGCTCTTCACGGATGAAGCGCTCGACGCGTGGGGTCAGTGGCTCGACAGGGCCGGTTCGTTCGATACGCATTGAGGAACCAACATAGTTGAAGGTTCGGCTAATTGCTCCTGAAAAGATAAAATGCTCGGGTGCGCCCGTAAACAGCACCACGCATTTAGCACTGCCATGCCACCGCTCGTATAGTTATATCGCGCATTACTATGAAGCGAGAAACAGCCAATCAACTTTTAACACATCAATGTCCGTTTTCGGGAGATCGGAGGTGTAACTTCAATGACTGAGATGAGGGCGCATTTCAGACCGGCGGGAATTGGGCCGGTTGCAAACGGTCTGGTTTCCACCGTCTCCACCTAAAGAACTGCTGATTAAGCGGCGGTAAGCTATGTTAAGCAACGCCGGCCAAGTTTTAGCGAGCCGAGATAGAAAAATTTGTGTAACTATGCGCTTGCGATGAAAACTAGAGACGATTTTTCACAAAAGACAGTGCTCCAGATCGCGAAACGCGCGGGCTGGCTTTGTTCGTTTCCGCCATGCCGCACGCCGACAGTTGGTGCGACGGCGGATGGGGACGGTGAAATCAATATCGGCACAGCAGCCCATATCTGCGCCGCATCGCCCGGTGGCCCGCGCTATGACGAGAAAATGACACCCGCAGAGCGCTCCTCTGCAGAAAACGGTATCTGGATGTGCCGCGACCACGGCAAGGCCATTGACTCAGACGTGAATGAATTCACCGTCCAGCGTCTGCACGAGTGGAAAAACTGGCGCAAAAGGAATCATGGCGGCGCGTCCTGCGGGATGAAGCACCTTCATCACTCGCGCCGCAACCCGATGACGATTTACACGTGCGGCTTCGCAATGCCGCAGAAGCCGATCTTGCGGTGTTTCGGAACACGGCGAAATGGCCCTCCACAGCTGTTCCGCTCAGACTCGAAGTGGACGGACTCGGCGAACCGGCAACGACCAACGCCATTGCGCGTGCGGTCGTGTCATTGGATGATTTGATCCTCGTCGCGCCCCCCGGCATGGGGAAAACGACGACGCTCTTCCAGATCGCCGAAGCTATGCTGGCGGATGGCAGCGGCACGCCACTCATCGTGCCGCTCGGCGAGTGGACGACGGAAGACGCGACGGTTCTCGGTTCGATCCTCCAACGCCCGGCGCTCAAGGGCATTTCGGAAGATGATTTCCGCGCGGCGGCAAGCCGCCCCGGCGTCGTATTGTTGTTGGATGGCTGGAATGAACTCGACACGGTGGCACGCATGCGCGCGCGCGTACAAGTCGATACACTCAAGGCAGAAATGCCGGAACTCGGGCTGACCGTCTCAACGCGCAGGCAGGCGCTTGATGTGCTGTTCGCGGGAACGCGCGTCGATCTCCTGCCGCTCAGCGAGGAACAGCAAATGCAGATCGCCGTCGCCATGCGCGGCGATGCGGGGGCGCAGATGGTAGATCAGGCTTGGCGCACGTCCGGCGTGCGCGAGCTTGTCACGATACCGCTTTACCTGTCGGCCTTGCTTTCGCTTCCCGAGAACGCGCCTTTTCCAATCACGAAAGAGGAAATCTTGCGCCACTTCGTCGCCGCCCACGAAAAGGAAGCCAGCCGTGCAGAGGCGCTGCAGGCAGTGGCAAAAGGTTTCCAGGAAGATTTTCTCGATGGCCTTGCTGTTTTTGCCTCCCAAGCGGCGAATACTGCAATTGCGGATAGCAACGCGCGGCGGTCAATCTCTGAAACGGGAACACTGCTCGCCCAGAACGGGCAGTTGACGTTGAATTCCCAGCCCGACCCCGGTGACGTACTTGAAGTGCTGGTCAATAGCCACGTGCTCATGCGGGCCGGTGATTCACCCGGTGTTTCATTCCAGCACCAGCAGTTGCAGGAATGGTATGCGTCGCACACGGTCGAGCGCCGGATCATCAGCGAAGTGGATGACCCCACAGGACGCGAGGCGCTGAAAGAGGAAATCTTCAACCTCCCGGCGTGGGAAGAATCTGTCCTTTTCGCCGTGGAACGCATGTCGCGAGGTGGAGCACCCGAGAAGTCTGCCAGTGGAAAAGCCGTTCTCGCCGCTTTCGAAGTCGACCCTATTCTCGCCGCCGAAATGATCTACCGCGCGACGGACGAAGTCTGGGCCTCCATCGCGGAGACTATTCAAGAACATATCGGTCATTGGCATGCGCCGGGCAAATGCGACCGGGCCTGCCGTTTCATGATGAACTCAGGGCGGCCGGAATTCCTTGAGCGCATCTGGCCCCTCATCACGCATGAGAACGATCAAGTAAGCCTGAAGGCGCTGCGCAATTGCAGGCGCTTCCGTCCGTCCTTGCTCGGACAGGACGCAGAAAAGCGCATCCAGGCTCTACCCTCGCAACCGCGCGCGGTGCTTCTGCATGAAATGGCGATTCACAGCGGCATGGACGGCCTCAATCTCGCAACGACGGTAGCGAAGGATGATCCCGATCCAGAGGTGCAAGCATCTGTCGTTGAGGCCTTGGCATTCCGCCGTGCCGACCGTCATATCGCCGAACTGCTGCATGACGCAAAAGACACTACCTTTGTGCTTTTAGCGCGAAGAAACCTTGTTGACGAAGTGGATGACGAGGCTGTGCAGGAAGGAATTTCCGCTGCGCGCAGGCGGCAGGAAGAAAGCGGCACGTCCACATATGACCGGCTGCACCCGATCATTTTCACCACCGACAGTGAGGACAGGAGCGCCGAACTCACCGCCATCATCACCGAAATGGAGATCGAGGGCAGGCAGGATGCGGCGGTGCGGCTCATCTATGAAGCATGGAACCGTTATCCGCAGCCCGTGGCCGAAGGTTTGCTGGCGCGCGTGCGCGTGGGGCGGAATCTATTCTATGGGGCGGACGATATTCTCGCCGGTGCCGGTTTCGGGCTTGAAGACGATGATCTGCTGCGGCTCGCACTGGCGGAAACTGAACGCCTTGATGACAAAGCGGAAGCGGCTGCCTCTGTTCTCGGCCCGTCGTCCGTGGGGTGCATGATCGATGCGTTGCTGGATGCGGCGACGCGGCTGCGTGGTGCAGACGGCAAATATGACAAGGCGGCCTCCGATCGCTATCACTACATTGAATCGAGGATTGCGCATGTGCTGGGCGCGAGCCTTGTTGCCGCCATACAGGCGCGCTCCGCTGAAGCAAATGACGAGCAGATGGCACGACTGGCAAGGCTACTGTCACGCCACCCCGATGAGGCCGACCGGGGCCGTCCTTTCGACGCGGAAAACCGCGCCGCAATCCGTGCGCTCATCGAAGATTGGGGCAATCGCGTTTTGGCGTCCGGCGATGCGGAACGGCGGCATATTGCGAGCATCGCCGCGCTTGCATGTCGCGCGCCGGATGTGAGCTTGCTCCCTCTCTTGAAGAGAATGCTGGACGAGAATCTCCGCCGTTACCGCGCCTTCCGCGAGGAAGCCGCCGCCGCAGGCTGGCGGCAAGGCAAGGCGCGGGACGAGGCGAGCTGGCCGCTGACGCACGAATATCAGCGCGCGTTCATGGCGATCAAATCGCCGGAAACGACTGCGCTCATGTGCGAATATCTTGCCGATCCGCACTTTGGTGAACTCGCTGCCTGCGTCCTCGCCGCACACTGGAAAGCCGCAAACGAACCGCCGCCGGATCAGCGTTTCTTTGGCGAGCCGGACCTCAGCGGCGTCGCGGAAAAACGCGTAGCCCGCGCCGCCGATCCCGCCGCGACATCCGACGAAGCGGAAGCGATTTTCTCCGTCATCGAAACGCTCATCGCGGATGGCGCAACAGATGACCAGAAGCGGCTGGCGGTTGAACTTGGTATCGTGTCCGTGCGCCTCCCGCACGGACAGCGCGACGCCACAATTGAAGAACTTATCTCCCTGACGCACCGGCGCGCCCGCACCAAGCTACTGTTCGGATTGATTTTGTCCGGCTTCGAAATTGATAGCAAGCTTGTCACCGATGGCATCTCCGAAACCTTTGAAGCGGCAAAAACGGAACCGTGGATACTCATGGACGGCAATGCCTATGAGTTACGCGACTGGCTGAGATTGTTGCCTTTCACAAAACGTCCTGTCGATACGCTGGATGTTGTACGCAGCATGCCCGATGCACAACGCGCGCCGCGCTTTCTGGAAGGAATGGTTGGCGGTTTCGCTGCAACCCCCTCGGCGGGCGCTGAAGAAGCCTTGTTCGATCTCGCCGAACAAGACCCGCGATTCTACGAGAACTATCAATGGCGTGCGGCGGCACTCAAGCTGGGTACAGTCTCATCCGCGCACCGACTCATTGAGCTTACGGCGAATGGCGCGTTTAACGCCAGATCGGTCGATGGCTGGCGGGCGTCGCGCGAACTTGGCGCACTGATCGAGAAATTTCCGGAAGTGCGCAGAAAAGTCTATGACCTACTGAAAGATGGCGCACCTTCACCCGCTCTCGCGCTTCTTGCAAGGGCCGTCTCTGAAAACCCCGACGACGAGGGGATACTGCTCTTGGTTGATATCGAGAGCAAGCAGAGGCGGCCCATGCTGAATTGGCGCACGATTGAAGCCGTTGTCACCGAACACGTCCCCGTCGAAAACTGGAGCAATGCATACAACGTAGTGCCTGTTCCCGGCGCCGAATTGCGGCAAGCGCTGCTCGCGCGGACAGCCGATGGCGGCCCTGCAGATGCCGCCGCGCGATGTCTGACCGCTATTGACCTCATTCGGGACGAACACGGGGTTCCTGTTTCGGAGCCGCGTCACCCCGATCTTTCGTCTGGTAAACCGTGGCCGATCATGACGCCTGACCCGGATGCATCTGCAGAATAGTGTTTACACAACTCATGGAATCGAAATGTCGCCGTTCGGGCGCGCCGGCAGTTGCCAAATTTTGCATGATTGTGCCGATTACGTTTCGGTAGAGCTCGCTTGCAGAGATTGAGCAATCGAATTGGAGAAATAGCCAGAGCGGGTAAGAGTCTTCATCGGTTTGTTTTCTACGATGTCTGTTGTTGGATGTGAGAGCGAATTCGCAAAACGACAAAAATTGGACGCATCGCCGACCTGTGGCAATTGGGGCTATTATGATTTCTCTTCTCTCAATTCTGAAACAATCGTCGACGCGTTCAACAAGATCCGGATCTTCTCCAGGTTGCCTTCAAGATCTCTGGTTAGCTGCCAAATCCGCTGTTGATCGGCTTTCGAAGACTGTCCTCTCACGGCAATTTCATGAGCATCTTCCAGCCGAGCCGCAATGAGTGCAAACAGAGCGCCTCGCACTTTGGTTGCATCAAATTTGTCATCACTTACCATGCTCCCAACAACGCTCGTTTCCTCGCGCAAGTCCAGTAGCAGCTTTTGCATTATTGCAGATAAACCGCTGGACTGCAGCGTTTGTTCGAGCATTGGTGCGGTGTCGCAGGGCAATGTTCGCGACATGCCGCTGGGTCTTTTTACCATCCGCGGCTTGGGTCAGTGGAAGCGCTGGATCCTCCAGCGCCATACTGGAGAACCCAAATGCCAACTACAAAACCGCAAACCAAGTCCGATAAAGTTATCGCGCTGCTAGGCCGAGCCACGGGCGCTTCGCTGGACGAGATATGCAAAGCGACCAGCTGGCAGCCACACAGTGCCCGCGCCTTTCTGACCGGGCTGCGCAAGAAGGGCTTTGAGCTCCCCCGGGAGCAGCGAGGGGACGAAGGTACCGCCTATCGCATCACCGCGGAACCATCGGGTGAGGACGCATCCTCATGAGCGATCTGGAAAACCGGTTGTCAGAACTGGCCGCCATGCCGCCGGCCCAACTTCGATCCCTTTGGCGGGATACCTTCCGCAAACCAGCACCAGAAGCAGCGCCCGATCTGCTGCGTCGGGCTATCGCCTGGCGCTTGCAAGAACGCATGCATGGCGGACCGACGCCCTCGGTCAAAATGCGGATATCAAAACTGCAAAAGAAGCTGGCAAAATCGAGTCTGGCAGGAATGCCTCCTGAAATTGCGCTCAAGCTAGGCACACGGCTGGTTCGAACATGGAATGGCAAAAGCTATCACGTGCTCGTGGGAGATGAGGGTTTCGAATATGATGGCAGGCAGTTTGGAAGCCTCAGCCACATCGCTGAAGAAATCACCGGCGCACACTGGTCCGGCCCCCGCTTTTTTGGATTGAGGAAGCGAAGTGGTTTCAATCCCAAGGCTATGATCAATGCCTGAGGCGAAGAGAAAAACCCGCTGCGCCATCTATACCCGCAAATCGACCGAGGATGGGCTGGAGCAGGATTTCTACAGTCTGGATGCCCAGCGCGAGGCATGTGCTGCTTATATATTGAGCCAGACCCACGAGGGATGGGAAGGGACATCCGAGCTTTATGATGATGGCGGTTTTAGCGGTGGTTCCATGGAGAGACCCGGCCTCAAGCAACTTCTGCAGGATGTGATCGCCGGCAAGGTCGATGTCATCGTAGTCTACAAGGTCGACCGTCTGACATGGTCATTGGCTGACTTTGCCAAGATCGTCGATATCCTGGACGAGCACCATGCGAGCTTTGTCAGCGTGACCCAGTCCTTCAACACCACTACCAGCATGGGCAGGCTGACGCTCAATGTCCTTCTATCATTCGCCCAGTTCGAGCGGGAGGTCACAGGGGAACGTATCCGCGACAAGATTGCAGCCTCCAAGAAAAAGGGCATGTGGATGGGCGGCCCGGTTCCACTTGGATATGAACTTGGTGACCGCAAGTTGGTTGTTAACGCCCGCGAAGCTGATACCGTCCGCCACTTGTTCCGGCGATATACCGAGCTTCAATCCGTACCCCAACTGGTTGATGAACTTGCAGCTAAGGGATATCGTACCAAGGTCCGTCTCTACAAAGATGGCCGGCAAATCGGCGGCGTCGCATTTCGCACCGGCGCACTGAGCCAGTTGCTCAAAAACCCGATCTACACCGGCAAGGTCCGACACAAAGACGCCATTTATGATGGCGAGCATGAAGCCATCATTGATCAGGCATTGTTTGATGAGGTGCAGAGCATCTTCGCTGCCAACCGAAGCGACAATGCCCTGGGCAAGAAGTCCAGCAATCCCAGCCTGCTCGCAGGCTTGATCACCGATCCTGATGGAAGGCCAATGACCCCAACGCATGCCTCGACAGGATCTAAGCGATTTCGTTACTATGTCACGAGGCTTGAGCCGGGTGATGACAAGAATCTGGTAGGGAGATTGCCATCGGGAGAAATTGAAAGACTGGTGATAGACGCTCTTGCGAGGGCAATTGCTGATACTGCGCCGGCATCGGGCGATGCCAATTTCATCAAGGATCAGATGGCCGCGAGTAGCGAGATCGCTAATCGCCTTCAGAATGCTGCCATTCACGAGAAGCGCAAGATATTGTTGGATCACAACGTCAACGTGCAAATCCAGAAAGACCAGGTCATCCTCAGTTTCAAGCCCCACGTTGAAGCGGAACGAGCAGAAGTCAGCATTGATGCAAAACTGGCAAAACAGGGCAGTGAGCTGAAATTTACCATTCCGCCTACCAACGCGAACATCAAGCCCGCTCCCAATGCCACACTGCAAAAGCTGGTCGCCCAAGCCTTTGCTGCACAAGACCTTCTCCTCACCGGCAAAGCCAATCCTGCACTTTCAGATTACAGCCGACGGTACCTGGGACAGCTGGTTCGTATCTCGTGGCTCGCGCCCGATATCATTGCAGCCATCATGGATGGGACACAGCCGGTTGATCTGACCGGTCGCAAGCTCACCCGCGCCAATGCTATCCCGCTTGATTGGCCGAGTCAGAGGAAAATGTTCGGGTTCGCCTGACCGCGCAGCCCAAAATCTCAATGTGCATCTGACAGCCACGAAATGGCCCTCTGAGACGATGGGCCATATTGGCAGCATTCCGCCACCGACAAAGCGTCTCTGGTCGCAAAGGGGATGGGCGGCGTTCACGTAAGTTACTGATAAATATTCATTAATTATGCCATATCGAGGCAGGTGCAGAGACGCTCGGAAATGGGAAAAACTGGGTGGTGCCGCTTAGAGGATTCGAACCTCTGGCCCCCGCATTACGAATGCGATGCTCTACCAACTGAGCTAAAGCGGCATCGATGAAACGGAGGAGGGTAGACCTCATGCCTTTTCCATTGATCGCGCGCCATTAACAGCAGAGCCGTGCCGTGACAAGAGTGCGCAGTCGATATTTCGCGCGCTTGCCATTGTGGCGCTCTCCGGCCCGCACCTGCCGGTTCTGGGCCTCATATCCGGATATTTACCATATATTTACCATGGTGGTGCAGACCGGTGTGGAATTGATGCAATCGCGATGGGGCAGCATGGAAAACCTACGGACTCACAATGAACTCGGCGATCAGGATTTGCTATCGGCACCTGATTACACGGTCTTTGAAGACGATGACGCCGCGGTCGAGGCGCCACCACCGATCAGCCAGGACGAGCGGCGCATGCATGTACGCGCCTATAATTTCTGGGCCAGCCTGCTGGGCGAACGGCATTTTCCCAATGTCGAGGACCTGTCGCCCGAATCGGACGATGATTTCGGACCCAATAGCGTGTTGCTCGATTTCACCAACGGCATCGAGAATCCCGCGATCCAGTTTCTCGGCCGCGCACTGCGCGAGGAGTGCAAGATCGACGCGTCGATCACCGCGGTTGCCGATGTGCCGGCGCGTTCCCTGCTTTCGCGCATCACCGACCATTATCTGCAGATCATCGCCAATCAGGCGCCGATCGGCTTCGAGGCGGAATTTGTCAATCATGCAGGCATCACGATCATGTATCGCGGTATTTTGCTGCCCTTCTCGACCGATGATGACACGATAGATTTTATCTACGGCGTCATCAACTGGAAGGAAGTGGCCGCCGATACCGTCCAGCGGGAGATCGAAGGGGAAGTGTCCGAGGCGATGCTCTCGGCTCCCGAACGCAAGGTGGCGGGTCCGGTCTGGGAAGACGGACCGAATGCAACCGGCCGGGAGGATCAGGCCGCGACCAGCCCGCTTGAGCTGACGCCCGCCTTCGCCATCATCCCGCAACAGGACGAAGCGCAATCGCCGGATCAGCCGGCCGAGGACGCGAGTCTGGCCGACTGGCTGGCGGCTGCCCGGAATAGCGCCGACCATGCCGCGCATAACGAGCAGCGCAGCCGTGCGGCGCTATATGCCGCCATCAGCAACGCCTATGATTTCTATCTGATGACCGAGATGTTCCCGGACGACTATCAGATGCTGCTCGAAGATTGCGGCCTTGTGGTCCAGGAACGCGCACCGATGACGCCGATCGTCAAACTGGTATTTGGTACCGGTTATGACAAGACGCGGCTGACCGAATATGCCGCAGTGCTGAAATATGCCAAGCGCAATGCGATTGCCAAGGGCGCGCTCGCCGATTTGCTCGGTCAGCATGAGGGTGGTCTGAAAGCGATTGTGCAGGCCGAGCGCGCCGCCGGGCGGACCTCCGGGCTGCTCAACAAGCTGCGGTCGGCCGGAGAGGACATGCTGGTGAAACTGCGTGCAGCGCCGTCGCGGCAGTTGCAGGATATCGATCCCGGGGATTCCGAATTTGTCGTGCTCGTCGCGCGCAAGGGCTCGGACGGTGAATTGTCCATTGTCGGACCGGTTCGCGGCAATGACAAGTTGACCAGCCAGGCGTTGAAACATACCGAAATCTGATCCTGCGGGCGGCGGCGGTGACGCCGTTGCTATCCTGCCTCTAGTTACATATGTAACCGAAATATCACGGTCAAAAACATTCTCCTATCGCAAGCGAAAAGGACCGGCTCGGCCCTTGAGCGCGCTGCAGATTGGGCGCATAGCATAGCCATGCTGGCGGGGCCTGACCCGTCTCGATCCACTTTGGGGGTAAAATGGCGGCCAATCGCGAACGGAAATCCGGGTCAGCCCAGAACAGGCTTGACGGTCTCGAAAAAAAGCTGGTGGCTGCCTTTCGCGAGAGTGCGTTGCCCGGCGAAAATATCGGTTTTGACAAACAGGCCTGCGAGGAAGCCGCGCGGTTCACCTTGCGATCCGCCCAGGAACGTCGTGGCAGCGAAGCGAACCTGTCGCTGGAAAGCGTCAGCGGCCAGCATGACAACCGGCACTTGCGCCTCGCGATCGTCAATGACGACATGCCGTTTCTGGTGGATTCGGTTTGCGCGACGATTGCCGGTTTCGGCCTGACCATCGAACGGTTGATCCACCCGGTGGTTGCCGTGCGCCGCGATGCCGAAGGGCAGCTGATCGAGCTTGTCGAGCAGGCCCCCCCCGGTGAAAAGCGCGAATCGGTTATCTATATCGAGCTGGAGCGAACCGACGCCCGTGTCCGCCGGGAACTGGTGAAGGCGCTGCGCGCGAATCTCAAGGATGTCGCCGCGGCGGTGACCGACTGGCTGAAATTGCAGATCGTGCTGGGTGAGAATGCCGACGGTTTGCCCGAGGGAGAAGGGGCGACGCTGCTCCGCTGGTTCCTCGACCGCAACCTGACATTGCTCGGCCACGAAATGGTCGATACCAAGGGCGGCCGTACCGAGCGGCTCGGTCTGGCCCGGATGCGCCCGCAACCGATACTATCCGATGAAAGCAGGCGGCGCGCGTTCGAATGGTTTGAAAATGGCGGCAAGGCACCGCTGATTATCAAGTCCAACCAGCTGTCCACAGTGCATCGGCATGTGCTGATGGACCTGATCATCGTCCCGGTCAGGAAAAAGAACAAGATCACGGCGCTGTCGATCATCTCCGGCATGTGGACCAGCGCCGCGCTGGCCGCTTCTCCCGAGAATATTCCGGTGTTGCGAACCCAACTCACCCGGCTGTTCGACAAGTTTGAATTTTCGGTATCGGGCCACGCCGGGAAAAGCCTGACCCATGCGCTCACCTCTTTGCCGCATGATCTGCTGATCACCTTTGCACAGGATGATCTGGAGAAACTGGCGCTGATCTCGATGTCGCTGATCGATCGGCCGCGCCCCAAACTGCATAGCGTGATCTCGCCGCTCGCCCGCCATCTCTTCGCCTTTGTCTGGCTCCCGCGCGAGCAGCTTTCGACCGAACGCAGGCAGAATGTCGAGCAAATGCTGACGGAGGCAACCGGCGCAAAAATTCTGAGCTGGTCCAATACGCTTGAAGAGGGTGGAGTCTCTTCTCTGCGCTATACGCTCGACATGGGAGCCGACGGCAGAATTCCGGATCCCGATCTGCTCGACCAGCAACTTGAAAATATGGTCCGGGGCTGGAAGCCGGAAGTCGAGCGCAACCTGCGCGAAGCGGGTCAGGAAAACCGGGCCGCGGTTCTGGCGCAGCGCTATGCCAATTGCTTCCCGGGCACCTACCAGTCGACCTATGGTGCGCTGGAGGCGGCCAAGGATATCCTGCGTCTGTTCAAGCTGGAGCGCGGCGGGCAGCGTTCCACCCGGCTTTACCGCCTTGCCAGCGATGCCGACAATCTGCTGCGGCTGAAAATTTATCATCTGGGCGGTGCGCTGCCGCTGTCGGATGCAGTCCCGAAACTGGAAAACTTCGGCTTTATCGTGCGCGAATCGGTGCCGACTCCGCTGGACGATGGGCGTCTGGGTTTCATTCACGATTTCCTGCTCGAACTGCGGTCCGAGGAGCGCTGCGACCGTCTGATCGCCCGTGCCGATGAAATCGAGGCGGCCATCACCAATGTGCTCGACGGCGAGGCGGAAAATGATGCGTTCAACCAGCTGATCACGACCGCGGGAATCGATGCGCGCTCGACGGTGTGGATGCGGGCCTGGTTCCGCTATTTGCGACAGACGGGTCTCAGCTATGGTCTGAATACGGTTGTAGAAGCGCTGGCCGAAGCACCGGCCGTCACCGCTGCGATGATCACGATTTTCCGCGCTCTGCATGATCCGGATTTTGACGGTGATCGCGCGAAAGCAACCCAGTTGGCAACACGCGACATGGACGCAGCGCTGATCAGCGTACACGCCATTGACGATGACCGCATCCTGCGGCTGTTCCGCGCGGTCATTGAATCGATATTGCGGACCAATGCGTTTGCCTATCAGGCCGGCGAAGCTCTGGCCTTCAAGATCGAGAGCGCCAGGATTCCGGAACTGCCGGCGCCGGTGCCGTGGCGCGAGATATTTGTCTACAGTCCGCGGGTCGAAGGTATACATTTGCGGGCCGGGCCGGTGGCCCGTGGCGGCCTGCGCTGGTCCGACCGGCGCGACGATTTCCGCACCGAAATACTGGGCCTGATGAAAGCCCAGCGGGTGAAGAATGCAGTCATCGTGCCGACCGGCGCAAAGGGCGGCTTTTTTGCCAAGCAACTGCCCTCCGGCGATGACCGTGACGCGTTTCTCGCCGAAGGGGTGGAAGCCTATAAAATCTTCATCTCGGCCTTGTTGTCGCTGACCGACAATATCGTCGAGGGCAAGATCGTACCGCCGGCCAGAGTGCAGCGGCTCGACGAGGATGATCCCTATTTTGTCGTCGCGGCGGACAAGGGCACGGCAAGCTTCTCCGATATCGCCAACCAGATCGCTATTGATCGCGGTTTCTGGCTCGGCGATGCTTTCGCTAGCGGCGGCAGCAACGGCTATGATCACAAGGCGATGGGGATTACCGCGCGTGGCGCCTGGGTTTCCGTCCAGCGTCATTTTGCTGAATCGGGAATCGATATCCAGAGCGAACCGGTCCGGGTGGTCGGGGTCGGCGACATGTCGGGCGACGTGTTCGGCAATGGCATGCTGCTTTCGAAGAGCCTGAAGATCGTGGCTGCCTTTGACCATCGGCATATATTTATCGACCCGGATCCCGATCCGGCGAAAAGCTGGATTGAGCGGAAAAGACTGTTCGACTTGCCGCGGTCCAGCTGGGAAGATTATGACAAGGAACTGATATCGGAAGGCGGCGGGGTATTTTCGCGCGGTTCGAAAACGATCAAGCTTTCCGACCAGGCCGCCAGAATGCTCGGTCTGGCCGAAGATATGGAGACAACACCGTCGAGGCTGATGGCAGCGATACTGGCATGCAATGCCGATCTTCTGTGGTTTGGCGGGATCGGTACCTATGTGAAAGCGGCGGCGGAAAATCATATCGAAGTCGGCGATCCGGCCAATGACAAGATTCGCGTCAATGCCGAACAATTGCGTGTGAAGGTTATCGGCGAGGGAGCCAACTTGGGTATCACACAGGCCGCGCGTATCGCCTTTGCCGCGGGCGGCGGGCGGATCAATACGGACTTTATCGATAATAGCGCCGGCGTCGATTGCTCCGACAACGAGGTCAATATCAAGATTGCCCTCAATGCGGAACTGGCAAGCGGCAATCTGCAGCCCGCGGCGCGAAACAAGCTGCTCAAATCGATGACCGATGATGTCGGCGCGCTGGTGCTGGAAGACAACCGGTTACAGGCTCTGGGCCTGTCCATCGCCGAAATGGGGGGAGCGAAATCCTTGCCATCCTATGTCCGCCTGATCGAGCAGTTCGAGGAACAGGGTCAGTTGAACCGGACGGTGGAAGGGCTGGCCAGTAACGAGGACCTGATCCGCCGCGGCCAGGAAAACCGGGGCCTCTATCGGCCGGAGCTGGCGGTGCTGATATCCACTGCCAAGCTTGCTCTGCAGGATGCGATTGAAAATAGCGACCTGGGGGATGACCCGGGGCTGGACAGCGAATTGCTGCAGGCCTTTCCGCCGGCAATGCAGGAAGGCCATCGCGAAGCCATTCTCAGCCATCAGTTGCGCCGCGAGATCATAGCCACAAAACTGGCCAACCGAATGATCAACCGGCTCGGGCTGATCGACCCGTTCGAACTGGCCGAGGAAGAAGGCTGCACCTTGGGCGAGGTCGCGCGGGCCTTTGTCATGGCAGAACGTCTGTTCCACGCCGACCGGCTGTGGCACGCGCTGGAGGTAGCGGAGATTGCGGAAGATATCCGGATCACGCTGTTTGACCGGCTTGCCTATGTCCTGCGCTCGCATATGGCGGATCTGATGCGGATCGGCGTTTCGGATGACCGGATTGACGATACCGTCGAAATGCTGGCGCCCGGCGTGACCCTGCTCAACGAAAATGTCGAAAGCCTGATAACCGCGGAAGGCCGCTTGCAGGCGTCACGTCAGGTGAAGCTGCTGGTCGAGGCGGGGGCCACTTCGGAGATCGCCGGCAAGATCGCCAATATCTACAAGAATGACGGCGCGGCCGGTATCGCCTATCTGGCCCATAGCCGGGATATTGATGCGCTGGAGGTTGCCACGGCCTTTACCGGTCTCGGCAGTCAGCTTGGCCTGGACTGGGCGCAGATGACCGCGACCCGGATCAATCCGTCCGATCCCTGGGACCGCCTGCTCGTCGCCGGCCTGGCCCGTGATTTCCAGCAGATGCGGCTCGATTTTCTGCGCCGTACCCGCGGCAAGGACATGCAGCAATTCGTCGACAGCTGGGCGGAACGCAATATCGCCCGGGTGGCGCAGTTCCGCAAGATCATGGACCGGGCGCAGCAGACGCCGAAGCCGTCGATTGCGATGCTGGCGCAGATTGCCGGACAGGCGCGCCTTCTGCTTTCGCGCTAGATCCAGTAGCCCAGCGTGTGCAGGGACAGGCCGACCAGCCCGCCAACCAGCGTGCCGTTCACGCGGATAAATTGCAGATCGCGGCCGACCGCATTTTCGACCCGGTCGGTAATCGTCTGCGTGTCCCAGCCGCGTATCGTTTCGGACACCAGCTTGACGATATTGTCGCCATAGCTGTCGACAACACCGATCACCGCCCGCCGCCCGAAACGATTGATCTGCCGGTTGAGCTGCTTGTCCTGCTGCAGGCTGTTGCCCAGCTGGATCAGCGCATCGCCAAACTGACCGGCCATAGCCGCATCGGGATCACGTGCTGATCGCAAGAGCGCTTCCCTGCCTTGTTCCCAGATGCCGTCGAGCCATGAGGCAATCGCCGGATTCTCGATCATCTCGAGCTTCCATTCATTGACCTTTTCGCGCAGGTCCGGATCATTTTGCAATTCGCGGGCCAGCTGCTCGAGGCTTTCCTCGGTTTTCGCCCGGACCGGATGATGGGGATCGGCCGCCATGTCCGCCATCAGCTTGTAGAGGCCATCCAGCACCTCGTTGGCAACCCGGTCGTCCAGACCCGTCCAGCGCATCACCGCATTGGCACGGTCGGTAACGATTTTACGGATCACCGCCTCGTTGGTGTCCAGCGTTCGATAGGCCCAGCGAATGCTCGAATCGATCAGCGGTCCGTGCCGGTTTTCCGCCATGACCGCGGCCAGAATCTGACCCATGGGTGTCGCAATATCGAGTCCGACCGCCTGTTTCTTGACTGCGCCCTTGAACATCGTGCCCAGCCGGTCTTTGTCGAGCGAGGCAATGGCGTCGCCCAAAAGTCGTGACGCGCCGAATTTCAGTCGGCCTTCGCCGCCACTTGGCGATTGCAGAAAGCGGCCGATGCCACTGGCAAGGTCGACATGGCGCATGCGTTGCGCGACCAGACGGGAAATGAGGAAATTATCCTTGAGGAAATTGGCAAGCGTGTCACCGATGCGATCCTTGTTGCGCGGAATGATTGCGGTGTGCGGTATCGGCAGGCCCATGGGATGGCGGAACAGGGCGGTGACGGCAAACCAGTCGGCCAGCCCGCCAACCATCGCGGCTTCGGCAAAGGCGCGCACGAACCCGAGAGCGGGATGCACCGCTTCATAGCTTTTGGCGGCAAAATAGATGATCGCCATCACCACCAGCATGCCGGTGGCGATGATCTTCATATCCCGGCCGGCATTGCCCGCTTTGGTAGCGGGGTTGATTCCGCCGCTGCTGCTCTGAGACGATATCGGCTTCACTCGGCGGGCTGAACCTCTGCCCCGGGCCGGTCATGCCGGTCGTCGCCGGTCTTGTACGTTAGCAGCCGGTTGCGGAGCCATGGACCCGCGCGGCGTTCGAACCCGTCCGCCAGGCTGAATCCGGCCGGTACGATAACTAGCGTCAGCAAGGTTGAAACGATCAGGCCACCGATCACGACAACCCCCATTGGCGCGCGCCAGGCGCCGTCGCCGGACAGGGAGAGAGCGGTGGGTACCATACCCGCCGTCATGGCGACTGTGGTCATCACAATCGGCTGGGCACGTTTGTGCCCGGCATCCATGATCGCTTCGAATTTGGGCACGCCTTTCTGCATTTCCTCGATCGCAAAGTCGATCAGCAGGATCGAATTCTTACTGACGATACCCAATAGCATGAGCACCCCGATCAAGACCGGCATGGATAGCGACAGACCCCAGAGCCACACGAGGAATATGCCACCGAGCGGCGCAAGTGCCAGCGAGCCCATATTGACCAGCGGCGACATCACCCGCTTGTAAAGCAGGACCAGCGTCGCAAAGACCAGCAAGATACCGGAAATCAGGGCGATCATGAAATTTACCGCCAGTTCGGCCTGCCATTCGTCCTCGCCAAATGCCTCGTTGGAGACGCCGGTCGGCAGGTCTTTCATGATCGGCAGGTCGAAGATCTGTTCCATCGCCTCGCCCTTGATCACATCCGGTGCCAGATCCGCTCCGACAAAGGTCCGCCGGTTCTGGTTATAGCGCTGGATCGAGGTAGGCCCGGAGCCGAAGCTCACCTTGGCTACCCGGCTGAGCGGCACGGTGCCGCCACTGGCAATCGGAATCGGCAGGTTCTGGATGGTGGTCAGATCGTTACGCGATTCGAGCGGCAACATGACGCGGATCGGAATCTGCCGGTCCGAAAGGGAGAATTTCGCGGCGTTCTGGTCGATCTCCCCGAGTGTGGCAATGCGGATTGTCTGGCTGAGTGTGGCGGTGGTGACGCCGAGCTGGGACGCCAGATCGAGATAGGGCGTGATGATGATTTCCGGCCGGCTCAGGTCGGCCGCGATCCGCGGAGCGCGGACCAGTTTGATATCTTTCATCTGTTCGACCAATTGCGCCGCTGTGGCATCGAGCAATTCCGGATCAGAGCCCGTCAGCATGATTGAAATATCCCGGCCGGTTCCACCGCCACCGCTCTGCGATTGGAAGGAAATCCTGGCATCGGGAATTTTTTGAAGTTCCGGCAGCAAGCCGCGTTCGAATTCGATCGAGGTTTTGCTCCGGTCCTTTTTGAGAGATACGAACACCGTGGCATTGGTCTCGCGTACCCGTGTCAAGGCCCGGTCGACTTCCGGCTGTGCATACATCAGTTCGGACACTCTATCGGCGATTTTTTCGGTCTGCTCCAGAGTGGTGCCAGGAACGACTTCGATCTCGACCCGGCTCGTATCCTGATCCGTGACCGGCTGAAACTCCTGCGGGGTGATAGCGAAGAGAATCACGGTCAGGACGAAGGCTATTATCCCGACGCCCATCATCCACATCCGGTGATCATGGGCGCGTGCCCGGAAACGGCCGGAACGATAGGCGTACCAGTCGGCAAAACGACCGCCGATGACCCCCGAAAGAATTCTGAACAGGAAGGCCACGAAATATCCGGCAAGCCCGCCCACAGCAATGCCGGCAGCGAGACTGAGAAGGGCCCGGAGAAGGTCACTGGGTATCAGCGCCTCCAGCAGTCCGTTCAGCAGGAAACCCACCGCGAAGGCTGGAGCCAGGAATGCGACAACGATCAGGGTGAACATCACGAAGCCCCACAGATATTGCCACCAGGCGGCTTTGGCCGGCACAAGATTTTCCCGGATGCGGTCGGCTTCGCTGCGGTCGAGAACCCATTGCAGCAGTCGCATATAGCGATCCATCCAGATGCCTTCGCCATGCTCCGCATGGCCCTTGGCCTTCAGGAAATAGGCTGCGATCATCGGCGTGATCATACGCGCAACTGCCAGGCTCATCAGAACCGAGACAACGACCGTAATACCGAAATTCTTGAAAAACTGGCCGGATATTCCGGGCATCAAGCCAACCGGCAGGAAGACGGCGACGATGCAGAAAGAAGTCGCAACCACGGCAAGGCCGATTTCATCGGCGGCGTCGATCGACGCCTGATAGGCGGTTTTTCCCATGCGCATATGGCGCACGATATTCTCGATCTCCACAATAGCGTCATCAACAAGCACACCGGCCACCAGACCCAGTGCCAGAAGAGAGAGGAAGTTGAGATTGAATCCGAGCAGATCCATGAACCAGAAAGTGGGGATTGCCGACAGGGGGATGGCAATGGCCGAAATGACCGTAGCGCGCCAGTCGCGCAGAAAGATGAAGACCACAACCACCGCCAATATGGCACCCTCGATCATCGCAAGCATCGAACTTCTATATTGCGATTTTGTATAATCGACGCTGGTGCCCAGCGGAATGAACTCGATCCCCGGATTTTCGGCCTCGATTTTGTCCATGATTTCGATCGCTGCATCGTAGACCGTGACGTCGGAAGCACCGCGTGCCCGTTCCATGGAGAAATTGACAACCTCCACGCCCTTGACTTTGCTGATCGAACTGCGCTCGCCGAAGGAGTCGCTAACCTCCGCGACATCGCTCAGCTTGATGACCTGACCGTTGGGTAGTGCAATCTGGGTTTGCGACAATTCATAGGCATCGTCGGCATTGCCGAGAACGCGGACCGACTGGCGGGTACCTCCGACCTCCGCGCGACCACCGGCGGCATTGATATTTACCTGGCGCAGCACGCTGTTGATCTGATTGGCGGTCACGCCGAGCGCCTGCATCCGGTCGGGCTTCAAAATCACACGGATTTCACGGTCGACGCCGCCAAAGCGGCTGACCTCTGCCATACCATTGACGGTAAGCAATCGTTTGGCGACTGTATCATCGACGAACCAGCTCAGCTGTTCGACTGTCATGTCATCGGCTTTAACCGCAAAATAACCGATCGGTCCACCAGCGACGTCGACCTTGGATATCTGTGGCTCCAGAATGCCGTCGGGCAGCGATCCGCGGACCTGGTCGACGGCATTTTTTACTTCGTTGACACTGTCGTTGACATCCGCGCCAATTTCAAATTCTACAAAGGTGCTGCTGCTGCCTTCGCTGGCCGTCGAGCTGATATTCTTGACACCGCTGATCGACCGGACCGCTGCCTCGACCCTTTGGGTGATCTGGTTCTCGATTTCCGTCGGAGCGGCACCGGGCTGCGAAATTCGGACAGAAACAGCCGGAAATTCAACGTCCGGATTGTTGACCACATCCATCCGGTTGAAACTGAGCAGACCGGCAAGGAGCAAGGCCACAAACAGCACCATTGGCACGACCGGATTGCGGGTGCTCCAGGCTGAAATATTGCGAAGATTCATCGGTCAGGCCTCAGTTTCGCGCACTGGATCCAGCGCCGTTCGCATTTTTCTGAACGACGGTTCGAACGGTTTCGCCAGAACTCAGGAAGCCACCTGCACGGAGCACGACTTTCTCATTGCCGGTCAGCCCGGAGATGATAGATATTCCGGCGCTTGATACCGAACCGACAACCACATCGCGCCGCACGGCCTTGTTGTCCGTGTCGATGATATAGACGAAGCTGCCGTCGCTATCGTTCTGTAATGCGGATTCCGGTATAACAGCGGCGTCCGATGTGCCGCTCTGTATGCGCGCGCTGGCGAAGCCACCGGGTCGCAAGGCGCTGTCATAGCCCAGCGCGATGCGGGCAACGCCCTGGCGCGATTGCGGGTCAATGGTCGGAGATATCTGCCAGATTTGTCCAGTAAGAAGCTTGTCCGTTCCAATCGGCGTGACCTCTGTCTTGGTGCCGATCGTAACCGTGGCCAGGTCGCTCTCGCCGAGCAGCGCCTGCAATTCCATCTCGCCATTTTGTGCCATCCGGAACAGGGTACCGCTGCCCTGTATAACAGTCTGGCCCGGTTCGACATTCCGTTCCAGAACCAGTCCGGCCTTGGGGGCGACGATGTTCAGCCGCCCATTGCGCGCACGAACCTCGTTAAATTGTGCCTGCGCCATGCGCAAACGTGCGGCGGCGGAATCGCGGGTTGCGGTCAGCCGGTCGATATCCGCCTTTGAAATAAAGCCGCGGTCGACCAGCTTTTCCGCGCGATCGAGATTGGCCTGCGCCAGATTGAGATCGGCGCGCGACACGCCGACTGACGCTTCGAGGCTTGCCGCCTGCTGAGACTGGACCGACTGGTCGATGCTCGCCATGATCTGGCCCTGTTTAACCCAGTCGCCAGCGTCGACATAGACATTTGTTACGCGTCCGCCTTCACCGACGACACTGACCTCTATCTCCCGTCGTGCCGCCAGCGTGCCGGTTGCGTTGATGGTCCGCACAACCTGTTGCTTGCCGGGGCTCATGACCGATACCATCGGTGCCTGGCTCGCGCCGTCATCCTCGACTGCTCCGCCGGCGAAATAATTATAGGCAATATAGGCCAGCAACAGCGCCACGATCACGGCGACTGCAATGATCAGCCGCTTGCGATTGGTGTCGCGCATTTCGACATTTTCAAGCGTTGCAACATCGTCGCTGGGGATGGTGGATTCATAGTTCATTTTTTTACTCTTCAGGCGGGGCCCTTATCGCAATTTAATTGTGCAATACACAAAAGAATCGCTGATTCTCCAGTCTGTCCGCATTTATATTTGCTGTGTTACATGAATAATGCACCAGCAGCAAGCCGGAACAGGTTTCGGCCCGACATTCAAGCCCCGGTTCGACCAACGATCAATATGATCGTACGAAAGGGGCGATTCGTGAAAGAACCGGCCCCTTGCGTTTCAGAATGCCCTGCTGAAGAGGGAGGTTAGCGTACCCTGCCACGCTGGATAAGATTGAGGATCAGCAACAGAACAATCGCACCGACAAAAGCCGTGAGCAGACCGGCGATCGAAAATTCCTGGATGCTGCCGCCAAAGCCGAAATAGCGGCCGACGAAATTGCCGATTACCGAACCGATGATGCCGACGACGATATTCCAGAAGACGCCCATGGATGCATCGCGCCCCATGACCATGCTGGCCAGCCAGCCCGCAATACCGCCTACGATCAATGCAATAATCCAACCCATATGTTCCTCCTGATCTGATACGCTTATAAATTCTGTATATCTGCGAATACAGTTACATAGCTGATTATCGCCTGAACTTGAAGGAATAAAAAAGGGCCGCCGGAACATGTCCGGCCGCCCTGATCAATATATCCTGTACGGGATGCAGTTACGAAGGGATGCGATCAATATTTCTGCTGGCGCTCGTAAAGGTCCCGGTAGTGCTGGATCCGAGTGACGCGCAGTCCCGGCATGCCGGACCGGTCAACAGCGCGCTGCCAGGACGCAAATTCTTCCAGCGACAGATCGTAGCGGTCGCAAACTTCATCTACAGTCAGCAGGCCGCCGTTCACCGCCGCGACGACTTCTGCCTTGCGGCGGACTACCCATCGAGTCGTACCGGGTTTCGGCAAATCGTCAATGGTGAGTGGTTCGCCAAGGGGCCCGACAACTTGCGCTGGTTTTATTTTCTGGTTTTCAATCATACTACCCTCAATTTTGCCTTGCGGCATTTTACCTCGTTCCCGTTCCGTCTGGCCTTCGTAGCGGGAGAGTTTTTCGATTACCTGAACTGCCAAGGTAAACGTCACGTTTATAATTTTACTACTCTTGCATTCTATCGCTTCCCTGCTGTGCTAGATCAGGCCGAAAACTACCGGTCCTGAACAAAGTTGTCCCCCCGAATCCGCTTTTGTCAGAACGGGATTGTCCGGCAAAAAAAGCCATCCGGTCATCCATGAAAGAGGCGTGAAGCGCAGACTTTGCCTTTCCGGAATTCCGCTTGGCCGCGACAAATTTCCGCGCCGACTGGCTGGACGCCTGCCTCGCTATGGCCTTGGCAAGAAGGGCCTGATGATCCGTACGCTGTCCGGTACCATCGCGACCTTCATCCAGCACCGGCCATTCGGTGCCTTTGTGGGGGAAGTTCATTTCCATAAACGCCGGTCTAGCAGCGAAGATATAAACTTATGTAAAAGGGGTGTTTACGGGGCCTTAGGAGAAGTTAAGCAATCCTTCCTTGCATCGCGCCAATTCGTACCAAAATGGATCACGTCCGTGTCCGCAACGGTTATTGTTCGCTGTGCTGGCGCAAGCGGCGGGAATTCTCTAAGGGGTGCAGTTGTGATGAAGAACAATATAGACGGAAATTTCCAGCTCGGGGACGACCTCACGGGCAAGCGCATTGTAGTGGCGATGTCTGGCGGTGTGGATTCGAGCGTTGTCGCCGCCCTGGCTGCGCGCACCGGCGCCGAAACCATTGGCATTACGCTGCAGCTATATGATCAAGGCGAAGCGGTCGGACGCGTTGGCAGTTGCTGTGCCGGACAGGATATCCGCGATGCCCGTGCTGTGGCCGACCGTCTCGGCATAGCCCATTATGTTTTCGACCATGCCAGCCGGTTCAAGGATTCGGTGATGGATGTCTTTGCCGACGAATATATGTCCGGCCGGACACCAATTCCCTGCGTACAGTGCAATATGGGGGTCAAGTTTACCGACCTGCTGCAACTGTCCCGCGAGCTGGGCGCCGACTGTCTGGCAACCGGCCATTATGTGCGGCGGGTGGCTGGCCCGGATGGTGCCGAATTGCACCGGGCGCTCGATCCGGCACGGGACCAGAGCTATTTCCTGTTTGCGACAACGCAGGAGCAGCTGGAATATCTGCGTTTCCCGCTGGGCGATATGCCCAAGACGCAGGTGCGCGAAATAGCCCAGGACATGGGGCTCGCAGTCGCCTTCAAGCCCGACAGTCAGGATATCTGCTTCGTTCCCAATGGCGACTATGCCAGCGTCGTGCGCAAATTGCGTCCCGATGCCGACGATGATGGCGAGATTGTCCATATTGATGGCACGCTGATGGGGCGGCACAAAGGCCTCATTCATTATACCGTGGGCCAGCGCAAGGGACTGGAAATCGGTGGTCAGGCCGAACCGCTCTATGTTATCCGGCTGGAGCCGGAGGCAAAGCGTGTGATCGCCGGACCGAAATCTGCACTGGCGGTTGCCTCGGCCTCGCTCCGCGACATCAACTGGATTGGCGGCGATTATGCCGGTCCGGTAGAGGTAAAGGTGCGGTCGATGTCCAAGCCGACACTGGCGCGGCTGGAGGGCAACGAACTGAAGTTCCACAATCCGGAATTCGGTGTCGCTCCGGGGCAGGCAGCGGTTTTCTATCACAAGGATCGCGTGCTGGGCGGTGGCTGGATTGTAAGCACCGCTGCAGTCGAACAGCAATGGCTGGCTGGCGTCGAAGTCTAGCCTATTCCGCCTTGATCTGTTCGTCTGTCAGGATCACGCAGCCCCAGCCTTCCCGGAATTCTGCGGTTGCAGACTCTATCAACAATGCCGAGGCGGTCACTCTCCGGTGATCGTCATCCACGGTCAATCCGATTACTTCCATGCCGGGTTCGAAATCCTTGCGGCAATCGTCGATATCCCGGTCGCCTATATAATGGCACGAACAGGCCACCCGCGCGCCATAGGCGGTGCCGATATCCAGCTGCCCCTTGATGCTGCTGTAATTATAGGCGAGCACCGCGATCAGAACGAGCAGGAACAGCGCAGCGACATATAATGCAATGCGCAACTTGCCCGGCGGAGAGGAGGATGAGTCTTTTACGGTTGCCATGGCGGCTTCTATTGGTGCAACGACGGCCTATGCACAAGATTAAACTCGCCTTCATCCCGGCCCTTACGCTTGCCTTGTCTGCGTGCGGATCGGATGGTGATACTGTCAGCGCACCGCAAAAAAGTCCCGCGGAACTGGCCTATATTGCGGATAGCAGCCCTGTCGACAAGGCGCGGCTGGATGCGGTTGTCGCGCCGCTGTTCGAAGATCCGGCGATGGCGGAAACGCGGGCGTTTGTGTTGATGTATCAGGGCAGGATCATCGCCGAACGCTATGGTGAAGGCTATGATGAAGATACCCGGTTCATCAGCTGGTCAATGGCCAAAAGCTTTACCGGTGCCCTGATTGGCTTCTTGGTGGCAGACGGGCGGCTGGTGCTCGACGATCCCGCGCCTGTGCCCGCATGGCAAAGACCTGGTGATCCGCGCGGTGATATCACCTTGCGACATCTGCTCCATATGTCGTCCGGTCTGGACCATAGCGAAGTGCCGGAGGAGGGCGGGAAAACCGTCTTCGAAGCGGACACCAACCGTATGCTGTTTCTCGATGGCGCGCAGGATGCCGCCGCTTATGCGGAAGCGCGTCCGATGGAGGCAAGACCGGGCGAGAAATTTGAATATAGCACCGCGACCAGCATCATTCTGTCCGATATCATCGCGCGCACCCTGACCAAGAGTCCCGACCCGGAAGTGCGTCGTCACGATACATTGCGTTTCATCCGCGGTCGCTTGCTCGAGCCGCTGGGAATGGATTCGACCTATCCGGAATTCGGTCCCAACGGAACATTTCTCGGGGGCAGTTTCATCCATGCAACGGCCCGTGACTATGCAAAATTCGGAGAGTTTCTGCGCAACAATGGTGCCCGGAAAGGAGCTCAGCATTTGCCGGTAAGCTGGGTAAAGTTCATGAAAACGTCGTCCCAAAACGACCCGGCCTACGGCGGCCATCTCTGGCTTAACAAAAGGCGTCCCGAAGGCCGCAATCAGGTGCTGTTCCCCGACAATGGTCCGGACACCATCTTCGCCGCGCTCGGCCATCTCGGTCAGCAGATCGTCGTGTCGCCCGAACAGCAACTCACGGTGGTCCGGCTTGGCAAGACACAGGATGAAGACTTGGCCCCGATGAGCGCGCAGATCGGCCGGATAATGGCCCTTTTCCCCTATCGCAGCTAATATCTGCCACCGTCGGAAAGCTACAGGCGAAAGCTGCCTTCCACCACGGTCACGCAATTGCCGCCCAGCCAGGCCCGGTCGCCGTCCAGACGGCAGCGGACATAGCCGCCGCGCTGGCTGGCCTGATAAGCAGTAAAGCGATCGCGGCCCAACTGTCTGGCCCAGAAAGGTGTCAGTACTGCATGGGCTGAACCGGTTACGCTGTCTTCGTCAACCCCTCCGCCCGGAACGAAAACCCGGCTCAGCACGTCGCTGTTGTTGCCCGGCGCGGTGCAGATGAATTGCGCATTGCCCAAGGCGGCGAGCGCTTTCATATCCGGTATAAGGGCCAGCACATCCTCGGGATTTTCGTATCGGAGAACATGATAGCGTCCTTCGTGAAACTGGGTTTCGACCGGATTTCCGCCGATGATCGCGCCAATCTCGGGCATCTCCTGGGGTGCTGGGGGATAAGCCGGAAGGTCAAGCGCATAGCCGTCTCCCTCGCGCATCACGGTCAGGATGCCGGCCTTCCGTGTCCGGAACGTTACCTGTTGGCGATCAGGCTGTTGCGACAAGATTATATGCCCGCTGGCGAGCGTGGCATGGCCGCAAAGCGCGATTTCCAGCGTTGGGGTAAACCAGCGCAATTCATAATCTGCCTGGCCGCTCTGGTCGGGCAGGTAGAAGGCTGTTTCGGCAAAATTATTTTCTTCGCCAATGGCTTGCAGGACTGCATCGTCCTGCCAGCTTTCGAGCGGCATGACCGCTGCCTGATTGCCGGTGAAAGGGCGATCGGCAAATGCGTCGACATGATAATAAGGCAGGCTGGTCATGGGTAGAGCAGCCCCTCTGTCCAATTGTCTCCGTCGCGGACGAAGGTCAGTCGCTCGTGCAGCCGGTGGGCGCGGTCCTGCCAGAATTCGAATCGTACCGGCGTCAGGCAATAGCCCGACCAGTGTGGCGGGCGCGGGACATCGCCGCCCTCGAAGCGTTTGGTCATCTCGGCAAAACGCGCTTCGAAGGTCGCGCGGTCCGACAGCGGGCGGGACTGGTCCGATGCCCAGGCTCCAAGTTGCGAGTCCCGGCTGCGCGTTGCGAAATAGGCATCGGCCAGACTGTCGGCCACCGTTGCGATATGGCCCTCAATCCGGATCTGTCGCCGCAGGCTTTTCCAGTGAAACAGGATTGCGCCCTTGGGATTTTCCGCAATGTCGCCTGCCTTGCGACTCTGCTGATTGGTGTAGAAGACAAAGCCATCAGGGCCATGGCCCTTGAGCAGGACCATCCGTGCCGACGGCTGTCCACTGGCGTCGGTGGTGGCAATGGTCATTGCGTTGCTATCATTGAGCTCGGTGGTACGCGCCTCGGCATACCAGCTCTCGAACAGGGAAAAGGGGTCGGTCATGAGACGGCTTGTAACAGTCTGTCGCTCACCGGCAAACAAACAATATTTTGTTCGGCGACAAGGTTCTGATTTCTGCTATCAGCCAAATAAAAGGGGGGCTCATGGACTGGGAGCTGGTTTTTTCCGTTACCAATATCTACGCGCTGACGCTGTGGGTCATTCTGCTTCTGGCTCCGCGCGGGGCGGTGGTGATGACCGGGTTATTTTATGGTGGCATGGCCTTGCTCTCTGCAAGCTATGCGGTGGTCATGATACTGCTGATGGCCGGAATTGTTGACAGCGGCGCGGGAGCTGCGATGGACTTTTCCAGTCTTGCCGGTGTCCAGCAAACGCTGTCCAGCCCCGGCGGTGCCACCATCGGCTGGATCCATTATCTGGCCTTTGATTTGTTCGTCGGAATCTGGGTAGCGCGCAATGCGGACAAATACGGGTTTGCACGCTGGATACAGATACCTATCTTGCTGTTCGTACTGATGCTGGGGCCTCTGGGGCTGGTATTATATCTGCTTTTGCGTTTCACGCGTCACAGCAAGGTTGCAGATGCCGTCATACCCGAATAGGACACTAGTGTTGAAAATGAGTAGAAAATCCCAATCTCTGCGGGGTAAGGATTTGAAAAAGGGTAAGTAATGGTAGATCCCTATCAAGCATTGGGTGTCGCAAAAGGCGCAAGTGAAAAGGAAATCAAGAGCGCCTATCGCAAGCTGGCGAAGGAATTGCACCCGGACAGGAACAAGGATAATCCCAAGGCGACGGAGCGTTTCTCCGACGTCACCAAGGCCTATGATCTGTTGCTCGACAAGGACAAGCGCGCGCAATTTGATCGCGGAGAGATTGATGCAGAAGGCAATCCTACCGCTCCTTTCGGGTTCGGCGGCGGTGGCGGTTACCAGCGCGGACCAGCGGGCCAGCAACATGATTTCGGCAATGCCGGCGCTGATTTCGGCGATATTTTCGAAGGCCTGTTTGGCGGCGGTGGTGGCGCTGGTTCGCCCTTCGGCGGTCGCCAGCGCAGCGCGCCACCGCCCAAGGGCGCCAATGTTTCCTACCGGCTGAAGGTGGAATTTATTGCCGCCGCGACGTTGCAGAAACAGCGTATCACGCTGGAAGACGGCAAGACCATCGACCTCAGCCTGCCGAAAGGCGTCGAGGAAGGTACCCAGATGCGGCTCAGCGGCAAGGGGCGACAGGGGCCGGGCGGCAATGGTGACGCGATTGTCACCATTCACATCAATTCCCACCCCTTTTATGAGCGCGACGGCGATAATATCAGGCTGGAGCTGCCGATCAGTCTGAAAGAGGCGGTTGAAGGGGCGAAAGTCAAGGTGCCCACGGTGGACGGACCGGTGATGCTGTCCATTCCTGCCGGATCGAGTTCGGGCAAAACGCTGCGTCTGAAGAACAAGGGATTTTACAGCAAATCCGGTGTCCGCGGCAACCAGTTGGTGACCTTGATGATCACCCTGCCGGAAAAGGATGAAAAGCTCGCTGAATTTGTCAAGGACTGGGATCCGAAAGACAATCCGCGCGCCAGCATGGGTGTGTAGGTTTGAACCGGAATTCCCAGTCTGAACTGTCTCCCGAGGCCCGGCGGCAGGTCGGCGGGGGACCGGCAGCATCGGGGAAGCGAACCCGCGAGACGCTCGCCGAGGAAAGTGCAATCCGACGCGCGCTTATCATCGCCGAGCGTACCGCCGTGGGCGTCTATCATGACGGTTTCACCTTTGCCGGCAATTTCGCCTATATGTCGCTGCTTGCGGTATTTTCTTTCTTCATCGTTGCCGCTGCGATTGTTGGCGGTTTCGGCCAGACCGCGATCGGCATCGATTTTGTCGAGGCTTTTCTGGTCACCGTTCCGCCTTCGGTCGCGGGCGCGCTGCACGACCCGATCAATGACGCGATGACGGCGCGGACCGGTCCCTTGCTCTGGCTGAGCGCGATCGTCGGATTGTGGACCACCACCAGCCTGATCGAAACCATTCGCGAAATTCTCCACCGCGCTTACGGCGTCCAGGCGCAGCGGGCGTTCTGGGAATATCGCCTGACATCAATTGCGCTCATTCTGATTTCCGTATTTTTCGCGATGCTGGCGCTCAGCGCGCAATTTGTGGTGGCGGGTGTCAGCGAATTTCTGGGAACCTATTTCCCGGCCATCGAAAGCGATGCACTCTGGCTGTCGCTGTCCAGCGCCGTTCCGTTTCTGATGCTGTTCACAACGCTCTATCTTCTGTTCCGGCTGCTGACGCCCCGGCAATATCGGCCGCGGCAATATCCCAAATGGCCGGGCGCCGTGTTCATCAGCGGATGGTGGCTCCTGATCACCGGACTTTTGCCGGTTTTCCTCAAATATGCTGCAAACTACCAGCTCACCTATGGCAGCCTTGCCGGGGTCGTGATCACCTTGATTTTTTTCTATCTTGTCGGTCTCGGAATGGTAATCGGAGCAGAGATAAACGCCGCGCTGGCCGAACGGCCCTCCAGAATCGGACAGGACGAATGATACGCTGGAAAATCATTCGGATAGCGTTTATCAGCGGCGATTATCGGAATTCAGGAGACCATGGCGATGAGTGATTTAATGAAAGGCAAGCGAGGCTTGATCATGGGGCTTGCCAACAACAAGTCTCTGGCCTGGGGTATCGCGCAGCGTTTGGCCGCCGATGGCGCCGAGCTGGCTATCAGCTATCAGGGCGACGTGATGGCCAAACGGGTCAAGCCGCTGGCCGAAGAACTGGGCTGTGATTTCCTGCTCGATTGCGACGTTAGCGACATGGACCAGCTCGACGCGACATTTGCCGAAATCGAGAAGCGCTGGGGCAAGCTGGATTTCGTCGTTCACGCGATTGGCTTCACCAACAAGGAAGCGCTGCGCGGCAAATATTTCGATGTCACACTGGACGATTTCCTGATGACCATGAATATCAGCGTTTACAGCTTCACCGCCGTCGCCAAGCGCGCCGCGGCGCTGATGAGCGCGGGTGGGTCCATGTTGACCTTGTCTTATTACGGCGCCGAGAAGGTTATTCCGCATTATAATGTCATGGGCGTGGCCAAATCCGCGCTGGAGACCTCGGTCAAATATCTGGCCAATGATGTTGGTCCTGACGGCATAAGGGTGAACGCGATTTCCGCCGGTCCGATCAAGACGCTGGCCGCTTCCGGCATTGGCGACTTCCGCTATATCCTGAAATGGAACGAGCATAACTCGCCGCTCCGGCGCAACGTGACCATCGATGATGTGGGCGCGTCGGCTCTCTATTTCCTGTCCGATCTTTCTGCTGGCGTCACCGGTGAAACCCATCATGTCGATGCCGGCTATCATACCGTCGGTATGAAGCAGGAAGATGCGCCGGATATCGCGCTGGATTGATGAATGCCGATGTCCGGGCAATGGGGATCGGATGCAGAATAAGTCTTTAAACGCGGAGAGCGACTTTTGAGTTTTAACACCTTCGGCCACGCCTTTCGCTTTTCCACTTGGGGAGAAAGCCACGGACCTGCGCTCGGCGCGGTTGTTGACGGCTGCCCGCCTGGTCTGGAACTGAGCGAGGCTGATGTGCAACCCTTTCTAGACGCACGGCGGCCCGGCCAGTCGAAATATACGACGCAACGGCAGGAGCCGGATCAGGTCAAAATTCTCTCCGGAATCTTCGAAGGAAAAACCACCGGCACGCCTATTTCGCTGATGATCGAGAATGTCGATCAACGGTCCAAGGACTATAGCGAAGTCGCCAAAGCTTACCGCCCCGGTCATGCCGACTATGCCTATGACCAGAAATACGGCTTTCGCGACTATCGCGGCGGTGGCCGGTCCAGCGCACGGGAAACGGCAGCACGGGTTGCGGCCGGTGCCGTGGCGCGGCTGGTGATTCCGGAAGTCACGATCCGCGCATGGGTGGCCGAAATCGGCGGCGACGCCATTGATCCGGCGAATTTTGATGCTGATGAAATCGGCAATAACCCGTTTTTCTGCCCCGACCCGGTTGCAGCCAAACGCTGGGAATCTCTGGTCGATGGTGCCCGCAAGGACGGCAGCAGCCTCGGCGCGATCATCGCCTGCGAGGCGACCGGCGTTCCCGCCGGCTGGGGCGCGCCCATCTATGCCAAGCTGGACAGCGAGATTGCCGCGGCGATGATGACGATCAACGCGACCAAGGGCGTGGAAATTGGCGACGGCTTCGCCGCAGCACGCTTGCGCGGCGAGGAAAATGCCGATGCCATGCGGCCCGGAGCCGATGGCCCGGAATTTCTCGCCAACCATAGTGGCGGTACGGCGGGTGGTATTTCCACCGGGCAACCGGTTTTCTGCCGTGTGGCGTTCAAGCCGACCAGCTCCATATTGACGCCTGTTCCCACGATCTCTCCGGAAGGAGAAGCGACCGAAATATCGACCAAGGGTCGTCATGATCCTTGCGTCGGCATTCGCGGCGTGCCCGTCGTCGAGGCGATGATGGCATTGGTTCTTGCGGATCAGAAAATGATGCATAGGGCGCAATGCGGATGACATATATTCCGGAACCAGCTGCCATGCCCTTGGCACCTTTTGGCTCGCTGTACCGTGCAGACGGCTGGTCCTGATCCATGATCGACCTCATTCTTCACGTCATTGATGAATATATTCAGGCCAACAAGGCCGTCATCGGCCTCGTGATTCTCGGCTTCCTGTTTGCCGGGTTCATCATGGAGCGCTTTCCCGCCGCAGTGGTTGCTGTGCTCGGCGCCTGCATGTTCCTGTTCCTCGGGATCATCGATTCCGATGGTCTTTTTTCGGTCTTCTCCAACACGGCGCCGATCACGATTGCCGCGATGTTCATCCTGTCTGGGGCTCTGCTGCGCACTGGCACAATCGATGCCATAGCCGGATTCATCATCAAGCGCGCCAAGCGGCATCCGAAGCTGGCGGTCGCGGAAATGTTTCTGGGGGCCTTTGTCGCTTCCGCCTTCATGAACAACACGCCGGTGGTGATTGTTCTGATCCCGATCATCCTGCGCTTGTCGCGGGCCACCGGTTTCTCGTCCAAGAAACTGCTCATCCCGCTGAGCTTCATCTGCATATTGGGCGGTACGACCACGCTGATCGGCACGTCGACCAACCTGATTGTGGATGCCGTTGCCCGGGACCAGGGGCTCGCAGGGTTCGGGATTTTCGAGATCACCCCCTATGGCCTGATCGCTGCTGTGGCCGGCACCGTGATGATGGTTCTGTTCAGCAGCTGGCTGCTGCCCGGTGGCGAGGTTAAGGGCCAGTTTGACAGTAGCGATGAAAGCGCCTTTCTCACCGAATTGACGGTGCGCAACAGGGCGTCGGTGATCGACAAGAAACTTGCTGCCGTAGCCGAGCTGCGCCGGGCGGGGATCGAAGTCACGGCCGTCAAGCGGCTGAGCAGCTATATTCGTCATGATCTGGATCATCACGAGTTGCAGGCGGGCGACCGGATCGTGGTGCAACTGGATCTTGCCGAGCTGATTTCGCTGCGGGAATCGGAGGATTTCAAGGTCGGCATAGTCCACAAGGGCGATGCCGGGCCGCTGGGCGAGGAACTGGTCGAAGCCACGGTGGCGCCGAGCCATCCCAGCATCGGCAACCGGCTTTATGACATCCCCTTCCTGTCGCAGCTTAATGTCCGCATATTGGGCATGACCCGCTATCGCAATCTGCCGCGGTCCGACCTGACCAACGCCCGCATCCACGCCGCGGACCGGCTGCTGGTGACCGGGTCCAGCGAAGATATCCATCGCATGTACCAGAACCCCAATCTGTTCGGGGTGGGCCAGACCAAGATCCGCGCCTTCCGCCGGGACCGGGCGCCCATTGCCATCGGTGCTTTGCTTGCCGTGGTGGTACTGGCCGCCTTCAATGTCATTTCGCTGGCTGTCGCCGCCATTCTCGCGGTTGGTGCGATCCTGCTGGCGCGTTGTATCGATGCGGAAGAGGCCTGGGGATCGATCGACGGCAATGTGCTGGTTTTGATATTCGGGATGCTCGCCGTGGGGCTCGGCTTGCAGCAGGCCGGCAGCGTTGACCTCATCGTTTCCGAACTGACGCCCTATTTGCGGGAAGTACCGCCATGGGGGCTGGTTTTCGCGATCTATGTGCTGTCCGTCATCATGACCGAGATTGTGACCAACAATGCGGTCGCGATCATTATCACGCCCATTGCGATTGCGCTGGGAAATGACCTGGGCGTCGATCCCCGTCCGCTGGTGATCGCGGTCATGTTTGCCGCTTCCGCCAGCTTTGCCACGCCGATCGGTTATCAGACCAATACGCTGGTCTACGCTGCGGGCAATTACCGTTTCACCGATTTCTTCAAGGCGGGCATCCCGCTGACCTTTGGCGTCGGCCTGTCGACCTGCCTGGCAATCAGCTTCTGGATGTAGTTTGCCCCTAAAGGCTTGCCGCGCCCCGCAGCGGTCGATAGGCATGGGGGATAGAATTTCGGGGGACAATCGCATGTTGGCATTCTGGTTCAAGATACCGCTCTGGCAGCGTGTGATCGCGGCGCTTGTGCTCGGCGTCATCACCGGCCTGGTCTGGGGGCCGGAATCGGAAACGATCAAATGGATCGGCGATTTCTTCATCAAGGCGATCAAGATGCTGGTCGTCCCGCTGATCTTCTTCTCGCTGGTGGCGGGTGTTGCGGCGCTTGGTGATCTCAAGAAACTGGGCAGTGTCGGCGGGCGGGCGATGATCCTGTTCGTCATCACCGGCCAGATCGCCGCATGGCTTGGCCTCGCACTCGGCACATTTTTCCAGCCCGGCAATGGTGTGGACACAAGTGCTATCGAGAAAGGCGAGACACCGGTCCCCAATGAAACAACCGCGATTGACATGATCCTGTCGATTGTTCCGGACAGTCCGGTGCAGGTGATGGCCGATGTCCGCGTCCTGCCGCTGATCGTCTTTGCCTTGCTGATCGGTATCGGTATCTTGATGGCCAAGGAAGACGGCAAGCCGCTCGCCAAGATCTTCGATAGCGGCGCTATCGTCATGCAGAAAGTCACGATGATCGTGATGGAATTGACGCCATTTGGCGTGTTCGCGCTGATGGCCTGGGTCGCGGGTACATTGGGCATAGATGCACTGCTCTCGCTGGCCCAACTGGTCGGGCTCAATTATCTCGGCTGCCTGCTGATCATCGGGATTGTCTATTCGGGGATGATCAAATTTGTCGCCAAACTGCCACCGATCGATTTCTTTCGCGGTATCGTTGACGCGATCGCGGTCAGCTATTCGACCGCTTCTTCCAACGCGACCTTGCCGGTGACGTTGCGCTGCGTCGAACGCAATCTGGGTGTCCGCAATTCGGTGGCCAGCTTTGTCGTCTCGCTGGGCGCTACGATCAACATGAACGGTACCGCTATGTATCTCGGCCTCGCGACCTTGTTCGGCGCGCAGATATTCGGCGTCGACCTCACCTGGGGCGATTATTTCCTGATCTCGATTACCTCCACGCTAGGCGCGGTGGGCGCGGCGGGGATCCCCGGTGCGGGATTGATCATGATGGCGCTGGTCTTCGGCAGCGTCGGCGTGCCGCTGGAAACGATCGCCTTTGTCGCCGGTGTCGACCGGATCATGGACATGATGCGGACGACCACCAATGTCTCGGGCGATGCCGCGGTAGCGGTGACGGTGGCCTCGATGACCGGCGAGATCGACCGCGAGGAAATGATCTCTGCGGACGATGTTTAACGCATATTCCCGCTGGTTCTCTATATCGGAAGTATGTGAGTTGAGATGACTCTAAAAGCTGGGACAAGCATATATAGCAAGGCTAAGCGCCACATGATGGTCGTGCTCATTTCGATGCCGCTGATCATGTGGATTATCCCGGGTACGCTGGGTTCACTCGGTTGGTCATGGAATGAAATTTCCCTGATCCGGTTCCTATTAGCGGTTGCTTGGCTGTTAATTGGAGGAATCAGTTCACTGCTGTTATCGTGCCCAAAATGTGGAAAGTCCCTGTTTCTGCGGGGAATGTAAAGCGTTCCCTGGCCTGAAAAAATATGCAGCAAATGCGGGAATGATCTGACAATAATGGCTAAATAGGACTGATATTAGTCCGCGAACGGATCGGTCACCAAAATTGTATCGTCCCGCTCCGGTGAAGTGCTCACCAGGGCAACCGGGCACTGGATCAGTTCCTCGACCCGCTTGATATATTTGATCGCTTGCGCCGGCAGATCGGCCCAGCTGCGCGCGCCGGCGGTGGATTCGCTCCAACCTTCCATGGCCTCGTAGACCGGCTGCACCGCCGCCTGGTCCTGATGGTGGGGCGGCAGATAATCATAGGTCACACCATCCAGCTGGTAGCCCACGCAGATTTTCAGTTCCTTGAAACCGTCGAGCACGTCGAGCTTGGTCAACGCGATGCCATGGACGCCAGAGACGGCCAGGGCCTGCCGCACCAATATGGCGTCGAACCAGCCGCAGCGCCGCTGCCGGCCGGTGTTGGTGCCGAATTCATGGCCGCGCTCGCCGAGCCGCTGGCCGATTTCGTCGTCCAGTTCGGTCGGGAAGGGCCCGGAGCCGACGCGGGTTGTATAGGCCTTGGTGATCCCGAGGACATAGCCGGTGCCGGAGGGACCAATGCCGGAGCCGCCTGCAGCGGTGCCCGAAATCGTGTTGGAACTGGTGACAAAGGGATAGGTGCCGTGATCGACATCCAGCAAGACGCCCTGCGCGCCTTCGAACAGGATGCGCTTCCCGTCGCGCCGCGCTTCGTTGAGCCGCTTCCAGACCGGCTGGGCATATTGCAACACACTGTCGGCAATTTCCTTCAGGTCATTAAGCAGCCGTTCGCGATCCACAGGCGGTTCACCGAAGCCGGCACGGAGCGCGTCGTGATGCGCGCACAGCCGGTCGAGCTGCGGCCCCAGGTCGTCGAGATGGGCGAGATCGCAAACGCGGATCGCGCGGCGGCCGACCTTGTCTTCGTAGGCCGGACCAATGCCGCGGCGGGTGGTGCCGATCTTGCCCTTGCCGCTGGCGTCTTCGCGCATGGCGTCGAGATCGCGGTGGATCGGCAGGATCAGCGGGCAGGTTTCGGCGATGCCGAAATTGTCGGTGTTGATCGCGACGCCCTGACCGGTCAGTTTCTCGATCTCGTCGCGCAGATGCCAGGGATCGAGCACGACGCCATTGCCGATAATCGACAGGGCGCCACGGACGATGCCGGAGGGCAGCAGCGAAAGCTTGTAAACCGCGCCATCGACGACCAGCGTATGGCCGGCGTTATGGCCGCCCTGAAAGCGGACCACGACATCGGCGCGTTCGGATAGCCAGTCGACAATCTTGCCCTTGCCTTCATCACCCCATTGTGCGCCGATTACCGTTACATTGGCCATTGAATCACTTTCTTATACTGGTTCCGGCTGGTCGCCGTTTAGAATATGGGAACATCCAAGCGCCTCGGCCTGGTCCTTGTCCGACAGCGCCGCCACTGTCCGCCAGCCCGTCTGCCGCAAATGTGCCGCGAGCTGCTTGTCATGGCCAATCGGCAGAAAAATCTGCTCGCTGGCCTTCGCGCCAAATCCGGCGTCGATCAGCGGATTGGGATAGAGCGAGAAGCCGACTGCGGCTTCTGTATCGCCGTCCGGGTGCACGATTTCATAACTGCCACCGCGGCCCAGAGCGCCGATGAAACTGTCGGCATAGAGGGTGAAGCCGAACCAGTTCTGATATTCGAAACCGTGCCGTTCGGTCGGGTCGAGCGTGAGGCTGGCCTTGCCCTTGATGCTTGCGGCAATCCGGGAAATGCCGTCCAGCCGCGAACCCAGCAGGCCGTCGCTGTCAAAGTCCCGCATTTTGGCCATTGCTTCATCGAACGGTCCGGTCGCTTCGATCAGTGGCAGATAACCGGTTGCGCCGATGCTGTTCAGCCCGCCGGCATCTTTCATGTCCAGTTCGTTCCGGACCTCGGCAATCTGGATTTCATTGAGGGGCAAGGGGCCATCGGCCAGAATATCGATCAAATCGGGAAGGGTGAAGTCGATGGTAATGCCGGAAACACCTGCCCGTTCGAGCGCTTCGATCGCAACGGAGACAATCTCGCTGGCGGCAATAACGCTGTCATTGCCGATCAACTCTGCGCCAATTTGCAGCCGGCTGCGTTCCGGCTGCAATTGTCCCGAGCGCAATTTCAATACCTGTCCGGAATAGCCGAGCCGGAGCGGCCGGGGACGGTTGGCCAGACTGGTCGTGGCAATCCGGCCGATCTGCATGGTCATGTCGGGACGCAGTGCCAAGGTGCGCTGCGAAATCGGATCGACAAAGCGCATCAGATCGCTTCGCGAGGCGCCCTGCATCCGGTCGGTCAGGCCATCCTCATATTCGACAAGCGGCGGGGTTACCCGCGCATAGCCGTGGCTGGCGAGCGTATCGAGCACATCGCGTTCCAGTCGCGATGCCGCCTCGGCATAAGGCGGCAGTGCGTCGTGAAATCCTTCGGGCAAGAGATTCGATGGTTTTCGCATGGCCCTGCTCCATAGCCCAAGCAAAGGCTCAGGCCATCTTTTTTCTTGGGTCTCGCCTATTGAATCAAAAGCTCAGGGCCTTGACCGTCTTGACGCCTTCCAGCTGACAGACCGACCACAGCACCGGCTCTTCGACCGGCGAATCGATCGATAGCAGCAATACCGCTTCGCCACCCGGCGCATCGCTGCGACGGCCAAGGTGGAAGGTGCCGATATTGACGCTTGCCTCGCCAAGAGTCGAACCGACGCGACCGATAAAGCCGGGCTCGTCGCGGTTGACGATATAGAGCATATCGCCTTCCATATCGGCTTCGACCTTGATCCCGAACATTTCGACCAGCCGCGGACCGGACGATCCGAACAAAGTGCCGGCAACCGATTTTTCGCCTTCGTCTGTGGTTACGGATACGCGGACCAGCGTGTGATAATCGCCCTCGCGCTCATGACGGATTTCGCGGACATCGAGACCGCGCTCTTTCGCCAGATAGGGCGCGTTGACCATGTTCACGGTGTCGCTATAGGCCCGCATCAGTCCGGCCAGCACCGCAGCTGTGATCGGTTTCTGGTCCAGTTCGGCTGCTGCGCCTTCGACTTCAACCGCTACGCCCTTGATCTGGTCGGCTGCGAGCTGGCCAACGAGAGAGCCAAGCTGGGTCGCAAGCGCCATATAGGGTTTCAGCTTCGGCGCCTGTTCCGCCGACAGGCTCGGCATGTTGAGCGCATTCTCGACGCCGCCATTGACCAGATAGTCAGCCATCTGCTCGGCCACCTGGATCGCGACATTCACCTGGGCTTCGCTGGTGGAAGCGCCAAGGTGCGGTGTGCAGATCAGGTTCGGTGTCCCGAACAGGGCATTTTCCTTTGCCGGTTCCTGAGCATAAACGTCCAGGGCCGCGCCGGCGACATGGCCGGATTCGAGAGCTTCCTTCAAGGCTGCCTCGTCGATCAGCCCGCCACGCGCGCAGTTGATGATACGGACGCCCGGCTTGGTTTTGGCCAGCGCTTCGGCGGACAGGATATTGCGCGTCTGGTCGGTGAGCGGCGTGTGCATGGTGATAAAGTCGGCGCGGGCGAGCAGTTCGTCCAGCGTCACTTTCTCGACGCCCATTTCTACGGCCCGCTCTTCGGTCAGGAACGGATCATAGGCGGCAACCTTCATCCGCAATCCGATCGCGCGTTCGGCGACAATCGAACCGATATTCCCAGCGCCGATCAGGCCGAGCGTCTTGTTGGTCAGCTCGACGCCCATGAATTTCGACTTTTCCCATTTGCCGGCCTGGGTGGAGGCGTCGGCGGAGGGCAGCTGGCGCGCTAGCGCGAACATCAGGGCGATGGCATGTTCCGCCGTGGTGATGCTGTTGCCGAACGGTGTGTTCATGACCACGACGCCTTTGGCTGAGGCGGCCGGGATATCGACATTGTCGACACCGATACCGGCGCGGCCGACGACCTTCAGATTGGTCGCAGCGTCCAGGAGTTCGGGGGTGACCGTGGTCGAGGAGCGGATGGCAAGGCCATCATATTCGCCGATGATTTTCATCAGCTCTTCCGGCGTCTGGCCGGTGATCTCGTCAACTTCGCAACCACGCTGCCGAAAAATCTCGGCGGCTTTCGGGTCCATTTTGTCGGAAATAAGTACTTTTGGCATGATAATGTTCCTTGTCGGAATGATCGCACCGGCACGGGCCGGCTTCTAGACCAATGGCTTTACAGCAGGGCATTGGTCTGGCCCCGGCTTGCGCCGGGGCGACACAATTAGGAAAGCTCGGCTTTTACCTGAGCATAGGCCCATTCGATCCACAGCAGCAGACGGCGTATGTCTTCCTGCTCGACCGTTGAGCCGCACCAGATGCGCAGCGACGGCGGTGCATCGCGATAGCCGTTGAAGTCGTAGGCAACGTCCATTTGCTCGAGCATTGCGGCGATCTTCTTGGGCACGGAGGCCTTGGCATCGTCGTCGAGACTGTCATACCATTCGCCCTGGAACACCATGCAGACGCCGGTGTTGGTCCATTTGGCCGGATCGCTGACCATGTTGCGCATCCACGGCGTGGCTTCGATCCAGTCGTGGACGGTTTTGGCGTTGCGGTCGGCGCGGGCATGCAGTTCCGGCAAGCCGCCGATCGACTTGGCCCATTCGAGCGAAGCGATATAGTCTTCGGTTGCGAGCAGGGACGGCGTGTTGATCGTCGCGCCTTCAAAGATCGCGGTGTTGAGCTTGTCGCCCTTCTTCACCCGGAAGATTTTCGGCAGCGGCCAGGACGGGCTGTAGCTTTCGATCCGTTCTACGGCGCGGGGGCTGAGAATCAGCATGCCGTGACCGGCTTCCGACCCCATGACCTTCTGCCAGCTGTAGGTGGTGGCATCGAGCTTGGACCAGTCCATCGGCTGGGCAAAGACGGCGCTGGTCGCGTCGTTGATGGTGACGCCTTCGCGGTCGTCGGCAATCCAGTCGGTATCGGGAATTCTTGCGCCCGACGTGGTACCGTTCCAGGTGAAGACGATATCGTCACCCTTGTCGATCGTGGTCAGGTCAGGAATTTCGCCATAATCGGCTTCGAGGACCGTCAGGTTGGCAGGCTTGAGTTGCTTCACGGCGTCCTGGATCCAGACATTGCCGAAGCTTTCCCACGCGGCAACCGTCACCGGACGGGCACCCAGCATATTCCACATCGCCAGTTCGACGGCGCCTGTATCGGAGGCCGGAACAATGCCGATCAAATAATCGTCGGGAATGCCGAGCAGTTCGCGACTGAGGTCAATCGCATATTTCAATCGTCCCTTGCCGGTCGCAGAACGGTGCGAGCGACCCATGGCGATGGTGTTGATATTGTCGAGGGACCAGCCGGGGAATTTGGCTGTCGGACCCGAAGAGAAATTCGGGCAGTCTGGACGCAATTCTGGCGTCGGTATAGTCGTATCAGTCATTGTAACGCTTCTCCTTACAGAGAGCTCGCGCGGCGTTGGGACCGCGTGGCCCGGCGCCGCTTTGTCTTGTGCGGCGCAGCATGTCAAGCGCGATCTTTGTTGCGGATGATACCGTCTATTTCTTCTGGAAAAGAATCTCGCCGCGGCGTGAAACCAGCAGTTTTTCAAGGGATACGGGATGGAAATAGGCTTCTACCCGGTCGCCTTCCGGAGTGGTGCCATAGACTTCGTAGCAGCCGCCATCGACCTTGGATTTTTTGACTGTCCAGCCTTTTTTTACTAGCTCTGCTTTCAGCTCGGCCTGCGTTTTCCAGCCGGATTGCGGGCCCGCTTCGCAGGTCATCTTGCCGGTGGCCAGGGCCGGGGAGGACAGACCGGTGGTGGCGATCAAGGCAGTCGCAGCGGCGGTAATAACGGAATATTTCATGGGCATCTTCTCCAGCTCTGATAGGTTTGCCGCCATTTTGAACAGGCACCGCTGTCTTGTCCATCGACATTTCAGGCGCGCAAATTCAAAATTGCAGCTACACCGATCAAGGTTGGCAATGCGGGGGAGCTTTTCAATCCCCGGCCCGGTTTTTTTCCTGACTTTCGCATCCGGTGTCGCTGAGCGTGGTTTCCGACTAGGTAATTCACAATCCGGCAAAACAGGGGCAAGATTCTGTTAACCATGGATTGCAGCCCGGATTTAACCATCTTCTGACATAGAGCGCAGCATGAAAAGGTCATCTGATATCGGGCGCCGGACGCGCAACGTCGCATTTCTGGGTCTCGCTTCGCTGATTGTCAGTGCCTGTGGCGCGATCCCGGCGGGCCATAGCAACCAATCGCAGCGGCCCCAGGCCTCCGCCGGTCTCGGTTCGTTCGACCCGACCCCTTCGGCGCAGCAATGTTTTAGCGAACTGGGCAGGGCCAATGTTCGTTTCTCGCCCTTGCCAAATCGCCGGTTCAGCGGCGGGTGCAGCCAGATCGACAGTATCAAGTTGCTGGATGTAGGGGCCGATGTCACCAATCTCGGGCCGGTAAAATGCGAACTCGCCGGAAAATTTGCGGCATGGACCGAATATGCCGTCAAACGGGCGGCGCGCAAATATCTCGGCAGCGATCTCAAGCGGATCGAGACAATGGGCAGCTACAGCTGTCGTAATATCGCTGGATCGGGTAAATTGTCGCAACATGCGCATGCCAATGCGATCGATGTTTCCGGTTTCGTGCTCGCCGACGGTCGGCGGATCACAGTCGAGAATAACTGGAAAAGCGGTCGCCAGGAAATGCAGTTTCTCGCCGCTATCCACTCAAGCGCCTGCAAACGTTTTGGCACTGTTCTCAGCCCCAATTACAATGCGGCCCATCGGGATCATTTTCATCTCGACATGAGCGGCAGCGGATATTGTCGATAGCGACACAAGGTCACTGGTCAGTCACTGCTCTATGCATTAGAGCAAGGCCATGACCAATAAAGATCTCCACGACCGCCGTTTTTACCGCGCAAAACAGGAAGCCGAATTCGCCGAGAAAGGGGATTTCGGAACCCCCCAGACCCGCGATCCGGCTTATCGGCTGGCGTTTCAGGACACCGATTTTCTGCTGCGGGAGGAATTGCGTCCGGTCCGCTTCCAGCTTGAACTGCTAAAGCCGGAAATGCTGCTCGACGAAGCGGGTATCGGATCGACTCTGGTGATGTACGGATCGGCGCGCATCCCGGAACCCGACAAGGCGGATGCCCTGATCGAGGCGGCGGCCGACGAGGATTCGCGCAAGATCGCCGAGCGGCTGAAGGAAAAAGCCAAATATTATGACGAAGCCCGGAATTTGGCGCGGCTGGCCAGCGCTTGCGGTATTTCGGAGAATGGCAAACGCGATTTCGTTGTCTGCTCGGGTGGCGGCCCCTCGATCATGGAGGCAGCCAATCGCGGTGCGGCCGATGTGGGCAAGGAATCGATTGGTCTCAATATCGTGCTGCCGCATGAACAGGCACCGAATGAATATGTTACTCCGTCGCTGAGCTTCCAGTTCCACTATTTCGCGCTGCGCAAGATGCACTTCCTGCTGCGCGCCCGGGCGGTCGCGGTCTTCCCCGGCGGCTTTGGCACGCTGGACGAGTTTCTGGAGCTGGTCACTTTGATCCAGACCGGCAAGATGGAAAAGCTACCGATCCTGCTGTTCGGCAAGTCATTCTGGAACCGCGTGATCAACTTCGACGCACTGGCCGACGAAGGCACGATCAGCCGCAAGGACCTCGAGCTGTTCGAGTTCGTGGAGACCGCTGACGAAGCCTGGGATATTATCCAAGAATTTTACGAGCTGGACTGCAACTAGGCAGCCCGGCGCAGCCCGGGCCGGCGCTTATTCTTCAGCCGCAGCTGCGTCGGCTTCCACGGCTTCTTCGGCCTCTGCCTCAGCGCCGGCTTCCGCCTCCGCTTCTTCAGCAGCCGGCTCTTCGGCCGCTGGAGGAGGCGGCAGAGGAATGTTCGACCCTTGGGCGTTCAGATAAACCATCAGATTGGCCCGGTCTTCGGCCTTGCCGAGACCGGCAAAGGTCATTTTCGTGCCATTGGCATATTTGCGCGGCGAAGTCAGCCAAGCGTCCATGGCGGTCCAGTCCCAGTTGCCCGGAATGCTTTTCAGCGCGTCGCTATAGGCAAAGCCGGCGACATGACCGTGGGGCTTGCCCATGGTGTCCCACAGGTTTGGACCGACGCCATTGGCACCGCCCTGGTTGATCGTGTGGCAAGCGGCACATTTGGCGAAAACCTTTTCACCGGCCGCGGCATCGGCCGTTTGCAACAGGGCTTCGATCGACGGACCGGCGTCCGCACCGCCGGAGGTTTCAACGCCCTCGATTACATAGCCCATGACTTCCGGACGCTCGTGCTTGCCCGCGTGGAAATATTTGCCGCTGAGAATTGAAAAGCCGAGGGCCGCGATGCCGCCGGCCAGGACCCAGCCTGCGATGGTGTTGTTGTTGCTCATATTGTCTCTCAAACCCCTGAGTGAGCGGCGGCCATGGGCCTGCCAAATTTGTGCTGTCTGTAAAGAGAGCAACGGACCAACGCAAGGCCTCAATTGCCGTAATTTATGCGACGGTCCCCGCGAAATGCGCAGGCGCCTGACCGGCGGGCCACTTCCCTCTTGCCCCGCTGCATCCCGTTCGACTATCGCAGCAATGTAATAGAGGGACGAGATGGACAGCTTTCCGAAAAACGCATTGGGCATGGTCAGGAAAATGACCGAAAAAGGCGCTGAAAAGCCGGAACAGGCGATTGCCTTCCAGGGTGCTCCCGGTGCCAATTCCCATCTCGCCGCGCTTGACTATGCGCCGGACGGCTTGCCGGTTCCCTGCTTTGCTTTCGAGGATGCGATTGACGCGGTGAAACATGGCACGGCCGGCAGCGCGATCATTCCGATCGAAAATTCGCTCAACGGGCGGGTTGCCGATATCCATTTTCTGCTCCCCGAATCGGGTCTTCATATCGTCGACGAATATTTCATGCAGATCAGCCACTGCCTGATGGCGCGCTCGGCCAGCGCCGAGATCCGCACCGCAATGAGCCATCCGCAAGCGCTCGGCCAGTGCCGCCACTATCTGCGCAAGCGTGGCATCATCCCCGTGGCCTATGCCGATACGGCGGCGGCGGCGGCCTTTGTCGCCCAGCAGGACGACCCCCATGCCGCAGCTATCGCACCCCGGCTTGCCGCCCAGATCTACGGTCTTCAGCCGATCGCCGATGCAATCGAGGATGCGCCGGACAATATCACCCGCTTCGTGGTGCTCGCGCCGGAAGCGGCCGTCCCCGAACCCGACGGCCCGTTGATGACGACCTTCATCTTCGAGGTCAAAAATATACCGGCCGCGCTGTACAAGGCGCTCGGCAGCTTTGCGACCAATGGTGTCAACATGACCAAGCTGGAAAGCTACCAGCAGGGCAGCAGCTTTGCCGCCACCGAATTTTTCGCCGATATCGAGGGTGCTCCCGGCGATCCGGCGATCGACCGGGCGCTTGCCGAACTGGGCTATCACTGCAACAGCGTGCGGATTTTGGGCACCTATCGGCAGGCCCGGCCGCGGACGGTCATCGCCTAGCAGGCCGATATCACCCGATGGTCCGGCGCTGCTCAAGCATTTGACGATTCGACATCATTGCCGAACAGCATGATCATGATGCCGAATATCGCCAGCAGGATGAAGCCCGCAGCCTTGAGCCGTTCTCCATCGATCAGAAACGCCCGGCGCGCCGCGATCAATGATTGCAACGTATAATAGAGCGCAAAGGCGCGGCTCGCATAAGCGATAATCTGGAAAACATTGGCACTCCAGGTCAGCAGCAGTCCGATACCGACCAGGATCGCATAGCCGGTGCGTGCCTTGACATGGCCCTGTGTCAGTTCCTCGACCAGTCCGCCCGAGCCGCTGGTATCGGCGATCGCGGCGCTGAGCTGGGCGGCCAGCGCAGCTGCTACCAGCAGCAGCGGCAGAACCGGCGTGATGATGCCCATCATGTCGATGATCGCGGTTTCGGTGAGCGCAAATTGCTCGCGCTCGAAACTATAGGCAAACAGGCCGATATAGATCAAATAGATCACGCTACTGACAATCTGCGCCAGCCGCATCGATTTGATCCGCGTCGCCGAATCATAATTGCGGCCGAGATAGCGGGAGGTTTCAAAGCCCTGCACCGTGATGATCAGGCCGAAGGCGAGCGTGATCGCCGGCCAGCCGGAAAGCAGCGGCGGATGAACGAACAATGTCGCCGCGCTCGCCTTCTGGTAGAAATAGGAAGTCAGACCGACCAGCAGACCGACGATGATCGCCAGCTTCAGCGTCACCGCGCTGTATTCCATCTTCTCCAGCGCCTTGAAACCGCGGGTCCAGCCGACGATCAGGATCAACAGATAGACGGCCGAGGTTAGCAGCTTGGCATTGGCATCATTGTCAAATGCGGTCAGGCTGACCCCAAATGCACCGAACAGGTTGAGATAATAGGCAACCGAAATGATGAAGGCGAACACCAAAGCCCAAGAAGCGGCCAGTTCCAGGCGGTCCGTCCACCGGTCCTGCTGCGGATGCTTGCCATTGCGTTGCAATATGTTGAACCGGATGGCGCCGCCAAACAGATAGGCACCGAGACAAAGGCCGGCCATGATCAGTGGCGCGATATAGCCATAGTCGGTCACCAGTATCGGTGCGAGCACCAGAAATCCGCTGCCAATAATCGAGGCCAATGGTGTCACCGTCGCGCGCCAGAGGGCTGATTTCGCCAGGCGCGGGGAGAATAGCAACAGTCCGGTTGCGATTGCGGCAAGAATGATGGCGATATTCAGCAGCACAATGATGTCCGAAGGTCCCGGATGGTGACGCCGCTAAATAGGACTTCCCCCAATATCTTGTCGATGGGTATTCTTACGGAAAGACCGACTCGCTATCAGGAACGGCGGCTATTTGCCTGCCAGCTTTTTCGCTGCCGCCAGATGGGTACGGCCGATGCGGATTTCGGTGCCGCATTTGAGGCAGGCCATCCACACGCCGCCGCCGTCATGGCGCAGGCCGGCAATCCAGTCGCGCCGGACCAGATGCGAGCGGTGCAGGCGGATGAATTCTTCCGGATTGAGCCGCTCTTCCAGACCGGTGATGGTCTGGTGCAGCAGATAGCTGACGCTGCCGACATGCAGGCGCATATAGTCGCGCTCGGCCTCGACCCGGTCGATCTCGGAGGCGACGATGCGGCGCAGTTCGGACTTGTAGGGGACCCAGAATTCTTCGGCCCAGGGGGAGTCGTCTGCTTCATCCTTTCGCGGTTCGGCGGTGCGTTCCCTGACCCGGGATATGGCCAGCTGCAGGCGGGCATTTTCGACCGGCTTCAGGACATAGTCGATTGCGGCGACATCAAAGGCCTCGACCGCGAAGCGGTCAAAGGCGGTGACAAATATGATCGCGGGTGCATCGGCCTGGCCGGACAGGCCGCGCGCGACATCCAGCCCGTCCTTGCCGGGCATCGCGATATCGAGCAGCAGCAAATCCGGCTTCAGCTGTTCGGTAAGGCGCAGCGCCGCTTCGCCGTCGCTGGCGGTACCGATCAGATTGATATCCGGCTGCCGCGCACAGAGCAGTTGCAGCCGTTCGATCGCCAGCGGCTCATCGTCGACGATCAGCGTGGTCAGCGGTCTGGTTTCGGTTTCTTCGGTCATGGGTTGTCCAGCATCAACGGGAGGGTCAGCTGCGCAATATAGCCGCCTTCTGCCGGACGTACAGTCTGCAGACCGGCCTGCCGGCCAAAGCGCGTTTCGAGCCGGTCGCGGACATTGGCCAGGCCAATGCCGTTGCTGGCGCCATCATCCTGCAGATCGACCGGTCGCGGATCGCCGTCATCGGCCACCGTCAGGATCAGATTGTCGCCGTCGGAGCGGGCGCTGATCGCTATGGTCACCGGGCGCTTGCTGTGGGCGACACTATGCTTGATCGCATTCTCCACCAGCGGTTGCAGGATCAGGCCAGGGACCAGAACGCCGAGCAGGTCGTCGGGAATATTCACCTTCGTCCGCAGCCGTTCGGGGAAGCGCACCGCCTCGATATCGAGATAGAGATTTTGCAGATGCACCTCTTCCGACAAAGGCACATCCTCCAGAGGATCGCCGGACAGGCTGGTACGATAGAATTTCGACAGGTTGAGGATCATCTCCTCGGCCTCTTCCGGCTGGCTGCGCATCACCAGGGTGCTCAGGCTGTTGAGCGTGTTGAACAGGAAATGCGGATTGACCTGATAGCGCAGCGACCGCAATTCGGCATCCTGCGCCGCCTGGGCGAAGCGGGCGGCCTTGCGCTCGACCTGCCGGACCCTGCCAGCGTAGCTCAGAGTCAGATAGAGGGAGGTCCAGCTGACGATGAAGAAAAAGCGCGACGTGGCATCTTCGAAGATCGCCTTGAACGCCAGATTCTCCTGCGACATATATTTGCGCATTTCCTCGACATGCGCTTCGTCCCAGAGATTTTCCGGATAATAGACGTTGAAGACATAATGGTTGAACGAGGCGATGATGATCGCGCAGGGAATGGCGGCGGCAAAGGCCGTTATGATCCGGGTCGAAAGGGCCCGGTCCTCGAACTGTCGCAGAAACAGATAGAGCAGATAGGTTGTGCCGATACCGAAAATCGTGACGACCGTCCGCCGCATGACCATCTCGCCTTGCGCCGGCCAGTCACCGATGGACGCCCGCAAAGTCAGGACGATCATGTAGAAAAACCAGAATCCGACGATCGACAGGATGGCTACCTGATGCCCGACCGACGGCTTGTGGTTTCCCAGTTCAAATTTTCTCATATGCGTTCAATTCGTGGTTTCGGGTCAGCTTAGGCCAATTTGGTATCAATTGTCTCTAGCCGAATCGCGACCGGTCGAACCATGCTTGCGGTTGGTCGAAACTTTATAAGCCTTACGCGCAATTTTCCCACTCCGTAGAGGCCGCGCAGGATTAAACCGCTCCGGTTTAACCAATTGCTAACCATGTTTTGTTCAACTGTTCTGGTGGGAAAAGCCCACGAGGAGTGGTGAAGACATGACCAAGGAAACACGATCCGTCCCCGGCGCGATGACGCTGGCCGAGATAAAGGAATTTGCGAGTTTCAGCTCCGCGACCCAGCGCTATATCCGCCGGTCGCTGGACGTCGGGCTCGAGCGATCCGATGCCGTCGAGACATGGTCGCGGGACAAGGTGGAAGAAGCCGGCATCCAGGTGCAGATTTCCCTGTACCGGCGCATTCGCGATATCCGCAAAGCCATTCCCGAAGACTGCGCGGTCGACAGCATCGAGGCGTTCATGCCGGCATTGATTTCGCTGGCCGCCTATGATCTGGGTCAGGGCCGTATCCACAGCTTCCCGGCCTTTCGTTTTCTCTACGAGCGGCTGCTCGGACCGGATTCGCGTCCATGGTTGCCCGGCGCCTTTTGCGCAGCCGCGGCATTACCCCATCTGCACCCGAAAACCCGCAAGAGCCTGCTGCAGTCAATCAGCGAAGCCGCGGCGACCGCGCCGGGATGGTCGAACCGCGAGCCCAGTTTCTTTCCGGAATGGGTCGAAAAAGTCGACATCAACAGAGCTGCGCACTAATCGCCGGGCGCTAGGACTTAACTCTAGGCTGTCGCCGGCCGTCCGGTAATCGCCGACTCATATTCGCTCTCGGCGCGCCGGATCAGGTGCCGGTCATCTTCGTTCCACGGATGAAATCCGGGCAGAAAGAATTTGATCCACGGGATGATGATCGCCCGCGCAATGCCCGGCTCGATCAGCAGGAATTTCAGTAGCTTCAGCTTCACCGGCCATCCGGTCATGCCGTCCTGCGCCAGCAGATCGAGTGTATCGTTCCAGCGATTGCCCCAGAAATTGCGGGTGATCACCAGCATCATCAGTGCCTTCACTTTCCAGCGTTGCCAGCGGCTCCAGTTCCGGGTCGCGTAGAGCCAGGTGTCATAGGCAACGCCCTTATGCTCGATCTCTTCGAGGGCGTGCCAGCGCCACAGGTCGGCGGTTTCCTCGTCCGAATCCTTCCAGTGGCGGGGATTGGCGAGAAATTGCTGGGCCATGATCGCGGTAAAATGTTCGAGGATCATCGTCGCCGCGAGATTGGTAATTTTCGGGCGGCCTTTTGTCATCGCCAGCGATTCGGTGATCCGCTGTTCGATTCGGCTGGTGTCATAGCCATTTTCCTCGACCCGCCGGTTCAGCGCCAGATGTTCGCGGCTGTGGATCACTTCCTGCTGGACAAAGGCGCGGATTTCTTTCTGCAACTGCTGTGGCGTGTGGTCGCGAAACTCTTTCACGCTCTCGATGAAAAAGGCTTCGCCGCGCGGGAAGGTGAGCGACAGGCAATTGTAAAAGGCAGTCGCGATAGGATCGCCATTCTGCCAGTATTTTTCAGAGTCATAGCCTTGTTCCCGGCCGAAACGGCGGTCACGCGGTGTGATTTCGTGTCCCTCGGGCGTGGGCGTGTCTATGGTTGCCGGTTCAGCACTGACAATCTGGGGCATATTCATGGGCTGTTTCCATTTTGCGAAATGCGGCCTATAGCTAACATCAGTGATAATAGGGTTACTTACATAAATGTCAATAGCAAAGAGACGCCTCTCTCCTGAAGAAAGCCGCGGCATGGCGCTGGCAGCCGCCCGCGATCTGCTGATCGAAACCGGGCCGCAGTCGGTAACACTGAAGGCCGTTGCCAGCCGGATCGGGCGCACCCATGCCAATCTCCTGCATCATTTCGGCTCCGCCTCGGGTCTGCAAAAGGCTTTGGCGGTCTATCTGTCCGACGAGGTCTGCGGCATGATTGCGCAGGCTATTATCAAGTCACGCTCCGGCGAAGGCTCCGCGCGCGATATTGTCGATCTGACCTTCGATGCGTTTGACAAACAGGGGGCTGCGGCGCTCTGGTCCTGGATGATGCTGACCGGTAACGAGGATGCGCTGGATCCGATCGTCGAGGCGATTCACAAACTGGTCGACGATGTCGGGGATGACGGGCACAAGGATCGCGAGTTGCACGAAGATACGCTGGTGCTGGTGCTGATGGCCCTCGGCGATGCGTTGATCGGAGAGCGTCTCTCCGGATCATTGGGGCTGGCGCGCAACAGCGCGCGGGACATGGCCGAACGGCAACTGGAAAATGGTCTGGTCAGCATCGGCAACGAGCAACAGGCCTAGGCGCGAATTTCCCGGTCACTCCTTGGCAAACAGCCGGTCATCGCTGGCAAAGGCCTTGAACTCGAGCGCGTTGCCGCTCGGATCCTGAAAAAACATCGTCGCCTGCTCGCCCACCTGTCCTTCAAAGCGGATTGTTGGCGGAATCACAAAGCGGATCCCCGCTGCGGATAGCCGATCGGCAAGTGCCTGCCATTCGGCCATGGTCAGTACGACGCCGAAATGGGGCACCGGGACCTGCTCGCCATCGACCGGATTGACCATCGGCAGGGCGGTGTAGGTCTGGTCAAGATGAGCGACGATCTGGTGCCCGTAAAGATTGAAATCGATCCAGTGTGAGTCGCTGCGGCCTTCTTCACAACCGATAAGATCGCTATAGAAAGTGCGGGCCGCGTCGAGATCATCGACCGGAAAAGCCAGATGGAACGGCCGCAGGGGCGGTCGGGATTCAATGTTCATATTTTCTCTGCTTGTCTTCCGGCGCGGCGAGGGTGAAGCAATGTTCAAAATCCAGATTGGAACCCTGACCGCTTGATTCCCGCTCCCTGGCGTCGGCCAGCATCGCCTCTCGGCTCCGGGTCAGCATTATGTCGCTTTCCTGACCGCTCAGTCCTTCGGCCCGCATCTTGTTGCGCGCGCGGCTGTCGAGCACCGTTGCCAATGTCTTCAGATCCTGCGCTGTCTTGGACAGTCCCTCGCGATTGTAAACTTCTTCATAGGCCAGTTGCAGCATGCCGGCGCATTGCGTCAGGTCCGGTTTCGGTCTGGGTGGCACCGCGGCATCGAGCATAGCAAGGCAGCCGGCCATTTCGTCACCAACCGTCTCATCCGGATCGGCGGCCTGTTGCGCGAGAGCCTGCCGCTCGGCCACGGCTGCTATCATGGCATCGCGGACCTGTTCCTTGCTGCGGCCGCTATCCTCCATGATCTGCTGGCCGACCAGCCCGGCATAGGTCGCGCCGCGTTCGGCGAGCAAGGGATAGTCGAGCGCGGTGGTTACGCCCCGTTCCTGTTCGGAAGCGACAATCGCCAGCACGGCGACGCAGGCGAGAGCCTGTTGCTGGTCCGTGCTGAGCGGCTCGAGCTGGCTGTTTGCCGGTTGCGTCAGCGCGAGCGTCAGAAGAGCGAGAATTTTCATGGCCGGACGTTAGCAAGCAAATGGCTGTTCCGGCAATTAGCAATTGAATGGTGATCGCGAACACGGCAAAAGCCGCTGGTGTCAAAACTCCGTGAAATGATCGCCCGCCATCCCTATGCAATCTCGCTGTTTGCGGGCGGGTTGAGCGCAACCGGCTTCGCGCCGCTGAACCTCTGGCCGCTGACCATATTGATGCTGGCCCTGTGGATGGTGTTGGTGATGCGGGCAGGGAGCCGCAAGGCCGCCTTTTTTACCGGCTGGCTGTTCGGTGTCGGCCATTTTATCATCGGCCTGAACTGGATCGCCAAGGCTTTCACCTTTCAGGCGGCGATGCCCGAGTGGCTCGGTTATATCGCTGTGTTGCTGCTTTCGCTCTATCTGGCGGTCTATCCAGCGCTGGCCGCGCAGGCCGGTTGGTGGATCGGCAGGGGCCGGCCGCTGGTCCTGGTCCTCGCACTGGCCGGAGCCTGGATCGTCACCGAATGGCTAAGGAGCTGGGTGTTCAGCGGCTTCATCTGGAACCCGCTCGGGTCGGTTGCGCTACCGCTCGGCCAGATGGCCGGGTCCGGCACGATCATCGGCACCTATGGGTTGTCGGCGATCCTGATCGCTGGCGCCGGCGGCCTGTGGCTGCTTTGCCGCAAAGAATGGCGGGTGGCGCTGCCGCTGCTTCTGGTCTTTGCCGGACTTGCGTTATTGCAGCAACCACGAGCGACGCCGGTGTCTCCAGACCAGCCGCTGATCACCGTGGTCCAGCCCAATATCGGTCAGCAGGACAAATGGAAGGCCGGCTATGAGGATCAGAATCTGGCGAAGCTGGCGGAACTGACGCTGCGGGCAGACGATGATCCGCGGATCATCTTCTGGCCGGAAGCGGCCATTCCGGACTATCTGGAGACCGGCTATCCGGCTCGCTATTATTACGGTCGCCCGCCGGAATTTGTCCGTCAGCAGCTCGGCATGCTGATGAAACCCGGCGACATGCTCGTGCTCGGTGCGCTCAAACTGGAATTTGACGAAGCCGAGGGACGCGCAGTCGGTGCGCGCAACAGCGTCTTTGTGATGGACTCCGATCATCAACTGATCGGCCGCTATGACAAGTCGCATCTGGTGCCATATGGCGAGTATCTGCCGATGCGGCCCCTGCTTTCGGCGATCGGCCTGTCGCGTCTGGCGCCGGGCGACTTCGATTTCTGGCCGGGGCCCGGCGCCCGGTCGCTCGATCTGGGCGCGCTTGGCAAAGCCGGGCTGCAGGTCTGCTACGAAATCATCTTCTCGGGGCAGGTTGTCGATCGTGACAATCGGCCGGACTTCATCTTCAACCCGTCCAATGACGCGTGGTTCGGAAGCTGGGGGCCGCCGCAGCATCTGGCCCAGGCGCGTCTGCGGGCGATCGAGGAGGGGCTGCCGGTAATCCGCTCGACCCCGACCGGCATTTCCGCCGTCATTGACGCCAATGGCGCAATCCGGTCCAGCGTGCCGATGGGGCAGGCGGGCCGCATCGACAGCCATATGCCGCAGGCCAAGGCTCCAACTCCCTTCGCGCTATATGGTAATCTCCTGCCGCTGGGGCTGGCGCTGCTTTTGCTCCTATCGGCCATTGCCATCCGCGTGCGCGCCCGTTAAAGTAGATATAAACTTTTCCTTATGTCCCTGTGGTTGACGTTGCTTCGGCCCAAAATCAGGATTTTGCCATGCGTTCAGAGTTTATTTTTACGTCCGAATCGGTTTCCGAAGGTCATCCCGACAAGGTGTCGGACCAGATTTCCGATGCCATCGTCGACCTGTTCCTTTCCAAGGATCCGGAAGCGCGGGTTGCGTGCGAAACCCTGACCACGACCGACCGGGTGATTCTTGCCGGCGAGGTGCGCGGCAAGGGCATGATCGACACCGATGGCAACTGGGCGCCGGGCGCGCAGGAAGAAATCCAGACTGCGGTGCGCGAAACCGTCAAGAAAATCGGTTACGAGCAGGAGGGTTTCCACTGGCAGAATCTGACCTTCGAAAATTACCTCCACCCGCAATCGGCGCATATTGCCCAAGGCGTCGACGAAAGCGGCAACAAGGACGAGGGTGCCGGCGACCAGGGCATCATGTTCGGCTATGCCAGCGACGAGACGCCGGACCTGATGCCGGCAACGCTGCAATATTCGCACGAGATACTGAAGCAGATGGCCGCTGACCGCCATAGCGGCAAGGCGCCGTTTCTGGAGCCGGACAGCAAGAGCCAGGTCACCCTGCGCTATGTCAATGAAGTGCCGGTGGAAGCCGTTGCCCTGGTGGTCTCGACGCAGCACGCGCCAGGCTATTTCAAGGGCAGCGACAATCCGGCACTCTATGAAGAATTATATGATTATGTGATGGGTGTATTCCGCAAGATACTGCCCGACGGTTTTATCACCGACAATACGGTGATCCACGTCAATCCGACCGGTCGTTTTGAAATCGGCGGCCCTGATGGTGACGCCGGCCTCACCGGTCGCAAGATCATCGTCGACACCTATGGTGGTGCGAGCCCGCACGGCGGCGGCGCGTTTTCCGGCAAGGACCCGACCAAGGTCGACCGTTCGGCAGCCTATATCACCCGCTATCTCGCCAAGAATATCGTCGCCGCCGGTCTCGCCAAGCGGTGCGCGATCCAGCTGTCCTACGCGATCGGTGTGGCCGAACCGCTGTCGATCAATGTTGACCTGCACGGCACCGGCAAGGTGAGCGAGGAGAAGCTGGAGGAAATACTGCCGCAGCTGGTCCGCCTGACGCCGAAAGGCATCCGCACCCATCTCGGCCTGAACAAGCCGATCTATTCGCCAACCGCGGCTTATGGCCATTTCGGCCGAAAAGCGGCCGGCGATTTCTTCACCTGGGAGAAGACCGATCTGGTGGACGCGCTGAAAGCGGCCATCTAGGTCCACAACCCGGCTATTCGCGCGCCCGAATATCGTCTATTCTCTATCGATATCCGGAGGGAGAGAAATCATCATGCGCGGACCGCTAAAATCATATGGCAGGACCCTATGGGGCGTCATCTGCATGTCGGCCCTAGTTTTCGCGGCACCCGCACAAGCGCAGCCCGAACAGAGGACAATCGAGGCGACGGCAGGCCAAGACTGGGATCACCAGAATAGCGGCATGACGATGCCGGCCCGGCTTGGCGGTTTCGACAGGCAATATATCCGCGACCTGACGGACGATGGGCTGGATGTGTACGGGCAATATTACGGGAAGGACGGGCAGACCCGGCTGACGCTGTTCTTCTATCGCGCCGCGGTCAACAGTGTGCCCCTGTGGTTCGATGCGGCGAATCAGGCCTTGCGCGGCAATGTCAAATTGCTGCCGGGCGCCAGCGAGTATCTCTCGTCGGCTTTCACCCCGCCGGGTCAGTCCGAAGCGAGCGGATTGATGGCGGTGTACAGCACGTCCGGAAACGAATTCAAAAGCACCGGGGTTGCCATGTTGCCGCTCAATGGCTGGCTGGTGAAAATCCGCTTCACCTCTGCCGAACTTTCGGCGGAGGAACTGGCGGCCTCGCTGATGCCGATATTGCATGATATAGGCTGGCCGGAAGAGATTGTCTCCGGGCCCGCCGCCACCGTAATTCTGCCATGCGAAAATGCATTGAAGCTGAGTGACAGGATCAAGCGGATCAAGCCGACAATGACCGATGCCCTGTCGGCTGGTATCCTGAACATCCCGGTCGATGATACAGCCGATGGCGAGGAACCCGGTATCTATTGCCGGGATCCGCAGGATTTCGGTCCTTTTTCCATCTATCGTGCCGGTGGATCGGAAGACGGATATCTGATGCCTCTGGGGGACGCCGGACGCGCCGCTTCGGTTCACGCAAACCGGCTTGGCGGTCTGACCGGTGGCAGCCGGGAACCGAGATTTACCCCGGTCATGATGCGGCTGGACCAGAATATCATATTTCCCGATCTGGACAAATTGCCGACCCCGGGCGTTCTGCTGTCGGCCACCGGTGACGGCGCCGCGATTTCGGCCGTCACGACATGGCCTCCATCGTCCGGATCGACGATAACCGTCAACGTACCAGCCGATGAGGATCAATGACAAAATCTAAAGATGGCGACCCGACAACCATCCGCCAGCTCTACGGCCGTCGGCAAGGGCATGCCCTGCGCGACCAGCAGGTAGAGCTGGTCGAGAAGCTGCTGCCGCAAATTGCTGTGCCCACCGAAGGACCGGTCAGCTCGGCGTCGCTGTTCGGCACCGACCGGCCGCTGCATTTCGAAATCGGTTTCGGGGCGGGCGAGCATCTGGCTTCGCGCGCCGACATGCTTCCGGACCACGGATTCATCGGCTGTGAACCCTATCTCAATGGCGTTGTGGGCGCGTTGCAGCATGTCCGCGACAGCCATCTTGCCAATGTCCGGCTGCATATGGGCAATGCGCTCGATGTGCTCGAACGGATTCCAGACGGCGCGCTGAGCTTTGTCTATCTGCTCCATCCCGACCCCTGGCCCAAGGCGCGCCATGCCAAGCGACGCTTCATGAACCACGGGCCGGTCGACATGATCGCGGCGAAGCTGAAGCCCGGCGGCGAATTCCGCTTCGGCACCGACCATCCTGTCTATCTGGAATGGGCCTGCATGATCATGAACCAGCGGGACGAATTCGACTGGCTGTGCAAAAGCCCGAAAGACTGGAAGATCCGTCCTGGCGGCTGGCCGGAGACGCGCTACGAAGCCAAGGCGCGCCGGCAGGGTCATGATGTCTGGTATTTCCGGTACCAGCGGAAACAAACCAAATAAAATCAAAGCCGTTTAGAATGTGAATTGGCTGATTTCAGCCAATTACGGCTACCGTAACGGACTTTTAACCATGTCTGTTAGGGATGTTGCTATGCCGAAGCTTAACCTTCCTTGTCTAATTGCTGCTTAACCAAAATCGGTTAGCGCCGAGAAGAATCGAACTGGGAGGTTCACGAAAAGATATGGACATTGCTCCGACCATCGCTGATTCAGCATCCGAATTTTCTGCGCAAAACAAGAGCGCGACACCCCATGATCTTCATATTCAACCGCGCAATCTGAATTTTGCCCGCGCCGAGATCGACCGGCGCCGCTGGGTCGGTGGCGACCCCTTTGCTTCCGCCTTTTTCAACGCGCTTTCCGTGACCTTTCCGGAAGGCGAACTGTTCTTTATCGATTCGCTCAAGAAATTCATCAAGCGGGTCCCGCCGAAGCTGCGCGGTGAAATCCGCGCCTTCATCCAGCAGGAAGCGATCCATAGCCGGGAGCATCATAGCTTCAACGAGCATCTGAAAGACTGCGATTTCGATATTACACTGCTGGAGCAGGCGATTTGCCACGTGGTGACAGAAATCCGCAAAAAGCCGGAATATGACCAGCTGGTGGCGACCATGTGCATCGAGCATATTACCGCGATACTGGCGGCCGAAGTGATCGGCAACCCGGCCCATCTGGAAGATGCCGACGAAGATCAGCGCAATCTCTGGCTGTGGCATGCTTCGGAAGAGATCGAGCACAAGGGTGTTGCCTATGATACCTGGCTGCACATGACGAAGGACTGGAACCCTTTGAAATGCTGGTTTGTCCGCTGCAGCTTCATGGCCCGAATATCCTTTGGATTCGCCAAGAACCGCAGCAAGGGTATTCTGGAACTGTTGCGTCAGGACGGCATTTCCGGGCCGCGCGCCTGGTTCGGGCTCGCCCATTATCTGCTGCTTGGCAAGGCGCCGTTCCGCCGTACATTGCGGCCGCTGCTGGCATTTTTCAAGCCGGGCTTCCACCCTTGGGACATCGACCACCGTCCGCTGATCAAACTCGCCGAGAGCGAGTATGAAGCGGCCATCATGGATGACGCGAAGGTGACACCGATCAAGGACCTGACGGCCGTCGACCAATTGAAAAAAGTCGCCTGAGGCTGCCGCTAGGCGGCGATGTCTCGCATCACCTCGTCGGCCGCTTCATCTTCCGACAGGGACAGGCTGAACCGGACCGTATCGTCCTTCAGCCCTCTGCCTTTTGAATAGCGCGGCGTGCATCGGCCGGTCGGTCTGAAACCGAGTTTTCTCAGCACCTGTCCCGAAGCCGGATTGTCGGAAAAATGTTCGGCACTGATCTCCCGATGACCGAGGGCCCCGGCGATACCCAGTACCGCACGGCCGGCCTCGGTGGCATAGCCGCAGCCCCAGTGATCGCGGGCAATCCAGTAACCAAGTTCGGGATGCCCCTCGTCCCGATCGTCCAGTCCGATACCGCCGAGCAGCACCGGGGTCCGGCCATTGCGGCTGAAGATCAGGAAATTGGGATGGATCGCGGAGCGGGACATAGCCAGAAAATGTGCGGCATCTTCGCGCCGATAGGGCCAGGGCGCACTCGCCAGATTGCGGATGACCGTTTCGTCATTGATCGCGGCAAACAGGCTGTCCCTGTCCTCGGGCCAGCCGGGCCTTAAAAGCAATCTTGGTGTTACGGCAAACATCGGGACTCTCCATCATCAAATTCGCGACGCCCCCGGCTTGAATGATGAGACCGCTAGAACGGTGTCATGACAAGATCGTGACGTTATGACAGGGAGACATAAAAAAAGGGAGAGGATGACCCTCTCCCTGAAATTACCGGTCCCGTAGAACCTGTCGGGTCATCCCTCTGGTGGACAACTCTTTATTGATTGTCCGGTTATTCTGCGGCTTCCGCCATGGCGTCGACAGACACATATTTGCGGCCGAGCTTGCCCTTGTGGAATTCCACCTTGCCATCAATGAGCGCGAACAAGGTGTGGTCCTTGCCCATGCCGACATTGCGACCCGGATGGGTCTTCGTGCCACGCTGGCGGATGATGATGTTACCGGCGACAACGGCTTCGCTACCGAATTTCTTGACGCCCAGGCGACGACCTTCTGAATCGCGCCCGTTGCGGGATGAACCACCTGCTTTTTTATGTGCCATGGTTTAGTCCTCTTTCTTCGCAGCCGGCTTTTTGGCGGCTGGCTTCTTCGCTGGAGCCTTCTTGGCCGCAGCTGGTTTGGTTTCAGTCTTCGCAGCAGCCTTTTTCGCCGGTGCTTTCTTGGCCGCGGCAGCCTTGGCTTCCGCAGCGGGCTTGTCTTCGGCGGGAGTCGCTTCCTTCTTGGCAGCGGCTTTCTTCGGGGCCTTTTCGGAGCCGATAGCGCTGATCTTCAGAACCGTGTGCTGCTGGCGATGGCCGTTTTTGCGGCGATAATTATGCCGGCGGCGCTTCTTGAAGATGATGACCTTCTCGCCTTTTTCCTGGGCGAGGATCTCGGCCGCAACGGTCAGACCCTTGACGTCCTTGATGTCATCACCGTCTCCGGCAAGCAGAACGTCGTCGAGAGTTACCGAATCACCAGCTTCACCAGCTAGTTTTTCGACTGCGATAATATCTCCTGCGGCAACCCGATATTGTTTGCCGCCGGTGCGCACAATTGCGAACATGGCTATTTTCCGTTTCAAATTTATGGTTCCAGCGCACAAGGCCGTTAACGCGAGTCTCTCGGCTCACGCTGGAAAGAGTGGGCAGCTAACCGATGGGGCTGGCACTGTCAACCGGCTTAAGGCGATTTTTGGCTATTCGATGTGACCCGGCAACGCTCCGCTTCATGTCTGGAGATTCGCCGTTGCAGAGCGGATAAGCCTCTCGTAAAGACAGGGCAATGAAAAAACTCCCTGCTTTGGTGACGATTATCACGGTTACGCTGTCCGGATGCGCGATGCAGGATGGCGACTTTCCATCGCTTCTGAAGCGGCCTTATGAAAGCGCGCCGATGGCCGGAGAGACGGCTGCTCCGGTGACTGCGATTTCCTCGCTGCCGGCAGATCTGCAAGCCAGGCTTGGCGCAGTGGTAGCCAGCAGCGGCGACGCAGACGCAAAATACCGGGAGCGCCTGCCGGCGGTCAAAAATCGGGTGGATGCGGCCCGCGGCGCGGCGGAATCGAGCGAAGCCTGGGTTGTTGCCCAGATGGAACTGGCAGCGCTGGAGATCGTGCGCAGTCCGTCGGTCGAGGCACTGGCCGATATTGACGCGCTTTACCGGGATCAGCTCGAGCGCGAGACCGCGGCGGACGAATCGGGCGGCACCGCGATCATTGCCGCGCAGCGCGACCTGGTGCAAGCTCAGGTTGAGCGACAGCAGGCCGACATCGAGGCGATGAAGAACCGGCTGCGCTGATTCGCGCCCGCCGGTCCTCCCTCCCGGTTCACCCGGTTACTTCAAGCACCATGTTGGTCGGCGTTTCCGTCGCGCGCCTGACGTTCGAGAAACCGGCCTGATTGAGCACTTCGGTCAGCCGCTTTTGTCCCGCTTGTGCGCCGAGCCCCAGGCCAATATCCTGCGCCAGCGAGGCGGGTGTGCAGATGGTGGTCGAAAAGGCGTAGAAGATCTGGCCGAGGGGATGGAGATTGTCTGCCATATTATCCCCGGCGAGCGGTTCGACCAGCATGAAGCTGCCGTCCGGGCGCAGGGCCTTGCGGATATGCGCGGCGGCGCCAACCGGGTCCCCCATGTCGTGCAGCGCATCGAAAATGCAGACGAAGTCGAAATCCTCGCCACGGAAATCCTGGGCTGAAGCGACCTGGAATTCGACATTGGTCACGCCCGCCGCTGCGGCTTTGGCGCGCGCCTCGATAATCGACGGTTCGTGAAAGTCGATTCCGTGAATTATCGATTCGGGATAGGCTTTTGCCATCAATACGGTGGAGGAGCCGTGGCCGCAGGCGATGTCGGCGACCTTGGCCCCGGCCTTGAGTTTCGCGTTGACGCCATCCAGCGCGGGAATCCATTGATCGATCAGACAGGCTTCGTAGCCGGGCCGGAAGAAGCGGTCGGTGCCGCAGAAGCAGCAGGTCGAATGGTCGCCCCAGGGCCTGCCCTTGCCGGACCGGAAGGTTTCCACCGCTTCGGCCTGGGTTTCGAACTGGGAGATGACGCTCTGGAAAAAGCCCTGCATGCAGGCCGGCTGGCCTTCGCGGGAAAGGACCAGCGCCTGTTCGGGGCTCAGGGAAAAAAGATCGCCGTCGGGATGGTGCGTGACATAGCCGGCGGCGGCGTTGGAGCCGAGCCACTGCAGCAGATATTTCGGGTTCAGTCCGGTTTTCTCGGCGAGCGCGTCGACCGACAGCGCTCCCGCCCCGTCCATGGCGGCATAGACGCCTGCCTGATCACCGAGATAGGACATGAAAACGGCCATCGCGCCGGCCACATCCCCGATGACCTTGCCTGCCAGCTGCTCTACCTTGCTTGCGTCAATTGCTTCCGTCATCTCGCCGTCTCCCGAAGAACAGCGACCCGGTCAGGACATTAGCATAAAAAATCAATAAGCTACAGCGCGTCGATCGCGGCCTTGTGCGCCTTGGCATTCTCGACATAATGGGCGACGCCCATCCGCATGCCAGCGATTGCCGGTTCGGTCAGGTCGCGCATATATTTTGCCGGCGATCCGGCCCAGAGCTGTCCCGAGGGGATTCGCTTGTTCGGGGTCAGCGTCGCACCGGCGGCGAGCATGGCATCGCCCTCGATCACGCAGCCGTCCATCACCGTCGTGCTCAGGCCGACAAAGGCCCGGTCTTCCAGCGTCGCGCCGTGCAGCATCACCATATGGCCGACCAGAACATCATCACCGATGATCGTCGGATGGCCGTTGGGCGTCGCCGGCGTGGCGCTGTCGCAATGGATGGTGGTGCCGTCCTGGATATTGCTGCGCGCGCCGATCCGGATGAAATTCACATCCGCCCGAATCACGCAATTGTACCAGACGCTCGATTCGGGACCGATTTCGACATCGCCGATGATCTTGCAGCCCGGCGCGATAAAGGCGCTGGGATGGATTTTCGGAGTCTTGCCGTTGAACGGCAGGATCAGGGCTTGGGTCATGTTTTGCAGCTCCAGTCTTCAGCTTCGATTTTATAGACAATGGTCGGGTTCAGCTCTGCGCCATAATCGGGATCGTGAAAATCCAGTTCCGGACGGTGGGTCATGCCGAGGCGTTTCATCAGGCCCCAGCTCGGCTCGTTTCCGGCAACCGTCAGGGCGACCACATAGGGTGCGTTCCAGCGGGTGAAGGCAGCGTCCAGACAGGCCGTTGCGGCTTCCCGCGCATAGCCTTTGCCCCAGGCATCCTCGCGCAGCCGCCAGCCGATTTCGTGGGCGCCGGTCAGCTTGGGTTGCGGCGCGTTGACCCTCTTGAGGCCGCAGAAACCGAGAATTTCTCCGTCGGACTTGCGCTCGACGATCCAGAATGTGTGGCCGAAGTCGCGGTCATAGCCTTCCAGCCGCTGCATCGCGGCGTTGAATTTCTCGCGGCTCTGCACCCCGCCCAGCCAGCGCATGACATTGCGGGTGTTGAGATGCTCCATGAACGGCTCGATATCGCTCGCGCGCCATTTGCGCAGGATCAGCCGGTCGGTTTCCAGTACGATATCGTCGGCTTTCTCAGCCATTGAGCAAGCGCGCCGCATCGGCAGCAAAATAGGTGAGGATGCCGCTGCACCCCGCCCGCTTGAAGGCCAGCAGCTTTTCCATCATCAGCGCGTCATGGTCGCCGACGCCGGCTTCGGCGCCAACCTTGATCAGCGCATATTCGCCGGATACCTGATAAGCGAAGACCGGCACGTTGAACTCCGACTTGGCGCGATAGATGATGTCGAGATAGGCAAGGCCCGGCTTGACCATGATGCTGTCGGCGCCCTCGGCGATATCAAAGGCGATTTCGCGAATTGCCTCGTCGCTGTTGGCCGGATCCATCTGGTAGGTTTTCTTGTCGCCCTTCAGCAGGCCCCCCGAACCCACGGCATCGCGGAACGGGCCGTAAAAGGCGCTCGCATATTTGGCGGAATAGGCCATGATCTGGACATTGTGATGATGCGCCAGTTCGAGCACATCGCGGATCGCGCCGACCCGTCCGTCCATCATGTCGGAGGGTGCAATAATATCGGCCCCCGCATTGGCCTGGTTCAGCGCCTGCTTGGTCAGGACATCAAGCGTGCGGTCATTCTCGACATAGCCCTTGTCGTCGAGCAGCCCGTCCTGGCCGTGGCTGGTATAGGGATCCAGCGCCACATCGGTGAGAATGCCGATATCGTCGCCCAGCGCGTCCTTCACCGCCTTGGTGGCGCGGCACATCAGATTGTCGGGATTGAGCGCTTCCTTGCCGTCGTCGCTGCGCTTGTCCGCCGGCGTGTTGGGAAACAGGGCAAGACAGGGAATGCCAAGCTCGCGGGCTTCCCTTGCCCGTTCGACAATGCCGTCCACCGACCAGCGCGAGACGCCGGGCAGAGCGGCGACCGGTTCCTCGATGCCGGAGCCTTCGGTGATGAACAGCGGCCAGATGAAATCGGATGGCGAGAGCTGTGTCTCGCGGACCATGTCCCGGCTCCAGCCATGGGTTCGGGTGCGGCGCAATCGGCTGCGCGGGAAGGTGGCATCTTGTGACATGGGAGAGGCTTAGCGGAGCTGGCAGCGGCGCTCAACTCTTCTGAGAAAAACTTTGCCGGGCGGCGCGCCACCCTAGCTCTTGAGCGGCTTGGTCAGGCGGTTGATTTCGCGTTCCGGTTTGCTGTGGATAGCGGCGCTCTTCAAGGGCGCCAGCGCCGCTCCTGGTGCCACTTGCTGCAGCTTCTGCAACTCGCCCTTGAAACGGCGCAGTTCGCGTCCGCCCAGTTGCGCCCGTTCAACAAATTTGACCGACCGTGGGTTGATCGTCCGGCCGCCGCGATAGAGCTCATAGTGGAGATGCGGGCCGGTCGACAGGCCGGTCGAGCCGATATAGCCGATGATCTGGCCCTTGCGCACGCGCCGCCCGTTGCGCACTGCGATCCGGCTCATATGGGCGTAACCGGAGGCGAGGCCGCCGCTATGCTGCAGCTTGACATAATTGCCGAAACCGCCCTTGCGTCCGGAATAGGTCACCGTTCCGTCGGTGACCGCATAAATGGGCGCGCCATAGCCGCCGCCAAAGTCCAGGCCGCTGTGCATGCGCTTGTAGCGCAGGATCGGATGGCGGCGCATGCCATAGTTGGAGGTGATCCGCCCGTTGGTCGGCCGCGCCAGTTCGCCGCTGGACTGGCCAATGCCGGAAGCCTCGAACCAGTTGGTCCGGCCACCGCTCTGCCATTGCAACAATTGTGCTGTCGGTTTGCCATCCCGTTCGAGGCCGGCATAGATCAGGTCGCCCACTTCCACTTCGCCGGTTTCGGCGCGGCGATAGGAGAGGATGATATCAAATTCGTCGGTCGCGCGAATATCGCGGGATACAGACAGTTTCGAACCGATGACTTTCAGATATTTCTGGACTGCATCGGCCGGTGCACCGGCCGCGCGGGCCGAACGGTAAAGGCTCGAACCGACAGTGCCCTTGATTCGCAGAGGCGTATCGTCGACGAGGATCGGCTTGCGGTTTAGCTTCAATTGGTCGCCGTCGCGCAATATTTCGAGATTGAGGTCAAAGCGAGCGCGAAAGGCCAGCTGGTCGAGCGGTCGGGCCTGGTTTTTCGCGGGACGACGACCGAGTATCACGTCGATCTTGGTTCCCGGCTTGATATCGGCGAGCGAAACCGCGCCGCTGATCAGGTCATTGGCCCGGGCGGCTTCGCTGCTGGCAACGCCAGCGCGCTGCAATACCCGGCGCAGGCTGTCGCCGCGTCCGAGCGTCGCGACCAGCTCGATTGACGGGCGTTCGGGGCTTTCTGCCAAAGGTCGCACCGCATCGGTCGCCGCCATTCTGATGCCGGTGTCGGATCCGTAAGCCAGCGGTGCAATCATCTGTGAACGGGCCTGATCGGCGCGATAGCCGCTCAGCGGATCGGCCCGATGCCCCGCAATCGGTCCGAAGTCCGGCAGGGCACTGATGGCAATGCCGCACAGCGCTGTCAGCGTTATCAGGCCACGAAACCAGGTGAAACTGCCGATGTCCAGACCGAGATCGGGTACCCAGTCAATTTCGGCAAGATATTCCCGCCATTCGGCAAATTTGTCATCGGAAAGGTTCGTTTCGGTCGACGACGCGGAGAGGGGAGTCGCTGCTATGGCCGCAGGCCCCTGAACTTGCATGTTGATATCGTCGATACTCTTGAACAAACGAACCCCTTGGCGATGCAAGTCATGACTTTGCATCCTCTATGTGAGCAACCTCTGTGCAGGAACTTGGTTAAAGTCAAATTAAGGCGCCGTGCAGGCTGTTTACATGCGGTGAATCGTGTAAAATCAAGGTTGTCCGGTCGGCGCCGGCGCTTTTTGCGGCAAGCCTCTTGCAACTGCGCGCCTGATCGGCTGTGGTGTCGGCAATGTCCCCGTTCTCACAGTCGTCTCTTGTCGCCGTTCTCGGTCCGACCAACACCGGCAAAACCCATCTTGCCATCGAACGCATGTGTGCCCACTCGAGCGGGATGATCGGCTTTCCGCTGCGCTTGCTGGCGCGCGAGGTCTATGACCGGGTTGTGGCGCTGAAAGGTGCCAACCGGGTAGCGCTGGTCACGGGCGAGGAAAAGATCATTCCGAAAGACGCGCAATGGTTCCTGTGCACCGCGGAAGCGATGCCGATGGACCGGGAATTCGCCTTTGTCGCGATCGACGAGGCGCAGATCGGCATTGATCCCGAACGCGGCCATATTTTTACCGACCGGATGCTGCACGCGCGGGGCCGCGAGGAAACGATGATATTGGGATCGGAAAGTTTGCGGCCGCTGGTCGAGGCCTTGCTGCCCGATGCCGAAATTGTCACCCGGCCGCGGTTTTCTACCCTCAGCTATGCCGGGCCGCGAAAACTTTCCAGGCTGCCCCGGCGATCGGCAATTGTCGCCTTTTCGCTGGAAGATGTTTATGCGATCGCCGAAATGCTGCGGCGCCAGCATGGCGGAGCGGCGATCGTGATGGGCAGCCTCTCGCCGCAGACCCGCAATGCCCAGGTCAAAATGTATCAGGACGGCGAAGTCGACTATCTCGTCGCCACCGATGCGATCGGCATGGGCCTTAATCTCGATGTCACCCATGTCGCCTTTGCCGCGCTGAAGAAATTTGACGGCCGTCGGCGCCGGCCGCTGACCCTGGCGGAAATCGGCCAGATTGCCGGTCGCGCCGGACGGCACCAGAAAGACGGCAGCTTCGGCGTGCTGACCGGTCTCGCCAACTCGGACGCATTGACGCCCGAAGATATCGAGAATCTCGAATCGCATCATTTCCCGAAGCTGGAATGGCTCTACTGGCGCAATGCGGAACCGGATTTCGGTTCGCTCGACCGCCTGATCGGCTCGCTGGAGGAATTTCCGCAGGGCCGCCGGTTACAGGCGGCTCCGGAAGCGGTCGATCTTGCGGTATTGAAACGGCTGGCGCAGGATCAGGCAGTGGCCGGTCTGGCGCGATCACCCGACACCATAAGGCTGCTCTGGGAGGCGGCCTCGATACCCGATTTCCGCAAGGTCGGCGCCGATCACCAGGCCCGCTTTGTCGCCTCTCTCTGGCCGCATCTCGCCAGCGGCTCTGGCCGTATTCCCCACGCCCGGATGGCACAGGAAATTGCCCGGCTGGAAAATGTCCAGGGCGATATCGCCACTTTGGGCGCGCGGATCGCCGCCGCTCGCAGCTGGAGCTATATCGCGCAAAAATCGCGCTGGGTGGAACAGCCCGAAGCGATGGTCGAGCGCACCCGTGCGCTGGAATCCCGGTTGAGCGATGCAATGCACAGCCAATTGACCCAGCGATTCGTTGACAAGAGGACACGGGTGTTGATGCGCGGTCTGCTGAAAGATATGCTGCATCAGGATGTCGTCGTCGATGACGATGGCAAGGTCTTGGTCGAGGGACAGGAAATAGGAACACTCAAGGGCTTTCAATTTGTCGTGCCTTCCGATAGCCGGAGAGAAGATCGAAAAATGCTGCTGGCTGCAGCAGAAAGATATTTGGGACGGATTATGACGGACAATGCAGACGCTCTTGCCAAGGCACCGGACTCCGTCCTGAAGCTGGTACCCGATGCCGACGGTCAGCCGGCTATTCTGTGGGGTGATAGCCGGCTTGCGGTGCTGGTCAGGGGCAAGACCCTGCTGCAGCCCGAGATCAGGTTCGAGCGCTCGATCAAGGATATGACGCCCGAGGACAGCCAGAAGGTCATGGACCGGGTCAAGGCCTGGGTCGATGCGATGAAGGCGAAGCATCTGCAGGGTCTGGTCAGAATTGATGCGCTCGCCAACGAACCGGAGACGCCGGCGGCGGTGCGGGCGCTGTTTGCGCAGATTGTCGACGCCGGGGGCATTCTCTCGCGCCGCGATATCGATCAGGCGGTCCGTGCGCTGGATAATGACATGCGCGGCCATGCGCGCCGCGCCGGTCTGGTCTTTGGCGCGCTCGATATATTCCATCACGCGCTGATGAAGCCCGGTGCTGTGCTCTGGCGGACGGCGCTGTTCGCCGCCTATGACGAAGAGCCGATGATCGAGCAGGCGCCAGACAATGCGGTGCATCTGAAACAGGGGACATTTTCCTCTGCCGGTCATGCCACACGGCTCGGTTTCCGCAAGATTGGTGACGAATATGTTCGGGTCGACATGGTCGAACGGCTGGTCAAGCAGGCGCATGAAGCGCGCAAGCAGGATGCGGTATTTGCCGTGAATCCGGCTCTGGCGACGTCTCTGGGCCTCTCGCAAGCGTGCCATGAAGCGCTGCTTGATCTGGCAGGTTTTGTCAAAACCGACGACCGGCCGGCGGTGGTTGAAGCGCCCGCCACCGTGGCAGCTGCATCGGAAACGGGCGCACCAGAAACAGGCGCAGCGGAAAGCGGGGCAGAGGCCGAAAAGCCTGCCGTTCCAGCCGGCGAGACCGAAGCGACAGCGGCCGAAGAGGAGGAAAAGCCAGCCGATGCTACGCCTGCAGAACCCGGGCCCGCCATCCAATATTGGCGCTGGAAAGGGATGGCGCGCAAGAAGAACCAGCATCAATCCAGACCGCGTGAAAAGCATCAGAAGAAAACGAAGGGCAAAGGAGCGCCGGCCAAACGCAAGGCGGAACCGGTTCTCGCTACCGCCGGCGGCGCCTTTGCCGAGCTGGCGGCGCTGCGCGACAGCATGAAAAAATAGGATGCAGGCTTGAGCGGCAAGGCAGCGGATCGCTCTTCCCCGGCACAGCCTGTGCTGCGGATTGACAAGCTGCTCTGGTATCTGCGCTTTGCCCACAACCGGGTGATGGCGCGCAAGCTGGCGGAAAAGGGGCATGTCCGGCTGAATGGACGGCGGATCGAACGGGGCCATGTCAGGGTGCGGCAAGGCGACATTCTCACCGTCCCGCAGGGGCAGGAAGTGCACGTGGTGCGGATCATCTTGTTGCCGGAGCGCCGCAGCAGCGCTGAGCAGGCGCAATCCTGCTATGAGAAATTACAGACTGGTAATTGAAATAGCGGCGAAACCAACTGTTGACGTGTCAGAAATTGCGCAATAGCTAGGACAAATTCTGCCGTCTCGAGATTGTGGGCCGGTGTTGGGGAGTTCAAGATCAGATGACCTACGTTGTTACCGAAGACTGTATCAAATGCAAATATATGGACTGTGTCGAAGTGTGTCCGGTGGACTGCTTTTACGAAGGCGACAATATGCTGGTCATCAATCCCAGCGAATGCATCGACTGCGGCGTTTGCGAACCCGAATGTCCGGCCGAGGCGATTCTGCCGGATACTGAGGACGGGCTGGAAAAATGGCTCGAGGTCAACACCAAATTCTCCGAAGAATGGCCCAATATTACGGTCAGCCGTGATCCGCCGGCCGATGCCGACAAATATAAGGGCATGGAGGGCAAATTCGAGGCCTTCTTCTCCGAAAAACCCGGCGAGGGCGATTAAGACCGCATTGGGCCCGAACGGCCGTTGACGATAGTGTCGCGCCGCGGGGTTGGGAATCGGACACAAATTGCCGGAAACGTTCATTTCCGGCCATGATCAGTTGTGCAATGCAACGATAAATTGCTTTTTTGTGACGAATCTGCTACACATGGATCACTTGGCGGCTGGACACCTGACGTAACGGGTGGTGTTCGGTCGCTAAATATATGTACGGAAGGGTTTTTTCGTCGAAATATACGAAATCTGAACGCTAGCAACGTTCTTTTCCATTGAATCAAGAAAGGCTTTTTATGGCTGCGAATGTGCTGTCCTTTGATGTGGGCGATTATGTTGTTTACCCCAAACATGGCGTTGGCCGGGTTATCGAACTGCAAAATGAAGAAATTGCAGGCATGCAACTCGAACTCTATGTTTTGCGCTTTGAAAAAGAGCGGATGACCCTGCGGGTCCCGACCAACAAGGCCGAAGGCGTCGGCATGCGCAAATTGTCTTCCGACAAGACACTCAAGGAAGCCATGGAAACGCTGAAGGCAAAGCCCAAGGTCAAGCGGTCGATGTGGTCGCGCCGGGCACAGGAATATGAAGCGAAGATCAATTCCGGCGATCTGGTATCGATTGCCGAAGTGACCCGCGATCTGTTCCGCGCCGATGACCAGCCGGAGCAAAGCTATTCCGAACGGCAGATTTTCGAAGCGGCGTCCAGCCGTTTGGCCCGCGAACTGGCGGCGATGGAAGAAACCGACGAGCCGACGGCTCTGGCGAAGATTCTCGAGATTCTCAATATTGCGGCACCGCAATATTATGAAGTGAAGGAAGATTGATCGATACCGTTTCGGCGTCTGTCGTGTTGAAAAAAGGGGCTGGCACAGAGTTGTGCCGGCCCCTTTTTTCATGTCCGGACGAAGCGCATTTTTCAGTTGATCTCTATTCCGACAGGGCGTATTACTGAGGTAATACAGCAACGGAGGTTTGGATGAAGAAGATATTGTTTCTGGCACCCTTGATGGCGCTCGCGGCCTGTGAAGGGTCGATTGCGGATGCCGTGGGTGATGCCGCATCCAGCGCCGGCAGCAGCTTTTCCGACGGTACGCCCATCGGCTCGACCGCCAGCAATCCGGGAGCGTTTGAAGGTGTAACTCTGGCAGGACCTGATGATGTTGTTTTCACCACCGCGGATGATTTTTCGATCCGGGCGGAGGGCGATTCCGATGCAATCGAACAGCTGCGTTACAGAATATCCGGAGACCAGATCAAAATTGGCCGGGATAGCGATGACAAATTCTGGGGCGATGGCGGCAAGGCGACCATCTATATCAGTGGCCCGGCCCTGAAGAGCGCGAAGCTGGCCGGTTCCGGCGATATGGACGTGGATGCAATGAAAGCGGACGCAGCCGAGCTGAGCATTGCCGGGTCGGGCAATATCAGGGTGAAGAATATTGAAACGGCCTCGCTCAGATCCAAGATCGCCGGGTCGGGCAATCTGGACCTGGCGGGTACCGCCGAATCGGTTGATATATCGATTGCCGGTTCGGGGGATATTAGCGGCAAGGACCTGAACGCCGGGAGCGCTAGCATATCGGTCGCCGGTAGCGGCGATGTGGAGCTGTCCTCCGACGGATCGGTCGACGCCAAGGTCATGGGCTCGGGGGATGTCCGCATTCACGGCGATGCCACGTGCAAGGCACGGGCAACGGGCTCTGGCAACATCAGCTGCGGCTGATCACATAGCCAACATGCTGAAATCGCTTGGCGATCTGTCGCGCATGTGGCAGTTTCCCCAGCGATGGCTAATCTATGGGAAAAATATGCGGTTCCGAGGTTGATCCGCTGCGCGTGTTCGCAGCCGGCGGTCATGAAGGATCGTAGCGCGATCGTGCCGAAAGCCGACGGCGATGTGCTGGAACTCGGCTGCGGTGGCGGGATCAATCTGCAATTTTATGACTGGTCGAAGGTCAATAGCCTAACCGGTCTCGATCCCTCTGCCGAATTGCTCGACTATACCCGCGAGGAAGCGCGCGAGCGCGGTTTCGACATGGAGATATGCGACGGTATAGGGGAAGCCATGCCCTTTGCCGACGCCCGTTTCGATACGGTGCTGACCACCTTCACGCTGTGTTCGGTACAGGACGGCAACCAGGTGATGGCGGAAATGCGGCGGGTCCTGAAGCCCGGCGGCAAGTTCCTCTTTCTCGAACATGGCCGGGCACCTGACAAGGGACCGGAAAAATGGCAAAGGCGGATCGAACCGGTGTGGAAACATATTGCCGGCGGCTGCCACCTGCATCGACCGGTCGCCAAGGCAATTGCGGCCAACGGATTCAGGCTGGTCGAAAATGCCGGCCATTATGCGCCCAAGACGCCACGATGGCTCGGCTGGATGGAATTTGGCGAAGCGAGGCCGCAATGAGACTGGTCTCGGTCGCGCTGCTCACCCTTGCGTTGTTGCTGCCGGCTGCGGCACAGGCGGCAGAACGCAAATTTTCCATATTCGGGTTTGAAGACATTCGGATCGGCAATGGCGTGAACGTGGTGCTGGTTTCCGGCAAAGGCCCCTCGGCCCGGGCGGAAGGGGAAACGCGTGAAATTCTGGACCGGGTTTCGCTGCAGAGAAACGGCAAGCAGCTGATTGTCTCTCTAAAGCGCAAATCGCTGAACGGTGACGATCATGACAGCGACGGCCCGGTCACCCTGTATCTCAGCAGTCATGCGGTCAGCAGAATATCACATCTTGGCTCGGGTCGTGTGACGCTGGACAAATTGTCCGGCCGCACTCCACACGTCCGGCTTGGTGGCTTTGGCACTTTGCAGATCGATGCGGTGGAGGCGGACCGGCTCGATCTGGCCATGACCGGCGGCGGTCAGGTCACCTTGGCAGGCGAGGTCCGCGACGCGCGGATCGAGTTGCAGGGCGCCAGCATGTTTGAAAGCCCCGACCTGACCGTTGAAAAGCTGACATTGATCCACCGGGGCCCGGCGAGCAGCCGCATGACAGTGACCAGGGAGGCGGTCATCACCAACAATGGTACCGGCCAGATCAATATCGCCGGGAAGCCCAATTGTCTGGTAAGGACCGACGGGGCCGCCACTATCCTGTGCAACCCCGACCGCTAAATCAGTGCACTGTGCCGATCGACTGGTCGATGCTTAGCAGAACGCAGAGGCGTTCCACCTGCCGCCATTTGCAATAATGGAGATGATTGCCGAGAGACCGGCTTTTGTCGGCCCGATTGGCTGCTTCCAGACCGGCTTCCTCGCCATAGTTGGTGATCAGCCGTTCGGCATCGCTATAATGGGTGGAGTCAATGAACACGGGTAATTGCATCTTTGGCTCCTGTTTCGGGAGACCTCTTCGTCTCCTGCCTGACAACGAGCTCTACGGTTGACCGGTAGAAATATCTTCAAAAGGCAGGGTTACCGGAAGGTTAAGCATAAGCCTGGCGGGAAGCGCTAGCCAATCATGGCGTAGTGGTTTAGGGCAGCGGCCATGAATCCAGAAACTCCGAAACATGCTTCCAATTCTTCCAGTCGCGGCGCCAAAAACCGCAGCGGCGGCGGTATATTCATTGCGATTGGCGCGATCGCCGGCGCTGTTGTCGGCGGCTTTATGGGGCAGCCCTCTGCCGGTTTGCTGGCCGGTCTGGCGCTGGGCGTGCTGGCGGCGCTGTTGATCTGGTGGAAGGGCCGCTGAGCATTTCAGAGCGCGCTTGTCAGGACGATTGACGCCACCTATTATCGGCCCATGCTGAAACATATTAGAAATATCGCGATTCTGCTTGTCGTCCTGGGAATCGGTGCAGGATATTATTTCACCCGTGGCGATACTGCCCGCTTGCCGCTTGAAGCTACCACAGGCGTGGAACCGGATCTCACCAACGTCCGTACGGAAAAATTCCCGACCATTAATATTGCCAAAGCTTCGCCCTGGGGCGAAGGCGAGGGGCCGGTTGCCGCCGAAGGATTCATTGTCGAGCGCTTTGCCGAAGGGCTGGACCATCCGCGCAGCATGTTCCGCCTGCCCAATGGTGACCTGCTGGTGGCAGAAACGAACAGCCCGCCACGCACCAACAAGGGGATTGAAGGCTGGGTGATGCGCAATCTGATGAGCAAGGCCGGAGCAGGAACCGAATCGGCCAACCGGATCAGCCTGCTGCGCGACAGCGACAAGGACGGTCAGGTGGACGAGACATTCGCCTTTCTGGAAAATCTCAATTCCCCGTTCGGCATGGCGCTGATTGATGACACGCTCTATGTTGCCAACACCGATGCGGTCTATGCCTATCCCTATGTGGAAGGCGATACGAAAATAACCGCCGAAGGCCGCAAGGTGGCCAATCTGAACGCGAAGGCGCCGAACAATCACTGGACCCGCGATCTGCTGGCCAGTCAGGATGGCAAATATCTCTATATTTCGGTCGGTTCGAACAGCAATATCGGCGAAAACAGAATGGATGTAGAAAAGCAGCGTGCCGCCATTTTGCAGGTCGAGCTCGCAACTAACAAGAAGTCCATCTACGCTGATGGCATGCGCAACCCGGTGGGCATGGCCTATCTGCCCGGGACCGACAAATTCTACACAGTGGTCAACGAACGCGACATGCTGGGCAGCGACATGGTGCCCGACTATCTGACCGAAGTCCGCTGGGGCGCGCATTATGGTTGGCCCTGGCATTTCTGGGGCGGTCATGTCGACCCTCGGGTTGATCCGAAAAATCTTGATCACCGGCAATATGAGCGGCGTCCGGACTACGCGCTTGGCGCGCATGTCGCACCGCTGGGACTCGCCTTTTCCCATGGCCAGGCGCTGGGCAAGCCCTTTGCCACCGGCGCGGTGGTTGCACGACATGGTTCATGGAACCGTCAGCCTTTGTCCGGCTATGATGTCATCTATGTCAATTTCAATCAGCGCGGTGAGCCCGAAGGCAAGCCGCTCACCATTTTGAGCGGTTTCGTTGACGAGGACCAGCAGGCCCGTGGTCGCCCGACGATGGTTGCTTTTGACCAGACCGGTGCCTTGCTGGTCAGCGATGACGTCGGCGGTATCATCTGGCGGGTGTCGCGCAAAGATGCGGCCAAACCGGCCGCAGCGTTGGAAGAATAGATCAGGTCAGGCTGGTGCCGGCGCGTCCGGCCAATTCGACAATATATTGCCACGCTACCCGGCCCGACCGGCTGCCGCGCTGCTTCGCCCAGAGCAGGGCATCCTCGCGATCGAATTCCAGCCCGTGGACCCCGGCATAGCGGGCGATAATGGCGAGATAGTCCTCCTGTGATGCGGCGTGGAAGCCGAGCCGCAGACCGAAACGGTCGGAAAGCGCCAACTGATCATCGACCGCGTCGCGCGGGTTTACCGGATCGTCCTGCTCGCTCATCTGGCGCGGTACGATGTGGCGGCGGTTCGAGGTGACAAAGAGGCGCACATTGGCCGGCCGCTGGCTGGCTCCGCCTTCCAGCATCGACCGTAGCGTGCGCGGTTCGCTGCTACCCTCTGAAAATCCGATATCATCGATAAATATGACAAACCGCCGTCTGGTCGATGCCAGCAGGGTGAACAGCGCCGGCAGCGTCTCCAGATGATCCGACGGCGCCTCGATCAGGGCAATGTCTTCACCCTGCTTCTGCAGCGTCCGGACCACCGCCTTGGCGAGCGCTGATTTGCCCATGCCACGGGAACCCCATAGCAGCACATCATGCGCAGCATGACCCTGCGCGTGACGCTTCGTATTGTCCAGCAGACGGGTCTTCTGTGTGTCGATCCCGGTCAGCAAATCGATGTCGGTCGGGTCGAAAGCTGCAATGGCTTGGGGAGCAAGCCCGTCCCAAAGAAACGCGTCGCCCGAGGATAGATCACTTGCGCTGATGGTTGGTGGTGCTATCCGCTCTAGCGCATCGGCAATCCGCTCCAGCAGTTCCCTGTTACCGATATCAGCCATCATTAGCCCGCCAGATCGGTGCTACTCAGACTGTACAATATATCCGCGCCACCTTTGGCCGCAGCCTCCAGGCCGAGCGCTTCGGGAACAATATGATCCAGATAATAGCGGGTTGTGACCAGCTTGGCCTTGAGAAACACATCGTTGCCATCGCCCAGTTCGGCCGAGGCAATCCGGTGCTGTTTTTTCATCAGCATGCCACAGGTCGCGGTCGCCAGCATGGTCATGAAGGCATAGCTTCCCGCCAGCCGGTCATCAATCGACGCATCGCCGCTCGCCATCCACTGCCTGATATTCTCGCAGCTGTCGGCAAGCGCCAGCAGGTTCTCTTCATCCTTCGCCTCGTTGCGGATTTCGGTGATAAATGTCTTCATCGCCTCGCCGCCATCCAGACCCAGTTTCCGGCCAACCAGATCGGCGGCCTGGATGCCGTTGGTGCCTTCGTAGATCGGCGCGATCCGGGCGTCGCGGAAATGCTGGCCGGCACCGGTTTCTTCGATGAAGCCCATCCCGCCGTGCACCTGTACGCCAATAGACGCGACTTCATTGCCGATATCCGTGCCATAGCCCTTGATCAGCGGTGTCAGGATTTCGGCGCGGGACTTGGCTCCCTCGATGCCGAGGGTAGCGCGGTCCACGCTCGACGTTGCGTAATAGAGCAGGGCACGGGCAGCCTGCGTCAGCGCCTTGGACCGGAGCAGCATCCGCCGGACATCGGGATGTTCGATAATCGCAACCGGTTCCTTGCTACCGCTTCCGGCGCGGGCCGACTGGACCCGTTCCGTGGCATAATGGCAGGCCTGCTGGGTGGCGCGTTCGGCGATCTGCACGCCTTGCGAGCCGACGTTGATACGGGCGTTGTTCATCATCGTGAACATCGCCTTCATGCCGCCAAATTCGCCGCCGATCATCTCGCCGATACATTCGTCCTGTTCGCCATAAGCCATGACGCATGTCGGCGAAGCGTGAATACCGATCTTGTGTTCGATCGATACACAGGTCACATCATTGGGCGCACCGGGATTGCCATTCGCATCCAGATGATATTTGGGTACGATGAACAGGGAAATGCCGCGCGTGCCTTCCGGCGCTCCGGGCGTGCGGGCAAGCACAAGATGGATAATATTGTCGGTCAGTTCATGTTCGCCAAAGGTGATATAGATTTTCTGCCCCTTGATCCGGTATTTGCCGGCATGTTCGCCCTCGGTAATCGGTTCGGCGGTCGAACGCAGAGCGCCGACATCGGAGCCGGCCTGCGGCTCGGTCAGGTTCATCGTGCCGGTCCAGGCACCGGAAATCAGATTGGGCAGATATTGCGCTTTCTGCTCGTCGGAACCGTGGACATGAATCGCCTCGATCGCGCCAAAGCTGAGCATCGGGCAGAGGGTGAACGCGAAATTGGCCGCGCCGCAGGTCTCGAGGATCAGCGCCGAGAGCGAATAGGGCAGCCCCTGTCCGCCAAAATCTTCCGGTCCGTCAATTGATGCCCAGCCGCCTTCGACGAATTGTGCATAAGCTTCCTTGAAGCCATCCGGCAAGGTCACATTGCCTTCGTTCCAGCGGGCTCCGACGGTGTCGCCGATCCTGTTGAGCGGAGCAAATTCGCCCGCGGCAAATTGTCCGATACCTTCGACGATCGCTTCAACCATATCTTCGCTCGCACCGGCAAAGCGGTCATGGGTCGCAAGGTCGCCAATCCCGGCGATATGTTTGAGGACAAAATTCTGTTCGCGACCGGGGGCTGTAAAACTCATCTAATTGCTATCCGTTGTTGCCTGATTTTCCGCTGGGCTATAGCGCAGGGTCATGTCAGGCTCAAATGATCATATTGGCGGTGAAGCACGTCGTTACGGCAAGGCGACGATTGGCGAGGCTGCGGCCCGCTTGCGTGCGGGCGGACTGGTCGCTGTGCCCACGGAAACGGTCTATGGTCTGGCTGCCGATTCGACCAATGCAGTCGCCGTGGCAGAGATTTACCGGACAAAAGGCCGTCCGGATTTCAACCCGTTGATCGTGCATGTACCGGATATCGCAGCGGCCCGATCAATCGGGCGATTGAACGGACTCGCGCTACGTTTCGCCGGAGAGTTCTGGCCAGGGCCGTTGACCCTCGTGGTTCCGAAGGGCAAAGATTGCCCGGTGACGGCGGCCGTTACCGCCGGTCTCGAGACGATCGCCCTGCGTTGCCCTGCGCATCCGGTCATGCGGCAGTTGCTCGAAGAATCAGGACTCTACCTGGCTGCGCCTTCGGCTAATCGCAGCGGCGGGATAAGTCCGACAACGGCGGATCACGTCGCACGCAGTCTGGGCGGGAATGCACCGATGATATTGGATGGTGGTCCATGCCAGCGGGGAATTGAGTCCACGATCGTCGCCGTTGCCGGTGGGAATTACCGAATATTACGCCCTGGTCCGGTAACGCAGGCGCAACTGGAAGCAATTGCCGGCACAGCGCCGCTTCTGGCGAAGACGGACCTAATTGAGGCTCCAGGACAAATGCTGTCGCATTATGCACCCTCGAAGTCGCTGCGCCTCGATGCGGAGACCGCCACTGCGGATGAATATCATATCGGTTTCGGGCCTGTACCCGGAGACCGGAACCTGTCACCGGATGGCGATCTTGCAGAAGCCGCCAGTCAATTGTTTGCTGCTCTCCACGAGGCCGATGCCAGTTCAAAAGCCGGAATTGCCGTCGCTCCGATCACCGACAACGGCATAGGAATAGCACTGAACGACCGGTTGCGTCGCGCGGCAAGCCCGAAATAGCGCGCATTTTACATAACATTACAGGCGGTTGCCTTGGAGAAACCGGATATCCGCCATAGGATAACCCGATATGGTCCGGGCTCATGCTGCGTCTTGACCGCAGTGGGAGAAATATCATGACCGTATTGCAAAAGTCTTTGGCCGAGTTTCTGGGAACTTTCTGGCTTGTATTCGGGGGATGCGGGAGCGCTGTGATTTCGGCAGCCTTTCCCGAAGTCGGCATCGGTCTTCTGGGGGTTTCGCTTGCTTTCGGCCTGACCGTCGTCACCATGGCATATGCTATTGGCCATATCAGCGGGTGCCATCTCAATCCGGCTGTCACTATCGGCCTCTGGATGGGCGGACGCTTTCCTGCTCAGGAAATTCCGGTCTATATTATCGCACAGGTTGCAGGCGCGACCATTGCTGCTGCGGCTCTCTATCTGGTTGCTTCCGGAAATGCGGATTACAGTCTTGCGGTAAACGGTCTGGCCTCGAACGGTGTTAGCGAACATTCGCCCGGCGGTTTCGCAATCGGTTCAGGCATCGCGATCGAAATATTGCTGACTTTCTTCTTCCTGATGATCATCCTCGGTGCCACCGATGGTCGGGCACCGGCAGGCTTCGCGCCGCTCGCGATCGGGCTCGGACTGACGCTGATTCACCTGATCAGCATTCCGGTGACCAACACCTCGGTCAATCCGGCGAGAAGCACCGGGCCCGCGCTGATCGAAGGTGGCATTGCCTTGACTCAATTGTGGATATTCTGGCTCGCGCCGATTGTCGGCGCAATATTGGCGGGTATCGTTTACAAGATCATGGGCGGTTCCGGCCAGGAGATCGTCGGCACAGAAAATTAACACTGACTCTATAATAACACATTTAGAGGGCCGGTTTGCGAAATCCGGCCCTTTTTGGTTCTATTTCACAATTTTTCTGTTGGTCCCTGTCCGATAGCGACTTAAGACAAATTGAGCAGGGGTGGTAGTGCGCAATATGACGCTTGGCAGGACGTTAATATCGATTTTGAGCAGTCTGGTCGTTGTGACCGGGTGCAGCGTCAGCGAGCCGGAAGCAAAACCCAGTTCAACCGAGCCGATTCCGGCAGCTGTGGCAACGGTCCAGCCGGCCAGCGAGAATGAAATTCTAAACGCCGCCGGCACCGTTCGCTTGCGCCGCGAAACGGCACTGGGTTTTACAACGGACGGCAAAGTAGCTTCCGTCCGTTATGAAGAAGGTGACCGGGTCAAGCGGGGTGCGATTCTGGCAGCGCTGGATGGCAGCACGGTTGCCGCGGATCTGAGCGCGGCGCGCGCGGAGCGTGATCGTGCCGAAGCGGAATATGACCGCATCGAGAAATTGTACAAAGACGGCTGGGTGACCAAATCCCGGCTGGAGCAGTCGGAAGCGGCCGCACGCGTTGCCCGCGCCCAGATCGAGGCCACGGAATTTGCCAGCCGCACTTCCTATATTCGCGCGCCGAGCAGCGGGATCATTCTGTCCCGTAATATCGATGCCGGGCAGATCGTGACTGCGGGTACGACCGCGCTGGTGCTGGGCGAAATCGACAAGGGATTTGTGCTGCGAGTGCCGATGACCGATGCCGATGCTGCCCGTATCAGCGTCCGCATGCCGGCCAAGGTCTTGCTGTCCGCAGTTTCCGACGAGCCACTGGATGCGGTGGTCAGCGAAAAGGACGGGCGGGCAGACGAGCGGACCGGAACGTTCGAAGTGAATTTTCTGCTCCCGGCCAGCGATCGTCTGCGTTCCGGTCAGCTGGGCATGGTCGAAGTGCAGGTGCCCCGGGAGGGCAGGGCGGCTTTCGTCATCCCGGCCAATGCAATTTTCGGTGTCCGCACCGGTGAAGGCCTGGTCTTCGTGGTTGATGAAAAGGATCGGGTGCAGCAGAGAAATGTCCAGATTGGCAAGCTGACCGACAGGAATCTGGAAATTCTGGCCGGTCTGAAGGCCGGCGAGACGATTGTGAGCCGGGGCGTTGAGAAGCTTAGGAACGGCGATTTGATAAAGCCGATCCGGCGGGTGCGATGATCAGGACATGCCACCATAGGGATATCCGGGTCTGAGATGCTCGCCCGCTTCGTCATTTCCCGCTGGCAGCTCTCTTCGGTCCTGTTTCTCCTGCTCGCGTTGCTGGGGCTAAGCGCGCTCAGCGGTATTCCCAAGGCCGTCGATCCGCATTTCCCGATTCCCGCTGTCAATATCATCGCGATTCAGCCCGGTGCCGATGCGCAGGAGATGGAAGAGACGATCGCCAAGCCGATCGAAGATGTGGTGCAGGGCCTCGATGATATCGCTGAAGTGCGTTCGACAAGCACCGATGGCGGAACCGTCATTCGGGTGGAGTTCAGCCAATGGTCGGGCGATGTAGACGGCTATTTCGATGACGTGGTGCGGGAAGTCTCCGCGATACGCGATGATATGCCGGCCGAGTTGCAGAAACTCGAGTTTCGCAAGATCCGCACGACCGAAGCCTCGGTCATGCAAGTGGCTCTGGTCAGCGAAACGGCTTCCTGGCGGCGGATGGAAAAATATGCGGAAGATTTGGCCGATATTTTCATGCGCAGTTCCGGTGTCCGGGAAGCCCGGATATTCGGGCTCCCGCAACCTGAAGTCAGCGTCGAGGTAAGACCGGACCGTCTTTCCGAATTGCGGGTTCCTGCCAGTGCTGTCGCCGATGCCGTCCGGCTGGGCGGCGCTGACCTGCCCGGCGGCGCGGTCCAGAGCGGCGAGCGCAGGTTGAACGTCGAGGCAGGCGGTGCATTTCGTGATCTCGATGCCATCCGCGGATTGCCGCTACGGGCGTCGAGCGGATCGCTGCTGACGGTCGATGACGTTGCCGAGGTTAACTGGGGGGCGGAAGAACAGCTTTACCGGGCGCGGCACAATGGCGAGCGGGCGGTGTTCCTCACGGTCACGCAGAAAGATGCTGTCGACGTCACGCGTCTGAAAAGCGAACTTGATGCGGTGACGGAACAGCAGCGGCTTGTCCTGCCTCCGGACATCAAACTGGTCATGCAGTTCGACCAGAGCCGCGACGTCAAGCGGCGGTTGAACGAACTCACCCGCGACTTCACGATCGCAATTGCTTTGGTGATCTTTACACTTTTGCCCCTTGGATTGCGGTCTTCGGGCATCGTCATGATCTCGATCCCGCTCTCGCTCGCGTCAGGATTGCTGGTGCTATACGCGATGGGATATAATCTCAGCCAGCTTTCAATTGCCGGATTTATCGTTTCGCTCGGCTTGCTGGTCGATGACAGCATTGTTGTTACAGAGAATATTGCCCGCCATCTGCGCATGGGTAAAACCAGAACCCAGGCGGCGATCGAGGCCAGTCTCGAAATTCGCGCGGCGGTCATCGGGTCTACCGCTGTTCTGGTTCTGGCCTTTGTACCATTGCTGTTTCTGCCCAGCGGTGCCGGAGCCTATACGCGCTCTTTCTTCATCGCGATTATCGCAACGGTCATTTCGTCGCTGGTCATCTCGCTGTCATTGATTCCCTTCCTCGCCCGCCGCATGTTGCGGCGCGACGAAAATCCGGAAGGCAATCGCGCGTTGCGCTGGGTCAATGGCAATATCCAGCGCTTCTATCGTCCTATCCTGCACATCGCCTTGGGCGCGCCAGTCAAGACGGTGCTAATAGCCATGCTCCTGTGCTTTTCGGCCTTTGCCCTGGTACCAAAACTGGGCTTTTCGCTTTTTCCTTTTGCCGACGCTCCCTATTTCCGGGTTTCGGTCGAAGCGGAACAGGGCAGCAGTCTTGATCGTACCGACCGGATCGTGTCGGAAGTGACGAAAATTCTGGAGACCGAACCCAGTATCAAAGTACGGGCGGAAAATATCGGTAACGGCAATCCGCAGGTTTTCTACAATGTCGGTCCGAGGGCCGAGCGCATCAACTATGGCGAAGTACTGGCGGTGATGGACGAGTGGGATACCCGGGAAGGCCCGGCGATGATCGACCGGTTGCGCAAACAGCTCGATCAGATCGCCGGCGCGCGGGTGAAGATCGAACTTTTCCAGAACGGTACGCCGGTGGAGGCGCCGATTGTCATCCGGGTGTCCGGCCCGGAACTGGACACTCTCAAGCAATTGTCCGGCAAGATTGCCGATGTCTTGCGCAAGACGCCGGGTGCCCGGGATATTGTCAATCCGGTGGAGACGGACAAGATCGATCTCGACATTGGCCTGAACGACAAGAAGGCGGCCCTGCTCAATATTCCATCGGGGGAGCCACGGCGGGCTATCCGGCTGGCAATCAGCGGCGAACAGGCGGCCTCTTTCCGGGATCAGGAAGGGGATGATTATCCGGTGACCGTTCGCTTCCCGTTTGAGGGTAATCTGCCGATATCGGTGCTGGACAAGATTTACGTCACCACGCGCGCTGGCGACCCGGTGCCGCTGGCGCAGATCACGGATCCCAAGCTGACCAACGTCACTCCGCAAATCCAGCGGCATCAGTTGCGCAGGACGGTGCTGGTTACCGCCCAGGTCGATTTCGGCGAAGTTCCCTCGACGGTCAATGACCGTGCCGTGGAACAGCTGGAGCAGATCAAATTTCCCGAAGGCTATGACTGGTCCATCGGTGGCGAGGCCGAGAAAATCGGCGAAACATTCGGTAATTTCGGTCCGCTGATCCTGACCGCGTTCATGCTGATCTTTGCGGTGCTGGTAGCCGAGTTCCGGCGGTTCCGGGAAACGATCGTCGTGGCGGGGGTCATTCCTTTGGGGACCTTTGGCGGCATACTCGCCCTTTATTTCACCGGCAATTCGCTCAGTGTCATGGCGCTGATCGGCTTTATCGCGCTGATCGGGATCGAAATCAAAAACTCGATTCTGCTGGTCGATTTTACCAGCCAGTTGCGCGCGAAGGGGATGGAATTGCGCGACGCGATCGAGAAAGCCGGGGAGGTCCGGTTCCTGCCGGTGCTGCTGACATCGATCACGGCGATCGGCGGCTTGACGCCGCTCGCTCTATGGGGCGGAGCACTATATGCGCCCTTGGCGGGGATCATCATCGGCGGGCTGATCAGCTCGACCCTCTTGTCTCGGGTGGTAACACCCGCCATGTATCTTCTTGTCGCCAGGCGCGATGACGCGCGTGGCATTGCAAATGAAGGGGGCGAGGCTGCCACCCTGTAAAGGAGTTTATATGGCCAAGCAGGAAGCCATTTTTGCCGGTGGCTGTTTCTGGTGCACCGAAGCGGTCTTCAACGATATCGCCGGAGTCACTTCCGTCGAAAGCGGATATATTGGCGGCGCCAAGCCCGACCCGACCTATCGTGAAGTCTGTTCCGGGACCACGGGGCACGCCGAGGCGATCAAGATCGGTTTCGACGATGCGGTCGTCAGCTATGCCGATCTGCTGGATATTTTCTTCGCTACCCATGATCCGACCCAGCTCAACCGGCAGGGCAATGATATCGGCACCCAGTACCGGTCGGCGATTTTCCCGCTCGACGATCAGCAGCGCGCCGAAGCCGAAGCCGGCATAAAGCGGGCGGCAGAGGGGCGTGCCGAACCGGTTGTGACCACTATCGAGGGGCCGGCCCCCTGGTATATGGCGGAAGACTATCATCAGCAATATTGGGCTGACGAAGGGCGCAGCAATCCTTATTGTGTCGCCACCATCCCGCCGAAACTGCAAAAATTGCGGACCAGCTTCGCCAACAAGTTGAAGGACTAGGACAGAAATATGAAACCGATCAAAAAAGCCGTTTTCCCTGTTGCCGGAATGGGCACCCGTTTTTTGCCGGCGACCAAGGTCATGCCCAAGGAACTGTTCCCTATCGTCGACCGGCCATTGCTGCAATATGCCGTCGACGAGGCGCTGGAGGCCGGGATCGAGCAGATGATCTTCGTCAACGGTCGGGGCAAGGGCATGATCGAGGATCATTTCGACATGGCGTTTGAACTCGAGCGCAATATGGCGGACCGGGGAAAAGACCGGTCGGTGCTCGAAGGGACCCGGCTCAAGCCCGGTGACTGTGTTTTTGTCCGGCAGCAGGAGCCTTTGGGGCTCGGTCATGCCATCTGGTGCGCGCGCGACATCATCGGTGACGAGCCATTTGCCATCTTCCTGCCCGACGAGTTCATGGTCGGTTCGCCTGGTTGCATGAAGCAAATGGTCGACGCCTATAACAAGCTTGGCGGCAATATCGTCTGTGCCTTGGAAATTCCGATCGAGAAAACGCCCTCTTATGGTGTCATTGATCCCGGTTATCGGGACGGTCCCATCACCGAGGTCAAGGGGCTGGTCGAGAAGCCTGCGGCCGGCACCGCGCCCTCCAACCTCATTCTGCCCGGCCGCTATATTCTGCAACCCGAAGTGATGCGGATTCTGGAAACCCAGGCAGCGGGCGCTGGCGGCGAGATACAGCTGACCGACGCGATGGCGCAGATGATCGGCCAGCAGCCGTTCCACGGCATGACCTTTGACGGCAAGCGCTATGATTGCGGATCGAAACAGGGCTATGTCGAAGCCAATCTGGCGCTGGCGCTGGCCCATCCGGAGATTGGCAGCGAGATCAGGGAAATAGCAGAGACATTGCTGGCGGAGTCCTGAGCCGTTCAGGCGGTCACGATGCCGGCGGGGAGCAGCTGAGGAGTATATCATGCGCATATCACCCATATTGACGGCCGCTCTTGTTGCCCTGCTCTTGTCCGGTTGCGTCAGCAAAATCGTAACCGCGCCGTTCAGGGCCGCCGGTACGGTTGTCGAGACCGCAGTGGATGCGACCACCCAGACCCAGTCCGAGAGGGAAGAGGATCTGGGGCGCAAGGCGCTGGCCGACCGGAAAAAGCAGCGCGACCTGTGCCTTGATGAAGCGCGCAACAAGCAGGAACGCCGCAATTGCAAGGACGCCTACAAGGACGACGATTGAGTCAGTCGGGTCCGCTCAGCAGTGGCGGCGCATATTTGCCGTCGACGGTTTCCATCGCGTCCATTTTCGCAATTTCCTCTTCGAACAGCTGCACCCGCTTTTTCCAGCGATAATGCGTCGAGGCGGAGAAGATGCCCTTGCCATGTTCCTTGCCGTAGCGGGTCCAGAACGTGATCGCGGCCTGCGGGTCATAGCCGGCATTGGCCATCAGCCAGACCGATAGCCGGTCCGCTTCAATCTCGGTTTCCCTGATCCGGCCGGCGCTCTTGCCCAACTGGCCCAAAAAGCCGCGATTGACCTGTTGCGCATCGAGCCGGTCGCGGTGTTTCAGCAGATTATGCGCCAGTTCATGGGCGACGACCGCGGCAAATTCGTCATCGCTCAGAAAATATTCGGCGAGACGCGAGGAAACGCTGACCAGCTTGCCATCCGCCGTAGCGCTGCGGTCGGCGCTGACCCGGACCTGAAATTGTCCTGGACAGGTCTGGACCGGCGTGAGCGCTACAGTCCTGTTGACACCGCCTTCCGCTATGGTCAGCTCAATCGCGCCCGTAGCGAGCTGCTGGCGCAACATCCGGTTGATCGTATCGATCCGTCGATAGGCCGGCGGCTGGAGCGATGATTGCGATTCATCGGCCACAATGTCCTCGATTGCGATATCGTTGATTGCCAGCAGGCTGTTGCCCGGTGACAATTCCGCCCTTGCAGCGGGACTGTCCGGTGCCACCGCGGTGATTCCGATCGAGCCGTCAAATCCGAGCGCGAAACGGGCGGTATCCTGATCGGCATATTGGGCAACATCATTGAGCAGCAAGCCGCTGCTAGCGGTTTGCTCATCGCAATAAGCCGCATTGGCACTGATCAGGCGAAAGCCGATGGTATTCATCCGCTGGTCCAGCAGTTGCAGGCCCTTGAGCGCCAGAATTGTCTCGGCATCGATCCCGTTATCCGCTGCTTCCTGCGCGGACAAGGGGGCGGCGATGCTCAGGGCGAAGAGGGGAAGCCAGATCCGGATCATCATAACTATCTAACCGGTTGTGCCTTGCGGCAGGTTGAATGCGCTTGGCATGGCGTTTCTCCAGGTCTTTCGGACGGCGGCCATCGTAGCGTTGTCTGCGACCAGCGTTTTATCGGGTCCGCGACGAGACGAGGCAAGATGGATTCAATCAGCATTTATTATCGGGCCGGTCTTCCTGATGAACTTTACAAACTTTACACTGTTAAGAAAAAATCATCTTCTCTTCGAATTTTGCCAATCCGGTCGCAGCCGGACAGGCCGGATATCTGGCGGGAAGTGGTCGGGTGTCACTGGGGCGGATCAGTATCTTTCTGGTCATTACGCGAGGCTACTAAATCCTGGCGGTGTAGGACAGCAAAACTGTCGATTCCTCCGTCAGCGCAAATTGTCCTTCAGAAAGTCCACCAGCGCATCCACCCGGGCCGGTCGCAGGCGGGACGGGGGCATGACGATATTGAGGGCGATATCGCCGATGCGGCATCCCGGAAGAATATTGATCAGGTCACCCGCGTCCAGCGCCTTCTGGCAGAGAAAATCGGGCAGATAGCCAATTCCGCGTCCGGCAACCAGCGCCGGTAGCATGACGTCGCCATTGTTACTGCGGAACCGGCATTTGGGCCGCACATTGGTTATATGGCCATCAGGGCCGGTTACCGGCCATTGTTCGGGGCTCGGCGTGTTGGAATAAATGAAGCAATCATGGTCGTTCAGGTCAGCCGGAGTTGCCGGCTGGCCCTTGCGCTCGACATAGCTCGGGGCGGCGATGAAATAGCCGTTCATCCTGCGCAGCTTGATCGCTCTCAGGCTGCTGTCGGGCAGCGCGCCGATCCGGATCGCGCAGTCAAAGCCTTCCTCGACCAGATCAACCCGCGCGTCATTGAGCTGCAGGTCGACGGTGATTTCCGGATAGGCGCACATGAAGTCGGCGATCACCGGTGCGAGATGCGAAAGACCGTAGCTGAGCGGGGCAGCCAGACGCACCTGCCCCTGTAACAGATGCGTTGTATCGCGCGCGGCCTCCATCGCTGCTTCACCGTCCATAGCGATCTGCCGCGCATGCGGGAGTAGCGCCTTGCCTGCGGTGGAAAGCGAAATCCTGCGCGAGGTGCGGTGGAACAGCACCGTGCCGAGCGACTCTTCCAGCCGCGATATGGCCTTCGAGATCGTCGGTTTGGACAATGCCAGTTCCTGCGCGGCAGCGGTAAAGCTGCCCAGCCGCGCAACCGCTGCAAAAATCGCCCAGGCTTCGTAATCGGGTAATGCCATGGCGTTACATTAAGCAAAAAATGGAAACAATCAAATTCAATTTCGGCTATTTCAGAAACACTGGGATCGGCCTATCTCTTTCTCAAGCAGAGCGGAAACAAGGCCCGCTCGAACAGGAGAAATACAATGATGGAGAAACGAGAGTTCAAGGATCTGGCCCATGTAGACCATGATTGGCTGCAGGCCCGGCATCATTTTTCGTTCGGCAAATATTGGGATCCGGCCCGCATGGGCTTTGGCCCGATCCGGGTGTGGAATGATGACGAGATCAAGCCGAAGACCGGCTTTCCGGTGCACGGCCACAAGGATATGGAAATCATCACCTATGTCCGCGATGGAGCGATTACCCACCGCGACAATATGGGCAATGAAGGCCGTACCGAGGCCGGCGATGTCCAGGTGATGAGCGCCGGCACCGGCGTGATGCACAGCGAATATAATCTGGAAGACGAACAGACCCGCCTGTTCCAGATCTGGATCGAACCGCGCGCCGCGGGCGGTGCACCGCGCTGGGATGCGAAAGCCTTTCCAAGAGGCGACCGTTCCGGCCAGCTGGAAATCCTCGCCAGCGGTTTCGAGGAGGACATCAAGGGTGGTGCGCTAATGATAGGGGCGGATGCGCGCCTCTATGGCGCTACGCTCAGCGCAGGCACGACGATCGCGCATCGGATTGCCGATGGCGCCCATGTCTATCTGGTCGGCTCCACCGGCCGGATCCGGGTCAATGGCGAGCGTGTCGGTCCGCGCGATTCCCTGGCGATCCGGGACGTCGCATCGCTACAGATCGAAGCGATTGACGCGACCGAATTCGTCTTTGTCGAAGCGTGGGAGCCCCAAGATTAACTCCCCGCCCCCGGAGGGGCGCTCGTTATCCCCTGACTCCCGGAGCGTCCCTCCCATTCGGTCTCAACTTCAAGCAAAAGGTACCAATATCATGACCCAGTCCAGCAATATCCTTCGTGTTGACGCCAGCGCGCGTAAAGCCGGCTCAACCTCCCGCGCTCTGACCGATGCGCTGATCGCACGGCTGGCGCCGGACCATATCGTCACCCGCGATCTGACCGAGGCCTTGCCCTTCGTGACCGAGGACTGGGTCGGTGCGAATTTCACCGATGAAAGCGAACGTAACGATGCACAGAAGGCGGAACTGGCCTTGTCGGACTCGCTGGTCGATGAACTGGTCGCTGCGGACACGTTGGTGATCGGCACGCCAATATACAATTTTGCCGTGCCGGCGGCTCTCAAGGCATGGATCGATCTGATCGCCCGCGCCCGAAAGACCTTCCACTATACCGCCAAGGGGCCGGAAGGGCTGCTGACGGGCAAGAAAGCCTATGTGCTGATTGCATCGGGAGGGACCGAAGTGGGCAGCGAGATTGATTTCGCGTCCGGCTATCTGCGCCATATACTGGCCTTTGTCGGAATCACCGACCTGACAGTCATCGCGGCGGACCGGCAGATGATGAGGGGCGAAGCGGCGCTCGACCAGGCGCTCGAGAAAGTGACATCGGCCTGATCCGCCTGGGCATCGCCAAACAGACCGTCCGCCGGTAAGGCGCTGGCGGACGGGAAGATAAAAACCGAAGATTCTTGATAAGTATGGCCGCTTTGTGCCACCCCGTTTGCGGGTCGCGCCAATAAATGTGGAGAATCCATGCAATTTCTAAACAGAGCGGTGGCAATGGGCCTGACCGTTGCCGCGCTGGGAGCGACTTCCCTGACCTTCACTGAAACAGCGCTTGCCCAGCGGCAACAGCAGGGTGTGAACGGATATAATGTCTCGGAAGTGCGCTTCAATGGCGGGCATTTTCGGAATACGGGGAGAGGGAAATGGACTGAATATGGTGCCGACGGACGGGTAAAATTTACCTTTAACGAAACCGGTCGGGATGACTGGTCGGTCTATCTGAACGATCCTTCGCGCAATGTGCAATTGCAGATCGACATTCACCGCAACTGGATCCTTCTGGGCGACAATGGCGGTCCGAAGCGCGACTTTTATCGAATCGCCAGCGCCTATCGCAATGATGGTCGCGTGCGTTCGCCGTCTCCGGCACCGCGCGCCGAGACCAACGGTCGCAATGTCAAACAGGTGTTCTTCTCTGGCGGCAGCTTCAGGCAGACCGGGCCGGGCCGCTGGGCCGAATTTAACGACCGGGGGCAGGCCACGTTCCGGTTCACAGAAACCGGGCGTGATCAGTGGTCGGTCTATCTGAATGATTCTTCACGCAATGTGCAATTGCAGCTCGACCTCTATCGCAAATGGGTCGGCTATGGCCAGAACGGCGGATCAAAGTCCGATCTGTATCAAATTACATCGAGTTCGCGGCAGGCGACCGTGTCCCGTCCGGCGCCGCGGCGAGCTCCTGCTCCGGCCAGTCGTACCCGCGACGTAAATGCCGGTCCGATCTGGAACCAGCAGGATGCGCGCAGAAAATGTCCGGCGGTCGCCGCTTCACAGGGTGGTGAGTGGACCGGCCAGTGGCGGACCACGGTGCAGGGCAAAATGTCGGTCTGCGAGATACGCTTCTAGTTTTTACGGCAGCCCTTGTGGCTCTGGCATGAAAAAAGGCCCCGCGGGATTATCTCCGGCGGGGCCTTTTTCAATATGGCTCCTGACGCGGAAGACTATTGGTCTTCGTCGGTCTGGGCCGCTTCAGTGTCGCTTTCCTCGATGCCTTCACCCATGGTTTTGGCCATGTGGGAATCGCCGGTTGCGGCTTCATCGCCTTGCGCCAGTTCGGCTTCGCGCTGTTCTTCCGCACTGTCCGCAGCGATCAGGTTTTCCTCGACCGGCGTTTCACCGAAAACATCCTCGGCCGTAGGCTCGGCTTCGGCAGCAGAAGCCGCGGCGCTGGCCACTTCTTCCGCCTTCAGATCGGCTGCAGCCTGCATCGCGTCGAGCATCTTCTGCTGTTGCGCCCGGAGCGCCGCATCACGGCTGGTGGCCGCAATCCGCGCGCGGTTCATGCCCGCACCGGTACCGGCCGGGATCAAGCGACCAACGATCACGTTCTCCTTGAGACCGATCAGCTGATCCTTCTTGCCTTCGACCGCCGCCTGGGTGAGCACCCGGGTGGTTTCCTGGAAGGACGCGGCAGAGATGAAGCTGCGCGTCTGCAGGCTGGCCTTGGTGATGCCGAGAAGAACCGGCTTGCCTTCGGCAGGAATCTGCTTCTTGGTCAGCTTGGCGTTATACTCGAGCATCTCTTCCAGATCGACCTGTTCGCCCGGCAGCAAGGTGGTGTCGCCACCATTGGTGATTTCAACTTTCTGCAGCATCTGACGAACGATCGTCTCGATGTGCTTGTCGTTGATCTTCACGCCCTGCAGTCGGTAAACTTCCTGGATTTCCGACACGAGATATTCGGCCAGAGCCTCAACCCCGAGGACTTCCAGAATGTCATGCGGATCGGGAGAACCGGAAACGAGGTTGTCGCCCTTCTTGACCAGATCGCCTTCCTGAACGTCGATGACCTTGGTCTTTGGTACCAGATATTCGACCGGCTCGCCTTCTTCCGGCACAATCGCGATCTTCCGTTTCGCTTTATAATCGCGAACGAATTCAATCCGTCCGTCGATCTTGGCGATGATCGAATTGTCCTTCGGAATGCGCGCTTCGAACAGTTCGGCAACCCGTGGCAGACCACCCGTGATGTCACGGGTCTTCGCCGCTTCGCGAGAGACACGGGCGAGCACGTCACCGGCAGCAACCTTGGCACCGTCTTCGACGGACAGGGTTGCACCGTTGGCGAGCATGTAGCGACCGGTTTCGCCGCTGTTCTCGTCCAGCAGGGTCAGGCGCGGACGGAGATCTTCCTTGTTCGCGCCGCGACCGGAAGCCCGATATTCGGTGATCACGCGTTGCGCGATACCAGTGGCTTCGTCGGTCTGCTCGGTCATCGTCTTGCCTTCGATGACGTCCTGGAACTTGATCACACCGGGTTTTTCGGTGATCATCGGCATGGTGAACGGATCCCATTCGGCCAGGCGATCGCCCAGTTTCACCTTCTGGCCGTCCTTGACCAGCACGCTAGTACCATATGGCAGCTTGTCGGCGGACCGTTCGCGACCGTCATTGTCGATCACCGCGATTTCACCCGAGCGGGCAAGCGACAGGAAGCGTCCGTTCTTGTCCTCGATCACCGGCATGTCGCGATACTGGACCGTACCTTCGGCTACGGCTTCCAGATTGGACTGCTCGTTGAGCTGTGCCGCGCCGCCGATGTGGAAGGTCCGCATCGTCAGCTGGGTGCCCGGCTCACCGATCGACTGGGCGGCGATAACGCCAACCGCTTCACCGATGTTCACCGGAGTACCGCGAGCAAGGTCACGACCGTAGCAGGTGCCACAAACGCCCATTTTGGATTCGCAAACCAGCGGCGAGCGAATGCGCGCGGACTGGATGCCGAGCTCCTCGATCACCAGGATGGCAGCTTCGTCCAGCAAGGTACCGGCCTTGATCACGACGCTGTCGTCTTTGCTGTCGATAATATCTTCGGCCATGGTCCGGCCAAGGATACGTTCTCCCAGCGATGCGATAACCGAACCGCCCTGGACGATGGCTTTCATTTCCAGTGCATTTTCGGTGCCGCAATCTTCTTCGACGATCGTGCAATCCTGCGAAACATCGACCAGACGACGGGTCAGATAACCCGAGTTTGCCGTTTTCAACGCCGTATCCGCAAGACCCTTACGGGCACCGTGGGTGGAGTTGAAATATTCCAGAACCGTCAGGCCTTCTTTAAAGTTCGAGATGATCGGTGTTTCGATAATCTCGCCGGAAGGCTTGGCCATCAGGCCGCGCATGCCGCCCAGCTGCTTCATCTGGGCTGGCGAACCACGCGCGCCGGAGTGGCTCATCATGTAGATCGCGTTGATCTCGCGCTCGCGGCCATGTTCATCCTCTGGCGTCGCGGCCAGCTCGTCCATCATCGCGTTCGCAACCGTGTCACCACAGCGGGACCAGGCGTCGATCACTTTGTTATATTTTTCCTGCTGCGTGATCAGACCATCCTGATATTGCTGCTCATAGTCCGCAACCAGGGCGCGGGTTTCTTCAACCGTGGCATCCTTGGAATCCGGAATGATCATGTCATCCTTGCCGAAGGAAATACCGGCACGGCAAGCGTGACGGAAGCCAAGACCCATGATCGCATCGGCGAACAGGACCGTGTCCTTCTGGCCGGTGTGACGATAGACTTGGTCAATCACGTCGCCGACTTCTTTCTTGGTCAGCAAACGGTTGACGATGTCGAACGGCACCAGGTGCGATTTCGGCAGACATTCGGCGATCAGCAGACGGCCCGGCGTGGTTTCGAACCGCTTGAGAATGGGGTTGCCATCCTCATCGGTCTGCGGAACCCGGGTGGTGATCTTGGAGTGCAAGGTTACGGCACCGATTTCGAGCGCTTGATGCACTTCGGCCATGTCGGCCAGCATCATGCCTTCGCCCGGTTCGCCTTTGCGATCCATTGTCAGATAATAGATGCCGAGAACCATATCCTGCGAAGGAACGATGATCGGCTTGCCGTTTGCGGGAGAGAGGATGTTGTTGGTCGACATCATCAATACGCGCGCTTCCAGCTGGGCCTCGAGGCTCAGCGGAACGTGGACCGCCATCTGGTCACCGTCAAAGTCGGCGTTGAACGCGGAGCAGACCAGCGGGTGAAGCTGGATGGCCTTGCCCTCGATCAATACCGGTTCGAATGCCTGGATGCCGAGACGGTGAAGCGTCGGTGCGCGGTTGAGCATCACCGGATGTTCGCGGATCACTTCCTCGAGAATGTCCCAGACTTCCTTGCGCTCTTTTTCGACCCATTTCTTGGCCTGTTTGAGCGTCATCGAAAGGCCCTTGGCATCAAGGCGCGCGTAGATAAACGGCTTGAACAGCTCGAGAGCCATTTTCTTCGGCAAACCGCACTGATGCAATTTCAGCTCGGGACCGGTCACGATAACCGAACGACCGGAATAGTCGACGCGCTTACCGAGAAGGTTCTGGCGGAAACGGCCCTGCTTGCCCTTGAGCATGTCGGACAGCGATTTCAGCGGACGTTTGTTCGCACCGGTGATGGTCCGGCCACGACGGCCATTGTCAAACAATGCGTCGACCGATTCCTGAAGCATGCGCTTCTCGTTACGGACGATGATATCCGGCGCGCGGAGTTCCATCAGGCGTTTCAGACGGTTGTTCCGGTTGATCACGCGGCGATAGAGATCGTTGAGATCGGAGGTCGCGAAACGGCCACCATCGAGAGGCACCAGCGGACGCAACTCGGGCGGAATGACGGGAATGATTTCCAGAATCATCCATTCCGGCTTGTTGCCGGAGTCGATGAAGCTTTCGACCACTTTCAGGCGCTTGATGATCTTCTTGGGCTTCAGCGTCGACTTGGTCGTCCGCAGTTCCTCCATCAGATCGTCGCGTTCCTGCTTCAGGTCCAAGTCCTGCAGCATGATCTTGACCGCTTCCGCACCGATGCCGGCAGAGAAAGCGTCTTCGCCATATTCATCCTGTGCTTCGAGCAGTTCGTCTTCGGTCAGCAGCTGGAATTTTTCCAGCGCGGTCAAGCCGGGCTCGATCACCACATAGCTTTCGAAATAGAGCACACGCTCGAGCTGCTTGAGCTGCATGTCGAGCAGCAGGCCGATGCGCGATGGCAGCGATTTCAGGAACCAGATATGGGCAACCGGCGCAGCGAGGTCGATATGACCCATGCGCTCGCGGCGGACCTTGGTCACCGTGACTTCGACACCGCATTTTTCGCAAACGATGCCTTTGTATTTCATGCGCTTGTATTTACCGCACAGACATTCGTAATCCTTTACCGGACCGAAGATGCGCGCGCAGAACAAGCCATCGCGTTCCGGCTTGAAGGTCCGGTAGTTGATGGTTTCCGGCTTCTTGATTTCACCAAAGGACCAGCTGCGGATCCGCTCCGGCGAGGCGAGGCCGATCTGGATCTGGTCGAATGTTTCCGGCTTTGCGATCGGATTGGCAAAATTTGTTACTTGGTTCATGTCTTAATTCCTTTTGGGCTTACGCCCCAAATTTCAAATGCTGGGTGGCGTGAAACTAGCGCTTCACTCCGCCGCTATCGCAATGCCGTCGTCATCATCGTCGCCGTCTTCATCCTCGTCACCGAAGCTGGATAGCTGGACGTTGAGGCCGAGCGACCGCATTTCCTTGACCAGAACGTTGAAGCTTTCAGGAACACCGGCTTCGAATGTATCGTCGCCCTTGACGATTGCTTCGTAAACCTTGGTCCGGCCGATCACGTCATCCGACTTGACCGTCAGCATTTCCTGCAACGTGTAAGCCGCGCCATAAGCCTGCAGTGCCCAGACTTCCATTTCCCCGAAACGCTGTCCGCCAAATTGCGCTTTACCGCCAAGAGGCTGCTGCGTGACCAGGCTGTAAGGACCGATCGAACGAGCGTGGATCTTGTCGTCGACCAGATGGTGTAGCTTGAGCATGTAGATATAGCCCACGGTCACCTTGCGGTCGAACTTGTCACCGGTCCGGCCATCATAAAGATCGACCTGACCGCTGCGATCCAGACCTGCCAGTTCGAGCATGTCGGAAATGTCGCCTTCGTGGGCGCCGTCAAACACCGGCGTTCCCATCGGGACACCGTGACGCAGATGGCCCACCATTTCAACGATGTCGGCGGTTTCACGGCTGTCGATATCCTCGTAATATTGCTCACCGTAGATCACCTTCAGCCGTTCCTTGACCGCATCTGGCGGCGATGCTGCCTGCGGATCGGGGTTGGCGAGTTTCCATTCTTCCAGCGCTTCGGTGACCTGCTGGCCCAGACCACGTGCGGCCCAGCCCAGATGGGTTTCGAAAATCTGTCCGACGTTCATTCGCGAAGGCACGCCAAGCGGGTTGAGCACGATGTCAACCGGCGTACCATCCTCGAGGAACGGCATGTCTTCCTGCGGCAGTATGCGGGAGATAACCCCCTTGTTGCCGTGACGGCCGGCCATCTTGTCGCCTGGCTGCAGCTTGCGCTTCACCGCGACGAAGACCTTGACCATTTTCAGAACGCCCGGAGCCAGTTCGTCACCGCGTTCCAGCTTCTCGCGACGGTCCTCGAACCGTTCGTTGATCCGCTTGATCGCTTCGTCATATTGCTGACGGGTAGCTTCGAAATCGGCCTGAACCTGATCATCCTTGACGGCAATCTTCCACCAATCAACCTGTTCCAGTTCGGACAGGCTTTCCTCGGTGATCGTCGCACCCTTCTTCATTGGCTTCGGCGCGGATGTCGCGGTCTGGCCGATCAGCATGTCCTTCAGCGTGTTGAAGGTTGCACGGTTGAGAATGGCGCGTTCGTCGTCGCGATCCTTGGTAAAGCGACCGATTTCCTCGCGTTCGATCGCCAGCGCACGTTCGTCCTTGTCGATGCCGTGGCGGTTGAAGACACGGACTTCAACGACCGTTCCGGCGACGCCGGGTGGCAGGCGCAGGGAGGTGTCACGCACGTCAGACGCTTTTTCACCGAAGATAGCGCGCAGAAGCTTCTCTTCCGGCGTCATTGGCGACTCGCCCTTGGGCGTGATCTTGCCGACGAGAATATCGCCCGGTTCGATTTCCGCACCGATATAGACAATGCCTGCTTCGTCGAGGTTGCGCAGGGCTTCCTCGCCGACATTCGGAATGTCGCGGGTGATGTCTTCGGGGCCAAGCTTGGTATCGCGGGCCATGACTTCAAATTCTTCGATGTGGATCGAGGTGAAGACGTCGTCTTTCACGATCCGTTCGGAGATCAGGATACTATCCTCGTAGTTGTAGCCATTCCAGGGCATGAAGGCGACCAGGCTGTTCTTGCCGAGTGCCAGTTCGCCCATGTCGGTGGACGGACCGTCGGCGATCGTGTCGCCCTTCTGGACGATTTCGCCGACCTTCACCAGCGGACGCTGGTTGATGCAGGTGTTCTGGTTGGACCGCTGGAATTTCTGCAGCGTGTAGATGTCGACACCGGACTTGCCGGCTTCGACCGCACCCGATGCGCGGATGACGATACGGGTGGCGTCCACCTGATCGACGATGCCGGCGCGGCGGGCCGCGATGGCTGCGCCGGAGTCGCGAGCCACGGTTTCTTCCATGCCGGTGCCGACAAACGGTGCTTCGGCTTTCACCAGAGGCACAGCCTGACGTTGCATGTTCGATCCCATGAGCGCGCGGTTGGCGTCATCGTTTTCCAGGAACGGAATGAGCGATGCAGCGACCGAAACCAGCTGTTTCGGGCTAACGTCCATGAGCGTGATGATATCGCGCGGCGCCATCAGGAATTCGCCAGCCTGACGCGAGGAAACGATTTCCTCGACGAAGCTGCCGTCTTCATTCAGCTCGGCGTTGGCCTGCGCCACGGTGTGCTTCTGTTCTTCCATGGCAGAAAGATAGACAACGTCGTTGGTGACCTTGTTGTCCACGACTTTCCGGTATGGCGTTTCGATGAAGCCGTACTGGTTAACGCGGCTGAACGATGCCAGCGAGTTGATCAGGCCGATGTTCGGGCCTTCCGGCGTTTCAATCGGGCAGATACGGCCATAATGGGTCGGGTGAACGTCGCGGACTTCAAAGCCGGCCCGTTCGCGGGTCAGACCACCGGGGCCCAAGGCTGATACGCGGCGTTTATGGGTGACTTCCGAAAGCGGATTGGTCTGATCCATGAACTGCGACAGCTGCGAGGAGCCGAAAAATTCGCGAACCGTTGCAACCGCAGGTTTCGCATTGATCAGATCGTTCGGCATCACGGTGGATACATCGACGCTGCTCATCCGCTCCTTGACGGCGCGCTCCATGCGGAGGAGGCCGACGCGATACTGGTTTTCCAGCAGCTCGCCAACCGAACGGACACGACGGTTGCCGAGGTTGTCGATGTCATCGACTTCGCCCTTGCCGTCTTTCAGATCGACCAGGGTTTTGACAACCGCGAGAATGTCTTCCTTGCGCAGGATGGTGTAATCCGCCGGCGCATCCAGTTCGAGACGCATGTTGAGTTTGACACGGCCCACAGCGGACAGGTCATAGCGTTCCGGATCGAAGAACAGACCTTCGAACAGGGCTTCAGCGGTTTCGCGCGTTGGCGGTTCGCCCGGACGCATGACGCGGTAGATGTCGGACAGGGCGCCGTCACGGTCTTCGGCCTTGTCGACCTTCAGCGTGTTGCGGATCCACGGACCGGTTGTGACATGGTCGATATCGAGCAGTTCGAGCGCGTCGATGCCGGCATTGTCGATCTTCTCGAGATTTTCCGCCGTCACTTCGTCGCCGGCCTCGATGTAGATTTCGCCGGTTTTCTCGTTAATCAGGTCGAAGGCACTGTAGCGTCCGAAAATTTCTTCGGTCGGGATGACAATGTTTGTCATGCCGTCGGATTCGGCTTTCTTGGCAGCGCGCGGGGTGATCTTCGTACCCGCTTCGAAAACGACTTCGCCGCTTTGCGCGTCAACGATATCGAAGGTCGGCTTGATGCCGCGCCACTGTTCGGTGACGAAAGGAATGGTCCAACCGTCTTTCGCGCGCTTGTAAACGATCCGGTCGTAGAACAGGTTCAGGATATCTTCTTCCGAATAGCCCTGTTTGACGATCTTGACGATTTCGGCGCTCTTCGTGCGGCCTTCGTCTTCGATCTTGCCGCCGTTAAATTCGATCGCGCCCATCGGTTCGCGGATGGTGATCAGATTGCCGTCAATTTCCAGAATTTCGGCTGGCTGTTTCATGCCGCTGACACGAACCATTTCACCGACCTTGAAATCAGGCTTCTTCTCTTTGACTTCCAGAATCGCGTCACCCAGCGAACGCAGCAATGCGGTCACCGGCAGCTTGCGCTTGCGGTCGATGCGGACGTTGACGATATCTTTGGCGTCAAATTCGAAGTCGAGCCAGCTGCCGCGGTATGGAATGACGCGGGCGGCGAAGAGGAATTTGCCCGACGAGTGGGTCTTGCCGCGGTCATGGTCAAACAATACGCCGGGCGAACGGTGCATCTGGCTGACGATAACGCGCTCTGTGCCGTTGATGACGAACGTGCCGTTCTTGGTCATCAGAGGCATGTCGCCCATGTAAACGTCCTGTTCCTTGATATCGAGAACCGAGCGTGCTTCTGTTTCAGGGTCGACCTCGAACACGATCAGGCGGAGGGTGACCTTCATCGGTGCGGCATAAGTAATGCCCCGCTGGCGGCATTCGTCGACATTATATTTGGGATCTTCGAGCTGATAGTTGACGAAGTCCATTTCGGCGGTGCCGGCAAAGTCGCGGATCGGGAAAACGCTGCGCAGCGTCTTTTCGAGACCGGAAACATATCCGATCGAGGGATCCGAACGCAGGAACTGCTCATATGATTCGCGCTGAACCTCGATAAGATTCGGCATTTCGATGACCTCGTGAATGTCGCCGAAAATCTTGCGGATGCGTTTCTTGCGGGTGGGGGTCGGAGCCGTCGTTTTGACCGAAGCTGCGTGGGTAGCCATATCGTTTTGCCTTCTCGCCATCGCCGGAAAACCGGCGGAAAATCAAAATGTGGAGGCGCTTCAAGACGACAAAAGCCGCATGTCTCCCAAGGTGGGAAACTGCAGCTTTTTAGCGTCCTGAAAACCGTGCAAATTTCATTTCTTCTGGCGCGCCGCGCGACTGCACGCCCTGTCTCGAAATCTGTGGTGAGCAGGGGATATAGGGCGATGTTGGAGCCGGGTCAAGAGGCGGGGTTGGGAGATATGGATGAGGTGGCCGGTTTGTCTCCATACCATTTTGTTGCCAGCACCCGGATAACCCAGAAGATCATGACAAGCAAAACGAGTGGTTCCGGAATGTCCAGAATGCCACTGTCACGAACGCTCTTGGGAAAGGGTGCTGCTCCCGGGCCGGTGAACAGAGATCCGTTTGCGATAAAATAGGCTAGGCACATCCGCCACAAATGGCGTGCGATAGGCTGCCTTCCGGTAATTTTCTTTCGGGCGATCATGACGATGTCGCCCATCGCGAGCAAAGTCGCCAATCCTGCGAAGAAAAAGTGCGGAGCGGCAGGCAGTCCGTCTGTTAATCCAGTCGGGCTGTTTTGCGCCTCGAACCCGGCCGCAATTGCGCCAATGACAACAAACAATATCAATGTGGACGCCAGATAGATCGAGATGAGACCTGCCAGGACCGAAATCGCCATGGGCAGGATCAAGGCTATATAGATGCCTGCCATCGCCATCGCCATCGCCAGCATCGAGACGAAGAATATATTGCCAGCCACCCGGTGCGGTCGCGATCCTTTTGCCGTGATCAGAGCCATCGCACCGGCGAATAGGCGATCGCACCCATGGTGACATGGACAAGCATGATGACCGACATTGTTTTCACCCTCGCCGCGAGTCTCGACAGGGAGGCTTTCTGGAGCAGGAGATATCGAAAAACAATAATAAGCTTGATGTTTATCAATAAATCTATATCGATAAGCGATAAGGAATGACAGCCGGATACTGGAGGGAAATATGACGCAGACAAAGAAACCGAATGACATCATACTCAAATCAACGCGTGGACTGTTGATTTTCGCCAAATGGATGCTGGTGCTTGGCGTTGGTGCGCTTGCAGCCGCGTTACCCGTTCTATTGTTTTCCTACCGGCAGCTGCTGGCGGAGATGGGTGAGATATTTGTCAGTCAACCTGCGCCTGAAACGGTCGGCCTGATTGGAATACTCATGTTCCTGGGAGCGGTCATCATGCTGCTCACGCTCTTCGCCATCAACCGCCTCAGAAAAATTGTAGATTCGGTCGGCGAGGGCAATCCCTTCACCCGGATAAATGGTACAAGGTTGCGCGGGATGGGCATTGCCGTGTTCGCGATTCAGCTAGTCACTTTCGTTGGCAGTCTCCTGGCAACCGGCTTGCTCACGATGCTTGGCGAGGTAAAGCCGGGACAGGATTTTCATCTCTCTATTGACGGCAGCATTTCGCTGTCGGGTATATTGCTGGTGCTGCTCCTGATTATTCTCGCTCGCGTCTTTGATAGCGGTGCCAAAATGCAGGAAGAGCTGGATGGCATAGTTTGATGGCAATTTCCGTAAAGCTCGACGATCTGCTCCACGACAATCGTATGACCCTGACCGAACTGGCTGAGCGGGTCGACATCACGCTTGCCAACCTGTCGATCCTGAAAACCGGTAAGGCAAAGGCAATGCGATTCACCACGCTGGAGGCAATTTGTCGGGAATTGAATTGTCAGCCGGGGGATTTGCTGGTTTTTGAAGATGCAGCAGATAGGCGAGCGGAATGATCGCCAATCCACCTGCCAGTAAGGACCGATATTCAGATCCGGGCCCGCATTACGGGCAAGCGGTGGCAGCGCCGCTTGCGATCAGTCGCGCTTTCGTTCCGCCCGGTTCTGCCATCTTGCCGATCCCCAGATGCGGATAAGCCGCTCCACGCGGTGCCTGAAGGTGCCGGACAAATGGTCGGCATGAGCGCAGTGGTTCTGCTCGACCATGCAGGCTTCGCCGGTGTCGAGCCGCAGCGATGTGATATCCGATGTCCCTTCGGAGATACCGATCTGGGTCGGGCTGTCGAGATCGCCAACTGTCATCAGCACCGGGTTTGCGGGGATGACCGGTTTCTCCCCCTTGAGCAGTGACAAGATGATGGCGCGAAGATCACTCAGGCCGACCGCGCCGTTCGCCGAAACTCCCGGACGGTTGGTGACCAGGAAGATGCCGTTCTGGCGGATATTGATATTGTGTCCGTGGCCCAGAAATCCGTCTTCGAACAAATCCTCGCCATGGTCACTGGTTATAATCACCACGCTGTCGTCCCAAACACCGTCACGCTTCAGTTTTACCACCAATTCACCCAGGCGCTGGTCTGCGTAGGCGACGGCGTTCCAATATGTTTCCCGCAGCTTCTCCTTGTTGGCCGCACTGATTTCCGACCGGGGCAGGGGGCGGTCCACCAGATTGAGCGTCATGTCCTTGTGGTAATAGGGAAAGTGCGGCGACTGGAAATTGAAATAGAGAAATTGCGGCTTTTCCCATTTTGCCGGCACTTGATAGGCCTCCGCAAAAGCGTCCAGCAGATGCTTTTCGTCGATCAGGATCGAGCCCTGGGCGCCGTTGCTGAACGCGCGCAGATGTTTCAGCTTTTCGCCATCCAGAAACAGGTCGGCATTCTCGCGCATGCCGACGGTCTCGGCAATATCGCCGAACCCCTCCGGCTGGCCGGAGAAAACCGAAATCTCATAGCCGCTGGCTTTCAGTTCGCGGAATAGCGAGGGAGAGCCGCTGGCCGGTTGTAAGCTGCCGGAGAACAGGGATTTCAGCGACGCGGTGGTAAAGCCGACATGGCTGAGCACCGGAGATATCAGACTGCCGGATCTGGCGATGGCCTCGAGGTTGGGAGCCACGGTCTTGCCGTTGATCCGTTTGCCGATCACATCATAGCGGGTGCTTTCCATCACGATCAGGATCAGATGCGGACGTTTGCCCGCTATTTCGGTCAGGGGCGGTTGCGGTGGCAAGGGGAGCAACTCGAGATCGCCACCATAGCCGTCTTCGTCAATGCCGTTACCCGGCACATCCATCGCCAGTGGATAGCGGGTGCTGTTGAACGGATGCCGGTCCGGCATGTCGGATACCCAGCCATAGCCGTCATTGTCAAAATCGGTAAGTCGATTGGCAGCGGTGGTAAACAGGCCCCAGGCAAGGGTGCGGTTCAGACTATTTTTAACGTCGCTCGAAATCATGGGCACAGCGATTGCGAGGATCAATGTGAGAAGGAATGCTGCCACGGCCAGACGACCGCAGGCCGGCCATGCAGGATCGTCACAGCTCTTCGGAAATCTACGGGACAGAAAGCGATATGCGTAAATATAGGCACTTAGGCCGAGGGCCAGTCCGACAACGGCGAGGACAATCTCGTCGGAAGCAAATAACAGTGCATCGGTCAGGCTGCCACCGCCGAGATTGGCCATCAGTGCGAAGCTCATGGTATCGCTGAAATATTGATGCAGCTGGAAGGTGAGCGCGAGCAGCAGGATATAGGCGCCACCGACGATCGTGGTCAGAAAGAACAGCGGCGGCCAAGACTCTCTGCTGCGGAATATCCGGATGATGATCCACCAGACGGTGATGACCAGCATCGCCATTGCAGCGGCATAGCTGACCAGAAAAAGGGCGCGCTCAGCCAGCCTATCAACGGCCTGCGACTGGCCAAAGCCGCCTGTAAACAGACCATATTTGCGGTCAGCCAGGGCGAGTTCCAGCGCGGCGAGAAGGCTCGCAAGACAGAGAAACACGCCGCAAAGGAGCGACCTCTGCCTGTCACTTCTGGTGAAAAGATCCCGTAATTTGCTTATTTTATGTCCCGCCCCGCTTGTGAAGAGCGAGGCTAGCAAAAGCCGGTAAAGGCCGGGTTAAGCAGGGCAGATCGTTGCGGGACCGGTCACCCGGGCGGTTCAGGCGGGGCGAAAATCCGTCATGACCACGGTTTTGCGGACCATTTCCGGATCATATTCCACCTGGCCGTCGAGGATCAGCATCGCCAGGCCGTGGACCAGCGACCAGGCGTGCAGGGCCGCGACATTGCGCTGCTCGGCCGACATGCCTTCGGGCATCGACGCTGCAATTCCGGCGCGCAACTGGTTGAAGGCCTCGCCCATTTCGGTCGGGTCGCAATCGAAATCCACCTTTTCGACGCGGGTGTAGATAAGCCGGAACAGAGCGGGGTTCTCGACCGCCCATGTGACATAGGTGATCCCGACTTCGATAAACCCGTTGCGCCCGCCGCCGGCGTCTCTGGCCGCCTTCGCCTGATTGGCACCCAGCCGGCCGAGCGCTTCCAGCGCCAATGCATCGAGCAGCGCGTCCTTGTTCGGGAAGTGGCGGTATAATGCCGTTGCCGAGACTCCGAGATCGCGGGCCAGCGCGCGCAGGCCGAGGTCGGGATGATCCTGATTCTCGATCCGCTCCATCCCCATTTGCAGCGCCGCCGCGCGCAAATCGCCATGATGATAGGCGGTACTCATCGGAAGAATTGGAGGCATGTTGCCCCTGCGTCACATGCAATGTTGACACTGTTATCATAGTTCGTCATGTTAACGGCATAAACATTCCGAGTCGATTTGCCAATCCCGGTTTCAGCGAGAAGGAAATATCCATGGCTTCCGTAATTGAAAAAACTATCCGCGCTGCTGTCACACCCGTCATGGGCGCAGTGTCGAATTTCAACCGCAAAAGGCTGGACGCGCCGGAAGATGGGCATCCCTATCTCACCGGTGTGCACAAGCCTATGACCGAAGAGGTGACGCTGGCGGACCTGCCCGTCGAAGGGAAAATTCCGGCCGCGCTGGACGGACGCTATCTGCGCATCGGCCCCAATCCGGTCGATACACCCGACGAGGCCAGCTACCACTGGTTTGCCGGCGATGGCATGGCCCATGGCGTGCGGATTTCCGGTGGCAAGGCGGAATGGTATCGCAACCGCTGGATCCGGTCGAACAAGGTGAGCGACGCGCTCGGCGAAGCGCGCAAGCCCGGCACCCGCAAGCCACGGACCGATAATGCCAATACCAATATCATCGGCATCAATGGCCGCACTTTCGCGATTGTCGAAGCGGGGGGATTTCCGGTGGAAATGTCTGCAGAACTGGACACAATTGCGCATAATCCGTTCGATAATTCCCTGAATCATGCCTTTTCTGCCCATCCCCATCTCGATCCGGCAACCGGCGAGATGCATGCCATCTGCTATGACGCGCCGGTGATGGACAAGGTCTGGCACGTGGTGCTGGGCAAGGAGGGCAAGGTCCGCCGCGAGGAACCGATCCCGGTGCGCCAGGGGCCGTCGATCCATGACTGCCAGATTACCGATAATCATGTGCTGGTCTTTGACCTGCCGGCGACATTCTCGATGAAGCGGATGCTGGCCGGCTATGCCTTCCCCTATGACTGGAACCCGGAGCATGGCGCCCGCGTCGGCCTGTGCCCGCGCGAGGGGCTGGGCATGGAGACCATCTGGTGCGAGCTGGACGAGCCCTGCTACGTCTATCATCCGGCGAATGCTTTCGAAACCGCAGACGGCACGGTGATCGTCGATGTCGTGGTGCACGAGAGCACCTATGCGCGCTCGACCTTCGGTCCGGGTGGAAAATGGTCGCGGCTGGAACGCTGGACCGTCGACCCGGCGAGCCGAAAAGTCGATCGCAAGATCCTCGATGACCGTCCCCAGGAATTCCCCCGCTATGACGAGCGGAAAACCATGCAGCCCTATCGCTTTATCTACGATATCGCGCTGGCCGGCCATCCCGACGAACTGGACATGGCGGGTACCGAATTGTTCAAACATGATCTGCAGGACGGCAGCAAGCTGGTGCGCGATTTCGGTCCGGGTCGCCATCCGGGCGAATTTGTGTTCGTGCCGCGCGCCCCGGATGCGGCCGAGGATGAAGGCTGGCTGATCGGTCTGGTGATCGATGCGCAGCAGGAGAAAAGCGAATTGCAGATTCTCAACGCCGACGATTTTCTTGGCGAGCCGCAGGCGGTGATTCACCTGCCACACCGTATCCCGCCGGGTTTTCACGGCAATTGGGTGGCGGGCTAGGCTTTTCCGCCTTTGCCGATCCGTCCGCGGCGGTCCTTCGACAGGCTCAGGACGAACGGCTCTGGCTACAGCAGTCCAATGAACCGCGCTGCCTCGCTGGCGGCGCGGTTGGCCGCCCGTTCGAGATTGGCATGAAAGTCGCCACTACTGTCGCTGTTCGCGCCGTCGGTGACCGCCTTGATCCCGGCCCAGGGCAGGCCGAGCAGTGCGGCTATCTGGGCCACCGCAGCGGTTTCCATATCAACCAGATCGGCCTGCAAGACATCGCGCAGATAGCCTGAGCGATCGGGACATTTGACGAAACAGTCGGCGGTCGCGATGCGGGCATGAGGAAGGTCGAACCCATTTGGCCGGGCTAGTGCTGCAAACGGCGACCAGTCGGCCGGGCCAATCGGCCATGCGCCCGCGTCATAGTGGGTAAAGCCTTCATGGTCGCCAAATCTTTCCAGCGTGCCATAGTCGGCTTGCAGGCTTTGGTGCAGATAGAAACAGTCCCCGTCTATGTCGCTCACCTGTCCCGCTGTTCCGATAACAAGAAACAGGTCCGGCTTGAAATGCTGCCGCAAAAACATCGCGGCAGCACCGGCATGGACCTTGCCGATACCCGAACACATGATCGCAAGCTTTGCCGGGACCTTGTTCAATCTTGGATGATCGACCGTCCGGTAATCGCCGAAAGGGCTGCCATGCCTGACAGCGTTGTGACCGCGCAGAAACGCATCGGCTTCATCTTGGACGCCGGTTATGACCGCTATTCGATCGATCTGGGGTTGCAGATCAGTCACCGGCAAAGGCCATCAGCGCTGTGGGTTCCACGCCGGCGGCTTCGAGTGTCTTGCCCCCGCCGAGATCGGGCAGGTCGACAATGAACAGTGCCCGTTCGACCTCGGCACCCTGGCCACGGAGCAACTCCACGCCCGCCATGGCCGTCCCGCCGGTGGCCAGCAGATCGTCGACCAGCAGCACCCGCTGGCCGGGGCGGATCGCGTCGTCGTGCATTTCGATCCGGTCCGTGCCATATTCCAGCGCATAGTCGATGCTCACTGACTGGCCCGGCAATTTCCCCGGCTTGCGCAGCATCACCTTGCCCTTTTCCAGCGCGTAGGACATCGCCGCCGAAACGATGAAGCCGCGCGCCTCGATGCCGGCGATCAGGTCGAAACCGTCGGGGTCGACCAGCGCAATCATCCGGTCGATGGTCTGGCGAAAGGCTGGTCCGTCGAGCAGCAGGGTCGAGACATCGCGAAACTGGATGCCCGGTTTCGGATAGTCCGGGATCGTCCGCACCAGAGCCCTGAGATCGTCATTGTCGGTCATAGTCGTCGTCCCTGCTCTCATTAACATTTGTGTAAATAGCGCCTTGCCTTTCCGCAACCATCGGATAATCTGTAAGGCAGGAGAGAAGCAATGACCAATTCCGACGTTCTGGAAAAACGGGCGATCACGCCCTTTGATGTGAGTGATGGTGCGCTCTATTCCGAAAACCGCTGGCAGGATCCCTTCGCCCGGCTGCGCCGCGAAATGCCGGTCAGCTATCGGCCCGACAGCCCTTATGGACCCTATTGGTCGGTGGTCACCCATGATCTGGTACAGAAGGTGGAGCTCGATCCGGAGACCTATTCTTCTTCCTATGAGCAAGGCGGGATCACCATCACCGACGGCAGCGGAGAATATGAGTTTCCCAATTTTATCGCCATGGATGCGCCGACCCATACGGCGCAGCGCAAGGTGGTGCAGCCATCGTTCAACCCGAGCGAGATGCTGGCACGGGAACCCGAGATAAGAGCGCGGACCAAGGAGCTGTTCGATGCGCTTCCGGTGGGCGAGACGTTCGATTGGGTAGAGGAAGTCTCGGTCAAGCTGACCATCGGCATGCTCTGCGTATTGTTCGATTTCCCCTGGGAGCAATGGCGCGACATGAAGCGCTGGTCGGACACCGCCAGCGAAGTGTCGCCGGACCAGAGCGAGGAACGGCTGCAGAAATTTTTCGCCGAAATGTACCAGATGCTGAACAAGTTTGACGAACTGTTCGAAAAAGAGCGCAAAAACCCGCCTAACGACAAGATTCTCAACCGGATCATCCACAGCGACGCGATGGGCAATATGCCCGAACTCGAGCGGCTGGCGAATATTGCGCTGCTGATCGTCGGCGGCAATGACACCACGCGCAACAGCATGAGCGGCTTTGTCCGCGCCTGCAATATGTTCCCCGACCAGTTTGAACGGCTGCGCGAGGATCCGTCCCTGGTGTCCAATGCGGCACAGGAAATCATCCGCTGGCAATCGCCCGTCACCCATATGCGGCGGACCACGACCTGCGAAACCGAACTGGGCGGCCAGATCATTCCGGCGGGCGAAAAGGTCATACTCTGGTATATTTCGGCCAATCGGGACGAGAATCTGTTCGCCAATCCCGATGTCGTGGATTTCACCAGAGACAATGCCCGCCGCCATATCGGCTTCGGTCACGGCGTCCACCGCTGCGTCGGTGCGCGGCTCGCGGAAATGCAGCTGGCGGTGCTGTTCGAGGAAATTCTCGGCCGCAATGTCCGGGTCGAGCAGGACGGGCCGCTGACCTATTCCGATAGCTGTTTCCTGCACGAGATCGATCATATGCCGGTCAAAATGGTGCCGATCGCCTAGGCGGGAAACTGTTGCGCCGGCGGACAATTTGTCCGGCAGGCATGAAAAAGGGCGGCTCCCGAACCGGAAGCCGCCCGAATTTTCTGCAATAAACCGTCAGGCTTATTTGAGTTCGACGGTACCGCCAGCTGCTTCGATCTTCGCTTTGATTTCTTCAGCTTCGGCTTTGGCAACGCCTTCCTTGATCGCTTTCGGTGCGCCTTCGACGAGGGCTTTGGCATCGGTGAGGCCCAGAGCGGTAATCGCACGGACTTCTTTAATCACCTGGATTTTCTTGCCGCCGTCGCCGGTCAGGATTACGTCAAATTCGCTCTGCTCTTCAGCAGCTTCGCCACCGCCTGCAGCAGCAGGACCAGCAACAGCAACAGCAGCAGCAGCGGAAACGCCCCACTCTTCTTCCAGTGCCTTGGACAGTTCAGCCGCTTCCATGACGGTGAGTTTCGAAAGTTCTTCGACCAGTTTTGCAATATCAGCCATTTTAAATACGCTCCAATTTTCTAAATATTTGAGAAGTTAAATTCATTCACCGGTAGCGGCAAAAGCGCCAACTACACGGGCAAGGGCTCCAGCTGGTTCTTTGACAACCCGGGCGATTTTCGTTTGTGGTGCGACAAGCAGACCAACAATCGTTCCGCGCAGTTCATCAAGAGATGGCATGGAGGCCAGAGATTTTACGCCTGCTTCGTCAAGAAGGGTGTCACCCATTGCGCCGCCAACGATTTCAAGACGATCGTTGGATTTGGCAAATTCCACTGCAACTTTTGCAGCGGCCACCGGATCATCCGATGTGGCGAGCGCGACCGGACCAGACAGCATATCAGCTATCGGGGCATAGTCGGTTCCTTCCAGAGCCAGCTTGGCAAGGCGGTTTTTAGAGACTTTGAAGCTTGCGCCTTCGTCCCGCATTTTCGTCCGCAGCTCGGTAGACTGAGCCACGGTGAGACCCAGGTTGCGTGTGACCACGACCACCCCAGCCTCTTTGAAAACAGCGTTCAGAGCGGCAACCGCTTCGGTCTTTTGACCACGATCCATATTTTGCTCCTTCACGTGGGCGTGGGTTTTAAAGGCCCGCACCCGATTCTAGTAACCGCCATCCTGAAACAGGTTCAGCATGGCGAGCGAAAGGATTGACCGAAACCAATCCTGTATAATCCGAAGGGGGGTTTTGGCTGCTTTGCCGCGTCAAATACCGCTGGCTGCAAACCCGTGTGTTGCCACACGAAAAAACTGATCCCCGTCTAGGCTGGAAATTAAGAGGGTCAAATTACCCTCACCGGCTGTCTCGGACGGAAATTGTGTTTCTTTCGACGGAAACACAATTTGTAGGGGAGCCATTAGCGGGTGGGGCGCCGCCACCACCGCCACCACCGCCACCACCGCCACCACCAGCGGCTGTATGTGCGCCTGGCCCTTACATTGTGTTCTTTGACTGGGATCAGTCGGATATCACTCCGGAAGCGGCTTCGGTTCTCGACAATGCGGTTACCGCATATGGCGATTGTGGTTCGGCTCAGGTCATGCTGGCTGGTCACGCTGACAAATCTGGTTCTGCCAGCTACAACGTCGGTCTGTCCCAGCGTCGTAACGCAGCTGTTCGTGCGTATCTTGAATCGCGCGGCATCGGCAGCGGCGTTATCTCGAGCGAAGCCTTCGGTGAATCGCGTCCTCGCGTCGAAACCGCAGACGGCGTTCGTGAGCCTCAGAACCGTCGTGTTGAAGTTATGTACGGACCTGGTTCCGGCAACTAATAGCAACACTGCTACCAATATCGGAAAGGGCTGGTCTTCGGACCGGCCCTTTTTCGTTTCCGCTCTATAAAATTACGGGGCAGGGAGCCGTGTCACACAATGGGACACAAGCGCGCTCATCCGGATACGCATTGCGGTCTTGAACCGAGTCTGTCGGCGATGATGAATCATGGTGCTATTGCCGAATGCGTGCCGCTTCAATCTTCGCGATAGGAAATTGCGGACGTTTTCGGGATACGCATCGGATCGTCGTTGCGCTGCAGGTTCTCGAAACGGGGGGCTAGTGATCCCACCCGGGTCGCTGCGGCGGGCTAGCTGAGCAGGCTTTCAAACAGGGCCAGTCCGTCGGTGCCACCATGTTTCTCGTCAATGGCCCGCTCCGGATGCGGCATCATACCCAGAACATTGCCCGCTTCGTTGACAATGCCCGCAATGTTGCGCGAGGATCCGTTGATATTGTCGCGATAGCGGAAGACCACCTGATTTTGCCCTTCCAGCCGGTCCAGCACTTCATCATCGGCAAAGAAATTACCGTCATGATGGGCTACCGGGATCGACACGGGCGTCTTTTCATCATAGCCCGACGTGAAAATAGTATTGCTGTTGACCACGTCGAGCGCGGCATCCTTGCAGACGAAATGGATGTTGCTGTTGCGCATCAGCGCGCCGGGCAACAGCCCCGTCTCGGTGAGGATTTGAAAGCCGTTGCACACGCCTAGAATTTTTACGCCGCGCGTGGCGGCTTCGATTACCGGCTTGATGATATTGGATCGCGAAGCCATAGCGCCGGATCGCAGATAATCACCATAGGAAAAGCCACCGGGCACCGCGATGACATCCAGTCCCGCCGGCAGTTCGCTGTCGCCATGCCAGACCATGTGGGGCTTTTTCCCCGACACCGTTTCCAGCGCGACGGCCATGTCGCGATCACAGTTTGAACCGGGAAAGACGATCACCGCAGATTGCATCAGGAAACGGTCTCCAGTGCGGATTCCGGCATCTCGATATCATAATTTTCAATGACGGTATTGGCGAGCAGCTTGTCGCACATTTTCTCAATCTCTTCGCGGCCGACGGACGGGTCTAGGTCGAGCTCGATCAGCTTGCCGGCGCGCACATCGTTGACGCCGGAAAAGTCCAGGCTCTCCAGAGCGTGATGGATGGCCTTGCCCTGCGGGTCCAATACGCCCTGTTTCAGCGTAACGAATATTCTGACTTTCATCCTGCGCCCTCGCGTTTTGCGGTCATCAACAACGCCATGCTATAGCGCCAAGTTTAGCCGGGGCAAGAGTTAGAACGGCAATTGGCATGGCCACATGCGTGATTGCCGCATTATCGCGTCAGAAATAGCGGGCAAATTTGAAGTTCACACGGTGCCGGCTCATTTCATATAGATCATAATTGCTGTCCACCCGTGAGTAGACATAGTCGACCGAGGGTGAAAAGCCGAGAAACCTGATCTTGCGGCTGCCCATATAGGCACGGGCGAATCCACGCCAATCCTGTCTTTTTTCTGTAGAATAAAGCAGCAGCGGCGCATCGAATTCAGACCGGCTGACGCTGGCAGAAACCCCGGCATTCAGGCCCAGCGGCAATTCTCCGCCCAGCCCCAGATTGACACCATAGTTGACGCTGGAAAATCCGTCAGCGTTGAGCAGGTCGCGGCGCGCGAAAAGGCTGGCCGAGGCAATTAGTGATTTGCCGACTAGATGTTCATAGGTAGCGTTCGCGCCCAGTTGCCAGCCGCTATAGGAATTGCTGAGCTGGGATTCCGTGCGCCGCGCGTCCAGTTCCACGCCCACTCTCTGGCCCTCGCTGAGCGCCTGTTGATATCCGACGCGGCCGCCATATTCGCGGGTGGCGAGCCGGCCGCCATACCAGCGCTGCAGTCCAACCGCCTGCAGCGAGACGCTGCTGTAGCGGGCAATCCGCAATTCCGGACCGGCGGCAACCTGGATGACGATGTCGTCGGACGCCTTGCCCTTGTAGTTGACGATTTTGCTGTCAGCATCGAACAATAGCGCCAGCCGGTCGCTAGCCTTTACGCGGACGCCCCCGGAAAAGCCTGCAGTCTGACCGATACCGGATCGTTCGCGGGCGCTGTCGTCAAGCTGCAACGGCAATTTGATCGGGCCAAAGTTTATGTCGATCGACTCGGCGTCGGTTGCGCCGTTGATATTGCTATCCGGCGCGAAGCCGAAATCGAAACTGAATCGCCAGATACGCTTGTCGCGCAAAATGCTGCGCGTGTTGCGGATGGTCCTGGCGATTTCGTCCGGAAGATTTTCATCATTTTGGGCAAGCCGGAAATGATAGTCCGCGCTCGCTTCCTTGCCGGTTAGCAAATAGGCTCTCGCCAGTTCCAGTCGCACCCGGGTCTGTCCCGGATTTTCGTCCAGAATCGACCGGAATTTCCGAATTGCGCCTTTGAGATCACCGGTTTCGATGGCGATATAGCCGGCGAGGAACTGCTGCTGCATCTGTAGCTCGGGAACCTGACCCAGAGCATCGACCAGCGGCAGGGCCGCCTGATAGTTTCTTTGCTGAACAAGCGCTTCTGCCTGGGCCAGAAGCTGTTGTGGCGTAATCCGGAGGTTGCATTGTCCGTCGGTGTTGCAGGTCCGCTCGACACTGGATGCAATCTCGGTGGCGCCGTCAGACAGAAGTGCCACAGGTGCTGCGGCCCGGGCCTCACCGGGCCCCGCGATTGTTACGCAGGTGAGCGCTGCGGCTTTGACCAGAGTGGCGGCATTACGCATGTTGGCCTCTAGGGCTGCTTGCCAACAAAGGTTCCCAGAATATCGATCCGCTCGTCAGGCGTTCCGCCGACGATACGATAGCCACCCCCCAGTTCTGCAGCATCCGGTCCGTAAAAAGCGCCGTTGATGCTGGACCCTGCGATCACAAGGTCAAGTCTCGAGCTGTCCGGATTGATGAACCAGGCCTCGTTAAACTGGCCAAAAAAGCCGCCTGCGGACACCAGATTGATGTCGCCGCCGCCATTGGCGAAAAAACCTGCTCCCTCCAGCACACTATGCTGACCGCTCGTGCCGTCAAACGTTGGCGCACCAACCAGTCCGTCCAGTGACAGCGAGAAAGTATTCGCCCCGAAATCAACGCTGGTCGATGCGTTGCCCGCGATCCACTGCATATAAGTGTCGCTGTTGCCGGTAATATCCGGCTGGTCGTTGAAGACCATGGTCGCCAGCATGGTGCCGTCGAATGTGCCGGTACCGCTGGTCGGTACATCATCATTGGCTGTCACTTCGCCATAGGCAAAAGCGCCTCTTTCGAGCGTGCTGGTCTGCGTTGTCAGGCCGGTGTCGCCATCATAGCTTACCGATGCGGTGTTTCTCAGGTAACCGGCAAAGGTTACATATTGCGTGTCGGTGCCGGGAAGCTGGTAAAAGAATGTCGTTGCGTCGTAGCTTCCGGCCTGCGTCTGGTCGATCAGATCGAAAAGAAACTCCGCGGGTGCACCAACCACCGGTCGTGCCTGGGTCACATTATTGGAAGAGCCGGACTCCAGATACTGGACGCCCTGAATATTCCACATCGTCGATCCCAGATCCGGTGTGCCGACCTGTGGTTCGATAGCGCCGCCGAAATCCGTGCGGTGCAGCGGATCCTGAAAGCGGCTGGCGCCCGATGTTCCGGCCAGTCCGTTGGTAAAGCTGACATTGAAGATCGCGTCGCGGGGGTCATAGGCGATGGTCAGGTTCGAATTGCGAACCGTCGTGGCATCGCCCTGATATAATTGGCTGTTCTGGCGAGTTTGGCGTACTGTCCGTTGCTGGCCGGCGCTGCCCGGATCCTCCACGCTGGACTGGTAACTGTGCGACGAGCCCACTGCCGTATAGGTTTTTGCTTCGGTCGGATCGACAAATGTATGTGCGGTCCCGTTGTCGGTGCCACCGCCCGTGCCGCCCGTCGGGGTGGCGCTGCTTCCGGCAGATTGTGGGCCGGCGCCGCCGCAGGCGGCAAGCATCGTTGTACTGGCGAGCAAAATCAAAAGGCGCATCGGAATAATTCCTCACATGGGTTCCACATGAGGGTCGTGCTATCAGCACAATGGTTAATTTGGCGTAAACCATCGCCGGTTTCACTTCGACGCACCCGACCGGGAAACGCCCGGGACATCGCATGCTGAAGCGGCTGTAGCAGCTATTTGCCGCGCTTTTTCCGTTCGCTATTAAGGTCGGTCACTTCGCTGCTGCCTTCCGGAAACAGTCCAAGCCGTCTGGCAACTTCCTGATAAGCCTCGGCTTCTCCGCCCAAATCGCGACGGAACCGGTCCTTGTCCAGCTTCTCGTTGGTCTTGATGTCCCACAGTCGGCATCCATCCGGACTGATCTCGTCAGCCAGTATGATCCGTGAAAAATCACCTTCGAAAACACGTCCGAATTCCAGTTTGAAATCAACCAGCTTCACACCGATCCCGGCAAACATGCCGGCCATGAAATCGTTGATCCGGATCGCCATCGCGGAGATATCCTGCATTTCCTCCTGGCTCGCCCAGCCGAAACAGGCGATATGCTCTTCCGCGACCAGCGGATCGCCAAGCGCATCATCCTTGTAGCAATATTCAAGCAGGGTGTGCGGCAGGGGTGTCCCTTCTTCGATGCCGAGGCGCTTGGAAAGGGAGCCGGCCGCGACATTGCGAACAATCACTTCGATCGGTACAATCTCGACCTGCTTGACCAGCTGTTCGCGCATATTGAGGCGGCGGATGAAATGGCTGGGGATACCGATATGGCCGAGCAATGTGAAAATATGCTCGCTGATCCGGTTGTTGATCACGCCCTTGCCGTTGATCGTGCCCTTTTTCTCGGCGTTGAAGGCGGTGGCATCATCCTTGAAATACTGGATGATCGTGCCGGGCTCGGGACCTTCGTAAAGAATCTTGGCCTTACCTTCGTAAATCTGGCGACGACGGGACATTGCTTGGTTCCACTTCGCAAAGAGAGCGACAAAAATCATGCCCCGGAGAACCGAATCGTGCGATTTCGATTGAACCGGGGCGTTGAACCTGACCTATATGCCAAAGTGAATGGCGGCGCAATCAATCGTCCGATGATGCGGCGACTTCAATCCGCCGCCCCCAGAATGTGCGGTCCGGTGCCTTGAATCTGCGACGCAGGTAAATCCCGATCCACAATAGCAATATCCAAGGCAGGCTGATGGCAAGGAATGTGATCGCGGCACCGATCGAAGAACCGAGTGCCGAGGCGATGCCGGCAAAAGCTTCTCGAATTGGCCTTGAGAAACCGCCAGAACCGGGCGCCGCGGACTGGTAGTTGATCACGATCTTGCTGAATGCCACGCGTCCGCGCATTTCCTTCAGCCAACCGCGGGCCTGATCGATTTCCTCATTGACCTGCGTAACCGCGCGCTCGGATTCTACGAGTTCCGCCACGCTCCCTTCCTTGGTCCGGAGCAGTTCAGTCAGGCGCTGCGACAATAAACTCCGGCTTCGGAGACGTGCTTCCGTGTCGACAATCTGCTTGGAAAGATCTTCGCCGCTTATCGATGTCGCAATCTGGCTCCCGCCGTTGTTGTCGACCGCTTTGGCGAGCTGCTCGCCAAAGGCACGCGCTTGTGGCGCCGCAACTTCGATATTCAGCATGCCCGTGGCATAATCACCTTCTCCGCCACTATTGTCCATATTCAGGACGCGGCAGATTTCCGGGCCGCGTTTTTCGCACAATTCGACATGAGCCCGTTGAGTCTTTGCAATTTCCGAGGCTGGAAGGCGAAAGTCATATTGATAGCTATAGGCAATCTGTGGAACCGAAACCGGGATGTCGCCAGCCTCCGCGGTGCTATTGGCGCTTTCCGAATCCCGGACAAGGGGCTCTTCGACAGAATATGCGTCTGCCGATTCTTCCGCCAACTGCAGTTCGGTGCCGGATTCACCGCCGTTGCTGCATGCGCCTAAAGCGAAAGCCATCATGATGGCAAATAATGAAAAACGCATGGCTTAGGTTCCTCGTTCCGCGGAGGACTCCGACGCTAATGAGATGCTGTTACATCGTCAACGATCTGTCCTGGGTTGTGACAACCAGCCTGCAGGGCAATCATGAGCCTCATCCCGGACAATGCAGGGGCCGGGCCTTGAAAATTGGTCCGTGGAAACCGTGTCTCACACTGCCGGGTCCAATTTCCCACTACCAAGCATGAATCCACCCTGCTATCGCTCAAGCCATGAGTGATGTAACCGAAGCCCCGCCCGAAGAACCCGAAGATGAATTTGACGCGATAGTCGAAGCGCCCTTTGATGCGGCGCTTTCCGAACGCTATCTGATCTACGCGATGTCGACAATCACGGCGCGGTCGCTGCCGGATTTGCGCGACGGGCTGAAGCCCGTGCATCGCCGCCTCCTGTGGGCGATGCGGCTGCTCAAACTTGATCCGTCGCAGGGTTACAAGAAATGCGCCCGCGTCGTCGGCGATGTGATCGGTAAATATCACCCGCACGGTGACCAGTCGGTCTATGACGCGATGGTCCGTCTCGCCCAGACTTTCTCTCTGCGCTATCCGCTGGTCGACGGTCAGGGAAATTTCGGCAATATCGACGGCGATAATGCCGCTGCCTATCGTTATACCGAAGCCCGGCTGACCCGCACGGCGATCGAGCTGATGCACGGGCTCGACGAAGGCACGGTTGACTTCAAGCCCACTTATAACGGCGAGGATGAAGAGCCCGAGGTCATGCCCGGACTGTTCCCGAATCTGCTCGCCAATGGCGCCAGTGGAATCGCTGTGGGTATGGCGACCAGCATTCCTTCGCATAATGTGCACGAGATTATCGATGCGGTGACATTGCTGATCGAGAATCCCAAGGCTGAACATGCCGAGATCATGGAGATTATCAAGGGACCCGATCTCGCTACCGGCGGGACGCTGGTTGATCCGAAATCGGTGATCGACGCGGCCTATGAAAGCGGCCGTGGCGCGATGCGGGTGCGCTGCAAGTGGGAGAAGGAAGACGCCGAGGGGCGCGGCGCATGGCAGATTGTCGTCACCGAAATTCCCTATCAGGTGCAGAAGGGCAAGCTGATCGAGCAGATTGCCCAGATCATCGCCGACAAGAAACTGCCGATCCTTACCGATATCCGCGATGAATCCGATGAAGAGGTGCGGATCGTTCTGGAACCGAAGAGCCGGACGGTCGATCCCGAGGATCTGATGAACGCGCTGTTCCGCATGTCGGATCTGGAAAACCGCTTCTCGCTCAACATGAATGTGCTCGACAAGGACCGTGTGCCTAAGGTGATGGGTATCAGCGAAGTGCTGAAACAATGGATCGTTCACCAGATCGAAGTGCTGGTCCGCCGCTCGCAGCACAGGCTCGAAAAAATCGATGCCCGGCTGGAACTGCTCGAAGGCTATATCATTGCCTATCTCAACCTCGACCGCGTGATCGAGATCATTCGCAACCATGATGAACCCAAGCCGATGCTGATGGACGAGTTCAATCTGACCGATCGTCAGGCCGAAGCGATCCTCAATATGCGCCTGCGGTCCTTGCGCAAGCTGGAAGAAATGGAATTGCGCAACGAGCGGGACAAACTGCTCGAGGAACGCGACGGGCTGGAAAAGCTTATCGACAGCCCGGCGCGACAGAAGACAAGGCTGAAGAAGGATTTGGCCGAATTGCGCAAGCTCTATGCCGAGGATACCGAACTCGGCAAGCGCCGGACGATGCTGATCGAGGCTGCGCCGGCGCGGGAAATCTCGCTCGAGGCCTTTATCGAAAAAGAACCGGTCACGGTCATCATGTCGCAGCGCGGATGGATCAAGGCGATGAAGGGCCATGCCGATTTGTCGCAACCGGACAGCTTCAAGTTCAAGGAAGGTGATGGTCCAAAATTTTCCTTCCACGCGCAGACCACCGACAAGCTGCTGATGTGCTGTGACAACGGGCGTTTCTATACGATCGGTGCAGACAAGCTGCCCGGTGCGCGCGGCTTTGGCGAGCCGGTAGGATCGATGGTCGATCTGGAACCGGGCGCCGAACCGATTGCGCTGATGGTGGCGGACATGAAGGCGAAGTTGTTGCTCGCCTCGACCTGGGGACGCGGCTTTGTCGCGAATATTTCCGATGTCGTGGCCGAAACGAAAAAGGGTCGTCAGGTTGCCAATCTGAAGGGCGACGCACGTCTGCTCGTGGTCCGCCCGGTACCGGAAAATGCCGATCATGTCGCGGCAATCGGCGAAAACCGCAAGCTGGTGGTCTTCTCGCTGTCCGAAATGCCGGAAATGGCCAGGGGACAGGGCGTCATGCTGCAACGCTACAAGGATGGCGGACTGTCTGATGCAATCGTGTTCAGACTGGAAGAGGGCCTGAGCTGGACGATGGGCGGAGAAACCGGCCGGACGCGGACCGAGAATGATCTAACCATGTGGCGGGTTGCGCGCGGTGCCGCCGGCCGCTTGCCGCCAACGGGCTTTCCCAAAAGCGGAAAATTCGATTGAGACGAACATCTGTTTCGGCGGTAACGGGTGATCGCGGGGCATTTATGACGTGGGAATAATTATATTTTACATTTAAATACAATTAATTGCGTATAATTACATAGTCCAGAATGTTCCGTCATGTAATAAACGTTCCAAATCCGGCCACAATGGGACGTGAATGGGAAATGGTTGACTTGGTAGAGCAAAACAAGGCAAGTGATTGCCGGTCTGATTTTGGTATCACAATATTAGCAGGAAAAATTGTTTAAAACGATGAGCAGTGAAACCGAAGACTTGCGGGAGTGGATCGACCAGCTCGAACAGATTTTGTCGCAGCTGGACACAATTCAGGCGAGCATTGCTGCCATCCATGTCGATATAGCGATCAGCGAACTCTGCCAGATCGCGGATGTCGAACGGGCCAACGGAACGATCAAGGCCGCCTAGCGAGCCGCAATCGGCATCGTCAGATGGCGATAAACTGCTGCCCGATTTTCTGTAATATATCGCGGCTCATGGCATTGCCCGCCGCAGATGCTCGTAATCGCGCCGGCGCGGAGTCTCCGCCACCGGAACATCTCTCGATCAGGCCGGCGCCGATCATATGATGCACATATCTCGACATGACCGAATTCTTCACATCGAGCCGGCTTGCGATATCCGCCACGGTCATCGGCATTTCGGTCTTCTCTGCGACAATCAGTTCCAGCAATATGTGCCAGCAAACATCGTCGACAGGAATTCCGCTATCGCGCAATTGATCTACAGCGACGGCACGACTTCCGAGCAAGATCGCAGCCGTTCTGACGGGGTCGATAGTGCGATCCTGTCCCGTTGCGCTATCCGCGACCGGCGCATGGATATAGTTGGATGAGTGATCATCGGGATTGCTAGGACTGGGCTTCATGGAAATGATGTCTTCGTACTCACGCATGTTTACTCCTGTCGCTTACTCGACCTGCGAGCGCGTATCGACCGAACGGTTGGTAGTCAATCGGCAATCGCGGCTTATTGTTAATCATAAAGTCGGATATGCGCGCGTTTTATGACAGCCATTGTATATTTTACATCAGTTGATCCTGCTGTTATGGGCGCCGGATGAGTACCAGAATGGCGATCATGGACATAGCCGCCGAAGCCGTCCGCAAGAGAGGATATAACGGCGTCAGTCTGGATCAGATCGCCCGCGACGTCGGTATCCAGAAATCGAGCATATATTATCATTTCTCCTCCAAGTCAGAGCTTATAGCTGCTATTTTCCGGCGGTTTTCCGGCCAGATATATTCTTTTCTGGAAGATACAATCAGCGCCGAAAGCCGTGCGGGTGATCGTTTGCTGGCCTATATTGTCGAGACGGGAACCTTCACCCAAGAAGGGGAATCGATTTGCATGTCGATTGCGCTCAACATCGACCGCGACAGCCTGCAGGCTGAAGTCGTCAATGATCTTGTGACTTTTCATGCAGCCAATATAGCGTGGCTGACAGATACATTTGCCCTTGGCCTGAAGGATGGCAGCATCAGCGATGTCGGGGATCCAGCAGAAGAGGCAAACGCCTGCCTGGCGCTTGTTGACGGTGCCCAGTTGATGGCCCGTGCCCATCAGGACCCCGGATTATACGAACAGGCGACGATGTTGCTGCGATCCAGGATCTCCGCATCCGGCGCTGCTGATAGCGCGCGCTAGTCAATATCGCCGAACCGGCTCGGTGGGCGGTGCGCCGGTATAGCAAAAGCTGTTTGCGCAATTCTCCCCGAAGCCTTAGCCTGTCCGGCAAAGTTAGTGGGGGAGGCCCATATGTCCGACAAAGATCCGGATAAGTCCGCGGAAGGCGGGGCGACCAGCGGAGCCGAAAAAGCCTATTGGGCACAAAATCTCCGGCTGCTCTGGACGCTGATGAGTATCTGGTTCGTCGTTTCCTTTGGAGCGGGTATTCTGTTCCGCGATTTTCTCGATCAATTTGCGCTCGGGGGCTATCCTCTCGGCTTCTGGTTCGCGCAACAGGGGGCGATCTATTTCTTCATTCTGCTGATCCTGTTCTACAGCATCCGGATGAAGCAGATCGAACGCCAATATGATCTCGATGACTGAGCGCGACTGATGGCAACCCAGACACTCATCTATATTTTCGTCGGCCTGTCCTTTGCGCTCTATATCGGCATCGCGATCGCTTCGCGCGCCGGCTCTACCAGCGAATTCTATGTTGCCGGCGGCGGCGTCAATCCGGTGGTCAACGGCATGGCGACGGCGGCCGACTGGATGTCGGCAGCGAGTTTCATCTCGATGGCCGGGATCATTGCCTTTTCCGGCTATGACGGCTCGGTCTATCTGATGGGCTGGACCGGCGGCTACGTCATGCTGGCGCTGCTGCTGGCGCCCTATCTCCGAAAATTCGGCCAGTTTACCGTGCCGGACTTTATCGGCACGCGCTACTATTCGAAAGCGGCCCGAGTGGTGGCGGTGATCTGTCTGATCTTTATCAGCTTCACCTATATCGCCGGGCAGATGCGCGGGGTCGGCATCGTCTTCTCCCGCTTTCTCGATGTACCGATCACACTCGGCGTGATTATCGGCATGGGCATAGTGTTCATCTATGCCGTGCTCGGCGGGATGAAGGGCATTACCTATACGCAGGTCGCGCAATATTGCGTGTTGATCTTTGCCTATATGGTCCCGGCTTTTTTCATCAGCTTCCTGATCACCGGCAATCCGGTACCACAACTGGGCCTGGGTTCGACGGTCAATGACGGGTCGGGACTCTATGTGCTGCAAAAGCTGGATCTGGTGCTGCAGGACATGGGATTTGCCGCCTATACCGACGGCAGCAAGTCGATGATCGACGTCTTCTGCATCACCGCTGCCCTGATGATCGGAACCGCTGGCCTGCCGCATGTCATTGTCCGCTTCTTCACCGTGCCCAAGGCGTCGGACGCGCGCAAGTCGGCGGGTTGGGCTCTGGTTTTCATTGCCCTGCTCTATACCACAGCACCAGCGGTGGGCGCCTTTGCCCGGCTCAATTTCATCGATAGCGTGCAGGATACCGATTATGCTGAGGCACCGGCATGGTTCAAAAACTGGGAGAGCAACGACCTGATCGCCTGGCGCGACAAAAATGGCGACGGCAAGATGCAGCTGGGCAAGGGCGATCCTTTTCAGGGCGCGCCGCAGTTCACGACAAGCACCGGACCCAGTGGTGAACGTGTTGTAGAAAATGCCGCGGCGAACGATAATCCGAACGAGGTCTATGTTGACCGCGATATCATGGTGCTGGCCAATCCGGAAATCGCCAATCTGCCAGGCTGGGTGATCGCGCTGGTCGCCGCCGGCGGTCTGGCGGCGGCGCTGTCGACGGCGGCGGGGCTGCTACTGGTGATCAGTTCGTCAATCAGTCACGATCTTCTGAAAAGCACCTTCCGACCGCAGATTACCGAGAAGGGCGAGCTGCTCGCAGCCCGGCTGGCCGCGACCGCAGCGATCGTTGTCGCCGGCTATCTCGGCATCTATCCGCCCGGATGGGTCGCGCAGGTGGTTGCTTTCGCCTTTGGTCTGGCCGCCGCCTCGCTATTTCCGGCGATCTTCATGGGGGTTTTTTCCAAACGGATGAATCGCGAGGGCGCGATTGCCGGAATGGTAACGGGCCTGACCTTCACCTTCCTCTATATCGGCTGGTTCAAGCTCTGGTCGCCGGAAAGCAATGTCGCGGCCAACTGGCTGTTCGAAATCTCGCCCGAGGGTATTGGCGTGATCGGAATGCTGCTAAATTTCGCGGTGGCGATTGCGGTCGCGCGGTTCACCAGCCCGCCGCCAAAGGAGATCGGCTGGCTGGTCGACAAGATTCGGGTGCCGCGGGGCTAGTGTTGTTGCCCGCTGCAAATGTTCCCGCAGGTGCCCGGTAGTCGATAGGCCGATTTGGCAGAACCCGGAGGAAGCGGCTTGTGGAAAGGGGCAAATTTTGTGATAAGCCAGCCCAAGGGGCGCTATACGGGGGTAATCGATGGTCTGCACATCTTGCGGCACTGAAGTTCGAGCGGGAGATAGCTATTGCGCCAATTGTGGCGCAGCGTTGCAAGCCGACGCGGAAACCGGACCGTCAGGGAAAAGCGGCAAAGCCCGCGGACCGGGTCTTGCGTCGGGTGGCCTGATCCTCATCCGTTCGATATTCACGATGCCGATCAAGACCGCAAACCTGGCAGCGCACGAACTCCGCAAGATCGCGAAAACGGGTGCAATCGATTCCGATCGAGACTTTCCGCACCTGTTCTGGTGCAAGGCGATGCTGCCGGTCGTCGCAACTTTCCTGTCGGCGCTGGTATTGCTCGGCACGCTTGGACTGGCTGTCGCCCAGGCAGGAATCGCAGGTTTTTTCATCGGCATCTTTGCCGCAATCTTCGCCGCAATCGCAGCCGACTGGTTCATCATGATTGTCGGAGAATATCTGATGATAAAAGTCGTCAGCGCTCGCTATTACTTGCAGCATATCGAGGATTATGAAGGAGAAAATGAGCGGCACTGACCGCTTCAAAGCCGTTTCTGACCGATTGCTTTGAATCAGTCCGGCATCCCCGTTGCTGTCGAGCCAGTGGTTTGCAGCGGCGTTTTACCGCTTCTTGGCGATTTTCAGCTTGTCCTGCTTGGCCCTCGTCTTGCTTGATTCCTCGCTGCGGGTCAGCGCCTTGGATATGGCCTTGAGCGTCATGCCCTTTTTGGCAAAGGCGTGCAGCTTCTGCACTTCTTCGCTGGTCCAGGGCTGTTTGTGGCGTTCGAAACGGTCTTTCATGACGTGTGGTTTAGCAGATAATGGGGATCATGCACTCTATTAGCACATTAGCCGTCGTTTGCGGTCAAGCCGCTGGCGACAGCGGGCTTTGCACAGCGCCATTTGTCCGCTAGCCAGCAGCCCGTATTTACACACGGAGACTTCCATGCAGTTTGACGACGTAATCCTCGGCCGGCGCAGTATACGCGGCTACAAGCCGGACCCTGTTCCGCAGGAACTCATCGAGGAAATATTGGGACTGGCGATGCGCGCACCCTCTTCGATGAACACCCAGCCCTATAATTTTTACGTCATCACCGGCAAGCCGCTGGAGAAAATCCGCGCCGGCAACACCGAGCGGATGCTTGCCGGGGTGCCGCAGTCGCGCGAGTTCCGGACCGGAGAGGCCTTTGCCGGTGCGCATCGCGAGCGGCAGATCGGCGTAGCCAAACAGCTATTTGGCGCGATGGGAATTGAACGCGATGACAAGGAAGCGCGGCAGGACTGGGTGATGCGCGGTTTCCGCCAGTTTGATGCGCCGGTGTGTGTGATCATTACCTATGACAAGGTGCTCGACGGCAGCGACGATACGCCTTTTGATTGCGGCGCAGTGGCGACGGCGCTGGTCAACGCGGCCTGGTCGCGCGGGCTGGGCACGGTGATCAACAGCCAGGGCATCATGCAGTCGCCGGTGGTCCGCGAACATGCCGGCATTGCCGATGACCAGGTGATCATGAAAAGTATTGCACTCGGCTGGCCGGACGAGAGCTTTCCCGCCAATGCCGTGGTGTCGGAGCGGAAGCCGGTGGATGAGGCCGCAGTGTTTGTCGGCTTTGAGGAGTAGCTGAAGCGGATGTGCCCCTGCGCAGGCAGGGGTCCATCTCCCGGAAGCGCCAAGCGGAACCGACAGGAGATGGATAGCTGCCTTCGCAGGCACAGGTGTGCTCCGCACTTGATGCGGAGCACACCGCTACAGGGAGCAGGTCTTGCCTCCAGAGCCCCGCATCAAGTGCGGAGCACGATTACTTGTTCAATCGTCCCTCGACCAGCGCATCAACCACACTCGGATCAGCGAGCGTCGACGTATCGCCCAGTGCACCATGTTCATTCTCGGCAATCTTGCGCAGGATACGCCGCATGATCTTGCCGCTGCGCGTTTTTGGCAGGGCCGGGGTCAGATGCAGATGGTCGGGTGTGGCAATCGGACCGATTTCCTTCCGCACATGGAGCCGCAGTTCGGCAACCAGCTCGTCGGAGGACGGCTCGCCCGCATTGAGCGTGACATAGCAATAGATGCCCTGTCCCTTGATATCATGGGGATAGCCGACCACGGCTGCTTCTGCGACTTTGGGATGCGAGACCAAGGCGCTTTCAACTTCCGCCGTGCCCATGCGATGGCCCGAGACATTGATGACATCATCGACCCGGCCAGTGATCCAGTAGTAATCATCGCCGTCCCGCTTGCAGCCGTCACCGGTGAAATATTTGCCCTTATAGGTGCTGAAATAGGTCTGGATGAAGCGCTCATGGTCGCCATAAACGCTGCGCGCCTGGCCCGGCCAGCTGGCGGTGATGCACAGATTGCCATCGGTTGCACCGTCGAGAACGTAGCCATCGCCGTCGACCAGTTGGGGCTGGACGCCGAAAAACGGCTTGCCGGCGCTGCCCGGTTTCATGCCATGAGCGCCGGGGAGGGTGGTGATCATGATGCCGCCGGTTTCGGTCTGCCACCAGGTGTCGACGATCGGCGACTTGCCTTCGCCGACCGCGTCATAATACCAGCGCCAGGCTTCCGGATTGATCGGCTCGCCGACGGTGCCGAGCAGGCGGAGGGAGGAGCGGTCGTGGGCCTTCACCGGTCCGTCGCCTTCGCGCATCAATGCGCGGATCGCGGTCGGTGCGTTGTAGAAGATATTGACCTTGTGCTTTTCGACCACTTCCCAGAAGCGACCATGGTCGGGATAGTTGGGAATGCCCTCGAACATGATCTCGGTGGCACCATTGATCAGCGGTCCATAGACAATATAGCTGTGGCCGGTGACCCAGCCGATATCGGCCGAGCACCAGAAGACCTCGCCCGGTTGATAGTCGAAGACATAGTGGAACGTGGTCGCCACCCAGACCGCGTAGCCACCGGTGGTGTGCAATACGCCTTTGGGTTTGCCGGTCGAGCCGGACGTATAGAGAATGAAGAGCGGGTCCTCGGCATTCATTGGCTCGCAGGGGCAATCGGCAGGCACGTCGGCCGAAATATCATGATACCAGTGATCGCGGCCTTCGGTCATGGCGACATCGCTGTCCGTATGGTTGATCACCAATACGGCGTCGACTGACACTTTCTCGAGCGCCGCGTCGACATTGGCCTTCAGTGGTACTGGTTTGCCGCCGCGCAACCCGGCATCGGCGCAAATCACGAACTTGCTATCACAATCCTCGATCCGTCCGGCCAAGGCATCGGGGGAGAAGCCGCCAAAGACTACGCTGTGAATCGCGCCGATACGGGCGCAGGACAGCATGGCGATCGCGCCTTCGGGGATCATCGGCATGTAGATAGTGACACGGTCGCCCTTTTGGACGCCCAGTTTTTTCAGGCTGTTGGCCATTTTGATGACTTCTGCCTGTAGCTCGGCATAGCTGATCGTGCGGCCGGGCGACTTGGGGTCATCGGGTTCGAAAACCAGCGCGGTGACATCGCCTTTGCCGGCCACGACATGGCGGTCGACCGCATTGTGGCAGATGTTCAAAATGCCGTCTTCATACCATTTTATCGCAACCGGATCGAAGGACCAGTTGGCTATTGTGCCGGGAGCTGTCTGCCAGTCGAGGCGCTCTGCCTGGCGTGACCAGAAACTGTCGGGATCGCTGATGCTTTCCTGATAGAGACGGTCATAATCCGCTACCGTGCAATGGGTGGGCGCATCGCTGCGCGGAGAGGGGATCAACTCGACCAAGTCCTTATTTTCCGCATTGTCCGTCATGGTTCGTCTCTCCTTATCGGCATCTGTTCTAGATAGTTTTTTCCGCCGCAAATATCAATTTTGTCCCTGCCGGTTTTTCCGGTTCAGGGCTGGCGCGTCAAGGCCTGTTCCTTGATGAATTTCCGGATCCATTCTTCGTCCGGAAAGCCCTGCGCGATCCAGGCTGTCTCGATTTTGGCGAGGGTTTTCGCGACGAGCGGTCCCGGCTTCAGCCCCCGTTCGATCAGGTCACCACCGGTCAGCGGAAAGACCGGCGGTTGCCACCCGTCGAGTGCATCCAGAAGTTTAGGCAAAGCGGTGTCGTCGGCGAAGAGGAGCGCGGCATCGCGGGCGCTATCTACACTGGTGCGATAAGCGAAGCCGCGGATATCGGCCAGGCCTGTTGCTGCTTCACTGACATGGAACTCTTGCGCACCCAAAAGCCGTTCGCCGATCGCCCTCTGCTGTTTCCGGGACAGTTTCAGGCTCTTGGCAATATGGCTCGCCTTGTCCGCCTCCTTGGGCAGCAGCGCCACCAGCCGCCGGATCGCTACGGGCTCGAGCTGATACCGTTGCTCGCGTTCGACCAGTCGATTGATTCTTTCTCCCGCATCCGGATCAACATCTTCGACGATATGCCGGAATATTCGGGCATCCAGCATCTGGCCGATCGCAAATCGCGGGTCCTCTGTGGCGAGCAGTTTTAACAGCTCGTCGGCCACCCGCTCACGGGACAGGGTTTCGAGCTTTGCCGCCGCTGCGGTGCAAGCCGCGAAAGCCTCTTCGTCTATCTGCTGCTGGCCGAAGCGCGCGAGAAAGCGGAAATAGCGCATGATCCGCAAATAGTCTTCCGCGATCCGTTCGGCGGCCGAACCGATGAAGCGGATGTGCAGATTTTCCAGATCGTCGAGCCCGCCGAAATAATCGAATATCTGCAGCGTGCCGGGATCGGCGGATAGCGCGTTGATCGTGAAATCCCGGCGCGCCGCGTCCTCTTTCCAGTCGTCGCTGAAGGCAACGGTCGCCCGTCGTCCGTCGGTGGAAACATCGCGCCGCAGCGTGGTGATTTCGACGGGGCCTTCCGGCAGAACCGCGGTGACCGTGCCATGGGCTATGCCGGTGGGAACGGTTTTTATGGACACGGCCGCAAGCCGGTCCATCACGTCCTCCGGCAGCAGCGGAGTGGCGATATCAATATCCTTGACCGACAGACCCAGCAAGGTGTCGCGAACGGCCCCGCCGACGAAGCGCGCCTTGCCTTCCAGCGCCGCAATCAGTTCCGCAAGGCCGGGCCTTTCTGTCCATTCTGCCGACGCTATCGTCTCCGTCACCAGTCCAGCCTCTTTCCCAGGTTGTTCAAAATGCCCGCGGTAATCCCCCAGATACGATAATTCTGCCAGTAAATCTCGTAATAATGCCGCTTGCGCCCGTTCCACGTGCCTTCGTGCGTGGTCCGGTTCTTCGGGTCGAGCAGAAATTCTAGCGGGGCTTCGAACCAGCTTTCCACTTCAACCGGATCGGCGACGAAGGGCAGGTCGGGCGGGATGACACTGAGCACCGGCTGGATATTATAGCCGCTGCCCGACTGGAAACTGTCGGTCATGCCGATGATATCGACATGGCTGCGGTCGAGCGAAACTTCCTCGTGCGCTTCCCGCAATGCTGCATCAATGGGATCCCGGTCTTCCGGATCAATCTTGCCACCCGGGAAGGCGACCTGCCCGGGGTGGTTGCGCATATGCTGCGGGCGCTGCACAAAGATCACGCCCGGATCGGGGCGGTCCGTGACCGCGATCAGCACGGCCGCGTCACGCAGAATCTTCAGATCGTCGATATGGTCCCGTTCGCTGTAGAGCAGATGATCGAGATCATTCTCGTGTCCCTTCACCAGGGCCTGTTCCAGCCGGTCGCGCAAGGTCATGAATCGGTCGCCATCGGAAAAAAAGCACCGGCCGACCAGATGCCAAGCGGATCTTTGTTTTCTGCCAGCGCCAGTTCCACCAGTTCATAATAGACTGGTCGCGCCAGCACCGCTTCCAGCCCGCCCCGGACATGAAGATAGGGTTGAGGCTTGTCGGCGCCAAAGCGGAGCGGATGATCCGGTCCCGCGACCACAAGATGATCGGTGTTGAGCCGGAAGGCGAGCGTCCGGTCTTCGCCGCTGCTCTGGCTTTCCAGCTGGACGGCGACAAACGGCGCATCCTCTACCTTAATGCTCAGCTTCTGATAGGGCGTGACCAGTGCAAAACTGCCGTCCGCTTCCCGCCGCAGAATAGAGGAAAAGGCGCGCACCATGGCCGGGCGCTGGATAGGGTCACCCTGATGATACCAACTGCCATCTGCGGCGATTCGCATCTCGCTGTCGCCGCTCTCCTTCGGCTCCCACTGTTCGACGGGCGGCAATTTCTGTGCTTCGGCCAATTCCGCGATTTCCGCGATGGATAGCGAGGCCAGTTCGGGTGGGGGCGTATAGGGCATGCAACCGGACTATTGCCCGGCGGCATTTCTGTAAAGGCTTAGACTCGCTATCGGGTCCAGGGACCAAGCGTGCCGGTGGTGGGCAATGTCTGTGCCGGGTTGCAGCGCACCAGCAGGCGCGAAGGTTCCCACGGGCCCGGCAGCGTCCATCCGGCGGTTTTCTCGGCTGAAAATCCGAAGAAACGCTCATAATATTCCGGGTCGCCGATCATCACCAGCGGCAGCGGGTCATTGGGCTGGATCTCCTGCAGCAGCGCCGTCATCATCGCCCGGCCAATGCCTTCGCGCTGGAAATCCGGATAAACCGCCACCGGTCCTACCATGATCATCGGATATTTCTTGCCCTCTTCATCCGTGAGGGCGATGGGCCAGCACTGGATAGAACCCAGCAGTTCGTGCTTTTCCTGATCCACGGCGGCCAGCGACAGGCCTTCGAGCATATCCATGCCTTCGCGCAGCCGATAGGCGGTGCGGTTGTGTCGGTCCGCGCCAAAGGCAGCGTCGAGCAGCGCTTCGACAAGTTGCGGATCGATTTCGGCGAGAGGAATGATGCTGGTCAAGTTTGTGGTCTCATATAGCGGGAAAAGCGCGCGCTACCCCGCTTTGCAGCAAAAGTCGAGCCGTATAGGTTGCAATTGCATGATTGGATTGCGCCAGCTAAAAGATTGATCTGATAAGGGGAGTTTGTGCGTGTCGGACCAGAATGAGCCAGTAAAACCGTCGAAGGGCGAAACGCGAGCGGCCACCGCGTCGGCAATGCCGGGCAAGATTGGCTCGCTACGGCGGGATCCCAAGGGCTGGCTGATTCTTGTTCTCGGTCTGGGCGCGCCTCTGGCCTTTCTGATTGCCGCCGCTGGCAGCGGCTTCGGGCTCTGGGGATGGCAGGCCGGTCTGGGGGCGATACCTTGGATCATTCTGGTCGCCGTACTCACGCTGCTACTGGCAATCATCTTCATCGTGCTGAACCGGCGCAAGGGACGCAAGACCCGCTGGCCTCTGCTGGGGCTGGGAATGGTAGCCACGCTTGGCTTTCTGGCTTTCTGGATACCCTATGTTATTGCGGTTGCCACGCTGCCCGCCATTCATGACATTACCACCGATCTTGCCGATCCGCCGCAATTTACCGCGATCGCGCTGCGCGATGACAATTGGGACAATATTCCAGGAGCGGATGACAGCGACATGCGTGGCATGAACCCGCGGCAGCGCTGGGCGACCGTGCATCAGGATGCCTATCCCGATATCCGCTCGGTCCGTATTGACCAGCCGGTTGCAGTGGTGATTGAAAAGGCAAAAAGGCTGGCGGAAGATCGCGGCTGGGAGATTGTCAGCGTCGATCCGGCCTCCGGCAATCTGGAAGCGACCGATACGATCTCGCTGTTCCGGTTCAAGGATGACGTCGTCATTCGGGCCCGCTCGGCCGAAAATGGCGCCGCCAGCATTATTGACATGCGCTCGGTCAGCCGCGTCGGGGTCCATGATATCGGCGCAAATGCCAAGCGTGTCCGCCGTTTTCTGAGCGATCTGTCGGGAACGACCACCGCCGCGTCGCAATAGGTTCCGGCTAGCGGGCGCTATTTGGTCGGGGTGAGTTTCAGCAACCGGCCATTTTCGCCATCTTCCAGCACATAGAGCGCGCCGTCGGGGCCCTGTTCCACCTCGCGAATGCGGCTGTCCATCAGAAAACGCTCGGCCTCCTTGGCGCTATCACCTTCAAACGAAACGCGGATCAGCGCCTGGCTGGCGAGCCCTCCAAGGAACGCGCTGCCTTTCCACGCCGGGAACAGATCACCAGAATAGAAGATCAGACCGCTGGGCGCGATGGTCGGCACCCATGCCACTTTCGGGGCCTCGAATTCCGGATGAGTGTCATGATTGGGGATTATCTCGCCATCATAATGATCGCCTTCCGACACGACCGGATAGCCATAGTTGGCGGCCCTTTGCACCAGATTAAGCTCGTCACCGTCTTTCGGACCCATTTCCTGATTCCAGAGACGTCCTTCACTATCGAAGGCAAGCCCTAGAATATTGCGGTGGCCCAGCGACCAGATTTCCGGCAGCGCATCTTCCTGATCGACAAAGGGATTGTCCTTGGGAATGCTGCCGTCGGGATAAAGCCGGACAATCTTGCCCAGATTGGCTTTCATATCCTGCGCCGGATCAAATTTCTGCCGGTCGCCGGATCCGATAAAAAGATATTTGCCGTCGGGGGAAAAGGCGATGCGATGCGAATAATGGCCTTTACCGGTGACTTTCGGTGTCTGGGTCCAGATAGTCTGAAGATTTCGCAGGGCGGGCTTCTGGCCGGACAGAACCAGCTTGGCGCGCCCTACGACGGCTCCTCTGGTGTCGTCCTCGCCTTCTTCAACCCAGCTCAGATAGACCATATTGCTGGTCGCATAATCGGGCGCGAGCACGATATCGCCAAAACCGCCCTGACCGCCATATGCGACCTTCGGTACGCCGCTGATTTCGGTTTTCTGCCCCTTGGCATCAACCAGCTGCAACTTGCCCGCTTTTTCGCTGATCAGCATCCGGCCGTCCGGCAGGAAGGTCATGGCCCATGGTTCGTCAAAACTGGCAATTGCGGTTGTTTCAAAAGGCTTGCGATCCACCGGTGAAATTTCGGCCAGAGCCTGCGTCTCTGTTGAAGCGCCGGCATTGGTCTGGGCGTTTTCTCCATTGGTGCAGGAAACCATGAAGATAGCGATCGAAAGCGAAAGTCCTATGTTTTTCATGAAGTTCCCGTTTTATGTCCATCAAGTTCAGAGCACTTGTCTTTACATTCCAGTATAGGGGAGGCGAGGCAATTTTCCTAGGCCAATCCAAGGTTTTTTACTCGTGAATCGCGCTGTTCACGGCTTGCTTACCATTATTGGTTAAGGCGGGCGCATGTTTGGACGAAAATCGAAAGGCGATGATCCACGCCCGCAGTCCGCGGTTTCCCATGGTGTGGGCATTGCCGGCCTGATCGGCCTGGCGTGCTGGATCCTGATCGCCCGCCAATATGGTCTGGACGGCCCCTATTCCGCGCTTGCCGCCTGTCTGGCCTGTGCGGTGCCGATGGTGATCTGGTCATTGCTGATGGACAAGGTGCATTTGCGGCCATCCACGGGCATGGACTGGAACCGTCCCAAGCCGCTGAAAGAAACATTCGACGTCAGTCTGGTAAAGCTCGCCGGCCTTTGGGCGACCTGGGGTATGATCGCCACAATATACTGTGTCGGCCGCTGGTACTGGACCGGGCAATATCAGTTTTCGATGGAGATCATGGAAGCGGTGGCGCCATGGCTGTTCCTGCTGTCTATTCCCTATGTGCTGTTCACGGATCGCTTTGCCGTCGAACCGCGCGACAGTGCCTGGCATTTTGGCCAGCTGCTAACCGGCAGGAAAAGCGAATTTGACCGACAGCAGATCCGTCACCATCTCCGCGCATGGGCCGTAAAGGGCTTTTTCCTAGCGTTCATGCTCTCGATCGTGCCCGGCGGTTTTGCCGATCTGGTCCGCCTCGATCTGGATGTGCTGGCCGGTAATCCGGTAGAAATTGCTCATTGGCTGATCATCGCGATGTTTGTCGTCGACGTCCAGTTTGCGACGGTGGGCTATCTGCTGACGATGAAGCCACTCGATGCGCATATCCGCACGGCGAACCCCTATCTGGCCGGCTGGGTCGCGGCGCTGATCTGCTATCCGCCATTCATCCTGATGGGCGATGACGGTCCGCTCAACTATCACGTCAACACCGCCGACTGGGCCTATTGGTTCGCAGGCCAGCCGGTCGTCCTCTGGATCTGGGGCGGCTTGTTGGTTTTTCTCACAGCGATCTATGCGTGGGCGACAATTGCCTTTGGTCTGCGCTTCTCCAATCTCACCCATCGCGGCATCCTGACCCATGGTCCCTATAGCTGGACCAAACACCCCGCCTATGTTGCGAAAAACGCCTATTGGTGGCTGGCCACCATGCCGTTTCTGGTTACTTCGGGAAGCATCACCGATCTCGTCCGCAATACTGTCCTGATCGCGGCGGTCAGCCTTGTCTATTACTGGCGCGCCAAGACCGAGGAAAAGCATCTGCTCAGCGACCCGGCCTACAAGGAATATGCCGAGTGGATGGATCGTAATGCACCGGTCCCCCGACTGCTAAACCGGATCAAGCGCCGTATCGGCTGGTGGCCGCCGGAGCGCGGAGACCGACCGGAATTCCAGCCGGCCGAATAACCCGACCGATTCAAATTGTCGGTTCCAGCGGGAATCGCTATTCCCGCATTCATGACAGTGACAGGAACAGACGGAAAGCAGCGTTGCTTCGGCGGACAGGCGGGCAAAGAATTTTACGGCGACTATCACGACCGGGAATGGGGCGTGCCGGTTCATGATGACCGGTTGCTGTTCGAAAATCTGATTCTGGAAGGGGCGCAGGCTGGCCTGAGCTGGGAAACGGTTCTGCGCAAACGCGACGGCTATCGTCGCGCCTTTCACGGTTTTGATATCCAGCGTTGCGCGGCGATGGAAGATGATGAACTGGAAGCCTTGCGCGAGGATAGCGGGATCGTACGCAACCGGCTCAAAATTTACTCGGTCCGCAAAAACGCACAGGCATTTCTCGCAATCCAGACCGAATCCGGCAGCTTCGATTCATGGCTCTGGGGCCATCTGGACGGTGCGTCACCCCCGGTAAACCGGCCCGGGCATTTTTCCGAAATGGCGAGCAGCTCACCGGTCAGTGACGCGATTTCCAAAGCCCTCAAAAAACGCGGCATGAGCTTTGTCGGCAGCACTATCATCTACGCCTATATGCAGGCGATCGGGATGACCGACGACCATCTCGCCGGCTGCTGGAAGGCCTGATCAGCCGGGGTTTTTGAGATAGGCAATCAGGTTAGCACGTGTCTGTGCATCCGGTGTGCCGGCGTAGAACATCTTGGTCTTCGGGATTACCCTTGCCGGCTTTTCGAGAAACTGGTTCAATTTCTCTTCTGTCCAGACGATGCCGCTATTGGTCGTGGCTTCAGAATATTTGAAACCTGCGACTCCACCGGCTTTCCGGTCAATAATATCTGCCAGCGTGGGGCCAAGCCGGTTCATTCCCGGTTCGATCACATGGCAGGTGCGACACTGGGCGAAACTCGCCTTACCCGCGGCGGCATCACCGGTCAGGCTGGCATAGGCAACGCCGTCCAATGTGGTGACATCGTCAACCGCTGGCGGTCCGGTGTCGACCGGTGCTTCCGTTTTCGCTGACTCTGCTGCCGGTTCGCCGGTTTCCGGTCCACCATCTGAACAGCCAGAAACCACAACTGCCAAAGCCACAACAGCCGATACCGTCTTCATGCGAACCATATTCATTTTTTCCTATCGTGTAATATTGTCAGGCAACTCGAAGATAAGATGACCTAGAGCGGAATCCTGCAAAATTAAAGTACTGATCTGCGCTGCCGGTCCCGTCGAAGATATTCTCGCCGCCTGATTGCAATAATGGGAGAATGTCTTCACTCCCTCGTCGGCCGGATAGCGAAAGCGGTGCTGGTCGGGCCGGTCAAATGCGGCTATCCTCGCAGTATGAACATATTTCGAGAGGAACCGCCGGTAGGAAGCCCGGTCAAGCGGACAGGACAAGCGGGCGCATGATTCTGGCCTTGAAAAAATATATGGCGCGGTTGCCTGAAAAAATCTGGTTTCGGGCGATGCTGTTCAGCCTGGGAGCGATTGCCGCAGCGGCGGCAGCGGAGTGGGTCGGCCCGCTGATTCCCTATGAAGCGGATCTGGAGATCGCCAGCGGGTCGGTGGGCGATATATTGACTATTTTGGCATCCAGCATGCTGGCGGTCATTGCCTTTTCCGTGTCGATCATGGTGTCGGCTTACGGTTCGGCGACCAGTACCGCTACGCCGCGAACCATCGCTCTCATGCTTGCAGACGACCGGTCGCAGAACGCCTTGTCGACTTTTCTCGGTACATTTTTGTTCAGCATCGTCGGAATTATCGGATTATCTGCCGGCTATTATGACGACAAGGGTCGCATCATCCTGTTCTTTGCCACGATAGCCGTGATCGTGATTATTTCCGGCACGCTGATCAACTGGATCCAGCAGCTGTCCACGTTCGGGCGGATGAATGATCTTATCGACCGCGTCGAGCAGGCCACCTCGAAAGCGCTTCGCTGGCATGGCCAGCATCCCTATTTGCACGCGCAGCCGCCTGTCGACATCCCGAAGGATGCGCTTCCGGTCAGCTGCGATAGTGTCAGCGGTGTGGTGACCTCGATAGACTTGAGCCAGCTGCAGGAAGCCGCCGAGCAACAGGATGTCACCGTCTATCTGACCATCCACCCGGGCAAGCTTATCTACCCGGCCCGACCGTTGCTTTACCTGTCCGGGGCAGGAGCCGAAGAAGCCGATCTGCAGCCGTTCCGTGACAGTATATTGGTCGAGCATGATCGCAGCTTTGAGCAGGACCCCCGGTTTGGCCTGGTGGTTCTATCGGAAATAGCCTCCCGGGCTTTGTCGCCGGCGGTGAACGATCCGGGCACGGCTATTTCGGTGCTGGACAGCGGTTTGCGCTGTTTCGAGGTTCTGGCGGCCGCCAGCGCCGAGCCGGAAAAGGCGAAATATGCGAACGTTCATGGCCCGGTGATAGAGATGGATGACCTGTTCACCGATTTCTTCATCAAGATCGCGCGGGACGGGGCCGGACTGGTGGAAGTGCAGCAGCGCATTCAGCTCTGCCTGCTGGCGCTGGCCCAGTCATGGCCAGATCTATTCGCCGCAGCCGCTGCGCAGGCGTCCCGGGACGCTCTGGCAAGGGCGCTCGACACGATAGTGCACGAGGCCGACGTGGAAGATCTGAAGGCAAGATCACAGAAGGTAGCCGGCTGCTGCGCGTAGCTGTGCCGACGGTCGCGTCGGCTGGAGAATGGAAGGCCGGATAACGCGATCCACAACATACTCTACTCGTTGTGATCGCGGTATCCGGCGCAAACCTCTGGGTCGAAGGTGAATTCGGACATCGCCCATCGATTGCAAGATATAACCCGGCAAGGCCCAATCGGTTCCGTGTCGGGGAAATTTTACTGGTACGGCGTGCGGAATCGCGGTTCAGTTGGCGGAAAAAGCGGCGAATATATCCGGAATGGCCGTCGGGATTTCCATCTTTAGCAATGCCGAAATTGCGTCTTCGATGACCAGATCATATCGGGCGACCGATCCTTCCATTACGCCAGGCGTTGCGCCGATTGACCGGATCAGCCGATAGGCTTTCTTGTTGTCCCGCAGAATGTCGATCCGCAAATAACGCAATCCTTCACAATAGCAGTCGAGAAACAGCGCGGTCATCAAAATCCGGGCGACGCCGAGCCCGTGATAGGGATCGAGGACCGCTATCGCGAATTCGCCGGTGTCGCTGCTGCCCTCGTCCCGGAAGACATGCGCAGCCGCTATTGCGGGATTTCCCTTCTCGTCCCGGTCGATCACCCCCCAGGCAAGATGATTGATGCCATCCGCATTCGCCAACCGTTCGACAACCGTCGGCGACATGGATTTTGATCCGGAAAAGAAACGCAGATAGCGGCTCTGGTCGGACATTTGCCTGATGCCTCTCTCGAGTTCCTCCATATCCGAATGACGGACGCGGCGCAGACAAATCCGGACACCATTGTCGAGTCTGGCATCGACCGATTCGAGCTGATTCTGAAAAGACCAGGATTCGGACATCAAGCTTCTCTCCGACGCATTGCCAATATTCGCCGCCGACGGTGTCCGTCCCGGTTGCTGTGACAGGCCGGAGCCTAGCATCAATCTGCCTGCGAGGCCATCGGGACGGCTTCCTTGAACGTATGGGTGACGTAAGGGAACGGAATTTCGATATTGGCGTCGTCCAGTGCCCGCTTGACCGAGCGGATCACCTGGTCGCGGCTGTCATGCATATCACGCTGGGCCGAACCCGACCACCAGCGAAGTCGGAAATCGACCGAACTGGAGTTGAACTCGCAGGCAAAGATATCAACGGGCTTTTCCCGGTCGGTGGCATCGGAGGACTCAACGGCTGTGCGAATGACATCGCGCGCTTCCTCGAGATCGGTATCATAGGAAACGCCGACCACGACTTCGTGGCGCCGGCTATCATGGTCGGTCAGTATTTCTACCGGGTTCTTGAACAATATGGAATTCGGCACGATCGTAAGCTCGTTTGACAGCTTCCGGATATGGGTTTCCCGCAACAGGATCTGCTCCACCTTGCCTTCGATTCCTTCACAGGAGATATAGTCGCCGATCCGCATTTTCTCCCGCACCATGATCAATATGCCGGCGAGAAAATTCTCGAAAATGTCTTGAAAGGCAAAGCCGATGGCCACCGTCCCGACACCCAGCCCGGCAATCAGGCTGCCTGGGGTCAAATCCGGCAACAGGATCGTCAGGGCGATCATCAAGCCGACTGTCCAGATCGCAATTCTCACTAGCGTATCGACCAGCTCGCGCAGGGACGGCCGCATTTTCGTTCTTGCGGTCAGGCGATCGGCTATTTTTGTCGCAAAGCGAGCGACAATCCAGGTCGCGATGAGGAGGATGATGGCGAAAACCAGATTGGGCAGGAGGCTGACAATGCCTTCCCACATGGAACGCAATTGTGCCGCTAGAATCTGGAGAGTATCAAGGGACCGATTTGTTGTATTATTCATGCGCTATATACGCGCGGGTCATAAAATGGTTGCATAAATTGCATATAAGCGCAGTTCCATAGGGAACTCTATCCTGCGGAAAAGGTTAACCGCCTATGTCGAATTTATTCAAGCCCGGGGAAAATTGTTGGCGGGTCGAGCATGCAGACCGGGCGGCTGTTCTTATCGATGGCGAGAATTATTTCCGTGCGGTGCGAAAGTCGCTTGCCCAGGCCAGACAACGTATCATGCTGCTGGGGTGGGATTTCGACGAACGGGTGGAGATGCGTGATACCGCGGAGGAACCGGAGGGCCCGTTGAAGATTGGCGCCTATTTTGACTGGCTGCTCAAGAAGAATCGCGATCTCGATATCTATGTGCTGCGATGGGATACCGGGGCTCTCAAGTCCTTTCTCCGGGTGAATGGTCTGTTGACGCTGATCCGATGGTATTTTCACCCGCGCGTGCATTTCAAGCTGGATTCTCACCATCCCGTGGGGGCTGCGCATCATCAGAAAGTCATTGTGATTGACGAAGACACCGCTTTTTGCAGCGGCATTGATGTGACCAACAACCGCTGGGACACGCGCGCGCACGAGGACAGTCAGGAGCATCGCCTGCAGCCGGACGGCAATGATGCCGGGCCCTGGCACGACGCGGCAATGGTGGTACAGGGTGCAGTCGCGGGCGCGCTGGCACAATATGCGGTCCAGCACTGGCGCAGTGCGGGCGGCAAGAAAAACAAGATGGTAACCGCGAAAAGCGATTGCTGGCCCGAGGGTTTGCAGTCAGATTTCACGAATTGCCCCGTCGCTATCGCGCGGACATTGCCCGAAATGGATGACCAGCGGGATGCGCGCGAAATTGAGAGCCTGTGTCTGGGCCTGATTGCTGCTGCCAGGCGTTTTATCTATGCGGAAAGCCAGTATTTTGCTTCCGCCCGGATCGCTTCTGCCATTGCCGCGCGTCTTTCGGAACCGGATGGCCCGGAAGTCATAATTGTAAACCCGCAAAGCGCGGAAGGATGGCTGGAATCCGAGATTATGGATTCTACCCGGGCGCGTCTGCATGAAGCGATAAAGGTGCAGGACCAATATGACCGGTTCCGCATCTTCCATCCCTTCAACGCGGCCGGCACGCCGATCTACGTGCATGCAAAGATCATGATAATCGACGATCGCTATATTCGGGTCGGATCTTCCAATTTCAATAATCGTTCGCTGGGCTTTGACAGCGAATGCGACGTTGCGATTGATGCTTCGGATGTTGAGGGGGGGCAAGTGTCCAGCCAGATCGCCCGTGTCCGGAACGATCTGCTGGCAGAGCATCTGGGGGTTGGAGAGCAGGATGTCGCAAGGCTGTTGAAAGAAACCGGATCCCTGATCGCGACGATCGACGCGCTTCAGACGCCGGGTCGCGAACTCAGGGTCTATGAGACTCCCGATATTGACGCCGTGGAATCGTGGCTGGCGGAGAATGACATCCTCGACCCGCAGCGGGCCGATGACACCTTTGCGGGTATCGTATAAGTCCGCCGCGCCCGTGTGCTATGGCTTGATGCTATGCCGCGGTTTCAGGTGACTTGGTTTCATTCTTTTGCTGGATTTTCTTGATGATGATCCGGGCGGCAACGGAAATGGCACCGGCAGCAATCGTTCTGATGATATAACGCATGTCTTTCTCCTGGGTTCGTTGTGTGATGTTCACTCTACTTACCGACGAACCGGGATTAGGTTGCAACAATGGGTCAGATTAGCGGCCGAATTTCATGGTCCAGATTGCGACGATCAAGGCGATCGCTCCGGTCGCCATCAAGCCGGAGATGATCCGCATGTTAAATGGTTTGACCGGGGTCGCCTGGTGCGAATTAAGCCTGTCCTGCACGGCGCAACCGTTGCGCTGGGCGACCCAGAAAATGAAGATTCCGATGATCATGAACAGGGTAGCGATGGCCTTGGGCAGCCACGGCGGTTCCAGTTTGCCGAACAGGGCGTTGAAGCCGAGACCGATCCCGACTGCCGCCAGGCCAGTGCGCATCCAGCCGGCAAAGGTTCGTTCATTAGCCATGATCGTCCGGTCTTCTGCCCATTCGGTGCGATCTTCGGCGAGATCCGTACGCTCGTTGGCAAGGTCCGTGCTGGATATATTTTTTGTCATGACAGTCTCCCCCGATAGCGCTCTGGTGCCGCGCGCGGAAATCATAGCAAAAGCCCCGCCATTCATCCACTGGAGGTGAATGATGCCGGGGCGTGTTGCGTTGCTCAGCTATATGTGACGGCTAGGACCGTTAGATCGCCCGTGCGCTGCCCTTCGGCCCGACGAAAAACCACAATATCAGGCCGATAACTGGCAGGATCAAGATGATCAGCGACCAGATAATTTTCGCACCGGTCGATGAACCGCTGCCCCAAACGCTCAGCAGCGCCCAGATATCCAGAGCCAAAATCAGTAGTCCAACAATTCCATATTCCATGATAAATTCCCTTGTTTAGATAATCTTGTTTAGATAATATTGCCAAATATTAGCGAATGCTGAGCATCACGCCGTTGCTTCTTCGAGATGGTCGATCAAACGGCCGTCCGCCCGCAGCTCGCCCTGGTAGTTGCGCAACAATGTTTTGGCCGACACCGACAGCTCGTCCCGGGTCAATGCCTTCTCGAACTTCTTGCGCAGATATTCCTCGCCCGTTTCGACAGCCTCGATCGCGGCTTCGTCATTGTCCTGCAAGGCAGCGCTCAGGTTCATGAAAACCCGATGGGCCGACGCCAAGATCGTGCCGTCGCTTTCCGGTGTTCCGCCGGATTTCGCGATTTCCTCGCGAACTGCGGTGGCCATTGCCCGGCGGGAAGCCGCGCGGCGGGAGAAGAAATTCTTGAAGGTGGTGCGTTCCGCGATCTCGGCTGCTTTTTCGTAGCCATGCGTGGAATCGATCAGTGTTTCCAGAATGTCATTCAATATCTCTGTGGAAGCGTTATTTGTCATATCATCCTCGTGTTGCGTTATTTATGAACAACCAACATCGGGCACGCCGGTCGGTTCCAAAGTAAATTTTCCCCGCCGGCGGGAACCTTTGCTATGTTGCGGCGTATGCGAACGTTGCTGATTGGAATATTATGTCCCTTTATCGCTGGATCCTGACGGGCCTGTTTCTGGCCGCGGCCTTGGCCCCGCTTTCAACTGGTCTTTCCCCGCATTTTTCTGCGCGTGCGCAGATTCAGCAGACGGAAGCGGTAGATGATCCCGAGCCGGCTATCGATCCGGAGGCAGACGGAAGCGACGATCTTGTCATTGCGGACCGGCTGCGGGGCATCTTTCGGGAAATAGAGGGGCTGCAGGAAGTGGTGGTTGCCGTTGACTCCGGTGTTGTGCGTCTGTCGGGACCCATAGCGGACAATGCCTCGGCCGACCGGGCCGAAGCCATTGCCGAGCGAGTCTCCGGTGTCGTTACCGTTGAAACCCGTTTCGAACGCGACCTGTCGGTCGGCAAGAATGTCGAACCCGTGGTCGACAGATTCGGGTCCAGCTTGCAGAATTTCCTGTCGGCGCTTCCGCTCATCGGGGTCGCCTTGCTGTCCGCCTTATGCATCGGTCTGCTGGGGCATTTCCTTGCTTCGCGCATGTGCTTCTGGAAACGGGTGACGCCGAATATTTTTCTGGCCGAACTGATCGCGGGGTTTGTCCGCATATTGTTCATCATGGTCGGAATTTTTGTCGGCCTGGATATTCTCAATGCGACGGCTTTGATCGGCGCGGTGCTTGGCGGTGCCGGTGTCATCGGTCTGGCGGTTGGCTTTGCCCTGCGCGACACGGTCGATAATTATATGTCAAGCATCATGCTGAGTGTTCGGCAGCCGTTTCGCGCCAATGATCATGTGCGTATCGGGGAGCAGGAGGGGCGGGTCGTAAGGCTGACCTCGCGGGCAACAATTCTGATGACCCTTGACGGCAATCATTTGCGGATTCCGAATGCGACGGTGTTCAAGGCGGAAATATTGAATTTTACGCGCAATCCGCAGCGCCGGTTCAGCTTCATACTGGGCGTCGATGCCGACGACGATCCGGCCGCTGCCATCGAAACCGGTCTCCGGGCCATCAACGGCCAGTCGTTCGTTCTGGACGACCCCGAGGCAACGGCCGAAATCAGGGAAGTCGGGGACTCCAATATCCTGATCGCCTTTCACGGCTGGATTGATCAGCGCGACAGCGACTTCAACAAGGCGAGAGGTGCGGCGATCCGCGTGACCAAAAACGCGCTGGAAGAGACCGGTTTCGCTTTGCCGGAACCGATATATCGCCTGCGCTTCGACAATGGCCCACCGCAGTTGCAGGGTCTGACCGGGGCGCTGGCAACAACCGGGGGACGTGAAGAAAAGCCGGTCAGGGCGCCCGCCAAAGAGGCGTTTGACGTCTCGCCCGAGGACCATGTCGAGAAACTGGTGGATTCAGAACGATCCGGCGAGGGGGCTTCCGATCTGCTCGATGACCAGCAGCCGGTGGAATAAGAGACCGGCCCGCTAACCTATGTTAGCGCAAAACGGAAAAAATGCGGCTATTCTGCGAAGCAATCGTCGTCTTGGCTGTGAACACAGCCGTTTTGAGAAAGTTTTGCGTGTCGTCTCGTTCGATCACCTCGCTCATTTTTGTCAGCACCGCAAAGCCCGGCATGAATCAGGACGATTTTCTTGCCATCATGAGCGTTACGCTGCGCAACAGCGAGCGTTTTGGATTGACCGGACTGCTTGTCTGCAACGGATTCAATTTCATGCAATATATTGAAGGAGAGCGCTCGTCGGTCAGGGACCGGATGTATTATATCGGCCAAGATGACCGGCATAGCGGGGTTACGATCCTGTATCAGCAGGAATCAGAGAGCAGGCAGTTTGCGAACATCTATTTTGCCGGCCGGCATTTTCCATCTATCCAAGGCTGCGCGCAATCCGATCTCCCGAAAATACTGGCCGATGTGTCCATGCCCGAAATGGCCCGGACGCTGTTCCGAAGTTTCGGTTCGCTTGGATTGCAACCGTCAGGGTGATAGCGGGTCCCTGCCGGATTGGGTCGGCTGAAAAGCAGCAGAAGAAGGCGGCACCTGTTCGGCACCTCGGCTCCAAACGCAACATTTGCCATCCTGTCCAACTCCGGAGCTCGATCCCCATTCGCGCCTGCGTGCGAGGATTGTCGCGGGCCATTGGACATTTTCAGGAAAAATTTATATGCAACCTTTAGGAACATCGGGTGTTCTGTCTTCAAGCAAGGAAAAAACGAGGCATGTTTTGACGGGCCCGAACGAAAATAAATCTGAAACATCAGGTTCTTCAGAACCGGATGATGCAGGGCAACGGTCAAAGGAAATGCCGGTGAAAAGCAAGGAAGACATGCAGGAAAGATTAGGCCTTGGATTGAAGGACATGTATTCGAGTGTCCTGGACGAGCCGCTACCCGACGATATGCTGGCGCTTCTCGACCAGCTGGAAGAAAACGACACGAGTGACGTAAAATCCAGCCGGCCGGACGATAATGAGTAAGCCCCAGGCGTTACCGCCGGCGGAGTTCAAGCAGCAGCTGACGGAAGCGATTCCACATCTGCGCGCGTTCGGCCGGAGTCTGTCTGGGGATCGTGATCTGGCCGATGATCTCGTGCAGGATACCCTTTTGAAAGCCTGGGCTGCACGAGACCGGTTCATAGCCGGCACGTCAATGCGGGCCTGGACCTTCGTCATTTTGCGCAACACATTTTTCTCTGGCATGCGCCGTAAAAAATTCAGTGCCAATTATGACGAGCTGGTTGCGGAAAGGGTATTGTCCGCGCCTGCGCCGCAGCAGGAACCTCTGCATCTCGCCGACTTGCAGCGCGGGCTGATGGAATTGTCGGACGACCAGCGTGAAGCGATCATTCTGGTCGGCGCAGGCGGCTATTCCTACGAGGAAGCGGCGGAAATCGCCAATTGCGCTGTCGGCACCATGAAAAGCAGGGTGTCTCGCGCCCGGAAAACGCTGGAAGCCATTCTGGAGGAAGGGCGTTTCACCTCCGCGTCAGATAATCATGATGATATGACTACAACCGCGCTTGAAAATATCATTGGCGCGGTCGAGAAAATAGCGCCCTAGGCGGCAATTTCCAGAACCCATTCTGTTCTACAATAATCTGTTTCTAGCCCAGAACCGGCCCGGAAACAGCCAGCTCCTCGTCGCCGGTCCGGATTTCCGAACCGACAACGATGGGCTCGCCTTTGTCAACTGGGGTTGAGGCCATCAGGTCCGGACCAGCAATCAGGCGTCCTGCTTTGCGGTCGAAAAGAACAGTGCCTGACTGATCGCGGCACGAATGGCGTTTGGCTGAAACGGTTTGGTGATCAGGAAAGTCGGCTCGGGCCGTTCCCCCGTCAGCAAGCGCTCGGGGAATGCGGTGATGAAAATCACCGGAACCGAAATCTGCTCTAATATATCCTTCACGGCGTCGATACCGGAACTGCCGTCTGCCAGTTGAATATCGGCGAGGACCAGACTCGGTTTGGCATTGGTTACCGCCTCGAGTGCGCCCTTGTGGGTTGTTGCCGTTCCGCAAACACGATGTCCCAGGCCGGATACGATCTGCTGCAATTCCATTGAAATCAGGGCTTCGTCTTCGATGATCAGGACATCCGACCGGATCTCCTTGTCGATCTCGGCAATCGCATCGTCCAGCAGGTCGTTGATTGAATTTTCGCCGACATCGGCGATTTTGGCGACTTCGCTAACCGAAAAGCCTTCCAGTGCGGTTAGCAGCAGCACCTGACGGCTGATGGGCGGGATCGCGTTCAGCCGGTTTTGCGCGTTGTTCTGATCCGGATCGTCCGAAACCCTGACATGTGCGCTTTCCCAGATGCTCGCAAAAACGCGATAGAGATGAACCCGTACATCATTGTCATCCGGGACAGGTTCCGGATCGGCGATAATCGCTTCAAGCGTGGCTTTGACAAATGCGTCGCCGCTCTTTTGGCTGCCGGTCAAGGCCCGTGCATAGCGCCGTAAGTAGGGAAGATGCGGTTTCAGATTTTGAGCTAGTGACATATTTTATATCTCCGTGATGGGTCCCCTACGTATGACCGGAAAAAGGGTTCCATCATTATTTTGTCACGCCGGTGTCGCGTGCATTGCTTGATCTGCAGATCTGGTCCGGAACCAAAACGGTCGCCGTTCGTTAACCTGTTATTAGATCACTAGACCGAATATGGAGAAAAAGAAATGACAGGCAATTATTCCGAAGAAATGGGCGCGGTGAAGTCGGATCTGCAGACGTTGAAAGAGGATCTGGCAAGCTTGACCAGATCCGTTAAGGCCGACGCCAAGGCCAATGCATCGGAACTGCGGGCCAATGCCAAGACCAAATTTGATGCGGCACGTGCCAATGCGGTGGAAGCCGGAACGAAAGGGCGAGCGAAGGCGCAGACGACATTCCAGGAAAACCCGATCGTGAGCATCGCGGCAACCGCTGGAGTCGGCCTGTTGATCGGCGCCCTGATGGCTCGGCGCTAGAACGTCCGAACCAGAATTTGAAAGGGCTGCAGAGCGCAAATCTGGCAGCCCTTTTTCTGGCCTCGTGATGAAAAATGTTGCGTGATGGAAAATGTTGGGGAAATCGACGATCGGCTTGTTCCGATGTTTGTCCGCAATGCTGAGATATGCCTGGGCGCAGGTGACCAGACAGGCTGTGGGCCAATCGTCAATGATTTGATATGAAACTGTACCGGCATCGTTATACGGGCAATAGCTCCGGCTTCGGCTTTTCTGATCGTTTGCCGCATCGTGTTTTGCGCGGTTTGTACGACGAGGCAACAGAAACGCTACTTATTCGTTTATGAGGGATCGGCTTCAGGGTCAGTGACAAAAAAGGGGTTAGACATGAAGGCGGTTGATCAGCGGACCGGGGAGTTGGAGCCGAAGATGGAAGTCGAGCGGCTATCAACACTGGGCAACTATCAACTTCTCGATGATGCGCGGAAGAACGCTTTCGACCGGGTCACGCGGCTGGTCGCTGATGTTTTCGCAGCTCCTATAGCATCCATCTCCCTTATCGCTAAAGATCGGGAGTTCTTCAAATCACCGGTCGGGCTTGATGATCGGCAGACCGACCGCGAGGCATCGCTATGCGGGCGAATGATTGAAAGCCGTGAGCCGCTGATAATAGAAGATGTGCTGGCGGAGTCGAGATTTGCCGGCAATCGGCTGGCCAGCGGGAATTCGTCCATCCGGTTTTTTGCCGGAGCGCCGCTGATCGCGCCGAACGGTATGGTTCTTGGCGGCCTGTGGTTTGCTGATACCGTTCCCCGGTCGGGGCTGACGGATAGCCAGCTCAATCAGCTGACAAGCATGGCTGATATTGTGATGAGCGAGCTGGAGCTGAACCGCGAAATCCATTTGCGCGAACAGGCCCAGAAAAGCGCGGCTATAGACCGTTCCAACCTCGACCTCACCCTGGCTCTCAGCGACATCGCCAGCTTCCGAACCGATCTTGAGACGGGAATGATCGAATGGGGTGGTGCCTATATGAAAATATGGGGAGAGGATGCAGGTGAAGCGCTAACCCAGGTGGAAGACGCATTGTCCCGTATTCATCCTGAAGACCGTGATAGTGTTACCGAGGCTATGGGTGCTGCCGCAGCGCCCGGTGAGAAATTTGAGGCGCGATTCCGGATCATACTGCCTTCCGGGGAGATCCGTTGGGTAGAGGGATATGGCGACTATCTCGAATCAAATGGTCGTCCGACCCTGACTGGCATCAACAAGGATATCACCCATTCTGTCGACCAGCAGGAACAGCTGCGGCTCCACACGCGCGAGCTTCATCACCGCCTCCGTAATCTTTTCGCGACCCTGCAATCGATCATGATGCTGACCAGAAATTCAGCAACATCGATCGATGATTATATCGAGCGGATCAAGAACCGGCTGAGCGCGCTGAACCGCGCGCAACACATCCTGCTCGACACCAATTTCGTTACGGGATCATTTGCCGCACTTGTGCGCGACCTCTGCAAGACTTACCCGAGAGTGCGCTGGTTTGGTCCCGATATCATTCTGGAAGAAAACGCGATGGTGTCGATGTCGCTCGTGCTAAATGAACTGGCCACAAACGCGGCCAAATATGGTGCGCTGACCACCGATACCGGTCTGGTAAAAATCAAGTGGACTATCCTTCCAGATGAAGACGGACAGGATGTTGTCGAATTGCGCTGGTTGGAGAGCGGCGGACCGCAGTCAGAGCCTGCTCCGGCGGCGTCCGGTTTCGGGTCCTCGCTGATCGATCACAGCATAACCCGCAACTTGCGTGGAGAAATTGATCGGGACTGGACACCCGACGGCCTGATTTGCACGATTAGATTTCCTGCACCCGACGAAAAAGAGTACCGATAGTGGCACAAAAAGCCCTCCTCCGGCGCATTTCCTTCTACGCCGATCTGGACGAGATGGACCAACAGGTCATCATGAATATCGAGGGGCGGGAACAGCGTTTCGACAAGAATAGCGAAATCATTGATGCCGGTCAGGAGATGGATAGTGTTCTGATCGTCAAGGAAGGCTGGGCGATCCGTTACAAGACATTGGAAGACGGCCGCCGCCAGATATTGAACATATTGCTGCCAGGAGATTTTTTCGACCTACAGGTGCTGGTGGCAGCGGAGGCTGACCATTCGGTAAAAACGGTTACGGCACTGACCGGTCTTTCAGTAAGGCCCGCGGTCTTTCGGCGCCTGTTGACCGAGTCCGGAAAACTGACGCTCGCGTTCTGGTGGATGCAGGTTCAGGAAGAGGCATTTTTGCGGGAACAAATCGTGCGAAATGGCAAGCAGACCGCGCGCGAAAGAATAGGGCATTTCCTGCTCGAACTCTACCGGCGGGTGCTGATCACCGGCGCAGGAACCAGCGAAGGTTTCCGTGTGCCGCTGACCCAGACTGTCATTGCCGACGCATTGGGTCTGACTCCGATCCACACCAACCGGGTGCTCCGGCAGCTGGAGCGGGATGGTCTGCTGGTGCGGGAAAACGGATGGATACTCTTCACCGATGAAGCCCGCCTCGCCGAAATCAGCCAGTTCGATTCCAGCTATTTCCACCTTGATGCTTTCCGCATGCGGCTGGGACGCGAATAAATTTCGCGCGGGGGGGAACTCTCCGCGCATCCTGGCGTTGATTATACCGAACCATAAAAGGGAGTTCATAATGAAGAAGATTGCAATAGCGTCAATATTGACCGCCGGACTGGCACTTTCCGCCTGTGAAGCCAATGTTACCGAAGAAGGCGAAATGCCTTCCATGGATGTCGACGTATCCGGTGATGCGGGCCAGTTGCCTGAAATCGACGTTGATACAGCCGACGTTGAAGTTGGTACCGAAGAAGTCACCGTCGACGTTCCCGATATCGACGTGGAAATGCCTTCCGAACAATAGACACTTCACCTAGAAAAAGAGAATAATGGCCAGGCATCATGCCCTGGCCATTTTTTATGTGCGAATGCCGTATACAGCCAGGTGCCGACTGATCCGGGGGCAGCCTTTCGAGGATCTGATTTTGGGACAAAGGTGGCTGGAAAATTTCCCCGTTGGTAATCGGGGGGCTACGAAGGGGAAATTTCCCAGCCGGTTTTTGAGGAATGAAGGCAATGCCGGGTCAGGGCTCAACGTCCATTCAACCTTTATAACGGCTGGCGCCCGCATTGGTTCCCGAGAAAGCATATTTTTTTTCCGTCGCGATATTTTATCTACAATCCGGGGTTTTTCTCATCTGTTCGGTCTCCGAGCGAGCGCAGGTCAACAGGATGGCTCAACTGCCGAAGCGGCGCGCGTCACCGCCATGCTAACGGACATGCAACCAAATGCCGAGGCGTGCGTCTTTTCATCAGTACGATACGGATGGAGCTATTATGACCGATATTTTTACTCGCCTCAAACAGGATCATGATCGTCATCGCGAAATGCTAGAGCGCGTAGCCGACACGAATGGCGATACCGAGGAGCGCCGCAAGTCTTTCGAACAGCTGCGGATCGACGTATCAGCCCATGCCAATGCCGAGGAACAGTCGCTATATGCAGAAATGCTCTCCCGGCCCGATCTGCAGGACAAGGGTCGCCACTCGGTTGCCGAGCACAAGGAGGCCGACGACTATTTCGAGGACTTGGTCGATATGGATTTTTCCAGCAGCGGCTGGCTCACCCGGTTCAAGACGCTGAAGGAGCGGCTCGAGCATCATATGGATGAAGAAGAAAACGAGATATTTGCCGCTGCCAGGCAGGACCTGAGCGACGAGCGTGTCGCTGAACTGGCCGATATTTTTAATGAGCGTAAACCGGAAGAGAAGCAGGAAGTCGCTTGAATCCTGAAGCGGAACCGGGGGAATGAAGATGTTGAGTGAATGGACGGCAACGGGTTGGGAGCAGATCACGCTGATCGCGCTTTCTGCCTCCGCAATGTATATTACGGTGATATTGCTGACCCGCTTGGCCGGCGTCCGCAGTTTTTCGAAAATGAGCGGCTTCGACTTTGCGGTGACGGTGGCGATCGGGTCCGTACTGGGCTCCGTCATCTTGTCGAAAAATCCGCCACTTGCGCACGGGATCGCCGCTCTGGTGTTTCTGTTCGGGCTGCAGATTGGCATGGCGGTGCTGAGAAGCCGCTTCCCCCGTCTGCAATTACTGGCGGACAATGAGCCGCGCCTCGTCATGATCGGCGACCAGATCCAGCATGATCAGCTAAGGAAAGCGAAGATGACCGAGGATGATCTCTGGGCAAAGCTACGTGAGGCCAATGCCTTCCATTTTTCACAAGTGCTAGCCGTGATCGCCGAGACGACAGGCGATGTGTCCGTCCTCCATGCTACTGACCACAAGCATGATATCCAACCCGAACTTCTGAAGGGGGTTATCGGTGCCGACCGGTACCGCACCAATCGGTCCTCCTGACGGCTGCTGAAACCCCGGACGGTTTCAAAATCCGGACGGGCCTTTTTGCTGTCAGCCCCGAACCGGTTCTAGTTCGGCCACGAAAAGGTAAGCCGGTCTTCCCCAATGACGTTGGCGGCGGCGTCAAAGCGGCGCTCCAGCATCGATCCGTTGCCCGCATGGTCAATGGCAACAATCGTGCTGCAGCGCGTTCCGTAGACCGGATTTTCGATGAAAATCCCGGAACTGGACGGCTCCAGCTGTACCGGTCTGCTGCCCTTTCTGTCTGACGTCGGCGGATATGTCGACCGGTCGGTCAACAGGCCGAGCAGCGCGGCGGGGTCCTCTGGCCGGTTTTGCAACCAGTCTTGCAGGGCCGCGTCGAGATGCCGGGCCTTCGCCCACGGATTTGCGAGCGAGCCGTTGGAAAGGCCGTGGATACCGGGCTCGAGTCGCCTGCTGAGGTTGTCGGGCCGGTTGGAATGGACCAGCGCTTGATCATGCGCGACGGTGATCAGGTTGAACGGATTGAAATCCGTTAGAGACACCGATTCCAGATCGGCATAGTGCCCGTCGCCAAGCAGAAAGTCTTTCAACAGATCGCCGCGGGAGGCGCGGCTGCGATCCGGTGCGCCATAGCCGCTGAGATTTGTAACCACGGCGAAGCGACCCTTTTCCGACACGCCGAGCCAGGTCCCGCCAGCCTGTACATCCTTCCCTGCCAGCAAATGCTCGTGACCCGGCCAGCGGGCCAGCGGTTGCGCGGGACGATCGTGCAGTTCGTCCCGATTGCCGATCGCGACAAGTTTCCAGTGGGGATGGGCCTGCCACGCGAGGGAAATGATGCACATCAGGCGGCCATAGCAAAGCCGTGCTTTTTTGCGAATATATTGTCCGGGCTTATGTCCTTTTTCTCCAGAAATCGAGAAACTGGGGCACGCCGCTCAAAGCTGCTAAAACAATGGCGCGGCAGCAGAAGCCGGCGAAATTGATTTGCCCATTCGACACGCGGCAACTGTTCCCTTTTCGTGAGATTAGTGCACAGTCATCGCCAACAGGATCCGGAACCGGGCAACAGAGGAAAGAGCGCGTTCATGAAACTCAGTCACAGCCCCGCATTGCAGGCCTTTCGCGACAAGATCCGCTCCTATTTCGAAAATGACTATCCGCAGGATATATTGGCGAAGGTTGCCTCCGGCGCGAGCCTGAACACTGCCGAGGTTCGTCGCGCGGAGATGGCGCTGGGGGAGCGCGGCTGGTTGGCCAGTGCCTGGCCGGAGGAACATGGCGGGCCGGGCTGGTCGATCGAGCAGCAATATATTTTCGATGAAGAGCTGGAACGGGCCGGAGCGCCGACGGTGACCCCCATGGGCGTGATCTATGTCGGTCCCGTCATCTACACATTCGGGAACGAGCAACAAAAGGCGCAGTGGCTGCCCGGTCTGCGGGATGGTTCGGTCGGCTGGGCGCAGGGCTATAGCGAACCGGAAGCGGGATCGGATCTCGCCTCCCTGCAATTTTCCGCGGTGCGCGACGGCGACGAATATGTCCTCAACGGCACGAAAATCTGGACCTCGGCGGCCCAGCATGCGGACTGGATATTCCTCCTGACCCGTACCTCGCGGGAAGCGAAGAAACAGATGGGCATCACTTTCATCTGCTGCAAGCTTGACCAGCCGGGCGTGACGGTGAAGCCGATCATCACCATCGACGGCAAATATTATCTCAGCCAGTGCGATTTCGTCGATGTCCGGGTGCCGGTGGGCAACCGCATTGGCGAGGAAGGCAAAGGCTGGTCCTATTCGCAATATCTGCTTGGCAACGAGCGGACCTCTTATGCGCGGATCGGCGGCAAACGGAAGCAAATGGAGAATATTCGCGCCATTGCTTCGCAAATCCCGACCGACGGCAATCAGCGGCTGATTGACGACCGTTTCTTCGCAGGCCGGTTGAGCGAGGCGGAAACGCGGCTGGACGCGCTGGAGATAACCGTACTCAGAGTGTTGACCACGGTTAGGGATGGCGGTTCCCCGGGCGACGAGGCCTCGATCCTGAAGATCATGGCGACCGATCTTGCGCAGGAGATTACCACTCTGTTTCTGGAAGCCGCCGCCGAACAGGGCAATCGCAAATTTGCCGACAGTATCAGTCCGGAATGGACGGGTGATGCGGCTTTTGCGGCGCCCGGCGTCGCCACTTATTTCGGCACACGTGCGCAAAGCATTTACGGTGGCACCAATGAAATCCAGCGGAACATCATCGCCAAAAGGGTCTTGGGCCTCTAGCCGCTATTGTGCTGCCTTAAAGGGGCGGGACCACCCAGCTGCCGCCCACGCACAGGACATTGTCCAGCGCCAGCCACTGCGCGGCACTGCTTTCGTCAATGCCGCCGGTCGGGCAAAAGAGGCACTGGCCAAATGGTCCGGTCAGCGCCTTCAGTGCGGGAATGCCACCTGATGCCTCGGCCGGGAAAAATTTGAAATGGGCGAGGCCAAGATCCAGTCCGTGCATGATATCACCCGCAGTGGCAACGCCGGGGAGAAAAGGGATGTCGGCGGCAATCGCGGCTTGGCCGAGACGGTCGGTCAGACCAGGGGAAACGATGAATTCGGCACCCGCGTCGATGGTAGCGGCCATTTCGTCCGGATTGGTGACGGTACCGGCGCCAACGATAGCACCGTCTACCTGCTTCATTTCCGCAATAGCCTGTAGGGCGCAATCGGTTCGCAAGGTCACTTCCAGAACCGGACAGCCGCTGCTGACCAGCGCTCTTGCGAGCGGTTTTGCCTGTGCGAGATCGTCGATGACCAGCACTGGAATGACCTTTGCGCGACGCATCAGCTGTTCGATCGGTTTTATTTGGTCCGTCATGCACCATGTTCCTGTATGAAGGCCGCAGCCGCGCCGAGCAGGCCTGGTTCGGGATGGGTGATCAGTTTGACCGGCAGGCTCTCCATTAACCCGCGATAGCGGCCCTTGGAGGTGAATCGGTCGGCGAAGCCCGACGAACCCATGTGATCCGTCAGCCTCAGACCGAGACTACCGGCCATTACCGCCGCGCCGGCGCCATGGGCCAGTGCTATATCACCGGCGACGGACCCGAGTGTCAGGAAGAACCGGTCGAGCGCAGCGATGGCAATGCTGTCTTTCCCTTCCAGTGCGAGTTTCCAAAGGGCCTTGTCGTCACCGATCGGCATTGGCCGATTTTCCATGTCCGACAACACTTCGAATATGGCGCGAAGGCCAGGGCCCGAGACGATGCGTTCGACCGAGACGCGGCCGTGCACGGCGCGCAGTGTTTGCAAAATGCGGTCTTCCACGGCATCGCGCGGAGCGAAGTCGCAATGGCCCGCTTCGGTTGCCAGAACCTGGAATTTGCCGTTTTCGCAGACCAGCGCCGCCACGCCTAGGCCTGTGCCGGGACCAATCACGCTGATCACCCCGAATTGCGGCAGCGGTGTCTCGGGTCCGGTTATATGTCTGAACCGGTCCGGGCCCACCATCGCGACCGCATGGGCGACCGCCGCGAAATCGTTGACCAGCGTATAGCGGTCTACCACCAGTTTCTCGCAGATTTGCGGCGGCCTGATGATCCACGGGTTGTTGGTGAGATTGATCAACTCGTCGTTGATCGGAGCGGCAACGGCGATGGCTGCGGCGCGGGGTAGCGGGCGGTCGAGTTGTGCGCCGTATATCTCCCAGGCGATCTGGAAGCTCGGATGGTCAGCGGTTGCCAGCGTTGTCGGTTCCGAGAGCGATGCAACCTCGCCGTTCGCTATGTCCGCGATGGCAAAGCGGGCATGCGTGCCGCCGATATCGGCAACGACTATTTCGGCCATGTCTAGAGTCCTGCCTCGGCCAGCATGGCCGAGCCGCCTTTTTCCGCCGGATCGCTGTGGTGACGCATCATCGCGAACAGTTCGCGGCCGGTGCCCATGGGCGGGGGCGGTGGCGCGGCCTGTTCGCGGGCCTCCCATTCTGCCGGATCGACCAGCGCGACAAGCTCGCCATTCGCTGCACAGACCCGGACCCTGTCGCCGTCCCGCAGCTTGCCCAGCGGACCGCCGTGATAGGCTTCCGGCGAAATATGGATGGCCGCCGGTATCTTGCCGCTTGCCCCGGACATCCGGCCATCGGTGACAAAGGCGATTTTAAAGCCCTTGTCCTGCAACACGCCGAGCGGCGAGGTGAGCTTGTGCAATTCCGGCATGCCATTGGCTGCCGGTCCCTGAAAGCGGACCACGACGACGACATCGCGATCCAGCTTTCCGGCCTTGAAGGCGGCGACGACATCATTCTGGTCGTGGAAAATGGCCGCCGGTGCCTCGATCGTCCAGCGGACGGGGTCGACCGCGCTCACCTTCATCGTCGCGCGGCCGAGATTGCCCTGCAGCAGCTTCATGCCGCCATCGGGCTGAAACGGGCTGATGACCGGGCGCAGGATTGTTTCATCGGCTGTTTCTTGCTGTGCGTCGGCAAAGGTCAGTTCTTTACCATTCATCACTGGTTGCTTGGCACCGTCGGATAGCGAGCCTCCATAAACGGTCATGACATCGTCATGGGCGAGGCCGGCAGCAATCAGTTCGCGAATGATATAAGGCATGCCGCCCGCGGCGCTAAAATGGTTTACGTCGCCCGCGCCATTGGGATAGACGCTGGCGATCAGCGGCACGGCTGCGGACAGTTCATCCATATCGTCCCAGTCGATCAATATACCGGCGGAGCGGGCGATGGCGGGAAGGTGAATTACATGATTGGTCGAGCCGCCGGTGGCGAGCAGGCCGACCACGGCGTTGACAATGGCTTTTGCGTCGATGCAGCGGCCCAGCGGGCGGTAATCGTCACCCGCCCAGCCATTGCGGGTCAACTGATGCGTGGCGGCACGGGTCAGTTCCTGGCGCAGCTTGGTGCCCGGATTGACGAAGGAGCTGCCAGGCATATGCAGGCCCATCATCTCCATCATCATCTGGTTGCTGTTGGCAGTGCCGAAGAAGGTGCAGGTCCCTGCGCCATGATAGCTGGCGCTTTCGGCTTCGAGCAATTCTTCCTCGCCCACCTTGCCCTGCGCGTAGAGCTGCCGCACGCGGACCTTTTCCTTGTTGGCTAGACCCGACGGCATCGGCCCGGCGGGGATCAATATGGTCGGCAAATGGCCGAAGCGCAGCGCGCCGATCAGCAGGCCGGGCACAATTTTGTCGCAGATGCCGAGCAACAGCGCGCCTTCGAACATCCCGTGGGACAAGGCGACCGCCGTACCCATCGCGATCACGTCGCGGCTGAATAACGAGAGTTCCATACTGTCCTGTCCCTGGGTAACGCCGTCGCACATCGCCGGCACGCCGCCGGCGACCTGCGCGGTTGCACCGGCTTCGCGGGCGAAAATCTTGATCTGCTCGGGATAGCGACCGTAGGGCTGATGGGCGGAAAGCATGTCATTATAGGCGGTGACAATGCCGATATTCATCGCTTTGCCCGAGCGGATGACGGGCTTGTCCTCACCGCTGGCGGCAAAGCCGTGGGCAAGATTGCCGCAGGACAGGGTGGGCCGGTGAACGCCGGCGTCGCGCGCGCGGTCGATCAGGTCGAGATAAGCCTTCCGGCTTTCCGCCGACCGCGCGATGATCCGTTCGGTGACTTTCTCCACGACAGGATGAAGGCTCATGTGCGACTCCAGAAAATGGTGATCGGGCAGCGGGCGGCGGCAAACAGTCTGGCGACCGGCAGATCATTCTCTCCGGCAATGGCTGCATCGAGCACCCGCTTTTTGTCGCAACCGCGGACCACCAGCATGATTTCTTTAGCCTGGATCAGTGCCGCAAGGTTAAGCGACAGGCGCTCGAACGGTGCTTCTTGGGGCAGCGGTTCCGGCACCGTGTGGATGACAGCGGCTTCGCCTTGAGTCGTAGGGTCCATGTTTGGAAAGAGCGACGCGATATGGCCGTCCGCGCCCATCCCCAGCCAGACCAGATCGAACAGGGGCAGGGGCATGCCCTCCACCAGTTTCGCGACATGGGCGGGCGTCGCATCAAAGGCTGCATCCAGCTTGTCCTGATTGCTGGCAGGATCTTTGGGCGGGACAATCCGGTCATCGGTCAGCATCAGTGACACTGTGCCCCATGGCAGGGTGCGTCGGGACAATATGTCAAAAATGGGCAGCGGCGTTTTGCCGCCGGGGACCGCGAGCCAGTGACTGCCCGGCCGCTGGATGATCTCGCTTATATGGTCAGCAACCGACCCGGCATCGGCGTTGGCGGCCCAGCAGACCGGAGCGGCGATATTCTCGGCCTCACTCATGCCAACTCACCCCGTCGCGTTCGGTCAGGGCAATTGCCGCAGACGGTCCCCAGCTTCCCGCGCCGTAGGATTTGGGTGTCATTTCCTCTTTGTCCCATGTCTTGCGGATGGCATCGACCCAGCGCCACTGCGCCTCCACTTCATCGCGGCGCACGAACAGGGTCGGATCGCCGTCGATCAGGTCGAGCAGCAGGCGTTCATAGGCGATACGCTTGCGCGCCTTGGAAAAGGCCTGCGAGAGGGACAGATCCAGCGGCACTTCGCGCAATATCATGCCGTCGCGGTCGAGACCGGGTTCCTTGGCCATCACCTGCAGGCGGACATATTCCTCGGGCTGCAGGCGGATGACCAGGCGGTTGGCATTGAGCCGACCACCACGTTCGGCAAAAATATTATGCGGGACCGATTTGAACTGGATGACGATTTCGCTGCGGCGCTCGGACAGGCGTTTGCCGGTGCGCAGGTAAAAGGGCACGCCCTGCCAGCGCCAGTTATCGACATGCGCCTTGATCGCGACGAATGTCTCGGTGTCGGAATCTGCACCAAAATCATCGGCATAGCTGCCGACCGCTTTGCCATGGACCGCTCCGGCGCCATATTGTCCGCGTACCATTTCTTCGGCGCTGACCGGCCGCAGGCTGCGCAGTACTTTCACCTTTTCGTCGCGGATGGATGTCGCATCCAGACTGGCCGGCGCTTCCATGGCGGTGAGTGCCAGCAGCTGCAGCATATGGTTCTGGACCATGTCGCGTAGAGCTCCGGTATCGTCGTAGAAGCCGTGACGGCCTTCCAGCCCGACCGTTTCCGATACGGTGATTTCGATATGGTCGATGCCGTTGGCATTCCACAACGGTTCAAACATCATATTGGCAAAGCGCAGGGCCATCAGGTTCTGGACCGTTTCCTTGCCAAGATAATGATCAATGCGGAAGGTCTGGTCTTCGGTGAAAGCCGCGGCGACCGCATCATTGATCAGACCCGATGTTTCCAGATCATGGCCGAGCGGCTTTTCCAGGCCGATACGGACAAGGTCGCCTGTCAGCCCGGCAGACTTCAGCCCGGCAATCGTCGCTTCGAACAGTGATGGCGCAGTGGACAGGAATATTGCGAGACCACCGGTTATATCGCCAAGCTTGGCGGAAAGCGCGGAGAAGCCGTCGCTCTGTGTTGCATCCAGCGGCTGGTAGGATAATCGTTCCAGAAAGGATTGCAGTTCGCCATTGCCCTTGCGGTCTTCCGGCAGATATTCCGACAGGGCCTGGGCCGCCAGCTGCCGAAACTGTTCGTCCGACATATCGCTGCGTGCGGTCCCGACGATTCGCAGATCAGAGGCGATCAGGCCATCTTCGTGCAAGGCAAAGAGCGATGGCAGGAGCATGCGTTTCGCCAGATCTCCGGTTGCTCCGAACAGCAGCAATCGGGATGAAATGCCGCTATTGTCTGACGTTTTGGTCACAATATTTCCCCGTCTATCAAATGGCACCTGTACCAGCAGGAGTGGCAGGCGACAACGGCCCTCATCCTGCTGCCGGAAATCAATCGGCGGGCCGCATAGAGGCCATAGCTTGCGATGACGGCGTAACAGTCTATCGGCACGATCAGTGATGCCGCCAGGCCGCCGGCATCCGCGACCACGCCGGTTAGCAGCAGAATGATCGCAAAAATTGGATATAGAAGAAGAGCAGATAAAGCTCGATGGATTGCCAGACGAGATTGAATCCCAAGTCGCCGGCGGTGTAGCTCAGACGTTCGCGGCGCTTGATCACGGACGGCTGGCAGGCGGTGCCGTGGATTGCCGGATGATCAATTCGCAGGCGTGGGTTTCGAGATTATCATAAGTCTTGTTCTCTAGCTTCGCGATCAGCGCGTCGGTTGCGCTGCGGGCCATGTCATAGACTGGCTGGTGCACGGTAGTGATACGCGGCCAGACGATCTGCGCGATGGCGCTGTCATCAAATCCGGCGATTGAGACATCATCGGGTACGTTAAGGCCAAGGTCTCTTGCCGCCATGATAGCTGCGGCCGCCATGTCGTCGTTCTGGGCGAAAATCGCGGTCGGTCGGTCGGGCCGATCGAGCAATTTATGCGCCGCAGCAAGACCGGATTCATATGTATAATATCCCTGTTCCACGAGATCGGGCGAATGGGAGACACCCGCTGCCTTCAGTGCATCGAGAAATCCGTTCAGCCTGGCGCTACTGGAAGGATGGGCCGGGTCGCCTTTTATCACGCCAATACGGCGATGGCCGAGCTCTAGCAGATAGGCGGTCACCTTTCGCGACGCCTCGACATCATCGGTTGTCCGGCTGGGTCCAACTTCGAGAGATCCAGTAGGGGCAACGCGGGAAAAAGGGAAATTGTGACGGGTCAGCGCATCAAGCACCTGAGGATGATCGGAAGCGGGCGGGGTCAGGATCACTCCGTCCAGAGCGGCGGCTCGCAAGATGTTCATTATCTTGTCCGAGACCTTTGCCACCGATTCCACCGGCAGCACAAGCAGACGGTATTTTTCTCCATGCAGACGATCGAGAGCGCCGCGTTGCAGTTCCACCACATAGTTGGGGCTGGGATTCTCGTAGATCAGGCCGAGCAGGTAGGACCGGCGACCGACCAGTCCGCGTGCTATGATATTGGGATAATAGTCGAGTTCTTCCGCGGCTTTCAGAACCTTGTCGCGCAAGACTTTCCGGACATGGGGCTCGTCGTTGAAGACTCTGGAAACGGTCTTCATCGAGACATTTGCAGCCGTTGCGACATCAACAATCGTGGCCCGCTTTTTGGAAGCTGGCATTATCCGGATATACTCGTATTCATGCTAAGCACTAGTTCCATCACGCGGTGCCGATAGGGCCGTTAGTTCTAGGCGGATTGTCGCAGATTTACAACAATATTGGCCTTGTTACACCGCCGGAAACAGAGCACGCCTTGCGGCGTGAAATAAGGAAGTGCGATCAAGCCGGACGAAGGAGGCGGGCAAGCCTTTTGCTTAGATGTAGGGACGGCCTGAAATTTTTTCTCTTTCCGATATGCGCCCTGATCGACTTCGGGGCCCGGCTAAAGCCAACGGTACCCGTTTAAAAAGCTGCAATTACCAGGAACGAATTGCTGTGTCAGGTTATGTGATTGGAGCATTTTGCAATGAACCGTTAAATGGCCATTTCAGATGCTCCAAATCAGCATGTCACTCGCAGCATCATTGGACCGCGCCATTCGAGCGCAAGGTGGCGATCTGGTCGTCGGCAAAACCGAGGTCGAGCAGAATCGACGCGGTATCAGCGCCCTCTTCCTTCAGTTTCGCCGGTGCCGAAGGACGGCTGCCATTCATTTCGATCGGCAGGGCCGGGAGTTTTGTTTCGGTACCATTGGCTAGGGTCACGGCTTCCAGTCCGCCGCTTGCATTGAGATGCGGATCCTCGAACATGTCCTCTGGCCGAGCGATCGGCGCAAATGGCAGGCCGGTGCCATCGAGCAGGGCGATCAGATCGTCGCGTTTGTAGGTTGCAATCAGTTCGCGGATTTGCGGCATGATACGGTCGCGCGCCGCAACACGATTGTTATTTTCACGGATACTCTCGTCCGCCCAGAGTTCGTCGAGCGAGAAAAGCTTGCAGAATTTTTCCCACAGCGCATCGGTCACGACACCGATGAAAATGGGATCATCTTTTGTCTGGAATACATCGTAGATCGCCCAGGCGGAAATACGCGCGGGCATCGGATCGGCGGCTTTGCCGGTTACCGCTTTCTGCGCCATATGCTGGCCGATCAAATAGACCGTGGTTTCGAACAACGAGCTTTGCACCTTCTGGCCTTTGCCGGTGCGATGCCGTTCCTCGACGGCGGAGAGAATTGCGATGACACCGAACATGCCTCCGGTGACGTCGATTACGCTGGAGCCGGCGCGCAGGGGTTGGCCCGGAGGGCCGGTCATATAGGCAAGGCCGCCCATCATCTGGGCAACCTCGTCCAGCGCAGTGCGGTTTTCATAGGGACCCGGCAGGAAGCCCTTTTCCGAACAATAGATCAGACGATCATTGTCCTCGGACAGGCTATCATAGCCCAGTCCTAGCCGGTCCATCGCGCCAGGCCGGTAATTTTCAATCAAGATATCAGCCTCAGCGACCAGTTTTCTGGCGATATCTAGTCCCGCACTATCCTTGAGATTAAGCGCGATGCTCTGCTTGTGGCGGTTATACATCGGAAAATAACCGGAGCCGGAACCGACGAGATTGCGGGTGCGATCGCCGCCGATCGGTTCGACGCGGACCACTTCCGCTCCCAGCGAAGCGAGAATCGCTCCGACCGTGGGGCCCATGACCATATGGGTGAATTCGATAACTTTAAGGCCTGCCAGAGGTGTCGGTTGGGTCATGCTGCTGCTTTCGTAAATCCAAGAGGGAGGCCGGCGTCGGGTGTAAAGCCGTATAAGGGTTCGCCGGGAAGGGCTTCGGCGACGATGTCGCGCACCTTCAGAAGTTTTTTCAGATCGATGCCGGTATCAATGCCCATGGCTTCCAGCATGAAGACCAGGTCTTCCGTCACGATATTGCCAGATGCGCCCGGGGCGAACGGACAGCCGCCGAGTCCGCCAAGCGAGCTGTCAAACGTGGTGATCCCTTCTGCCAGACCCGCCATGACATTTGCGAGACCGAGGCCACGGGTATTGTGGAGATGCAGCGTATTGAGCTTATCGTCTCCAATCGCCGCCTTTACCTTGCGCACCAGTCTTGTCACCTGCGCGGGATTGGCATAGCCGGTGGTGTCCGACAGGCCGCATTCGGCAACACCGGCCTCCATGGCGGCGACTGCGAGGCGGACGATCTGGTCATCGGGAAGGGGCCCCTCCAGCGTGCAGCCGAAAGCGGTAGACAGGCCAACTTCAAAATGCGGCCGCGCGCCTTCCGGCTGTTGCGCCACCAGATCGGCAATCGCCTTGATCTCGGCTAGCATCGCGGCATGATCCTTGCGGACATTCTTGATCGAGTGGGTCTCCGACATGGAAAAAGGGATGGAAATCTTGTCAGCGCCACAAGCGATGGCGCGTTCGGCTCCTTTAAGGTTCGGAACCAGAGCGACAACATCAAGATCAGGAATTGTCTTCGCGAAGGCGACAATTTCCGCCGTATCGGCCATTTGTGGAAGCAAGGCGGGCGGGACGAAGCTGCCAACCTCGATTTCCGAAACGCCGGCTTCGGCTTCGGCCTTGATCCACGCTTTTTTCGCATCCGTCGCCATTACGCGGTCCACGCTTTGCAAGCCGTCGCGCGGACCCACTTCGCTGATTGTCACGGATTGGGTCATGTATTTACTCCTAAATATATCCACGGGCGGGCGCTGCGGTCCGCATCCTGCCATGTGCTAATATTGTCAGCCAGTTTCAGACTGAGATCGATCGCGTCCAGCCCTTCCAGCAACATAGCCTTGGCTTCTTCCTCGATCGGGAAGGTCCAGCTCTGGCCGCTGGCAATGCTGATGGTCCGGGCTTGCAGATCGATGGTGACCGGCGCACCTGACCGTTCAACGGCTGTTATAGCAGCGGAATCCAGCATCGCCGGCAATATGCCGTTGCGCACGCAGTTTCCAGCGAAAATAGGGGCGAAACTTTGCGCAATCACCGCGCGGAAGCCATATTCGGCGAGCGCCCAGACGGCGTGTTCGCGGCTCGATCCAGAACCGAAATTGGCGCCGCCCAAGATGACTGTGCTATCGGCATAGGCCGGATCATTCATGACGAATTCGGGATCGGGCTCGCGCCCGCCGATCTCCTTGTAGCGCCAGCCGGCAAATAGTCCGTCGGCCAGACTGGTCTTGCCGGTGCTTTTCATCTCGCGGGAGGGAATGATCTGATCGGTGTCGATATTGTCGCGGATCAGCGGCATCGGCAGGGAAGTCAGGATAGTGAAAGGTTCGGCCATCAGATCAGTTCCCCCGGATCCGCAATCATGCCGGCGATAGCGCTCGCAACCACCGTTTCGGGACTGGCGATATGGGTTCTGACATTCGGCCCCTGCCGGCTTTCGAAATTGCGGTTGGTCGTCGAGATCACCCGCGATCCCGCGGCAAAACTTTCGCCGCCCGCATAAAAGCACATGGAACAGCCGCTTTCGCGCCATTCAAATCCGGCATTCTCGAATATCAGGTCCAAGCCTTCCGCTTCCGCTTCGCGTTTGACCCTGGAAGATCCCGGAACGCAAATCGCTTTAACCCCATCGGCAATTTCCCGTCCCTGCAATAGGGCTGCAGCGCGGCGCAAGTCGGACAGGCGGCTGTTGGTGCAACTGCCGATAAAAGCAGCGTCGATGGGCACGCCCTTGATTGCTTGGCCTCTGGCAAGACCGATATAGTCGAGCGGCGCTGCTTCGGCATCATCGGGAACCACAGCATCTATGCCAATGGTTTGGCCTGGATTGGTTCCCCAGCTGACCATCGGCGTGATAGAGCTCGCGTCAATTTCGATCTCCTGATCGAAGACTGCGCCGGCATCGCTGCCCAGCTCCTGCCAGCTTGCCAAGGCCTGTCGCCATTGTGTGCCTTCGGGGGCGTAGCGGCGGCCTTCGAGATAATCGAACGTTTGCTGGTCTGGCGCGATGAAGCCGGACATCGCAGAAAATTCGGTTGCCATATTGCAGAGAGTCATCCGCCCTTCCATATCGAGCGCCAAAACCGCTTCGCCGGCAAACTCCACAGCATGGCCCTTGCCGCCCGCAGCGCCATATTGCGCCAGCAGCGTCAATATCATGTCTTTGGGCGTGATGCCTTTGTTCAACCGCCCGGTAAATCTGACCCGCATTGCCTTTGGCTTGCTCAACCGCAAAGTGCCGGTTGCCATGGCATGTTCCGCCTCCGACGACCCGATGCCCCACGCCAGTGCGCCAAAGGCCCCTTGCGTGCAGGTATGGCTGTCCGGTGCGATCAGGGTGCAGCCCGGCAGAACAATACCGAGCTCCGGAGAGATCACATGGACAATCCCCTGATCGGGATCATTCACGTCAAACAGCGTGATCCCCGCAGCCTTGGCCGCCGCTCTTGTCTCTGTGATAAAGGCCTGCCCCCCGGGCATAAGCGTCTGGTCCGTCCGCCCCGGCCGGGTATCAACGATATGATCGGTGACAGCGAAAACCCGGGATGGATCGGCCACTTTGCGTCCCGCCTCAGCCAAGGAATTCAGTGCAGCGGCACCTGTCCGCTCATGCAAAAACACCCGGTCGATCGCGACAAGCGCGCTCCCTCCGGGCAATTCGGCGACCACATGGCTGTCCCACAGCTTGTCAAACAGGGTTCGTTCGCCGGTCATGATCGACTCTCCAGCGCCAGATGATAGGCTTTGGCCGAGCGAGCGTTCAGCAGCGCCAGATGGTCTAGCGCCAGTTGATCCGGTGCCAGACTTTCCGGAGCAAAGGAAATCGCATGAGCGGCATTGGCTTCATACCAGGGTTCAAACAGCCTGCGCGCGCGCGCAATCTGCCAGGCGATGGTCAGATAATTGCCAAATCGATCTGGCGACAGGTCCGGGTAAAGTTTCTCGGGATCGCCTTTCGGCAATGCCGGAAAAATGCTTTCCGACGCATCGAAATGGCACAAGCAAGCATTGACAACGGCCTGCCACGATTGCCAGTCCGTTGGCGCATCATCCATCCAGTCATCCGACAGCCCGTGCCCCGGCAGGTCGATATGGATGGCTCGGCCATCCTCGTTATTGCAGCCACTATCCTGACCGGGAGCGTGCAACTGGAGCCGATCTGCACCGCGGTCACCGTGCCAATGCACCAGCCCGTTGAACAATTTTGTCTCGATATGAATGAAGCCTTCGTCCTGCGTCTCGTTCAGATGCGCGGCTTCCGGTGTTTCGCTTTGCCGCAAATGCGCCAGACTGGCCGTCTGATGTTCCTCCGGCGTGGCAAACTTGCGGGTGGACCATGACGAAGGCATGGTGCCGAGGCGGTCGAGATGTGCTTGTAGCGGGTCGCCGTCATAGGCGCTGATCAGGCATGGCGGCATATCCGCATTGACCGCGGGTATGTCGTTTGCTGCGCGCAGGACGGCACCATAGCCAGCCTGATAGGCGTTGCCCGCGTAGAGCATTTCCCGAACGATCAGATCGATTCGCTGTGGGTCATCATTGGCAACCGAAAGCCGGTGTTTGTCGTCCGCGGCAAACCACGGGAAAAACCAGGTCTGTTCCAAAATCCGGTTCCACAGCCAGATCAGATGTTCGCCATATTTTGATGGATGAAACTCCGGTAGATATTTCTCGCCGAACAGTTTCTGCTCTTCAGGCGTCCAGATCGCATAGCCGCCAATTGCCAGTGTCGTGAAGCGATTCGCATGACGTTTCAGGGCCGATACGAGGATGATCCCGCCGCTGTGGAAGCCGTATGCGGCACATTTTTTTACGCCCAGCGTGTCGAGAAATTCCACCAGCGCATCCGCATATTCATCGATTTCAGGACGGCCATGCAGAGAATCGGATTGCCCGAAACCCGGCGTGTCAGGCGCGATACAGGTGAAATGACTTGCCCATTTCTGCATCAGGGGCTCATATTCTTTCGAGCTGCGGGGGCTCTGATGTACCATGAGCATTGGTGGCCCAACACCTGCCACGCGATAATGAACGCGACGTTTGGTGCCGTTGGTTACGACGTCTATAAAATGGCGTGTGATCATAAATCCTAATTTGTCCGGACAAATATGTCTCGACAAGCTTTTTCTTCTGATTAAGATGCTTTTTCCGATCCTGGAGTAGAAAGACAATGACGCTTATTGGTACAAAAATGGTCGAAGATGGTCGCACAGCGAGAGAAATTTTCGAGGAACTCATCGCCAACCCGGCACGCAAGAAATTTGGTTTCGGCGAAAAGCTGGCGATCGTGAATGTCGATGTGCAACAGGCTTATACCCGCACTGACATGTTCAAGACTGCCTACGAAACCGATCCGAAGCAGATCGATTATATCAATCAGATCTCGGCTGGCGCGCGGGCGAAGGGCATGCCGGTGATCTGGAGTCGGGTGGCCTATAAGGATGATGCTGCAGATGCCGGTATTTGGGGAACGCGCACCGATACCGAAGACTCGCTGCAAAATATCAAATATGACAGCGAGCGGCACAAGCTGGATCCGCGTTGCGACGTCGGTGCCGATGATCTGCAATATACCAAGCGGATGCCAAGCGCCTTTTTCGAAACGCCGCTGGCGAGCTATCTTGTCTGGCACAAGGTCGATACCGTTGTGGTCACTGGCGGTTCCACGTCGGGGTGCGTCCGGGCAACGGCGGTGGACGCGCTTAGCCATGGCTACCGCACAATCGTGCCGATCGAAACCTGCGCGGACAAACACGAAAGCTACCATTTCGCCAATCTCACCGATTTGCAGGTCAAATATGCCGATGTTGAGCCGGTGCAGACGGTGATCGACTGGCTGGAGGGACGATGAGCAACGCACAAAAAGCCGATCCCGGCCTCTACGATTATCTACCCTACCGGAACCGGCCGGCGATTGAATGGCCGGATGGCAAAACCTGTGCGGTATGGGTGGCGCCCAATCTGGAATTTTACGAGCTGGATCCGGCGGTCAACCCGCACCGCAAAAGCTGGGCCAAGCCACATCCCGATGTGGTTGGCTACGCCCACCGCGACCATGCGAACCGCGTGTCGCACTGGCGTATGGCCGAGATGATGACAAAACACGGGTTTCCCGGATCGGTCAGTCTTTCGGTGGCGCTTTGCGATCATATCCCGGAAGTCGTGGAGGATGCCCGCCAGCGCGGCTGGGAGTTTTTCAGCCATGGCATTTACAACACCCGTTACAGCTACGGTATGGACGAAGCGCAGGAACGCGCAATTATCGAGGACAGTATAGCAACGGTAGAACGCGCAACCGGTCAGCGGATCAGGGGCTGGCTGGCGCCGGCGCTAACCCATACCCCGCGCACGCTCGACCTGATCGCCGAATATGGACTCGACTATACCTGCGATCTCTATCACGACGATCAGCCGACCGATGTGAAGGTGAAGTCGGGCAACCTGACCGCCATTCCCTATAGTCTGGAAGTCAATGACCATTATGGCTTCTTCATATATAACATGTCACCGCGCGAATATGCAGATACGCTGATCCGTCAATATGACCGGCTGGCCGATGACGGGGAGCAGTCGGGAACGGTCATGTGCATTCCGCTGCACAGCTATCTGATCGGGCAGCCCCACCGCATAGGGGCGTTTGAATCCGTGCTCGAACATATTGCCGCGGATGGCCGGGCCTGGATAACGAGAGCAGGCGATATCGTTGACCGTTTCCGGGAGCAGATAGCATGAGCCTCGATCCAGCATATCTGGAATATCCCAAACGCCGTCGCGGGATGGACCATGACTATTATCCCTATTCAAATTTTTTCGAGCGCAAACCGCTGCAATGGCCGGATGCCAAGAAACTGCTGGTCTGGCCGGTCATCAGTCTTGAATATTTTCCGATGGTTCCGAGTGACGATCCGTTCCGGGCGCCGGGGCATATGCAGACCGCCTATCCCGACTATCGGCACTATACCGCGCGGGAATATGGTACGCGCATCGGCATCTACCGGCTGCTCGGAGCATTTGAAAAGGTCGGGGCGCGGATATCCGTTGCAATCAACAGTGTCATTGCCGAACGCTATCCCGAGCTCATCAGGGATATCGTGGCCGGCGGGCATGAGATTATCGCGCACAGTACCGATATGAACGGTACCATCGCTAGCGGCATGGATGTGGCAGAAGAACGTATCCTGATCATTCGCTCGCTCGACGCACTGGAAAAAGCCACCGGAACGCGTCCGCGTGGCTGGCTTTCGATTGCACGGTCGCAGAGTTTCCATACCGCGAGGCTGCTGGTAGAAGCGGGCGTCGATTACATGTGCGACTGGGTGAATGATGAATTGCCTTACGCTTTCCAAACCGAAGCGGGCCCGATTACCAATCTGCCGCTCAACCATGAACTGTCCGATCGCCAGATCATCAACGTCCAGCAACAATCCGTCGACAGCTATACACAACAGATGACCGATGCGGCCAACTGGCTGATCGGCGAAGCGGAAACGTCTGGCGGCCGGATGATGCCGATGCATCTGACCCCCTATATCATGGGATTGCCCTACCGCATTGCCGCGTTCGAAAGATTGATTGCAGACTTTGCCGAGCGCCCGGACATCGGGTTTTCCCGCGGCGACACGATAATTGACAATTGGGACGCACAACAATGAAAATACGAAACCCCCGCACCGGTGAGCTGGACTATCAAATCCAGCCGATGGATGCTCAGGACGTGGCTGCCGCAGCAGCTCGCCTCCGCACTAATCAGCCTGCATGGGCCGCTATGCCGATTGCCGAACGCAGCGCGATCATGCTGCGCTGGGCCGATGCGATCGAGAAACATGCAGGCGCAATCATTGAGCAGCTGACAATCGATACCGGCAGGGCCGGAATATCTGCGATGGAGGTCGGCGGTGTGCCGGGCACCATCCGGCGCTGGGCGGCACAAGCTCCCGATATAATCGCTAATCATTCTCCGATGGATGTTCCATCATCCAATCCGACAATCGTCAACAGCACACGGCTGGTTCCTTTTCCGCTGTTCGGGGCAATCGCACCCTGGAACTTCCCGATGACGCTCAGCACCATCGATGCCATACCGGCGCTCTTTGCGGGCTGTGCGGCGCTCATAAAACCGTCCGAAATCACTCCACGATTTGTCGAACCGCTCAAGGCAAGCATTGCCGAGGTGCCCGAACTAGCGAAGATACTGGAAATCATCGTTGGCGACGCCGCAACAGGACAGGCGCTGGTCGCCAATGTCGATTATGTGTGCTTTACCGGCTCTGTAGCAACTGGCCGGAAAGTCGCCGTGGCGGCGGCCGAAGCTTTTATCCCCGCCAATCTCGAACTGGGCGGCAAGGATCCGATGCTCATTCTGGCCAGTGCAGATCCTGTCGAGGCAGCGAAAACCGCGTTGCGGGCAAGCATATTGGCGACGGGGCAGGCCTGCCAGTCGATCGAACGGCTCTATATTGCACGGCCGATCTATGACAAGTTTCTCGAAACGCTGGTCGCGGAAGCAGAAAAGGTGCGGCTCAACTATCCCGATATAAATCAGGGTGAAATCGGACCGTTCATATTTGCGCCGCAAGGGCAGAAGATTGCCGAGCAACTCGCCGAAGCGGAATCAAAAGGTGCGCGGATATTGACCGGCGGAACAGTGGAAATACTGGGCGGCGGGACCTATTTGCGTCCGACCGTGCTCGCAGATGTCACGCCAGACATGGCCGTTGTCCGTGACGAGAGTTTCGGACCCGTGTTACCGGTGATCCCGTTTGATGACGTCGGCAACGCGATCGCGCAGGCCAATGATTCTATCTATGGACTGTCCGCCGCTGTGCTGGCGGGAACAGCCGAAGAGGCCGAAAAAGTCGGCGCACGGCTGGAAGCGGGCGCCATTTCGATTAACGACGGTTCCATGACCGCGATGGTCTGGGATGCCGAGAATTCGAGTTTCAAGATGTCGGGTATGGGCCCCTCGCGCATGGGGGAAAGCGGGATCACCCGCTTTTTCCGTAAACAGGCGTTCATGCGCCAGACGGCGGAGCCGGCGCGAATTCAGGATTTTTCCGAGGATAAGTTTGCGGCTTTGCGCAAAGGAGCATGATTTATGAAGGTTTGGGAAATTGGCGGGCGCACCGGGATTGAAGGATTGCGTATGGCGGAGCGGACCGACCCGGTAGCCGGCCTTGGCGAAATATGTCTCCGGGTGACAGCAACGGGTCTCAATCACCGCGATCTCATGGTGTTACGTGGCGACTATGGCAGAGATCTGCCTCCGCATCGCATCCCCCTGTCCGACGGTGTGGGCGTGGTCGAAGCCGTTGGGGAAGATGTTTCACAATTTCAGGTCGGTGATAGGGTGATTGCGCCGCATTTCGTCAACTGGATCGACGGTCCCTATAATTATGCTATTTTTGCGGCCGATCTGGGCGTCACTGCCGATGGCTGGCTGGCCGAGAAAATAACCCTGCCAGCCAGTGCGGCGATAAGATTGCCCACGGAGGTCGACGAGCAGACGGCCGCGTCACTGGCGGTTGTCGCGGGCACGGTGTGGCACGCGATGGTGGCATTCGGTGCGGTCGAACCGGGAGAGCTGGTGCTCGCCCAGGGGACGGGCGGCGTGTCGATTTTTGCACTGCAGCTGGCAAAGGCTCTCGGTGCCGAATTCGCGATCACATCATCCAGTGAGGAAAAACTGGCGCGGGCGAAGGAAATGGGGGCCGACTATGTCATCAACTATCGCGATCGACCGGACTGGGCAGCCGCAATGCTCGAACAGACCGAAGGCCGTGGTGCCGACGTCGTCGTCGACACGCTGGGCTTTCCGGCCCTGGGCGAGACGGTGGCAGCTACGGCGGTCAATGGTCGTATCGGCACGTTGGGCGCCCTGTCTGGTACACCGCAGGCTACCGCCAGCGCCAGTCAGGGCGCAATGATCGGCAAGAATATAACGATCAAGGGACTCGCTTCTGGCAGCCGGGCGATGACGGCCGCAGCGGTGGCCGTTGTCGCGAAACATGGCATTCGCAATCCCGTGGACAGGAAATTCTCCTTCGGTGATGCGCCGGACGCATTCCATCATCTGGAAAGCGGTTCGCATTTCGGCAAAATTCTGATCCGCATGGACTGATCGCCCGGTTGCGGTGGCGGGACGGGAGCAAAGGCATCAGGTCTTGTCCGGTGATGATGAGGAACCGGCAGAATATAATCTCTCGCGAGGTCGCTGTTCAGCGCTTCAGATCCACCAGTTCATACCAGGTCATCATATAGCCGCCGACCCCGCCCTGGACAAAGATGCCATCCTCGTCGTCGGTGATCCAGACGTCGTAGGGCGGGTGTTCGCCGGCCATGCCGCCCGTTCCCGGAACGATACTGGCATCATCGACAAATTGCAGATGCTTGCAGGCAAAGGTTCCGGCTGCCACCGTCACTTCTTCCTTGCCCAGATAGACGGCACCGATCTTCACCTGCGCGATTTGCGGCGGCGTTGCGCCGCGATGATCGGGGGAGGGTAAATAACAATTGAGCAGTCGCTTATCCTGCGTCTCCCAGTCCTGAAGGGCAAGCATATAGCCGTCGGAAACGATGGGATGGGTGCCAAAGCCGGTTAGCGGCAGCTGCGCTTCCACCCGCTGCGAGAGGCGACCGATCGAGGGGCCGTAACTTTCCATCTCGATATGGCTGCCATCAAAACGCATCCAGCCGGACCCCATGAAAGCATCGCCGACCGTCAGCCGGACATGCAGGTCCATCGGCTGGTCCTTTTCATCGAGCGCATAGATGATGTCGCGCATGACCGTCGGCTCCGGTTCGTAAATTTCGCAATGTGCGCGCATCGTCACCTTGCCGTCCCCATGGCGCGTGAACATGAATGTCTCAAAGCCACGGTTCTGGCCCTGCATTTCCGGTTTGCGCGAGGTATATTCGAGGCGCCCTTCGATGATGCGATGCTTCATAACAATTTCTCCTTGTTTTTGTCATGCCAGCCGATTATTCGCTTGCCAAGAGGAATTTGTCCGGACAAATTACCAAATCCTTTTGAGCGACAGATTGGGGGCGCAGGCTATGGAATTTCTGACCGTGAATGAACTGAGCATTTTACGCTGGGTACATATTCTGGCGATGGTATATTGGCTCGGCGGGGAATGGGGTGTGTTCCAGACCAGCTATAACGTCACAAACCGCAATCTTTCTCTCGAAGAGCGCAAGCGGCACATGGAAACCGCCTACCGCATCGACATATTGGCGCGCACCGGCATTGTCCTGTTGCTTCCGCTGGGTCTTCACATGGGCAAGCTTTATGGCTTTGTACCCCTGCTTGAAGGTGCCGGTATCTGGTGGATGTGGTTGTTCTTTGCGATCTGGCTGGCGATGACCTGGACGGCATTTATCAAGCGCGAGACCGATATCGGGATCACCGTTACCATGCTCGAGGAAAAATTGCGCTATCCCTTGATCCTCGGGTTGTTCGTCGTTTCGTTCATGGCCTTCCAAGGCGCTGGACCGATTGAATCGGGTGAAGGAAACCACTGGTATCCGGCCAAAATGGCACTTTATGCCTTCGCACTCTGTATAGGTCTGTTCCTGCGGCTCGTCATGCGGCGCTGGACAGAACGGTTCCGGATATTGGCCCAAGGTCCAGATGCGGTGGAGGAAGCTGCACTCGAAAGAGAAATCGCCCAAGCGCGTATTTCCGCCTATATCTACTGGATTACAATTTCCGGTGTATGCTTCCTCGGAGCCGTAAAGCCCTTCTAGAAGATCGCCGGGCGCTCAGATTCTCCTGAGTTCCCGGCTGATGTCTTCCACCGGCGGCTCGGCCTGCCGCAGCTCATCTACCATCTGGTGCGGGCCGCGCATGACACGGTAAATATATTCGCGGATCATCGCGCCGCGCTCATAGGCGGCCTGCTTGTCTGGGACATAGTTTTCGATATCGTCCCGCGAAATCGCGCCCTTGGTTTCCAGCAACCGTTCGACCGTGTCCATCCGTTCGCGCAGCACCGAAACCTCACCGACCACCGCCATCAGGATTGACAGCATTCTGTCGTCTTCGGGGTTCGCAAAATATTCAGGTCGCTTGCCCTTGGCCTTTTTGTTGGCTGCCGCCATCCAGTCAAATGCTGCGTCGCTCACTCTGCTGCCTCCTGCATTTCGTTTGAATTTTTCCAGGCCCCATAGGCATGCCAGTAGGCAGCACGGCCGTGGTCCTCGTCTTCACCGGTAGGTGCTTCAGGAAAAATGTCCCGGTCAACAACGGCGCGCACACCGGTTTCGAATAGTTCCCCGGCACTGAAACCTGCAGCAACCATTTCCTCCTTCATGTCGAGCGAATGCATCGATGACCAAAAGGGTTCGTTATTGTTGAACGCATCCCAGTCGCGCAGGAATTGCTCGAACAACGGCATGCCTTCATGATATTCCGGCTGTTCGAGATGCAGCATCAACCCGTCGTCGGCGAGCACACGATAGCCTTCGGAGAGTATTCTCGGGAGTGATTTGCCGCTGGTTTCGTGCAGGAACATCGTTGTCTGTACCCAATCAAACGTTTCGTCGTCCCAGCGCGACAGATCTTCGGCGTTTGCCTGGATGAATCTGATGTTGGTCGCGCCCAGAGATTGGGCCCGTGCATGCGCGTAGCGCAGAATCGGTGCGGCGGTATCGATCGCAATAAATTCGCAGTTCGGGAATGCCAGCGCTAGCGGCACGATATTATGACCGACGGTGCAGCCGATATCGAGCATGCGGCGTGGCTCCCAGCCCGGACGGGTCTTCCTGATCCACTCGACCAATGCCTGCCCGCCGCCATCGGAGAGCGCTCCGAGGCCACCCGCGGTGGTGGCAAAAATTCCGCAATCATAGTTTGCACCCGCGGAAATATCTCCGGGATGCTCTTCGCCATGATAGCTGCCGGGCATGCAATGGATGTCGACCGCTCTCTGATAGCGGGGAACCTCGATTTCGGGATGTAGCTCCAGCGTCTCGCGGCCTTCGTTATACTGCCGCGCCTTTGCGTTGAGCTCGTCGATCTGGCGCAAAACCATTGCCCGCCCGTTTTGCTGGCGCATCTCCATGGAATTCCGTTTCAGGGCAGACCAGAATTGATGGAACGGGTCTTCATTCATCGCACGCCGGATCTCAAACCGGTCTTTCGGCTCGCGGCCTTGCTCCTTCTCGAACTTTGGCAACACGCGGAGGTCATAAGCGAGCTTGTTGCCGGGCGAGAGCGCACCGGACATGAATTTGTTGAAATTGGCGAGAAAATCAAAACGCGCACTTTCATCATGTGATGCTATCGGCGACACTCCATGTCGCGCTACAGCGTTATAGGGAGGGGCTACATCGAGCTTGCTGTCATCACTCATATCAGGTCATCCTTGATCATGCGTTCAATCACCTCTTCCTGGGCCCGCAGAAAATAGTCGCGGTCAGGAATTTGCGCATTTCCGTCTTTCATCAGACCATTTGCGCCTTGTATCCGTATTTCTCCATAAGTTGCAGCAAAGAGCTCCAGCCTCTGGCGAGCGAGAAAATTGGTCATTGCCGGCTTGCGGCGTGCAGCGCGCAGGGCGCCGAGATCAATGTCGGCGAAAGCGGTAAAGGTCTCGCCGCTGTTGGATTCGGAGAGTATTCTGCCTTTATAGTCCACGACCATGCTATTGCCGTCGGCCGACGCGAGGGGAAGCGTGGTATTTTCTATCCCCGCGGTATTGGCCGAAATCACATAGGCCATATTCTCCTGCGCTCTTGCCCGCTTGCCGATATCCTTGGGCGTGTCGAGCGGCGAGCCGATTTCCGAGCTGCTGTGGACGAAGATTTCCGCTCCGCGCAACGCGTGCGCACGGGCAATTTCCGGATAGAGAATTTCCTCAGAAGCGATGGCGGCCAGATTGCCGATTTCGGTTCTGGCGACCGGGAATACGCCGTCCAGTCCATAAATATCGAGATATTTCGACCACACATCATGCGGGGTAGGAGCGAACATGGAATTCAGGCGGCGGTAGCGCAATACCACATCTCCGGATGGCGCTATTATGAAGCTGGCCTGAAAGTAGATACCGGGAAAATTCCTGTCCACTTCATAGGCATTTCCTGCAATGAACATTTGCAATCGCTGGGCCATCGCACCGAGCGCTTCATATTCCGGCCCGTCTACTTCCAGCGCTGCCTTGTCGGCAAAATCGGGAATCGAAATGCGCCCGGGATAGCTGGTCAGCAAATATTCCGGCAATACGGCGAGTTTGACCGGGCTGCCGGCATATTGCTGGATGAAAATCGTCGCGGAACGGATCTTGCTTTCAATTTCCGCTATCATCGCCATCATCTGTGCGCGCGCTGCTGTCTTGTCGGGTGCCTTTTCCACGGATCGTGCAGCAAGCTGCATGGCGACGGCGGCATAGGTTTTCATATCTGTCATATCTTTTTCACTGTCATTCTTTCGTTCACTCGCCAACAGTCTGGCTGGAGCGGACGCCCATATCCCCGCTGCCAGAACCAGTCTGCGGTCTAAATCCATCGCCCCTAGAGACCCAGCGATCCCGGGTTCATCAGACCGCGGGGATCGAGGGATTTCTTGAGATCGACGAGCAAGGCATCGGCAGCCGGATCAAGACTGTCCCGATAGCGGTAGGTCCGGCCGATCTGGAAGTGAACCGCGCCGTGATCGTAGAAAAGATCGACCAATGCCTGCTTCATCCGCTGGGTGAATGCCCAGGCATCTGGATTGGCTTCCAGTTCCGGCAATTTCGCTAAATGGTTGTCTTCCACCGTATCGCGGTGCAGCGGATTTGGAGCATCGGGCCAGTACAGGCAAGGTTCTATGATCGTTCCCGATCCGCCCACTGCCGAAATCAGGGTGCCGGGGAAAATACCAAGTCCGTCCATTTCTTTCTTGTGACGGGCAAAAAGCGCATTGATTGCATCATAGCAGGCAACTGCCCCGGAGTGCGGCAGCAAACCGTGGATCGGAGCCCATCTCTGTCCTTCGGGGCCGAGCATCGAATTGAGCGGTCCGAATGGGTTTGCGCGGATGATCTTGGGAATTGTGTTTTCGGTTTCGGTTGCGCCATGGGCCAAAGCTATCGTGCGAGCGCGCTCAAGATCATCATCGGCCGCTGCTTGCAAACGCGCTTCGGTCAATACGTGCAACGAGAATTTGGCTTCGTCCATGAAGTCTCGTCCTGCCGCGACAACCTTTGCGCCTTCCTTGATCGCGCCCCAGACCGAACCCTGCTTCTTCATCATCTTGCCCAGTGCCTTGGCATCGCTGGCCAGACTGTCGCGTTTCATGCGAATGGCGTTGAGGCTGGGATCGAATCCGAAACATTCGGTAGAGACGCCGGCGCGCTCGATTTCGGCCATGGCAGCGAGCGTATGGGCGTGATTTTCAAAACTGAAGCTTGCGTAGCCATGGGCTTCCGCTTCCGGGATCAGACGTAACGTGATTGTCGCTTTCATTCCCAGAGCGCCTGTGTCAGCCAGAAAAATGCCCGTCAGATCGGGGCCATAAGGCCGGCTGAATTTTGCGCCGGTACACATGATCGTTCCGTCGGCCAGCACCATTTCCATCGCAACACAGCTTTGTGCCGCAGTGCCGTAGCGGCCCGATCCCCAGAATATGCCATTCTGACTCATTCCGCCGCCAATGCTGGCCTTGAGGCCGGACAAAGTTCCCCAGAAAGGAGTGCGCAATCCCTTTGGTTGCAAAGCTTTGTATAATTCCGCCCAGGTGCAGCCCGCTTCGACGGTCACCGTCCGGTCGGTCTCGTCAATCTCGAGAACCCGGTTCATCTCGGCAAAATCGAACAGTACGGCTCCCGGCTGGCTGGATATGTAACCGCCGGTGTAGCTCATCCCGCCCCCACGCGGAATGACCGCGATGCCCTGCGAAGTGGTCGCCGCTACAGCTGCTGCCAGTTCATCCTTGTTTCTGGGCCTAACCACTGCGAGCAGATCTGCGCCACGTTCGTAGATATCATGGGCGTAAAAATCGAGCGATGCGGAGTCAGTCAATATTGTTACGCCAGTGTCGGCAATCTGATCGATTGCATCAGAATGGATTTTGGTTGCCATCAACTTGCCTCCGTCGCGAGTTTGTTAGAAACGGATGCTTCCGGCAGGTTGTCGGGGTAGCGACCCAGCAACAACAGCAAGCTGCCGCCGGCGACGAAAGCAAACACAGCCACAGAAAGGACCGGATCGTAGCTTCCGGCCGTATCCCTCACATTGGCGTATAGGATCGGCGAAAGGGCCGAGAAAAATCCGAACGGCATATAGAGCATGCCGTAAATCTTGCCATAATGGGCCATGCCAAAATAACGTCCGGTGAGATAGGCGATCAGATCGCTCTCGGCGCCGGCAGCGAAGCCCAACAGAAAGCCGGCTAGCGCAGCCATCGGAAAAGTGATGCTTCCGCCTAGCAATATATAGCAGGAAATCGCCGGCAGGCAGAGCAGCGGAAAGGCGACAAACCCTGCCCAGAATCGGTCGAGCAGCGCTCCGGTGATGATGCGTCCCGTCAGAATTCCGATTCCGAGCACGCCCATCACCGATGCTGCGGTTTGCGCTTCCAGTCCGCGATCCGACAACATCGCCGGCATGTTGATAAAAGCTCCGCCAAAAGCAGTCGCGATGATCGCGATCGACACCCAAATCAGCCAGAAGCGATAATCCTTCAGCGCGCTGCCGAGCGTTACGCCGGTCAGATGTCCGGTGGCGCTGGTAATGGCTTGCGGGCGTTCGTCTGTGCGCGGTTCGCGAAACAGAAAATATCCCAGCGGCAGGGCGATGAACAATGGCAGGATAGCGATAATCGCAAACATCGACCGCCAGCCATAATTTTCGATTCCCCAGACCGCTAACTTGGGCACAACAATCGCCGCGAGGCTCGTTCCCATCAACAGAATTCCCAGAGCAAGACCGCGATGCCTGTAAAACCACAGATTGATCGCACGACTCCAGCTCACTGGCGTCGAACCGATACCGACCAGGCCAACCAGTACCCACAAGGCATAATAGATATATAGCGTGGAGGCTACTTTCGCTGCTGGGGTGAGCGCAATCATTCCGAAGGATATTCCAAAGGCCAGGAGTGAATAAAGCGCGACTTTTCGGACCCCATATTTGTCTGCCAGAGAGCCGAAAAATGGTGCCAGCAGCGATGCGATGATACCGAAAATAGTGATCGGCATGAGAATCTGGGTGCGAGTCCAGCCGAACTCGCTGATCAATGGTTCTACCGTGAAACCGATGACGTTGAAGGGAATCGGGGAAGCGCCGCAAGCAACGCCCAGCACACTGGCGAACAGCACCTTCCAGCCCAGAGCAAATTCACTGCGTTCTTCTGTGGTTGCTACCATTGAAATTCACTACCCATAATTTGTCCGGACAACTATACCGTTGTCAGTCTATTATACCAGCAGAAAAAAGGCGAACCGAAACGCGCGTCTTTGGTTCGAGCGGCGCTGGCGGGTCCGGTTACCAGACTATGGGCGCGATATTTGTCCGGATAATATTGTCGGGTGAGGCTAGATTGCCAAGGTATTGATTCGAAAACGCGGCATCCGCCTGCCGGTTTGAGGTAAAAAGGATTGGGAAAATAATATTATGGATTTCATGATCATCAGTTTTTACCAGCTTCTGGTGTTTCTGCACATGATCCTGTTTGTTCTTTGGCTGGGGGCAGATGTCGGTGTCTTCATGTTGGGGCAGCACTTCCGCAAGCGGGAACAATATGACCTGCCGCAGCGGCTGGTGTTGCTGCGATTGCTCGTTAGTCTCGACATGGTACCGCGCTCTGCCTGGGCGCTCATGGTGCCGTTAACCCTGACCATGGTCGATGCCGGTGGCTGGTGGGACCTCCCCGTCTGGGCGTTGGTCGTGGCATGGGCTGTTGGCGGCGGCTGGCTATGGCTGGTCTGGGACGCGCATCGTCATGACCAGACCGATCGGGCTGCTCGCGATCGCAAGATCGAATCGCTCCTGACCATCGGTCTTACCATCTTCTATCTCGGTCTGGGGCTGGTCTCCCTTGCGCTGGGCAGCCCCCTGGCTCCCGCATGGCTGGCGACCAAGGCCTTGATGTTCGGCCTGATCTTTGCCGCCGCAATCATGATCGACCTGACCTTCAGGCCGGTGGGGCCGCAGCTTGGCAAGCTGATTGCGGAAGGCTCTTCGGACGAGACAGAAATTCCCTTGCTGGCGACCATGAACCGGACCCGTATCTGGGTCTGGATCGTTTATTTGCTGCTCTTGGCAACAGCATTTCTTGGCAATATCAAGCCATATTAGCCGCAAGGCGGAGGCAAAAAAAAAGGCCGGTCTGCCGACCGGCCTTCCAGGGAAAAGAGAGTTTCTGCCGATTATTTTTCGTCAGCCGCTGCGGCCCGTTCGGCGTCGATCATTTTCTTGAATACGGTCCAGGTCGTTTCATTGGGACGCGGATCGTCGCCTGGCGGCGGTGCGGTATATTCAGGATGATTCAGTGCAATCTCGTCCTTGATCACCTTTGGCAGGTCATCATATTTCTTCAGCTTCGCGCCCATCGCATTGAACACCATTTGACCCTGACGCCCGCGCATTTTCATCCAGGGCATCCAGTCGGAAATACGGACCCAGCTTATGGTCGGATAGGCCGTCGGATATTTGGTGTCGAGCATTTCGTCGGCCAGCATCGCGAAGTCAAAAATCTCCATCGCGTGATATTTATTGCCGACATAATCCTGAAAGTCACCCGCCAGAACATTGTGATAGAAAAGTGGCACTTCCATAGGAAGGAAAAGCCATTTTCCCTGTTTCCGCAACGTCGAGATCGTAAAGGGCTTTCCGTCGGCGGAATAAGGAAAGCTCGGGCGGCCATTTACGGGATCGTTGGCGATCTGCATGACATCAACTGTTTCGCCACTCCAAGGATTTTTCCAGGTTCGCAGCACTTCGTTGGTTGCCGGATCGAGATAGAACATGACTTCGCGGCTGACCTGACGATAGCCAACCCCGCGCTTGGGATCCTCGACGCGTACACACTGGCGGATATTCATGCCTTCGCCATTGAACAAATGTCGGTCCGGTTCGCCGCTGACGCGCGAATAGACCTTGCCCGACCAATAATAAACCGCTGGCACACCATCGGCCTCGCCACATTGTGTGCGCTTCATGATTTCAAGCGCATCTTCCGGCTTGGCGGGATCCAGCGTACGCGCCCCGGCGGGCGCTGCCAAAGTGGTTGCGGCACCGATTGCCAGTGTGATTGCGAGTTTAAAATTTGCTTTCATGGACTGTTCTCCGGAAGTGAATTGGGTGATTTAATTTCACTTTCAGGTTGACTTTAGATTTGTCCGGACAAATTGTGAAGGGGCAATATCGAAATTTCAAACATTGGACATGATTATCACATTCACCAACTTTCTTTTCGTCCCGGCAAACCGCCCCGAGCGTTTTGAAAAGGCGGTCGCGAGCGGCGCAGATTTGATCTGTATCGACCTAGAAGACTCGGTTCCGTCCGATCAAAAGGACATAGCAAGGGAGGCTGTGCTGACAGCTCTTGCCGGTATCGAGCGGAAAAAAACGGCGGTCCGAATCAACGGATTAAGAACCGAGGCGGGTCTCGCCGACCTTTTGGCACTGGCCCATACCGATCATCCGCCATCGCTTGTTTTCCTGCCAATGGTCGAAAGTCCGGCCGAGGTCGAAATCGTATGGAATATTATCGGCGACCGGGTCGAAGGACTGATTCCGCTGATTGAAACGGTCAAAGGATTGCGTGCCGGCGATGCCATAGCGGCGTCCAAAGGGGTGACCGCAATGATGTTTGGCGGGGGTGATTTCTCTGCAGAGCTGGGGACGAAGCTTGAATGGGAGCCGTTGTTCGCCGCGAGAGGAGCCTTCATCATGTGCTGCGCTTCGGCACGGGTAGTAGCGATTGATGTCCCCTATATCGACATGGCAAACGAATCGGGTCTCGCCGAGGAATGCGCCCGGGCGAAGGCCATGGGCTTCCATGCCAAAGCCGCGATACATCCAAGGCAGCTGGCCGCGATCGATTCGGCCATGCGTCCAAGTGAAGCAGAAATTGCCGAAGCGCGCGAAGCGTTGGCCGCCTTCGAACAGGCCGGCGCCAGGGCAATCAGCCATAATGGCCGAATGCTGGAAGCGCCCGTCATGGAAAGATATCGGCGGATCGTGGCATCCGTCTCCTCAGACCAACTTGAAAATAAGGAACCATAATTATGCGTGATGGAGTTATTGAAGTCAGTCCCGGACGTTTCCGCGAGACATTTGGCCGCTATTTCGAGGATTTCGAAGTTGGTCACATTTACGAGCATCGCCCCGGCCGGACGATTACCGACACCGACAATGTGCATTTCACCTTGTTGACGATGAACACCCATCCGGCCCATTTTGACTATGAATTCGCGAAGAAGACGGAATTCAAGAAGCCGCTGGTCTGCTCGCCGTTGACCGTTGCACTGATGGTCGGAATGAGCGTTTCGGACACCAGCCAAAAGGCGGTTGCCAATCTTGGTTGGGACAAGATCCGCCTTACCCATCCGCTGTTTCCCGGCGATACGCTTTATGCAGAGAGCGAAGTGCTCGACAAGCGCGAGTCGTCTTCCCGGCCCGAGCAGGGCATCGTCACGGTGAAGACGATCGGCAAAAACCAGGATGACAAGATCGTGTGCACATTCGAGCGGACTATGTTGATCTGGAAACGTGGCTTCGGCGGCGCTGACGACTAGATTTCGCGAATAAGGAATATGAAAATGGCCAATGCCGCAAAGATGAATCAAATCCGCACGATCGATCCCGACGACGAACGCGCCTTCATGGACGCGATCGAGAAATGGGTCGAAGGCGAAGTCAAACCCGTGGTGATGGAGCATGACCACGGTGATATCTGGCCCGAAAAGCTCGTTGCACAAATGGCAGAAATGGGGCTTTTCGGTGCGACCATCGGCGAGGAATATGGCGGCCTTGGTCTGCCCGCGACCACCTACGCCAAGATCATCGCCTATATTTCCTCCTACTGGATGGCGATCACCGGAATCGTCAATTCCCATCTGATCATGGCGGCCGCGGTCGAACGTTTCGGAACCGGGGAGCAGAAAGCGAAATGGCTGCCCAAATTTGCCAGCGGCGAAATTCGCGGCGGACTGGCGCTGACGGAACCCAATGCCGGCACTGACTTGCAGGCGATCCGCACCGTGGCAACCCGTGATGGCGATGATTATGTGATCAACGGCACCAAGACCTGGATTTCCAACGGCATCAAAGGCGAGTGTTTCGCATTGCTGGTGAAGACCGATCCCAAGGCCGATCCGCGCTACAAGGGAATGAGCCTGATGATCGCGCCCAAGGGGCAAGGTTTTGGCGTCGGCAAGAAATTCGACAAGCTGGGCTACAAGTCGATCGACAGCGCAGAGCTGACGTTCGATAATTATCGTATCCCCGCAGAAAATCTAATCGGCGGTGTTGAAGGCCATGGTTTTTTCCAGGCCACCGGTGGTCTCGAGCTTGGCCGGATCAACGTGGCTGCGCGGGGCGTCGGACTGGCCGATGGTGCATTGCGGCTGGCAACAGAATATGCACAGTTGCGCGAAACCATGGGCAAGCCGATCTGCGAGCATCAGGCGATCCAGCTGAAACTGGGCGAGATGGTCACCCGGGCTCGCGCCGCCCGGCTGCTGACTTTGGATGCCGCGGAAATTTATGATCGTGGCGAGCGCTGCGACATGGAAGCCGGCATGGCCAAATATTTCGCTTCCGAAGCAGCCGTGCGCAATTCGGAGGAAGGGCTGCGGATCCATGGTGGCTATGGCTATTCGAAAGAATATGACATTGAGCGTTATTATCGGGATTCCATCCTGATGTGTATTGGCGAGGGAACCAATGAAATGCAGCGCATGATCATCTCGAAACAATGGGTGAAAAGGAATCCGGCCTGATGGGATCGGGAAAGCCGGAATTTTATTACCTGTCTTTGCAAACTTCAGGAGATCCGGGCGGTCGCCGGGACATCACTTCATCATGAGCGTAAAACAACCTCTCAAGGGCTTCCGCATTCTGTCTGCCGAACAATATGGGGCTGGGCCTTATGGCACGATGTTCCTCGCCCAGCTGGGTGCCGATGTCATCAAGATCGAACCACCGAAGGGTGGCGATACGGCGCGGCATGTCGGACCGCACTGGCTGCGCGAACAGGAGAGTCTTTATTTCCAGAGCTTCAATCTCAACAAGCGCTCCTTGACTCTGGACCTTCGCACCGATGAAGGTATCGAAATCCTGCGCCGGCTGGTCAAGGATGCGCACGTCGTCGCGAATAATTTGCGCGGCGACGTGCCAGGCAAAATCGGGCTCGATTATGATTCCCTGAAAGCGGTCAATCCGGCCATCGTTTGCGCCCATGTTTCGGCCTATGGTCGCGACAATGAACGAGCGAAATGGCCGGGCTATGATTATCTGATGCAGGCGGAAGCCGGCTTCTGCTCCCTGACGGGCGAGCCCGACGGACCGCCGGTGCGTTTTGGTCTTTCGATGGTCGATTTCATGTCGGGAACGCAAATGGCGGTCGGCCTGCTTGCCGCCCTGCTCGACGCCCAGCGGTCGGGAGAAGGTTGCGATGTCGATGTAGATCTGCTGTCGGCGGCGGTGCACCAGACCAGCTATCCGGCGCTCTGGTATATGAACGAAGGCGATATCACCGGGCGCGCGCCGCGCGGGGCTCATCCCTCGGCGACACCGAGCCAGATGTTCAAGGCAGCCGACGGCTGGATGTTCGTAATGGCGCAGATTCCGAAATTCTGGCCCATCCTGTGCGAACGCATCGGGCAAAGCGAACTGATCGCTGATCCGCGTTTTGATACACCGGCCAATCGCCTCGCCAATCGGGCCGAGCTTGCAGGGCTGCTGGATGCGGTATTCACCGAGAAACCCGTTGCCTACTGGCTTGAGCAACTGCAGGGGCATATGCCGATTGCGCCGGTCTACGAGCTCGATCAGGCACTCGACAATCCGTGGCTCAAATCCATCGGTATGCGCGACACCATCAATCATCCCGACAACCCGGCGATGGATGTCCTGTCCAGCCCAATCAAGATGAACGGGAAACGCCTGCCGAACAAGGCCGGCCCTCTGCTAGGAGCCGACAGCGATGCCATATTGGGCGAAATCGGTTTCGATGGTGACGCCATTGCAAAACTTCGTGCCGGCGGGGTGATTTGATCAGATGGGTAAATTATCGGGCATAAAAGTTATCGACCTTTCGCTGTTTTTGCCGGGTCCGATGCTCACCATGATGATGGCAGACCATGGCGCAGAAGTGATCAAGGTCGAGCCGCCGACCGGAGACCCTGCCCGGGCCATGGAACCGGTCGAGGCCGGCCAGTCGGTCTGGTTCCGCAATCTTAATCGTGGCAAACAGGCTTTGGCACTGGACCTGAAGTCGGATGAGGGTCGCGAGCGGCTCTGGCAGTTGCTGGCGGATGCCGACGTAATGATCGAGGGGTTCCGGCCCGGTGTCATGAAGCGCCTGGGGTTCGATTATGATGCGGTCGCGGCGAAGAACCCGCGTATTGTCTATTGTTCCGTTTCGGCATTCGGCCAGGAAGGCGAGATGGCCCACCACCCGGCGCATGACCTGGCGGTGCAAGCGCTTTCGGGCTTCCTCTCGGTCAATGACGGTCCGGACGGCATGCCGGTCGTACCGGGCGTTCCGTCCGCTGACATGGCGGCAGGACTGAACGGCTTGTCGGCGGTGCTGATGGCGCTGATCGGCCGCGAGAAGAGCGGCAAGGGCGACTATGTCGATATTGCTATGTTCGATGCGATGCTGCCATGGTGCGCCCATATAGCCGGCGAGGCAATCCAAGGTGGAAACTCTCCGACATCCCGGACGCAGCGGTCGCTCGGGGGTGCTGCATTTTACAATGTCTACCGGACTGCTGATGGCTTGCACGTCGTGCTGGGTGGCCGCGAAGTGAAATTTGCGAAGAGCCTGCTGACCGCGCTCGACCGGACGGACCTGCTGCCGCTGGCCGAGATGGACGCGGGAGAAATGCAACAGGCGCTGACGGACTTTCTCCGTGAAACATTTGCGACAAAGAGCCGTGATCAATGGGTGGCGTGGTTTGCCGACAAGGATGTTGCCTTCTCGCCCGTTCTCGATTTTCGCGAAGCGCTGGACCAGGATTTCGTGCGGGAAAAAGGACTGCTGGTCGAAGCCGGTGGTTCACACCAGATCGCGCCCGCTTTCCGGTTTAGATCGGATGAGAAATGGCAGCCATCCGATGCTCCGGAACTGTCCGAATGAGCGGTTCAGTCCACCTCGATGTGCATCGAATAGGCAAAACGTTCGCCAGGATGGTAGCTGGCCGAAATTTCAAGCAGCCGGTCATTTTCGTCAAAAAAGCAGCGCAGGATTCTCAGGATCGGATCGCCCTCCTCAAGCCCGAGATCGCCCGCGAAATTTTTCGGTGCGGCAATCGCCTGAATATCCTGGGTCACCCGGCTGACGGTGACGCCGGCATGTTCCTCGATCTGGCCAAAAAGCGTGGCGCCATTGATGTCAATCTTGTCGATGATACCCGCAAGCTCCGGATTCAGCCAGACGACGGTTACGGCAATCGGGCGTTTCCGGCCCGGCTTCAGTCTTTTGCCGTGATATACAAACCATTTCTTCTTCGAGCCCACTCCGATCTGTTCGGCAATCTTGAGCGGAATTTCCTGCGCAGGCAGTTTCTCGAAACTGATCGCCGTATCATGCGCATATTGCAAAATCTCGCCGACGTTGCTGAGCGGCTGGTGCAAGGCACCGGCGCGGGCTGTCGCAGGCTGGACGATGGTACCCGATCCGCGCTTGCGAGCGATCAGGCCTTCAACGGTGAGTTTGCGCAGCGCTTCACGAACCGTAAACCGGCTAACGTCGAATTTCTTGCACAGCACCGACTCGGTCGGAAAGTCTCCGGGGTCGGAATAGTCGCCGCGCAATACTTCTTCGCGCAATTCATCCGCCAGTTCGAGATAGCGCGGTTTCTTTTTCTTGGATTTTATATTTTTTTGTCCGGACATGGTAACGCTTTAAGACGGGTAGCGGGATGACGCAAGAGAGCCTGACCGAGAAACTCGCAACCCATTTGATGCGACCTGTCGACAAAGCGACAAGACAGCGGGCAAGATTGCATCTGCTCGACTGGCTGGGATGCGTCGCGGGCGCGCGGCGGAGCGAGATCGCTGGCACGATAGTGCACAAAGTTGATGTTGAACAAGACCCGCTGGACATGAGCCGTTGGTTCGGAAATTTACTCGAGATGGATGATGTCCATCGCATGTCGATACTGCATCCGGGTCCGATTGTCTGGCCAGCGGCATTGTCGGCATTCCCGGAGAGCATGGACGATACTCTGGATCGCGCGGTAAAGGGGTACGAAGCCACTATCGCGGTAGGATCAACCTTTGATGCCGCACATTATGGACATTATCACAACACGGCCACCGCCGGTGTGTTTGGAGCGGTTGCAGCCTTTTGGGCTTATGATGATAACTCACCTGGCAACTTTCCTCAGGAAATCGAAACAATGACCGCCGCGTTCGGCTTGGCCGGATCTGTTACCGGTGGTCTATGGCAAATGCGAAACGAAGTTAGCGATACCAAACAATGGCATATCGTTGCTGCGCATAACACAGGGAATAATGCCTGTTGTTATGCCTGGGACGGCATAAAAGGTCCGCGCTTCATTCTGGAGGGGCCGCAAGGGCTTTATGCCGCTACCTGCGAAAACCCCAAGCCGATGACTTTCCCGGAGCAATGGCGGATTCACGAGGTCAGCTTCAAACCCTGGGGTGCCTGTCGCCATGCCCATCCGGCGATTGATGCGGCGCTGGAACTCAAGACTAAGCTCGGCGCGCTGGAGGGAGATATTCTGGTTGAGACCTATGCCGATGCGATCGCCTTTTGTGACCGGCCGGATCCACAATCCGTGATTGACGCAAAATTCTCGATCCAGCATGCGGTTGCACTGGTTGCCCGCAAGGGCACGCCGCGGCTCGCCGATTTTGAGAGTGGTGCCATTGCGGAGCTGGCTGATGCGCGTAGCCTCGTGACGGTTTCGGAGGCGTCGGATATCACCGGACGCTATCCCGGACATTATGGCGCGCGGATCACCTGCGCCGGCGAGACGGTGGAGATTGCCGACACGCTGGGGGACCCCGAGCGGCCGCTTTCGGAAACGGGCATAGTCGAGAAAGCGTGGTCGCTCATCGCATGGGGCGGCCTGCCGGAAGCGGAAGCGGACCGTGCTGTCTATCTAGCGCTAAAAGGTCAGGATCCTGAGGCTATCCGGAAGATGCTGTCGGATTGGCTGTCATGACCGCGACCCGGAAAATTATCGATTTTGCCGTTGCGGATCATGTTCTTCCGCAAAATACCCGGGCAAATAGTCTGCGTTTGCTGGGCGATACATTGGCAGGCGGTGCAGCCGGCGCGACCTCTGAGGAGGCTTTGAACATGCTCGGCGCCGTGCGCGGGTGGGGCAATGGCGAGCAGGCGCGATTGCTGGGATCGGATGAAAGACTGGCCGCGCCATCGGCGGCCTGGTTCAACGGATTTTCTATCCATTGCCTGGAATGGGATGCGGTGCACGAGCCGGCCGTTGTCCACGCGATGTCGGTGGTGACCGCGGCTTTGCTAGCTTCCGTGGATCGGGCCGGCGGTTGTGATCCGGACGATTTTCTTACTGCGCTAGCTGTCGGTGTCGATATTGCCAGCGGCCTTGGCATTGCAGCGACCGGTGGCATGCGGTTTTTTCGCCCGGCGACCGCGGGAGTCATCGGTGCCGCGCTGGCCGTGGCGCGACTGGAAAGCATTGCGGCGAACAAGTTTCCCGATATTCTCGGACTTGCCTATTCGCAGGCTTCGGGAACGATGCAGGCGCATGTCGAGGCCTCGATCGCCCTGCCATTGCAAATTGCCAATGCATCCCGTGCGGCCATTTGCGCGGTCGATCTGGTCAAATCGGGAATGGACGGTCCGCATGACGCGCTGGAAGGGCCATTCGGCTATTTCAGTCTGCTCGAACCGGGCGAACTTTCCCGCTATGGCGAAATCATCGGATCCAGATGGTTGATCGATGAAGTCAGCATCAAGCCCTTTCCATCCGGTCGCGCAAGTCACGGTATTCTCGGTGCGATCGATGAATTGCTCCGCGACGGTTCGCTCGATCCGGACAAGGTGACATCGGTTGATATCACCGCCCCGCCACTGATTCACCGGCTGGTGGGACGGCCTCATAAGGCGGACATTTCTCCCCGCTACGCGCGGCTGTGCCTGCCGTTTCTGATTCCCTTGATGCTGCGGGACCGGATCATTGATCCGCGCTGCTTCACCCCGCTGGAGTTTGCCAATCCGGATTTGCTGGCCCTTGGCCGGAAAATAACGGTGCGGATCGACGACAACCCGGACCAGAACGCCCTGGCACCGCAGTCTCTCGCCATCAGCATGAGCGATGGCAGCAGAATTGAACGCATAATCTCTGACAATCTTGGCAGCCCCTCCGCGCCGATGTCCGAAGCACAGGCCAGATCCAAGCGCGACCTCGCGCGCAGCCTGGCCAATAGCGATTGCGACCCCCGCATATTTAACCATCCTCTAGCTTATGCCACGGAGCCCCAATGACTTTTCCAACCTATTTCGAAACTTTCGACGCCAAGCAGATGCTGGACCAATATCCTGTCGGTGATGCGTTCGTCCGCCGCTACACCGCCATGTCCCGTGACGAGCTTTACGCGATGCAGGACAGGCAGTTTCTAAAGCTGATGAAACGCGGGTGGGAGATTCCCTTTTACCAGCGGCTTTGGGGAGCGCAGGGGCTGGAACCCGGTGACATCACAGGTCTGGCCGACATCACGAAACTGCCGGTCTATGACAAGAGCGATCTGATGGCTTCGGTCAGCGAGCATCCGCCCTATGGCGACTTTGACGGACGCGGCGATACCCCGGTGGTTTTCCATACGACCAGCGGGACAACGGGCCGTCCGCAACCGCTGATGTTCGGCCCGAAAGGACGCGAGATCACCAATTTGTTGGTCGGGCGGATGTACCGCTGGATGGGGCTGGGCCGGGATGATGTGGTCCAGTCGGTCTACGGGCACGGGATGATCAATGGCGGCCATTATATTCGCGAATCGGTTACCCACTTCACCAACTCATTGTTTCTGAGTGCGGGGACGGGCATCGAGACCCGCTCGATCAACCAGGTCAATCTGATGGCCGATTTCGGCGTGACCTGTATGGTCGGTTTCGTCGATTATGTCCGGAAGCTGGCTGATGTTGCCGAGGCGGAAAAACTGTTCGACCGGATCAACCTGAAGATGATCATCGGCCATCTTGGTACCGAAGACCGGGCCTCGACCGAAGCCGCATGGCACGGGGCAAAAGCCTATGACTGGTACGGGGTAGGCGATACCGGCAGCATCGCCGGCGAAGGCCCGGACCGTGATGGCCTCTATGTATGGGAAGATGCCCAGTATCTCGAGTTGCTGGATGTGGACAGCGGTCAGCCGGTAACACCGGGAGAAACCGGGGATATGGTGGTAACCTGTCTCTTCAAGGATGATATCGCGCCCTGCATTCGGTTCAACACCCACGATATTACAGAAGAGCGGACCGATACCAATGCCACCGGCATGGTGTTCAAGCGGATTGCCGGCTTCAAGGGGCGCAGCGACAATATGGTGAAATTGCGCGGGATCAATATCTTCCCGCATGCAATCGGTTCGATTATCGAGAACCGGCCAGACCTGACCGGTGAATATATCTGCTATGTTAGCCGGGACGAAAGCGGCCGGGACGAGATGAAAGTGGTGCTCGAAAGCCGCGGCGGGTCGGACACGGCCCAGCTTGCCGACTTGCTGCGCAAGGGCCTGGGCATCGAGATCGGGATCGAACTGGTCGGCGTTGGCGGCACCGCTGCCGCCAGCCAGATCGATGTGCGCCAAAAGCCGATACGGCTGATCGACGAACGGGGGTTGTGAACAATTTGATGATCCGGTGGAACGATCTCAAAGCGGCAGATGCCGAACTGAACGCCTTTGTCGACTTTGACGAAAGCGCGCGCCCTGGCGAGGGGCCGTTGCGTGGCATGACCATAGGTATCAAGGCCAATATTGCGGTCGAAGGGCTGCCGTGGACTGGCGGGATCGGCGGCTTTCGCGAGCGTATTGCAACGAGGGATGCCGACGCGGTGGCGAGACTTCGGGCGGCGGGTGCGGCGATCATCGGAACGCTCAACATGGAAGAGGCGGCGCTGGGCGCAAAGACCGACAATCCCTTTTTCGGTGCGACGCAGAATCCGCACCGGATTGGTTATACGCCGGGCGGCTCTTCCGGTGGCAGCGCGGCGGCGGTTGCGGCCGGCCTCTGCGATGTGGCGCTGGGCACCGATACGATGGGATCGGTGCGGATTCCGGCTGCCTATTGCGGCATCTATGGTCTCAAGCCGACCCGTGGCGCGATCAGTCAGGACGGCCTGGAGATTGCCGAAGCGACGCTCGACAGCATCGGTCCGATGGCGCGTTCATTGGAAGAGCTGGAAGCATGTTCGCAAGTCCTGATGGATTGGGGAGGCGCACAAGCCATTGAAAATATTGCATTGTTGGAAAATCTTGGCGGCGTGGAATGCGAACCCCCGGTGTTGGAAAATTATCGCAAAGTCAGCGCATTTCTGAACGCCACGGACAGTTTTTCGTTGCCCTATCCGCTCACCCGCATCCGCTATGCGGGCTTTATCGCAACCTCTCTCGCCCTGTCCGAATCGCTCACGGAATTGCTGGCGACAGATCCGAACGGAATATCCGACCATCTCAAGTTTCTGCTGAGCTTTGGCCCCGACCGCAGTCCGTCCGATCTCGCCGAGGACCGGATGATTCTGGCCGAGGTCAGCGAGGCGGTAAACGCGGTGGTGGATCAGCACGGCGCGATCCTGCTGCCGACCGCGCCACAGGCGGCATTCAGTCACACCGACCGGGCGCCCGCCAATCAGGCGGACTTCACCTGTCTTGCCAATATCGCCGGTCTGCCGGCGATCAGCATTCCGGCCGGCTGGAATGATTCGGGCCTGCCGGTAGCGGTGCAGCTGATCGGTGCGGCGGGCAATGAAGCGGGCCTGCTGCAGCTTGCGACCAGGTTGGACAAAAGCCTGTCCGCTTATCGCCAACCATCCCCATTTTATCGACAATGAAGGAAACAAATATGCGAATCGTGGTCATTTTCAACCTGAAGGCGGGCGTCAGTGCGGCCGACTATGAAAACTGGGCAAAGACCGCTGACATTCCGGGCGTGAACAAGCTTGGTTCGGTCGACGGCTTTTCGGTGCACAAGGCCACCGGTCTGTTCGGTTCGGACGAGGCTTCCCCGTACCAATATATCGAAATACTCGACATCAATGGCATGGACGAATTTGTCGCCGACATATCGACCGAAGAATTTCAGGCAATGGCTGCTCCGTTTCAGGAATTTGCCGACAACCCGCAATTCATTCTGACCGAGGATCTCTGAGCATGGGCCGCTTTGCAGGAAAGACCATTGTTGTCACCGGTTCCGGAAAACAGAAGGGGCTTGGACAGGGCATATTGCAGCGCTTTGCCGATGAGGGCGCAAATTGTGTCGTATCGGACCTGACCATTGGCGAAGAAGAGCAGGCGGTGGCCGAGGAATTGCGCGGACGCGGGGCCAGTGTCGCGGCGATTGCCTGCGATGTCAGCGATGCGGCGCAGTGTCAGGCGCTGGTCGATCAGACGGTCGAAGCCTTTGGCGCGGTCGATATTTTTGTCAATAATGCCGGCATCGGTTTCATGATGAAGCCGCTGCTCGACGTCGATCCGGCAGACTGGGCGACGGTGATCGGTGTGAATCTCTCCGGGGCCTTCTATTGCACGCAGGCGGCGGCCAAGGCGATGGTGAAAGCCGGCAAGGGCGGGCGCATCATCAATATCGCCAGCCAGGCGGCCAAGACCGGCTTTCCCCATCTTCCTGCCTATGTCAGTTCGAAACATGGCATGGTCGGTTTGACCCGGGCCAGCGCTCTGGAGCTTGGAACCCATGCGATAACGGTAAATGCCGTTTGCCCCAATCACGTGACCACCGGTCTGGGCGCTCAGCAGAACGAATATTTCTCCAAGCTTCTGGGGTTCAAAACGGTAGAGGATTATATTGCCAATATGAGTACGAAAAACCCGATGGGTCGTCCGGGCCTGCCGAGCGACACGGCGGCTGCCTGCGCATGGCTGGCGAGCGATGACGCTTTTTATGTGACCGGCGAGGCGATCAACGTCTCCGGCGGGGAGGAAATGCATTGATGCAGGAAGAACGCATGGACTGGCCGGATGGCGCGAAAATGGCGCTGAGCATCGTCGTCAATGTCGAGGAAGGCAGCGAGATGACCATCGCGCGCGGCGATCGCGGGATGGAACCGGTCGATGAACTGGGTATCCATATCAAGTCGCCGATCCGCAACTATGGCAATGAGAGCAATTATCTCTACGGCATCAAGGCCGGGGCGCCGCGGATTGTCAAACTGCTCCGTGACTATGAGATCATGGCAAGCTGGACAGTGGCGGCGATGAGCCTGGAAAATCATCCCGAAATCGCCCAGGCGATTGCTGATCTCGGGCACGAACCGGTCAGCCATGGCTATCGCTGGGTCCACCAGTTCAAGATGGACGAAGACAAGGAGCGCGAGTTTATCCGCAAGGCTGTCACGTCAATCGAGAAAAGTGTCGGCGTGCGCCCCTATGGCTGGCTGTCGCGCTATTTCCACACCGACAATACGCGGCGCCTGCTGATCGAGGAGGGCTTTGCCTATCATATGGATGACTATTCCGGTGATATTCCCTTCTGGGACAAGCAGACCGTACCCGCCAAGCCGCTGGCCATCGTGCCCTATCAGCTTGACAGCAATGACATGAAAATGTGGACCGATCCGGCGATGACGCCGCAGCAATGGCTGGATTATGCGAAGCATAATTTCGACCAGATCTATCGCGAGGGCGAAGCAGGCAATCCGAAGATGATGTCGCTTGGCCTGCATTTGCGGATCATCGGTCGGCCTGGCCGGATATGGGCGTTCGAGGAATTTCTCAAACATGTCCGCTCGAGAAAGGATGTCTGGGTGACCAGCCGGCACCAGATTGCCCGGCATCTGGCAAAGGTGGATCCGGCATGAGCCTGCGACTGGAAAAAAACGGCAAGATCGCACATCTGCTGATCGATCGTCCGGAAAAGCGCAATGCCTTCACGCAGGATATGTGGGAACTGTTTCCCGAGCTGCTTGCGGACGCAATGGCCGACGATTCCATCCGGGTCCTGACCGTCAATGCCAGCACCAAGAACAGCGCCTTTTGCGCTGGCGCGGATATCGGGGAATTTGGCACAGGATCGAGCGACCCGGTCTGGCGCGCCAAAAACCAGGCCGCGATCGGCAAGGTCCAGCATGATCTGGCGCAGGCGCCCAAGCCGACGATCGCGGTGATTGACGGAGACTGTATCGGTGGCGGTTGCGGCATCGCCCTGGCCTGCGATATCCGCATCGCCGGGCCGGCGGCCCGCTTTGGCATCACACCGGCGAAACTTGGCCTCGTCTACCCATTGCATGACACGAAATTGCTGGTCGACGCGGTCGGACCGTCACAGGCCAAACGGATATTGTTCACCGGGCAGATCATGTCAGCTGAAGAAGCGCTGCGCATCGGGCTGATCACCCTGCTCGCGGACGAACCTTATGAAGACGCGATGGCAATGGCGACAACCATGGCCTCGGTATCCTCGCACAGCCAGCGGATGAGCAAACAGGTCATCCGGCGCATCCTGGAAGGGCAGGCGGATGATGACGAGGCATCCCGAGCCTTGTTCAACGCCGCTTTCGATGGCGATGATTTCAAGGAAGGCGTGCGCGCGTTTCTGGAGAAGAGAAAGCCGGAATTCTGATATGACTCACGAACTGCACCACGGGGCAATACTGGGCGGGGTCGCCGTGGTTCCGGATCTGGAGGCTGCGTTGCGCGACTATCGCGATATACTCGGAATGACCCTTGTCGAACAGGGAGCGCTCTCCGCCAGTCTCGCAGCCAGCTGGGGATGCCCGAAAAGCTCCGGCGCGCCGATGGCGGCCCTGCAACCGGCCAGCGGCGCCGATTGCCATATCCGGCTGGTGGAGCAGCCGGATCATCCCGGATTCAAGCCGACGACGACCTACGGCTGGGCGGCCTACGAGCTGACGGTACAGGATGTATTTGGCTGGCCGGACCGTCTGACCGGCAGCGGTTTCGACATTGTCGGCCCGCCCAAGGAACTGGCCGGGCTGCCCTATTTCGTGCCGATGCAGGTGCTGGGGACCGGCCGGGAAATGGTCTATCTCAACGAGGTCCGTGACAATACCCCAACCTCTGATTTACCCAAAGCGCAGTCGTCCACCGATCATATCTTCATTGTCATTCTGGCCACGCCGGATCGTACCGCCACGGTGAAATGGTATTGCGAGCGGATTCGATTGACCGAGGCTGACACCTACACGCTGGCCTACAGCATGATCAATAATGCCTTTGGCCTGCCCGCCGATACTTTGTCCGACCTGACCATGGTGCAAAACGGCCGGCTGCCGATTATCGAGGTGGATGATTATCCTGAAGAAGCCACGGATCGCGGGCACCATGAGGGTATGCTGCCACCCGGCAATGCGCTGGTCAGCCTGGCGGTCAATGATCTGGACCAGCTCGCCGTCGACTGGATAACGCCGCCGCTGGCCCGCCAGGCAGCGCCTTATTGCGGGCGTCGGACAGGCACCACCACGGGGCCGGCCGGGGAATTGCTGGAACTGATTGAAATCGGCTAGCCGTATTAGGACGTCCTGCGGTGCTGCCCCGGCTGCCACTGGTCGGGAGTGAACAGCGCACTGGCCGATTCAAACGGCTTGTCCTCGAGTGCGGTGGCCAGGCTGTCGTTCCAGCGATTGAGAAAGCCGAACATGCTGATCACGGCGATGATTTCGGTCTTCTGTCGTTCGTCAAAATGCGGATCGAGCGCCGCAAAATGGTCGTCGTTGGCAGCATTGGGGATTTGCCCGGCGGCAAAGGCGAGATCGAGCGCGGCGCGCTCCGCAGCGCTGAACAATTCGCTGGTCTGATATTCCCAGACGGCGGCAATCTTGTCCTTCTCGACACCCGTATCCCGCGCGCCGAGCGTTGTATGCGCCATGCAATACTGGCATCCGGCTGCCGCGCTGACCACGGCGCCAATCAGTCGTTTGAGGCCATTGTCGATCGCGCTGTCACCGTAAATTACCGACACCAGACCGCGGAATGCCGACAGCAGCTCGGGCCAGCGCGCCATGGTCATGACCGAATTGGGGACATAGCCCATCAGGTTTTCCGAAAATTTCAGCGATGCCCGCGTTTCGTCAGGAAGCTCTTCCAGTGACAGGGGTTTGATACGTGTCATTTGCGTAGGCCTTTCTCGCTAGCGAGGGATGTCACCAGATTTTTCCGCCGATCCAGTCGCCGGCTGCGGGAATGAATTCCGTGATCCGGATATCGGCCCAGATCGCGGCATCAAAATAGGGGTCGGCTTCCAGATATTTCCGTGCTTCATCTGCGTCCTGCGCCTTGACGATGAGAAGGGATCCGGTCGTGGCACCCTTCTCATCCCGAAGCGGGCCGGCGATGCAAAAATTTGCGAGCGTTGCCTCGATATGGGCGAAATGAGCATCACGGGTTTCCTGCCGTTTCTGCGCGCTGTCCGGTTTGTCGGTGCAATAGATTGCAAATATTTTCAACGGTCGGCCTCATCCAGAAATCTCACGATTTCCGCGGCTGTCTGTTCTGCCGCCTCGTCCAGTACCGCCCGCTTGATATCTAATCGTTCGACCAGCCGGGCCGTCGGCACAAGTCCGGCCGCGCGTCGGGTTGCTTCGAGCAAGCCGGATTGCGAAGCCAAAATCAGGGAGGGGCAGGTCACGGCTGGCAAACGGTCTTCCACATCATAGGAGAAGGCAGCGTGGAAAGCGGCGTTCATACCGGTGCCGTGACGCAGCTGTTCGACAAACATCTCGAAACTGCGGTCGGGCCCCTGGCTTTCCAGACGCTTTGTCATGCCCATGTCCCAGGCCTTTTCGAGGCACGAGAGGTCAGGGGTGATATTCAGCGGCTTGCCGGCAGTGGGCAGGAATTTGGCGCGGGTTTCCGGATCGAATGCCGGGACATCGACCAGTGCCATCTTCCGGATATGGCCGACATTTTCGAGCGCCATCTCCACCGCGACCAGATTGCCGGTATGAAATCCGGTCACGTCGACCGGCGCCTCGAGCGACAGATCTTCCACGACGGCTATCATCGCCCGGGCATATTCGCCGATTGACGGTTCCGGTTTGAAGCTGTCCGATCCTCCGTGGCCCGGGAAATCCGGTGCGATCACCCGGCGATCGCGAGCGAGAAAGGGCATGATCGAACGATAGGCCAGACCGCTGAACGGCGCCGGATGCAGGCAATAGAGATCCGGCTGCGTGGGTGTCTGTTCCGGTTCCAGCATCCGCCAGTGTATCTGGCCAAACGGACCGTCGGAATAGCCTTTGATAATCATTCGGTTGAATCCTTCAGGCGCGCCATCTGTTCACGATAGAGGCGACGGGTGAGGGGCATCATCAGAAAGGGGATGATGCCGAAAATGACCGGCACTGCCGCGACAGCATAGCGGATATTGTCTTCGCCAAAAACGCTGCTCGACAACTCGCCGACAACAATAGGGCCGAGCGAACCGAACCAGCTGATCGAGAGATAATATATGGCGACGATCTGGCCGCGGATCTGGGCCGGCGTAATCACCAGCAGGGCGGTGACCCCGATCGCGGAGACGATACCGATGCCGACGGTGTTGATGCACAGGATGAAAAAGGCCAGTTCGGCGCTGGGCATGAACAGCGGAATTGACGCGGTCGGCACCATGATCAGGAAGCCGATATACATCAGGCGCAGGGATGCGTCCTTCACTCCCTTGTTTGTCCACCAGTCGGAAATCGTGCCCATCAGCAGCATGTTGGCCGGACCGATGATCAGTAGCGCGACACCGTTGACAAAGGCATATTTTTGCGGCGACCAGCCCCAGGTCCGCTCGAAGGTCGGGGCGAGAAAACCCTGGCTATAGGCGATGGCCGTCATGGTGCCGACCAGCAGCAGAAAACCGAGATAGAGAAGACGGTTGCGCCAGATATAGGTCAGGGCATCGGTGAATCCGCTGCCGCTGATCACGTCGGCGGAAGCCACAGCCGGACGCCGCGCCGGTTCTTTCATCAACAGGAAGAACAGGGCGAAGACCAGGCCCGGCAAACCGACCAGGATCAGCGAGAAGCGCCATGGCGACAGTTCCCCGAAAAGCGGCAGCGACTGTGTGCCGCCCGAGGCCGTCCAAGCAATAATCGCACCGCTAAGCAGCGAGGCAAGCCCCGCCCCTACGGGCAGGGCAGAAGAATAGAAAGCAATCGGCTTGCCGCGTTTCTCGGTCGGGAAGCTGTCGCCGATCATGGAGAAGGTCGCCGGACTGAGCGTCGCTTCTCCGATACCGACGCCCATGCGGGCGGCAAACAGCTGCATGAAATTCTTGGCGGTGCCGGTGGCGATGGTGGCGAGAGACCACAAGGCGACCCCGATCGACACGATCCAGATGCGCTTGCCGCGATCGATCAGCCAGCCCATGAAAATACCGACGAAGCCGTAGACGAGGGTGAAAGCGCTGAGCAGCCAGCCGATGGAACGATCGGTCAGGCCGAATTCGGCCTTGATCGGTTCGATCAGCAATCCGAGAATATAGCGGTCAACAAAGCTGAAAATATAGGCGATGGTCAGCATGACCACGAGAAACCAGCCGGCAGCCGCGCTGGGATAGGGTTTGCGCGGCGGAGACGCCATTGCATCCGCCGCCGCGTCACCGCTCACGATTGGGCATCCGGAATCTGGTAGATAACCACAAGATTGTCATCGAAATCGACAATACCGATCTCGCGCCCGATCCGGCCGTCATGCGTTTGCAACCGGCCTTCTTCATATACTTTCAGACCCAGGGCAGCGCTGGCGGCCATGACCTTGTCGGGGTCGGCAACATCGAGGACGATGGCGCTCCGGCGGGGATGGGGGACCGGCGCCAGCGGAACATTCTTGATTTCCGAAAGCGCCATCACCCTCGGCTGGCCGGGCAGCGAAAGAATAGCAAAGCCCAGTTCCGCACCGTCGGCAATCTCGAATACCGGGATGGAATAGCTGTCCGGATTGTGGCCCTTGCGGAAGGTGACTTCAAAATCGAGTATATCGCGATAGAAAGTCAGCGCTTTATCAATATCTTCAACAACAAAATTGGCGCGTTGAAAGCGCACTGACTGTTTGGTCGTCATAATATTATCCTTAGTTCCATTCCGCCGGTTCACCACGAACCGAGCAACATTGCACGCCGACATTGCGGCCATAATAGAGATTCGCCAGCGCGCGTGGCATATTCTGGAAACCGTCCTCGATATCCTGCACGGGTTTCAGCTTTCCATCCTGTATCCAGCCGGCCAGATCATCCATCACTTTCTCCCAGTTCTGGAGATGATTGTAGACGAAAAAGCCCTGCATCCGGGATTCAGTGGCGCGTAATCTTGTGTAGTTGGGCAGCGAAAAAGGCTCCTTGCGGGTATATTCGCTGATCGATCCGCAGAGGACGATGCGGCTGTGCATCCGCAGCCGTTCAAGGCAGGCCGCGAGAGTCTCTCCGCCGACATTGTCAAAATAAAGGTCCATGCCCTCGGGCAGCAGTTCATCGAGGCGCTGTTCAATATTCTCCGCCTTATAGTCGATCGCATGCGAACAGCCGTGCTCAAGGATGAAGGCGCATTTGTCCGGCCCACCAGCCATGCCGACGACTTCGCAGCCCGCGACATTGGCCGCCATCTGGCTGACCATAGATCCGACGCCACCGGCTGCTCCGGAAAGTACCATCCGGTCACCCTCTCGCGGATCGCCGCAAGCGAACAGGCCGGCATGGGCAGAGAGGCCGGTCATGCCGAGAACGCCGGAGCCGAGCGCAGCGGGCAGGCCGTTGTTCGGCATCGCGAAGAATTTCTCCTGTGCCGTCATTTTTGAAGTCTTGTAGGTCTGCCAGCCGATCTGGCCCTGAACCATATCGCCTTCGCGCCAGTCGGGATGGCGCGACTTCACAACCTGTGCCACGCCCCGGCCGTGGATCACGTCGCCCGGTTCGAGAACCCGCTCGCCGGCGGCACCGGTTCCCTGCATATAGAAACGCATGACCGGTGCGAGGCCGAGATAATGCGTTTTCAGCAGAACCTCTCCCTCGGCCGGTTCGGGAATGTCGGTAACTGCCCATTCGAAATCGGATGGCACCACATTGCCGACCGGTCGTGAAGCGACGCGCCACTGATAGTTGGCGCTGTCGTCAATCCGCTTGTCGGCAGCCAGCTGATCGAAAGCGTCCATACCGCCTGCGGTCACTTAATCGTGCACCTTTACGATCTGGTTCACCTCGAAGAAATAGCCGTCAAGATCCCAGAAGGAACAGCCGATCATATCTTTCTTCTTGCCGTCAGCGCCGGTGACGGTCCACTCGCGCGGTTCGCAGTGAATCCGCGATCCAAGCTCGCGCGCTCTTTCCAGGGCGCCTTTCGCGTCTTCCGAAGCAACCACAAAGACAGGGGTTCCGAACTTGATCTCGGTGGGCAATTCATCCGGCGCATCCATTTTCGGATCCAGCCATTCCAGCAGGCCGATCATTCCGACCAGATCGTCCTGACATTTGAGAATGATCAGCCGGGTCTGGTCGCCTTTTTTGCCGGCGGCCAGTTGCGTACCCGACAGGGTGAACGGCGTGTCCATCCATTTGGTCATGCCGAGCACGGTTTCATACCAGTGCGATGCACGGTCGCCATCGCGGACCATCAGGGTAGTACGTTTGATAATATCAGTCATTGATTTTCGGGCTTTCGATTAAAAGAACTTGGACATCCGCGATGTCTTCGCGGAGTTTTTTGGCTTCTGCATATTCGGGGCTGTTCCAGAACGCGATTGCGGCGTCTTTGTCTGGCCATTCGGAAATCACCATGGACGCGCCGTCGCCAAAGTCACCCTCGAGCAACTGGGCACCGGGGCCGCGCAGCACATATTTTCCGCCGAATTTTTCAACCAGCGCGCCGGCGGCGGCGCCATAGCCGGAGATGAACGCGTCCCGGTCCTTAATCTTGGCCGTTACGATCATATAGGCTGGCATGAACGATTCTCCTCAAAGTTGTCCGGACAAATTACCGATGCGCTGTCACAATGCAATCGCTATTTGTGACTATTTTATTTTGAGCCGTCGTCCAGAAACCCGCGGACCGCGTCAGCCAATGCCTCCGTGTGCAGGTCAAAACCGCCCAGAGTGATTTCCGGAAAATCGACCAGCTCCGCTCTTCTGAGATATTTTTGCGCTGCTTCGGTTTCTTCCTTGAGGCTGCCTGCATTGGTCATCAGCAAAACCGGCTGGGTAATTTTTACGAGCTGCTTGTCCGATTCATAGGTGAACACGGCATGATAGGCTTTCCAGCAATCCGGATAGCATTGGATAGCATCATTGAAATGCTCTTGTCCGCGTGCGAGCGAGAGACCGACGCTGGTCGCTCCGGTAGAGAATTTCCATTTTTCAATCAGATGCGAGCCATCTTGGGCAATCTCGTCCGGTTTGGCATTGCGGTCATAAGCTGCCTTTCGTCCGTCACCGGTAAAGAAGGGCAGTCCGGGAAGGACAATCCGGCGCACCAGTTGCGGGCGGATCAAGGCAAGTTCGGCTGCTATCAAGCTGCCTGTATGATAGCCCAGAACGTCGATTTGGAGATCGTCTCCGGGGTGGAAGCCAAGGCTATCCAGCACTGCGGCAGCGGACTCGGCGTAATCGCGAATCGTCGGCAGGGAGTCCGGTGCATCCGAATCGCCATAGCCGGGCGTGTCGATGGCGATCACCTGGCGGTCGTTGCTCATATTTTTCATGAATGCAGTGAAATAGTCACCGGAATAAGGCGTCGGATGAAACAGCACGAGAGGCGTTCGTGCGCTCTCGCCTGCCGGATTCGCAACCCGGATATGGACCTGGCCAAAGGGACCCTGGACAAATTTCCGCTCGATTTCGATGACGGGGGCAATGGCGGTGCGCGAAGCCTGACCGTTCGGATTTGCTGCTGACTGGGCTGTCGATGAAAAGCAGAAAGCCAGCATAATCGCGGCATAGCGAGGAAATCCATTCATATAAATCACCCTTATCTAGTTCCGGTTCGTGATATTTTTGCGACACTATCTGGCACGAATTTTCGGAATGTCAAAATTTGTCTGGACAAATTTCCCGAGCACTGGGATTTAGCAATTGGGAGATTTAGCGTGCGATCCGTTCGCCAAGGGAGATTGTTTTTATGAAGACCGTGCTGAAAATTTCATTGCTGGCTGCCACCACTCTGGCTGGAACCCCTCTATATGCCCAGAGCCAGGCGGATGCCGGATATGAAGCTGCTGCTGACGAAAATGTCATCATCGTCACTGCCCGTAAGAAAGAGGAAACATTGCTGGATGCACCGCTGGCTGTTTCCGTGGTCGGCGAACAGGAGCTCGACCAGGCCGGTTTTACAGACATTACCGAAATTACCAAAGTGACGCCGGGTGCGTTTGTCGAGGCCGGCGGCCAGAATACCAATGGCTTTGCCCGGATTAACAGCACACCGCGCTTTCGCGGCATCTCTGTCTTGAGCGGCAATCCGCTGCAGCAAACGGCAAGTGTCTTCCTCGACGGTGTCTATCTCAGCGGCGGGGTGGAAACCATCGGCGTCAACGAACTGCAGCGAGTAGAAGTCATCAAGGGACCGCAGTCCGCGCTCTTCGGTCGTAATACATTTGCCGGTGCGATCAACTATGTCACCAAGGACCCCAGCAAGGAATTCCGCGTCCATCTTAACGCGACCGCCGCTACCCGTGATGAGTATAGCATCGCCGCTGGTGTCGAAGGTCCGATCATGGATGGCCTGTCTTTCCGCGTGGGCGGCAGCTACAGCGACAAGCAGGGCCATTATGACAATGTGGCTGTGGCCGGACAACGGCTGGGCGACGAGCAGCAATGGTCGATAAACGGCACTCTCCTGATCGAGCCGAGCGATCGCTTTCGTTTGAAATTGCGCGCTTCTTACCAGGAAATCGACGACGGACCGGCGGCTGCTGTGGCCTCTTATGGTACCGCCTATCATAATTATGGCGGCTTTCTGCTCAATCCCGATGGAACGGTTGACCTGAATGACAGTGTTCAGCCGGCGCCGCTGGACGGTACCCGTACGGAATCGGTATATCGCGGCCAGATCAGAATGCCCACGGCGGCCGAAATCGGGCTCAACTCGTCCTTTGCCGATATTCAGGCATTCCGCGGTTTCCTGAACGATGCCCGTTACGATCCGACCGATGCCATTTTCGACTTCAAATATAATCCGACCAATGTCGACGAGTTCGGACTGAATCTGGACGCGCTGCGCCTGAGCGCCGCCGGTAGTGTCGATCTCACCGACAATATCGAGTTCAGTTTCCTTGGCGGGTATAACAAGGAAAATTTCGGCTTTTTCGCCGATTTTGATACGTCACCCGATGCATCCTTCACCGGATTTACCGCCCGCGAGACCGAAGATTATACCATCGAAGGCCGGCTTTCCGGCTCGTTCCTCGATGACAGTCTGAATATCTCCGCCGGTGCCAGCTATGTGGACATCGATATTGCGGAACTGGGCGGCGTGGCGAATTTCTTTTCCTTCCCGATTTTCTTCGACGATATTTTCCGTTCCACGCCGTTCACGTCCGGCGCAAAGACACTCGGTATTTTCGGGTCGATAGACTATGAATTTAACGATCAGTTCTCGATCACGCTCGAAGGGCGCTATCAGGAAGATGAAATTCGTGCTGGCGACGTCAACGCAGGTCTCGCCACTCCGATTTCCCCCGCAAAAATAACGGCCTTTTTGCCGCGAGCGACTTTGCGCTACCAGCCGACGAACTACACCACATTGTACGCCACCTACAGCCGAGGCAACCTGCCTGGTGGCTTCAACCCTGAAGTGGCAGAACTGGATGCGGCGCAACTTGCCGAACTGACATCCAAGGCTCCCGGTGCCAGCCCTGTTTTTGGTGAAGAGAAGCTCACCAACTATGAGATCGGCTGGAAGCAGCAGCATCCCGATGGTATTTTCGCATTCAACATGGCGGCATTCTACATGCAGCGGAGCGACGAAATCTACACGTCTATCGTGACGATTGCCGACACGCTTCCCAATGCACCCAATCCGCTGAGAACGGTCAATTTCGTCTCGAATGGCGCTACCAGCGATATTTACGGGATCGAGTTTGATGCCGCCCTGAACATCAGCGAGAATTTCTCGATGCAGGGTTCATTTGCCTACATCCATTCAACCATCGCATCCTTCCCGGAAATTGGCGGCACGGGCGACTTTGGCGATATCTTTGGCTCGGCGGCCGATGTTGCAGGTCAGGAAGCTCCACGCTTTCCGCCTATAACGATATCGCTCGGCACGACCTATGAGGATAATATCGACGCATTTGGCGATATGTTCGACCGCTGGTTCTTCCGCACCGACCTCTTCTTTACCGGTGAATATTATGTGAGCAACGCGAACGTGGCGCGGGTCCAGCCGGCCACCGATGTCAATCTGCGGCTTGGCCTGCGGGGTGAAAGCTATGGCCTCGAATTGTTCGCTACCAATCTGTTCAACGAAACAGCACCGACAACGGCGCAGAATTTTGCCGATACCAGCTTTGGTACACGCACGCTGCCCGGTGGCTTCTTTGATTTCAGCCGGGAAGGGTCACGTGTCGGCCTGCGCGACAAGCGGCAGTTCGGCATCCGTCTGAGCGCGACATTCAAATAGGGCAAATCGATCAGGGTGAAAAATCCGGTTTCATGCCCGCCGGAAACAGGGAGACCATATAATGAAACGTTCCATAATCAGCTGCCTGATGACAGCTTCGGCATTCATACCTGCCGCGGCCTTTGCCCAGGCAGCGCCTGCTGCGGGTGCCGAAGACCCGAATACCATCATTGTGACGGCCCGCAAGGTTTCTGAAAATCTGCAGGAAGTCCCGACCGCGGTTGCTGTCGTGACCTCGGAATCGATTGACAGGCTTGCGCTCAACAATGTTGCCGATATTTCGAAAACCACCGCCGGCCTGACGTTTGACGACAGCCTTGGCCGCGACGCCAACCGCCCGGTCATTCGTGGCCAGGCGAATGTTCTCGGTACGTCGGGTGTCGCGATCTTTATCGACGGCATCTATTTCAGCGGTTCGGTCGGCGACTATGATGTCGACAACATCGAGCGGATCGAAGTCGTCAAGGGCCCGCAGAGCGCGCTTTACGGACGGAATACCTATGCCGGCGCGATAAATATCATTTCGAAAACCTCGGCCGACCGTCTGACCGGGAGCGTGTCGGTCGATATCTCCGAGCATGACCGTTACGATGTGACCGCCAATATCCGCGGTCCCGTGACCGATTCAATCACCGCATTTGCCTCCGGTCGTTATTTCACCAATGACGGCGAATATACGAACCAGTATGACGGCAGCAATATCGGCGAGCAGAAGTCCTATTCCTTTTCTGGCGGCTTTGCTTTTGACGACGGGGGGCCGTTTACCGCTCAGTTCCGTACATATTATAATCGTACAGAAGACGGCCAGCCGGCGATTTTCTCGACCAGCGCCAGCGACAATAATTGCTATTTCGATAACGGAAGCTTTTATGGCGGCGGTGGGCGCTATTTCTGCGGCACGATCAAGCCGGCCGAAATCAACACCGACTATACGCGACAGTTTGCCAATAATGGCGAAGATGTCGGTCTCGATGTCAAAACGTTCAACGCCAGTCTGAAAATGGAATATGAACTGTCGGATCAACTGACGCTGACCTCGCTGACCGGTTACAACAAGGTCAACGACAGTCTGGTTACCGACGGTGACTATAGCCCGGGCAGCTTCCAGGCTTCGACCTTTGCCACATTCGCCGCCGGCCCTGGTGTTCTCGGCATTGTGAACGGGGGGCCGACCGACTTCTCGTTCGCCAGTGCAGGCGAGACCGAAGACTGGTCGCAGGAACTGCGTCTCGCCTATGACGGCGATCGCTTCGATATCATGGTTGGTGGCTATTATTTCGACCAGTCTCAGGACAGCAGGGATATCCGCGAGCTGCCGGACAATGCCAACGCGCTGGCTCTGGCCAATTCGCAGGCGCGCCAGGCGGAACTTTGCTCCCCTGCTGAGGGCTGTTTCTTCAGCTTCCTAACCGATCCGGCCGGGGCTGGCGTTGTTGTGGTGCCGCGTAACCAGAATAATTACGACATTCGCAACTGGGCATTATTCGGTGCGGCCAGCTTCGATCTCACCGAGACTCTGACATTGAGTGTGGAAGGGCGCTATGCCGAAGAGAAGGTCGAACAGACGACCATCGCCCGCAATGCCGGTGATCCGCCGGCTACCCCGGTAAGCGTCGGAACCACCTTCAAGAAATTCTCGCCGCGCGTTCTGCTTGGCTGGCAGGCGACACCGGACAATCTGCTTTATGCCTCTTTCGCACAGGGCCAGAAACCCGGTGGCTTCAACGGCGTGACCGCGATTCAAGCCGGCGTTCCGTCTTATGAAGCAGAGGATGTTGACGCGTTTGAAATCGGCTCGAAGAACCAGTTTCTCAACCGCGCGCTGACGGTCAATTTCGCGGCCTTTCACAACACGATCAGTGGCTATCAGCTGACCCAGAATGTCCAGTCGCCGACCAGCGTTGTTTCCGCAGTGGTCAATGCGGGCAAGGCACGGGTTATCGGCATGGAACTGGAAGTCGTGGCCCGGCCCAGCGACAATCTGACATTCACCGCCAATTACGCGCTGGCGGACAGCAAGTTCAAGTCCGGCTTTGACGAGAACCAGGGCGTGTTGAATGACGTGCTGGATGACGGACTGGTCAATTGCTCCACCGGAGACGAGTTCCCGGACGAAGCCGGTTGCCAGTCTCTGTTCGGTTCTATTGAGGGCAAGAAAATCCCGCGCGCGCCGGTCCATCAGATTTTCGCTGACATCGACTATCGGATGCCGATAGGAGCGGGTGACTGGACTTTCTTCACCGGCGCCAATGTCAGCGTGGTTTCTTCCAGCTTTGCCCAGGTTCATAATCTGGCAAAGACCGGCGGATCCGCCGTTGCCGACTTCCGCATCGGTGTCGAGAACGAGAATTTCAAGATTCAGGGCTATGTCAAAAACCTGACCGACGAGGATGCCGTGGCGCAGATCTTGCGCTACGCCGACGGCAATGATTCCTTCAAGCGGAACTTCACCGCCGGCCTGCGGCCCGGTCGTCGTTTCGGTGTGGTATTTTCGGCCAAATATTAGATCTGGATAATGCGCCAGAAATGAACGTTAGAATCAGAGGTTCCGGGATTTCCGGAGCCTCTTTTTTTTGCGCCTGCAGAATACCGGAACCTGGCCGTCGGGAGCATCTGCACAAAAAACTATAGGAGACGGAAATGAATATGAGACAGATGATGATGGCGCTGGCCGTGCCGGTATCGCTGGCCGCTTCGGCCGGACTTGCAGACCGGGTGGACGCCGCTGAACCGCTGCTGGTGCAGCCGGACGGCAGCTATCCGACGGTGCCGCTGGCGAAAGACAAGGTCGTGGTGAAAGTGCTCCAGACAACCGTCGACTCGCTGTCCGATTTCCCGACGGTAGCCGACGGGCTCGAACATAATCTGGCGCATATGGAAGCGATCGCCAAAAAGGCCTGCACGACCGGCAAAAAGCCCGACTTCCTGCTCTATCATGAATTCCCGCTGACCGGCTATTCCGCCGGCAGCCGCACCGACAAGCTGAAATATACCGTGAAGGTCCCGGGACCGGAAACCGAGCGGCTGGGCAAGATCGCCAGGGATTGCGATACCTATCTGATCTTCGGCACCTATGCGACCGACGACGACTGGCCGGGCCATATATTGAGCATAAACGCGGTGATCGGACGCGACGGGAAGCTTGTGAAAGCATTTTGGAAATCACGCAATATCAAGCGCATCTATCCGGATCGCGAGATTACCACGACCACGATCGAAGCGGTGCGCGACAAATATCGGGCGCTATACGGACCGGAAGAGGAATTCCCCGTGCTGCAAACCGAATATGGCAATATCGCGGTCAGCACGGTGCAGATGGACCCGTTCATCTTTGCCGCCTTTGCGATGCGCGGCACCGAGATCATGATCCGTACGGCCACTCTGTTCGCGGAGGACGATGTTCTTGCGATGGCGCGGATCAACAATTTCTATTCGACCATGACGAATATCGCATTCCCGTCCACCGACCAGTATCGCGCCGGTGAGTCGATCATCGTCGATCCCAAGGGCAATATTCTCGCCAAGGATCCGAGTCTCGACCAGGACGGGATCATCGAAGCCGAAATTCCGATCGCGGAATTTCGCAAAGGGCGGAAAATCCCCAATTACGCGCTGGATATGGTGCAGCCTGTCTTCCGGCAATATGTACAGGAATTCCCCCTGAACCACATGGATCTGCCGCGCGAACAACTGCCCGAAACCGGACCGGAGATGAAGGCGATGATGGAAGGCGTCAGTCGCTGGACGGAATAGGGCGGGCGAACGCGCTGTTGCCTTACGATAATCCGGCGAGCGCCCGCAGTGCGGCGCGTTCGCCGCTTTCCAGAGCCCCTTCCATGCCCGATGCTACACGCGCCATATGCTCGCCGGCAAAGTGGATGCGATCCCCTTGAAACGCGACTGTTTCCGCAAGAGCAGCACCCTGGCCGGTTCCTATATGGTGATAGACGCCCCGGGCAAACGGGTTTTGCTGCCAGCTGACGAAGCGGAGAAATTTCAGCTTGCCCCGTGCGGACGGACGCGCCTTTTCGATTTTGGCGATCATCGCAGCGCCGACCGCTTCCGGATCCATCGCGTCAACCAGATCGGCGCCCGATCCGTTGGTCCAGACTTTCAGCATCGGCGGGTCTTCTCCGAGCACGAACACCCGGCCCAGTATCGGATCATCGCTCCAGATCGTCTCCGGCAATCCGTCCTGTTTCCAGAAAGGGTCGTCGGCCAGCAGATAAGCGAAGCTGGCGCGGGTATAAGCGAGCTGCGCGATACTGTTCTGAACGGCGGTCGGCAGCGGGGCACTGAGCCGGACCGTACGCAGCACCGAAAAGGGTATCGTGCTGATTGCCTGGCGCGCGCCAAATTTGCGGCCATCGGCCAGCGTGACTTCCGCGCCATTGCCATCTCCGGCGATCGCAACGACATTGCTGTCGAGGATGATGTCGCTGCGGAGCGCGCTGGTCATCGCATCGGTCATCCGCTGGGAGCCGCCCCGGACATAGCGGGTCGGGCCAGTTCCGCCTGCCCGGAATATCGCCAGGCTGCGCGCCATATGGAGCGCGGACTGCTCGTCAAGACTGTTGCCGTTCAGGTTCGCCCCAATTAGACGCAACGCTTCGGCAGATGCGCCCTGTGCCACCAGATAATCGCGCAAACTGATGTCCAGCTTCAGGGCCGCTGCTGTCATCCAGTCTCCTGTATTTTCAAAGACGGGCAGAGCCGCCAGATAGGAGAAAAGGAGGCCGTCGGGATGGATCGACTTTTCGGTTGCAGCCAGATTATTCGCGGGCGACACGGGCCAGTCGGCGGCGGTCAGGCTTTGACCGCCGATATTATACAGCGACCCGCGCGGAGAAGGGGGCGGGACGTAACGTTCGACGCCCAGTCGGTCAGCGATAGCACGGAAGCGGTCATAGCCGGCACCAACCTGAATGCCGCCGGCATCCGGCCGTCCGGGCAAGTCATCCAATGTATGCAGCCGCCCGCCGGTCCGGTTGTTCGCTTCGAGAAGGATGGCCTTATATCCGGCCTTTTCGATCAAATGGGCGGCGTGCAGCCCCGCAAGGCCGGCGCCGATGATGATGACGTCGGCGGTCGTTGTGCTCCACGAACTGCGGGGCGCGGCGCATGAGATGAGCGACGCGCTCAGGCCGCCGACAAAGGCGCGGCGGGGCATGGCGAATCGATGTTCGGTTTCCATAGCGGGAATTGACAATATCAGCCTCCGCAGGGCAAGGATAATTTGTCCGGACAAAAAGGAAAAGCTTGAATGTATCGATTACTGATAATGATGTGGATGGTCCTGATCTGGTCCCCGGTTGACCTGCAGGCGCAAAGCGATTTGTCCGGCAGCGGGATATTGGCGTTGGCACGGGAAGCCGCGGGCGGAGATGGCTGGGCCAATGCGAAAAGCCTGAGCCTTTCAGGTCGTGCGATATTCTATGGTCCCGAGGGGCATGAACCCCGCTCGATTGCCGACGATTACCGGATGTGGCGGGTGTTTGATCCCGATCGGAAGATTTTCCATGGTGCCGATGGCAAGGTGCGGATCATCGCCAGATCGGGCGCGAAGATACTGTTCGAGGTCGGCTTTGACGGGCAGACGACCTGGACCGAGCGGGGCATCGTTCCGAAGGCAGAGGCGGAAAAATTCTGGGCGAGCAATTTCGGCTTCGGGATCATCCGTCAGGCCGGAAAGCCCGGCTTCACGGCAACCCGACTGGCCGATGATGCGATCGCGGGCCACGCGCTCTACATGGTTCAACTCACCGATCCCGAAGGAGGCGAGACATTGTTCGGTATCGACCAGCAAAGCCACGCCATCCGCATGATGGGATTCCGCACACCCAAGGGCTGGCACCACCGGACCTATGATGATTTCGTCACTCTGGAAAATCCCCGCTGGCTGCAGGCTCGGCATGTCACGCTTTATTATGACGGGCGCAAGTCGAACGAGGTGTTCTGGACGGATACGCGGGTCAATGGCGAAATCGATGCCGGACTGTTCGAACCTCCGGCAGAATAGCCTGAGAACGGCCCGTGCCGGTCCCGGGATCGGATCCGTCTCCGGCACGGGCGCGCTGTGTCTTCATCCCGCGCAGCGCAGATATCCGGTTACCAAGGCTGATGAGCAACCATGGTCAATTCCATCAAAAAATTTGAACAATATTGATTTTACTAAAATAATATCCCGGTCTAGTACGAAAAACAGCCACTTTTTATAATGATACCGCGAAAGCCAGCGCCGATATTATCCGCTTAACCTTGAGGGAGATATTTGTGCTGGATCAAGTCGGGCGTCAGACAGAAGACAGGTTTTGTGCGTTAAGCGGCCTCATCGGCCATACGCCATTGGCTCGGATAGACGTTCGTGTCGAAGATCGTGACATAACGGTTTATGCTAAAGCGGAAATGTATAATTTCTCCGGCAGTATCAAGGACCGGATGGCGCTGAATATATTGGAGAAGGCGACGCTGAGCGGTGCCCTGAAGCCCGGGCAGCGCATCGCCGAGGCAACCAGCGGCAATGCCGGTATTGCCCTGGCCGCCATCGGCGCCGCGCTGGGCCATCCGGTGACAATCTTCATGCCCGACTGGATGAGCGTGGAACGGCGTGCCATTCTGACCAGTCACGGCGTTGATCTGGTTCTTGTGTCCAAGGAACAGGGCGGCTTTCTTGGCTCGATCGAGATGGCTGAAGAACTGGGGCGCAGGGATGGGGCTTTCCTGCCTCGCCAGTTCTCGAATGAAGACAATTGCGACGCCCATTATGAAGCCACTGCCCCCGAACTTTGGGCGCAGCTTGCGAGCGATGGCGCACGTCTGGGCGGCTTTGTGGCAGGTGTGGGAACCGGCGGAACGGTCATGGGTGTCGGCCGCTATCTGAAAGAGCAGGATGCCAGCATTTCCGTGCATCCGGTTGAGCCGACCGAGTCCCCGACATTGTCGACCGGCTATAAAGTGGGACACCACAGAATTCAGGGCGTGTCGGACGAATTCATCCCCGAAATTGTCAAGCTGGACGATCTCGATCCGGTGATTGCCATATGCGACGGTGACGCCATTCTCATGGCCCGGAAATTGAGCCGCGTGCTCGGTTTCGGAGTCGGGATATCCAGTGGTTGCAATCTTCTGGCGGCGATCAAGGTCGCGCTGCAGCAACAACCGGACGCCAGCGGCCAATGCCGCGCTGTGGCTACGGTATTTGCCGATAATAATGCAAAATATCTCTCGACCGACCTGTCAAAGGCCGAGCCTTGCCGCGACGGATATCTAACCCCGCAAGTCGAGCTGATAAATATGACAACCATTAGATAGGCGGTTGGTCGGCGGGGGCAGATTGCGGTGCGCCAGTCGGTCTCCCGGTCACCTCGTTCACGCCCTGATTGGTAAAGCGCTGTTTCAGGATGCAAGCGCCTGTCGGATCACTCTGCCCAGTCGCGCAATCCCTTGTTCGATATTTTCTTCGGAACTGTTGGAGAAACTCAGCCTCAGGCTGTTCGCGCCCGATCGGTCAGCGAAGAAGGCGCTGCCCGGAATGAAGGCGACTTTCTCTGATTTGAGCGAATCTGCCAAGAGGTCCACGCTATCCATAAAATCTGGGAGGGTCAGCCAGATGAACATGCCACCTTCTGGCTGGGTCCAGTTGATACCGGCCGGCATTTCCCGGGACAGGGCTTGCAGCATGCTATCGCGCCGCTGGCGATAGACGGGCCGGATCTTTTCGATTTGCTTGTCGAAGCTCTGGTTGCAACATCGGCCACCGCCATCTGGTTGACGACACCGGAATGCAGATCTGATGCCTGTTTCATCAACACAAGGCGGGAGATCACGGATTTTGCGCCGCATACCCAGCCGACCCGCAATCCCGGCGAAAGTGTCTTGGAAAAGCTGCCGCAATAGAGCGTTCGGGTGGCTTCAATGCTGCCTTCGCGTTCTATGTCCAGCGCGAGGATCGGCGGGATGACTTCGCCATCATAGCGCAGCGACTGATAGGCCGCGTCCTCGATGATGGCGATATCCAGATCACGGGCCAGATTGAGCAGCTGTATTCTTGCCTCCCTGTCGATGCTCTCGCCAGTCGGGTTGCAAAATTCGGAGGACAGATAAGCGAATTTCACGCGGCCGCCACTGGCTGCCTGCCGGTAGCTTTCTGCCGGGCGCAAGGCGCCGGTTTCGAGGCGGTCATAGACTGGCTCATAGGCGTTGAAAGCGCTCAACGCCCCGAGATAGGTGGGCCACTGGACCAGCGCGGTGTCACCGGGCGACAGTAACAGCTTGCCGAGATAATCAAGGGCTTGCTGGGAGCCGGAGGTGATGATGATATTGCCGCTATCGCAAGGAATCCCCAGCTTTGCCATCTCCCCGACGATCCACTGCCGCAAGGGAAGATGCCCCTCGCTTGTCGCATATTGCAAGGCGGCGGAGGCATTTTCGCCTTCGCACATGGCCGCAAAGGCCCGCTGGAATTCCGCCACCGGAAATAATGCGCCATCCGGAATGCCGCCTGCAAAGGAGATGACACCCGGCTGCCCTATCAGCTTCAGCAATTCCCGTATCTCGGAAGCCTTGAGCCGCGATGCACGAGTTGCCAGAATATTTTCCCAATGCATAGGTCGCCGCTCTCATGATCTGTGAAACATAATCTTGTCCGGACAAATGCCTCGTGCAATTTCCGTCTCAATGCAATCGCATTTCCGCTTCCGGCACTTATGGTGCACGAAAAAGTTCGCCGTCGGTCAGATCCCAAAATGACCGAGCTCTGACGGAAAACATCCCGGTTGCGATTATTTGATCCCGTGATAGAGTTGTCCGGACAAATATTATGGAGAATCTGACCATGTTCTTGCTTGCCACCCTGTCTGCCCTTGCCATCGATAGCGGTTCTGCAGAACCGGAGAAGCTGGAGGATCTGCTCGCCGGAACCTTCACAAACGAAGAGCATGCCTATTTCGAAGCCGATGCCGGCCGCACGCCACCGCCATGGATGTCCTTTCGAATCTCCAGCGCCGAGGACGGGATGAAGCTGCAAAGCATCGATGCTTATGGAAAGGAAAAGGCCGCGCCACAGCCGATCACAGTGGCGCATGGCAAGGATCGTGACATTCTGTCCGTCGGCGATTGCGAACGCTTTTTTGAGCGGGGCGAAAAAGGCTGGAAACTGGCAGCGGTACAGAACAGGAAACTCTGCCGTCAGGATTACCAGATTTCCCGCGTCACACACAATGGCATCACTCTGCGGCTGGCCAATGGCGAGGAGACGCTTCTCAAGCGGGCGCGTCCGGTCCAATGCTGGGCGGCGGTGAAGAAGGTTGCGCCCAAGGCTGATGGTAGCGCCGATTGGCTGTTTGCCCAGAAGCTCGACCTGCATGACCAGGGCGGCCGGGTCCTTGTTGGCGGCGGTGATACGGGAACGGATCCGCTGATCTTGCGGATGCGGGCGGTATATTGGCCAAAACCGAGCACCAACCGGCCGAGCATGGTGCTCTATGTGCACAAGCCGGAAAATCCGGACAAGGCGGTCAGCTACAGCTGGGCCGATATCGATGCCAGTCGTGTGGGAATGAACCTGCGGTGGATGCAGGCAAGTTGCACAATCGTCGGAGCGGAGCGCTCCTCGGAAGTGACTCCGGACAATTTCAGAGGCTAGGGCAACGGTATAAACGCGGCTCTGGACCCTAAACCGGAAAATGGCGGCCCGGCGGTGACGTTCATATGTCGCTGCCGGGCGCCCATCGATATTTTTAGACGGTCAGGACAGGTTCTGCCGCTCTAGTTGCCCATCTCCGCATCGATTTTGCGCCAGTCTCTGGTGACAAATTTTTCCTGGATGGCGGTGCGCGTTTCCAGCACGCCATCGCGAATCCAGTGCCATGTCCGGCAACGGTTCTGGCCGTCATCGGAAATCTGAATCTGTTCATAGAGATAGAGCGAGGGATCGCCCTGCCGCTGCCAATATAGCATCACGGTCCGGTTATATTCATCGAGCGGCACTTCCGCAGCCCAACCCTTGATCAGTTCATTGTCCCACCAGACCCGCTTGTCTCGATATTCTGCAGGAAATTCCCGGTTCTCGGTCTTGCCGTCCGACCATGTGTAATAGTTGGTCTGGTGATAGGGGACCGGACCGTCGTCGGGAAAACGGCACAACAGGCGGGAGGCATGTTCGTCGATCTTTTCGTTCTGCGCATTGAAATATGTATAAGTGCCATCCCAGACGCCCTCATGACGCGCCAGCAGAGGCATATCTTGTTTAATTCCCATGATCATTTCCTTCATATGGTTCACATAGCGATGCATTTTCGCATCCGGCGGGAGCCGCAATTCGCCGGCGCTCCAGTATCCTGGGCGACGCGGGCAATATTATCTCTCCATTTTCTCACCGGCTCTTCCTGTTGCAACGACTTGCGGTTGGAGGGAGGGTGAGAATCGGCGGATTATCACAACATGACTATATTTGTCCGGACAAATTAATCTCGACAAGTTTTTTCTGGTGCTTATTGTGTTTTTATCGATTGCGGAGAAATTCTATATGGACGCGGATGACATGAAAATTGCGGGAAACGGAGAGTCTGCGGCGAAGGACGCCCTGATTGCAAAAATCGCCGGGGTCGTTGACGCTGGCGGGCTCATTACCGGTTCCGATGTCGCGCTGCGCCCGGAAGACTGGCAAGGCCAGGGCAGCTGTCAGGCGCTGGCCGTCATACGACCGCAAAATACCGGGCAGCTGTCTGCCGTAATGAAGCTTTGCCATGATGCGGGACAGTCCGTTGTCGCAGAGGGAGGCCTGACCGGCCTGGTCCAAGGCGTGCGCCCGACATCCGGTGACATTGTGATCTCGTTCGAGCGGATGGCCGATATCGAGTCGATCGACGCGGTCGGCAGGACGATGGTGGTGCAGGCCGGGGTTCCCTTGCAAAAGGCGCAGGAAGCAGCAGAGGCGGCCGATCTGCTCTATGCCGTGGATCTGGGCGCGCGCGGTTCCGCGACGATTGGCGGCACGATCTCGACCAACGCGGGCGGCAATCAGGTGCTGCGCTATGGCATGACCCGCGAGAATATCCTCGGGCTTGAAGCTGTGCTGGCCGACGGCACGATCGTCTCCTCGATGAACAGTCTGCTCAAGAACAACAGTGGCTATGATCTGAAACAATTGTTCATTGGCGCCGAGGGGACGCTCGGTCTGGTGACCCGTGCAGTGCTGCGGCTGCGTCCCCGTCCGGTGAGCGAGAATACAGCGCTTCTTGCGGTCGGCGATTTTGCATCCGTGGTGACCCTGTTCGGCTCGATGGGGCAGAAACTGGCCGGCAGCCTGACCGCCTTTGAAGTGATGTGGGGAGACCATTTTGCATTGCTGACAACCGAAACGGGGCGCCACGTTCCGCCGGTGCCGGCGGGGCAACCCTATTATGTGATCGTCGAGGCGACCGGCGCGGACCACCGGCGCGACAACGAGCATTTTGTCGAGATACTCGGCGAGGCGCTGGAAGACGGACTGATCGTGGATTCGGCGATATCAACGTCAAAAAGCCAGCGCCAGGCGATATGGGACATACGAGAAGATATCGAGGGGCTGGCAGGGGTGCTGAAGCCACTGGTGATGTTCGACGTCAGCATGCCGATACGGGAAATGGAACAATATATATCGGTTCTGCGCAAAAATATTGCCGACCAATGGGGAGATACGGCGAGGATCATTGTCTTTGGCCATCTCGGTGACGGCAACCTGCATATTTTTATATCTCCCCCTGCGGATGATCAGGCCACCCATCATTTGCTCGAAGAAATTGTTTATGCTCCGCTCCAGTCGATCGGCGGTTCAATATCGGCCGAACATGGTATCGGACTGGAAAAACGCGCATGGCTGCATCTGTGCCGGTCAGAGGACGAACTGGCACTCATGCACGGATTGAAGAAAACCCTCGATCCAAAGGGGCTGCTGAACCCCGGGAAAATATTCTGAATGATACGCCAGCAAGGCTGGGGGCGTGAGTGTCCACGGCCAAGCCACGGGGCGTCAGTGCCCTGACGCACAATCGCCTTTCCGTCGGGAACCGGACGCAGAATAGGCCCTCGTCACTGGTACAGGCCCAGGCCGCACTTGGCTTGGACCGGTCAGCTATGGCTTTGAACGGCATGGCAGAAAGTCACGCAACGGTGATGACTTCATCAAATGGGCACTCATATGGAAAAATCCCTGCTCCCTTGCTTGCGGCTTTCTGCGTGACCAGGAACCATATCTCGCCAGTCACGATGTACCCGCTTAAAAGTAGCCCCCCTCATTGCATATATATTCCGCCTACGGATTTTAATTCGAGAGCGATATCGTCCTGCCCGAACGGCGTGCCGACGGGCGCAGGGGCGATGGTCTGGTAACCATATCTGCCGGAGATGTAGCGAAATCCGTCTCTTGTAGAAGCAGAAACGGATGGCCAGATTTTCATGCTGGATGTGGAGTGCAGCCGCTATATTGCGTTGAACGCCGTTGGTGCGCATGTCTGGCGCCAGCTGGACCGGCATAGAACACAAGGCAAGCCTTCCGTAACCGTCTCATATATTGCAGCGGATGGCACCGGTCGAGCACGCGACAACCGCCACAAGTTCCGGGCGTCTGCCATATTCAGAATTTCTGGGAAATGGTGACCCCTACGGGAATCGAACCCGTGTTTCAGCCGTGAAAGGGCCGCGTCCTAACCGCTAGACGAAGGGGCCATACCGTTTGCCGGTCGGCGAGCCACGGCCATTAGGGGGGTGCTCGGCTTTGGTCAACCCTCTTTTCACCGGAAATATCGGGCTTTTTTTTCGCATCGCGCCGGACCGCCCGTAACTCTTTGTCTTCAGGCCCGGGAACAGCGGCCTCGATCCGGAGCGGCGTCTGGTCTCAACGCGTGTTCAATCCGCCCAGGCGGCATCTTCCAGATGGATTTCTGCCGACGGGCGGCTGCCCCAGTCATCGATCTTGGCGCGTCCGGCGATCCATAATTTGCGTCCTCTGGGAGCGCTGAGCAAAGTCTGGCCGAGATCGCTCTCTGCCGCCCGGAAGGCTATGGTCTTGATCGACGCTCCGTCATCACCGCTGACGATCATCCGGACATGGTTGGTGCCGACAATATCACATTTGACGATTCGCACCGGTCCGGTGGCGATCCGCGGCGCGGGCCAGCCCATGCCATAGGGACCGGCACCGTCCATGGCCTCGACCATGGTCGGATTGACGCCCTTGGGTGACAGCACCGCATCGAGCAGCAGCGCCTTGCCGTCCTGCGCCTGGCCGACGCTGCCGGCGAGCCGGTCGTTGAGAAATTCGGAGAAGGCATCGACCTTGTCCGCGGCGACCGTGACGCCCGCAGCCATGGCATGGCCGCCGCCGGCGATCAGCAGGCCGCTGTCCTTGGCCGCGATGATCGCGGCACCCAGATCGACGCCGCCGATCGAACGGCCCGAGCCCTTGCCGACGCCCTCTTCGTCCAGCGCGATGATGATCGCCGGCCGGTTCAACTTCTCCTTGATCCGCCCGGCGACAATACCGATGACGCCGGGGTGCCACCCCTTGGCGGCAAGCACCGCCACCGCTTGGTTTTGCTGGGCCGAGCACATGGCTTCTGCCTCTTCCAGCACATGGGCCTCGATCGCGCGCCGTTCCTGGTTGAGATGATCCAGCTCGGCGGCGATTGTCTGCGCTTCTTCCGGGTCCCGGGTGATCAGCAGCCGCACGCCAAGATCCGATTTGCCGACGCGTCCGCCGGCATTGATTCGCGGCCCCAGCGCGAAGCCGAGATCGGAGCAGATTGGAGCGCGTTTGAGCCGGCTGGCGTCGATCAGCGCGGAGAGGCCGATATTCTGGCGCCCTGCCAGAACCTTGATCCCTTGCGCGACGAAGGCGCGGTTGAGGCCGCGCAACTGGGCGACATCGGCAACCGTGCCGAGGGCGACAATATCCAGTAATTCCAATAATCTGGGTTCGGCGCGGTCCGTGAAAAAGCCTTGGTTGCGCAACGTGCGAACCAGCGCCGCGCCAAGCAGGAACGCCATGCCGACGGCGGCGAGATGGCCATGTTCGGCGCCGGCGTCGCTTTCGTCCAGCCGGTTGGGATTGACCAGCGCAATCGCCTTGGGCAATTCCACCGCGCATTTGTGATGGTCGACGACGATCACTTCGACCCCGGCCCGGTGCGCCATGTCGAGCGCATCGAAAGCCATCGCGCCACAGTCTACGGTGACCACCAGATTGCTACCCTGTTCACCCAGCTTGACCAAGGCCTCGCCGGAGGGGCCGTAGCCCTCCATCAGCCGGTCGGGAATATAATAGCCCGCGTCCAGCCCCAGGTCACGCAGCAGCCGGATCAGCAGCGCCGCACTGGTTGCGCCATCGACGTCATAATCGCCGAATATCGTGACCTTTTCCTGATTTTTGATGGCGAGGGCCAGGCGCTCCGCCGCCTTGTCCATATCCTGAAAAACCGAGGGATCGGGCATGAAACCGCGGATTGTCGGCTCGCGGTTGACCGCGAGCGTTTCCCGGCTGGCGCCGCGGGCGAGCAGCAGCTGGGTGACCAGGTCATCGGGCTGGAAACCCGGATCGCGCGCGTCGGCGCTGGTGCTGCGCCAGCGCCAGCTCTGGCCGGACAGGGATTTTTCTACATTCAATACTGCACTCATGGCCGGTGCTATGCGTCAAAGCAGCGGCGCTGACAATCGGTCTGTTGCTTGCTAGGGAGAAGGCGATGAAAAAGCTTCTGATCATCTATTACAGCTATACCGGCGGCACCGCGCAGATGGTCGAGGCCGCTGCCCGGGCAGGGCAGGTTGAGCATGGCATCGAAATAGACATCCTGCGCGCGGAAGACTGCCAGCCGGAGCATATGCTGTCCGCCGACGGCTATATTTTTGCGACGCCGGAAAATCTGGCGGCGATTGCCGGGGTGATGAAAGCCTTTTTCGATCGCTGCTATTATCCCTTGCTTGGGAAGATCGAAGGCCGCTCCTATGCGGCAATGATCTGCGCCGGATCGGATGGCGAGAATGCGCAGAAACAGCTGGAGCGGATCGCCACCGGCTGGCGGCTCAAGAAAGTCATCGACAGCCTCATAGTCTGCACCCATGCGCAGACTGAAAAGCAGATATTGGCACCGAAAACGATTTCCGAAACCGACCGCCAGCGATGTGCCGAGACGGGTGCCACGATATCGGCGGGCCTCGCTATGGGTATATTCTAGATCAGCTCGCGCACACGGTCCTGCAGGACCGGTATCACATCCGCTTCGAACCAGGGATTGGCCTTGAACCAGCGGATATTGCGCGGGCTGGGGTGGGGCAGGGGCAATAGCTCCGGCCAGAACTCCCGCCAGCGTTTCACCGTTTCGGTAAGCGTGCGGGATTTGCGCTCTCCCAGATGCCAGTTCATCGCATGCTGGCCCAGAACCAGCGTCAGCCGGATATTGGGCAGGGCCTCGAGCAGCGGCTTGCGCCAGGCCGGCGCGCATTCCGGTCGTGGCGGCATGTCTCCGCCCTTGCCGCTGCCGGGAAAGCAGAATCCCATCGGCACGATCGCGAACAGGCGCGGATCGTAGAATTGCTCTTCGGTCACGCCCAGCCAGTCGCGCAGCCGCTTGCCGCTGACATCGTCGAACGGACGGCCTTTCTCGTGGGTCTTGCTGCCCGGCGCCTGACCGACCAGCAGGATCCGCGCGGCGCTGTCCGCCTGTACCAGGGGTTTGGGGCCGAGCGGCAGACCGGTGCAGATCGTGCAGGCCCGGATTTCGTTCAGCAGGCCGGCCAGCGCGTCGGGTGGGCGGCTCGTCATTCCTTGCGGCGGCAGATCGCCAGATGATCGGGCTTCTCGTCCGAGGCGATCGGTGGCAGGACGAAGACATGCCCGAGATGGGTTGGTTCGCGTCCTTCCGGCATTCTTTCGCCGCTGACGACCGCGGCGAAATCGCTGCAGGCCGGTGCGCTTTGCAGATAGTTGCTGTGGCCGGTGCGGCCCCGGCTGACGGCGGTCGTGTCGATGATGGTCAGCGCCGCCTTGCCGATCGCTTCGGCATATTTCGGATGCGCCGCATAGCAACGCTCGGGAAGGCCGCGGGCCTCGAGTTCCGCAGCCTCGAACGGACTGAAACAGCGTGGGTAGCCGAGCCGGGGATAGCCGTGGATGTCATCGGACAGCGACAGGGCGCGATCCTTGATCGATGCGTATACGGTGATCCGCCGGTCGTTGCGCACCCGCCGCTCGGACAATATTTCCTCGGCGATATCGCGTTCGAAATCCTGGGTATCGACATCCGGCGAGACCAGAATGATGTTCGAAATGACACTCGAATCGCCATTGGGTACGTTGCGGTCGACATATTCCACCGACGGCAGTACCAGCCGCGCGCCGAGCGAATGGGAAATCAGCACAATTTCCTTGGTCGTTTCGAGCTGAGCCAGCTGCATCAGGAACTTGCGGAAATTGCGCTCGTCCCAGTACATATTGGTCTCATCGACGGGATATTTCAGCAGGGCGCCCTGCGAGGGCCAGCTATACTGGATCGCCGGGCCGGCAAAGCCGGTCAGTCGCATGATCTGGTCGGTGTCGCGCGAACTGGTGAAAAAGGTCTCCCGATAGCCGTGGACATAGAGCAACACGCGACCATCCGCATTTTGCATTCCAGCGGCAAGATTGGCCCACCATTGCTGCGAATCGGAGAATGCGAGGGGGATGGTACGGGTGGTTTTTCCCGGTTCGCGTTCCACCTCCTGCGGCCCGGCAAAACGGCCGTAGCGGACCTTGTCGCCTCGATGATGCAGCAGCCGGATATTCTCGGTCAGGCAGTCCGGCAGCCGGCTCGTGACAAAGAAAAACGGCCTTTCAGCGGCATCTGGTGCCAACGCGGCATCCGGCTCGGGATTGCACCGTTCGGCGGCGACATAGTCGGAATGGCGGATCTTGCCATAGTCAACCGGTGTCACGCATCCGGCTATCAGCCAGGGCAAAGCCAGAATCGCCCATCTGGCTCGGGATGCGAGATGGTTGGGCGACAGCAGGCTGGCGATGGCCATTGTCAGCTTTCGCGATGCTCGCTCTTGACCCAGCGTACGGTGCCGGAAGAAGCGCGCATGACAACGCTTTCCGTGGTCATTTTGCCACCGCGCAATTTCTTGACGCCTTCCAGCAGCGAACCGTGGGTCACGCCGGTAGCGGCAAAGATAACATCGCCCTTGGCCAGTTCTTTCAGGTCATAGACCTTGTCCAGATCCTCGATACCCCATTTATAGGCGCGCTGGCGCTCGTCGTCATTGCGGAACAGCAGGCGGCCCTTGAACTGCCCGCCGACGCAGCGCAGCGCGGCCGCTGCAAGCACGCCTTCGGGCGCGCCGCCGCTGCCCATATACATGTCGACCGTTGTATCTTCGTCGGTGGTTGCGATCACGCCGGCAACATCTCCGTCCGGGATCAGCATGATGCCGCATCCGATTTCGCGCAATTCGGCGATGATCTTGTCGTGCCGTGGACGATCCAGAACACAGACGATAATTTCGGCCGGCTCGACCCCTTTTTCCTTGGCAACGGCGGCGACATTTTCGGTGACCGACTTGTTGAGATCGATAATGTCTGGCGAATAGCCAGGACCAACCGCAAGCTTGTCCATATAGACATCAGGCGCGTTCAGCAGATTGCCCTGTTCCGCAATGGCCAGCACGGCCAGAGCATTGGCACCGGCCTTGGCGGTGATGGTTGTGCCTTCCAGAGGGTCAAGCGCAATATCGATTGCCGGGGCTTTGCCTTCGCAGCCGCGGCCGACCTTTTCTCCGATAAACAGCATCGGCGCTTCGTCGCGTTCGCCTTCGCCGATCACGACCGTACCGCAAATGTCCAGTTCGTTAAGCGCGGCGCGCATCGCTTCGACGGCAGCCGCATCGGCGGCTTTTTCGTCGCCGCGGCCAATCAGATTGGCTGCCGATATGGCGGCTGCTTCGGTAACGCGTACCATTTCCATGACCAGTACGCGGTCCAATATGTCGCTTGCTTGTGGCATATTATCGATCAGTCCTTCTGTAAGGGGCAATTTCGAATTCTCGATAGGGGAGCGATATTGCAATGTCGAGACAGCTTTTCCCGATCCCCGGTTGATAGCTCCGGCTGCGGCTGCAACCGGAGGCGGAATCAGTCCTGATCGCTCAGCAGATGCATCACCACGGGAACAGCCTGTAAGCTGGTGGAGGTGGACAGGGCTTCCAGGCTTTCCGAGACATTGCGCTCACGGCTGTCATGGGTAACCATGGAGATCAGCACTGACCCTTCATCGGTTTTCGCGGTCTGGATGAGGCTTTCGATCGAAACATTTGCATCGCGCATGGCGGCGGTGATTTCGGCGAGCACACCGGGTTTGTCGGCGACGATGAAGCGAACATAGCTTTTGCCGGTCCGGTTGCCGCTTTCGGCCCGTTCGCAAGGCTCCATAGCGCTGGCAGGGGCGGCAAAGACCGTCCCGGCATCGCCGCGCGCGATATCGATCAGGTCGGCCATGACGGCCGAAGCCGTCGGCCCTTCGCCGGCACCGGCGCCCTGAAACATCAGGCGGCCGGAAAAATTGCCCTCGGCAACCACGGCATTGGTCGAACCCTCGATATGGGCCAGCGGATGATTTTCCGGTACCAGATAGGGATTGACCCGCTGGAACAGTTTCCCATTGTCGATCCGGGCCATGCCGAGCAGGCGGATGCGATAGCCCAAGGCCTTGGCCTGACCGATATCCGCCGCCATGATATGGCGGATGCCGTCGATCTCGACACCGTCGAAGTCGAGCGCCTTGCCGAATGACAGTGCCGCCAGGATGGCGAGCTTGTGGGCCGCATCGACACCGTCAATGTCGAAACTGGGATCGGCTTCGGCATAGCCGATCTCCTGCGCTTCCTGCAGCACTTCGTCAAAGTCGCGGCCGTGTTTTTCCATTGCCGTGAGGATATAATTGCAGGTGCCATTAAGAATGCCATAGACCCGCTCGATCCGGTTGGCCGAGGCACCGTCGCGCAATCCCTTGATCACGGGTATCCCGCCGGCGACTGCGGCTTCATAGCGAAGCGAGAGATTCGCATTTTCCGCAGCCTGTGCCAATTCCATCCCGTGATGGGCGATCATGGCCTTGTTGGCAGTAACGAATGACTTGCCGGCCGCCAGACTCTGCCGCGCCAGTTCCAGCGCGGTCCCGTCGGAACCGCCGATCAGCTCGACAACGCAGTCGACATCATCATGGGTCGCCAGATCTGCGGTCCTGTCGCACCAGGAATAAGGTGTCAGGTCGATGCCGCGGTCTCGGTTGCGGTCACGGGCCGAGACAGCGGTTACCACGATCGGACGACCGGCCCGTTGCGTGATCATGGCGCCATTTTCTTCTATCAGCCGGATAACGCCGGTGCCGACGGTACCCAGTCCGGCGAGCGCGATGCGTAGCGGAGCAGTCATGGTGAATAAGCCTTTTTGCGATTCAGGTGGGATGGTTGGCGCCTTATTAGCGCCGCCCTGAACGAATGCCAGTATAAGTTGGCCGTTATCGGCTGGACAATATAGGTAGGTAGAGTCTCAGGGCTGGCGTGAGCGCGGGCAGTCGCCGAGATCGTTGAGCACCATCTGGTAGTCGCTGCTGGCTTGCCGTGCATCGGCCGGTGCATTGCCGGCCAATGCGCTGGCTGGCAACTGACGGGGGAGGAAACAGGCCAGCCGGTACCAGAGCAGGCTGTTTCTCATCGGAGCACGGGCGGCTTCATCGACAATCTCTCCCAGCGAGACGGCCCAGAACCGCTGCTGGCCAGCCCGTTTCAATATGGTAATCGAAATCGGTGAACCGCTTTCGGTTTCCAGAAAAATCTGCGTCTCCCCTTCACCGATGATTGTACCCGGCACGTGAAACGCGCTGGCGATCCGGGAAATCGCGGGCGGTGCGTCATGGGCAACCAGTTCGCGGACCAGCGAACGGATGCGCTGTTCCCGACTGGCTGTCCAGGCGATCTGGCCGTCCTTTGCGGTCAACTGCACATTGTCACCGCTGCCGGGCGCGCGGCGGGCAAATATGATGAAGGGCTTCTTTTTGATTTTCGGAGCGCGCCCGCGATTGTCCAGCGGCAAATCTGTTACATAACGAATCGTTTCACCGATGCCTCCGTCGCCGCGAATCAGGGCATTGGTCGATGCAATTATATAAAAACGCCGGGTGTTCGGTGGCGCATTCGGCGCGCGTTCGGGGTCTACTTCAATCGCTTTTTTAACCGTTACATGGGCGATGATAGGAGCGTTCTCGCTAAGGTCTGCAATGTCGGCATATTGCAGGCTGTCACCATCGCCCGAAACCTGTGAAAAAGCCGGAATGCCAGCAATTTGAGAGAAAAACAGCGTGACCGCAAACATCGTGAAAAAGCGCATGATTTTCCCTTGTTTTAACATTTATGATAGGCAGTTTTTAGCCCGTATTTTAGGCCTTTAACAGCTTAATCGCTGCTGAACCAACAAAGCGATTGCCTGCGTGGAACTAGCACGTTAAAACAAATTTAAGATGGCTTTCAAGCGAACGAAAAGTTGTCACGGGGATAAAAAGGGTCGCGACGGTTTGTTCCAAGCCTCTCGCTCTTTGTCTGGAACTTCAGCAATGGAGAATAATACCTTGTGATGGGGAAAAAGGAGTTACATTTCTGAATGGCTTATGCTGACCAAGAGATGAGTTCGAACAAGATCATATCGATCGTTCTTGTCGTAATCATTCACCTGTTACTTGGCTATGCGCTGGTCACTGGGCTAGCCTATACTGCCGTCAAGAAGGTTGCCACGCAGCTGGACATGATCGACATTGAAGAGGAAGAACCACCGGAAGAACCTGAGGAGCCACCTCCACCTCCGCCAGACCAGCCGATCGAGCCGCCACCCGTAGTGTCGCCTCCGCCAATCGTGGCTCCCGTGGTTGCACCGCGGCCGGTAATCCGGACCGTACCGACTGCGCCGCCACCTCCGGCACCGGTTGTTGCCGCTCCACCGGCACCACCGCCTCCGCCACCGCCACAGCGCGCAAATCCGGAGCCTCGCGGTAATCCGGGGAACTGGGCCAATGCGAATGACTATCCTTCGCGGGCTCTGCGTGAAGAACGCGAAGGGACCACACGTTTCCGGCTAACCGTCGGAGCAAATGGTCGGGTAACTGATTGTCAGATCACAGGTTCTAGCGGCCATGCTGATCTTGACCAGGCTGCCTGCAAAAACCTGACGCGGCGTGCGCGCTTCAGACCTTCTCTGGACGCGAACGGTGAACCTACCACCGGTTATTACGCCAACGCCGTACGTTGGCAGATACCGGAATAATGTAATCGGGAAGGGCTCCTCCAACTAACCCTTCCCAACAACAGTTTATTGCAATTAGTTTATCCTGAGGGGAATGTTAAAATGTTGATTGAAATTCTGGCCGCTGCACCGGCGGCTCCACAAAATGCTTTCGGTTTTTGGGAAGCAATGGAACAGGGCGGCGTTATCGCATGGTCTGTTCTCGCAATTCTGACCATCATGTCGGTATCGTCTTTCTACATCCTGTTCTCGAAATTGTTCGAGCAGAACAAGGTCATGAAGCAGGGTGCTGCAATGCGCTCGACTTTCTGGCGCGCAGGCAGCCTCAAGGAAGGCGCTGCCAAGCTCGACAAGAATTCCGCCTACCGCCAGATCGTCGACGACGCGATCAAGGCAGACGCTGATCACGCCAAATTGACCGACCCGGTTGAAGCGCACGACTGGCTGCACGGTTCGATCGAACGGTCGCAGGATCTGATCAAGTCGAAGCTCGCTACCGGTCTTCCATGGTTGGCTACCGTTGGTGCAACGTCGCCGTTCATCGGCCTGTTCGGTACGGTTATCGGCATCTATCGCGCCCTGATCAAGATCGGCATCGCCGGCCAGGCATCGATCGACGCTGTTGCTGGTCCTGTTGGTGAAGCCCTGATCATGACCGCGCTGGGTCTTGGTGTGGCTGTTCCTGCCGTTCTCGCCTACAACTGGCTGCAGGGACGCAACAAGCGCATCTCCGAACAGCTGGCTGCATTCTCCAATGACGTTCTGGGCTACATGGCTTCGGACGGCGGCGTTAAGCCAGTTGCGAACGCTGCTGCTGCCAAGCCTGCTGCGAAACCAGCTGCGCCTGCCGCGAAGAAGTAAGCCGTAGGCCGGGTTGCCCGCCGTGTATCACGCAGCAACCCGGCCAACGCACGACAAGGAGGCCTTCGCTTCCTTCAGATGTTTAGTTTTGAGAGGATAAAATCCTATGGCGATGAATGTTGGGGGCGATAGCGGCGAGGAAACTCCTCTATCCGATATTAATACCACCCCACTCGTGGACGTTATGCTGGTGCTGCTGATCATTTTTCTGATCGCTGTTCCCGTGGTTATCCAGACCGTGGAACTCGAGCTGCCGGTGCTTCCTTTTGAAGTTACCACGACGAAGAAAGAGAATGTGCTGCTGTCTATCACCACGACGGACGCCGCAGGACGTGATCCGGGCGAAGAAGGATATTCAGGAGCCACGCCGGGCGGAAACTGCCGTGTATACTGGGGTACCAGCCCGGTTGATTCCAACGAGCTGGTCAGCAAAGCGGTCAAGCAGCTGGAGGACCAGATTGAATCCTTTGGAGGCGTCGAGAATATGACACCGGAAGATATGCCGGAAGTTCACATCCGCGGTGACATCAATACGCCTTATAAGTGCATCGGCGGTGCAATCTATTCGATGCAGCGTGCCGGCTTTGCAAAAGTAGGCTTTATTTCCACACCGATCGCAGTCGAATAGTTCGACCGGCGACTAGAGTTATTGAAGGTTAAGGAGACTCCCGAATGGCAATGAGTGGCGGAAAAGATGATGGCGAGCCAATGATGGAGATGAACACGACGCCGCTCATCGACGTCCTGTTGGTTCTTCTCATCATGTTCATCATCACGATCCCCGTGCAGACCCACGCAGTCAAAATCGACTTGCCGGTGTCTGATAACGATCCATCCAATCCACCTCCCATAGATCCGGTCAAAAACCGCCTTGGGATCACGGCGACAAACCAGATTACCTGGAATGACAGCGAAGTTTCGCTGAATCAGGTCAAACAATATCTGGCGCAGACCAAATCGATGGTGCCGGAGCCGGAACTGCAGTTCCAGCCCGATCCTCTGAGCGCCTACCTGACCACCGACCGGACATTGGCGGTGATCAAGGATAGCGGTGTCTCCAAATTCGGTTTTGTCGGCAACGAGCAATATGGCAGCTTCAACAAGGCTAGCCGCCCGCCGAACTAGGTTCGACGCAATGCATTTACAGGGGTCGCGGTAGCAATATCGCGGCCCTTTTTTATGGTGCGGATCCGATTCCAGCCGGGCTTTCGTTCTGCAAGAAAGGGGTGCGGAAATTGCAACTCGCTAGGCATTCGCGCGCAGGTTCTACCCCAAGCAGCCGTAGCGGCGAGGACCAGCGATGACAAAGACCACATCAGCGAAGATAGACGTGGTTCTGCTCTGGATAATCGGGGTGATCCTGGTTTATTCCGCCATCATCTTCACATCCGCCTTTTTCTCCGGAGCGGATATGGGCGCATGGGTCTGGGATCGGCATCAGAATCTCTTTTCCTGGTATTCGCGTCCCTTGTTCATCATCCCCGCTGCTTATTATGCCTATCGCCGGAAAATCTGGCATGTGCTCGGTTTCATGCTGCTGCTCGCGACCAGTCTCTTCTGGTTTGCCGCTCCTGCATCGACTGATCCGGCGATCCGGGAATATCTGCAATGGGAGGCAGACCTCTTTTTCTCGAACAAAAGCAAGTTGCCGCTCCTCGGGTTGATCGTCGCGGTCCTGATATTCCTGTTCTCGCTGTTTTACGCCTTCTGGCAGCGCAATCCCTGGCTTGGTCTGCTGGTGATCAACGCCGGAACCGTTCTGAAAATCATCGTCAGCCTGGCATTGGGGGAAGGGACCGGAGCAGCCGCCGTCCTCCCGTAGCTTTCCAGCCTGCTGGTAATCAATCCGTTCGCCTATTTTCTCTGGCGCCGTCTCCGAAAGTCGCGGCGGGCGGATTGAGCACGGCTGACCCTTTCAGGCCTGCTGTCATAGCGGCGAATCGGATCAGGACGTGATGGTCGACCGGCTCGTTTCCGCGCTGCTGAATTGCAGGTCGGCAAGCCGGGCATAGAGGCCATTTTTCGCGATCAGGCTGTCGTGGTCGCCCTGCTCGACGATCTTGCCCTCGTCCATCACAATGATGCGATCCGCCGACCGGACAGTTGCGAGACGATGGGCGATGACGATCGTGGTGCGGTCTTCCATCAGGTGATCAAGTGCATCCTGCACCAGCTTTTCGCTTTCCGCGTCCAGTGCGGATGTGGCTTCATCGAGTAGCAGGATTGGCGTGTTCCGCAGCAGGGCACGGGCGATCGAGATACGCTGCCGCTGGCCTCCGGACAGCCGCGTGCCCGCCTCGCCCATGAAGCTGTCCAGCCCGTCGGGGAGGGCGCGAAGAAATGTTTCGGCATTGGCCGCCCGCGCCGCTGCCCATATTTCCTCGTCGGTTGCGTCCCACTGGCCATAGCGAAGATTATCGCGGGCGGACGCTGCAAATAATACGGTTTCTTGCGGTACCAGTGCCATGCGCTGCCTGATTGCCGCTGGATCGGCTGAGGGCAGGGCGACCCCGTCGATGCGGACAGACCCGCTCTGAGGGTCGTAGAATCGCTGGGCAAGCTGGAACAAGGTGGATTTGCCGGCTCCGGAGGGGCCGACCACGGCAACCGTTTCGCCGGGTGATACGGTTAGGGAAAAATTGCTCAGCGCCTGTGTGTCCGGGCGTGTCGGATAGGCGAAGGAAACATTGTCGAAGGCGATTTTCCCACGCGATGGTTCGGGCAGGGCGATTGGATTTTCTGGCGCTGCAATGCCGGGTTTTTCCGACAGCAATTCCGCCAGCCGGCCTGCTGCGCCGGCGCCGCGCAAAAGATCGCCATAAACTTCGGTAAGCGCGCCAAAGGCTCCGGCAACCAGGCCGCCGGTGATAACGAAGGCAGCAATGGTACCACCGGAAATGCTGCCCTCTGCCACGCCGATGGCGCCGCGCCACATCAGCATCGTGATACCGGTGAAGATCAGCCCGATAACGATGGCGGTCATCGCCGCGCGCAGCCGGATCCGCCGTTTGGCGGTTTCGAAGGTTGATTCGACCGCGCCACCAAAACGTTCATGCTCGCGCTTCTCCTGTCCGAAGGCCTGAACTATCTTCATGGCACCCAGGGTTTCGGCTATCATTGCGCCGACATCGGCAACCCGGTCCTGGCTGGAGCGGGAGACATTGGTCAGCTTGCGGCCGATGAACACGATCGGCAGGATGATCACCGGGATGGCAATCAGCAGACCCGCGGTCAGCGCCGGAGCCAGTGTGAACAGATAAACAATCCCGCCAATCCCGATCACGATATTGCGCAGGGCGACGGACACTGTGGTTCCCACGACCTGCTCGATAATCGCGGTATCGGATGTCATCCGCGAGGCAATCTCCGATGGCCGGTTCTCCTCGAAAAAGCCGGGAGCCAGGCGCAGCAGATTGGCTTGCACTGCCAGTCGGAGGTCGGCGACCACCCGCTCGCCGAGCCAGCTGACGAAATAGAAGCGAAAGGCTGTGGCTACCGCCAGAATTGCGACGATACCCAGCAGGCCCTGAAAATAGGGTGCGATGTCCCCGTTGCCAGCCATGAAGCCCTTGTCGATGATCGTCTTGAAGCCGGCGGGAATGGCCAGCGTGGCCATGGCGGACACGAACAGGGCCAGCAGCGCAAAGGCAATTTGCTTGGGATAAGCGACGGCGCGATCGAACACCATCCGCAGATTTCCAATTTTTTTGAGCGGTGCCGGAGGGGTGTCTTTTTCGACGGAATTGGTTTTATCGTTCATGAGAAAGCGCTTAGCAGTCCGTCCTATTTCTAACAATCAAAGCTTTGGCCCGCTTGCAGGTGAAACCGGCCGTCCGGTGAACATGGCGATCATGGACCGGAATACCAAGAGCAAGACCAGCAAATCGGCGGATTCGCGGCTCCGGGAAACCGGCGGCTTAGCGCTGGCCAAATGGCAGGAAATTGTTAGAACAAAAGGGCTTCGGGTAGAAAGCGGCCCGGACGATTCGTGAAATTTTCGATCAAGGGTGATGCGCGCATGAATCAGATTGCTTCAAAAGGCCAGTTGCGAATGTCTTTGCTGCGCTGGATATTGTTCGTCGTGCCGATTACCGTGCTGCTCGGCTTTGCCTTTAGCCAATTCGCAAATTCCGGTGAGGAAAACCGCTGGTTCCAGGCTTTGACCAAGCCGGACGCGCAACCGCCTGGAGCGGTGTTCGGCGGCGCGTGGGCCTTGCTCTATGCGATGATGGGCACTGCCTTTGCGATGGTGCTGCACGCTCGCGGCGCGCCCCTGCGCGGTACGGCAATCGTCCTTTATCTTTTACAATATGCGTTGAACCTGTTCTGGCCGGTGCTGTTTTTCGGCATGCATCAGGTCGGTGCCGCCTTCTGGCTGCTGGTCATCATCTTCCTGCTGGCTCTGGGCACAACGCTGGTATTCGGCCGCGTCCGCAAGGCCGCCGCGTGGCTGATGGTGCCCTATCTGGCATGGCTATGTTTTGCCGCGGTTCTCAACAAGCAGATAGAATGGTTGAATCCGGGTGCGGAAACCCTTGTGGTTCCGGCCGCGAGAACCCAGATATAGAGAATATTTTTCCCGGGCCGGACCAGGCCCTCACGGAGTGAAGAGACATGCAGAGCCAAAACCGCTTTTTCGATGATATTTCCAAAGTCCTGAATGGCCTTGCCGGAACCGTGGCGGGAGTGGGCCGCGAAGCGGAATCAAGTGCCCGGGAGCGGGCCAAGGAATGGGTCGGCGGAATGGATTTCGTCTCGCGCGAGGAATTCGAGGCAGTAAAGGAAATGGCGGCAAAGGCGCGCGCTGAAGCCGACACGTTGAAGAAGCGCCTCGATGCGCTGGAAAAGGGGGCCTCTGGCCCTGCCAAGAAACCGGCGGCTAAACGCGCAACCACCCGCAAGCCTGCCACCAGAAAAGCGGCAGCGCCAAAAGCGGCTGCCAGCAAGACTGCGGCACCCAAGACCGACAGTTGAGCCCGGCCTGATCCGCTTTCGAAGGCGGTTCATTATCCACAGCGTTCCCACAATCAATGTGAAGGCGGGCCTCCGCTTGCCTTGCCCTGATCCCGCGAGTGGGCCACTAGACTTTTATCTGAAAAGGATCTGGAACCGCGATGCTAGACGACCAATGGGAAGAGCTTGATCAAGATGAAGCGCCACCCGTGGACATGCTGGCGGCCTTTTTCGAGGCCCGCGGCTGGGCGGTGGACCATGTCGGCGATGACGAACTGTCCGTCGAGATAAAGGGCAACTGGACGAGCTACCAGATGCGCGCGATCTGGCGAAACGAAGATCATGTCCTGCAAATTCTGCTGCTACCGGAAATCCGGGTGCCGCAAGAAAAAACAACCGTCATTTACGAAACGCTCGGGCTGATCAACGAACAGCTCTGGCTCGGCCATTTCGATCTCTGGTCGAACAATAATGTCCTGCTGTTCCGCCACGCGACCTTGCTGGGTGGCAGCGGCATGCTGGGGCTCGATCAGGCTCAGACGATTGTCGATCTGGCGATTGAGGAGTGGGAACGCTTCTATCCTGTCTTCCAGTTCGTCCTGTGGAGCGACAAAAGCCCCAAAGATGCAATCGAGCATGCGATGGTCGATACGATTGGCGAAGCATGAGAACGGCCCGGATCAGGCGTATCCGAAAGCTGTGCGGGGGATGGTCGCCAGGCTGACCCGTCCGGTCACTGGTCAGCCATTGTCTCTGCGCAGATCGAACACCATCTTGCGGTCGGTCTCGGGTATCAGGCCTTCCAGAACATGCCAGAATCCGGTTACCGATTCCTGACCGGCGGAAACATAGGCGGACGACAGCTTCTCGCGCAATTGCCGAAACAATTCCGCCTCCAGTGCTGCCCCCTTATCGGTCAGGCGCAGCAATTTCTGCCGCCGGTCAATGATGCCGGGCGAGGTAAGAATAAAGCCCCGGTCCTGCAATTCCTTCAGCACCCGGCCGAGCGACTGTTTGGTGATCGCGAGCAGTTTCAGCAGCTCGCCCACGGTCAGTTCGGGCTGCCGCGCGATGAAATATAGCGCCCGGTGGTGGGCTCGGCCGAGACCCTGTTTTTCCAGCTCCTGATCGATCGCGTTTGTCAGTCTTGTATAGCCGAAATACAACAGCTCGACACCGCGTCGGACCTCGTCTTCGCGCAGGAAAAGCGGCGAAGCTCCGGGGGATGTGCTGGGGCGAGATACGTCAGTCATGTTGACGTATCTTGACAGGCTGATTAGGGGATTGCAAGGCAATTGAAACCTGCTTCCAATTCCTCCTATGGCAGCATGAACAACAGCGAAAGCGGCAGTAAATGGCAGATAAAAACAGCCTCGAATTCAAACTCGAGCCCAGCGCGACTCCCCTGCACGCCAGCAAGCGGACGAAGCTTCTGGAGAACCCGGGTTTCGGGACTTTGTTCACCGATCATATGGCAATGATCCGCTATAGCGAAACCGATGGCTGGCATGATGCGCGGATTACCAAGCGCGAGCCGATCCTGATGGACCCCGCCTCCTCGGTGCTGCATTATGCCCAGGAAATATTCGAGGGCATGAAGGCCTATCGCCTCGCCGATGGCGCGACGGCGCTGTTCCGCCCCGAGGAAAACGCTCGGCGCTTTCAGGCGTCGGCCCGGCGGATGGCGATGCCCGAACTGCCGGAAAAGCTGTTCCTCGATTCGGTCGAGGCGCTGGTCGATATCGACCGCGAATGGTTCCCCTCGGTTGAAGGTGGCTCGATGTATCTGCGCCCGTTCATGTTCGCCAGCGAAGTGTTTCTCGGCGTGCGCCCGGCGAAGGAATATCTCTATCTGGTGATCGCGTCACCGGCGGGTGGCTATTTCAAAAGCGGCGCGTCGGCGATCAGCATCTGGGTTTCCGAACAATATAGCCGCGCCGCACCGGGCGGCACCGGGGCGGCCAAGTGCGGCGGCAATTACGCCGCCAGCCTGGTCGCTCAGGCCGAAGCGATCGAGAAACAGTGCGACCAGGTGGTGTTCCTCGATGCAGCCGAGCATAAATGGGTGGAAGAGTTGGGCGGCATGAATCTATTCTTCGTCATGGACGACGGTACGCTGGTCACGCCGCCGCTGGGCGGAACGATTCTACCGGGCATCACCCGGGAATCGATCATCACCCTTGCCCGTGAAGAAGGGCTGACGGTGGTCGAAGAGCCTTATTCCATTGACCAATGGGAAGCCGACGCAGCCAGCGGCAAGCTGGTCGAAACCTTTGCCTGCGGTACCGCAGCGGTCGTCACGGCGGTCGGCACCGTCAAGTCCGCCGAAGGGGAATTCAGCATCGGCAGCGGCGGTCCGGGGCAGCTGACCGAAAAATTGCGCCGGCGGCTTGTCGATATCCAGCGCGGCGTCGCCCCCGACCAGCATGGCTGGGTAAAAAGATTGTTTGACGCATAGTTGTAACTGCCTCTTGCCCCCTGCGGGCAAACTGGATAATAGGCCCGTTCACCAGCGTGGCCCGACAGCAAGGGGCCGGCAATATTGGGGTGTCGCCAAGTGGTAAGGCAGCGGCTTTTGATGCCGCCATGCGCAGGTTCGAATCCTGCCACCCCAACCAACTTTTGTTTAACAGCTAAGCGCCTGAAAAACCTTTGGTTTCTCTGCGAGTCAAAACCCCGTGGCACCCTGCCGTGGCACCCTCTCGTGGCTCTGATTTTGCACCATGACTCGCGCGCCGTTTCGAATCAAGTCGGCAACCGCGATTTTGCGTTTTTCCACTGATTTATCCACATAATTTATGGGACATACTGCAAAGGCCTAGTCGTGCTCCGCAAGGTGGCGAATGGAGCCCTTCGCAGGTTCGGACCGTGATAAGGAAATTTGAAAAATAATTTACTGGTCAATAGCCGGCCAAGCGCTGAGAGTAGAACAGCTCACCATGGATTTGGTTTGGATGATGTCTAATTTGGATATCAAATAAGTTTCGAGTTTTTCATATTATAATCATATAATTCAGCTCGGTTATAGGTTGGGAAAAGATCAAAATTTGGCAGTCGGTGGAATGACTGTTCGAGATTGCGCGATTAATCAACAATTGCCGTTAGAGTGAAGTTGCTGCCACCTGATAAAACCCATCATGTTTCGACCGTCAGAACGCATGTCGTTCAGGAGGTCACAAACACATGGTGGTCACCGATCAAGCCGTTGCCGGTTACATGCCGGTCTTTGCCGATGGTATGCCGACTATACACCCAAATAGCTTGCTATTGCGCTTTTAGACGAACTAAAAGGAAATGTGCATGAAACAAGTTACACCAAATGGTCATCTTATTAAAGAGTTGCGCTCCAACTTGGAGAAGAACTCGACACAAAAAGAACTGTCATACGCAATTTGCATCAGTGAGCGGAAGTTGCGTCAAATTGAAAATGAAAACGCACCGATATCAGTAAAAACGCTCGATCGATTGGCGAAAGAGCTGGGTGTAAGGCGCGAACAGATTTCGATGAGCCAACCCGTTACAAACATTCTACCAGCTTCCGAGCACAATATATTTGAGGCCGTCCTTAACGACTTTCGTAAAGAGAAGCTTGTCCCTCGTTTCGATTACGACCTTGCAACCGTGACAATGGATGAGGGTTTGCTAATCAAGTCGGCGAACCAATCCAACGACTTCGTCTGTGAAATCATGGTTCCACTCACCGATATGACGGCTCAATACGCCGAGGATTTGATTGCGGCCCTCACTTCATTGACTTGGAGTGAGCGCAGCATCTTGGATACGATAACGTCCACAGAGGAAATCATCCTGCGTCGCCGTGTAAAGCAGCTCATGGTGCTATTGCGTGGCAACGATATCTGGATTTATCACACGACCCTTTTCCGCAGATTGCCAGAGCGCCACACCCTTCCGCCGGAAAACGAGCCAAGTGAGTTATCGTCGCGGTTCATTGTTGCACTCGCGGCCCCAGGAGAATACGGCGAGACTAGCATCGAGGTGCAAGTCGATCACGGCCAGCCTTTCATCATTCCGGCGTTAGACGGGAAGGTAAGTTAGATGCTAAAATCCATCAAAAAAATCACGAAGCTCGGTATTTTTGATAGCTTCATCGCTGCGAACGATCTTCCCGATTTTGCGCGTTACAATTGTATTTACGGCGACAATGCTTCGGGGAAAACTACGCTGACACGGCTACTGGGAGCCCTGAATCAAGCCCACCACCCCGATTATCCGGAACTAACATACGAGATCAAGGTCGAGACGGGAAAACTTAATCAAGGGACTGCATACAACCGCAAGATCCGCGTCTTCAATGCCGATTTCATTGAAGCAAACATCGGTCAGTTTAAAGGCCCACTCCGGCCCATTCTGATAGTAGGAGAGGAAAACAAGGTTCTGGCGGAGGAAGCCTTAGCTGAACAAGCGATATTTGATGCGCGCCAACTGAAAATCAAGGAATTCAAAGAAACTATCCAAAGGGATGAAGTTTCCAAAGGAAAACTATTTTCCGAGGTCGCAAAAACAATTAGTGAGGCCACGAGCGGAACAGCATTGCGGAACTATCGTAAGCAAAATTCAGAAAAGGCATTTGATAAAATTACAGAGCCAATAACGCTGTCAAAGAGAGAGCTGGAGCTTCATCGCACGAGCGTCCGTCAAGAACAACAGGACTTGATCAAACCCTTTAGGCAACCAGTGGTTGCATTACTCTCTGATAATAGTGCCCGGCCTTTATCGGAATGGGTAGAGATTGCCGTCGAGCAGACACGATCCCTTACGATGCGCTCCGCGCAAGGCAGCGCTCTTGCGCGTTTGAGTGAACAGCCCGCTATCGCTAAATGGGTGGAAGAAGGCTTGTCTATCCACCGCGAGCATGCGTCGACTTCGTGCGAGTTCTGCTCACAGCAGCTTCCACCGGATCGTTTAAGCCAGCTTGCAAAGCATTTCGGAGTCGAGGACCAGCGACTAAAAGCCGATGTAATGGCGATACGTGCTCTTACCGGACATATTCTGCGCGCCATCGATGACATGAACCCCCCGCCAAAACCGGCGTTTTATTCGGAACTTCGCGATCAAGTAGATAGTGCCGCTGCAATGTTTGAGGCTGCTGCAAACGAAGCTCGCGCACAGCTTATTCAATTGACGAACATTTTGGTTGAGAAGCTAGATCGTCGCGCTGTCTCTTACGAGGTCGATATTTGTATAGATTGCTCGAAATTATTCACCGCGATCGATGCGTTATGCTCCCTTGTTGACCAAAACAACGCCAAGACCAACGCCTTCGCCGAAACCTTGGCTGCGGCACGTGAGCGCATCGAAGCACATTATATCTCAAGCATAAAAGTGCCAGTGAAGGATCTGCAAGACAAGATCGATATCGTGACAAATGAGATCACGAAGCTAGTCGATGGTTCAATAGGCTTTGCCGATCCCCGAAGTCTGAGCGACCTCAAAGACTCATTCGAAGAAAAGCGCGCTAAGGTTTCTAGTTCTCACGCAGCAAGCGCCGAGCTGACCAGCAATGTCCGCACATTCTTGGGCCGCAGTGACCTTAAGTTCGAGTCCGATGTTGAAGGTTACCGGGTCGAGCGCAGCGGCAAGCCCGCTAAACGATTGAGCGAGGGAGAAAAAACTGCAATCGCGTTCGTGTATTTTCTTGTGCAACTCGGCGATCAGGATTTCAACTTGAGCGAAGGCGTCGTGGTAATAGACGATCCAATTTCCAGTCTGGACGCATCGGCCATCTATCAGGCATTTTCGTTCCTGAAAAACGGCGTAAAGAATGCCAAACAAGTATTCATTCTCACTCATAACTTTGAGTTTCTTCGGCTACTGCTGAATTGGCACAATCAAAACAAAAAGGCTGCTCGGCACTATATGATCCGTTGCAACGATAACACCGACGCCCGCAACGCGATTATCATCCCGCTCGACCCTCTGCTTCGCGACTATTCTACTGAGTATCACTACTTATTTAAGCAGTTATACAGCTACACGTGCGATGGCACTATCGCTAATGCATACCATCTGCCCAATATCGCTCGCAAAGTGCTAGAGACGTTTCTCGAATTCTACACACCCTCCTCAAAAAGCTCGTATCGGAAGCTTGAGGGGGTGCATTTTGATGAACACAAAAAAACAGCAATTTACAAGTTTGTGAACGACCAGTCCCACCCAACCGGGAAAAGCTTCGACCCTTCTCTTGTAGCGGAAACCAAAAAGAATATTAGCTTTTTGTTAGAGATGATAGATACGTTGGCGCCCGTTCACTATCAGGGACTCAAGGCCCTGTGCACAACTTGATATCCTCAAATTCGCACGATGACATTTTGCATTCGCCCGAAATAAAACTGTTGTTTTCGATAATCACGACCCAGCAACGTATGAATAATTGAATGCTCTAGCCGTTCTTTCTTGCCAGCCGTTGCCGTTCCAAGTTAGCGCTGCAATATGAATGCAGTTGAAATCGAACAAGCCATATCGGAATTGGCCGAACAGCCCTTTGATGCTGCTGAATTTTCCTATCAATTTCTGGCTGCGTTCGGGAATAAAGCCACCACGATCAAGCAGCTGAAAAGCGGTAACAGCGACCAGAGCAATATGGATGGCGCGGTCTTACAGCGCAATCATATCCATATTGCAACTTGCGACACAGGCACGGTCGACGGCACGCTGAAAGCCCTGCGGGAAAGCCCGAAGACGCAATCTGCCAAGGCCAAATTCATTCTCGCCACAGATGGCGAGACTTTGCATGCCGAGGACTTGACCGGTGGCGAAACCGTGGACTGCGACTATGTTGATTTCCCGAACCATTTCGGCTTTTTCCTGCCGCTCGCGGGTATCACTACGGTCAAGCAGATCCGCGAAAGTTCCTTCGACATTTGAGCGACCAGCCGGCTCAATCGGCTGTATTTGACGCTGCTACAAGACAATCCAAATTGGGCCACCGCCGAGCGGCGCGTCTGTCCGTCGTCAGATAAATTGAGACAGATGTGTCATTCACTTTGTTGAGTGTTTGGCACCATCTGGTTGATATTAAGCTGCCAGCTTGCTGTGAAGCAAGCGGCGTTTTTTAAAAGTCTGTTGTTTCGTTCAGCACTAGCTTTGGAATTTTTCTGTTTTGGTCTCATCTTCGTTCCTTGCGTCACTACGATGATACCAAAACACTCACATGTTAATGAACCGCAATCTGTCTATCGAACGCTGACGGGGGACAAATTCCCGGACGCGTTGAGTTCAGGCGATGGTAGCTTCTAGGAACGAGCGTCGACCTTGGGAATGACGTCATTTGGGCGCATTTCGCTCCGTCTGTAGTTGGGCCGATTGCGGACTGTCCGGTTCTGGATAGCCAGCCCAACTAGCGGACATTAAACGCGGAGCGATTGTAATGTCAGCTTCCGCCGCAATCCCGGCCACTCCTGAGGTGTTTGCGTCCGCTCGAAAGTGGACGCGATCTTCGTGCGTTCAAAGTGAGAAAAGTCCAAGACCCGCTACGATTTCATCCTTAGTCTGCTCGCTGATCTCCCGGCCCCGCTAGCCCAAACTTGATTGTTGACTTAATATCATCAAACGTAAACATGCTATTGTATGGATTCCATTGGAGAAATGTCGGTTTTCGCTGAGGTCGTGCTAACAGGAAGCTTCGTTGGCGCAGCGCGGCGGTTTGGACTTACCGCTTCTGGTGTAAGCAGAAAGATTAGCCGATTTGAGGAACGGCTTGGTGTCCGATTGTTTAACCGGACAACGAGAGCCTTGTCTCTAACTGAGGCCGGTGAGGCATTGTTCGAGCGCTGTGAGGGGATACTCCAATCTATCGATGACGCTGAGAGCGCAGTCCGCGACTTAAGTGGCAATCCAAGAGGAATATTGCGGGTCGCTGCATCCGATGCATTCTCAATGCACGTTATTGTCCCGTTCTTGAAAACCTTTTCTCAAAACTTTCCAGACCTTTCCATTACCCTGATGCAGGCTGATGGTGGGATTAATTTACTCGGCGAACGAATTGATGTCGCTATTCTTTTTGCGAAGCCTGACGAAAATTCATTCATTATCCGCAAGCTTATCGATGATCCTTGGGTCGTCTGCGCGTCTCCTGACTACCTAGAGCAACATGGCACGCCAGCTTTGCCCAGCGAGCTGTCTGAGCATCGCTGCCTAACCATACACGCAAGAGGCACCACAAATGACCAATGGAAATTTGGAACTGATGGCAAAATTGAGACGATATTTATCGAGAGCAATTTTTCAGGAATAGGCCTCACAGTTAAGAAAGCGGCATTGCAAGGAATGGGCGTCGCGCGTTTGGCGCATTTCCTGGTTAGCGATGATTTAGCCGCAGGACGGCTCAAGCCGCTGCTCATGAACAATGTCATTCAGGACGACCGTGCTATATTTGCTGTCTATCCAAACCGCCAACATTTACCTTCGAAATCACGGGTTTTTATCGATGGATTGTCGAACTATATCGAAAAAACATTGATTGTGCCTGCTCCCACAATGAAAACCGATGATACTAAATTGTGTCCGCAACCCGATAGCGCGACAAAATAAGCTTGTCGTAAAACCCGTCCGTCAGCTTGCTACAGATCCTTCACCCGAATTATGTTCAATCTGTAAATTCAGCAATATTGCCTTAACTGGTGGAAGAAGAAGTAAGCAAACTATGACCCCTGTTAAAATACCGATTATGAATGCGATTGCTTTGGCGATCCAGCTATCGAATGACAGGATTGCAACAAGGATTAACGGTGTGATCACAATCATTGTAAAGAAACCAACGAAAAAAGCTGGGCCGTCGGCGGTATCGGCAACTGTTAAATCTAATCCGCAGTTTGGGCAGCTATCGTAGAATTTTAGATAGGATCTGAATAAGCTTCCTTTTTCACATGCCCCGCACTTGAGCCTAATTCCTGATTTGATAAGCTCGCTAGTCTCATGTTGCATGCTTGTATCCTTATGAAATAACATATTTGCTGACGCCCCGTCATCGATCTGAGCATATTTGTAGGTCGCGGGATATCTCCAGCCGGTGGTAATATAGAGATGGAATTGGCCTGCACCTATATTGCAAGCAGCATGACATTAGTGACAAATAGTCATTAATATCCTGTCCAATAGCTTATGCCGCTACACTGGCCATCGAGCCCATAACTGGATAACAGATGAATCATTAGTGGGCATAGACTGTGATTGGATCAGGAAGCTTAGCCATCGAGAAACAGGCGGAAATCGGCCAATTGGCAATCGTCGATCCTGTCATCAAATCGAAATATTAAATTGGGCAAACTGTGACCATCAAAAACGTAAGCGATCATAATGAAAACTTGTTTGGTAGCATTTGGATGGTCGTTGGCATGGCCATTTTTGCGATAGAGGATGCATTTGTCAAAGCGGCGGCTGTTACACTACCGGTCGGTCAGATTCTCATCATGTTTGGCTTAGGCGGGGCGTTCATATTTGCCTGTGTGATCAAGCTCAACGATGATCCTCTCTTTGTCCGGGAAGTCGTTTCACGCTCTATGCTCGTCCGCGTTTTCTTTGAGGTCGTCGGGCGATTGTTCTACGTGCTAGCCATTGCTTTGATCCCACTGTCGGCCGCTACCGTGATCCTTCAGGCAACGCCGCTTGTTGTCGTGGCAGGGGCGGCATTGATCTTTGGTGAAAAGGTAGGATGGCGAAGATGGACGGCAATCATCCTTGGATTGATCGGGATCGTGATTATCGTCCAGCCAGGGACCGATAGCTTTTCCATGCTTTCAATTTTGGCTGTCGTGGGAATGATAGGGTTCGCGGGTCGCGATTTGGCTAGCCGCGCCGCGCCGGCATCGCTGAGCACGTGGATTCTCGGATTATACGGGTTTTTGTCGATCATTCTTGCCGGGGTTTTGGTGTCCGTTTGGCAAGCGACTTTATATGTCCAGCCTAACTTCGAAATGTCTCTCTATATATTGGGGGCAGTCCTCGCGGGCGTTTGTGCTTATTCGTGTCTGATGAAAGCAATGCGAACGGGTGAGGTCTCAGCCGTTACCCCGTTCAGATATACGCGGCTCCTTTTTGGTATTGCCCTTGGCATTGCGCTCTTTGGTGAACAGTTAAGCCATTCAATGATGGTTGGATCAGCATTGATTGTGATTTCGGGTCTGTTCATTCTCTGGCGAGGAAAACACGCTAAAAAATATGAAATTGATATCAACGGGCAACGAATTTCAGACCAATAACAAAAGGTGCCTAGGCCCGTTAGTATTTGGCGCAAACAGTCACCTTCGACCGATAAAGGAGCATCTGCCTTCACGCATTGTGGCTCTTAAAACAGACAGTCCGCTTTCCACCCAGAAGCGGACATCTCCATTATAGAAAAAACCCCGACGACCGGGGAGGTCGACGGGGCGTTGGAACGGCGGGTCGCGAATGTCGTTCCATCGTTGATACTAGCGCGCAGGCATCTGGTTGAATTGTATAAAATGGACTCGCGGGTCACCACCCAGTTATTGCCATTATGGTGCGACTGCATCGACTTCAGGCAATGACAGCTTCCAGGAACCAGCGTCAGCCTTCGGAATGACGACAATTGGGCGCGAAGCGGACATAAAGCCGGGCAGCTGCGAATGTCTCCAAAAAGGGGCGTTTGCCGACCAGCCGCTTTTATGTTCCATCCAATCAATTCTAATGACCGAAACTGGTGCGGAAGCTGACATTGCAATCGCTCTGCGTTTTTGTCCGCTAGTCGGACCAGCTGCACAGAACCGGACCGTCGGCAATCGGCCCAATCGCAGACGATCTGAAATGCGCCCAAGAACAGACCATTACTCAAAAATTGATTTTGACCAAAAGCCGACATTCAATTGCCATGCCCTCCATGCGTGTTGGCGTCGGTTAAACTTCGCTTGTTTGACAAATAATATTTCTCGAACCCGACGATGATAACGATGCCGACAAATGCGATGACTATAATCCACGGATCACTGTTGGCTTTCATCATCAGGAAAGCGCCGAGCACAACGACATCGAAAAATATCGCGCTCAGCAATACCCATCCTTGGGCTCCTACATCCTTACGTAAATATCTGAACACACCCCAGTGGATGACGATGTCCATCACCAGATAGAAAATCGCGCCAAGCGATGCGATACGGCCCAGATCAAAAAATGCGGCCAGCAAGCCTGCTGCTATGACGGTATAAACCAATGTATGCGTCTGAATGCCGCCAGGCATGCCAAAGTGACGGTGCGGAATAAGCTCCATATCGGTCAGCATCGCAAGCATGCGGGAGACCGCAAACACACTGGCAAGAAGTCCCGATGCCGTTGCAATAATGGCAATGGCAACGGTAAACCAAACACCATAGTCACCAAAGGCCGGGCGGGCCGCTTCAGCGAGCGCATAGTCCTTCGCCGCGGCAATTTCATCAATGCCAAGCGTCGAGCCGACCGCAAAGGCCACCGCCATATAGACGAGCAGACAGATCGCCAGCGAGATCATGATCGCACGACCTACGTTCTTTTCAGGATGGACAACTTCTCCGCCGCTGTTGGTAATTGTCGTAAAGCCCTTGAACGCAAGAATGGCGAGGGCAATCCCGGCGATAAATCCGGTCGGAGAGGCCGCGCTTTCTGGCGCACTTTGCGCAGATTCAAAGGTGAAACCAGCGGCCCAAAGTATCGCGAGAGAGAATATCAATATGCCGCCGATTTTGAGTATTGCAGTGACCGATGAAATCGACCCGATAATCTTGTTGCTTGCGATATTGACGAGAAAGGCAAAAATGATCAGGCCGATAGCGAGTATCGGCACCAAGATGGAATCGCGGCCAACGTCGAAGAGTTGCAATGTGTAAGTCCCGAACGTCCGGGCAACGAGGCTTTCATTGATGATCATCGAGAAGGCCATCATTAGCGCAGCGGCTCCCGTCACTGTCGCGGGTCCATAGGCCTTTTGCAGGATCATGGCGATGCCGCCAGCGGAAGGATATTTATTGGACACCTTGATATAGGTATAAGCGCTAAATCCGCTGATCACGGCGGCAATAAGGAAAGCCAGCGGGAATAATGGGCCGGATAATTCCGCAACCTGCCCGGTCAGAGCAAATATCCCCGCACCGATCATAACACCGGTGCCCATTGCCACTGTTCCCGCCAATGTCAGGCTGCCCGCTTTGTAGGACGAGGTTTTTTTACCGGTTTTCACAGCGCTCCCGTGGTCGTTCATCGCCATTCACTTCTAAATCGCGCTGCCCGGTCCGCAAAGCGGTTCATATGCGATACCGCTTCCGTTGTCAGAGGATGTTGTGTCGCATCCTCCCTGGGTGAAATAAGTTCTGCCAATGCACGAACTTTTTCATGGGTTTTATCTGGGCTTTCCGAAAGCAGAGCCAACACGATATTCTCCAGTGCAATAACGCGAACTCTAAGCTGGACGAGTTCGGCGTTACCTATGTGCGGATATTCCGATGTCCGGTTATCCTCTTCGGTTTGTGCGCCACCTTCATTGTCCCAGCGGGAAAGCGCACGATAAGGGTCCCGATATAGCTCGGCGTCTTTTTTATCAGTCATGGATCTTTCCTGTCTACTTGGGGCTGCCTTCTCGCGAACCAGAGTGTGATCGAAGGTATAACGATCCACATCACAATAGGGATCAGGCCGACATCTACAAACGGTATGACCGGCATAAGGTCGCTATAGCGCCAACCCCAATCCCAGTCGCGCGGCACCTTCGTCGCGAATATTTCGATGACTAGCGTGATTGTCAGACCCGTTCCCAAATAGACCCCCAACATCCAGATCTTTGGATCGAACATCCAGTATCTATTTCGTTTGAGCAAAGAGACGAGCGAATAGGCGACGAGCAGGATCCCGGCATCGCCGAAACTTGCTTGCGTGCAGCCCAATGTCCTCTCCCAATAGGTTGCCTGTCCGACATCAAAAAAGGGCATCTGCAGAAACTCCCAGATGAAGGAGGTCATAAAGCCGAAAATCGCGACGTGCACTTCAGGTTGCTTGTCAAAGTTCATGATACGACAACTCCGGTTTTGAATAGCGAAACAGGACCCGCTGCGGTCGGGAAACTGTGCAATGTAGGAAGTTGGGTCAAAATCATTTCAGCTTTTCCGCCTCGCGTCTGCGAAGCAGATAATATGCTGCGGGCACAACAAATAGCGAAAGCAAAGGCGCGCTCAGCATGCCGCCGACCATCGGAGCGGCAATCCGGCGCATCACTTCCGACCCGGCGCCTTCGCCGATGAGGATCGGGAAAAGGCCTGCCAAGATCACCGCTACGGTCATCGCCTTTGGCCGTATTCGCAGCAATGCGCCTTCACGCACTGCCTGTTTCACCTGCTCTGCGTCCGGCTTTTCGCCGCGCGCTTCCAGTGCCTGTTTCAGATAGATCAGCATCACCACGCCAAACTCTGCTGACACGCCGGCAAGCGCGATAAAACCAACCGCAGTTGCAATCGACTGGTTGAGGCCCATCGCATAGAGCAGCCATAATCCGCCGGTGAATGCGAATGGCAATGTTGCCATGATCAGCAACGCTTCATCAAAACGGCGGAAGGTCAGATAGAGCAGAAAGAAGATGATCGCCAAAGTGGCGGGCACGACCACCATCAGCCGATTGGTTGCGCGTTGCAGATACTCGAACTGCCCGGTATAAGCCACGCTAACACCCGGTGGCAGATCAACCTCCTTGCCAATGGCCGCTTGCAAATCTGCAACCACCGACACCAGATCGCGTCCCCTGGTATCGACGTATATCCAGGTTGATGGCCGCCCATTTTCACTGCGCAGCATCGGCGGACCGGAACTGATGTCAATGTCGGCGACCGTGCCCAAGGTAATCTGCTGCAAGGATGGCGTGAGAACCGGAAGATTTCGCAGGTTTTCCAGGCTATCACGTATCTCCCGCGGATAGCGGACGCTTATCGGATAGCGGGCGAGCCCTTCGACGGTTTCGCCAACATTCTTGCCCCCGATTGCGCTCGATACGACAGACTGGACATCGGAAATATTGAGTCCGTAACGGGCGGCAGCCGCGCGGTCGATATCAATGTCGATATAGCTTCCGCCGGTCAGTCTTTCCGCCAGGGCCGAACTGACACCTTCAACCTTTTTGGCAGCAGCCTCGATTTTCTGGGCGACCTTGTCAATTGCATCGAGATTATCACCCGACACCTTGATCCCGATCGGGCTTTTAATTCCCGTCGAGAGCATTTCGATACGGTTGCGGATCGGCGGAATCCAGAAATTGGCCAGTCCGGGAACCCTGACCGCTTTGTCGAGCTCCTCAATCAGCTTGTCCGACGTCATGCCCGCGCGCCATTCTTCCTTCGGCTTGAAATGGATGGTCGTCTCGAACATGGTTAGCGGAGCAGGATCAGTTGCTGTATCGGCGCGCCCAGCCTTACCGAACACTGTTTCCACTTCAGGCACCGATTTTATCAATCGGTTGGTCTGTTGAAGCAGTTCTGAGGCTTTCGCCGGAGATAGCCCCGGCAGGGCATTGGGCATGTAAAGCAAATCGCCTTCATCCATTTGCGGCATGAACTCGCCGCCAAGCTGGCTGATCGGCCAAGCGCTGGTAGCAAAGATGAGCAGCGCGATCACGAGCAGTTTTTTCGGGCTTTTGAGCGACCAGTCGAGTGCTGGCCTATAGATTTTCATGAGGAAGCGACTGATCGGATTTTTCTCTTCGGACGGTATTTTTCCGCGAATGAAATAGCCCATCAAAACCGGTATCAAGGTGATCGAGAGAATGGCAGCCCCCGCCATCGCGTAGGTTTTTGTGAATGCCAGTGGGGAGAATAGCCGTCCTTCTTGCCCTTCCAGGGTAAAGATCGGCAGGAATGAAAAGGTGATGATGAGCAGGCTGAGGAAAAGCGCCGGGCCAACTTCAACCGCTGCATCGACGATCAGCTGCCATCGCTTTTCGCCCGGCATTTCGGCGTCCGGGTTGTCATTCTGCCATTTTTCAAGATGCTTGTGCGCATTCTCAATCATGACAATGGCGGCATCGACCATCGCGCCAATGGCAATGGCAATTCCGCCAAGCGACATGATATTAGCGTTAATCCCCTGAAAGCGCATGACCAGAAATGCGATCAATATACCAAGCGGTAGGGTTAGAATAGCCACGAGCGCAGAGCGCGCGTGCCAAAGGAACAATGCGCACACAATTGCAACGACGATAAATTCTTCGAGCAATTTCGTGGTGAGATTATCGACCGCCTTGTCGATCAGTTCGGAACGGTCATAGGTCGTCACAACCTCGACTCCGGGCGGCAGGCTCTGCTTGAGCGTCGCAAGCTTCGCTTTCACCCCGGCAATAGTCTCGCGGGCGTTTTTACCGGAGCGCAAGATGATGACGCCGCCAGCCACTTCGCCTTCACCGTTCAGTTCTGCTATCCCGCGTCTGATTTCGGGGCCTATTTGAATCCGCGCAATATCACCCAAGGTGACGGGAATACCGCCGCGCGCGGTTTTTAAGGGAATGGCCCGGAAATCATTTAGATTTTCCAGATAGCCGTTGGCCCTCACGATATATTCGCGTTCGGCCAGTTCCACGATCGAACCGCCGACTTCCTGATTTGCGTTCTGGATCGCCTTGATCACGCTGTCTTGGTCAATCCCCAGAGACACCATCCGGTCAGGATCAAGCACAACCTGATATTGTTTCACCATACCGCCAATGGACGCGACTTCCGCAACGCCGGGAATGGTCTGCAATTCATAGCGGAGGAACCAGTCCTGCAACGAGCGAAGCTGGGACAGGTCATTGCGCCCGGTTCGGTCGACAAGGGCATATTCATAGATCCAGCCGACACCGGTTGCGTCTGGCCCCAGCGTCGGGACAACGCCGGTCGGCAGATCGGCTTGAACCTGATTGAGATATTCCAGAACCCGCGAACGTGCCCAATAGAGATCGGTGCTGTCATCAAACAGCACATAGACATAGCTGTCTCCATTGAATGAATAGCCGCGCACCGCGCGTGACCCCGGAACCGACAGCATTGTGGTTGTGATGGGATAGGTAACCTGATTTTCGACGATCTGCGGAGCCTGTCCGGGATAGGGGGTGCGAATAATGACCTGCACATCGGAAAGGTCCGGCAGGGCATCGACCGGCATGGTTCTGACGGCCCAGATACCCGACGCCAGCAATGCCGCCATTATGAGCAGGACAAATATGCGCGCATTTACGCTGAGCCGTATGACCTTTTCGATCATTGGTTGGCCTCTGCGCGGCTAATGCTGGTGATGGTTGATCCGGTTTCCATTTGCATGAAGCGGAAGGTCACGCGGTCGCCTTTTTTAAAGCCGCGCAACAAACCCGGTTTGGCGAGTTTGAAGTCCATCGTCATGGCTGGCCATTTGAGGGCAGGCACGGGTTCGTGCGACAAGGTGACCGCGCCGCTTGTGATCGCTTCAATTCTGCCGGATGTTTGATAGCCGGACATTTTCTTGGGCGCGCTTTTCTGCTCACCCTCAATCGGACGCACTTTGATCCCTGAAAGGCTCGCTTCTGAATCGACCAGAAACTGGCCAGAAACAATTACTTTTTCACCTGGTAATAGGCCGGCCAATATTTCCGTCTGTCCGCCGCCTTCGCGGCCTATTTTGACCTCTGCCGGGCGATAGCGACCCTTGCCATTCGCTAGCATTACCAAGTTGCGCGTTCCGGTTGCGATAATCGCTTCGGTGGGGACCAGAATAGCAGGACTGCCCGTGTCACCCATATCTACGGTAGCGAACATGCCGGGACGAAGTCGTCCGCCTTTATTGGCTAGTTCGATCCGTCCGGTGAGCGTTCTGCTGCCGCTTTCGACGGAAGGCAAAATCGCAATGACTTTGCCCGCAAACTCCATATCGGGGAAGCTTTGCAGTTCAGCAACGGCGCGCTGCCCTACCCGTATTTCCGAGGCCCTTGCTTCGGGAATGGCAACATTCAGCCATACGGTATTCAGTCCGTTAATCTGTGCCAGCGGCTGGCCTTCAGCCAAGGTCATACCTTCTCTTACGCTCAGGCTTTCGATCACCCCGCCGATGGGCGCGGACACCGTGTAAACGCTTTGCTGCCTTCCACTTCGCTCTACCCGGCGGATCAGATCGTCTGGCATGCCCAGCAGCCGCATCCGTTCCTTTGCCGCTGTGGCAAAGTGGTCATTGCCGCTTCGTGCTAGCGCAAGATATTCTGCCTGTGCGCCGCCCCAGTCGGGCACCAATATGTCAGCCAAGGGAGCTCCAGCGGGCACAATGTCGCTGGGAGCACGGCGATAGGTGCGCTGGACAAATCCGCCCGACCTGGCCTGAACAATGGCGATATCGCGTTCGTTAAACTCGATTGTTCCCGTTACACGGAGCTTGGACTCAATTTTTCCAACCAACGCCTCAGCGGTGCGGATACCCAGATTTTGCGCAATATCCGGAGAAATGGTGATCCCCGGCTCGCTGGCATTCCCATCACTGGCTTCGCCAGCATATTTGGGAACAAGCTGCATATCCATGAACGGAGACTTGCCCGGTGCGTCAAATTTTTGCTGGGGAAACATCGGATCATAATAATAGAGGATATCCCCGTCGCCCTGCGTAGTCGCGGTTTTACTGCTATCGCCCGCCCCGCCAGTGCCGAGCCAATATCCGCCACCGCCCGCGGCCAGAACCGTAGCAAGAACAAGCACGCGCCATTTATTGTCTTGGATGGATGTCAGCGTCATGGCTGGTTCCTCTCATAAGTATATTTGATGCGAACTGTGTCGCGAACCAACGTGGCTTCCCGGTCGAGCAGATCGATTTCCGCCTCTGCGAAGGTCACGGCTGCATTGAGCGCCGTGTCCAGATCAACGCGGCCGGCGCCGTAGCTAACCCGTTCCAGTTCAGCCTGTTTTTTGGCCAAGGGTAAAAGTGTGTTTTTGGACCGTTCCCAGTTTTCCCGGTAAGACCGGTTTGCAGCGAGATCGCTGGAGAGCTCTGCGTGCAATTGCCTTTCCAGATCATTGGCTTCCAGCCGGGCTGCGCTGGCTTCCAAAATTCGCGCGTCGATGATCGGGTTTTGCCGCTTTTTTGCAAATAACGGTAGATCGATCGTTACACCAACCGAGACATATTCGCCATATTCCGGCCGGCGATGCACATAAGAGGCATTCACACTGAAGTCGGGTCGCTTGTTCGCCCGCGCCAGTTCCACGTCGGCGTCGGCCCGTTCGACTTTCGCATCCTGAATGTCCAGAATGGGTAGCTCCTTGATCGTGCTGACAAGAGCATCCCGGTCAATGGTGAATTCAGGGAGCGTCCCTTCGGTTTCGGGGCTTTCGACGCCGGTCCACCGAGCGAGCATTGCCCGTGCCTTTTCAATATCAGCGGCACGCAGCGAGCGCCGGTCAGCTAGTTTCGCGATCAGCCGTTCCGGCTCGAACGCTTGAGCTGGACGTGTGGTCCCTGATTCAAGGCGCGCGCCAACCGTTGCCGACACTTCATTGAGGCTTTGCTGCAAAACTTCCAGTATTTGGAGCCGCCGCTGGGCGTAATAGAGATCGATCCAGGAAAGCGCAGAATAAAGCTGCACATCCTGAACCAAAGTTTCCTTATTGGCTCTAGCCACTGTTATGTCCGCCATCGCCTGACCTGCCCGGGCGCGTCTTTTTGCGCCATTGGGAATATCCTGGCTGATACCGATCCTTTGCCTGGGAAATCCGTCACGACCCGGCCGCGGAGAAATCTCGAATGGGCCAGCAATTCTCCGATCCATTATGTCGACGCTGAGTTTCGGATCTGGAAGTTGATCGGCCGCAATCGCGGCGCTCTGCGCCGCTTCAACAACGAGCGACCGGGCCTCTATTGCTGGCGTCGCTGTCTCTGCCAGTTCGACCGCTTCTGCGAACGTGAGTGGTTCGGCTTGAAGGGAAAAGACGGGGACATATAGCGCTAAGGCCGGCAATGCCAACAATGGGCGCCGGGATCTTGCCTGGCGGGTTTTCGGTCGATATTTCATTATGCTTGCTCACTAAAATAGTAGGGCGAACATGCCGTCATCGGTGGCGGCAATTTTTAACCTTGGAGGTTAGATGTTCGAAAGTTTGCGGGCTTGCTTCTCGCCGGTATGCCAGAGCAATTTCACAGAAATCGGACAGAGATCGCAAGAATATCGTCACCCTAAAAAAGGCGGTATTCGCGATCTGCGTTCAAGCAATAATGGGAGGCTTTATCTCGGGAATGCTATGCATGCCAGTTGGGTTTCCAAACAGACGGCGCGTGTGGGACATAGCTTTAACGGCGATTGTTTCGGCGAAAGCTGGGCTAGCTAGAAAAGTCGTAGTTGTCTGAGAACATTGCAGCATCGCCGCGCAATCTGACCCACAACAATCCTTGGATTCATTGCCGTTTGTGGACGTTTCATTCATACCCGGTTCGCTGCAATGGGACATTTCCACACTACCAGCATCGCTTTTCGCTAGGGATAGGCAGGACATCGGACTGGCGATTCCCTGTCCAGCTAAGGCAAGTCCAAGAAGAACGAATAGAAAGAGCTGTTTAAACACGAACCGAGTGTCCGGTGTTTTCCGATCCCCGTCAACCCAATCTTTGACCGAGATGATGGCGGTGAGGCAAGTCTTTGCGCCACTGTCCCACGGTAATGTGAATTGCCCACTTTCGCGATACTGAAGCCACATTGACAATGCCCTTTCTAGGCGAATAACCGGAATAACCTATTACCTTACAGAACCTTGTTGTTCGCGGACCTACGCCAACCTCGTGCGGTTCATCAGCACAGGCTCGCTGCATCCACACCTTGACTGGCCAACATTTCGTTCACATTTGCTGCAATCACACCGTAACTGACATTTCCGAACAGCTTCTGGCGGCCTTCGTTGATCACATATGTTGGACTGCCCTCGATCCCGTGTAGCTGAGCAAGGTCATAATCCTTTGTGAGCTTTGCAATGGCTTCACCGGTTTTGAATTTATTCAATATATTGTCAAAATCGACATGCAAGAGCCCTGCTATTTCTCGTTGCACATCCCAATCCGAGACATCCTCTGCTCTTGTAAAAAAGGCAGAGCGCAGTTCCCGCGCGGCGAGGATGGATGGTCGTTCAGCAACAGGGGCTTTGGATATGAAGCCCTCTTGCTCGATCAATTCCACCGCCTTGATGAACAGATGTGGGCTCGCCGATGAGCGCGGCCGTGTCTTTGCCCAGGTATCGCTGTGAATCGGCAAATTCTCGAATTTCCCGGCGATGCCTTGGACATGGTTCGCATAACCATCAAAACCGCCCCGGTCTGTCCATTGAGACGCGATTTTTGTCCATGTATCCGGGAATACAGAGCAGAAATGGATGTTGATAGTTATCCGATCACCAAACTCTGCTGTAAGCCGATCAAAATTGCTCTGGGAGGCATAGGCCCATACGCAAAGTATATCTGAAAAATGGTCAATTTGAGCGGTTGGCATTGCGACTGTCTTTCTGAAAGGCTGATAACCACCAGCCGCTATTACCAATGTGCAACGGGAAGCTCGGCGGCAAACTATTCAATGCGGGAATAGTGCATAGAAAGTGGGAAGAACCCGGCTTGTTCACTAGCTTGGCTTCTTCCCGCTTAATTGACCGCGGTCCTTTGCGCTATTTTTTTGGCGGCATCATCAGTTCCTGCTGCATCATCAGGCTTTCCATCATCTCATGCATCATACCCATATGCTGCTTCATTTTCTCCATATGTGCTGGGTCCATCTTCATCATGCCACCCTCGGCGATCTTGGCCTTCATTTTTTCTTTATGTGCCGGGTCCATCGCCATTGGCTTCTTTCCCTGTGCCATCATACCGCCTTCGGCCATCTTGGCCTTCATAGACGCCATATGGGCTTTCATCATGGCCATGTTTTCGGTCATGAGCTTTTCTCGCTCTGCAGGCGTCTTGGCGTTCTGGGCTCGCTCCATCATCTGTTGATGCGCGGAATGATCGCCCATCGGCATGGCATGACTCTGCATGGCGGGCTTCGGTTCCGGGGGCGCTGCGTAGGCCGCACAGCCGGTCAGCATGGTGAAAACAGCGACGGTGGCAAGGTAGGGAGTTCTCATGTATAATTTCCTTTTTGTGTAGTTGCCCTCATGGAGGACGAAATCGGCGGCGCGACATTATATTTTCACCAGTAAATACTGGGGTCAGAGGAATTATTCGCTCGAACTTCTGCTCGTCAATCAGCGCGTTTGATCATGTATTATGGTTTGGATTACAGGCGACATCTCGCATGATTGGCACCTCGATCCGTCGTCGCTAAGCAAGCAAGCGATTATAGGTAGCGGTAATCGCCCAGACGAATAGCCCGGAGAAAACACTCCACGTGACAAGCCCGACAAAAAAGCCTGTCCAATGCAATGACCAGCCCATACCCTCAAAATTCGAGTGGACCATATGACCGCTCATTTGCATCATACCGCCAGGGGCCAAGATGACAAAAAGACTGCATAATATCCACGCAACTCCGAAGATAATTGCAGTGGCTAAACCAAGCTTAATGGCATCGAACTTCATTTCGCTCTCCTGATTGAAAACCAGCCGCCCCGAAAATCGGAGACATCTTGCAACCAGTTACCAACTGACAATAACAGGCCATCCCTTCTACGCTCATAGGTAATATTACTGAGCCAGCGCTTTGCGGCGCAAGCGCAAGGCGTTAGCGATTACCGAAACAGACGATAGGCTCATCGCCGCCGCCGCGATCATCGGGCTGAGTAAGATGCCGAACCACGGATAGAGAATGCCTGCCGCAACCGGCACACCAAGCCCGTTATAGATAAACGCAAAGAACAAGTTCTGTCGGATATTACCCATTGTTAGCTGACTGAGGTGGCGTGCCTTGGCTATGCCACCCAAATCACCCTTGACCAGCGTGATACCCGCGCTTTCCATCGCCACATCGGTGCCAGTGCCCATCGCAATTCCCACATCGGCCTTGGCGAGAGCGGGAGCGTCATTGATGCCGTCTCCTGCCATTGCGACTATTTTACCCGCCGCTTGAAGCTCGCTGATGACCCGGTGTTTGTCTTCGGGTGACACATTGGCGTGGATTTCATCGATCCCTATCATCTTGCCAACGGCTTGCGCGGTGGCTTCGGCATCTCCGGTTAACATGACCACGCGGATATTGGCTTTGTGCAGCGCTTTGATCGCTTCTGCCGTGGTCGGTTTGATCGGATCGGCGACACCGATAAGACCCGCCGGTTTGCCATCGACGGCCACAAACATAACGGTTTGCCCTTGTGATCGGCCGTCCTGCGCCTTGGCAATCAGGTCCGCGCTCTCGGCACCGAGCCGGTCCATCATTTTTTCATTGCCGATGGCGACGCGCTTACCGCGTGCGCTGGCTTCAACCCCTTCGCCGGTCACCGACTGAAAATCGGTTGCCGCATCAAACGAAAGCCCCTTTTCCTTTGCGCCGGTTACAATTGCGGCTGCCAGCGGATGTTCACTCGCCATTTCGATTGCGGCCACAAGCGCAAGCATTTCGTCGCTGTCAAAACCCTTTTCCGGTTCGACCGAAACCAGTTTAGGCTTGCCCTCGGTGAGCGTGCCGGTTTTATCGACCACGATTGTGTCAATCTTCTCGAGAGTTTCGAGCGCCTCGGCATTTTTGATCAAAATACCGTTTTGCGCGCCCTTGCCGGTGCCAACCATGATCGACATCGGCGTGGCAAGGCCAAGCGCACAAGGACAAGCGATGATAAGGACCGCGACCGCGTTGACTAAGCCATAGGCCAGCGCCGGTTCTGGCCCCCAAATGGACCATATAATGAAAGTGGCAATAGCGATCAGAACCACCGCGGGCACAAACAGGCCAGCAACCGTATCAGCCAGTTTCTGGATAGGAGCACGGCTGCGCTGTGCTTCGGCGACCATCTGGACGATCTTGGCGAGAAGCGTATCCTTACCAACGCGTTCGGCGGTCATGATAAAGCTGCCAGTCTGGTTGACCGTGCCGCCGGTGACAACATCACCTTCAGCTTTCGCAACCGGTATTGGTTCCCCCGTAATCATTGATTGATCAATCGTGCTGGACCCCTTGGCAATGGTGCCATCAACGGGAACTTTATCGCCCGGACGGACGCGCAAGCTGTCGCCGCTCTGCACCAGGTCGAGAGATATTTCCTCTTCCGAGCCATCCGCGCCAACGCGCAGCGCAACTGGCGGTGCCAGTTCAAGCAACGCGCGCAACGCACTTGATGTCTGTCCGCGCGCTTTCAGTTCCAACACTTGCCCCAATAACACCAGGGTCGTGATGACAGCCGCTGCTTCGTAATAGACAGCCACGCCCCCATCATGGCCGCGGAATGCTGCCGGGAAAATGCTAGGAAACAGCGTCGCAACCAGACTGAAGCCATAGGCAACTGCCACGCCTAGACCAATCAGCGTGAACATATTGAGGTTCATGGTTTTAAGCGAATTCACGCCGCGCACAAAGAACGGCCACGCGCCCCACAGAACTACTGGCGATGCCAGCAAAAGCTGCAACCATTGCGATACTCCCGGCTCAAATAAACCTTCAAACGGCCTGCCCGGAATAAGGTCGCCCATCGCGTAAATAAAAAGCGGGATGGAAAACAACGCACTGACCCAGAAGCGCTTGCGCATATCGAGATATTCGGGATCGGGGCCAGTATCGAGACTAAAGGTCTCGGGTTCAAGTGCCATCCCACAGATCGGACAGGAACCCGGTCCTTCTTGCCTAATTTCTGGATGCATCGGGCAGGTGTAGATCGTGCCCGCTGGAACATTTTCTGATACTTCGCGGTGCTTTCCAGTGAGGTAATGCGCTGGGTCGGCGATAAATTTGGTTTTGCATCCGGCTGAACAGAAATGATAATCCCGAGCCGCATGATGCGCATGATGCTCGCTCTTGCTCGGATCAACATCCATACCGCATACGGGGTCTTTTACAGTCCCTACAGCAGTCTCTTTGTCTTTGCAGCAGCACGATTTGGCGGTCTCACTATCATTCTCAGACATGATCAGCACCTGCAACCTTGCGGCCTATCCACGCGCGCAGCGGGATAACCAACAATGCAATATACCATCCATAGAGAAAGCTACCGACCGCGCCTGCAAGAAAACCTTGCAAAGTCAGCCACTCAAATCCGGGCAGCAACGGCGCCCAAGACTCATGCATATGCATTGACTGCGGCGCTAAAAGACCAAAGCCAATGCAGATGAGGTAGCTGAAAAGCAAAAACAGGCTCAGGGTCCAGCCCCATATGAGGATTTGTTTGCGGTTTGAAACATGCGTCATTTCTAGCTCCTCTTGATCATTAACAAAATATACTATAGGGGGGTATAGTAGTAAGGCGGCGAAGTGTCAAGGTTGATGCCGCCGCTTCTTTAGATTGATCACGCTCCAAAATTTGGCATAAGGGCATCATGACAGACAAATTCACCAAAGAAATCGTGCGCATGCGAAAGATCGAGGGTCAGGCGCGCGGAATAGCTAAAATGATGGAAGATGATCGCTATTGTATCGATATCCTCCAGCAATTCTCCGCGATGGAAGCCGCCCTGCGCTCTACCAAAATGAAAATTCTGGAAATCCATACCAATCATTGCGTCGAGGAAGCTTTGACCTCGGGCAGCAAAGCTGACCAGAAAGAGAAAGTTGCGGAATTGGTGAACCTGTTCGGCAAGATGGGGAAATAGTCTGGCCCGAAGAATCGTAAAGCGGAGCTCCGAGCCAGACTATTCTCTTATTCAGGCGCGTCTTTTTTGGGCTCCATCATGCTATGATCCATCTTCGAATGGTCCATCTTCGGATCCATAGCTGGTTGCGCTTTGTCACTCGCATCCGGGGCTGACATTTTAGAGTGATCCATTTTGCTGTGGTCCATCTTCGAGTGATCCATCATCTGGCAGGACATTTTGCCATCGGCACCCTTCATCATCATGCCCGGCATTTTCATACCGTCTTTCATCATTTCGCATTTCTGCATCGCAGGCGCGCCGGCTTTCGGTGCCGTATGGTCATGAGCCAATACCGCCCCGCCAGACGTCAGAGCCATGGCTCCCAAAAATAGTGTAAGCTTTTTCATGATATTTCCTTTCTTGGTTTAAATTTCAATTGTAACTAGCGAAAACGCGTTGGCCGCTGTCGCCAAACGCTATAACTTGATAAGGCTGGGTTTGGTTTTGATATTCCATTCCAGGCGAGCCGACCGGCATTCCAGCGACGGCAAGGCCCTTCACTCCAGTAGGTTTTTCCCGCAGTAATTTGGCAATAGCATCGGCGGGCACATGCCCTTCGATAACATATCCCTCAACAATCATGGTATGACAGGATCGCAACGTTTCCGGCACTGCGTTCGCGTCTTTGACAGCGCTCATATTTAGGCTGTTCCGTGTTTCCACATCCTGTTTCATATTCGTTTCAATATGCTCGGCCCATTTTTCGCAGCAGCCGCAGCCCGGGTCGCGGAACATCACAAGCGGGGCAGCTTGAGCGGCGCTGGTGCAGGCAGCGAGCAAGCCAAAGAGCACCGATGCCAAAAGCGGGTTTTTCTTCAGTTTGCGGATGTGATTGAACATCTATCTTTCCTTCGGGTAATAACGAGCCATCTGCTCGATTTGGAGCTTGGCGTGTTTAGAAATTCATATGATTCATGCCGCCATGCATGAATGTGCCGCCCAGAAACGCTTGAATCAGCACGCCGATCGTCAATAGGCCCAGCAAGACGGCGAACAGTATTTCTTCGCTGCGATTGTGGTGAAAACGGCGTAGCCCGGCCCATGCCAACAGCACCGATCCGATTGCGACGGTCATTCCTAGATAGCGATGCGTGGTGAGGATCAGGTTGCGGTCATAAAGATAGAAACCACCAGCAAACCAGCCAAAAAACGCTGCGGCTACTGCGCCCAGGGCACCAATGACGAGCATAATTCGCGCTGCCGAACGCCAGTCAGGCTTACCGCGCGCAACACCAAACGCTTCGGCTGCAAACGCGGCAACAATCATGGCAATTGGAAAATGGATGACAACCGTATGAAGTTTGCCCAGCCAGATGAACAGGCGCTCACCAAAGCTCTTATTACTATTATCTGCCGCTTCGCTATGATCCATCATGCCTCCATGGCCGTCACCCATACCTTCTAAGTGGTTGCCTTCCGGCGCCACGGGGGCTGATCCATCGGGTATCATCGGCATCGTGCCATCATCCATCATATCCTGCATATCGGCGTTCTGCGCAGCTTCACCGGCTCCGTTAGCTTTTTCATGATGGTCTGCGCCAGTTCCCGGACCAGCGCCCATCTCGGTCGGATCGCCGTGCGCAAGAGCAGGAACGCTGAGCGAACTGAGACCAATTGCAATGCACATCATAAATTTGCGAAACTTCTTAATTGGCATCTCAGCCCTTCCTGTAAAAAATTTGAGGTCGCGCATTGCCGTGTCCTTGATGACCGCTAACCAATAATACGCAGCGATAATGGCCACCCCTCAAAAATAATTTCGAGGGCAAAGCTGTCCAGCATGCGTATAAAGAACAGAAACGACGAAATGGGATAATATCAATGCCGCTATCTGACACTAAACTTGATGCGATGCTTGCAAGCTTGCGGGCCGATCAATCAACCGAGGCGCTGGCAAGCGATGATGGTTTCCACAATGATGTCTGGCTCCGTGTCGGCGAAATGAATAGCAGCCGGCTTTCGCGCCAGAAAAGTCTACTGGCGGCGCTGATGTTCGTGACCGCGCTGGGCGCTGGGTTTGGAACGGCCGATCAGCCTGCGCTGGCGATGAACCAAACCAGCCCTTTGATTGGCGGTGCGGATTACTCGCCCGCCAACCTTCTTCACGTTTCACAGTGACGGTGATGAGCATATGAAATTCGGACCAATACAAATTATCCTTCTCGTCCTGCTGGCGCTTGGCGCAGGCTGGATCGGTTCCCTCGGTGCCAAACACTGGAGCCAAAGCGACGACCAAAATGTTGGGGTCCACAGCTTCGTTCACGAAGAGCTTGATCTTGATAAGGCACAAGAGAAGCAGCTTGCAGAGCTGGAAAGTGATTTCGGGATCAGGCGGCAGGCACTGGACCTCGCGCTGCGATCGGCCAATGCCGATCTTGCCGCTGCCATCGAAGAAGAACATCAATACGGCCCCAAGGTTTCTACCGCGATTGAAGCGGTGCATGTTCAAATGGGATTGTTACAAAAAGTCACTGTCGAACATCTCTTCAAGATGCGCGCTTTGTTAAATCCCGACCAGCAAAGGGCGTTTGACGAGCGGGTATCAAACTCGCTGACCGCAGGGTATTAAGTGCAAAAGTCGCAGTCTGACGCGCAAGTTCCGGAAAATGCGCTCATCGCAGAGGCTGCAAAAGGTAGCAAAACTGCATTCAACCGTGTGATGAACCAGCAAGCGCCCCGGCTGCAAAATATCGCCCTGAGAATGATGGGCAACAGTTCAGATGCCGAAGATGCCGTTCAGGAGGCGCTGGCAGCTGCTTGGTTCAAGCTCGCCAGCTTTGATTTGTCGCGACCCATTTCTCCGTGGCTCACCCGGATTACAGTCAATAAATGCCGCGATCTTTTGCGTAAACGTCGGATCAGGCAGTTTTTTGAATTTCACAGCGACAATGAAGCTGGCATGATAGTAGCTGACGATGCACCTGACCCAAGTGCAGAATTGCAGGCGCGTCAGGCGCTTGAAGTCATGCAAAAAGAGATCACTCGCTTGCCAGCGACATTGCGTGAGCCGTTTGTTCTGGTCACTTTTGGCGAGAATAGCCAAGCCGAGGCGGCGCATATTCTCGGAATATCTGAGAAAGCCGTCGAAACGCGAATTTACCGTGCCCGCAATCGCCTGCGAGAAATTTCTGAAAAATTTGAGGGGTGAAGGAGTCTCCTCCGTATTGAGAAGCATATCGGTTTAGTAATCAGGATCACATATGCTTTCTCTTCCCCGTCGCCGCTTCCTTTCATCTGCTCTGCTTGCTGGCGGCGCGGTCGGATTTTCCTCTTCCATGCCTGCTTGGGCACGCGGAGCAATGGCAGGTTCGGTGCGTAAGGGCATTGACGAAGTTTCAGGCTCAAGCATTGATCTTGCCATCGGACGCGGTCAATTTTCAACGGGCGGACGCAGCGGTCATGCAATCGCGGTGAACGGCACCGTGCCGGGGCCGCTGGTAAGGTTACGCGAGGGGCAGGATGTCCGACTGAATGTTACCAACAACCTCGATGAGGATAGCTCAATTCACTGGCACGGCATATTGCTTCCCTTCCAGTTTGATGGTGTTCCGGGCGTGTCCTTTCCCGGTATCAAGCCCGGCGAGACCTTCACAGCGCCCTTCAAGGTGCGCCAGAGCGGCACCTATTGGTGGCACAGCCATTCGGGGCTGCAGGAACAGATGGGGCATTATGGCCCAATCATCGTCGATCCTGCAGGGTCAGACCCGGTAGCTTTTGATCGCGAATATATCATCCTTCTCAGCGAATTTACGCCGATGCACCCACATGTCATCATGAAGAAGCTGAAACATGCTGATGGCTATTTTGACTATCAGAAAACCACTGCCACTGATGATCGCAAATTGAGCGGCAAAGAACGCCGAATGTGGGGCAAAATGCGGATGTCACCCACCGACATACTTGATGTGTCGGCGGCAACTTATACTTATCTTATCAACGGGCACGGCCCTGCCGATAATCTAGAACTGCTTTTCAACCCTGGAGAAAGGGTGCGGCTTAGGATTATCAATGGCAGCGCAATGACCTTCTTTAATCTGCGGATCCCAGGCCTGCCGATGACGGTGGTGCAGGCCGATGGCCAAAATGTCATGCCAGTAGAAACCGATGAATTACAGATCGGGGTTGCAGAAACCTATGACGTCGTTGTCCAGCCAACCGCGGACAAGGCCTTCACCTTCGTAGCAGAATCTATGGACCGCTCGGGCATGGGCGTTGCTACCTTGGTTCCCCGTGCAGGAATGCGCGCCGAAGTCCCGGCCCTGCGCGATCCGCCAATACTGACGATGGCTGACATGGGGATGGCGGGCATGGATCATGGAGCATCGGGTGGTGCGCCAGCAAGCGGCATGGACCATTCGCAAATGGATCACAGCAAGATGAGCGCTGATGAGATGGCCAAGATGGATATGCCCGGGATGGATATGAGCGGCGGTGATGGCATGGCCGGTGTGGACATGAGCGGTATGAAAATGCGCGACACGTCGATGCTGCCGTCCGATGTAAAAGTCGGTCCTGGCCTAGACATGGTTTCAATGAATGCGGCGGACCGCATGGGCGATCCCGGAATCGGACTCGACAAAGTCGATCACCGTGTCCTCAATTACAAGCAGCTCGCGGCTCTGATCCCGAGCACGGACCACCGCAAGGCCTCGCGCAACATGGAAATCCATCTAACCGGCAGCATGGAACGCTATATGTGGTCGTTCGACGGCCAGAAATTCTCAGCCGTCTCCGATGAACCAATCCGCTTCGCCTATAATGAGCGCGTTCGGGTGAAACTCGTCAACGACACGATGATGGCGCACCCGATCCATCTGCACGGACATTTCTTTGAACTGGTCAATGGTCAAAAGAACCAACCGCTCAAGCATACCGTGATTGTTCAACCGGGCGGCAGCGCCAGTTTTGACCTGACCGCCGATGAACCGGGCGACTGGGCGTTTCACTGTCATTTGCTTTATCACATGCACGCAGGGATGTTCCAGATTGTCACGGTTGCCTCACAATCGGGAGCGGACGCATGAAATCGCTGATAATCATTCTCGCGGTCGGTGTATCCGCACCTGCAATGGCGCAACATCAAGGCCATGACATGAGCATGCCAGGGATGACAATGCCCGCGCCAAAAGCAAAGCCCGAACCAAAGCCAACGCTAAAACCCAAGCCTGCGTCTGTTGCGCCGAAGCCCGCGCTTGCCAAACCACAAGCCAAGGCTGCGCCAAAAGCCAAGCCTGCAAAAATTCAGCCCGGCCCTCCCAACACGGTCCCCACCGAAGCGCCAATGGTGATGGACCATGGTAGCATGGATCATAGTCAAATGGACGAGCAGCCAGCGATGGCGGATATGGATCATTCGACAATGGATCATGGCCAGATGGATCATGAAGCTATGGATATGCCAGGTAATGACATGGCCGATATGACGGCGCCCATGGCTGACGAAACACCTCCTCCCGAAGCTGGTAGAGGGCCTGCGCGTGCTGCCGATGCGATATGGGGAGCTGACGCTATGAGCGGCTCCAGGAAGCAGCTGGCGGCGGAAAATGGCGGCATGAAAACGCTTTGGGTGATGGCTGATCGCGCTGAATATCGTGTGCGAGATGGCAAGAACGGCTACTTGTGGGACGGTCAGGGCTATTATGGCGGCGATATCGACAAATTCTGGTTCAAGAGCGAAGGCGAAGGCAATTTCGGCGAAAAGATAGAAAGCGCAGAGGTGCAGGCGCTATGGAGCCATGCCATTGCACCATTTTTCGATTTGCAAGCGGGCGTGAGGCAGGATTTTGCGCCGCGCGACCGGACCTATGCAGTTATTGGAATACAGGGTCTTGCGCCTTACCTGTTCGAAATCGATGGGGCAGCATTTTTGTCTGACCGGGGCGATTTGACTGCGCGCTTCGAGGCTGAATATGACCAGCGCATAACGCAGCGACTGATCCTGCAACCCCGCGCAGAACTCAATCTTGCGGCGCAGGATGTTCCTGAATTGGGGATTGGCGCGGGGATCGATGCTGCTGAACTGGGAATACGCTTACGATATGAATTTGCCCGCGAGTTTGCGCCCTATATCGGCATCGAACAGGAATGGAAAGTTGGGCAAAGCGCCAGATACGCGCGGGCGGGCGGAGAAGATCCCAGCGTCACCAATTATGTTATCGGGATTAGATTCTGGTTCTAATATTTTTAGGGGGGGGGAGTATGGAATATATTGGTTTGGCGCTAATTTTGACGCTTTCTACAATTTCTTATCAAGCTGTGGCGCACGATAAAGACGCAGAATCTGCATCTATGATGGGGACACCTGAAAGCACGCTCGAAGCATATCGAAGCGGCATAGAAAGTCTCGATGATACCAATATGCCCCGCCTATTCACGGATGACGCGCTGGTATTTGAAAATGGAAAAGCGGAGGGCAGCTTTAGCAATTATCTTGCCCATCATCTCAGTCCTGAACTCAAAGAGTTTGAGAGCTTTACATTCAACAATGAGACTATCGATATATCTGTCATAGGTGAAACAGCAATCGCCTGGGAAACCTATACATATACGATAGTGCTAAAGGATGGCCGGATTATCGAAAGGCAAGGCGTTGCCACTGCGGTTCTCGTGAAACGAGACGAAAGCTGGAAAATTGCTCAATATCACTCATCTTCCCGCACGCCCAAGAAATAGCATGGCAAGACAGCAATAAAACCGATGCCTTTTTGGGAGGAGATAGCGTGACACAAAAGACCCATATACGGGCGAGTAAAATTCATAAATGGCTCGCGCTCTTTATCGGTGCACAGTTGCTGCTCTGGTTTGCAAGCGGCGTTATTATGAGCGTTGTGCCAATCGAGACGGTCCGCAGCGAACATCTTGTCGCGCGAGAGCCTGAACAACTCAATAGCCTTGTTGGGCTAGTGACACCTGAAAATTTGGGTCGCGAAATATCGGGGAACGTGGTTTCCTTGCGATACCGTAGTGTCTTAGGCAGGCCTGTTGCTGAACTTGAAAATGGGCGAGGCGAGACATTCCTTTACGATGCCAAAACGGGCATCAAACGTAGCCAAATAACGTCAAAAGAAGCCGGGTTAATAACGTCTCGCGCTTGGATAACCGGTCGCCCCAATATTGCGGCCGTCGAAAAGGTTGTGACCGGCTCCACAGAATATCGAGGCGCGCTTCCTGCTTGGCGAGTTGATACCGAGGATGACGTTTCTGTCTATATTCCGCTATCGACTGGCGAGATTGCAGCGGTGCGTAGCACAACTTGGCGTGTTTATGATTTCTTCTGGGGTCTGCATATCATGGACTGGAAAAACCATGAGAATTTCAACAGCTGGTGGCTCGTCATTTTTGCATTGGGCGGCCTGACTATGGCTCTTTCTGGATTGTTACTCATCATTAAGCGATGGCCGTTTCGGCGAAGTCGTAAGGGCCGGAACCTTCACACTACTCACGCGTAGTCTGGCCGTATTAAAAACACTTGCGCCTGATAAAAATAGGGAGAGGAAAACATGGGTAAATACACACGTTTCATCGTCATGATACTGACTTCAACGCTTGCGATGTTCGGGCTGATGTATCTCAACACCTATGCATTCGACCACGTATATTTTAGTGAGACACGCACATGGATGGCAATCTACATGGGCGCTGCGATGGCGATTATCATGTTGTTATTTATGCTTGGCATGTATGATGATAAGCGCAAGAATGCGATGATATTGGGCGGCGCAGTTCTCATATTTGCCGGCTCCTTGTTTCTTGTCCGATCGCAGGATACGGTTTCCGATCAGGCGTGGCAAAAGGCGATGATACCTCATCATAGCATTGCCATACTGACAAGTGAGCGCGCCAATATTGAAGATAAAAGAGTGCGCGAGCTAGCCGATGGAATTATCAGAGCCCAACGGAGAGAAATCAAAGAAATGGAATGGTTGATCAACGATATCAATCAAAATGGCAAGGCAACGACAGATGCAGAAGCCTCGGCGCGCGCCGTCCCAAAATTTGAAGGCGAGCTAAATCCCGCCGACTAACGCTAATGCTCACATCATTACAAACGTCCGAGTAGTTATCTATAAAGCCATTTTTTTCTGATGCCCGTCTGTTAGTTCTGATGTTGGATCAATATTGAGAGTTGAGCTGCTGTAGTTGCGAAGATTGAAACTATATGGTTGGAGATGCTAACCGTAGACTAGCAAGCGGTGCCTGCTTCCACTCAACTGAACATTGGAAGCCGCCATATCGCCAACGGCCCAATAGCAGTCGGTCCGATACGCGCCCATTTGAAGACATTAGCGTCTGGGCTGCCATAACCCGATAGCGGGCCTAAGGCCGAGCCATATTCAGTGAAACATTGCATCAACGATGGCGCAGTCCGGGACTTCTCCGCCATCGCATTTCTGCGCCATGTCCGACAATGTTTGCTCCAAACGTTTCAGGTCGGATATTTTCTGTTGAATAGTGGTAATGTGATTGTTGGTTACGGCCAGCACTTCGCCGCACGTATATTCGTTGGAATCGACCAGGCCGAGCAGGCCTCTCAGCTCTGCAATTGAAAAACCGAGTTCCCGTGCGCGCAGAATGAAGCGTAACCGCGCCTGATCATCGGACGAATAGACCCGGTGACCACTGCTCGTGCGATCTACGGCGCGTAACAGCTCGATATTCTCGTAATACCTTATCGTTTCGATGTTACATCCGGCGATTTTCGCCAGTTTTCCGCGCTTGACAGATGGTTGCATAAAAAGTCCTTGTTCCTGTAGTTACTACAGAGAGTATAGTCGTCTCCATCGAAGATCAATCGCAATGAAAGAGTATATTTTGCCAGGGACTATCCAGACAGAAATGCCTGCTCCATCACCGGACAAACGCAGTTGGTGGGCTGTTGGCGGCATCTCCGGGGCTATATTGGCATCGTCCTGCTGCATCGCACCACTCGTCCTTGTAACACTTGGAGTTAGCGGAGCGTGGATCGGAAATCTAACTGCGCTCGAACCCTATAAGTGGTATTTTGTGTCAGTGACCCTCGGGTTTCTGGCTGCGGGTTTTTGGCATGTCTATTTTCGGACAAAACCTGCCTGTGAAGAAGGCTCATATTGTGCCCGACCACAATCCACCATCGTCACGAAAACCGCTCTCTGGGTGGGAACATTGCTCATCGCTCTATCCATCACAATCGATTGGTGGGCACCGTATTTTTATTAGGAGAAAGATTATGAAACCTGCTTACATCATTTTTACAGTCGTTGTCGCTCTTGGAGCAGGCGGACTGGGAGCGGTGGCATTGTTGCCGACGTCCGGTGCTCAAGCCGTTGCAGAAGCGGCATCTCAGAATGCCCCAAAAACTGAAACATTCGATATCGAAAAAATGACCTGCGCCGCCTGTCCGATTACAGTCAAGAAGGCGATGGGCAAGGTCAGCGGCGTGTCTTCTGTCGATGTCGATTTTCAGGCAAAAACCGCAACAGTGACCTTTGATCCCAAACTGGCAAATGCATCCGCAATTGCTTCTGCATCGACCAACGCCGGTTATCCAGCCAGCATAGTGGCTGATGGAGCGGATCGCTGATGCAGCCTCAATCCAGATTGACCTGCCCTGATTGCGGGCATCAGGAAACCGAGACCATGCCGACCGATGCCTGTCAGTTCTTCTATGACTGCAAGGGGTGCAAGATTGTTTTGCGACCCAATGCGGGCGATTGCTGTGTCTACTGCTCCTTTGGCACCGTTCCGTGTCCGCCCATTCAGGAGGCTCAGGCATCTGGCGCAATCGCGTCCTGTTGCTGAGATTGAGGGATTCAAATGGAAACACAAAAATTCGATCTTGTTGTTCTGGGCGTCGGCATGGCGGCCGTCACCGCGGCTAACAAATGTGCGTCAGCTGGCTGGTCAGTCGCAGTCGTGGACGAGCTACCCTATGGCGGCACATGTGCCCTTAGAGGATGCGACCCCAAAAAGATGTTGAGGCGCGGCGCCGAAATATTCGACGCTGCTTCCTTGATGAAGGGCAAGGGCATAGAGCCCGGCAGCCTGGCTATCAACTGGTCGGACCTGATGGCGTTCAAGCGGACATTCACGGAAAAAATGCCGCCAAAAATAGAATCTGGACTCGATGTGAACGGTGTCACCACGTTGCACGGCAGCGCAAAATTTATCGGCAAAAATAAAATCGAGATTAGCGGTAATACGCTGCTGGAAGCGAAGAAGGTGCTGATTGCTACAGGTGCAAAGCCCCGAAAAATTGATTTGCCTGGGGCGCAGTATCTCATTGATAGCACAGAGTTTCTGGAACTGGAGAGCCTCCCGAAAAAGATCTTGTTTGTCGGTGGCGGGTTCATCTCCTTCGAGTTCGCTCATATCGCGGCGCGCGCGGGCAGCGACATTCAGATCATTGATCGCGGCGAGCGTGCGCTCAAGGGATTTGATCCCGATCTTGTCGATAAATTGCTGGAGCGAAGCAAAGAGGCAGGAATCGAGGTGGTTCAGAAGACCAGTCTCGTCTCCATCGCCCAAGAAGGTAGCGGCTATTCGGCTACCCTTGATGTCGACGGCAACACGCAAAAATATTCGGTTGATCTGATCGTGCATGGCGCGGGGCGCGTTCCTGCGATCGACTATCTCGATCTGGACAAGGCGGGCGTCGATTCCAGCGCCCACGGCGTCAAAGTGAATGAATTTCTGCAAAGCATCTCCAATCCGTCAATTTATGCAGCGGGTGATGCGGCGGACACCAAAGGTGCACCGCTCACGCCGGTGGCCGTGTTTGAAGGCAAGGTGGCTGCGTCAAATATGCTGAAAGGCAATCATGCCAAACCGGACTATAAAGGCGTTCCCACAGTGGTATTTACGATACCCGAACTGGCGCGCGTGGGCATGCTGGAAGAAGAAGCAAAAGCGGCCGGTTACAAGCTGCGCATCGCGACAAACGATACAAGCGGCTGGTATTCCAATCTTCGGGTGGGGGAGACCTGCGCTGCAACCAAAGTCATCATCGACGATGAAACCGACAAGATATTGGGCGCGCATTTGCTGGGGCCGGAATATGCCGAAATCATCAATTTCTTCAGTCTGGCGATGCGGCTTGATTTGACCACCAGCGACCTGAAAAAAATGGTGAGCGCCTATCCATCGGTTGGTTCCGATATTGGCTCGATGTTGTGAGGTAAACTGCTATAACTTTGAAGATCGAAATTAAATCGTTGGAGGTCGTTAAAGTGAACAAACCGATGACCTCTGCTTTCGCACAACCGAACATTGGAAGCCGCCAGTCTGAAATGCGTCCAGTTGTTGTCGTTCCCGCGATCTGTTCTCGATACTGAAAGCTGAATTTCAGCGTATCAAACTTGCAGTCGCAGCCAAGATACACTGAAAATATAATCTCAGATCAATTGGCTTTATCCAAGGTAGCTAGTGTTCGACGAAGATTTTGATTCCCAGGCCAATGAGAATGACGCCTCCTGCGACTTCGGCATGTCTCCCGATGCGCGAGCTTGCCATTCCGCCGATCATCACGCCCAAGCTGGAAAGCAAAGCTGTAACTGTCCCAATAATAACACAGGCCAGTAAAACCGGAAGGCCAAGAGCAGGCAGCATGATGCCGGCAGCAAAGGCGTCTATGCTCGTTGCTATCGCAGCCGTTCCCAGCGCCCAGCCTGAGAGACTGGACACCGCATCTCTTTCGTTCCTGCCCAGCGCTTCCCAAAGCATTTTTAACCCTAAACCGCTGAGCAGAATGAGAGCAATCCAGTGATCATAAGCGCTGATCTCCGAAACAAAAGCTATTCCAAGGGCCCATCCCAGAAATGGCATGATGCCCTGCGCTACGCCAAATGCCATTCCCGTTCGAGTGGCGTGAAACATGGAATTATGTCCTGCAGCCCCTTGAGCAACCGCCACCGCAAAGGCGTCCATCGCCAAGCCCACAGCAAGAGCTACAATGAGAAACAGGTTTTCCATTTAATGCGCTTTCCCAGCCGTCTAAGCTGGATTCACTTCCACGGTGATATGAGAAAGCCCCACGGTTTCGGCCAGTCTCTCGCGATAAACAGCGGGGGCTGTATCACTTTCCGTAATGACTGCTACAATAGCGGCATGGTGTCCTGGACCCAGTTGCCAGACATGCAGGTCGGAGATTTTGTCTCCAGCTTCCTCGATGATCGAGCGGATTTTTGCTGAGACTGGGTCGCCCGCTTTTCTGTAATCCAGCATCGTTGAGCCGGTATCGCGCATCAAACCCCATGACCAGCGCGCAATGACAAGCGAACCGACGATACCCATGAGCGGGTCAAGCCATATCCATCCGTAGATGCTGCCGGCTATCAGCGCAATTATTGCCAATACCGATGTTAGAGCATCAGCCAGCACATGGAGATAAGCAGCGCGCAGATTTTGGTCCCGGCCATGGTGTTCAGCATGATGGTCGTGATCGTGGCTATGATCGTGATGATGGCTGTCCCCATGATGATGATCATGATCGTCGCGGAGAAACCAAGCACTGACCAGATTCACAATTAGGCCAATGATGGCCACGAAGATTGCCTGGGGGAAGCTGATCGGGATCGGATTTGCCAGTCTGACGACACTTTCCCATCCTATCAGTAGCGCAACCAACGCCAGAACAATTGCGCTGGCGAAAGCTGCAAGGTCCCCCACCTTGCCGGTGCCGAATGTGAAGCGGGGGTTCTTGGCATTGCGGCGTGCATATAGATAGGCGAGCGCAGCGATCAGCATCGCAGCGGCGTGCGTGGACATATGCCAGCCATCGGCGACCAGCGCCATCGAACCGTAAATTGTCCCGGCTGCAATCTCGACAACCATCATCACGCTGGTCAGGGCAATAACGAACCAGGTCCGGCGTTCGTTCCGTTCGTGATTTTGGCCTAAAAATACGTGATCATGTTCGTGTCCGGCTTGAGTTGCAGCTTCGGAGGTTATCATTTCAAATATGTCCGGATAACCTGGATCAGATCTGTCGCGCCTTGAGCGCGCGCTTCATCAGTGTCCGTTTCAGGATTGGAGACATGTTCGCGGACATGATCCTCAATCAATTCCACGGTAAGCCCATTTACGGCTCCTCGAACCGAGGCGACAAGATTGAGTATCTCACCGCAAGGAGCCTTGTTTTCCAAAGCCCGCTCAATGGCTTCTAGTTGCCCTTTAAGGCGGCTGACGCGCGCCAGAAGCTTTTTATCATCCGATGTATGTGACATAGCATAGGGGGCTACCCTATATTCTGAATTTTGTAAAGGACCTGTTGAATCGCAATAGATTATGTCCCCCGTCAGCGATTGATTGAGTGTTCATCGCGTTGGCTTGGCGTGGCAGTGGTTTTAGATGTATTGCGCATCTGTTCTACTATTTTTCAATAGCCACAAACAGCACCAACTGAGCCCAAAAATCCAACCGCCCAGCACATCGCTTGGCCAATGGACGCCCAAGGCAATCCTCGACGTGCCGATCAAGACAGCCAATAATAGCGCACCACAAATCAGGGAAAAACGTGCATATCGGCCTGGCACGAGTTTAAATAGCGCCAGTGCGGTAAGGATATAGGCGATAGTCGAGTTCGCGGCATGGCCGCTTGGAAAACTCGCTGAATTGGGAACAGAAAGATATTCTACAATCGCAGGTCGCGGCCTGCCGAAAAAATCTTTTAATAAGGATACTGCCCAAAATCCACTGAGAGACAAAGCGGGCAACAAGAATGCATTGAAATAGGCTTTTTTGGCGATCAGAAAGAATGATACGGCAAATATGACCAGAAGCAGGAAGGTTGAATCTCCCAAAAAGGTGATATTGCGGACAAATTGGAGCAGCCAGTCCGGGCCCATCAGTATATCCGAATTTCTCGGCGATCGAAAAGCAAGCAAAAGGGTTCTATCTATTGCATCTAAATGACCTTTCGCCACCTTCGACCAGAATACCAAGAAAATTCCGGCTAGAATGAATGATGGTATCAATTCGAAACCGCGCTGAAATATCTTTAGACGAACGCTCATATCTTCACTCGTTTTTTGCGTTTTGGGTCAACCCTGCTTGATTGCATTAAACTCGGCTCAAATCTGATATTCAACAGGCTCTCGCTCTTCCATCCATGAGCACGACCGGCATGATGGCCGCACCGATTAACTTTCCTTATATCCCAGCAGCCGCAAGGCATTTATGACCACGACAAGCGTCGATCCTTCATGCATCACGACAGCGGGGCCGATCCCCAGGCCGAAGAGTGTTGCCGGGATCAATACGGCCACCACGCCGAGACTGATCCAAAGATTTTGACGGATAATGCTACTTGTCGATCTGCTGAGACCAACGGCAAAAGGCAATGTTGCCAGATCATCTGCCATTAACGCGATATCTGCCGTTTCAAGCGCGACATCGGAACCGGCGGCTCCCATGGCTATTCCAACAGTCGCATTTGCCATCGCGGGGGCATCGTTCACACCATCACCAACCATCGCCACTCCGCCCTGATCGCTCAGTTGAGCAATTTTCTCGACCTTGTCATCCGGCATTAGGTCACCAAAGGCTTCGTCAAGACCTACTTCCAGGGCGATCGCGTCGGCGACTTTCTGATTGTCGCCAGAAATCATCATCATCCGTGAGATTCCAATAGACCGGAGCTTGTTTATCACTTCGGACGCTGCAGCGCGGGGCGTATCCATGAGGCCGAGAACGCCAATAAATTTGCCGCCACGCCTGACAATCATGGTGGTGCGACCGCGTGAAGACATTTCGGTGACTTTTTGGGCGACATCTTCAGGAAGCGAATCCTGATCATCGTCGAGAAACAGCCCCGCTTTTCCTATCAAGACCTTTTCGCCATTGATTTTGGCAGTAACGCCTTTGCCCGTTATGCTCTGAAAATTTGTAGCGATCAGATCCGATGATCCGAGGCGTTTTTCTGCAGCACGCACAATAGCTTGCGCCAGAGGGTGATCACTATGCACTTCGACAGCGGCAGAAATAGCGATGAGTTCGTCTGCTCCAATTTCTCCGAAAGGCACCGTTTCGACTAACTCCGGTTCGCCAATCGTAAGGGTCCCGGTTTTGTCAAAAGCGATCGAATCAAGCTTACCCAGCATCTCGAGAGGCGCGCCGCCCTTTATGAGAACGCCGCCCCGCGCTGCACGGGCAATCCCGCTTAAAACAGCGCTGGGTGTTGCAATAGCCAGCGCACAGGGGCTGGCGGCAACGAGGACTGCCATCGCCCTGTAAATGCTATCGGAGACTGGCTCGTCTATCACCAACCAAGAAAATCCAGTTGCGATTGCAAGCAGAATGACAACCGGCACAAAAATCCGCTCAAACTTATTGGTGAAGCTCTGCGTTGGCGATTGACGCGTCTCCGCATCGTTCACCATTTCGACAACCCGGGCCAATGTGGTTTCCGACGCCAATCGGGTGACTTGCACTTCGAGGCTACCGCTTCCGTTTATGGATCCGGCGAAAACCCTATGTTCGGATTTGACTTTATCGGCTGCTTTGGCCGCCGCTGCAGCATTGTCGACCGGACGCTTGTCGACCGGGACGCTCTCACCGGTTATGGGAGCCTGGTTGACGCTGCTCGCCCCTTTGACAACAAAACCGTCTGCTGGAAGTCGCTCGTTGGAGCGGATGATTACAATATCGCCGATTACCAACTCGGCCACGGGCAATCGCAATTCCTCTCCATCCCTGCGGACCACCGCCTCCTCGGGAGCAAGGTCAGACAGTGCGGATATGGCATTGCGCGCGCGGGCCATTGCATAATTTTCAAGTGCATGGCCGATGCTGAACAGGAATAATAGAAATGCTCCCTCTGCCCATGCCCCGAGCCACGCCGCCCCGCCGGCGGCAACGATCATGAGAAAATCTATTTCAAATTTTCGATTTCTGATTTTTTCGAAGGCTTCCAATATCGTAAAATAGCCGCCGAAAAAATAGGCCGCTACCAAAAACCAGAACCCAATATTCGCCGGCAGAAGATTGATTTTTGGTCCCAGCCATCCGGCAAGAAGGGTTGCACCGCAAAGGCCTGCAAATACCATTTCTGCACGGCCACCAAGCAGCCTGTCGATTAGCCCTCCGTGCGAGTGATCCGAATTTTCCGAATGCTTGCTGTGCTCATCGGTCATTTCTGTTCTGCCGCTCGCGTGAGAACATCAACCTTTTCGAGGCTGACTAGCCCGATCCCCCGCAGATCGTCTAGCTGAGTGTAGAAATCTTCCAGTCGTGCCCGGGCATCGATTATTTCGATCACCACCGGTGGATTATCGCCAATTCCGAACGCGTGATGTTCATGAACAATGGAAGACGAGGAGAACCCCAATATTCCTTTCAGGACGGTGCCTCCGCGAAGGCCATAAGATCTGGCCCGATCAATAATGGTGGTAACAACTGTCTCGTCCCCATGCATTGCGGCTTCATCGGTATAAATCCGCATGAGTGATATTTGTTGCGGCTTTTGCATTATGCACTCCTTCTCATTCTGGCTTTGGACGGAAACGTTGCAGGATTGGAAATTTGTCCAAAGAGGGCGTGAATCGCTTGATATGCGGCCTCAAATCGGGAAATTCGCGCTCAAGCATCAACCGTGTCACGGCGGGCAACACGAAAAGCGTCAAAATCGTTGCGGTGATCAAACCGCCGATAACCACGATCGCCAACGGCTTTTGCACCTCAGCGCCTGTGCCAGTCGCGATTGCCATCGGAACGAAGCCCAATGACGGCACGATGGCTGTCATCAGAATGGACCTGTAGCGTTCGACTGCGCCAGAGTAGATGGCCTCAACCAATTCCACGCCAGATTCAAGACGCCCCTGAATGGCGGTCATCATCACAAGTCCATTGAGCACCGCCACGCCGGCCAGAACAATAAAGCCCACAGCAACCGAGATAGAGAATGGCAGACCCGTTGCTGCTAGCGAGAATATCCCGCCTGCAATTCCCAGAGGGACTGTGACAAATACTGCGGCAGCCATACGGAAGTTACCGAGAGCCATGACCAGCAGACCAAAGATCAACAGCGCTATGACAGGAACAACAAGATTGATTCTTGCCTGAGCGGCCTGCAGGCTTTCAAATTGCCCGCCCCATTCGAGGATGACTCCTGATGGTAGAGCGACATCGCGCTCAATTTGGGACTTCGCTTCGTTCACAAAGGAGCCAACATCGCGGCCTCGAACATTGAGCTGCACAACAACGCGCCGCTGTCCGTTTTCCCGGCTGATCTGATTGAGGCCTTCGGTTTCTTTCAGGGTAGCCAAGGATCGGAGTGGAACCGACGACCTTTTCCCGAAACCATTTTCCGGCAAAATAACTGGTAGCGCTCCGATAGCGTCGATATCGTTACGCACTTCGCCAGGTAGCCTCACAACAATATCAAACCTGCGGTCGCCCTGAAATACCAGCCCGCTTTCGGCGCCGCCCAATGCGGCGCTGACGGTTGCGGCCACTTCATCAACGGTGAGACCATGGGCTGCAATTGCCGAATTATCGAATTGCACGTCCAATGTCGGAAAGCCCTCGGTTTGCTCGACGCGGACATCCGCAGAACCTTCAATACCCGAAAAAACGGTCGCAAGCTGATTGGCAGTGGCCGACAGCTGCTCGAGGTCGTCGCCAAATACCTTGACGGCAACATCACCCCGCACACCTGCAATCAACTCATTGAAACGCATTTCAATGGGCTGACTGAACTCGTAATTCTGGCCGATGAGATTGGCTAGTTTCGCTTCCATCTGTTCCACCAGCTCTGTCTTTGAAAGCGACGGGTCGGGCCATTCATCTTTCGGACGCAAAATGATAAATGCATCGGAAATATTGACCGGCATGGGATCGCTGGCCACTTCAGCTGTTCCGGTTTTTGAATACATGAAGCGGACCTGTGGAAATTTGGAAATCTCCCGCTCGATCTGTTTTTGCATTGAAACAGATTGATCCAGCGAAGTGGACGGTATTCGGATCGATTGAAGGGACAGATCCTGTTCGTCGAGTTGCGGCATGAACTCGCTACCGAGAAAGCCGAACATACCGATCGACAGTCCAAATACGGCAAGGCCTGCCAAGGTTGCCCGTCCGGGCCATTTCAGTGCTTTTCGTAATGCCGGTTCGTATTTGCTTTTGCTCCAGCTCACCATCCGAACCTCTTTTTCAGAAACACGGCCGCTTATCAGCAGAGCCAATAATGCCGGGACCAAGGTCAGTGAGAGAATAAACGCCGATATGAGCGCAAGCATTACGGTGATGGCCATCGGCGAGAAGGTCTTTCCTTCAACACCCTGGAAGGTGAGCAATGGCACGAAAACCAGCAAAATTATCGCCTGGCCAAATAGCGAAGGCCTGATCATTTCTCTTGTTGATGCGATCACTTCTTCCAGTCGTTCGCCTAGAGATAGAAGTCGCCCTTCTTCATGTTGCCGGCCTGCCATCCGGCGCAGGAAATTTTCCACGATGATAACACTGCCGTCAACGATCAAGCCGAAATCAAGAGCGCCCAAGCTCATGAGATTTCCCGAAACGCCAAATCGATTCATGCCGATTGCCATCATCACAAAGGAAACGGGAATGACGAGCGCGGTAATCAGCGCTGCCCTGAAATTGCCAAGGAGCAGGAATAGCGCGACGATAACCAACAAAGCTCCCTCGGTCAGGTTTTTTTCAACCGTGCTGATAGTCGCATTGACCAGTTTCGAACGGTCCAGAACGACTTCTAATTTTATGTTGGGAGGCATTGTCTTGACGATTTCTGCAAGCCTTTCACCGGTTGCAGCGGCAACCGCACGGCTGTTTTCACCAAGCAGCATCAATGCGGTTCCGACAACGACTTCTTCGCCATTCTCGGTTGCCGCGCCGGTTCGCAAATCGCCGCCATTGCTGACGGATGCAACGTCACGGACGCGAACAGGAATGCCTTCGCGTGTCGCGATGATCGAATTTTCAATTTCTTCCAGCGATTTGAGTCGTGCGTCTGCCCGCACCAGAAATGCCTCTCCGCCGCGTTCAACGAAGTTTGCGCCAACAGAAAGATTGACCCTTCCAAGCGCTTCGGAAAGATCGTCAAAACCGATACCGTAGGAAGAAAGCCGAGCCGCCGAGGGGGTAACGACAAATTGTTTGGCGTAACCACCAATCGAGTCAACACCAGCGATGCCCTTGACGTTGCGCAATTGCGGTCCGATTACCCAGTCTTGAAGCGTGCGTAGATACGCCGCCTTTGAGACTTCATCGTTCAAGCGTTCACCTTCGGGAGTCAGGTATGAACCATCAGATTGCCAGCCAGAACCGCCCGCAGCTTTTCCTTTTTCAAATGGCTCGTAGCTGACCGTCCACATCAAAACCTCGCCAAGCCCTGTGGATACCGGTCCCATTGCCGGTTCGGCAGTGGCCGGCAGGCTATTGCGAACAGTGGTCAGTCTTTCGGCCACCTGTTGACGAGCAAAGTAGACGTCGGCGCTATCGTCGAATATCGCCGTAACCTGCGAAAAGCCGTTCCGGGAGATGGATCGGGTCGTCTGCAGTCCCGGAATGCCCGCCAGCGATGTTTCAACCGGATAAGTCACCAAGCGTTCAATATCGAGCGGTGAGAGAGTAGGGTCGACAGTGTTGATCTGGACCTGATTATTGGTGATGTCAGGGACAGCATCAATTGGCAGATTAACCAGATTAAAGACTCCGAGTGCCGCGACTGCAGCAAGAAACAATACGGTAAGATACCGATTGCGGACGGACATTTCGACGAGACGTGCAATCATAGCCGTTGCTCCAATGGGAATGTATTAATCAATGTTCTGCTTCGCCGCGGCCAAGTTCAGATTTCAGGAGAAAGGCGTTTTTACCGGCGATTTGTTCGCCGGACTTGAGACCGTCGACAATCTCGATTCTACCGCCGCTCTTCGCTCCGGTCGTAACGGACCGTGCACGGAAACCAGATTTGGTCTTTACAAACACGACGTTGCGTCCTTCGACGGATTGGACAGCCTCTGCGGGAACAATCAATGCCGTAGACTGATCGCTTGTCGCCTGCTGAAGTATCCGCACCCGCACATATTCTCCGGGGACGAGTCTGGCGCCTGAAGCAGGGGCAAGCACGACAATGGCCGCTCTGTTTTCCGGATCGGCAGCTGGCGTAACCGCCAATACCCGAGCGGAGATTTCACCCTCGGGCGTTTCGACCGTGGCCGCTGCTCCAGTGCTGATCTTGCGCGCATCTTCCGCAGGAACTGCCGCCTCAATTTGAATAAGGTTCGGATTGGCGATACGGAAAAGCTCATCCTGTGCGGTGACATAGGAGCCGAGAATTGCCGGGCTTGACGTTATTCGGCCGCCAATCGGTGAGCGCACAGCAATAAATCGTCCGCTGACACCTGACGCAGTGGCCGCCTGGCTTGCCCGTCTTGCTTCTGCGGCAGCCTGTTGATTTTCTGCTCTCGCCGTTTCAAGATCTGCCCGTGCGGTGATTTTCTCATCGAAGAGGCGCTGCTCACGGTTCAGCTGCGACCGGGCAAGCGCGGCCCGAGAAGCTGCCGATGTAACTTCGGAACTAATTGCGGCGGCTTCGCGGCTCTCTATGGTAGCTACTGTCTCGCCGCGCCGAACCGCATCTCCCAACCTCTTTTTGATGTTCGTGACCCTGCCTTCAGCGCCTGCACTCAATATGGCCTGCCCTTGGGGAGACGGTGCAACACTACCCTGCGCAATAATCTCGGCATCAAGCGAACTTGGAGCCACATCGAATATTCCGATTTCAGAGGCGCGCAGCTGTTCTTCTGTCATTTCGACAACGCCCTCTTCTTCGGAATGATTTTCTTCTGTGGTGTTGGCAGCGCCCTGATTTTCCGCGCTACCGCCGGTTGAGCCATTGAAAATTACTCCCAGCACAACCGCAAACGCGATGGCCAGGCCAGCGATTATGATCCATTTTCTGTTGTTCATTTTATATATCCCTGCTCGAATTTTGTGACCGTCCCGCAGTCAAACTCTGGTTTTGTGGAGGCCCGCTGTCACCGGAAAAACTGGTTTCTGTAGTGACGCAATCTGGCACCGCTATTGCGATCGACGTCAGCATGAACAGGCCGGTTAGAACAGTCAGCATGGTGAAGATGCCAGCCAATATTATGACGTGATCTACTTCCAGTTTTCTCATCTATCTGGCCGCCAATCTCAGCAGTGTAATCACCGCCTCCGCTCTCGCTACCTTGGCTTCCAACAGGCCGAGTTCAGCCGTGTCTCTTGCTGCTGCAGCGTCCAGGACATCCAACAGGGTAAATTTTCCGTATTGATATCCCAGTTGGGCCAGCCTTGATGCTTCTTCAGCTTGGGGCAGTGTCTGGCTTTCCAGAGTTTCCACCCGGCTTTGCGTTGCTTCCAGTTGATTGCTGGCAATATTATATTCCCGGTTGATCGCTACCAACCGCAAAGCGCGACGCGCCTCAGCTCCGCGAACGCTCGCTTCTGCCGCTTGAATGCTGCCCTGGTTGCGATTTCCAAACGGTATGGCAATCGAAGCACCCACGATGAACGCAGTATCCCCGCTTTCTTCAAAACGTCTGGCGCCGCCGCTTAACGTTAGATCCGGAACAGCATTTGCGCGTTCGCGCGTGACAATGGCACTGGCAGCGTCCCGGTTCGCTTCTGCGGCTTTGATCTGTAGGGATTGGGACAGGTCGGCCTCAAATTCTACGTCACCGCCGCTGAGCCAGACCGGCTCAACTTCCTGAGGTGGTGTTTGCGAGCCCCAAAGCGATGCAAGTAGCAATCTGGCGGAATATTCCTCTGCCCTTGCGGCTTCCAGTGCTGCTTCCGCTTCGCCAAGCGCAGCGTCAGCGCGCAATGCTCTAAGCGGCGGGTCACGGCCAGTTTCAACGAGGATTCTAGCAATTCTTGACAGCTCCCGGTTGCGACCGACGACGCGCGTTGCAAAGTCAAGGCGGCTCTGAGCAGCAACTGCTTCTGTATATGCCAAACGCACGGAGCTGGCCAATTCGGCCTGAGAGATAGCAGCTTCTACCTCTGCCAGGCTTGTCTGCGCTCGCGCCGCACGTGTTCTGGCTCCGCGTTTACCGCCGAGCTCCAATCTTTGCCCAACAGAAACTGTATATTCGGTTGAACGCAGGCCTTTGAAAACGCCGCTCCCGGCGACGTTTTCAACCTCTACCGAGACCTCGGGATTTGGTCCGAGGCTCGCTTGTTTTTGGTTTCCGCGCGCGATATCAATCTCTGCTTGGGAAATTTGCACGGCAGGCGATTCAGCTCCAGCGCGCACTAAGGCCTCGTTTAAACTAACACTCTGATCCTCGGCCAGAGCGGCAGTGGCAGGGCTCGCGGCAAATATCATTGCCGCACAGAGGCGCAGGCGCGCCATTTTCTTCAACATTTCTGAGAAATCCTCGCTTAACTAATTGAAATAACGCCATGAGTCTGGCGCAAGTCAGAATTAGTTCAGACGCGAGGTGGTCGTTTTAAACGGGATGAATGCGCAGACAGCGCAAATTGATCGGCATTGCTGCTGAAGCTGGAACTTACCAGATTCACTGAACCGTCGAAGCCCAGCAACCGTTCTGTGGTAACGCTGCCGTTATGGCAATGACCATGCGGACAGATTCCATGTTTACCGGCGTCATTATCCGAAGGGGCTTCATCCGAGTGTCCGGCGTCGGAAATCAACATCAGTTCGGCGTTTTGTGGTTCGCTGGCGCATTCAGCTGCTTCGGCTACCGTCATGCTCGACATAATCAGAACGAGCAAAACCGCCATCAGGCGAAAGAGCCCTGACGTTTTTTCATTTATGCCGCTGCGTTCATTCATGGTTCCGCCCAATACATTATCTCGTTAGTTCATCAAGTGCTTTTGAACAACATTTCCAATATTTCATGCAGTTAGATATGTAATATCATCAAATTTTGTGGTCTTTGATCGGTTTAAGAATTAGTAAAAATCACGAAGAATTAAGTCTTCCTAGCATTATACCAATAGCCGATAGCGATGACTCCCATTGCCACAATCTGGGCCAAAATAGACTGAACCGCAGGGAAAATTCCCAACATCGAAATCTGCAGAAAATCAGGAAGCGGAGTCACGCTTATGAAACCGGCTTCCTGTAACGCAGCAATTCCTTTTCCGGTGAGAACCACTGTCAGCACGACCATCAATGCTGAGCTGTAAGCGAAAAACTTACCTATCGGCAATTTCCGGCTGTAGCTTAGCATTGCCCAGGCAATGGCCATAAGCAAAAAGATCGCGGCTCCAGAGCCAACCAGAATGATCATACCATTGTCCGCAGTCCAGAGCGCCGCAAAAAACAGTATTGTCTCAAAGACCTCACGGTAAACGACAATGAATGCTAGCCCAAAGAGAAACCATGCAGATCCCCGCGACAATACTTTGCTCATTGTTTCGCGGATATAGCGTTGCCACTCATCGGCGCGGGACTTGCCGTGCATCCACAAGCCCACAAAAAGCAGGATTACCGCTGCAAATAGCGAACCAAAGCCTTCGGTCAGTTCACGGCTAGCGCCGCTGATACCTATGAGATAGGTGGCAGCGAACCATGTGATGCCGCCTGCGAGAAGCGCCGTTATCCAGCCCCCATGCACATACAACATGACTTCGGGACGTTCGGCTTTGCGCAGAAACGCAATCATGGCAACCACGATCAGTAATGCCTCCAGCCCTTCGCGCAGCAATATCGTGAAGGCTCCTACGAAAGCCGATGCCTGGCTGGCTTGATCGGCGTCCAACGCGGACTCTGCTTCCGAAAAAAGCCGATCAAGCGCGTCGATCCGGCTCTCCACCTCTGCTACAGGAAGATCGTCACCGATAGCAGCGCGGACACGGGCCATCGAGCGTTCAATGGCTTTTAGCAAAGAGGGATCGCGAGAGGCCAGCGCAGGTTCCAGAGGTTCAAAGCCGTCAAGATACGCAGATAATGCTAGAGTTTCTGCCTCGTCTTTTCTGCCTGCTTGATAAGCAGCAAAACTTTCTTTTAGTTTGGTCCGCGATAGTGCCAGAGAACCGCTTGAGGTAGCCCCAATGGCATCCGGGTGGTTCCGCAGGAATGCCATCACCGCATCTGCTTTTTCTGGTCCAATCTGCTTTCCAAGATTGGCAGGAGTCATGCTTGCCAGAGCTGCGAGATCAGGAAACAGAGCGCGAATAGACGCGTCATTTTCCCAAAGCTCTTCTCCCTTGGATGCCTCAGCAAATGCAAAGCCGCCCACATAGGCGGCCATGTCCCAAAGATCCTGAGCAGGCAAATCGGCAAAACTCTGCATTGCTGTCCCGTCAAGCCCCTGACCTATAACCTGATAAAGTGCGAACAGGCTGCGTTCTCTTGCTCGAGCGCCATCGGTAAAAGCAATAGGAGCGGGGTCGAGCTGCTCTGCATTCGGCCCTTGGCCGTTACCAGACATGCCGTGGCAACTGGCACAATTTTGAGCATATAGCCGTTTGCCATTTTGTATGTTTGGTGCAATTTTGGGTGCAAGTGGAACAGGATAACTGCGTAGCAACTCCGTTGCCAGCAGGCGTGCCTGCCGCGCGACTTTATCCGGAGACGTTTTATTATCAATGGCCGCATTAAGCTCGTCACCTTTTGCAACCAGGTCGGCTCGACCCGGCTTTGGTGGCAGCTTTGCCAAACCGTCGACGACAGCTCCCGAAAACTCCTCCATTTCGGAATATTCAGCGTCGTTTGTCACCTTGCCTTTATCTACTGCGCCGGGATAATCGACCGCAATATAATCCAGCAATCGCCACAGCGTTTCAACCTCGGCAATTTTTACCTGCGCATAAGCCGGAATAGAAATGGCGGCCAGCATCAAGAGCGATATCAGAATGAATGATATTCTAGCAAAATGACGCATTAGGTTCGCAATTCTCTCAGGCATTTTGAAGCTGCATTTCGGCAACCGCGTTTTGTATGATTTGGTATGCTGAGTGAATGAAAAGCATCGCAATAACGGCAGCCACGGCGATATCGGGCCAGGCTTTTCCGGTCCACGCCACGAGACCGGCAGCACCTATTACAGCGACGTTTGCGATCGCGTCATTGCGGCTGAACAGCCATATGGCTTGAACATTTGCATCACCATCACGAAACTGTGACAGAACGTAAGCCGACGCTATATTTATCCCGAGCGCGACAAAACCAATTACCCCCATAATACCGGCTTCTGGCATTCCCGGACTCATAGCCCGCCAGATGGCAAACCCGATCACGCCTATACCTAGCAGTCCGAGAAAAATGCCTTGGACGAGCGCCACACGCGAACGCGCAAGCGCTGTCCACCCAAGTGCGAAAAGCCCGATCAGCGTGATTGAGCCATCACCCAGAAAATCGAGCGCGTCTGCCTTGAGTGCCTGACTATCAGCAACAAATCCGCCAATAATCTCGCATAGCCCAAACCCGATGTTGAGGATCACAACAATCCACAAAGCACGCCGGTATGCTGGATCATCCTGAGCCCTTACGGCATCACCAGCGCAGGCGCAGCCATCTTCATCATTCTTACTCATAGGGTTGCTCTACAACCTCTAGTGACTGTAGAAGCAAGCAGTTTTTGCAAATGCAAGTCATTAGGAGGTTATTTTGGCAAAGATGATGATTGGCGAACTTGGAAATCGCACAGGCACCAAAGTGAATACCATTCGGTATTACGAAGATATCGGGATATTGCCCCCACCTGTGCGGACAGATTCAGGGCGACGCACCTATGCTGAATGCGACGTAAAAAGACTATCTTTTATAAGGCATAGCCGCAGCTTCGGCTTTTCCCTTGCTGAAATTAGGTCGCTTCTAAGTCTATCAGATAGTCCAGAACAGGATTGCACTCTGGCATCGACCATCGCAAAATCGCATCTTGAACGAATTGATATGAAGATAAGCCAGCTTGAAGGATTGCGGCATTCGCTCTTGGCGTTTGCGATATCTTGTTCCGGTGGGCGAGCGGAGAATTGCGAAATCATTGGTGCACTCTGCGAAGTTTCACTTCCCCAGCGGACCCCCGGTTCCACAGGCATCGGCGCAGCAATTATCAGGCCTGATTTTTCATAGACAAAATTTGATTCGCCGACACTTATGCACCCTGTAGTAACTATAGGATCAAACGATGAAAATTGGAGCACTGGCAAAGGCGACAAAGACAAAAGTTGAAACCGTCCGCAACTATGAGAAATTCGGCCTGTTACCGCCCCCAGCACGAACGACTTCAAACTACCGGGATTACGGAAGCGACCATCTCGCCAGGCTTCCGTTCATCCGCCGTGCCCGAAATCTCGGCTTTACCCTGAAGGCACTGCGCGAATTGCTGGAATTATCGGACAATCAAGATCAATCCTGTGAAGCAGTTGATGATATTGCGAGCAGGCACCTTGCCGAGATTGATCAGAAAATTGACGACCTGACCACGCTACGTTCTGAGCTGGATCGCTTGATTGGTGCTTGTCAGCATGGAACAGTAGGGGAATGCAAAATCATTGAGACGCTGGCACCGAGAATTTAAAGATGGCAGAAAGGATCTGGCGCATCGCGAGTTCTGTCAACGAATTCCAGTATTTGCAAATATTCCCGTGACCGCTTTCGGCCCCGCCGGAGCTACATGTGAATGACCTAAACGAGGGCGCGAAGTAGCCATCCTATCGCACTACTGATCCCCCAGGAGGCCACCCGCTTCCAATAAATATCGACCATAAATTGCGAAACATAGTCCTTTGTCCACGGTGCGGAATCTATCTTGCGACTAGCCAAGCAAAATTATCCGAAAAAATTATTCACCAGAACCTTTGGGTGTTTTTTTACCACGTCCTATAACCTTTAGATAACTATGTAATCGAGGTATATTATGGACAAAAACTATCCGGATGAGAACGCCAAAGGCCAAGTCTCACCGCCCGCTACTAAGAGGAAACCCCTATCAAAAGCTGCAAAAGAACGTCGCCGTATTAAAAAGCTGCAGCGCCAATATCCGACGGGTAAATTCTCTCAAATTGGTTCTGACCCTGAACCAGGTTTTCCAAATTTGCCACCGGAAGCCAATGCCTACATTCTCAACGAACTACGCAGGACACTCCGGTCCGGAAGAACGGCCTACGGAAAAAACATGGCAAAGTCCGTCATGAAAGTTTTCGGCCGCTTGCCCAGCGATGAACCTGCTGAACTTGAAAACTGGATCAATTGGCTTTGCCGGAACCGGGAAGAATTGATCAGCGGCAAATATTCTCCCAGTAAACTGAATGATGCATCGCAAGATCCTGAAGCGAGCAGAGCAGTCCTGGATGAAGGAAGCTCACTAAAGTCGGAATTTTCCGATATGCACAACCAACGTTCGGATCTCGGCAAAGCTCCAGAGAATTTGGCAATAACTGATGAGGCTCCACCCCCCAAGGGTCAAAATAGCTTGCCCGATCAGGACCATGATCAAATGAAAAACAATTTGACCGAGGGGGAAGAGGTCAAGCGTTTTGAAGACGTTCCAACGCCGACCGCAACTCAGGATCGCGGGGCAGCAACTTTGGACAAGGTGTCTAAAGAACCATCATACCAACCTGCGAATTATGCGCCCAGCGATTCTGCCGTTCAACCGCATATCGAATATGTGGAGCATGCTACCAACGGGTCAGTCGCTAAAATGCCGGACAAATTCGACTTTTATTTCAAGAAGGATGGTGCTGGCAAAGCAAACAAATTCTTTGGAAGCATCCGGTTTAACGAGAGCCTAGAACAAGTCCTCGAGAACGCTGGTGCTCTTGCGTCAGACAAAGCGGCCGTAGATGAGGTTTTAAACCGAGGCCCGACAGAGCGGGCTTATCTGATTAAAGCGATGCGCGAACTACAGGTCCCTTTACCATGAGAAACCATGTCCAAAAGGGGCCTAAACTTAAGCAGGATGAATGTGGGATTCCCACATTTTATTGCCATCGTGTCGCTACGCTTCGTGACGGCATGCAGGTTTTCAGTTCGTTACTAGATTTTAGCGGAGGAGAAATCTGATGTCAGGCGGTTCCAAGCCGAAGCGGAAAGACCTTCGCACTTCGCGGCCCCGTATCGTTGTCCATTTTGGAAGCAAAGAAGAGGTCGAGTTCGTTAAAAAGTCAGCGCAGGGTGCCTCAACCTCTGAATATTGCCGCGAGCGCATCTTATTGTCAAACGGCTTCCGAGATCCCGTATACGACATAACGTCGAGGTTGTTGGTTACAGTAAATCTCGTTCAGAATGATCTATTCACAATTTGCGACGTTATCCGGGCCCTTACTTCGTTGCGTAAAGCTATCCCGAAGCAATCCGATGGTAGGCCAATCCAAACCCCTGAGATGTCCCGTCTGATCCAGCAAGCGAGCGATGCAATCGCCACAATGATTGAGAGAAACAGCGAGCGAATGGAGATAGATCACGATCTGGTCAAAATTTCTCGGGAGATCGTCAATTTACTGACCGACCGCGAGATCAACAATCGTTCTTCTGCGATCACTGACTGGCGTAAGCCGACGCCATGATCATCAAAATCTGGCAATATCGCGATCAAATAAAAGATCTTGTAGGCGGAGCGGCAAAACAAGCGCGCAGCTTTGATATCGCGATAGGCTGCTCCTCATACATAATCGGGCTCGCTGCCTCGGGCGAGCACCATCATGCTTTTGTGACCGCAGAACGAGTTGGTGAATATGCAATAATGGACCCGGAAGGTGAGGGGTCGCATCGTATAGTAGAGCGATACGCCGACAATCTGTCTTCAAATAAGGTCCAAGATCATGTCAGAGATATGGCCGTATATGCAGCTGGCGCAGGTCTCGACCGCCTTTGGCACATGACATGGAGCCATCGCAAAGGCGAAGCGGTCGACAGCGCATCAATGAGGCGTCAGCGAGCAACGATCTGCCGTATAATGGGAATCGAAGAATGTCCGTCAGTAGGCGCATTTCACGGTGATACCCCAAACTCCCACGGTCATCATCTCTCTGTTTCTATCAATGCCGCAACTGGCGGCAATGTAAGTTTTGGATACGGCTGGTGGAAAGAAGCCGCACAAATCGCGATCGCTGTTTGTGAATATCAAGAGGGCCTCGGGCCCGAACCGAACAGGAGATATGTGGCAGACGAAACCGGCGTCTATCATACCTTCTCAGACATAAAAATTGCAGACGCGCGCGGTTCAATAATCAAAAATGCTGATGGGAAGGTTGACCATCAGCTCATTCATAGCATCCAGAGCCAGCATGAAATTATCTTTGATAACAACAAAGCGGGACCAAAAGACCTCGCCGGTGAAGAATGGCCTATGTCAAGAGTTGCGCACATTCTTGCAGCACCCCGGATACAAAATGCGAAAGACTGGCCTGATCTCCACAGTAGGCTGGCGCGAGTAGGACTTCGCTATGTTAAAGTTGGTAACACAGCTGTTCTTGAAACCGTGCCGCAAAATGGAAAGCAGAAATCTTTAAAAATTGCAGCAGGAAAGGCTTACTCGAACGCAGCGTTAGGCAAGCTGCAGGCCAAGTTCGGCACACCCTATGTTCCGCCTTGTCCAAGCCTAAAAATCAGGCCGTTCGTAATGCCGCGCTTCGACAAGCCAACCACCGATGCGAAAAAGGAAAACTCGGCGGCAAGATGGGACCTTTCCCAGGAAGCAAAAAAACTCACCTCTCACATGCAAACCGATAATCTTCATCGACAGGAAGATTATCGTGATGGCAAAAAGGGCGCAAATTACAATTATCTAGCAAGCAGGCAACGTCAAATGGCTGAAGAGGAGCTATCCGTTGCCAAGCAATTTGCTGTAGCCATCGGAGCGAGACGAGCCCGCCGCAAGCGATCGCCGGACACGGGCAAGCTGCTGCCAAAACCTACAATATCCACACAATTTTTGGCAATTATATGGAGCAGGTTCAAGCCAGATAATGGAAAGGTCAAAGCTGATATCAAGGGCAAGTTGGCAAAGCGATACCAGATTAAGAAGCGGCTTGGCCGGATTGAATATTACGAAGGTATGCGGCTGATGTTCGTAGAGACTCAAAACATGATCGCCATCAGATCAACTGCGCGGCGAGCGCAGATTGATGCGCTTCGTCTTGCCGCAGCGAAACTTTCATCGGTTCGAATTTTTGGCAAACCTGCTGCAATTGCCAACACTGTATTTTTGGCCGCTGAACTTGGGCTGCAGCTCGAAGACCAGCAAAAGTCTTCCGGTGAAAAACACTGCGACAAGATTGAAAGGGAACGTCATCGCGGGATTCTAGAACGACACCGAATTTGGCTCGATTTGGTTCCAAAACTCAGGATTTATCGGGATAAAGAGCGAGCAGCCAAACAAAAGCGGCGCAAGCAAGCTGAGTTGTTCACAGATTCCAAAATTGAGACTTTAGGAATGCGCAATCAGATCGCGCGGGAGGCGGCACGAAACAAACAATTGAACGATCCATTGCCAGGAAGGGCCAGCCGAATATTAGACAATATGGATCGAAACACCTTGCTTCTGGCCTCTTCGCGGGGAACACGCGGCGGCTATCGCTATCTCGATGATCCTGCACTGTTTAATGCTTTTTCAAAAACTCCTGAGGCGTTGCTTTTATCGGAAACACAAATGCGGCTCGAAGCAATCGAGCATATACAAATGGAGCAACGAAAATGGTTTTGCGCCGCTATGCATTCAGATCGGATCATTGTTAAGGAGGGCAAGGTTGAAATTTCCAAACCAGAGGATCACTGGGTTATGGCGTTTTACGAGCAACAAAAAGATGATCCGACGTTCAACCGCTTAATAGCAGTATCTTACCTGCGGCCAGACCGCTTTAAGTTTGATACTGATATACCGCCGGAAATTGTTACATGGCGCTCCGCGCGCGCTACCAATAAACAACAAATGGCCGATTATATTGCCGATGAACTGCATCTGCGGGCAAGAACCGATAAGCGCGATCCTAAGAGCGGAGCCGAAGAATGCAGGCGGATATTTAATCTCATACCGTATGAAGCGCAGGCCTTGCGCGATACGCCGGGACATTTTCTCAGCCAGTATAAAAACTGGTCCTTTCGTAAACCTGACGAGAGTGAAGCTCAGTGGGAGCGTAGACGTAAACTAATTATCCGTAACAATAATTCTTGGGGCCGCTGACGCTTCAGCGGACATCTGTGTTGTAGAAGAAAAAATACATTGAAAGTGCTTTGCCGGTGAAGCCGGCAGGTGAGAGGAAAAAAGAGCAGTAGCGCTCGGCAAAGCCTCGCCGGTTTCCCAACAGGAGAAACCAAAATGAACATGTTACAAAACCAATCAGAGCTGGAGGAAATTTCCAGACGGCTTGACCGTGAAGAAGGCTACCGCGTGCTGCGCGCCGTCCCGAAACGCTTTTCTCATATGCCGGAAGACGGCGTGCCGCCCGATGGCAGATGCATTGCAATTTTAGACACTGAAACTTCGGGACTAAACGTTCATGAAGACAAGCTGATCGAACTCGCGATTATGCTGGTGTGGGTGGATGATGACGGAGAGGTCAGCGGGCACATGGGGCCGGTAAGTTGGCTGCAAGATCCCGGAATAGAACTGGAACCGGAGATCACGTTGATCACCGGCCTTGCCAATCATCATTTGGCCCACAAGCAGATTGATGATGCAGCAGCATTGGGCTTCCTCGATCGAGCGGATCTGCTGGTCGCCCAGAACGCAAAATTTGATTTGGCTTGGATCGAGCAGCGCTATCCAAAACTGAAAGGCAAGGCCTGGGCTTGTTCCTGCAGCGAGATCGACTGGTTGAAGCTTGGCTACGAAGGACGCTCGCAACAACATCTGCTGGCTCAGCATGGCTGGTTTACCAATGCCCATAGGGCTGAGGCAGACGTCTGGTCATTGTTCTGGTTGCTGCAGCAGCGTCAGCGGGGGCCAGGCGACAGTCCGGTCCAGAGCCATCTGCAGCGTCTGCTGCAAGCTGCCGAGACGCCGACCGTGCTCGTTGAAGCGTTGCGCGCGCCATATTCTGCAAAGGATAAGCTCAAGGCTCGAGGTTATCGGTGGGATGCTGGGCGCCGCATCTGGTGCAAAGAAATGGCAGAGGAAAAGCTGGCTGTTGAACGCAGCTGGTTCCGAACCGAGGGACTTCCACTGTTCGGAGCTAAAACGATGACCGCAACTGAGCGTCACCGGTAAAAATTAATCACAAGCCTCAACAACCACGGCCTGCCTTTCGGCGGGCTTTTTTTATGAAAGAAATATACTCATGACCAACCCAACAGAAATTGAACGACAGCTGTCACGCGAAGCCAATCTATTTGCAGCGCGCGGCAGTGCAGCCCATCACGACAGAACCCGCACCTATATCGTTGCTGACTTTGAATATGGCTATGACCGGGACCGCCATAACGGATATGGCGTAGCTGAAGGCAAAGACGCCGAGGAAAAGATACGTTGGCCGTTTCACCGCGTGGCGGCGGCATCTTGGTGCGTGATGCGCTTCAAGCGGGGTTCGGATATTCCCGAGATCCAAGGTCCGATTGTTCTCTCTGCCAATGACCACAGCGAAAAGGAAATGGTCTCTGTTTTCTTTGATGCCTTGGACCAGGAACCAGGCGCTGTGCTGGTGACATGGGGCGGGGAGCATAAGGATCTGGCCGTTCTGCGCCGAACCGCTGGTGAGCTTGATCTGATCATGCCCGGGCAGCTGCGCGAACTCTCGCCAGTCTCTGACCGTAGGATCGATCTATGCGGCGCCGTCTCGATCCGCGCGGAATCGGTTCATCTTCCGGAATATGCAGCAGCTTGCTCGATACCGGCAAAGCCGTCGCCATCCAAAACCATCGGCGAGCTGGTCGAGAAGGGGATGTGGGGGGATGTCGAGGAGCAGGTGCTGGCTGACGTCATGACGACAGCGATCATCATGTTGCGCCATCTCAAATCCCACGGGCTGATCCGCTGCGCCATTCCAGCATGCAGTTTGGCGCTGGCAAATGCAGCGACGAGCGCGAACCCGGAGAGCGAGTTTCTGAGGCGAACGTTCAAGCCCTGGGCTCAGCTCAAAGATAGCACAGCCAATTATACCTGTCCGATCTACCGGGCAGCGTAGCTTCTATTCTACGCTCCATCACGAGCGTGGACATTTTTAAAGTCGAGCCGGCGTGATCACGGGCAGCGCTCTATTGACGACTGGCTCTACCAATATCTTCTAACCAATCCTCAAGCGGGCGGCATCTCAGGATGACCGCCCGCTTGGCATTTCAGGATAATTTTTATGAAACTTCCCATATATTCGGAGCGGATCGTCACCTTCTCCGTCGTCTATCATCCCTATCGCCGCAACACCGAACGGTTCATACGCGCCTTTGGTGCCTTCGAAGTCAATTTCCAGCCTGGTGATGACATATTGTTCACGCGCCATCATCATACATATCCGGATAAGGATCGAACCGCTCCTTTACTGGAAATGACGAAGCTGCTCGATCAACAGACCGACTGCGTTTGCGCGGTTCTGGAAGCTCCGGGCGGGTCTCACCGGCCAAAAACCAAAGCCGACTTTGCGAAAAATGTCCTTGATGCACTGCCGATCTTCAATCTGGGTCTCCACCGCAAGATCCATGTTCACCGGACAGAAGACCAATATGTCAGGGTCAGCGCCGAACTGTTTGGCATAACTTTGGCGTCCAAGATGGCCGGGCCGTCAGAAAAATCCCGGCGAGCAGCAGACCACGCTCAAGCGCTGTGGCTGTCCTGGGTGTTCAATTGCCTTGCTGAGGATCCGGATCAGGCGAACCTGGTTGCGGCCTTTCAGGCTTGGCGCTGCGTCGACGACCTGCGTCCCGTGATATTTTAAAGAACAGGCATTCGCGTAGCGGCCACTGACCTTCGGGGCAGCGTCTGCCGCGCGGCATCATCAATCAATAACAGCAGGAGCAGAAATCATGTAGTAAACTCACCAAGACCCTGCAGCGGGCAAAACGCTGCACACATCATCAACCAAGTCGCTCGACATTTCGTCGTTGCGGCTTTTTTTATATCTAAAGGAAATATATCATGGCGAAGAAGCCAACCAATAATCGCGCGCCGACAAAGGCCGAGCCCAACAAGCCTTATAAAATCGCGGGCACTTCCATCGTCCCGGCCCAGCTATTCCATGTTCCCTCGCTTCAGCCAAGAAAGGAGGGGCCGTGGCGCGATGAACCCGATAAGCTTTCATGGACTGATAAAGCCACCGGTATGCCCTGCATAATGCTCCGCGCCCGGCTTGGCACTTTATCAGGCTATGTCGCGGTAAACACCGAGCATCCTCTGTTCGGCTTCGACTACCGCGCTGTTCCAGCAGACCTTGGCATTCAGCCTCACGGCGGCCTGAACTACAGCGCGCCCTGCGATGAAGAAGCGGACGAACGCGTTTCTGTCTGCCATATTTCACAGCAGCCCCGGGAACGGGTCCGCCATCCGCGCGGCAAGCAGGAGCATCCTCCATTCAGTGAAGAACTATGGTGGTTCGGGTTCGCCTGCGACAAATCCTACGATTTGGTTCCTGGCTGCTACCAAATCCATATGTCGGCTGAAAACGGGCAGACTTATCGCGGCGAGGATTACGTATTCACCCAGTGCACAAATCTCGCGCATCAGTTGGCTGCGGCTGGTGGCGAGATGGGTTCGGGCGTTCCCATCGATACGAGCAGCTTTACCGTGCCGCCTGTCGGTCTTGATGCAGGGGAGAAGTAAGATGGACGAGAACATTCCATACGAAAAACGCCGCAATCCCAATCTGCCTTGGGGATACTGGATGGCAGCTCCAGGTGAAACCACAGGCGATCAGGTTCTGATCGATGAAGATGGCAGCCGGTGGGCGTCTGTTCGTGAATGTCTGTGGGTCAAGCGCTTTAACATGGCGATGCCCGAGCATCTTCCGTATATTGACCTCGAACTGGAGTTCCTGCTCACCTTTCTGGTCATCACGGAACGCCGGATCATTCGGGTTGAGGAGAAGGCCATTGACATATTTGGTGACCATGACAGGGCCCGGTTCTACCAAAGCTGGCTGATCGACAAGAAGCTCATGACGTATGATCGGGGCGGTTGCCTATTTCCCGAACTCACCCCGGAAGCCTTTGCTATCTTGCTGATGCTGGCCAATACACGCAGCCTGAGGAACCAACCGCTGCCGGTCGGCCTGCCGACGCTGGAGCGATGGCATGGGCTCGACCCGGAAGCCATGACGCCCGAATGGGAAGCAGCGCTGCAGAAACTGGAGCGCTATGCCGACCGGCTGCCATATCGGTTTGAGCGGGTGATGATCGGCAAGCTTAATGCCATTAGGCTGGTCGGTGATGGACTGGGGCCGAACATCCCGCTCCGCCGGACCTTGTGGTCGCTCACCTTCCGGGATCAATATGCGCGGGACCGGTTCTACTACTGGCTTTGCCACCGCGTCGATCGGTGGAGCGATTGGGGGACGCGCGCTTGGGAAAATGGCCCCCGAGCGCTCAGCGAATATTTGCTGCAGCTGAAATTTGCAGATGAACCGGCCGTGATGCCAGACTGACCAAGCAGCATGATGCCAAGAACAACGGGCGGGCTCTTCGGAGGCCGTCCGTTGTCATTTACCTAGGCGTAAATTTACCAAAAACCCGCTTCCCTCTAGTTCATCCGGAGCACCTCGCCATCTAGTCTCCCATGCTTCGTTAGCCTACAAGGTCAGGTGACCAATCGATTTACTCGGTCGCTGCGTTGAAAGTTACCTCTGAATCCGGAGCAGACATGCCCTGAGTTCGACTCCGGCATTTCCGACGTCGGTCCAGACAAAGCCGCAGGCCATGGTCCTCTTTTCAGATTAGCTTATTGAAAGCCGGCAGTCGCGAATCCACCTAGTAATTGCAGTTCTGGCGCGAGCAAATTCTGAGCGCTGGACGGCAGCTTTCAGAATCGAGAATGGGTCGAGGAGACGGCAACAATTGCGCGTAATTTCGGACCGACTGTAGTTGGGCCGGAAGCGACCATAGAACATGATCGCCGTAGATGCACTTATGGAAAGCCGGGCGAAATCTGACAATCGACTTATACTTTCCGTCAATACTGGCTGCGTTGATTGCAGGCTATCTCCGCCAGAGGTCAAATGCGGGTGTCGCGCCGATTTTTGCGTAACGAACAGAGGAACCTGCTCGCCAGCATCTCGTCACGGTTCGCCGAGGCAGCATAATATAGTTGAACGGGGCGGTCTGGAAACATTTTTCCAGACCGCCCAGTCAAAACGAATGTTCAAACCTACTGCCGGTAAAAACGAACGATCCCGCGCAACGAGGTGCGCAGCGGCGCCTAAATTGTCTTCAAGCTCTCCATAAGCCTAGTCGCCAAAGGCATATTATGCAGTTCTGGCGGCAAATATTATTTTACTCGCGCTTTTCTTGGCTCACGAAGTTTTGCAGGAAGCAAAGAAACAGGGAAGGGGTCCAGATGCTTCGTTACTTCCGGTATCGTTGCTACGGCATTACGCAACAGTGCCATATGCGCCTTCGAGTAACGTCCTTCAGTTTCCCCTTTGAGAGCATGGCCAGCAAAATCTGCTCTGATTTCAGATGGGATTCCAGCACCCTTCATTGAATCTATCGCGGTGTGACGAAATGCGTGCATTGCTTGGCCGCCTTTAAGAAATGCTAGTTCCTTGGCTATCTTGGTCCAAATACGTTTATAATAGGCATCGCCCATCTGGCCCAAGCCGCTCTCAGCTACTAGCTCCGGAAATAGGGTCTTCTCTCCCGCTTCGCGTAGCGCCGTCACATAATCAATCAAGCCCAATCGCTGCAATTCCTTCGCCACCGGCACTTTGCGTGCCGAACTAATGGTCTTCACCCGGCGCACGTCATTGGCGCGAACGTTGAAGAACCAAAAACCATCTTCCGTTTCCACATCATTGACGTCCAGGCCGCAAATTTCATCGCGGCGCATCCCTGAATACCACGCGATCAGGGGCACGAAATACCACGCATCGTGAACGAGCAAATCGCCTGGCTGCATACGCCGCGCATGTGATTTTGAACCTGTCCATGGCGGGAGATTGAAAATCTCCCTGCCTTGCTCCACGGTATAGACCGATTGTAGTTCACGTTGGTTACGAGTGTCGTTCATAATGAATGCTCCATAGTCAAGTCGTCCCAATGGGTGGTGTTTGTTAAACCAGCCAGTGAGCTGGCGCAGGAAGCCCCAATGCCGGTTGGTCGTAACAACGCCCAACCCAAGTTCTTTTCGAGAAAGGTGCTCGGCCGGCTTAATTTTTGTATCTGTAACTCGCCCTTTCCGCTTCGCTTCTTTTTTCATCGCTTCTTCACCAGCAACGACTTTGGCTTCGGTTTCGTCGATGATTTGCCAGATCGTCATATCGCGATGCTTGGGGGATTTACGAAAGGAGGGGCCGTGCAGCTTTTCGAAACACTGGTCTAGTTTGACGAGATCGTCATGCGTGACGGTCGCCAGCGCTCGCCCGTCCATGACCTGCTCGAGAAGCATTGCAGGAAGTTCGAACTGGTTGCGCGTTTTCAAGGTCCAAGGTTCGCCTTTTTTTCGCGAATTGCCGTCCTTGCCGCCTGTGCGCGGATTATGCTCAAAAAATCTGAGCACTGCTTCGCTTGGTGTCATGGTGACCCACTCGTTAGCTACAGGCTGGTGAGAAGTTACGGTAGGTGAAGAATTTTGAGGGTTTATTGGTTCATAACCCGCCACTTGGACCGGAGCATAAGCCGTGCTTGGATCGGCGAGAACGCGGCGGAATTCCCGGACTGCCTCAATGCGCGCCTGATTGACCACTTTGCGCGCCATGGCTTCACGCAATACAGTTTCTTCCACGCCGATTTCGGCCAGTCTTGTGACGGCTGCCTCCTCAGCGCCATCCTGCTGAATTGATTCGGCAAGGTCCGACCAAGCCATGATGACAATGGGTTCATCGTCGTCGTCGGGATCTATCCGGGCGATCAGGAAATCATCGATTTTGCCTTTTACGACGCCGTCACTTGCTGCTGATTCGCTAGCGCCCAGACGCAGCGAGAGCGCTTTGTCTATATCGTCGTGATCTTCTGGAGGAATAATGTGGAGGTTTGCGTGCATGACTTCGAGTCGATCGCGCTCAATCAGCATTTGGCGGCGATAGATTTCCGCCCGCTGAGCGCTGGTCAGTCCGTCGCTCCTAATATTCGTCATCATGTTCATCGCGACCCTCTCGCAAATCAAAGTCAGCGCTGGAGCGAGTAACGCTGCATGCCTTCGATTCGTAGTCTTGAGGGACATCCTTAACCGAAAAGGCTTATCAAGCCCTAAACGTATGAGGCGGCGATAATAATAGGTGCCGTGCTTGCGAGTGACGTTTTGTATTCCGCACATGGGTGGTGGTATCCTTCCGTGGCACCCTGTCGTGGCGAACCACGACGGGGTAAGAGAAAGAAACCAAATATTTCAAGAGCTTATGTCATTGTTGGCTGGGGCTCCTGCCACCCCAACCAATTTCAGTGCCTTGCGCTTTTCTGCGGTTGTTTTTCAGATTGATTGTACATCGCTATCGAGCTGACGAACGCTCGTGTCGCAATTGCTCAGTGTCTCTGGACGCTTTGTTCCTTGGACCGAGACGGTTGCCTGGGATGACGTGACGCCGGGTTGGATCTTGTTGGAGAAGTAACTTCGAGTTCCACAAGCATGCTCTAAAAAATTTTCTGTCAACCGGTCGTTAGCAGAAGGACAGGGGCCCGCCCTTCTGCTCGAAAAACCTTCTGAACTGTCTTCCTCCGGATAGCAGAAGCAAAAGGCATAAGCGCGATAGTAGGCGCACAGGCGGAATATTATTCTGTCGAAGATATTCCGTCAGATCGCGGCTGCCATATAGCTGGCTTGATTGATCGCTGCTTTTGCATCCAGTTCCATCGCTTCAAAGGCGCCGCCGACGAGTTCGGAAGACATCCCTTCTTTCTGCAGGTCGTCATGCAGTTCGCGCAGCGGATCCTGGCCAGCGCAAATGATAATCGTATCGGCCTCGAGAAGCACCGGCTGACCGCCCTGGAGGATATGCAACCCATCATCATCGATTTTTACATATTCGACGCCGTTCATCATGCCGACGCCGCGCCTTGTCAGCGTCATGCGGTGGGTCCAGCCGGTTGTTTTGCCGAGGCCTGCGCCAACCCGGCTGTCCTTGCGCTGCAACAGGGTGATTTCGCGATCGGACTTGACCACCTTCGGCTCTACGCCGGTTACGCCCCCACGCGGGTGGTTTTCGAAATCGACACCCCATTCTGCGGCAAACACATCGCGGTCGAGGGCACCCGAAACGCCGGCATGGCTGATCAGTTCGGACACATCGAAACCGATGCCGCCGGCGCCAATGATGGCGACCTTTTTGCCAACCGGCCTGACGCCTTTGATGACGTCAATATAGCTGACGACCTTTTCGTGATCGATGCCCTCGATGTCCGGCGTTCGCGGCTTGATGCCGGTCGAGACGATGACATGATCAAAGCCTTCGGCTTTCAGTCCCGCTACATCCGCTCTTGTATCCAGACAGAGGTCGATTTCATGAACCTCGATCATCCGGTTGAAATAGCGCAGCGTCTCGTAGAATTCCTCCTTGCCCGGAATGGTTTTCGCCAGATTGAACTGGCCGCCTATTTCGGACGATGCTTCGAACAATGTCACCGCATGACCGCGCTGGGCCGCCACCGTAGCATAGGCAAGGCCGGCGGGTCCGGCCCCTACTACCGCGATCCGCTTCGCATCAGTGACCGGTTCGTAATTCAAAATGGTCTCGTGGCAGGCGCGCGGATTGACCAGGCAGGTCGTCAGTTTGCCCATGAACGTATGATCGAGACAGGCCTGGTTGCAGGCGATGCAGGTGTTGATTTCATCTTCGCGGCCCTCGACCGCCTTGCGCATGAATTCGCTGTCGGCGAGCAGAGGCCGGGCCATGGAGACCAAATCGGCATCGCCGCGTGCCAGAACCGCCTCTGCAACATCGGGCATGTTGATCCGGTTGGAGGTTATCACCGGAACCCCAACCTCCTTGCGCAACCGGCCCGTCACCGAAGTAAATGCCGCGCGCGGTACCATTGTCGCGATCGTCGGCACGGCGCTTTCATGCCAGGTAAAATGGGTGGAAATGATCGTGACACCGGCTTTCTCCAGAGCTTTGCCCAGAGTGACGATTTCTTCCCAGCTCATGCCTCCGTCCAGCATATCCATCGCGGCGATCCGGAAGATCAGGATGAAATCCTCACCCACCGCAGCGCGGGTCTTCTCGACAATCTCGATGGCAAAACGCATCATATTCTCGAAAGAGCCGCCATAGTCATCGTCGCGCAAATTGGTCTTCCGCACCAGGAAGGTGGATATCAGATAGCCGGCCGATCCGATGATCTCGACTCCGTCATAACCCGCCTTCTGTGCCATCAGCGCGCAGTTTACATGATCATCAATCTGTTTCCGGATACCGGCTTTGTCGAGTTCGTTGGGAGCATGTCTGGCGATCCGGGAGCGCACGGCTGATGGCGCGACCATGGCCCTGTTATTGGCTAAAGGGCCGGGATGCAGGATCTGCATGCATATTTTTACGTCGGGTGCGGCCTCGTGCACGGCATCGGTGACCAGCCGATGCTTGGCAGCTTCTTCTTCGCTGGACATAATCGCCCCGCCCGCGGACGCTTCGGCATTGGGGGCGATCCCGCCAGTGATTATCATGCCGATATTATTGGCTGCCCGTTCGGCAAAATAAGCGGCCATCCGCTCGAAGCCGCCATCCATTTCCTCCAGACCGGTATGCATGGAGCCCATGATCGAGCGGTTCTTGATGGTGGTGAAGCCGAGATCGAGTGGCTCGAGCAATTTTGGATATTTCATATTGTCGTTTTGCATAGATAGTATCCCTATCACATTATCCAATCTGTTAAAGCGACATCTCAACAGGCTTTACTGCACGAGTATTGCGCGCGACTTTGCCGTCGAGCAACGGCAACGCCGGGAAATACAGAATACCTTTGGTCAATATCTTTCCCCGGCGATGGCCAACCGGATCACAGCCGACCCCAGTTTGCACAATCTTGGCGGGAAGCGCAGGGATATGACCACTTTGTTTTCCGATATCTGCGGATTTACACCGATCTCCGAAGCGATGCAGGGCGACCGAAACCGGGATGGTATCGACCCACGCAGACCGCTCGGTCATGCCTTTCTTCTATCACCCGCCCAATCCGTCCTCCGACCTTCGGACAATCGGCGGTTGCCCCCTAGGCCCGCGAGCCGCCAGAAGCGCAAATTTTGGTGGCGGCCAATGGAGAATTCTGGCTCACGGGAGATCGATGCAGCAAAGCAGCACAATGGATTCAGCTGAAAATTGTAAACTGGGGTTTCGGCTCCGCTAGCTGCCGTGCCGGTCGCATCGTGGGGACGGCGCGTGCGTTGGCCGCTATCAGTCAGCAACATAATGTTCATGTCACCGGTGATACCCGTCATAAAGGAAAGAGCCGACTATGGCGGATTTCAGGGCGAAAAATGCCTTGCGCAGGGCCGGTAGAAAATGAACCGGCTCGCCGGATATTACTCCCGGAGCGGCGGCTTTCCGCGCTACGGCGCTGTGTGATGGGGGCTGGTCCAAGAATGGGATATGTAAATCATTGTAAATACACATTCAATCTTCTGGTAAAGCTTCTGTAAATGATAGTAAAACGCAATTCATAAACCGATGAATAAAGGCAATGTTACCGTATCAAGGCTAGCACCTCTGGGGGAATTAAAATGCGTATAGCGATAGCGGACGATGATTCGGAAATCATCGAATTTTTGGGGAAAATCGTAGAAGCACAGGGCTATGTCTATGTCGGCTACCCGGACGGAACCGCCCTGTCCAACGCCTTGCTGCGCGATACGTTCGATCTGGTAATTCTCGACTGGAACATGCCCGGCAAAAACGGGTTGGAAATTCTGCAGTGGATGGAAGAGGCGATTGAAGATCGTCCTCCGGTGATCATGATGACCAGCCGTTCGGCCAAGCAAGATATCAGCGACGCACTGAACGCGGGTGCCGATGATTATATTACCAAACCGGAAGACAAGAATGTCATTGCCGCTCGGATCAATGCCCTTTTGCGCAGAAACAGCGGCGCCTCGGCAATGGAAACCACGGCTGAATATGGCGACTATCTGCTCAATCGTATCGAGCAGACGGTCAAGCATGGCGACCAAGAGATCGCCCTGACCGCAAAAGAGTTCGAACTCACCGATCTCATGTTTCGCAACCGGGACCGGACCTTGTCGCGGCGATATATAATGGAAACGGTCTGGCGGACCAACGCGCATCTCGCAACGCGGACGCTCGACATGCACGTCTCGCGAATCCGCTCCAAGCTCGCGCTGAAACCGGAAAACGGGTTTCGGATTTTCACGGTTTTCGGCTATGGCTACAGGTTGGAGACGTTCAGTAACGGAGGGTGATAGTGTTTGAAGAATTCCGGAATTGGATGCCTTCGTCGGGCCTTCGCCTGTTGCTGGTGCTATCTATCTGCGCTTTGGCCATTGCCCCTGGTGAAGCTGCAGCCCGGAAAAACTCCGATTCGGAGCAGATCACCTATGTCTTCAAGCGTGGAGACACGCTGTACCGTCTTGCCAATAATTATCTGCGCAAGTCGTCGGACTATCGCGCCGTGCAACGGCTCAACCGCGTTGCCAACCCGCGTGTTATCCCCGTAGGCACATCGCTGCGCATTCCTGTAGCCTTGCTGAAATACCGTCCGAGTGAAGCCCGGCTGAGCGCGTTCCGCGGGAATGTTTCCATTGCTTCGGATGGCCAGAACCGGACACCGGTTACGGGTATGAACATCGGCGAGGGCAGCAATATCAGAACGGCTGCGCGGAGTTTCATGACGTTGCAACTGGAAGACGGGTCGCAGGTTTCCCTGCCATCCAACAGCCACGTCCGGATTACCCGCCTGCGCCATATCCTGCTGACCGACAGCATCGACTATGAATTGGCCGTCGACAAGGGGCGCGTGCGCTCGAAGGTAGCGCCGTTGGACAAGAAGGCGGACCGCTATCGGGTCCGCACTCCGGTTGCCGTCTCCGCTGTTCGCGGGACCGACTATCGGACCAGGGTGGATGAGATGTCCGGCACCGCCTTTTCCGAAACGGTTGAAGGCGAAGTCGTGGTCGCGGCGGGCGAGAGGCTGAACGGGGCGAACCTGGTTACCATAGCCGCAGGTACCGGTGCAGCAGCGACGGCGTCAGGTGCGATTGCGAAAGCGCAATTGCTGTCACCGCCCGAACTGCTTGATCCTGCGAATGTACAGTCCGAGGCGGAATTGCACTTTGCCGTTGAACCGCGCGAGTCGGCTATCGGTCATCGTGTCAGCATCGCGTCCGATGCCGGCTTTGTCGATATCGTCGCCGAAGCAGAGGTGCGGGGCACGGTGCTGGAATTGCCGACGATCCCGAATGGGCGCTATTTCGCCAAGCTGACGGCGCTGGCGGCGGACGGTTTCGAGGGGATGCCCGCTACGTATAGCTTCAAGCGCCAGCTGAGTACGCTGGGCGGTAGCGCCGACGCCGGCGATTTCGGCTATCGCTTCAAATGGTTCGGCAAAGGCGAGGGGGAACGATTCTACCGGCTCCAGATCCTGAAAGACAGCAAGACATCCGTACCCATTATCGACGAAGCGGGCCTCTCCGCCGACACCGTCACTCTGTCGGATCTGGCCGATGGGGAATATTTCTGGCGCGTTGGCGTGATCCAGTTCTCCAGTGATCCCGACGATCCGGCAGCGATAGAAAAATGGACCGATTTCGAAAAAATGACCGTGGCCAACTAGCGGTCCGGATCCGGCTTTTGACCGACCGTCCGATCAGGCCCAGGCGCCGATGAGACTACGCCAGCGTCTGGTTGTCGAATGGCTTGCGGTAGCATTGCTAGCGTCCTGCATGGTGGTGGCACTGGGTTATTGGGATAGCCTGTCGCGCTTCGACAATCTGGTCTACGACCAACTGTCCGGCATTGATCGGCCGGAGGCATCGCCGGACATAATGATCGTCGAGATTGACGAGGAGAGCCTGCACGCCTTCGGCAAGTGGCCATGGCCCCGCGAACGGCATGCCCAGTTTTTCGAGCAGCTCGCGATCGGCACCCCGAGAGCGACTGGTTTCGACGTCCTGCTCAGCGAACCGGGAGAACCGGAAGGTGACCAACTGCTGGCGCAGGCGATGGCCGATCTGCCAAATCTGTTCCTGCCACTGCATTTTGTTTTTCCTGGCAGCAATGGTGCAGAATTTGATGTTAGACAGCCGATCGCGCCGTTCACCGCGGCAGCAACCGGTCTCGGCCACGTGAATCTGCTTTTCGACGCTGACGGAGTCGTACGTCGCGCGAACCTTTGCTTTGGCGACAAGGATACGGAGGCGGAATGGCCCCATTTGATGGAGGTAATTTACCAGGCGGTCGAAGGAAATATGTCTCCGGCTTTCGACCGGCTGGATGATTGCGATCAGAATCTGTTGATGCCCTATGCGGATCGTGGAGCATATCAATCGATATCCTATGCGGCATTGGCCAAGGGACAAGTGCCGCCTGCATTCGTGCAGGACAAGATAATCCTGATCGGTGCTACGGCCAACGGTATGGGTGATCAATATCCGGTGCCGCTCGGCGATGGCGGTACGATGGCCGGGGTCGAGATCATGGCCAATCTTTACAGCACAATCGCGCGCGATGATTTTATCCGGCCGATCCCTTTGATCCAGCAACTGCTGTTGTCACTGCTGCCGGTCTGGATATTGCTGCTCGGTTTCTGGCGCTGGCGTCCACGCACCACGATCGTCGTCTCTTTCTTCCTGATAGTGACGATATTGCTGGCCAGCGCCGTGCTTGTGCAATTCTCCCTCTGGTTTGCGCCTGGAACCGCCCTGCTGGGTGTGCTGATTGTATATCCCGTATGGGGCTGGCGCCGCTTACAGGCTACCAGCGATTTCATGGATGGCGAATTGGAGCATTTCGGTCGCTCGAAAGTTGATATACCGATCATGCGGACGGAACTGGGACCCGTTGACGTTATTACCGGACAGGCCGAACAACTGACCCACGCGATATCCCATGTTCGCGATTTGCGGCGCTTCATCAGCGATGCGCTCAGGAACCTGCCCGATCCGATGTTCATCACCGATCTGCGGGGCAAGGTTACATTCGTCAACAGGCTGGCGCAGACCGGAATGGAAGACGGCGCTCAGAATCTGGCGCTGGATGACATGCTCGACCGCTTTGTTTCGGCTGATGATCTTCAGGAGGTGAAGGATTATCTCGACCAGAAGAGCCGGCCGACCAAACAGGATTATGTCGAGTTTACTTCCAGCGACGGACGCATTTTCGCTATGCGCCGCGCGCCGGTTGCATCGGATGAAGGATTGCTGAGAGGGTATATCCATTATCTGGCGGACATTACGGAAGTAGCCAATGCGGCGCAGCAACGGGAAGAGGTGTTGCAGCTGCTGTCTCATGATATGCGGGCGCCTCAGGCTGCCATTCTGGCTCTTCTTGACGGTCGCGAGACTGACGAGACAACCAGCCGGATTGAGGGGCATGCCCGCCGGACTTTGGCGCTGGCGGACAATTTTGTCGGATTGGCCCGGATCGATGCGAGCGAGTTTGCCGGCGAGGATATCCTGCTTGCGGAACTGGTTGAGGAGGCCAATGACAGCCTCTGGCCCCTTGCCCAAAAGCGGGGCATTCGCTGTGAAGTCGAAGACCAGTCCGAGGGTGCCTTCGTGCATGTCGAACCTTCGAGCCTCTATCGCTCCTTCGTGAACCTGATCGACAATGCAATTAAATATAGTCCGGATGGCGGTGTCGTGACGATCGGGATCCGGGTAACTGATCTGGATGGCCAACCTTTCGTGTCGGTTGCTATATCTGATCAGGGCAAAGGTATTTCCGAGGGCATCCTCGGCCAATTGTTCGAGCGCTTTGCCAGCGATGACACTATGGCGCATTCATCCATCAAGGGAGCTGGTCTCGGGCTGAATTTCGTCGCCAAGGTGATCGCCAGACACGGTGGTCACATCCGGGGAGAGAACCAACGGGACGGCGGCGCCTGCTTTACCATATTGCTGCCTCTGGCTCCCGATCTTGAGTGCCAGACGGACTGAATCACTCGATGCCCTGACGGGTGCGGAATGTGCTGCGCGGGGTGCTGCTCGGCTTGGTGTCCAGCCCCGAGAGTGCGGAATCAATCAAGAAGGGCAGGGACTGTATTACAGTACCCTTGCAATGATATTCTGCCGCGCTGCCGGAATAGAGCTTCTTTCCGCGGATCTGATCGAACAGACTGACAGTCAATCGATGTTCGCGATCCTTGCAGGACTGGAATCTTTTCTGTTTTTTTGCCGTAGAGATCGATTTTTCGGCATTGTCTGCACCAGCCTTTACCGCGATATCGGCTGGTCGGTTGGAAAGCGCGACATGGACCAGAATCGATGCATCGGAAGACGATTCATAGCCTCTGTCGTTGAGCGATCTGGCGACCATATCCCGGGCGGCCGTCAAGTCACTATGCGCGACGGCATCGGTCGAAGACATGGTGAATTTCTTCTGCGCAGATGCCGCAATCACCTGATGCGTCTGGACCCGGGTTTGTATTGGCCCGGCACAGCCGGAAACCGCCAGTGCGCTCGCCAACATCCATGGGAGTGATCGCATCATCACATGCTCCGCTGAGTTCATTCAATGTAAATTGATAGTCCGCCGGTCCGGAAAAGTCACGCACATTGGCTTCGGTTTTCGGATCTACCGGGTCAACGCGTAGTAGATCACATAAAACCAGGAGAAAAAGCCGTGAATAATCGCCCACAGGATAGACTTGTGCGTGGTGAAGCTGATGGCAATCGCCAGCGCGCTGCCGAACCCCACACCCTTGCTGACGATTTCCTTGCGGACATATGTGGCTCCCCTGCTCATGGGCGATTCTCCAGGTGCATAATCTTCGGGACGCATCCGCTCGGGCTTCGTCTTTCCGACCATGATCAGGCCGCTTCCCGTGCCCGGTCGGACAGTTCCTGATTGAGCATTTCGGCGAGCAGGAAGGCCAGTTCCAGCGATTGCGCGGCATTCAGGCGCGGATCGCAATGCGTATGATAGCGGTCGCCGAGTGACGCATCGGTGATGGCCACGCCGCCGCCGGTACATTCGGTCACATTCTGGCCAGTCATTTCGCAATGGATGCCGCCGGCAAATGTGCCCTCAGCCCGGTGGACGGCGAAAAAGCCGCGCACTTCGCTCAGGATGCGGTCAAACGGCCGCGTCTTGTATCCGCTCTCCGCCTTGATGACATTGCCGTGCATCGGATCGCAGGACCAGATGACCGGATGGCCCGACTTTTTGACAGCGCGCACGAGAGGCGGCAGCCCGCTTTCGATCTTGTCGTGACCAAAACGCGTGATTAGCGTGATCCGGCCGGGTTCGCGCGCCGGATTGAGCGTATCGAGCATTTTCAGCAATGCGTCCGGTGTCAGCGACGGGCCGCATTTCAGCCCGATCGGATTGCCGATGCCGCGCAGGAACTCGACATGGGCAGAGCCCTCGAAACGTGTCCGGTCGCCGATCCACAGGAAATGCGCGCTGGTGTCAAACCAGTCGCCGGTCAGGCTGTCCTGACGGGTCAGGCACTGCTCGTAGGGCAGCAGCAGCGCTTCGTGACTGGTGTAGAAAGATGTGGCTTTCAATTGCGGTACAGTGTCCGGGTTGATGCCGCAGGCTTCCATGAAGGCCAAAGCTTCGCCGATCCGGTCGGCCATTTCCTCGAATTTCTTCGCCCACGGGCTGCGCGCCATGAAATCATGGGTCCAGCCATGCACTTGCTTCAGATTAGCATAGCCGCCGGTCGAGAACGCGCGCAGCAGGTTGAGTGTCGCCGCGGCTTGGTTATAGGCCCGGATCATCCGCTCGGGATCGGGGTCCCGGCGGCTGCTGTCAAACTCGATGCCATTGATGATATCACCGCGATAGCTTGGAAGCTCCACGCCATCCTGCACTTCGACATTGGACGAGCGCGGCTTGGCAAACTGGCCGGCCATACGGCCCACTTTTACGATCGGCAGCTTGGACGCATAGGTCAGGACCACCGCCATCTGGAGGATCACGCGGAACGTGTCGCGGATATTGTTCGGATGAAATTCCGCAAAGCTTTCGGCACAGTCCCCGCCCTGCAGCAGAAATGCCTTGCCGGCGGCGACCTCTGCCAGATCCTGTTTCAGGCTACGGGCTTCACCGGCAAAAACCAGCGGCGGATAGCTGCCGAGCAGCTCTTCCGTTTCCGCGAGTTTTGTGGCGTCTTTATACTCGGGCATATGCAGCCCTTCAAAATCCCGCCAGCTATTTGCCGTCCAATTTGTCGCCATTCGAGCGCTCCGCTTCATTTCCAATAAAATCGAGAGCCTTTAGGCGGGAGTCAAGGGTAATGGCAAGGGAAACCCATTGTTGGTTGCCGGCGCAACTATCGGGGAGCATCCGCTCTCTAGGAGCCGCCGGGTTTTTTCTTCCAGCTGCCGCTTTCGCGGAATTCCGGTTTAATCTGACTCGCATCGGGTAATCTCTGGCCGGCATAAGCTTGATCACCGCCTTTAGCTCTTGCCTGGGCGCTATAGTCGGGGGCCTTGTACGAACGGCCGGCCTGTATATCCGGCGTCCCATAGGGCCGGTTATTGCGACGGGCGTTGTCAGCGGCGAGGGCCGCGGCTTTTTCGGATTGAGCGGCTTCCGCTTCGGCTTTGCGCCGGGCTGCCTCATAGGCTTTCTCCAGCGCAATCGGATCGAGCGTGGAGGCAGAGCCGTTGTCGCGGATGTCAGCTTGCCGGCGTGGCTTTGGCGCAGGTAACGGCTCTCCGCCCCGGTATTTCTGGCCGAAGGCGCTGGCTTTTCCGGCATTGCCTTTCCAGCTGTAAAAGCGATGGGCTCCAACCGTTCCGAGAAACCGCAGGCTTGGTGCCCAATATGGATAGACATAGGTCGCGTGGTAATGGGTGGCTGTGCCGACTGTCGTATAGCTTTTTCCGGCCAATGCTTGCGCTGCGACCTTTTTCGCACGGTTCCAGTGGTAGCTTGCTGCCTTGCGTCGCAGCGAACCGTCGCAAGTATAGGTAAACTGGCAGCCGGTCGTCCGCTCGCTGCCCTGATAGATCACGCCGCATATTGTACCGGGATAGCTGGGATGGCGGACCCGGTTCAGAATTACTTGGGCGACGGCGCGCTGGCCGGCATCGGGTTCCATCCCGGCTTCATAGTAGATCGCCTGCGTCAGGCAATATAGTGCCCGGCTGTCATCCGTCGCCGAGCCACGGAAAGCAACCGGATGGATCAGATGCGCTGTTGATGCCTGATCTGCATCATTGCTGATCAAATCCGGTGTGCCCGCAATAGGTCCGGCTCCGGCCTCAGCGAGCGGATCGGCGCCGAAACCGCCATAATTTTGCGGTATCGCATAATTGGGGTCGAGAAAGTAGAAAGCGGAACCGGCAAAATTTTCTTCCGCTCGCTCGACCGGCTGGAGCCCCGAATCGCTGGGTCTGAATTGCTGGGCGTCGACGCTTGATTGGGGCATGGTGGCCGGTATCAGCAGCAGGCTAGCCAAAAAAAGTGCCGTCAATATGCGTTCGCGGACCGACAATTTGGCAAAAGATCCGAGCGGCTTTCGCGATTGTGAAGCCTCTGTATGTGCAGTGTTCTGGCCGGAATGTGCGCCAATTGCAGACTTGCCCGTGCTGACGAGCGGCTCCGGATGACCACCATCCAGCCCGAAATCGGGGATATTGCTGCTCAGGGGTGGAACATAGGGTGGAGGTACGCGCACGTGGTTTTTCAATGCCTGATTGGGCCCAAGCGGGCTGGTCGTCGTGATATAGCCGGTCATGGCGGCTTCTGCGCGATGCTTGATCGTGCTGTTCCAACATGGGACGCGCCCGTCTGGAATATTAACCGGTTAACGCAGTCTTCTGCGCCTGTCTGCCGACCAGATATTGCGCGAGCGAATAGCCGGCCACGCCGAATATTATTCCGCCGACAGCCGGACCGACGATGATGCCGTCCAACCCGTAATATTCACGACCGAGCCAGAGAAAGGGAACAAGACCCAGCGTATTGCGAAGCCAGTTCATCAGCGTGGACCAGCCGGGATGCCCGAGATTGTTGCAGGCCGCGTTGCTGATGAACAGCATACCGTTAAAGAAGAACAGCGGGGTCAGCATGAGGGCAAACAGCCAGAATACATGCCGCCCTTCGCCGACCAGATGAAACGCATCGCTGATCGGCCCGCTGAGCAGCAAGAGAATTGGCCAGATTGCCAATGTATAGGCGAGGGCGAACAGGGTTGCCTGCTGAATCGTGATCCGAACCCGGTCGAGTTTCAGCGCGCCAAAATTCTGCCCGATGATCGGTCCCACGGCGCCAGACAGTGAAAACATCAGGCAGAATGCTACCGGTACAACCCGGCCAACCACCGCGAAGCCGGCGATCACGTCATCGGAATAGTCGGCGATAAAGCGATAGGAGAGGAAGCCGCCGATCGGTGTCGCGACATTGGTCAGCACCGCGGGGACCAGAATTGCCATGATCGCCCGGATATCGGCCCGGAAGCTTACTAGGGAAAACCGGTCGAAACCGCCATAATTCCGAAAGACTGTGCGGATGGCATATATCGCTGAAACGACGACGGCACAGGCACTTGCAACCGCCGCGCCGTTGATGCCCCAGTCAAGGCCAAAGATGAACAGGGGGTCAAGGATCGCATTGGTTATGCCCATGCTGAGCGTGACGTGCATCGAGCGCCGGGCTGCGCCGTGGGCGCGCAGGAAGCCGGAGCAGACCATGGCCGTGACACTGACCGGCATGAACGGCGCGACGATCCGGATATACCCGGTTGCCGCCTGATTGGCGGCCCCGTCAGCGCCGGCCAAATCCAGAATCGCCGGGGCGAACAGGGACAGGATGAGCGCGAAAGGGACCATCATCACGGTGCTGAGAACCAGAATATTTGTCAGATAGCGCCGAGCCCGGTCCGGATCACCCTGACCGATATGGCGGGCTGCCAGCGCGCTGGTGGCAATCATCAGGCCGATATGGAAAGCCGTGCCGAAAAACAGGATGGTGGCGGCAAAACCCATTGCCGCGGTCAGCGCGCTGTCTGATAGCTGGGCAATGTAGAACAGATCGGCAAAATCGACCAGAAACATGGTCAGCATGCCGATGCTGGCGGTCAGCGACATGGTGGTGATATGCCGCAAGGGACTGCCGGTCAGGAATATGGCGGGTTGGGGCGAGATAAAATCTGTTCCACTACAAACCGCCTGACCGGAACTGGCAATGGCGGAAAAGATATTTTGCCCTATAGTCTTTTGCCAGAGGGTCAATTCCTCTCTATTGGAAAAACATCTTTGGAGAGTGTCTCATGGTCTATCGAAAAACACTGGTTGGTCTGGTGATCGCGACATTGGCAGGATGTTCCGCAGCCGAGGAAGACAAGACATCCTCTCCAGAGGATCGCGGCGTGTTCGAACGTCGCAATACCGCTCCCGATCCGGCGGATAATGCGCTGAAGCCGCGCCGGGCCGAACAGGCTTATGCCCGGATCGCCCTTAACTGCATCAACAAACAATATCCCAGCAAGATCAGTCATGTCCTGAATAGCGCCGCCGATGTCGCCGAGCCGGCAAAGCTGACGCCGCTATTCTACGGCTGTTTCGATTGGCATAGCGCTGTCCACGGCCACTGGTTGCTGATCCGGCTCTGGGGTCAGGATCTGGTTCCCGATATGGATGACGAGATTGCTGCCGCGCTGGCAGCGAATTATACGGCGGCGAAGGTTGCCGGTGAACTGGCCTATTTCCAGGGGGCGGACCGCACGGCTTTCGAGCGGCCCTATGGCATCGCATGGTTTCTGCAACTGACTGCGGAACTGCGCGATATTGCCAAGGGCGAGGGTAGCAAGGCCGAACAGGCGAAGCTTTGGCTGGACCGGCTGCAGCCGCTGGAAGCTCTGATCGTCGACAATATCAAGAACTGGCTGCCGAAACTCGCCTATCCCGTCCGGCTTGGGACCCACAACCAGTCCGCTTTTGCTTTTGGCCTGTTCCTCGACTGGGCTGCACGTAGCGGTGATCGCGAAATGACTGCCCTAGTGCGCGAAAAAGCCTTGGATTTCCATCGCCAGGACCGGGATTGTCCGATGGCATATGAACCTTCGGGTGAAGATTTTCTGTCATCCTGTCTCATGGTGGCCGATCTGATGCGGCGATTAATGAATCAGAGGGAATATGCCGAATGGCTTTCGGGTTTTCTTCCCGCGCTACCAACCGATGGAAGGGGCGACTGGCTCGAAATGGGCGTTGTGAAAGATCCGACCGACGGGAAACTGGTCCATCTCGACGGTCTCAATCTGTCGCGGGCCTGGGCGCTGGAAGGCATGGCTTCCGCACTTCCGGACGACGATCCGCGGCGCGCAGCGCTTCTCGCATCCGCCAGACTACACGGAAATTCCGGCGAGCAAGCCGTGCGAACACCGCATTATTCGGGCAGCCACTGGCTCGCCAGTTTCGCGACTTACTGGCGGACCCGGCGGGGGATCGACAAAAATAGCAGCAATCCGGCTTCGTGAACCCGCATCCGTCCATGCAACCGACACAAAATGCCGAGTGCCGGACGCTGTCCCTGTTCAGCCGGCTGTTTCCCGTCAATCGCGATCTTGCGATCAAATCGATTTTCGGGATCTGGAGCGCCTATTTCTTGTTCGTGAGCAGTCGCATCTTATATGTTCCCGAGATGAATGCAGACGCCCTGTTCCTGCAGCGCATTCTGATGACCATCATCTGTATCACTTTTACCTGGATGCTGTATCGGCTGCTGATTGCAGTCCGGTGCAAGGGGATGGGGGCTGCCATATTCATGTTGAGCTTGCCGACCATGATCCTCGCCAATCTTATCGCGCTAATCGATCAGATCGTCTTTGATCATGACGCCCGGCTGTTCGACTTTTCCTATCTTCTCGAGCCGGTTGATTTCGCTTCCTTTGACTGGACCTATGTTCTGGACGAGGCTTTTACCCGCTATTTCATTCTGGTCAGTTGGGGGGCATTATATCTGGCCCTTTCGCACAGCAAAAACGTGCAGAGAATGATGGAGCACAGTCGTCAACTGGAGCGGGTCAACCGGGCGAGTGAGTTGCGGGCGCTCCGTTATCAGCTCAATCCGCATTTTGTCTTCAACGCGCTGAATTCGGTCAGCAGCCTTATCATCGATCGGCAGAACGAGCAGGCGGAGAAACTGGTCGATGACCTGGCCGACTATATGCGTGCTGTTTTGACCGGTGGCGCGCAGGATATGATTACGGTGGAGCAGGAGATTGCCCAGCAGGTACGCTATCTGGAAATAGAACGTATGCGTTTCCCCCAGTGGCTTCACTATTTTGTCGATATCGAACCTGCTGCAAATGGCTGGAGCATTCCGGCACTGATCATCCAGCCGCTGATCGAAAATGCCATCAAGTTCGGCGTTTCGGGAGCGGACCAGCCGCTTAATATCATCATATCCGCACGTATCGAGGGAGATCGTCTGCGAATCAGCGTCGCCAATGACGGCAGGGTGGAAATTCCGCCTGCGCAGCCACATGACCGGGCTGCCGGGACCGGGACTGGACTGACCAATATCCAGAGTCGGTTGCGAGCGCTATACGGGCAGAATGCGTCGCTGCTCCTGGCCAATAGCAAGGACGGGATGGCGATCGCCACTATCATCTTGCCCGATCCATCCCTGATTTTCCAGGATATATGAGAATGGCCAGGAAGCCGCCCTCGGTGTTGATTGTCGATGATGAACCGCTGGCCCGCACCCGGCTTAAGGCATTGTGCAAGCGAATCCGGTTGTTCGGGGAAATCGCATTGGCCAATGGCGGTCGCCAGGCGATCGAGAAAATCAGACTGAACCCGCCAGACATCGTGCTGCTAGACGTCGATATGCCAGAATTTTCCGGGCTCAAGGTGGCGGAATTCTGTCAGGGTCTCGGGCATATGCCGGAGATTATCTTTACAACGGCCCACAGCACTTACGCGGTGCAGGCTTTCCGGCTGGAAGCCACAGACTATCTCCTGAAACCGGTGAAGGAGTCGCTATTGCGCGAAGCGGTAGAGCGGGCCATCGCAAATCGGACACGAGCCGGGAATGATCGGGGAACGGAGACGGTTGACCGCCTGTGGGTGCAGGACGGGAACGGCGCCCTGCAAATCATGGTGTCGGATATCGAATGGGTCGAGGCGGAGCGCGACTATATGCGCCTAAATCTTCCTGATCGCAGCTTTCTCGTCCATCAGTCGATGCACTCGCTGGACAAAATGTTGCCGCACGATCTGTTTGTCCGGGTTCACCGGTCAACCATTGTGCGACGGGACTGTATTACCGAGGTGCGTCGCAAAGGCCGCAAACATTATGTCATATTGAAGGATGGCAAGCAATTGCCGATTGGCCCCCGCTTTGCCGACAGAATCGCCGGTTCGGCTCAAGCCGGGCGCCTGGGCGGATCGGACACCGTAACCGAATAGCGCGGCGCTGGTGCCGGTTGTTTCAGTCCACCGACATCGACAAACGCCTCTCTTTCGATATTATGGGGATGCTCCTTGGCTTCTGCCAGCGACAGTACCGGCGCGAAGCATATATCCGTTCCCTCCATCAACTCGCACCACTGGTCGCGGGTTTTGGTTTTGAACAGATCTGTCAGTTTCTCCTTCAGCATCGGCCACTGTTTCGGATTCATCTGGGCGTCGAAATCGCTATCGTCTGCAATACCGGCCACTTGCCGCAGCTCTGCGTAAAATTGGGGTTCGATTGATCCAATCGAGATATATTTGGCATCAGCCGTTTCGTAGGTGTCATAGAAATGCGCCCCGGTATCGAGCAAATTGACACCTCGCTCGTCCTGCCACTGGCCGATATTGTGAAAGTCGAAGATCATCGCCATCAAAGCGGCGGAACCATCGGTCATCGCACAATCCACAACCTGGCCCGTGCCGCCGGTCTTGGCGTGGAGCAGGGCGGATACCATGCCGAAGGCCAGCATCATGCCGCCGCCGCCAAAATCGCCAACCATGTTGATCGGGGGGGTCGGTTTTTCACCCGCTCGTCCGAACGCATGCAAGGCACCGGATACGGAAATATAGTTAATATCATGGCCGGCTGCGGCGGCGAGTGGCCCATATTGGCCCCAGCCGGTCATCCGGCCGTAAACAAGTTTGGGATTGTCGGCGAGCAATATATCCGGCCCGAGGCCGAGACGTTCCATGACGCCGGGGCGAAAGCCTTCGATCAGGCCGTCGGCAGTTTTGACCAGATCACGGGCAGTCTTGATGCCGTCTTCTGATTTCAGGTCGATCTCGACCAGATTACGGGAACGGGACAGGGCAAGGCGTGGATCCGGCGCCGCTCCCGGGCGGTGCAGAACGGTAACGTTCGCCCCCTGGTCGGCGAGCATCATGCCGCAAAAGGGGCCGGGACCAATGCCAGCGAATTCGATAATATTGATACCTGTAAGTGGTCCAGCCATGTCCTGCTCCCGTTTAATCGAATGATTAAACCGTCCTATGCAGGGAAGTAGTTCTAATCAAGTCTAATATTGAGCCTTGACCGGAAGATCAGCGGGAGCGTTGTCTCTTGTGCAAATGCGGGGATTTTTTTCCATGCTGGCGCAGATAGTGCGGTAATTCCAACTTTTTCTGACCGACAGGTTGCCGTGCGAGCTTCGGATCGATGGGATGGTCAAACGCCACGCCGAATCTGCCCTGGGCTACCCATGCGACATGTCCGGTCACCTGACCAATATTGCGCAGCTCCAGCTGGACCTTGTCGCCCCGCTTGGCAAGTACCGGTGCTTCGGCCATCAGGCCGCCGGCTGACAGGTTGCGAATCCGGACTTCGCCGCAATCATCACCATCGACGAAGCTCAGAGCAGCCTTCAAAAACAGGCTGTCGCGCTCCAGCTCCCGCTTCGAATGGCCGAGGGCCTGACTGTTCATTTTCAGACTATCGTCAAATGGTTCGTTCATGAGCTTCCCGTAGCCGGTAAATGTAAATACATGTGTCGCAAAGGAAGTAGTAGGGTAAAATTGGTGCAAATTTCGTTAATAGTAAGCATTGTTTCTCGCAAAAGCGCTGGATTAACGCGGTAAACCGAGCAGGCCAGTGCCGTTGCCAAGGCGCCAGAGAGGACCTCTGTTTTGCTCTAGAGAAAAATCAAACTACTGATCGCGCGAGATTTTCTCGTTCCGCTCGTGCGCTTCCTGGGCCTCCACGGTCATCGTCGCAATTGGCCGGGCTTTCAGCCGGTCGAGCGAAATCGGTTCGCCGGTAACCTGACAATAACCATATTCGCCTTCGTCAATCCTTCGCAAAGCCGCATCGATTTTGGATGTTAGCTTGCGTTGACGGTCACGGGTCCGCAGTTCCAGGCCCCAGTCGGTTTCACTCGACGCCCGGTCATTGAGATCGGCGTCCTGGATCGGACCGTCCTGCAGATGGGCAAGGGTTTCCTTGGATTCGTCGATGATTTCCTGTTTCCATTTTTTCAGGGCTCTCCTGAAATAGGCGAGCTGCCGCTCGTTCATGAACTCTTCGTCTTCGCTCGGTTCATACCCGTCCGAGAGGACCATATCTGCGCCATTTTCGCTATTTTTTGCGGATGCTTTTTCTACCGAGGATGCCAACATACTCTCCAAACATCATGCCTTACCCGAATTTCGGAAGGCGGGACCATATATAGGGCGGGCCTATACCCAGCGTAGTTATTGGAAACAAGGCGCAAAATCGCTGTTCATGCAATAATCCGGATTTTGTAAAATTCCGGACCCGGTCAACCCAATATGAGGTTTGATTTTGCACCGGAAAATAAGCTTGGGACCGCAATGGTCCCTGCGAAAAATTCGATTTCTAAAAGCGATATGACAAGAAAGCGGTCCGTATGAGTTCCAATTCGGGACATTAACCCTGAATGGGTACGATCTGTTAACTTATTTTCGCGTTTCCCACTCTAAAACAGCGTTAATGCAATTGTTATTTACCATTTCTTCTGTCTTTCTGAAGCATGTCGAGACGGCAAACAGGGGCAAGGCTTCGAGAAGCCTGCTGTTTGATAATGTCTGAAGCGGAAGAGAGATAGATTATGTCGGTACGTATGGCTTTGGCAAAATTATGCGCTTGCACCTGCGGGGGAGCGCTGATCGGAGGCGGCGCAGTGCATGTCTCTGAGGCACCTGCGGCTCCATATGTTAAGAAGATGTCGAAGAAGAAACCGCTGCGGGCTCGTGCAATCAAAAAGGGTGAGCCCGCCCGCAAGATAAAGCGGACCAGGCGCACGGTCACCAAGACGACGACGGCCTGCCAGCCATCGGTAGTCACGATCGCCCAGACGCCGGCGCCACAGGCCATTCCTCTTCCTCCTTATATTCCGCCTGCTCCCCCTGTCAGCAGCACCGGTGGTTCGATCCCGGTTGTAATTGGTGGCAGCAGCGGCGGCGGCAGTGGCGGATTTTTCGGCGGCTTCTTCGGTGGGGGCAGCACCGGTGGCGGTACCGTGGTAATTTCATCGACCAGCAGCGGTGGTTCGTCCAGCACCTCCTCGGGAGGTAGTTCATCCTCGTCCAGTTCTTCATCTTCGTCGTCCAGTTCCTCGTCGTCGAGCTCGTCCAGCAGTTCGTCCGGATCGAGTGGTGGCAAGCCAGGGCATGGTTCCAGCGGCGGGGGACACGGCTCAAGTGGAGGGGACGGAAGTTCAGGATCATCGGGTAGTTCCAGCTCGTCGTCCGGCAGTTCCAGCTCGTCTTCGTCGAGCTCGGGCGGTTCGTCCACCAGCAGCTCGTCCGGGGCGACAGGCGGTTCTACCAGCAGTTCGTCTGGCGCAACCGGCGGCTCCTCCAGCTTCGGCGGAACGTCGAGCGGCTCTTCGAGCAGTTCGTCCAGTACCAGCTCATCGAGCAGCAGCTCCAGTTCGTCTTCTGGCGGAAGCACAGGCGGATCAACCGGTGGTACGGATGTCCCGGCGCCACCCATTGTATTGCTTTTTGGCGCAGCAGCAGCGGCATTGTTTGCCCGCCGTCGCAAAGCGAAAAAGGCGGTTGCTGCCTGAGCAATACAGAGCAGGGAAAACAGAAAAAGCGGCCGGTGCACTCCGGCCGCTTTTTTCTTTGCAGTCTTGCAAGTGAAACCGACGCTCGGCATAGGCAGTGCTTATGCATGATATAAAATTTATTCGCGAAAATCCGGAAGATTTCGACGCTGCGCTGGCAAAGCGCGGAGTCGAGGCGGTGGCGCAGAACATCCTCGCGCTGGACGAGCAGAGCCGCGCTCTGAAAACCCGGATCCAGGAAGGGCAGGCGCGCCGCAACGAGGCGTCCAAGGCAATCGGCAAGGCCAAGGGGCAGGGTGACGAGGATACGGCGCAGGCGCTTATGGCCGAAGTTGCCGATCTGAAAAGCAAATTGCCCGGGATAGAGGAAGAAGAACGGGAAGTTTCCGCGCGGTTGCAGGGCTTGCTAGCAGCGTTGCCGAACCTTCCGGCGGACGGTGTCCCGCCGGGCGAAGACGAAGACAGCAATGTCGAAGTCGATCGCTGGGGCGAACCACGCAATTTTGATTTTGACCCGAAGGACCATAGCGACATCGGTCCGGCGCTCGGGCTTGATTTTGAAACGGCTGCCGCAATGTCCGGTTCGCGGTTTGCTTTTCTGCGCGGGCAGATCGCGCGTTTGCAACGGGCAATCGGGCAGTTCATGCTCGACCAGCAGACAGTCGAGAACGGCTTCGAGGAATGCGCACCGCCGGTGCTGGTTCGCGATCAGGCCATGTTCGGAACGGGGCAACTTCCGAAATTTTCGGAGGATTCCTTTCATACCACCAATGGCCATTGGCTGATTCCGACAGCAGAAGTCAGTTTGACCAACAGCGTGAGCGGCGAGATATTGGACGAGACGCAGCTGCCTATCCGGCTGACGGCGCTTACCCTGTGTTTCCGGAGCGAAGCCGGGTCGGCCGGCAAGGATACCAAGGGCCTGATCCGTCAGCACCAGTTTGAAAAGGTCGAGATGGTAGCTATTACCCATCCGGACAGCAGCGACGCCGAACATGAGCGGATGACGGAAGCGGCTGAATCAATTCTCAAAGCGCTCGAATTGCCCTATCGGAAAATGCTGCTCTGTGCCGGTGACATGGGCGCTACGGCACGCAAGACCTATGATCTGGAAGTCTGGTTGCCCGGCCAGAATATGTATCGCGAAATTTCAAGTGTCTCGACGTGCGGCGAATATCAGGCGCGGCGGATGAATGCCCGTTTCCGTCCGGAAGGAGAGGAAAAGGGTACGAGATTTGTCCACACGCTCAACGGTTCCGGTCTTGCCGTCGGCCGAACATTGGTCGCAGTTCTCGAAAATTACCAGCAGGCGGACGGATCGGTTACAATTCCATCGGCCTTGCTTCCCTATATGGGCGGAATCGACAAGTTGGAGCCGGTGTAATGCGAATATTGCTAACGAACGATGATGGTTTCGATGCGCCCGGGATGAAAATCCTGCTGGATATCGCTTCGCATTTTTCCAATGATATCTGGATTGTCGCGCCGTCCGACGAAAATTCGGGTGCCGGTCATTCGCTAACGATCACCCGGCCATTGCGCATACGCAAGCGCGGGGACCAGCAATATTCTGTTGATGGGACACCAACCGACAGTGTGATGATGGCCGTCGCCAAAATCATGAAGGACGGGCCGCCCGATCTCATTCTATCGGGCGTCAATCGCGGTGCCAATCTCGGCGAGGATGTGACCTATTCCGGGACCGTGTCGGCAGCGATGGAAGGGGCGCTCGCGGGCATTCCCTCGATTGCGTTAAGCCAGGCTTATGCGCGAGGCGATCTTGGTGCTGATGTGCCGTTTGAAGCGGCCGTCCAGTGGGGAGAACGTGTGCTCCGGCCGCTGATCAAGCAAAGCATGGATCACCGGACACTGGTCAATATCAACTTCCCGGCTCTCCCTGCCAGCGACGTCAAAGGCGTGCAGGTCGTATCGCAGGGAATTCGCGATTATGGACGGTTACAAATTGTCAGCAATCGTGACCCGCGCGGTTTTGAATATCATTGGTTCGGACTCGGGCCGATGGTGGAGACGCCGGCGCACAGCACCGACCTGGAAGCGATCGCCGACGGTTATATCTCGGTCACACCATTGCATCTGGATCTTACCCATTATGATTCCATGGATGGTTTGAAAAAACTCTATCCCTGACCGGTTTCCGCTCTCCCGAGAATTTACTAGGCTTTGACCAGCAACGCTGGCAAGCTGTGCTTTTGCTGCTAATAATCGTGTTTCCGTAGGGAAGAAGTTGGCCAATGGGAGCCTATATGCGTGATATTGCGATCCTGATAATGCTCTTGGTGGTAACAGCCTGCATTCCGCCGGGGCGCACCGACTATACTCCGCCTCCGTCCGCACCTGAATTGGTTACGGACCCTGTTGTGTTCGGGACCGCACCAGAGAAAGCGCCTCTATCGACCTGGCAGGCAAGTCCGGTCACCGCGAGCGCGCAACAGGTAAATTCGGGAGCCTATATCGTGCAGCCGGGTGATACTTTGCGCGGGATCGCTAACAAGACTGGTACCGGATCGCAGATCATCGCATCGGCCAATGGATTGTTTGAGCCTTATGTCATCCATCCCGGGCAGCGCTTGAAAATTACCGGCGGCCGGTATCATGCAGTCAAGCCAGGCGAGACCGGTATTGCCATTGCCCGTGCTTATGGTGCGCCGTGGCGCGACGTCGTGGCGCTTAACGGGCTGGAAGAGCCTTATATTCTGCGCGTGGGGCAAAAATTGCTGCTGCCGGCCACGGCTCCGAGCGATCCCGCGAATTTGAGTATCGAGCAACGAGCCGCTGCTTTTGATTTGGAAATCGACGATATTGTTACCGGCAGCCAGCCAGCGCTGGCCGATGGTGCAGTCGCAGGAGAGGCCTCCGACTGGCGGAAAGCCACAACGCCGAATGTCGCTATAGCCACGCCGGCAAATTTCTCCGGACAATTCCAGTGGCCGGTCGATGGACGGATAATCTCCGGTTTCGGAAGCAAGGGGGGTGGCAAGGTCAACGACGGTCTCAACATCGGCGTATCCAAGGGGACTCCCATCCGGGCGGCGGCAGACGGGGTGATAGCTTATAGTGGCGATGAAATCGGTGTATTTGGTGGCTTGATCCTGATCAATCACGGATCCGGCTGGGTCACGGCATATGGCCACGCCGACAAGCTTGACGTAACGCGGGGCCAGAAAGTCAAGGCCGGTGAGATAATCGGTCTCGCAGGGGAAAGCGGTTATGTTCAGGAGCCGCAACTGCATTTCGAAATTCGCAAGAACCGCAAGCCGGTAGATCCCAGCATCCACCTGCCGAAACGCAGCTGAATCGGCTATGGCAAGCAGCAACAACCGCAAGCTTTCAGACTATTTTACGCTCCGGCGGCGACCCAGCTTGCCGGTCTGGGCCGATATTGCTTGGCGAGTGACCTTTGTTCTGGCTCTGATCGGCATGGCCGTGGCGGTACACTATTTCGACCGCAATGGCCTGCAGGACAGTTATGACGGGGATGTCAGCTTTCTCGATGTCGTTTATTTTACGATGATCTCGATCACCACCACCGGCTATGGCGACATCGCTCCGGTGACGGAAAGGGCGCGCATGTTCGATGCGCTGGTTGTGACTCCTATCCGTATCTTTGTCGTGCTAATCTTTGTCGGCACGGCCTATAATTTTGTTTTCAAACGAACCTGGGACAATTGGCGCATGAAACTGATTCAAAGCAATTTGCACGACCATATCGTGATCGCCGGCTTTGGCACGAGTGGCAGTGAAGCAGTACACGAACTGCTTGCTCGCGGCACCAATCCAGAGGAAATAGTCGTGATCGACTCATCGGACGATGCCTTGTCGCAAGCCGAAAAACTGGGCTGTGCGGTGATCAACGGCGATGCCACACGCGACAATGCCTTGATGAATGTGAAAATATCGCGTGCGCGGTCGCTGATCGTTTCGGCCGGACGGGACGACACCAGCATCCTGATCGTACTGACCGCACGCCATCTGGCCTATCATCTGCCGATCAGCGTGTCGATCAAGGCGGCTGATAATGAACTGTTGGCGCGGCAGGCAGGCGCAACCACTGTCATCAATCCGGTCAGCTTTGCCGGGCTGCTGCTCGCCGGCAGTTGCGAAGGGGCCAAGATTTCCGATTATCTCAGCGATCTTGCTTCTGCTACTGGCCGGGTCAAACTGGTCCAGCGGTCGGTGTCCGAGGATGAAGTCGGCATGGGGATGAGCGAAGTCGTCGGCAACGGTCTGGGCGTGCGGATCTATCGCGGGGACGCGGTATTCGGTTTCTGGGAGCCGGAAGCGAAACAGCTGGAGGCCGGCGATATCATCGTCGAGATCATTCCCGGCAACGGTGCCGAGACGCCGGAAAAGGATGAAGCCTGAACCGGACTACAATTTGGTTCATGTTGCGCCTGCGAAATAAACCACTATCTTGGCAGCTCACTGACGGAGCTTGCTGATGGTCGACACACTAGACATGCCTACCGGACTTCGTCCGCCGCACAGACTAGCACAACTGGGGGAACTGACCCTGCCGTTCGATCTGATGCGCTTCGGCCTGCAGTGGCCGCGGCTGGTCACCGCACCGCGCGGCGATGGCCGGCCGGTCTATCTGATCCCCGGCTATGGCGGCAGCGAATTGTCGATGCGCCCGCTGGAAGCCTTTCTCCGGCGGATCAATTATGACGTTGCCGACTGGTCGCTAGGCCGCAACAAGGGCTCGGTGGACCGCGATGTGGCGCGGTTTAGCGCAGTCGCGGAAGAGCGGTTCGCGACCAATGGCGAGCAGGCGTTTACTCTGATCGGCTGGTCGCTTGGCGGGATCATCGCCCGTGAAACCGCGCGCCTGTCGCCGCATCTGGTGCGCGAGGTGATCACCATGGGCACCCCTATCATCGGCGGTCCCAAATATACCACGCCGGGACAGCGCTACGCCAAAGCCAATGATCTGCGCCTCGACCAGTTCGAGCGCGAAGTGCACCAGCGCAACAGCATCGGCTTCGATCAGCCGCTGACCGTGCTCTATTCGAACCGAGACGGTATCGTCGGACCCGACATCGCCAAGGATATCTACAATTCGCAGGCCCGCAACATCCGCGTCGATGGCGGGCATATGGGGCTGGGCTTCAACCCCCGGGTCTGGCGGATCATCGCCGATACGCTCGCCGGGCGGACCTGAGCAGCCTTTCGGTTCAATCCGCCGTCTTTTCTTTCGGTTTACGCCAGAGATAGCGGTAGACGCCGAACAGATTGATCCCGAGCAGGACAATATTCTGGATCGCCAGCGGATTGTTGCCATCAAGCAGCGAGGCGCTGATCCAGACGATCGATGAGCCGCAGAACAGGACGAATCCGTATCCGCTGACCTTGGCGCCCGCGTTGAGGGAGACCATGGCAGCCGCGATCATGCCGCTGATGCTTGCGGTCCATCGCAATATGTCGACCAGTTCCATTTCTTTACTCCGGCTGTTGCATCGGCTGTCACTATGGAAAGCCTACGCGCGGACCGGACATATCGTTCAATTCTCTTCAAATTTTCCCGGCTTGGGGGGAACCCGCCGGCGCTTCGTACGTAAGGTCAGCAAGCCGGGTGTTGCCACTCCCTCCCAATCTTTGGCAGCCCCGGCGTCCCCCCACTTGGTCCAGCGTCCTCTATTCATTGGCCAAACCAGGCGTGCACGGCGCCCATGGCGATGTAGAAGAGCAGCCAGTAGCCTGCGTCGATGAAGAACAGGGTCTTGCTCTTCTGCGAGAAGAGATAGTTGGTGCCGATTGCCGGGACGATGAAGCCCAGCGCCACACCAAAGGCGGTCAGCACCTTCACGCCGAAATCGAGATTTACGGCATAAGTCGCGAATGTATGGGCGAGCGTCCACGATGCGACCAGGCTGAAGGCAAAGGCCCCGCCATAGATCATGCCCATATTGCCCTGCTTGATCTGCTCTTCGGTAAGACCGACCGCGCCCATCCACTTCCTGCCCATGACCGGCCCGTACCAGATGCCGCCGACGACAAAGCCCGCCAGCGCGGCTACAACAACCGCGATCCAGTTCACATCGAATATGTTCATGTCATCCTCCCCAGAATGTGCCCCGGCCCAGGCCGGGGGCTGTCTTCTGTACCAAAATCCGGATGTTTCGGCAATTGCCGCCCGATCGGGCGTCGCGGGGCGTTCCGCTTCGGCCCTGGTGCAGGATTTGCGTTTCCCGGATGGGGCCCGGCCTGCGCCGGGGCACGGTGCCGCCAGCCATTGCCGGCAATATTGATCGTGACTCGGCGCGCAAACAGGCCTAAAGGCCGCGCCCTATGGCTACCCAAATCCCTTCTCCGCCCAAAGTGGGCATGGTTTCGCTCGGCTGTCCCAAGGCATTGGTCGATAGCGAGCGCATCCTGACGCAGCTCAGAAGCGACGGCTATGACATGTCGGCCGACTATGCCGGCGCCGATGTCGTGCTGGTCAACACCTGCGGTTTTCTCGACAGCGCCAAGGAAGAGAGCCTCGAGGCGATCGGCGAGGCGATGGCCGAGAATGGCCGGGTGATCGTCACCGGCTGCATGGGCAACGAAGCCGACGTCATCATGAAGCGCTTCCCCGATGTGCTCGCCGTCACCGGCGCGCATCAGTACGAGGACGTGGTCACCGCGGTCCATGCGGCGGCGCCGGCGGCGCGCGGCGCCTTTGTCGATCTGGTGCCCGAAGCGGGCCTCAAGCTGACGCCCCGCCATTACAGCTATCTCAAGATATCCGAGGGCTGTAACCATCGCTGTTCCTTCTGCATCATCCCCAGCCTGCGCGGCGACCTTGTGTCCCGCCGCCCCGACGCGATCCTGCGCGAAGCGGAGAAGCTGGTCGCCGCCGGCACCAGGGAGCTTCTCGTCATAAGCCAGGACACTTCGGCTTACGGCGTCGATATCCGCCACCAGTCCCGCCAGTGGAACGGCCCCACCGGCCAGGGCCGCGAAGTCCGCGCCCATATGACCGATCTCGCCGCCGCGCTGGGCGAGCTCAGGACGCCGGACGGGCAGGGCGTGTGGACCCGGCTCCACTATGTCTATCCCTACCCCCATGTCGACAAGGTCATCCCGCTGATGGCCGAGGGCAAGATCACGCCCTATCTCGACATCCCCTTCCAGCACGCCGCGCCCAACGTCCTCAAACGCATGAAGCGCCCGGCCAACGAGGCCAAGGTGCTGCAGCGGGTCAAGAGCTGGCGCGACATCTGCCCCGATCTCACCATCCGCTCGACCTTCGTCGTCGGCTTCCCCGGCGAGACCGAGGACGACTTCCAATATCTGCTCGACTGGCTCGAGGAAGCCCAGCTCGACCGGGTCGGCGCCTTCCGCTTCGAGCCCGTCGAGGGCGCCGCGGCCAATGCCCTTGACGGCGCGGTGCCCGAGGAGGTCAAGGAAGAGCGCTACCAGCGGATCATGGACGTCACCGCCCGGATCAGCGCCGCCAAGCTGCAGGCCAAGGTCGGCCGCACGCTCCCCGTCATTGTCGACGACATCGGCACCCCCGACGAGGATGGCGACATCGGCGCGACCGCTCGGTCCGAGGCCGATGCGCCCGAGATTGACGGCAATGTCTTCCTGCGCAATGTCCGCGCCGATCTGGCCGTCGGCGACATTATCGACGCGGTGATCGAGGACGCCGACGACCATGATCTGTTCGGGGTGGCTGCGGGCTAGGCGTGCGGTTCCTTAGCTTAAGCCCCTCCTCTGAAGATGAGAGGCTTCGATCGGGTTGAGCCGATCTTCCGGCTCAGTCTCACGAGATCCGGAAATAGATTCCGGATGACGGGGAAGCGTTTTCATCGCACCCGAACTTTACAAACTTTACACGGTTATAGATAAATTCCCTGTTCTGCCGCGTCGCTCCCGTCTTCGAACGGCGCTTCCCTGTGCCAGGGCAGCGCGTTGACCGCCGCGTCGCTGCGGATGCCGGTGGGGGTGACGGTAACGCCGGGACAGTCGCGCTCCATTGCCGCGGCTTCCTTGGGGGTCATGCGATAATAAGAAGGCGCATCGTCAAGGTCGGGATCGCAGAGCGCATAAAATTCCGGCAGGTCCGCCTCGTCCGGCCCCGAACCGGGCCCGGAAACCGGCCCGGCGTCCGTTAGCGTTTCGGCCGCGGCGGCCGCTATCGCCAGCTCCTCCTCGGTCGGCGTGGCGATCAGCGGCGCGGTGTCCTCGCCCTTGCCAATCGCGTCGAGCATGTCGCCAAAGCGTGCCGCCCCGCGTTGCGCCGGGATTTGCGCGGCAATCTTGTCGAGCCGGGCGAGATGGGCGAGCAGCAGCCGGCTGTCATAGCGCCGCCGCGTCGCCACCACCTCGCCATGATAGAAAATCTCCTCCTCGACGCCTTCAATGGCCCGCTCCTGCAACTTGTCCTGCGCTTCCTCCCGCGCCAGCACCAGCGCCGCCAGCCACGCCCGGGCAAAATCCCGGTCGCGACGTTTCAGGTCATAGGCCGACTGGCGCGACCGCTGGACAAAATAGGCCGACGCCTGGACATTACCGGTGCGGGAGAGCGCCTCGAGGAATTTTACGCGCAGTTCAGGGTGCCAGCCGTCGTGGCGGGTGGCAGGGGAGGGGGTGTTGGCGCTTAGGTCCGCTCGTCCTGAGCCTGTCGAAGGACAGTGTCCGTCCGAGAGGCGCCCTTCGACAAGCTCAGGACGAACGGTTCTATATTGTTCGTCATCCTGAACTCGTTTCAGGACCCCGTGCCTCGCACCCCGGCCTTCCGGCTCACTCTCCCGAGATCCTGAAACAAGTTCAGGATGACGAATATGCTCTCCACCCCCACCACCGTTCCGCTGCGCAAAATCATCCTGATAGTCCATCACAATTCTCCATATATGGTTTGCTAAATGGAAAAAATATAACCTATATGGTATGTTGTAGGAAAGGGGGCTGTTTATAGTTGTTTGTGCAGATTTATGAGGACTTTCGCCGAATTTACATATCAATAAATTTGTAGTAACAATCGGAAGAAGATTGGAAACTATAGATATGTCGATAGAACTAATTCACCTAAGAAAACTTCTAAAAATTCTTTACAGTGAGCCCGGTCAACGAACTTCCTTACTTAGGGCTGATATTCGTGAGGAAATAGCTCGTGAGTCTGGAGAAAATGGAGGAGGTGGGGACTTTTACGCACCTTTTTGGAGTGACGCGAAGAATCATGCTTTCAACAGATTGGATCTACACACTGCGACGGAAAATAGAATCGGAGGGAATCCTAGGCGTGCCCGATTATATCCGGTTCTTCGCGATGGGTTTTTGGAATGGTGGAATAATAATCGACGTTGGACAAACGAACCCTTTCAGGAAGTCGATGCGCCGCACGCAAGGCACTCCTTCAATGGCATGGGAACCATAAAGGTCGAAAATATGCTGGCAGTGCTGGATGCAGGCGATGAGAGGCATTTTGTATACCCCTATTTTTGTGAATTTCCAATTCTCACTGATGAGGCTGCTAGGGTTGGCCTATGGTTTATTGGGCAATCTCTGCCGCAGCATCCATTGAGGGAAATACGGATTTTGGACGTTATGAGAGGCCGAACTTATTCCATCGATCAATCACCATTGCAGGGTAACGAAGAGGATATCTTGACCAGACGATACCGCGCCACGTTGAACGATTGGCTGCGCTTGAGGACGGAGTACCGGTAAATCGTCTCTTACGATAAGATAGAAAAGGAAATCTTCACTGCTCGGCTATCGATAGTGTAATGTAGGACGATCAATTGGCTAAAGATTAGGTTTGATGAACCACAGGTGTTGGAGCTTAATTGGGTTCTTTTATCATCGCCAAACGATACACGACCATAGCGGCGGCAATGATTAGCGTGGTTGAATAGACCAATAAGAGCATTCCGATAAAGCCACCGGACATTTTCAGGGCGAAAAGCACTTGGACAAGAACTTCAGGTTCGAGTTTCGCGTAGGTAAGAATGTCGAACCAGAGCGTTCCTGTATATATAAACGTCCAAATCAGAGCCACAACTTGTGTAATTAAAAAATGGAAGAATGTAGCATTCATTTCAAATAGATAAGGTATTCCCCGACTGTTAGGGACTTCTCTTAGGGCTCGTTTAAGCCGGTTATTGATGATGCTAAAAAGAATTGCGTAAGTGCCTAGGCTGAATCCGAGGAGGTTCGGTAACAAGCTTTGTGCTAAAGGAAGCCAAGCTTCGCTATCCCACATAGTATAATTTATCATGCAAATAAAAAAAGCTAACCAAAAGAAAGGAGAGCTAAATATTGCACTCCATCCACCGTAGAATTTTATATATTGTTTCAGTCGCCTTGCAAGAGTGCCATACTGAGAGGGTGAAATATCTGTCATATATTTCTAGCTAAATCGCCGAAAGCCTGACTCTCACTTTTAACTTCCTCATCATATTTGTCTTGCTTTATTTTCGGATAATCAGCGGTTGATCGCTTTTCCGGAAGACCGTTCATTTTGCCCTCGACCCTTATATGCCCATTTTCCAATGCCGGTTCACTAACCATTTTAATTTCGTCCGAAATTACCAAGGACTTACCTTTTTCAGCTGTGTATTTGAGTTCCAATTCTCGACTGTGTAATTCCTCTAAATGCTTTTCTATTTTTCCTTCGAAATCATCATCAAAAACATCAACATTTGGTTTGGCGATAGTGATAATGATCTTGCTGATCGAAGTTAGTCCGAATACCTTTTTTAGAGAAGCTCGTGATTGTACCACATTGATTTTTATATCACCAAATTTTCGCTCAATTGTGGGGTTCGCAGCGAGGCCTTCAAACAGTCTTGCGGCCGAGTTAACCGAAAATGTATCTCCTTTGGAATAAGTTTGCACAGCAATTTTGTGCGTCTTCAAGTTAAAAACGAAGTAAAAGGCCTTTGAGTTTGGGAACAAGTTTTCAGGAATAGAAATTTTTGAAATATCATCAGCATTCGCGTCTTGCAGGTTTTTAACATCAAACCAATTTCCATCCGCATCAATTTTTGTAAATGTCGTTATGACGCCTTGAATCTCACCATCCTCTCGGCCCGATTTGTCGACCAATGAAATAATCCCATACCTGTCACCACGTGTTTTGACGGGCTCTTTCATCCTATAGAAATCCATAATAAGATCGAAGTATATTTCTTCGTTGTGAGGGTGTGCTCTTATATTGATTTGACCACCGCTAATTTTCAAACTTTTTCCCACAGTATTTCTCCCTTAAGTACAGGCAATTAGAGCCTATTGAATTGACTTCAGCAAGGTAAATTTCGAAAGAAAATGAGCACATCTGAATTCTAAGTCTAATTTGGAAATTTCCAATCGTCTGGAGGCGCAAGGAAAATAACGGAATGTCCCTAGCCTTCTCCCTCAAGGCCGAACAGAATCGCTCACCCCAACCCCGTAACCGCCATCCCGGCCCGCACAAACACCAGCCCCAGCAC